>OZ240677.1:1485267-2970534 GCA_965198885.1 uncultured Granulicella sp. | reverse complement strand
CCGTAGCCCCGCCCCATGCACCTCGTCGACGCCGTACTCCTTCTCCAATTGCCGCCTTACCTCTTCGACAAAGTAAGGCGCAAGGCTGTTAGCCGCCTGCTCGATCTTCAATCCCAGCGGCGCCGCCTTGGCATCGTCTGCCTGCTGCCCCGAGATCTTCCCATCATGCTCCATCTCGCTCAGCACAAGGTTCCGACGCTTGAGCGCCCGTTCCGGGCTGCGTAGCGGCGAGTAGTACTCCGGCCCCTTGGGCAACGCCGCCAGCAGTGCCGCCTCGGGCAGCGTCAGGTCCTTCACATGCTTCGAAAAGTAGAACTGCGACCCTGCCTCAAACCCATACCGGCCATGTCCCAGGTAGATCTGGTTGGCGTACAGCTCAAAGATCTGGTCCTTGCTGAATCGCCGCTCGATCTGCACCGTCAGGAAGATCTCCTGCAGCTTCCGGCCATAGGTCTTCTGCGAAGAGAGAAAGAGGTTCCGGGCCAGCTGCATCGTCAAAGTGGACGAGCCTTGCACCCGGCTCCGCGAGTGCAGATCCGCATACGCCGCCCCGATCGCCCTTACGAGATTCACCCCCCAGTTGCGTTCAAAGCTCTTGTCCTCGATCGAGATGATGGCATCCCGAAGCACCGGCGGAAAGTCGCCGTATGGAACCACCAGCCGACGCTCCAACGCAAATGAGCCGATGATCTTCCCATGTGCGTCCAGCAGTTCAGTCGTGGTGTTCGGCCTGTACTTGGCCAACTCGTCCATCTGCGGCACATCGACCGAGTACACC
This sequence comes from uncultured Granulicella sp., assembly GCA_965198885.1. GTDB lineage: Bacteria > Acidobacteriota > Terriglobia > Terriglobales > Acidobacteriaceae > Edaphobacter. The sequence goes on along the minus strand of OZ240677.1, from coordinate 2,969,756 downwards.
AGCATCAGCCCGCTCATCACTCCAAACACCAGCGACATCGCAAGCAAAAGCAGGTACGTCCGCCGCACCGCAAGCTTGCGATCCGCGTAGTCCGGACCTTGCAGCAAAACTCGCTGCAGCACACGCTTCCACACCGGTCGAGCGTCGGTCTGCGGAGCCTCCTGCTCGCCGGTGAAGAGGGTATTCACAGCCTCTCACGATAGCACGTTCCGAAGCCCTCGCACCTCAACTCATCGCGGATCGACCAGGCCCCGTGCAAGCATCCCCAATGCCGTCAAACTCGGCAGAAAAAAGTAATCGCCGCCGCGCAGCTCCACGAAGTTCGGCAGATGGCTGCATACAAATGGCGGATTCGTCGCAGTCTTGTCTCCCTGAATGACAAAGCGCCCGCAGCCGTCGTGATTACCCATGAGCATGTCCTTATCGTTGCCCTGTTTGGCGTCGTTGCCATACTCGATCCACTGCTGCTGCACGAACTCAAACTGACGCATCAGGCTTGCGTTCAGAGCCATAAAGATGACGCCCCGATCCTCGCTATCGCTGACCGCCTCGTCCTCACCGGCAAAGCGTCCATACGGCAGCCCCCGCCGCGTGATTCGCCTGCGATGCACCAGCTTTCCATCGAACCCGAACGCATCCCGCGGATGCACCCTGCGGAGGTGCGCGCCCAACGGACATTGCGTTCCCTCCGGATCATCCCCGTAGGTGAAATTCGTGCTCTGCATGGGATCCTGAGCGATCGTTGGATCCGGGCAATCCGTTGAAAGCTCCAGCGGCGTCCCATCGCGCCAACGCCCGATGAACTTGGCCGCGAGCTTCTCTTTGCCGCCGCCATACTGCGCCGCATACTTCTCCAACTGCTCGCGAAACGTCGCCACATTCTGGTGCAGCTTGCGGTAGACCATGAACGTCCCGTTCGCCGCCAGCAGATGCGGCACCGGTGCCATGGGGAGCTCGCCTGCCTCATCCGCGTACCCCAGCAGAAGCTCGCCGGTTGCGAGCGGCGCCCACGTTCCATCCGGCATGCGCTTACCTTGCCCCGGTTGCGTCGAGCGTTCGACTCCCAGGAAGTCCGGGTTCCCGAAGCCGTCCGTATAGCCGAAGTGCTCCTTCGTCGTAGGCTTCCCGTCGACGACTGCCGCAGCCGCATCCTGCGACCCAAGCACATGCGTCCCGGTCTCCGTCAGGATCGTTTGAACACCGTCACAGCAGGTTTCCAAAGACTCTGAAGTTTGTGCATTCACTCCCAGCCATGCATGCACCGTCTCTTGATGCCAGAAGGCATCCCAGTGCTCCGGAGCGTTGCGCTTTGTATCGCCCAGGATCGCGGCACGCCCGCGCATGCCCTGCTGAAACTCCACTGGAAAGCTGATCAGCGTGGCCTGCGGCAGCTCGAACGCCGCCAGACCTTGATGCGTAAACGCAAGGTTGACGGTACTGTCCGGCTTGCCGCTGTCCCACCGCTGACCCGTGGTAATCAGAGGATGCAGCCGTTCCAACAACTCCCGCGCCTGCTTCGCACCCGCAAGATGCAGGAAGTAGTAGCGTGCGAGCGGAAGGTTATACCCGCGCAGCACGAAGCCCTGAATATCGCTCGCGTTCAGCTTACTCATTGTGCCCACCCGTCTTCATCAAGCGATGCGGTCCCATAGACCCTGCCGGCGGAGTAGGCTCCGCCGCGAGCTTCGCCATCAAGGCGAGAAACTCCCCCTGCAGCTCCGCCGGCGCCACCCCTTGGTGGCTTGCGATGAACTCTGCAACCGCATTCTGTGTCATCAGCGCTCGCAGCGCCTGCGGGACGGTCTTGTCGTTGACTGCCGCAAAGAAGAACGAGGTCTCCAACTGACACGCCTTCATGTAGGCAACGAAGGCATCCACATTCGCGGCAAGGGGATATCCCACACAATGGCACCAAATTGCATCCAGCTCCTTCGGGATCGTCTTTGCCAACCCCGCAAGGTAGCCGTCCAGGTCCACATCGCAGTTCGACTCGAAGACCAGGTACTTCGACTTCAGGTGCTCCTCACACGAAGGCGCACCCACATAGATCACGTCGTCCATTACCACCAGCCGCGCCAGGTGGGTCCCGGATGCCCGGGCAAACGGGCTCCGCTCATCCGTCGGCAGCGCAGCGAGATACTTGCGTATCTGCAGATCGTGCGACGGAATAGCGCAGTCATCGTCGATGATTGGCGAGAGGATTGTCAGCCCATATAGTCTTCCACTTTGATTCGGCATCGTTCGATCCCCTCAGCAGGCCACGGGAGCTTCACCTGTCTCACCCAGGTGGGTCTGCACCTGCAACACGAAATCTAAATAGGCATCCCCGAACTCCTCCGGCGAACACTCCCGCGCCCGTGCGCTTAGCGCCGTCACCGCATCCTGCACCACGTGCGCCGACTTCAAGTCATTCGCCGTCGCATGCGGATAGGCCGTGTAGTAGTAGTCCGTGTCGAACTGCACCCGCGCAATGTACTCCTTGAATGGCGTGACTGGAACCGACCCCGGATACTTGTCGCTCCAGCGCCAGATCAAGTCCAGCCCCTTGCTCAACACCGCGGAGAACGCATCGATATACTGGTTCCACGTGCCATTAAAGTTGCTGAAGAACAGTAGGTAGTCGTACTTCAGCGACTCCTTCTCCTGCCCCTTGCCCAGGTACGGAAACTTCCTACGCGGCACGATCACCCAGCGCGCAAACTCGATGAACGACAGGTCGATGAGGTCGTTCTGCATCGGCTTCACATTCCAGAGCAGGAAGAAGATCGCACGTAGAAAAAAGGTCTTCCACGGCCGCATCGGCGTGACCACGTTCATCGCGTAGACCTTGCCGTTGATATTGCTCATTCAGGCTCCCAGGAAGGACAATCGGGCCCGTGATGCAGCACGCCCGCCATCCAGGCACAGCCCGCGCCCGGAACAGCATGCGAAGAGAAGTATGCCAGACCACCCATGCTTTGCAAACTGCAAAGATGCGCAGACGCAAAAACGGCCCCGATAACTCGGGACCGCCCTCCTGATGTTCGTTTCTTGGCGGCCTCTGGACTAAGCGGCCTTGGCTTTGAGAATCTCGAGCGCCTTGGATAGCTGGTCATCCACGGTTACACTCGGCTTGATCTTCACCGGATTGACCGTAGCTCCGGTCGCCGCACCGGGCAGCTTGCTGGGAGTCTCCGTCATATCCCCTTCGTCGCCTTCGTCGGCAGAGTCGTCGACATTGGAAGCTACCAGCACACCAGGAGTGATGGCATCATCCTGCAGCTTTTTACCGGAAGGTGTCTGGTACTTCGCCACGGAAAGGATGAGCGCCGCACCGTCGGGCAGCTCAAACGTCTTCTGCTGCGCGCCTTCGCCGAAGGTCTTCTCGCCCACCAGTTCCGCTCGTTTGTCATCCAGCAGAGCCCCGGCCACCAGTTCACCAGGACCTGCCGTGCCGCGGTTCACCAGCACTACCATGGGCGCCGTCGGGTCGATCGCCTTCGAGGGATCGGCCGCAAACGTCACCTTCGCGACCTTCTGTCCTTCCAGAGTTGCGATGGTTCCCGTCTTCAGAAAGAAGTTGGCAAGACGCGTCGCCTCCGCCATGTCGCCGGTCGAGACATCCCGCAGATCGAGCAGCACCTTCTTGGCTGTACCCTTCTCCGTAGCCTTCAGCTTTCCCTCGATCGCCTGCACATGCTCATGGTCCAGAGTCTCCGGCTTCAGGTAGACGATCGTCGAGTTCTCATACATCGTCTCCTGCACCGGCGGCTCAACCGTCATCGTCCGCGTCATCGTAATCTTGTCCGGCGCAGCCTTCTTGGGCCGAACCACGGACACACTCACCTCAGTCCCCGGCTTTCCTTCCAGCATCATCTGGATCATCGCCAGGGAAAGGTCTCGCGTATCCACCCCGTTGATCGCCTCCAGGATGTCGCCATCGGTAAAGTTCGCCTTCTCGGCCGGACTTCCGGGCACCACGGAGACGACGGTCGCATAGCCGAACCGCTTGGACACATTCATTCCGACCTGCGCCTTCGTGCCCTTGTCCGTCGCCAGCGCGGCTTTATAAGTCTTGTAGTCACTCGGCGTCAGATAGCTCGAGTCCGCATCCAGAGACTCCAGCAGCCCGCGCAGTGCGCCGTTCGTCACCTGAGGAATATTCGGCTCTTCCACATAATCCGCCTGGATATGGCGCAAGACCTCGCTGTAGACGTTGATCTGGCGGTACGCGCCATCGCCCTGTTCGGTGGCCGCGCTCACGCCATTCGCCCGGGTGCCGAGGAAGATCGTCATCACCAACACAACCGATACAACCAGCAGCAGAATCTTCGAACTCTTCGGCATCGTCGCAATCACTCCCAGGCAAAACGTCGCATCACCGGGTTAGACGTCACCGGCTATCAAATGATACTCCCGCCCGACAAAGGCTCGTTTCGCCAAAATCTCTCCGTCTTGGCTGGACCGCCCGAGCATCATGCCTAGTAAGTGGTATGGCAAGCGCAGTCCCGCAGCACTTACGCTAGGTCGTGCGCGGGGGTCCCTATGGAACAGCAGACGAAGACGGAACAGCAGACAAAGATGCTTTTTTCACACCGAAGGAAGATAGACGGAACCGTCGACTCCATCTGCCTGGCATGTCTCTCGACCATCTCCTCGAGCGTCGAAGAGTCAGCCCTGGAGCGCGAAGAACAAGAGCACGTCTGCCGCTTTTCGTTCCCCGCCCGGCGTTCCGGCAGGCTTCCCGCCGGCCTCAAAGAGGGTCGCAGGGCGTCCGACCTTGAGTGGAAGCGCCTCCTCGAACGCTAGAACCCGCTCCGCAAAGGATCGCCTCATCCACCGAATCTACTTCTCCAACGATCTGCGAAGATAGGGCAGTGAAGAAGATTGCGATTCTTGGGAGCACCGGCTCCATCGGAACCTCCACCCTCTCGATCTGCGAGCAGTTTCCCGACCGCTACCTCCCCCTCGCCCTGGCGGCCGGTTCCAATCTCGACGTCGCCCTCGCCCAGGCTATCCGCTGGCGTCCCCTTGTCCTATCCGTCGCGACCGAGGAACTTGCCGGCACCCTCAAGCTCGCCCTGCGCGCCGCCGGCGTCACCGGCTGCGAAGTCCTTTACGGCACCGCCGGCACCATCGCCGTAGCCACACATCCTGAGGTCGACTTCGTTGTCTCCGCGATCGTAGGGGTCGCCGGCCTGGAAGCGACCTACGCCGCCGTCCAGGCTGGCAAGACCATCGGCCTGGCCAATAAGGAATGCCTCGTAGCCGCCGGCGATCTCATCATCGCCGCCGCCCGCGCCAACCAAGTCGCTCTTCTTCCCATCGACTCCGAGCACAACGCGGTCCACCAGGCTATGCGCGGCGGAACCCCGGCCGAGGTCAAGCAGATCTGGCTCACCGCCTCCGGTGGCCCGTTCCGCAACACGCCCTTGGAGCAATTTAAAAGCATCACCCCGGCGCAGGCCCTGAAGCACCCCACTTGGGTTATGGGCAGGCGCATCACCATCGACTCCGCCACCATGATGAACAAAGGCTTCGAAGTCATCGAGGCGTGCCGTCTCTTCGATCTTCCGGCCGCCAAAGTCCGCGTCACCGTTCACCCCCAATCCACCGTACATTCGCTCGTAGAGTTTCAGGACGGCTCAATCCTCGCGCAGATCTCCGTCACCGATATGCGACTCCCCATCCTCTACGCCCTCGCCTACCCTGAGAGACCAGCCTCCAATCTCACCTTCGACCTCGCCCAACTCTCTCAGCTCGACTTCTCCCCGCCCGACTGCGAACGTTTCCCTTGCCTCCGCCTCGCCTACGAAGCCGCTGAAGCCGGCCCGTCCGCCTGCATCGCCCTCAACGCCGCCGATGAGATCGCCGTCGCCGCCTTCCTGGACGGGGATATCCCCTTCCTCGGTATCCCACGTACAATCGAGAATGTGCTCGCGCTTACCCCGGCAGCCGCCCCGACGTCTATCCCAGGGGTTCTCGCCGCCGATAAGGCAGCAAGATCGCTTGCCCGGGAGCTCCTCTCCCGCGCTTAACTCATCGTCCCTGTAAGAGGTTTTGCCCTTGTTCTCCGGATCCACGCTCGCAGCAATCCCGGAACTCGCCGTCGTCCTCGGCATCATGGTTCTGGTGCATGAATTTGGGCACTTCGCCGCAGCCAAGCTCTGCGGCGTCCGCGTCGAAGCCTTCGCCGTCGGATTCGGCAAACGCCTCTTCGGCTTCGTCCACAACGGCACCGACTACCGCCTCAATCTTCTTCCGCTTGGCGGCTACGTCAAGATGGCCGGCGAGATGGACCCGTCCGGCATCCAAGACGCTGAAGACTCGACCAGCCCCGCCGTCGCGAACGATCCCGGCGAGCTTCAGAATCATCCCCGCTGGCAGCGCACCATCATCGCCCTCGCCGGCCCGGTCGCCAACTTCATCCTTGCCTTTGTCCTCATGACCGTCTTCTACATGGCGCATAACGAGGTCATGGACTTCGTCGCCCATCCAGGCGTCATCGACTACGTCTCCCGCAACTCTCAAGCCTCCCGCACCGGCATCCAGACCGGCGACACGGTCGTCGCCTTCGACCACCAGGAGAATCCAACCTGGGCTGACGTTGAAGATCGCGCCCAGCTCAACTTCAACCAGAACACCCCCATCTCCTACCTTCACGACGGCCATCGTGTCGACACCCAGATCTTCGTCGAGAACAAAGGCCGCCCGGAAGACTTCGCCTTCGAGAAGCTCGGCCTCATCCCGGTCATGCAGACCACGCCCATCGGCATTATGTCCGTCGCCGAGCGGCCCAACATGCCCGCCGCCCGCGCCGGTCTGCAATCCGGAGACAAGATCGCCGCCATCGACGGCCACAGCTTCCACTCTGTCCCCGCGTTGCTTGCCTACCTGCAAGATCAGGCCGGCAAGCCCGCACGCCTCATCATCGACCGCCCCCAGCCGGATGGACGGGTCAAGTCGTTCCCAGTCGACCTCACCCCCGAGCTAGGCGACGCCCAGGACGGCACCAAGATGTACCAGATCGGCTTCCACCCGGTCCCGCCCCCCACCGTCGTCGAGCACTATCCCCTCGGCAAGGCCGCGGCCGCCTCCTGGGAGTTCAACAAGCGCAACTCGCTGCTCATCCGCGACGTCCTCGGCCGCCTCTTCACCCATCAGGTCTCGGTCAAGTCCCTCTCCAGCCCCATCGGCATAGGCGTTCAGGTCCACGAAGCTTTCGACATGCCCGGTTGGCTCCCAATCATCGGCACCATGGCCATGATCAGCCTGAATCTAGGCATCTTCAATCTTCTGCCCATCCCCATCCTCGACGGGGGCATGATCGCCTTCCTCGCCATCGAGAGCCTTATCCGCCGCGACTTGAACCAGCAGATCAAGGAGCGCGTCTACCAGGTCGCCTTCGTCTGTATCGTCTTGTTCGCCGCAATCGTCATCTTCAACGACATCACCAAGTACCTCCCGGCCCACCTCAAAACTTAGCTCGCCTCAACACGGATCTTCGAAGCGCAATATCGAGGAAGCCGCTTTTTGCATCTATCCAAGTGATCAACACAGGTCCTGGTGTAACGACTCTCTTCGATTGCGAGTGTGCATGTATAAGCTTCTGCCTGGTAGTCCTTTTCCTCTTGGTGCAAAGGCATCGTCACGAGGTACAAACTTTGCGCTTTACTCCGAGCACGCCACCGGTGTGCAGGTCTGTCTGTTCGACGAGGCCGGAGATCAGACAGAGTGCATTGACCTGAAAGAGCGCACGGCGTTCGTGTGGCATGGAATGGTCCTCGGAATTAAACCGGGTCAAAGGTATGGATACCGGGTGGATGGGCCTTGGAAGCCCGAAGAAGGGCAACGCTATAACAAGGCGAAGCTTCTGCTTGATCCGTACGCGGAGGCGATCTGCGGGGACGTGGACTGGAAGCAGCCGATCTTTCCCTACAACGTGACGTCCGGCAATGACCTGGAGATCGACACGCAGGACTCAGCGGCGGGTGTGCCGAAGTCGGTGGTGGTGCAGCATAAGTTCGATTGGGCGAACGATTGTGCGCCGAATACCCCACTGTCGGATTCGGTCATCTACGAGGTACATGTCAAGGGATACTCGGAAAAGAACCCGATGGTTCCGGAAGAACTGCGGGGCACCTATGCGGGGCTGGCACACCCGTCGAGCATCAACTACCTGAAGATGCTCGGAGTGACGGCGGTCGAGTTGCTGCCGGTGCACCACTTCATCGATGACGGAAACCTGGTGGATAAAGGACTGGCGAACTACTGGGGCTATAACACTTTGGGATACTTCGCCCCAATGTCTCGTTATAGCTCCAGCGGCGACACGGGAGGCCAGGTTGAGGAGTTCAAGCAGATGGTGAAGGATCTCCATGCGGCCGGGCTGGAGGTGATCCTGGATGTGGTCTACAACCACACGTGCGAGGGCAATGAGAAGGGACCGATGCTCTCCTTTAAGGGCATTTGTAACACCACGTATTACAGAATCGTCGCAGACAAGCCGCAGTTTTACATGGACTATACCGGCACCGGAAATACGCTCAATGTGTACAACGCACAGGTGCTGAAGCTGCTCATGGACTCCCTGCGCTACTGGGTGACGGAGATGCATGTGGATGGTTTCCGCTTCGACCTGGCGGCGACGCTGGCACGCCAACTGTCCGATGTCTCGAAGCTGTCCTCCTTTTTTGAAACCATCCATCAGGATCCGACGCTGGCGGACGTCAAGCTGATCGCGGAGCCTTGGGATGTGGGCGACGGCGGGTACCAGGTGGGACAGTTTCCGGTGCTTTGGGCGGAGTGGAACGGCAAATATCGGGATACGGTGCGGAAGTTCTGGAAGGGCGATGAAGGGCAGCTCTCGGACTTCGCGTACCGGCTTACCGGATCTTCGGATCTGTATCAATACGACGGTCGCAAGCCATACGCCAGCATCAACTTCGTGACCGCACATGACGGCTTCACGCTATGCGACCTGGTGAGCTACAACGAGAAGCACAATGAGGCGAACGGCGAGAATAATAACGATGGTGCCAGTGATAACGAGAGCTGGAACATGGGTGCCGAAGGCCCAACCGAGGATGAAACAATCAACATCGCCCGGGAGCAGCAGACACGGAACTTCCTGGCGACCTTGATGCTCTCCCAGGGCGTGCCCATGCTGACCGGCGGCGATGAAGTGGCACGCTCGCAGCGCGGCAACAACAATGCCTACTGCCAGGACAATGAATTGACCTGGTATGACTGGAACCTGGATGAGCCCCGCCGGCGGTTGATGAAGTTCACAGCGGACCTGATTCAGCTTCGGCTCAAGCATCCGAATCTGCATCGGCGGAAGTTCTTCCAGGACCGTCCCATCAAAGGCAAGAAGGACCAGGTGGAGCGGGACATCACGTGGTACAACCCCAACGGCGAAGAGTTCTCGGAGGAGGCATGGAGCGAGCCTTGGAACCGGTCGCTTGCGCTCCTGTTGAACGGCAACACCCTGCAGGTCTCCGACGAGGACGGCAACCCTGTGGTGGACGACTCGTTCATGATGTTGATCAATGCTTTTCATGAAGGGGTTGAGTTCACTCTGCCCGAAGCGCCCAAGGGGCGGCCCTGGAAGTACTGCCTGAATACAGAGAACCTGGATGACCCTTTTGCGGAAGCGCCCGCCTTGAAGAAGGTCATCGTTGGCGGCCGTAGCTTCGTTCTGCTTTGCGATGGCAAGGAGAGCGTGATCGAGAAAGAGTAAGCCGCTGGCGGGTCAGACGAAGAGCGGTCCTCTCGGAGTGGGAGGTCCGCCTTCTCTCTTCCGCGGAGTAAAATGAGGGGGTGGATAACCTCGATACCTCCCTCTCCGCAGCAAACACATTATCAAACGACGACAATCAGGACTTCGCTTCCCTGCTCCGCGAGGATGACCGCGCACGGGCGACCGCGGTGGATCGTACCGGGGGGTCGAAACAGATCGATGCGACCGTGGTGGCGGTCTCGAACGACAGTGTGTTCCTCGATATCGGTTACAAGACGGAAGGCATCCTGCCCCTGACCGCATTTGCCAAAGATGAGAAGGCCGTAGAGACCGGAGATCGCGTCAGGGTGACCGTCAGGGGCCGCGACCTAGATGGATACTACGAGCTGACGCGGCAGCGGACGGCTTTGGTGAAGGACTTTACATCGCTCGAAGAGGCGTTTGAAGCCAAGGGCACAGTGCTGGGGACCGTCACCGGAGTCGTGAAGGGTGGGCTGACCGTCGATATAGGCATGCGGGCCTTCATGCCTTCATCGCGAACGGGCACACGCGATGCGGCGGAGATGGAAAAGCTGGTGGGACAGGAGGTCCGGGTACGGATCACGCAGTTGGATCTTGAAGGCGGTGAGAGCGGACGGCCGGATGCGATCGTCGATCGGCGAAGCGTGTTGGAAGAAGAGGCAAAAGCTGGGGCGGATGCCCGATTCGCCGAGTTGGCGGAGGGTGATGTCGTCGGCGGGACGGTACGGTCGCTTACGGAGTATGGGGCGTTTGTCGATCTCAATGGGGCGGATGCGTTGCTGCACATCTCGGACATGGCCTGGCATCGCGTAGTTAACCCCGCAGACATCCTGAGCATTGGCGATTTAATTGAGGCGAAGGTCCTGAAGATCGATCAGCCGGATGCGAGTGATCCGGCCAGAAAGCGGCGGATCGCCATCGGGCTGAAGCAGCTCCAACCGCATCCGTGGGACAAGGTGGCCGAGCAGTTCACGCTGGGCGAGAAGGTCAAGGGAGTGGTCACGCGCGAGATGGACTTCGGCGCGTTTGTGGAGCTTGCGCCGGGCATCGAAGGGCTGATCCACATCAGCGAGATGGCTTGGGGCAAAAAGGTGCGGAAGCCGTCGGACATCGTCAAGGTAGGAGACGTGGTCGAGGCGGTGATCCTGGGCATCGATGCGGATCAGCGGCGCATGTCGCTCGGGCTGAAGCAGGCGCTCGGCGATCCGTGGGCGGAGCTGGTGAAGACGGTGCATGTGGGATCGCAGGTGGAGGGGCCGGTCTCCAGCATCACCAAGTTCGGAGCCTTTGTGACGGTGGCTGAAGGGATCGAGGGAATGGTGCACATCTCCGAGATCACCGCCGAGAAGCGGTTGAATCATCCCTCCGATGCGCTGCGCGTCGGTGAGGTGGTCAAGGCGCAGGTCCTGGAGATCGATCGCGAGAAGCGGCAGCTGCGTCTCTCGATCAAACAGATGGTGCCGACCGGGATCGATGAGTTCATCGCCGAGCACGCCACGGGTGACACGGTAAGCGGACGAGTGATCTCGGTAGATGGCGATCGCGCCCGGATTGAACTGGGGGAAGGCATCGTGACCACCTGTACGGTTCCTCTGCCGGATAACGTCCCGGAGGCGCTGGAGAGTGTTTCGGCTGGCCCTGTCGATCTGTCTCAACTGGGATCGCTCCTGGGAGCGAAGTGGAAGACCTCCCTGACCCCAGCCGGGAAACCTTCCGTGAAAGGCCTTCCGGCTACGATCGCAGCTCCCGTTGATGAAAAGCTCGTGAAGCCTGGACAGATCCGCAGCTTCCGGATCACTGGCCTGGATGCCGCGGCAAAACAGGTGACGGTCGAGCTTGCATAGCCGGCGCGGCTCCCAATGCGCCGGGTGCGAAGTAACTTTCCGGGTGATTACGAAGGTTGATACAAGGCTAAGCCTTTTCTTTTGAATATTTTGCGCAATATTGTGGGGGGGGGGGCGGGTACTAGCCGCGCTCGTAATGGAAAAGGAGCTCCTGCTCGCTCGGAACGGGTTTCCCGTCGCGAGTGGCAGGGGTGAAAGTCCACGTCTGAATCGTGGCGAGAACGGTCTGGTCGATACTGAAGCCTAGGCTCTGAGCGACCTTGGTATCGATAATCTTGCCGGTCTCATCGATCACGACATCGACGATCACGTCTCCGCGGGTATGAGCAGGAAGGTCAGGCTTCGGCCGAGGGAAGAAGGTGGCAAGGGCGACGGTCACATTGCCGCTCCCAAGCGAGTCCGTGCCGGATGTGGCGGAGGAGGAGTTGGCACCTGGGCTGGTGGAAGGTGCGGGATGCTCAACCGGGCGGGCGGGAGATGGTATGCGCGGCTTCAGTACCTGGGCCGCAGGCATGGGCGGTTGTGGGGTCGGAACAAGTGCCTGCTGGCCGGGGTGACCGGGTATGTAGCCCAGGGTAAGGAGGTGGCCGTCTTCGTTGCCGGGAAGCTTCAGGGGTGCAACCCAGATGGGCCGATGGTAGAGAATTACGGTGACCAGGAGGGCGTGCAGGAGGAGTGACGGTGCCAGCCAGCGCATGGACCGGATACGCGGGTGTGGGGTAAGGGTGGTCATGCTGGCGATGGTGTGATTTTAGACTCGGCGAGCGCCGGAAGGTGGCGAAGATAAGTCAGATGCCGTACTTCTCGTGGATGAAGGTGGCGAGCGGACGCGGAAGATGCAGGGTCAGCTCCTGCCAGGTGAGGAGCCGGAGTCGGGTGCGGAGGTCGGGTGGGCGGACGGCCCGAATGACGTTGTACCAGGAGTCGATGAGGTCGGGGCGGCGGGCGTCGCAGAGTAGGCAGAAGCCGGAATCGAGGGCATGGGCGGCAAGAACGCCACGGATGAGTTGGTAGGCGGGGACGGGGTCGGTGAGAAGGAGAGCGGGGTGGAAGAGGTCGTGCAGGTCGAGATAGCGGTCGAGTTTGCGGCGGGGGGCAGGGGTGAAGCTGACTTCGGTGAGCTTCGCTTCGACGAGGAGGGGACCGAGCTTGAGGTCGATTTCAGTGGTATCCACGAGTTTGCGGTGGAGCGGGATGCGAGGCTTGAAGCCGAAGATGGGTTCGAGGCGGGGGTCGATGCCGAGGAGAGCAGGAAGTGGGCCGGCAGCAAGAATGCGCGGATAGCAGAAGATGTTCATGAGGAGCGCGTCGGAAGAGGTGGCTGCGTCGAGTTCGCACCAGGGGTCGACACGAGTGGTGGTGAGGCGGGACTGGCGTTTGGAAGTGTGGGGCTTACGCAGTCGGGCGTGCCAGGCTGGATTGGCGAGAATGCGGCGGTAGGAGGCGTCGATGAAGTTGCCGTGGGTGGTGGCGGTTGGGGTGTAGATGACGCTGGCGGTTCGGGTGAGTTCATGGGGGTGGGATTGAGCGCGAGTGTGGTTGCGGGCGAGAATGTCGTGCCGGACAGAGGGGGCATGGGAGCCGGTCGCGGTACGAGGCGGGTCGGGTATATCGCGGAGTTCTTCTTCGGACCACATGGTGTTCGGGGCCTTTAGTGAAAGTCGTGGGAGCGGATCTCGATGGCTTCGAGGTCCAGGACTTCGACGGTGTCGGCGCGGACGTGGATGACGCCGTCTTCGTTTTGCAGCTTGCCTTCGACGAGGAGGAAGCGGCCGCGGGTGACGGCGATGCGTTCGCGCTCGTAGAGGTCAGGGTGGATGACGACATTGGCGATGCCGGTCTCGTCTTCCATGGAGAGGAAGATGAAACCCATGGCGGTGCCGGGGCGCTGGCGTGCGATGACGCTGCCGGCGGCGCGGACGAGGCTACCGTTGCGGGCGAGTTTGAGCTCGGCGGCGGAACGGACCAGGCGACGGCGTAGAGCTTCGCGGCGGAAGTGCATGGGGTGTTGACCGATGGTGAGACCGGTACCGGAGTAGTCGGCGACGAGACGCTCAGCGGTATGCATGATCCTGAGCGGAGTGGCTGTGTCGGATGACTTGGTCTCGGATGCGAGAAGCGGGCCAACGGGCCGGCATGCTTCTTCGGCTTGCCAGAGGGCGTCGCGGCGATGCTGTATGCCGGCGATCCAGTTGAGGGCTCCTACGCGGGCGAGTTGGATCATCTCCTTGCGGTTGATGGCGGGGAGCCGGTTGGTGAGGTCCTGGGTGTTGTGGAAGGAGCCCTGGGAGAGGCGGGTGTGGACCATGGCGTTCGCGGTGGACTCACGGAGGCCGCGGACGTAACGGAGGCCGAGGCGAAGGCTAAGAGTGCCGTCCTCTTCGGGTTCGAGTTCGCACGACCATGCGGAACGCTGGACGTCGATGGGTTTGATGCGCAGGCCGTGGCGCTGAGCGTCTTTAACCAGAACGGCGGGGGTGTAGAAGCCCATGGGCTGGTTGTTGAGGATAGCGCAGGTGAAGGCGCCGAGAAAGCGCACCTTGAGGTATGCGGAGGCGTAGGCGATGAGAGCAAAGCTGGCGGCATGGCTTTCCGGGAAGCCATAGAGGGCAAAGCTCTGGATACTTTGGATGATGTCGTTTTGCTGGGCTTCGGTGAGGCCGGTCTCGGTCATGCCCTGGCGCATCTTGGCTTCAAGTTCCTTCATGCGCTTCATGGAGCGGCGCATGCCGACAGCTTTGCGAAGTTCCTCGGCTTCGGAACCGGTGAACTTGGCGACCACCATGGCCATCTTGAGGAGCTGCTCCTGGAAGAGCGGGACGCCGAGGGTGCGTTTCAGCGTGTCTTCCAGCAGGGGGTGCGGGTAGGTGACCTCTTCTTTTCCCTGTCGGCGGCGCATGTACGGATGCATCATCTTGCCGACGATGGGCCCTGGGCGGATGATCGCCACTTGGACGACGATATCGTAGAAGATCTTCGGTGCGTTACGTGGGAGTGAGGCCATCTGGGCGCGGGATTCGACCTGGAACATACCAACGGTGTCGGCGGCGCGGAGAGTGGCGTAGATATCGTCTTCGTGGGGTAGCTGGCCGAGATCGACGGTGTGGCCGTAATGTGCGGGGATGAGATCAAGGCAGTCTTTGACAACTGCCATCATGCCGAGGCCGAGGAGGTCAACCTTAATGATCTTCATGGTGGTGCAGTCTTCCTTATCCCACTGGACGACGGTGCGGCCGGGCATGGAGGCGCGTTCTAGGGGAACAACTTGGTTGAGTAAACCCTGGCAGATGACCATGCCGCCGGAGTGCTGGCCGAGATGACGTGGCAGGTCCTGCATGCGGAGGCAGAGTTCGAGGTACTTCGAGACGCGTGGGTGTGCGAGGTCGAAGCCGGCGGCGCGAAAGTTCCCGTCCATGGTGTCGCTTGCACCTTTCCATTCAAACTGGCTGACGAGGGAGGTGAGGCGGGCCAAGGTCTGTTCGTCGAAGCCGAGAGACTTCCCTACTTCTCGTGCGGCTGATTTTCCACGATAGGTGATGACGTTAGCGGTCATGGCCGCGCCTAGCTGGCCGTAGCGGGTGTAGACGTACTTGATTGCTTGCTCGCGCTTGTCGCCGGAGGGCAAGTCGAGGTCAATGTCGGGCCACTCGTCGCGGGACTCGGAGAGGAAGCGTTCAAAGAGGAGATCCATGCCGACTGGATCGACGGCGGTGATGTCCAGTGCATAGCAGACGGCAGAATTGGCGGCGCTGCCACGGCCCTGGACGAGGATGTCGTAGCGGCGGCAGTACTGGACGATATCCCAGACGATGAGGAAGTAGCCGGAGAAGCCGAGCTTGGCGATGAGCTTGAGCTCGCGGTCTACCTGCTTAATGGCTTTGGCGTAGAGCTCGGGATTGTTCTTGGGGCCATAGCGATTAGCTACTCCTTCCATGACGCGTTTGCAGAGGAAGGTGTCCATGGTTTCATTGGGGCCGACTTTGTACGCAGGGAATTTGTAACCAAGGTCGTCCAGTTGGAAGCCTAGACGGGAGGCAAGGTGGATAGTATTAGCGATGGCTTCGGGGAGGTCGGCGAAGAGGCGGTGCATGGTGCGGGGGGAGCGGATGGCTCGTTGGGAGTTGAAGGCGAGAAGACGGCCGGCTTTCTCAAGCGAAACGCCGTGTCGTATGGCGGTGAAGACGTCAAGGATTTCGCGTTCATCGCCGGTGGCGTGGCGGACTCCGTTGGTGGCGAGGATGGGAAGATGAAGGGAGTCGGCGATCCGCAGGGCGGCTTGGTTGCGGGCTTCTTCAGCGCGCTCGCCGTGGCGTTGGAGCTCAATGTAGACGTTTGCGGGGCCGAAGATGCGGGTCATGTGCTGTACGGTGGCGCGTGCGCAAAGTTCGCCACCGTGGGCGAGGGCGGCGGCGAGTGGGCCTTCTGAACCGCCGGTTAGGGCGATGAGGCCGGGGCTGAACTCTTCCAGGTCAGCGAGGGTTGCGGCGCCCTCGGCTTTGGTGGCCTCACGCATCTTGAAGCGGGTGATGAGCTGGGAGAGGTTCTGATAGCCGGTCTGGCTGGCGCAGAGGACAGGGATGCGTGGGGGCTCGGGGCGTTGCTGGTGGGGGAGCCATGCGGGGGGTTGGAGGCGGTGAAAGCCGAGGTCGGAGATGAAGATTTCGGCGCCTATGCGGGCGGTGATTGCCTTCTCTTTAGCGTGGGTGTGGAAGCGGGGTGCTCCGTAGAGGCCGTTGCGGTCGAGGAGGGCGACGGTGGGGATTTGCAGCTCTGCGGCGCGGGCGATGAGAGCTTCGGGTTGGCTTGCGGCTTCAAGGAAAGAGAAGGCGCTGGATGCATGGAGCTCAGCGTACTCGTACCTCTGGCTAGTCATAGATGGACTCCATGAACCAGCGGTCCTGGATGAGGTCGTGGGCGATGACGCAGAGGAGGAGCTCGCCGGAGTCTTCGGAGTCATTTTGGGCTCGGGCGACGATGTCCCAGGTGTCGAGGGACCAGCGGTCTGGCTGCCACCACTCGCCGCTGGAGCGCCAGGGGCCGTAGCAGCGAAGGACTTTGTAGCAGCGGGATTCAAAGAAGAAGCTGCGGATGGCTCGGAGCTGGTCGGGTGAGAAGGTGACGTGGATGGGCACGGATGGGCGGAGGTGGCGGAGGGCGGTGGCGGGTTGAGCGTCTTGAGAGCGCGGGATTGGGAGGGATGTGGCGGCATTGGGGAGCTTGAAGCGTTCGAGCGTGAAGGACTCGGGAGCGTGGGTGTCAAGGGGGCGGAGGCGGCCGATGTTGGTCTCGCCGACGAGAGCTACGAGGCGGGCGTGGGTGTCCTCGAAGCGGGTGGGCTCGGGCATGGGCGGGGCGAAGAGGCCGAGCTGAATGCGTGAGGTCTGACCGGGTTCGGCGGAGAGATGCAGGCGGATGATGGCACCGGGAGCTGGGTTGGATTCGAGATCAAGCTGGAGCATTTTGAGCAGAAGGGTGCGGTCTGCGGATGGGATGGCAGGGCGGATGGTGCGGGTGAAGAGCTGGCCGGTGAGAGGTCCGGGGGTTTCGCTGAGGCTGCGGTCTGAGGGTCTGTAGAGGGTGAGTGTGATGGTGATGGCGGCGAGAGTGAGGGTGCGGGATTGGGCGCGGAGGAGAAGCTGCTCGAGCATGGGGTTGATGCAGAAGAGCAGGGGCTCAAGAGTTTCGATGGGGTCGTCGAAGTCGAGGGCTTCGGAGAGATTGAAGGCGGGCTCGGCGGGCTGGAGGAGGTGTGGGAGTTCGCCGCGGGCTCGTTGGAGGAGACGTTTGCCGGGCTGGCCGAGACGGGTGATGAGATCGCGCTCTGGGAGTTGGGCGAGTTGACCGAGGGTGTGGATGCCCCAGGAGGAGAAGCGATCGTGGTCGTCTTCTGAGAGGTTGAGGACTTGGATGGGGAGTGGGGCTAGGGAGGGTTTGATATGACCTGGGGGAATGGCGATGACAGGCTGACGGGCGGCTCGGGCGAGGGAGATGGCGGCGTCTGGGTTCTCGCAGAGGGCGATGGAGGCGGTGAAGCCTAGGACGCGGAGGTGGGCGAGGATCTTGCTGCCCAGATCGGCGGGGATACCGAGGAGGCGTTCGGTGCCGGTGAGGTCGAGGAGGCACTCCCAATGTGGGGTGTGGGTTGAGAGGGGTTCGGCGCGGGGGGTGAAGAGGGATATGGCTTCTAGGAGGATGGCGGCGGCAGATTGTTCTTCGCTGAGCGATCGCGGGAGGATGTGGACGGCGGGAAATGATTCGACCTCGATGCGGGACATGCCGGGGATCAGGCCGAGGGTGAGTGCGATTGGGTTGGCGGAGTGGAGGCTTTCATGGGGGCGGGTACCGGCAAGGATAGCTACGGCGGACGGACCAAGGTGTGGACGGAGGCGCAGGCTAGCCTGGGCGGCGAGATGGTGGAGGACGACGGCGGCGTAGAGAGGAGTCATGAGGCGTTCCAGAGAGACTGGCTTTGCCAGGCTGTAGCGGTGGAGGATGGGCGTTTTCGTGAGGGCTGGTGGAACGGCTGAGTTTCGAAGCGGCGGCGAACGATCTCCATGCGATAGGAGAGGCCTGTAAGAACGGTGCCGGATGCTGGGAGTTCGGGCTCGAGGCGGAGGACGAGCTCGGCAGCGGAGCCGGAGCAGCTTTGCTGGCTCTCAGGTGAGGTCTGGGTGAGCACGATGAGGGAGGTGCGAGCGCGTTCGAGGGCCGATCGCCAGCGGAACCAGGTGGCAAGGGGGATGCGGCGAGCGAAGCTGGGGGCGATGTTGCCGAGGTCGAGGATGATGGCGCCGAAGCCTCCAGCCTGGACGAGCAGATCGACAGATTTGATGGCTTGCTCGAGCCGGGACCAGGGTTTTTTGGGCTTGACGAAGGTAGAGACCGGCGGCTTAGAGGTTTGGGGCGGTTCGAGTTTATGTGGCGCTTTGTGTAGGACGAGAGTGCCCCGGCGAGCGGGAAGCCGGTCGGTTGCAACTTGAACCGTGCGAGGATTGGATTGAGATGCAGCCAGTGGGCGGTTGGCAGCTCCGGGGGTGCCTATGGTGCGGCTGCGGGTGGGATTGAAGGGGCGGAGATTAGGTTTGGCTGGCGGAAATGCGTTAGCGACAAGATGGAGTGCTGGGCTGCTTATCGGCTGGCTTAGGAGTGGGACTGCTGGGGTCACACCCGGCTCTGAGATCCCGGAACAGCGAATCCAAAGGACTCGGTCAAGGTCGATGCCATCTGCTAGGGCGGCTTCGGGAGCGAGGTCGCCGGAGACGTCGATCCAGGCGCAGATGTGTCCTTCACGGGTGCGCTCGGCGAGGTAGGCCATCGCCAGGGTGGTTCGGCCGGAGGATCGGGAGCCGAGGATCTCCGTGGTGCCGGCTACGGGAAGGCCGCCGCGGAGGATGGCGTCCAGAGAGGCGTAGCCGAAGTCGAATCCGGGAGCTACAAGGCGTGGTGCAAGGGCAAGGTGAGCCGAGGTTTTACCGGCGAGAACGGAGTCGATCTGCTGGCGGAGCTGAGCAGCGGAGGCCATGCGCTATTTTCGCTTTTTTTTCGCTTTCAGCATAGCCTCATTTCCACATGCACCACTTTGAGTGCAGTGATAGAGCTTCTAGTTTGTGTTCGTTTATGGACACCAAGAATGCGGGTCCGAACAGAAAGTTTTCGCTCATATCGCTGGTTACAAGTATTTCAGGGAGTTTTGCGGTGTCCGGTTTGGTGTCCGGGGTGCATCAACGATCAGCGATGGATATCTCGCGTCCTGATTTGAAGAAGAAGAGAATGCGGCGGAACTGGGTGATCGCCGTGGTGGTGGTGGTGGCGGTTGCGGCGGCGGCGTTCTTTATTGTGCGGCTGAAGCCGGCGATTCCGACGGTGGACAGTGCTGTGTACCCGGACACGGTGAAACGGGGGCCGCTGCTGCGGCAAGTTCGCGGGCCGGGAACGCTGGTGCCGCGGGAGGACCGGATTCGGTTGATCCCGGCGCAGACCGAGGCGACGGTGGTGCGGATACGGGTGCTGCCGGGCGCGCAGGTGCAGCCGGATACGATTTTGATGGACCTGGTCGATCCTCAGGTGCAGGAGCAGATGCTCGATGCGCAGCTGCAGTTGAAGGCAGCGCAGGCGGATATGCAGAACATCAAGGCGAGGCTGCAGAGCGACCTGATGACGCAGCGAGCGGGCGCGGCGACGGTTGGGGCAGACCAGGCACAGGCGAAGCTGCAGTCGCAGACGGACAAGAGCCTGTATGACCTGGGCGTGATCAGCGGGTTGACGTATAGCGCGAGCAAAGGCAAGGCGGATGAGCTCAACCAAAGGAACGATCTGGAACGGCAACGGCTGGAGCTGAACCAGAAGGCGATTGCGACGCAAGTTGCGGTGCAACAGACGAAGGTGGACCAGGCTGTCGCGATGTTGGCGCTGCGGCAGAAGGAGCAGAGCGCGCTGGAGGTGAAGGCGGGGATTGCGGGGGTGCTGGTCGATCTGCCGCATCAGGTGGGTGAGCATGTCGACCCGGGAACGACGCTGGCGAAGGTGGTGCAGCCCGACCAGCTGAAGGCTTCTTTGAAGATTGCGGAGACGCAGGCACGGGATATTCAGATTGGGCAGCCAGCTGAGGTGGATACCCATAACGGGGTCATCCCGGGGAAGGTGATGCGGATCGATCCGGCGGTGCAGAACGGGACGGTGACGGTGGATGTGGAGCTTGCGGGAGCGCTGCCGCAGGGTGCGCGTCCGGATCTATCTGTAGATGGAACGATCGACCTGGACCGGATGACGGATGTGCTGTTTGTTGGGCGGCCGGCGTTTGGGAATGAGAACTCGACGATCAGCCTGTTCCGGGTTTCTCCGGATGGAAAGACGGCGACGCGGGTTCCGGTGAAGGTGGGACGAGCTTCCGTGAACAGTATCCAGGTGATCGATGGATTGAATGTGGGCGATGTGGTGATCCTGTCGGATATGTCGCGGTGGGATGCAGTGGATAAAGTTCGGCTAGAGAACCAGTAACGATTTTTGAACGTTTAGGGATGATTAGGAACTTTGAGGAGAGTGCGATGGCGACGATGGAGAGTTTGATTCATATCGAGCAATTGACAAAGGTCTTCTACACGGATGAGATCGAGACACATGCGCTCTCGGGTGTGCATCTGGAGATCGGTCGGGGGGAGTATGTGGCGATGTCGGGGCCTTCGGGCTGCGGGAAATCGACGCTGCTCTCGATTCTCGGGCTGCTGGATACGCCTACCGGGGGACGTTATACGCTAAACGGGAAAGAGGTCGCGAACCTGAACTTCGGGGATCGGTCACGGATACGGAACCAGGAGATCGGGTTCATCTTTCAGAGCTTCAACCTAATCGGCGATCTGACGGTGTACGAGAATGTGGAGCTGCCGCTGACCTATCGATCCGGGATGGCGCAGAGCGAACGCAAGCAGCGGGTGCAGCAGGCGCTCGAGCGCGTGAACATGGCGCACCGGATGCGGCACTATCCGGCACAGCTCTCTGGTGGTCAACAACAGCGCGTTGCCGTGGCGCGGGCTTTGGCTGGTTCGCCTTCGATTCTGCTGGCGGATGAGCCCACCGGGAATCTGGACTCGAAGAACGGCGAGGCTGTGATGAAGCTGCTGGCGGAGCTGCATGGCGAGGGAGCGACGATCTGCATGGTGACACATGATCCGCGCTTTGCGGCGCATGCGCAGCGGCAGATCCATCTTTTTGACGGGAAGGTGGTGGCGGAGGGGGAGCTTTCGCAGCTGCTGGCCGATCCAGAACACAATCCTTCGACGACGAGCAGTGGGATGGTTTAGGGCTCGCACTTGCAACCGCAGTACAAACTCCTCCGCTGCGCTGCGGAATGACAAACAACAGGGCAAGACAAAGACAGGGCAAAGACGAACGCAGATCCTCCCGCTTCGCGGAAGGATGACAAGCAAGAAAGACTGGAGAGTGCGATGGGCATAGCGATGCAGGACGTGCGGTTTGCTTTGCGGCAGTTGCGGCGCGCGCCTGCGTTTGCAGTGGTTGCGATCGCAACGCTGGCGCTGGCGATCGGGGTTTCAACGGCAGTATTCAGCGTGCTGGATGCCACTGTGATTCGTCCGCTTCCCTACGAGGATGCTTCGCGTATCGTGGGGCTGATCACGTATTCGCCTGAGGGGTATACGCAGCCTGCTTCGTGGGCGCAGTACAAAGACTGGCGCGCTACGAACCACTCGCTGAGCGCGCTTGCCGGGTATGAGCCGGGTTCCGCAAACCTGGAATCTTCGAGCGGTGCCGCGCCGATCCGTGCGGTGTATACGACCGACAACTTCTTCGATGTGTTTGGGGTGAAGCCGATCCTGGGACGGACGTTTCGCGTGGAAGAAGGCGAGGCGGGGCACAACGATGTGGTGGTGCTGAGCTATGAACTCTGGCAGCAGACGCTGGGTGGACGCAAGGATGTGATTGGATCCGTGGTGCGTGTGGATGGGGTGCCAAACCTGGTGGTAGGCGTGATGCCGGCGGGCTTCCGGTTTCCTTTGTCAGTGAACAATGCGCTGTATCGTCCCATGCACCTGACCAAGTCGAGACTCGAGAACCGCGGTGGACACTTTCTACCGACGATCGGGCGGCTGAAGCCTGGCGTTACGATGCAGCAGGCGCAGGCCGACCTGCAGCATGTTTTTGACGAGTTGGGACGGGCGTATCCGGACGAGGCAGGACGAAAGCTGAAGCTGAAGACGATTGCGGAGTTGAGCCTGGGGAATACGAGCGGACCGCTGCGGGTGCTGACGCTGGCGGTGTTTGGAGTTCTGATAATCGGGTGCGTGAATATTGCCGGACTGCTGTTGGCGCGAGGGGTCAAGCGGCAACGCGAGCTTGGGCTGCGGTCGGCGATCGGCGCGGGACGAGGGCGGCTGGTGAGGCAGCTGCTGACTGAGGCGGCCATTCTTGCGCTGACTGGCTCAGCGGTTGGCGTAGTGTTTGCGGCGGGGCTGCTGCAGGTGATGCGGCAGCTCTTGATTCACTCGCTGGCACGAGGCGCCGATGTGGAGTTGAATCTGCCGGTGCTTGGGGCGACGGTGGCGATTGCGCTGTTGACGGGACTCGCGGCGGGTGCGTTTCCGGCGGTGCAGTCGGCACGGGTGGCTCCGGCGCAGGTGCTGCGGTCGGGTGGAAGTGCGGGGACGAGCCGCAGGCAGAACCGGCTGAGGAGCGGGTTGATTTTGATCCAGGTGGCGCTGGCGCTGGGGCTGCTGATCTGCTCGGGACTGCTGCTAAGACAGTTGCATGGTTTGCGGTCGACGGAGCTGGGATTTTCCCCGGAGCACCTGCTGACTGAAGAGCTTGAGGTGACAGCGGCCAATTATCAGGGACGCGATCTGCTGACGAGTTACTACGAGCCGCTGCTGGAGCGGGTGCGTACGGTTCCGGGGGTTACTTCGGCGGGAGTAATTAATCTGCTGCCGGTACAGGATTGGGGATCGAACAGCGACGTTCATATTGCCGGGAAGCCTCCCGCTCCGCCGCACCAGGAGGAGCTTGCAGAGATGCGCATGATGAGTCCCGGGAGTTCGGAGACGATTGGTGCGCGGGTGGTGCGTGGGAGGGGGCTGAATGCGGCTATGGATCGCGGAGATGTGGGTCTGCATACGGTTGTGAATGAGGCGTTTGTGCGGAAATTTTTCAGCCCCGGGGAAGACCCGGTGGGGCGTCAGATCGAGTGGGGCGATACGAAGGTTGAGATTGTGGGCGTGACGAGCGATCTGCGGCAAAGTCTATCGCAACCGCCAATGGCGGAGATGGACCTGGCGGCGGCGCAGATTCCTGCGGCGTATGCGATCGATGAGTTGACACACCTGACGCTGGTCATCCGGACGACGGGCGATCCCGCAGCGGCGGCGACGGCGCTGCGCGAGGCGATGCGCCAGGTGGATGCGCGGGTGCCGTTTCGGGTGCCTCTGACGATGGACCAGGTGATTGCGGAGACGCTGACGTTTGAGCGGCTGGAGAGCTGGCTGTTCGGGATCTTTGCAGGATTGGCGTTGACGCTTTCGCTGGTGGGGATCTACGGGATGGTGCAGCACGAGGTCGAGTTGCGGACGCGGGATATCGGGGTGCGCATGGCGCTGGGAGCCACGCGGGGCACGGTGGTGATGCAGATCGTGCGGCGGGTTGCGTTGTTGATGGTAGCTGGCGTGGCGATGGGCTGGGTTTTGACGCTGGCGATGCAGAGGTCGCTGGCGGCGGTGGTTGAGCTGCATGCGGCGAAGGATGGCATGCTGCTGGCGGGGCTGAGTGCACTGCTGGCGGTGGTCGGCGTGGCGGCGAGCCTGGTGCCCGCTGGGCGGGCGGCGGCGATCGATCCGATGAAGGCTTTGCGGACAGAATAAGGAAACGGAGCGGATCATGCAGGAATGGAACGATGTTGGGAACGATCTGAAGTTCGCGCTGCGGCAACTGGTGAGGTCGCCGGGGTTTGCGGTGACGGCGGTGCTGACGCTGGCGTTGGGGATAGGAGCGAATACGGCGATTTTTTCTTTGCTGGACCAGGCGCTGCTGCGGTCGCTGCCGGTGCGCGATCCGGAGCGGCTGGTGCTGCTGGAGGGAACGGGTAAGGCGTGGGAGGGACATTCGAGCAGCTGGGGCGGGGATCAGGAGGCTTACTTTTCCTATCCGATGTACAAGGATCTCCGGGATAAGAACACGGTGTTCGAGGGGTTACTTGGAACGACCTCAGCGAGTGCGAGCCTGACGCGGAACGGATCGTCGCAGCTGGTGAATGCGGAGGTGGTAAGCGGGAACTACTTTACGGTGCTGGGCGTTGGGCCGGCAATGGGGCGGCTGTTTACGCAGAGCGAGGACGTTCAGAAGGATGGCAACCCGGTGGCGGTGGCGAGCTTCGATTTCTGGCGGGATCACTTGGGTGCGGACCCGAGCGTAGTGGGAGCGCAGGTGACGATCAATGCGCATCCGTTTCAGATCATCGGGGTGGCGGCTCCGGGATTTCGCAGCGCGATCTGGGGAGAGAATCCGGGGCTGTTTATGCCGATGGCGATGCTGGGACAGGTGAGACCGGGCAAGGACAAGCGGCTGACGGACCATACGGATCGGTGGATGAATATCCTGGGGCGGCTAAAGCCCGGGGTAACGCGCAGCGGCGCGGAGGCGGCGATGAGTCCGCTGTGGCATGCGCTGCGGGCGGAGGAGTTGAAGGCTCTGGGGACGCAGTCTGCGAAGTTCACGGATGAGTTCCTGACGAAGAGCCGATTGCGGGTGCTGCCGGGGGCGGCGGGATTCTCGTACTCGCGGGAAAACTTTGAGAAGCCGCTGGTGATCGTGATGGCGATGGCGGGGCTGGTGCTGCTGATCGCGGTGGTGAATGTGGCGAGTTTGCTGCTGGTGCGATCGGCAAGCCGGGTAAGGGAGTTCTCGCTGCGATATGCGCTGGGGGCTTCGACCAAGCGGATTTTGAAGCAGCTGCTGCTGGAGGGCATGCTGATTGGGGTGGGGGGTGGGGTGGCGGGAATTTTGATGGCGCCGCTTGCGATCCGGGCGGTTGTGCAGCGGATGACCTCCGCCGATCAGACGGCGGCGTTTGCGACATCGATCGATGTGCGGATTCTGCTGTTCAACTTTCTGGTGGCGCTGGGGGTGAGCGTGTTCTTCAGCCTGGCGCCGGCGCTGCAGCTTCGGCGGCCGGACCTGACCTCTGCGATGGGGCAGAAGAGCGGCACACAGAGTGGAGGGCTGCTGAGCTTTCGGCGGGCGGTGGTGTGCCTGCAGATTGGGCTGAGCGTTCTGCTGCTGGTGGGGGCGGGGTTGTTCGTAAGGACGATGCAGAAGCTGCGGGCGTTCGATGTGGGATTTACGACGACGCATCTGCTGACGTTCGGGATCAACCCGCGGCTGGCTGGGTATACACCGGAGCGAGTGCCTGACCTGGAAAAGCGGGTGCTGGAGCGGCTAGGGGCGATTCCGGGAGTGAAGGCCGTGGGGATGACTGACGATCCGGAGCTTGCGGGGAACGGGCAAGGGGGATCGATGAGCGTGGCGGGCTATACTGCGCCGCCGGATGATGATTTTGACGTGGAGAAGGCGTCGGTGAGTCCGGGATATCTGGCGGCATTGCAGATGCCGCTGATCGCTGGGCGTGGGCTGAGCGAGGACGACGATGCGACGCATTCGAATGCGGCGGTGGTGAACCAGATGTTTGTGAAGCACTTCTGCGGCGGCGCTGTTCAGGAGTGCCTAGGCAAGATGGCTGGGGAGGGTGGCGGGTCGAAGACGAAGCTGGACATTCAGATCGTGGGCGTGGTGCGGGATGCGCGGCACACGGATCTGCGAGGTGATGTGGAGGCTACGATGTACCGGCCGTTCAAGCAGGACTTCGAGCGAGCGCAGCCGTTTCTCTATTTCTATGTGCGGACGTATACGGAGCCAGGGCAGGCATTGACGACGGTGCAGCGGGTGATGCGTGAGGTGGATCCGGCGCTGGCGCTGGCTTCGCTGCGCACGATGGATGCGCAGATCGACGACAACCTCTCTCGGGAGCGGCTGGTGACGCTGCTGGCGGTGTCGTTTGGGGTGCTAGCGATGTTGATGGCGGGGGTAGGACTGTATGGGGTGCTGGCGTACTCGACGGCGCAGCGGACAAGAGAGATCGGGATACGGATTGCACTGGGGTCGACGCGAGTTGCGGTGTCGCGGCTGGTGCTGACGGATGTGCTGCGACTGGCGGGGCTGGGCGTGGTGCTTGCGCTGCCGGTGGCCTATGGGCTTAGCAGCCTGCTGAAGAGTCAGCTGTTTGGTGTGTCGGCAGCCGATCCGCTGACGCTGGTCAGTGTTGCGGTTCTAGTGTCACTGGTGGCGGCATTCGCTGCGGCGATTCCTGCGCGGCGCGCGGCTTCAACGAATCCCACAGAAGCTTTGCGGACAGAGTAAGAGGGGTAGATGAACATAGTTCAGGATCTTCGGTTCGCGTTCCGGCAGTTGCGCAAGAGCCTCGGCTTTACCGTGATGGGCTTGCTTACGCTGGGCATTGGGATTGGGGCGGCGACGGCGGTGTTTTCTTTGGTGGATACGGTACTGCTGCATCCGCTGCCGTTTCGAGAGCCAGAACGCATTATGGCGCTGGATACGTTGAGTGAAGGTCGGGGGTCCGGCAGCGGACCGGCTGTGCCGAACGACACTTCCTATCCAAACTTTTACGATTGGCGAAATCAGGCCCATAGTTTTGAGGCGATGGCGTGCTGGCAAGGGAGCAACTTCACGCTGGGCAAGGGGAACGGGCCCGCACAACGGATCGACGGCACGGTGGTCTCGGCTGATTTCTTCCAGGTGCTGGGGGCTCGTCCGGCGCTGGGACGTGGCTTCAACCGCGCCGAGGAGCAGGCGGGTAATCGTTCCGTCATCCTGAGCAACAGTCTTTGGCGCTCTGCGATGGGCGCGAGTCCCGAGGCGATCGGTAAGACAATCCAGCTCAGCGATGAGAGCTACACGGTAGTGGGGGTGATGCCGGCCTCGTTCCGCTTTCCGAATGCTCCGGACGTGGGGGCGTGGATTACGCCTGCGCATACGGAGGAGGGCACGAATCCTTCAGCGAAGGAGCGGGGATGGAATCAGCTGAGCGTGATTGGCCGGCTTGCACCAGGGGTAAGCGCAGCGCAAGCGCGGGCGGAGATGCAAGTGATCCAGCAGGCTATCGCGAGGCAGTACCCGGACGACGCGGGCAAGGAGACCAGTGTTCAGGTTCGCTCCGAGATGGAAGACCTGACCGGTGATCTCCAACGGCCGCTGCACATACTTTTTTCCGCGGTGTGCTTCCTGCTGCTGATTGCGTGTGCGAACGTGGCGGGGCTGCTGCTGACTCGTACGGCTGCGCGGCGGCCAGAGCTTGCCCTTCGCGCGGCTCTGGGCGCGACGAGGATGCAGATTGTGCGGCAACTGCTGATTGAGTCGGTGACGCTTTCGTCGCTGGGGGGGCTGCTTGGGTTTGTGCTAGCGGCGATCGTGTTGCGCCTGGCGCCGCAGTATCTGCCCTCTGATCTGCCGCGGCTCGATGAGCTTGGCTTGAATCCGCGGGTGTTTCTGTTTGCGCTTGCGGCTTCGCTGATGACGGGGCTGCTGTTTGGGGTGGTTCCGGCATGGCGGACTTCAAGGCTCGATCCGGCGCTGGCACTTCGCGATACTACGCGATCAAGCACGGCAAGCCGCGGACAAAACCGGCTGCACTCCGCACTGGTGGTGGGGGAGACGGCCCTGGCGCTGGTGCTGCTGGTGGGTGCGGGATTGTTGATCAGGAGCTTTGACCGTCTCATGTCGGTCGATCCGGGTTTCAATCCACATCACCTGATTACGTTCCGGGTTGGCATGCCAGCCACGCGGTACAAGGACGAGAAGCTACTGCAGCTTACACAACAACTTGAGACACGATTTGCGGCGCTTCCTGGAGTGCAGCAGGCGACGTATGGGTTTCCCATGCCGCTCTCCGGCGGAGATATGACGATCACCTTTGCGGTTGAAGGGCGGCCTACCTCGGATGGTGATAAGCCGTCTGCCCGGGTGTCGCTGGTGCCCGCGAACTTCTTCAAGGTGATGCAGCTCCCGGTTCTGCAAGGACGCTCCTTCACAGCCGTTGAGGATGAGCCCACCGGGCCGCACGCGATAATGGTCAATCAGGCTTTCGCGAGCCGCACCTTTCCCGGGGAGAGTGCCATCGGGAAGCGAATCGCTTCCGATCTTTCTTCCGACGAATCAGGGAAGGCGGACTTTCGCGAGATTGTCGGGGTTGTCGCCAATGTGACACGCAGCAGCCTGGCTGAGATGCCCATGCCCGAATATTTCCTGCCGTTCGGGCAAGTTGTGGCGGCGCCCCCGTTGTTTGCGTTGCGGGTGACCGAGGATCCGGCCGCATACGTCGACACGATCCGAGGAGTGGTGGCGCAACAGGATGCGACCCTGCCAGTCTATGCGGTCCGAACCAACGTACTGACGCGTAGCACGGCGCAACAGAAGTTCCAGACGATGCTGATCGCGGCTTTCGCAGCGATAGCGCTGGTGCTTGCGGCGATCGGACTCTATGCGGTGTTGAGCTACATGGTGGCGCAACGTACGCTTGAGCTTGGCTTGCGCATGGCGCTGGGGGCGCAGCGAGCGGATGTGCTGACGCTGATCCTGCGGCGTGGCCTGCTGCTTTCAGCCGCAGGTGTGGTGGTGGGACTTGCGGCTTCTGCGGCGTTGACGCGTTACCTCGCTACGCTGCTGTTCCATACGCCGGGGTTGGATGCGTTGACCTTTGCCGCGACGACTTCGCTGTTGATCGTGATCTCCGCAGCGTCGTGCTTTTGGCCGGCGTGGCGTGCGTCTCGTCTCGACCCCAACCTAACGCTTCGTGAACAGTAGCGGACTGAAGGAATAGCCATGATTGAGATGCATCAGCTGGAGCGAAGCTACAAGACAGGGCACACGGAGACGTTTGTGCTGCGGCGGATTGAACTGAAGCTGGAGCAAGGCGAGTTCCTGACGATTATGGGGCCGTCCGGCGCGGGCAAGAGTTCGCTGCTGAATGTGCTGGCGATGCTCGATGACCAGTGGCGCGGGGAGTTCTTCTTCGAAGGCGCGGCGGTGCATGCGATGAATCGCAAGCAGCGGGCGGAGCTGGCGCGGAAGCGAATCGGCATGGTGTTCCAGAGCTATCACCTGTTGGATGATCTGACGGTGGCGGAGAATATCGATCTGCCGCTTTCGTACAAGGACATCTCTAAGCCGGAGCGGCAGGCGCTGGTGGCGGACACGCTGGACCGGTTCAACATTGTGGGGAAGAAGGACCTCTTCCCTTCCCAGCTCTCGGGCGGGCAGCAGCAGTTGGTAGGGATTGCGCGCGCGGTAATTCACAGGCCATCGCTGCTGCTGGCGGATGAGCCTACGGGGAATCTGCATTCGGAGCAGGCGATCGAGATTATGGAGTTATTCCGGACGCTGAATCGTGAGGGCACGACAGTGGTGCAGGTGACGCACTCGGATGCGAATGCGGCGTATGGGTCGCGGACTATCGAATTGAGGGATGGGTGGCTGACGAAGGATACGGGGAACCCGAGTGTGGGTTCAGGGCAGGTTGTGGGCAGTGGGAGTCTGGCTTAGATGACGATGAAGTGGACGAGTGGTGTTGCGGGTCTGATGGTGATTGCAGCTGGGGTGGCGATGGGGCAGGCACCGGCTCCGGCGGAGCTGGTGGCGGCTCCGCAATCGCCTTTGCAGCCGATGGTGCGGCTGGATATTCCGCACTCGCGGAATCCGCTGGATGCGTACCGGGCGGTGACGGTGGCGCAGCCGAACCTGGCGAACTCGCCCAGGATCGACACGCTGGTGCATGACGGGGTGCTGGAGTTATCGCTGAAGGACGCGATCATGCTGGCGCTTGAGAACAATCTCGATCTTGCGATTGCGCGGTACAACATTCCTATCGCGCGGGCGGATGTGCTGAGGACCGAGGCGGGGGCGAGCTTTCGCGGAGTGAATACGGGCGTGGTGCAAAATACGCCGGGTGGGGGTATTGGGGGTTTTGGGTCGGCTTCAAGCGGGGCTGGCGCGGGTGGAACTACTGGCGGTGCGGGTGGTGCGGGTACGGGAGCTTCAGGGCTGGTGCAATCGACGCTGGGGACCGGGACGGCGGTGTCTTCGTTCGATCCGATGATTACGGCGAACTCCAGCCTCCAACACCTGACGCAGCCGCTGGCGAATATATCTATCTATGGCGTGCAGGTGTTGCATACGAACACGATCCTCGGGAATGTGGGTTATACGCAGGCGTTCCCGACGGGGACTACGTTTTCATTTGGGTTGAATAATGATCGGATCACTTCGAATAGTCCGTTTACGTTTCTGAATCCGGAGCTCGACACTTTCTACCAGGTGGTGCTGCAGCAACAGTTGCTGGCGGGGTTTGGGTTTGGGCCGAACCTGCGGTTTCTGAGGATTGCGCGGAATAACCAGAAGATCTCCGACCAGGCCTTTGCTCTGCAGGTGATTACGACCGTGACGCAGATTGCGAATATGTACTGGGACCTGGTGAGCGCGTACGAGGATGAACAGGTGAAGAGCAAGTCGCTGGACTTTGCCAACCAGACGCTGACGACGGGTCGGAAGCAGTTGGAACTGCAGGCGATTCCGGCGCTGGATGTGATGAAGGATGAAGGGGAGGTGGCGAGCCGCGAGGAGGACCTGACGATTGCGAAGTCGACACTGCAGTTTCAGGAACTGCTGATCAAGAATGCGCTGACGAAGAACCTGGACGACCCGATCCTGGAGAGCATGCCGGTGCGGCCGACGGACCTGAGTACGGTCGCGGTGGATTCGAGCTTTGCGACGGCGGCACCGACCGAGGACATCATCAACCAGGCGCTGCTGCAGAGGATCGAGCTGACGGAGTCTGAGATCGACCTGCAGAACCGAACGATTTCACGGAAGGCGGCGGCAAATGCTCTGCTGCCGCAACTGGGGCTGACGGCGTTCTACGCGGGGACCGGGCTGGGAGGGCTGGGGAATCCGTTTGCGACGAGTACGACGGCGAGTACGGCTCCGACGAGTTATGGCGGGGCGCTGGGGAATGCGTTCAACAACTCGGCACCGGACTACTACGTGGGGCTGAACCTGGATATTCCGCTGCGGAACCGGGTGGCGAAGAGCGATCAGTATCGGTCGGAGTTGGAGTCGCGGCAGGCGGAGCTTCGGGCGCAGCAGTTGAGGAAGCAGATACGGATTGAGGTGAGGAACGCGCAGTACTCACTGGCGCAGAGCCAAGCACGGGTGGTGGCGGCGACGAAGGCTCGGGACCTGGCGGCGAAGACGTTTGACATTACTTCCAAGGAGCAGGAGCTGGGGGCGGGGTCGGCGTTTCAGACGCTGGGGGCCCGGCATGACCAGGCGACGGCGGAATCTGCGCTGGTGGCGGCGCGGACGGCGTACCAGAAGGCTAAGATTGAGCTGGATCGGGCGGTCGGGTCGACGCTGGAGGCGAATGCGATTTCGATTGAATCGGCTCGGACGGGGGTTCAGACGGCGGCGGTTGTGAAACCGTGATGAGGGCACCCCCCCCCGGTTTATTGCGCAAAATATTTATAACGAAGGAGTTAGGCTTGTATCCACTTTCGTAACTATGCGGAAAGTTACTGCGAAGCTGGACGAAGAGGTAAAGAGCGACAGCAACTGCAACGGCTCAATACGGAGGTTCTGAGCTCTGCTCCGAATGACGACCTCTAGTTGGGCAATGGCGGAGAGAGGCAGCGGACGTGAGTGGAGCGGGAGTTCAGGAGTTGAGGGCGTCGGATGCGGCGGGCGCGGCGGCGGCCGAGAGGCGGCCTTGCCGTTTGTTGATCGGGGACGATCAGCCGCAGATCCTGGAGGCCCTGCAGTTCCTGCTCAAGCCGGAGGGATACAAGCTTGAGACCGCCCGCAGTCCGGCGATGGTGCTGGAGTGCCTGGCGAGCGATGAGTTCGATGGCATCCTGATCGACCTGAACTACACGCGGGACACGACCTCGGGACGGGAGGGGCTGGACCTGCTGGCGGCGATCCGGAGCCGGGATGTGCAGATTCCGGTGATCGTAATGACGGCGTATGCCAACGTTGATCTCGCGGTGGAGGCGATGCGCAACGGCGCGAATGACTTTATCCAGAAGCCGTGGGACAATCCGCGGCTGCTGACGATCTTGCGGACGCAGCTGGAACTCTACCATGCGCAGAAGCGTACGCAGTGGCTGGAGGCAGAGAACCGGATGCTGCGAGCGGAGGGTGCGCCGGATTTTATCGCGACGGCTCCAGCGATGCGGCCGGTGGTGGAGCTGATGCAGAGGATTGGGCCGTCCGATGCGAACGTGTTGATCACGGGCGAGCATGGGACGGGCAAGGAGGTGGTCGCGCAGACGCTGCACAAGCTCTCGCAGCGGGCACAGCGGACGCTGGTTGCGGTGAATACGGGTGCGCTATCGGAGGGAACGTTTGAGAGCGAGTTGTTTGGGCATGTGAAGGGAGCGTTTACCGATGCCCGGACGGACCGGATCGGGCGGTTCGAGCTAGCGTCCGGAGGGACGCTTTTTCTGGATGAGATTGCGAATATTCCAGTAAGGCAGCAGGCGAAGCTGCTGCGAGTGCTCGAGACGGGGGAACTGGAGCGGGTGGGATCTTCCACGACCAAGAAGGTGGACGTGCGGATGCTGTCGGCGACGAATGCTGATCTGCATGCGGAGGCGGAAGCGGGGCGCTTTCGGGCGGATTTGCTGTTCCGGCTGAATACGGTGGAGATCAGGCTGCCGCCGCTGCGGGAGCGGCGAGAGGATCTGCCGGCGCTGGCGGGGCATTTTCTGAGCAAGTATGCGACGCGGTACCGGCGGCAGATTGAAGGATTTGAACCGTCGGCGATGCAGACGATGCTGGCGCATGGGTGGCCGGGGAATGTACGGGAGCTCGACCATACGATGGAGCGGGCGGTGCTGATGGCGCGGAGCACGAAGGTGGGGGTGGCGGATCTGGGGCTCACTTCAGCAAGGCCGTCATCGCAGAGTCTGGATGAGTTGAGTCTGGAGTCGGTGGAGGCGATCCTGATCCGGAAGGCGTTGGCGCGGGCGCAAGGGAATGTGAGCCATGCGGCGGAGGCGCTGGGATTAAGCCGCGGGGCGCTCTATCGGCGTATTGAGAAGTATGGACTCTGAGGAAGCCGGCCGGCCGGCGCTGAGACGGGTTCCGCTAGGGCGGACGGCGCGGCGCATCAGTTATGAGCGGCGGGTAAGGATCTGGCTGACGGTGCTGGCGGTCCCGATGGTGGTGAGTCTTGGGATGCTGATGTACCTCAGGGAGCGGTCGTGGCTGGTTTCGCTGAGTACGGCTGGCGTGGTGCTGCTGCTTTGGTGGATTGCGGCGGCTTACTTCTTTGAGCAGATTACACGGCCGCTGCAGACGCTTTCCAACGTGGTGGCGGCGCTGCGAGAAGATGACTTTTCGTTTCGGGCTCGGGGGGCGCGACGGGGGGATTCGCTCGGGGATCTGGCGCTGGAGATCAATGCGCTGGCGGGGATGCTCCAGGCGCAGCGGGGCTCCGCGCGGGATGCGTTGACGCTGGTGGAGCGGGTGATGACATCGATGGAGGCTCCGGTGCTGGCGTTCCACGCGGACGGGAGGCTGCGGCTTTTGAACCGTGCGGCTATGACGGCTTTCGGGCTGCATGGCATGATCGGGGCACAGGCGGAGGGGGTGGGGCTGGGGGAGTTGTTGAAGGTGTCGGATCAGGGCGTGTATGCGGGGGCGGGAACGATTCGGTGGGCCGTGCGGCGGACTACGTTTCGGCTGCAGGGAGTGCCGCATACGCTGGTGGTGTTGTCCGATGTCGCGGCGGCACTGCGGGAAGAAGAACGGCTGGCGTGGCAGAGGCTGATTCGGGTGCTGAGCCATGAGATCAACAACTCGCTGACGCCGATCAAGTCGCTGGCGGGTAGCTTGCGGACACGGTTGCCAGGGTTGGTGAGTGGAGATGAGGGCGGCGAGGCGGCTTCGGAGTTTCAGCGGGGGCTGGAGCTGATTGAGGATCGGGCGGCTTCGCTAAACCGGTTTCTGCAGGCTTACCAGCAACTGACCCGGCTGCCGGCGCCCCAACTGCAAGGGATCGACTTAGGAGAGCTGCTGGCAAGGGTGGTGCGGTTGGAGGTGCGGCTCCCGGTGAGACTGGATGCCGGACCGCAGGTGCGGATCTTGGCGGATGCGGATCAGTTGCAACAGCTTCTGATCAATCTGGTGAAGAATGCGGTCGAGGCGGCTCTCAGCGCTGACGCGGGGCATGGGCGAGAGCCCGCGGTGGGATTGAGTTGGTCAGTGGGGCGCTCTCAGGTGGTGGTGGCGGTTCAGGATAACGGGGCGGGGCTAACGAATCCGGCGAATGTGTTTGTGCCGTTTTATACGACGAAGCCTGATGGGAGTGGGATTGGATTGGTGCTGGCGCAGCAGATTGCGGTGGGGCATGGTGGGGCGGTGACGTTGCAAAACAATGAGGATGGGGTAGGGTGTACGGCGGAGCTTCGGTTGCCACTGCGGGAACACGTAGACTGATGGAGGCGACGGCTGTGATTCTCGCGCGAGCCGGATGGGATCGTGGCGGATGGAATTCGTCGGGGTCCTTCGACTCGTCACTCGCGCTGCGAGTGATTCGCTCAGGATGACATGCTTCGATTGGCACTGTAAGACACGAGAAGGTACAGGATGATTGCGCGGTATACGCGTCCCGAGATGGGGCGGATCTGGTCGGATGAGAACAAGTACAGTTGCTGGCTGAGGGTGGAGGCGGCGGCTTCGCAGGCGCTGGCGGCGGCGGGGATGGTGCCGCAGGCGGCGGCGGATGCGATCCGGGATAAGGGTGGGTTTACGGTCGAGCGGATCAACGAGATCGAGGCCGAGGTGCGGCATGATGTGATCGCGTTTACGACGACGGTGGCGGAGCATATCGGAGATACGGAGAGCTCGCGGTGGCTGCACTATGGGCTGACTTCGACGGATGTGGTGGATACGGCACAGGCGCTGCAGTTGAAGGAGGCATCGGCGATTATCCGGGCGGGGATTGTGAGACTTGGGGAGGTGCTGAAGCGTAGGGCGGTGGAGTTCAAGCACACGCCTTCGATCGGGCGGACGCATGGGGTGCATGCGGAGCCGACTACGTTCGGGCTGAAGCTGCTGCTTTGGTATGCGGAGGTGCAGCGGAACTTGGTGCGGTTTGACGCGGCGGCGGAGGACCTGCGGGTGGGGAAACTTTCCGGGGCTGTGGGGACGTTCGGGCACCTGAAGCCGGAGCATGAGGAGGCGATCTGCGCGGCGCTGGGGCTGAAGCCGGTGGAGGTGGCGACACAGGTGATTCAGCGGGACCGGCATGCGGCGTATATTGCGACGCTGGCTGTGCTGGCGTCTACGCTGGATAAAATTGCCACCGAGGTAAGGCATCTGCAGCGGACGGAGGTTCGGGAGGCGGAGGAGTTCTTCTCGGAGAAGCAGAAGGGGTCTTCGGCGATGCCGCATAAGCGGAATCCGATTACGTCGGAGCAGATTTCGGGGCTTGCAAGAGTGATCCGGGCGAATGCGCAGACGGCGTTTGAGAATGTGGCGCTATGGCATGAGCGGGATATCTCGCACTCGTCGGCGGAGCGGGTGATCTTCCCGGATTCGACGATTCTGGCGGATTATCTGCTGGCGAAGACGGCTGGTTTGATCGATAAGCTGCTGGTTTATCCGGGGCGGATGTTGAAGAACCTGGAGTCTACCGGGGGGCTTATCTTTTCCGGGCAACTGCTGCTGGATCTGGCGGAGTCGGGGATGAGCCGGGAGGATGCGTATCGGCTGGTTCAAGGGCATGCGATGCGGAGCTGGAAAGAGGAACTGGTGTTTCGGGATGAGGTTGCCAAGGATCCGGAGATTACGAGTCGGTTGAGCGGCGAGAAGCTGGAGCGGGCGTTTGATTATCACCGGCAGCTGGCGAATGTGGATGCGATCTTTGCACGGGTTCTGGGGTAAACGAGGTGGACCTTCCCCCCTCCCACAAAAAAGTGGGCAAAGTCTTCGAAACAGGTACTTTAGGTCTGGACTTAGGTGCATCGTTATAGACCTTTGAGCGGGGGAATGTTACCTGGGGGGTGGACGGATTGAAGGCTGCCGCGGACAGCGAGCTGATTCAGATTGTGGATGCGGCGCTGGCGGATGCGGTGCGGCGGAGTGGGAGGTGGCTGGCTTGCCGGGCGGGGTGCTCGCAGTGCTGCTATGGGGTGTTTGAGATCTCGGGGCTGGACGCGGGGCGGCTTCGGGATGGGTTGGCGGAGTTGGAGCGGGGGGATGCGGGGCGGGCGGAAGCGGTACGGGCGCGGGTGGCGGCGGCACGGGAGCGGCTGGGAACCTGGTATCCGGGGGATCTGGAGACAGGGGTACTGCATGGGACGGAGGGGGAGATTGAACTGTTTGAGGAGTTTGCGCATGCGGATGTTTGTCCGGTGCTCGATCCGGGGACGGGGCGGTGTGATTTGTATGGGAGCCGGCCGGTTTTGTGCCGGACGTTTGGGCCTCCGATCCGGAATGAGGCGGGGGATGAGGATGGGGGGTTGGGGATGTGTGAGCTGAACTTTGTGGGAGCGAACGAGGCGGAGATAGCGGCGGGAGAGATGAGCTCGGAGTGGCGGGAGAGGCAGGAGGCGGTGGAGAGGGAGTTTGACCGGAGTTACCCGGGCGGTGGGCGGACGATTGTGGCTTTTGCTTTTGAGGCTGTGGAGGGGAAGGCCTGACACGGATCTGCCACCGATTTGAAGAGCGATCAAGACGGGATAGAACTTGCAACGCAGTGCCGGTCAGGACGGGAACGAGCGGCACGCATAGACTTGGGTGGATGTCTTTTCTGCGACACGTCCGTCGAAAGATGGAAGCAGGTGGGCAGAACGAGGGTCGGATGACGGGTTTCAGGAACGGGTGCTGGCTTGCGGGGTTGGGACTGGCAGTGCTGGTGACGCTGACAGGGTGCTCGGGGTTCTTCGTGGATCAGACGACTACGGGGACGGGAACGGGCACTGGCACGGGGACGGGGACGGGGACGGGGACGTCGACCGCAGGGGATTACGTTTATGTGGTGAATCAGACCCAGGACACGTTGAGCGCGTTCACGGTGGGGACGGGTACCCTGACGGCGATCAGCGGGTCTCCCTACGGGCTGACGAATGGGCTGCAGCCACTTTCGGTGGAGGTGACGCGGGCGAATACGTTTGTGTATGTGGGAGGGATCGGGGCGATCGAGTGCTTCTCGATCGGGTCAACGGGTGCGCTGACGCTGGTGAGCTCGGCTTCGGCGTCGGCGGAGGCGAACTTCGGGGCGTTGACGACGTCTCCGGATGGGCAGTGGCTGGTGGCGCTGGACTCGCTGACGCAGACGATGTACACGTTTGGGATCAATGCGACGAATGGAACGCTGACACTGGTTGGGACCACCATCTATTCGGCGGGTGGGCCCGGAACAGTGGTGCCTTCGGCGGTGAGGGTGTCGCCGAACGGGGCGTTTGTGATTGCGGCGCTGGGGACGGGCGGGGACGCGATCTTCAGCTTCAATACGACGACCGGCGTGCCGGCGCAAGTAGCGATGCTGGCTGTGCCTTCCGGGAAGAGCGATAACTCGGTGGCGATCGATGCCAATAGTACGTTTGTTTACTTTGCGCGGGGTGGGACGACGGCAGGGACGTCCGGGGTGTCGTCGTACAGCCTGGCGACGACGGGAGCGCTGACGCAGGTGCAGACGCTGGCGAATACGGGGAACACACCTTTTTCGGTGTTGCTGGACAGTACGGGAGCATATCTCTACACGGCGAACCGGGCAGATGGGACGGTATCTGGATT
Source organism: uncultured Granulicella sp. (assembly GCA_965198885.1). Taxonomy (GTDB): domain Bacteria; phylum Acidobacteriota; class Terriglobia; order Terriglobales; family Acidobacteriaceae; genus Edaphobacter. The sequence goes on along the minus strand of OZ240677.1, from coordinate 2,931,803 downwards.
TACGGTTTTGAACGGCAGCTTGACGGCGGTTTCAGGGTCGCCGTTTGCGGCGGGCACGCTGGCGACCGCGCTGGTGCGCAACAACACGGGCAAGTATGTGCTGGCGGCATCGTATGGGGGGACGCCGGATGTGTCGATGTATTCGTTTGACGCGACGACGCTGGGCAAGCTGGATTCTGCCGCGACGGCGGTGAGTGGGACGGATCCGGCGGGGTCGATTGCGTTGGCGGCGACGCACTGAGGCGGGGCGGCGATGGTAACCTCATAAGGGATAAAGACCTTTGACCCTTCGGCGACGACAACTCTGCTCGACTTTTATGTTTGCGGCTTCTCTGCTCTCCGTGGGTTTTGAGGGGTGCTCGCGGTTCAAGCCCAAGGTGGATGACAGGTATGTCTTCGTCACGGCGAAGCATGACTACCTGCGGGATCGGGTGGCGGCGGTGACGAACCGGACCGGCGAGGTGGTGAACGGGGACCGGCTGAAGGTGCTCGATCATGCCCGGCATTTTGTGAAGGTGGAGACGGATAAAGGGCAGATTGGGTGGATCGAGGAGCGGGCGATTGCGACGCCGGAGGTGGGGGCGGCGTTCGACAAGCTGAAGGACGAGCATAAGGATGATCCGGAGGTGGCTTCGGCGGTGGTTCGTGACCAGGTGTATCTGCATGTGTCGCCGGGACGCGATGCGGAACGGTTCTACCTGCTGAATGAAGGCGAGAAGCTAAAGCTGCTCAAGCGAGCGACGCTGACGAAGTTGGTTACGCCTGGATCGGTTGCGGCGAAGGTGCAGAAGGCCATTCCGCAGGCCGCGGGATCGCATGCGGCGAAGGCTCCGGTGAAAGCTGAGGTGAAGCCGGAGTCGGAAGCTCCCTTGGCTCCGGCGATGGAGGACTGGTGGCTGGTGCGGGACTCGGAGGGGCATACGGGGTGGATGCTGAGCCGGATGATGGATGTGGATGCGCCGGACTCGATTGTGCGGTACTCGGAGGGGCAGCGCATCGTGGGCGCGTATGTGCTTACCACGGTGCATGATGAAGGCGCGCCGGGGGATATCAAGGATGAGCCGATCTATGTGACGGTGATGAGTCCGTATAAGGCTGGGCTGCCGTATGACTTCGACCAGGTGCGGCTGTTTACGTGGTCGATGGCGCACCACCGGTATGAGACCGGGTTTCGGGAGCGGAATATTGAGGGGTATCTGCCGATCAAGATCCTGAAGATGAAGGATCAGTACGGGAAGACGGCAACCGCGCAACTGGAGCTGCCGGCGTTTGAGTATCGGGTGCTGGCGGCGGATGCTCCGGCGGTGGTGCCGGACCCGGCGACGGGAGCGATGGTTCCGGGGAAGACGATTACGAGAACGTACCGGCTGGAAGGGAATCTAGTGAAGCGGATGGGGGTTCCGGGGAGTACGGCGGGGGAGATGGTGGCGCACCCGGTGGCGGAGGAGAAGAAAGAGAAGAAGGGGAAGAAGAAACGGTAGTGAGTGCCCTCAGTCTCGTTCCGAAACGGGAATTGCTCCTGGTTATACAGAAGTTAGGCGGAGCTTTGTAAACAAATTTGTTTATGCTAGAGTCCGTGAAGAGCACGGAGTTCAGGCGATGGCTTGCGGAGCAGGGTGCCACGTTTCGGCCGGGAAAGGGATCGCACCTCAAGGTCTATCTGACTGGCAAGCGTTCTATTCTGCCGATGCACAACAAGGAACTTGGGACCGGGCTGGTCGAGTCGATCAAAAAACAGCTCGGGCTGAAGTAGGAGACGGCATGCGATATTCGATTCGTATGGAGAAGGATGGGCGGTTCTTCCTGGTGACGTTCCCGGATATTCCAGAGGCGATTACGCAGGGGGAGAGCAAGGATGAGGCGCGTGTCGCTGCGTTGCGAGCTTTGGAGACGGCACTGGATTTCTACTTTGAGGAGTCGCGGGTGGTGCCGGAGCCTTCAATGCTCCGAGATGGCGAGGAGTTTGTGGAGTTGTCCGCGAGCCTTTCCGCGAAGGTTCTGCTGCTGAACGAGATGATTCGGCAGGGAGTGCGACCGGCGGAACTTGCGCGTAGGTTGAAGACCACCCCGCAAGAGGTGAACCGGCTGACGGATCTTCACCATACGTCGAAGATCGATGGGATTGCTGGAGCGATGAAGGCGCTAGGGAAGACGCTGGAGATGAGGGCTGTTTAAGGCTGGAGACGGTTAGATTCCGAGTTTCCGGCAGCTTCGGCGAGCTTTCTGGATCGTGGGCTGCGAGTCTCGGTCAGGCGTAGAAGGTGCGGATGGCTTCTACTACGGTTTGCTGTTCGTCCTCGCGGAGTTCGGGGTAGATGGGGAGGGCGAGGACTTCGTGGGCGGCCTGCTCGGCGATGGGGAAGGCTCCGGGGGTGTAGCCGAGGGGACGGAGGGCGTGCTGGAGGTGGAGCGGGAGGGGGTAGTAGACCTCGGTGGCGATGGCGTGGGAGGCGAGGAAGGTGCGGAGGTCGTCGCGGCGCGGAACGCGGATGACGTACTGGTGGAAGACGGGCTGGGCGTGAGGGTGGACGTAGGGGAGGACGAGGCCGTCGGCGGTGGTGGTGGGGTTGGCGGGTGTGGGGAGAGTGGCGATGCCGGCGGCGAGGAAGAGCTCGTTGTAGCGGGCGGCTAACTCGCGGCGTCGCTGGCTCCAGGTGGGAAGGTATTTGAGTTTGACTTCGAGGACGGCGGCCTGGAGGGTGTCAAGTCGGGAGTTCCAGCCAACTTCGTCATGGAAGTAACGGCGGCGCATGCCGTGGGCTCGGAGCATGCGGGCGCGCTCGTCGAGCTGCGCGGAGGTGGTGGTGAGGAGGCCGGCGTCGCCGAAGGCGGAGAGATTTTTGGTGGGGTAGAAGGAGAAGGCGGCGGCGTCTCCGAGAGCTCCGGCGGGAGTGAGGGCGCCGTTTAGGCGCCAGGCGGCTCCGAAGGCCTGGGCGGCGTCTTCGATGAGGAGGAGGCCGGGGGTTTCAGCTTTCAGGGTGGTGAAGGCGTCCCAATCGGCGCACTGACCATAGAGGTGGACGGGGAGGATCGCTTTGACGTCGCCTTCAGGCCGGGCGGCGAGGACTTCGGCTACGGAGTCCGGAGCGAGGTTGAAGGTCAGGGGATCGATGTCCGCGAAAAGACAGCGGGCACCGGCGCGGAGGATGGAGCTGGCGCTGGCGAAGAAGGAGAAAGGCGTGGTGATGACGGAGTGCTCGGGAGAGTCGATACCGGCGGCGGCCAGGGCGAGCCAGAGGGCGTCGGTGCCGCTGGCGCAGCCGATGCCGAACGGGGCTGAACAGGCGGCGGCGGCGGCTTGCTCGAAGGAGGTGACCTCCGGGCCCAGGATGAAGCGCTGGGAGACGCAGACACGCTCGACTGCCTCCATGACCTCGTCGCGGATGAGGGCGAACTGGCGGGAGAAATCGAGGAAGGGGACTGGATGGAAGGTGGCGGGTGCGACGGGATGCACGGCGGAGGACACAAGATGATGCTACAGGTACACCGGGTTGATTGGGGCGAGACGAAGAGCGGAAGAGCGGTGCGGGCGTGAGAGGATAACAGCGATGGCGGCTCACGCAGGGTGCGAGCTTGATTGCACAAGGCAATGATCGTATTGTTATCTGCTCGGGCAGCCAGTGAAAATGTTTGGCATCCAACTACAGGTTGTCTGCTGGAACGTCTGATTTTGGAGAAGTGAAGAGACGCCGGAGAGTGGTACGCGGCGAAGGAGATCGGCACCATGGAATCGAAGCCGGCGCAGAATATTCAGGATACGTTCCTGAACACGGTCAGGAAAGACAAGAGTCCGATCACCATTTACCTGGTGAGCGGGGTGAAGTTGACGGGGAAGATTCGGAGTTTCGATAAGTACTCTGTGCTGCTGGAGAACAACAGTCAGGAGCAGTTGATCTTTAAACATGCGATCTCGACGGTGGTGAGCGGACGGGTGGGCGGGCACGCGGACGTTCGGGAGACACGATCGCATGGCGTGTCGAGCCATGGCTCGGATGCGAGTTCGGCGGCGGGTGAGTAAGACGAAGGCGCCTGGCAATAGGGCTGGCCGGACGGGTCGTGCGGAGACGAAAGATCCGGAACGAAGTCCGCTGGGTAGGCGGGAGCAGGCGGTTCTTGTCGCGGTGGAGTTTACCGGGGAACGGCGGAAGCTGGGCTCGGCGGCACGGCTGGCGAAGCGGGCTGTCGCGGTTCAGGCTGCGGCGGCTGCTGAGCTCGGTGGGATCGATGACGCGGAGTTCGGGGGCGAGCCGGTGTCGGCAGCGGTGCCGGATTTGGACTTTGAAGCTTCACTGGCGGAGTTCAAGGAGCTAGCGGAGAGTGCGGGGGCAGAGATCGCGGCCGTCCTGGTGCAGCGGCGGCCAAAGCCTGATGCGGCGACGCTGGTGGGCGCGGGCAAGATCGAGGAGATTGAGGGTGTGGTGGCGTCTACGGGGGCGGATGTGGTGCTGTTCGACCACGACCTGACGCCGAGCCAGATGAGGAATCTGGACGGGCGGCTGCCGTGCCGGGTGATCGACCGGACGCAGTTGATCCTGGATATCTTTGCGCGGCATGCTCGGACGCGGGAGGGTCAACTGCAGGTGGAGCTGGCGCAGCTCGAGTATCAGCTGCCTCGGCTGAGCGGGCAAGGCAAGGCGATGAGCCAGCTGGGCGGTGGAATCGGAACCAGAGGGCCGGGTGAGACGAAGCTCGAGACCGACCGGCGGAAGATCAATCTGCGGATCGACCATGTGAAGGAGCAGCTGGAGGCTGTGCGGCGGATTCGGCGGCAGCAGAGGCAGCGGCGGGAGGCTGTGCCGGTGCCGGTGGTGGCGCTGGTGGGGTATACAAATGCCGGGAAGTCCACGTTGTTCAACACGCTGACGGACGCGGGAGTGTTGGAGAGCAGCAAGATGTTTGCGACGCTCGATCCGAAGCTGAAGCAGATGATGCTGCCTTCGCGGCGGAAGATCCTGCTCTCCGATACGGTGGGGTTTATTCAGAATCTGCCGCACACGCTGGTGACGAGCTTTCGGGCGACGCTCGAGGAGGTGGAACGAGCGGAGATCCTGCTGCATGTGAGGGATGCATCGAGCGGAATGAGCGAGGAGCAGAAGGCGCAGGTGGAGAAGGTGCTGGGGGAGTTGGATGTGGCGAAGAAGCCGGTGATCGAGGTGCTGAACAAGGTGGATCGGCTGAGCGAGAGTGAGCGGGAGACGCTGCGGACCGGGGAGGGGACGGTGGCGGTTTCAGGGCTGACAGGTGAGGGGGTGGAGGCGCTGCTTGCTGCAATCGATCGGGCGCTGGTCGTGGATCCGCTGGTGGAGGCGGAGTTTCGGATGCCACAGAGTGAAGGCGGAGCGATGGCGGCGTTGGAGGCTGGGGCGGTGGTGACGGAGAAGCGATTCGAAGGAAATTTGGCGTATTTTCATGCGATTGGGCCGGCTTCTCTGATTGAGCGGTACCGAAGATTTAGGGATCGCGGTTTCACTATGGAGCGGCCCTAAGCGCCAGTTCGTTTATCATCCTTGCTGTTCGTTTATCGAATGCACGGGTTTGACACTCGATATTCCCTTTGCTAAAAATGAGGGGTAGATCAAGGGAAACAAAAGACTAAACCGGCTGCGTTCAGCCGAATAGAAGTGGCGAGGTTTGAGCCAGTCTGATATCTTCGGGCTGGCTTCCATCCATGGATTTATTACTCAAGCAAATTGAAGGTCTGATTCTCGGCTCGATCCCCACGGTCGTGTTCTTCATCACGCTGGTGATCGCGTATGGGTATCTGGTGCGGCGGCCCCTGGATAAGGTGCTGGCAGAGCGGGCTGCACGGACGACCGGTGCGATGGAGCAGGCGAAGGGTGCGATGAGCGCGGCAGAGGCGGAGACGGCAGTGTTTGAGGATAAGCTGCGCGGCGCGAAGGCGGAGATCTTTGCAGCTCGGGACCACAAGCTGAGGGAGTGGGCGGAGCAGCGCGAGCGGGTGCTCGAACAGGTGAAGACCGAGACGCAGGAGAAGGTGCAGGCTGCGAAGCGCGAGATCGAGCATAGCGTCGTTGCCGCGAGAACGCAGATTGAAGGGATGAGCGACGAGTTGAGCGCACAGATTATGAAGGCGGTGCTGCCCGCGGGGGTTGCGGGATCGGAGGCATCGCAGTGAGATTGTCCTGGATATTGTCCTGGATGAGGAAGAGCCTGGTGGCGGTTGCGCTGGGGTTGACGTTGCTGGGGAGCGCGCGGACGACACTGGGTGCGCAGGAGACCGGCAACTCCGGGCGGCAGAGTACGCCGGCGGCTCAGTCTCCGGATGCGGATAAAGGCGTCGTGGACGAGAACGACAAGTATCGCAAGTCGCCGATGGTGACCAAGCTCGGTGGGATGATGGGGATGAACGCCAACATGGCTGCCATCACGTTTGAAGTGCTGAACTTTGCGGTGCTGGCGATCCTGGTGGTCTGGTTCCTGGCGAAGGCGCTGCCGAAGGCTTTCAAGGAGCGGACCTCGGTGATCCAGAAGCATCTGGTGGATGCGCGGGTGGCGACGGAGCAGGCGAGTGCGCGGATGAGCGGGATCGAGGAGCGGCTGTCGCATATCGACACGCAGATCTCCGGGCTGCGGGCGCAGAGCGAGAAGGATTCGGCCGCGGATGAGGTTCGCATCAAGGCGCAGGTCGAGGAAGAGAAGACCAAGATCCTGGCGAGTGCGGATCAGGAGATTGCCGCCGCCACGCTGCATGCGCAGCGGCAGTTGCAACAGTATGCGGCTGAGCTGGCGATTGAGCAGGCGGCGAAGAAGCTGGTGATCTCTGCCGAGACGGACCGGCTGCTGGTGAAGGACTTTGCGCGGCGGCTGGGCAGCGACGATCTTAAAGGCGGGCAGAACTGATGGCGGGCGTCGAGGTCTTTGCCCCACGGTATGCGGATGCGTTTGCGTCAGTTGCAGCCGAGAAGAATCTGGATGTGAAGTCGGCGCGGCAGCAGATGCGCGACTTCGCGGATACGCTTGCCGGCAGTCCGCAGCTGCTGGAGGTGTTTGCCGATCCTTCAATCGAAATGGTGGAGAAGGTATCACTGCTCGATGCGCTGGCGGAGAGGATCGGGATGTACCGCGAGGTGCGGAACTTCCTGGCGTTGATCATCGAGCATGAGCGGCTGGGTCAGATTGAGCAGATTCTCGACGCGTATCATCAGGTTGCGGACGAAGATGTTGGGCTGGTCGAGGCTGAGGTGACGAGCTCCCGGGAGCTTACTCCGGATGTCAAGCATGAGATGGAGTTCGAGATCTCAAAGCTGGCTGTGAGCCGCGTGAATGTTTCGTATAAACAGGATGCTTCGCTGCTTGGCGGAGCGGTGGTGCGGATCGGCTCGACCGTGTATGACGGGTCGGTGCGCGGGCAGTTGACGCAGATGAAGGCCGCGCTTCGGGCTTAGCTGGTTGGAGAAGAGCAAGAAGCAAAGGCAACGGCAACAGCAAGGGCCACCACAGAGGTTCTTCCCCTTCGTTACACTCAGGGTCAGAATGACGGCTCGATTGAGTTGGTTGAGACAGAGTTTGGATTGGATAGGTAGAAGATATGGCACAGATTAGCGCAGACGAGATAACCGAACTGCTTCGCCAGAAGATCGAGAACTACGAACAGCACGTGCAGATCGACGAGGTCGGCACGATCATGTCGCTGGGTGACGGGATCGCGCGGGTGCATGGGCTGGATAAGGTCATGGCGGGCGAACTGATCGAGTTCCCTCATGGCGTGGCCGGGCTGGCGATGAACCTGGATGAAGGCCAGGTGGGCGCTGTGCTGCTGGGCGACTACACCGAGCTGCGCGAGGGCGACCAGGTCAAGCGGACGGGCAAGATCATGTCCGTTCCCGTGGGCGAGGCGCTGATTGGGCGTGTGGTGAACGCGCTCGGTGAGCCGATCGACGACAAGGGGCCGATCAACACGGATAAAACACTGCCGGTGGAGCGGCTGGCTCCGGGCGTGATCGATCGGCAGAGCGTCAAGGAGCCGATGGCGACGGGCATCAAGGCGATCGACACCATGATCCCGATCGGGCGGGGACAGCGTGAGTTGCTGATCGGCGACCGGCAGACGGGTAAGACGGCGATTGCGCTGGATACGATCATCAACTCCGCGAAAAACAACCTGATCTGCATCTACTGCGCGGTTGGTCAGAAGCGGTCTTCGGTGGCGCAGGTGGTGCAGACGCTCGAAGAGTATGGCGCGATGGCGTACACGATTGTGGTTGCGGCGACTGCATCTGAGCCCGCTCCGATGCAGTACCTGGCACCGTTTGCGGCGACCGCGATGGGGGAGTACTTCCGTGATAGCGGCAAGCATGCGTTGATCATCTATGACGATCTTTCTAAGCATGCGGCGAGTTATCGCGAAATATCGTTGCTGCTGCGCCGTCCTCCCGGGCGTGAGGCGTATCCGGGCGATGTGTTCTATTTGCACTCCCGTCTGCTGGAGCGTTCGGCGAAGGTCTCCGACAAACTGGGCGGCGGATCGCTGACCGCGCTGCCGATCATCGAGACGCAGGCGGGCGACGTCTCCGCGTACATTCCGACGAACGTGATCTCGATCACGGACGGACAGATCTTCGTCGAGACTGACTTGTTCAATTCAGGCGTGCGTCCGGCGGTGAATGTCGGGCTTTCGGTCTCGCGTGTGGGCTTCTCCGCCGCGACCAAGGCGACCAAGCAGGTGGGTGCGACGCTCAAGCTGGACCTGGCACAGTATCGTGAGCTGGCGGCATTTTCGCAGTTCGGGTCCGACCTGGATAAGGTGACGCAGAACCAGTTGAACAAGGGATCGCGGCTGGTGGAACTGTTGAAGCAGCCGCAGTTCCAGCCGCTGCCTGCGGAGAAGCAGGTGGCGATCATCTTCGCGGGGGTAAATAACCTGCTGGATGATGTCGAGGTGAAGGATCTGCGGGCGTTTGAGGATGGGTTCTATCCTTATCTTGAGTCGGCACAGGCTTCGATCTTGACCGATATCGCGACGAAGAAGGCGCTGGATGACGACCTGAAAGCTCGTCTGACTGCGGCGATCAAGGACTATAAGGGCAGCTTCCTAGCTGGCTTGAAGGATAAAGCGAACGAAAGCGCGAAGGCGCTCCAGGGCTCCGAAGCGACGCCGGCGACGGCGATGGTGGGCAATAAGTAAACCATGGCAAATGTTCTCGATCTACGGCGCCGCATACGCAGTGTGAAGAACACGCGGCAGATCACCAAGGCCATGAAGATGGTCTCGGCGTCCAAACTGCGCAGGGCGCAGGACCGGGTGACGCACGCGCGTCCGTATGCGCAGATGCTGCTGCATGTGCTGGAATCGCTGGTGCGGCGAACCGATCTTTATAACGAAGAGACGGGCGAGATCCTGCATCCGCTGCTCGCGGAACGCGAGGAGAAGAATGTTCTCGTGCTGGTAATCGCGGGCGATAAGGGTTTTGCGGGCGGCTTCAACTCCAACGTGCAGAAGGCTGCGCATCGTTTCATCGATGCACGCCGGGCGAAGGGGCAGAACATCGATCTCGAGCCGATTGGACGGAAGGCGATTGGCTTCTTCAAGCGGCGTTATGCGGCGGCGCAGTATGAGAAGACGGAAGAGCACTATGACAATGACCTGTCCACGCACTACGAGACGATTCGGCATCGGGCGCAGCCGATTGAAGTGGCTGCCGAGCATCCGGACCTGCTGCTGAAGTCGAGCTTCGAGGATGTGACGGCGGTTGCGCGGGACATCATCGCGCGGTACGAACGGGCGGAGATTGACTCGGTTTACATCGTCTACAACGAGTTCCGATCGGTGCTGTCGCAGCGGCTTGTCGTGGAGAAGCTGCTGCCGATCCTGGTGCTTGGAAAGCACAATATCGAGAGCTTCGAGGAGCCGACGGACGAAGATCGGGAGGCGGCGATCAAGGCAGCCGAGACCGAAGGGATCAGCGTTCATGAGCCGGATACGACGGCGATGGATGAAGAAGCGAAGAAGTTCGGCACGGCGAATGTGGACTATATTTTTGACCAGTCACCGGAGGAGTTGTTCAGCCACCTGATGCCGCGGTACGTGACCACGCAGATCTTCCATGCATTGCTGGAGTCTGCTGCGGCGGAGCATGCGGCGCGCATGACGGCTACCGATGCGGCGACCAAGAACGCAGGGGACTTGATTGATTCGTTGAGCCTGACGATGAATCGGGTTCGGCAGGCGGCGATTACGAAGGAAATTATTGAGATTGTCAGCGGGGCGGCGGCGCTCTAAAAGGCGTCGCTGAAAGAAAGAGATTATGGCGAATATAGGGAAAGTCATTTCAATCAGCGGCCCGGCCGTTGATGTTCAGTTTGAAGAAAAGTTTATGCCGCCGATCTTCCAGGCGCTGCGGATTACGGGCGAGGGCTTTGTGACGCCGTCACCCATCAACGTGGTGGTGGAGGTGCAGCAGCACCTGGGTGAAGGCCGCGTGCGCTGTATCGCGATGGTCGCGACCGAGGGCATGGTGCGCGGAATGAATGCGCTCGATACCGGCGCGGGCATCACGGTGCCGGTGGGCCGCGAGACGCTGGGGCGTGTGTTGAACGTGCTGGGCGAGCCTGTGGATGAGCTTGGGCCGATCAACGCGAAGACGCATATGCCGATCCACAGGCAGGCTCCGGCGTTCGATGAGCAGTCGACTTCGGAAGAGATGTTTGAGACGGGGATCAAGGTCATTGACCTGATTCAGCCGTTCTTAAAGGGCGGAAAGATTGGGCTGTTTGGCGGTGCCGGGGTGGGTAAGACGGTTGTCATCCAGGAACTGATCAACAACGTCGCGAGCCAGCACGGTGGATTCTCGGTCTTTGCAGGTGTGGGTGAGCGGACGCGTGAAGGCAATGACCTTTGGCATGAGTTCCAGGAGTCCGGCGTCATCGATATCCACGACTACAACAAGAGCAAAGCGGCGCTGATCTATGGGCAGATGACCGAGCCGCCGGGAGCGCGGCTGCGCGTCGCGCTGACCGGGTTGACGGTGGCGGAGTACTTCCGCGATGTTGAAGGTGCGGATACGCTGCTGTTTATCGACAACATCTTCCGGTTCACGCAGGCGGGGTCAGAGGTTTCTACGCTGCTTGGGCGTATGCCTTCTGCGGTGGGTTATCAGCCGAATCTGGCGACCGAGATGGGTGAGTTGCAGGAGCGGATTACGTCCACGAAAAAGGGGTCCATTACCTCCGTTCAGGCGGTTTATGTGCCGGCCGACGATCTGACTGACCCGGCTCCGGCGACGACGTTTGCCCACCTGGATGCGACGACTGTGCTCTCTCGCCCGCTGTCTGAGCTTGGAATCTATCCGGCTGTCGATCCGCTGGCTTCCACCTCGCGCATTCTTTCGCCGCGGGTGGTGGGTCAGGAACACTATGACGTGGCGCAGGGTGTGAAGAAGATCCTGCAGAGATATAAGGATTTGCAGGACATTATCGCCATTCTTGGTATCGATGAGCTTTCCGATGAGGATAAGACGACGGTCGCACGGGCACGGAAGGTGCAGCGTTTCCTTTCGCAGCCGTTCCATGTGGCTGAGATCTTTACCGGCATCCCGGGTGCCTATGTGAAGGTTGCGGATACGGTGCGGTCGTTCAAGGAGATCATCGAAGGCAAGCACGATGCGATCCCTGAGCAGGCGTTCTATCTGAAGGGCGGCATTGAAGATGTGCAGGCCGCGGCTGAGAAGTTGAGTAAAGAAAACGCCTAAGACGTTTGGATCGAGTGAGATGGCTGACGGAGCACAAAGCGGGAAGTGGGCGGTACGGCTGGTGACGCCGGATCGGGTTCTGGTGGATACGACGGCAGATGCGGTTGAGCTGCCGTCGGCTGCCGGGTACCTGGAGGCGCTCTACGGGGCTGCGCCGCTGCTGGCGGAGCTTGGTGCGGGCGAGGTAAGGCTGCATGGCGCGGCTTCTGGCGACGCTAAGTTCTTTGTTGCGTGGGGTTTCGTGGAGGTGCTGCCGGAGCGGGTGACGATTCTGGCAGAGACTGCGATGAAGCCGGAGGAGATCGACAAGGCTGGTGCGGAGGCGGATCTGAAGCGCGGGCAGGCGATGTGGGCGGAGGCTGGGGATGATGGTCTGAAGTACGATGAGGCGAATGAGGTGACCCGGAAGGCGGAGGAGGAGTTGGCCTCGGCTGAGGGTAGAAGCCTGTAGACGCGATGCAGCAGCATGGTGGAAGTGGCTTTTAGACGGAGCAATGAGTGGCTAAGGTGGACAGAAGCAGCGCTTAGCGATGGTGAAGCCCGCGTCAATCGCGGGTTTTGTCGTTTCTGTGCGGAAAAATGAGTGGGTAGAGCGGCCACTCACGTGCGTTCTGTGGTGGGCACTTTTTCTGGAGGATACTAGAGTAATGGCGGCTTTGCTGCAGGACCAGCTGGATGCGATAACGGCTCGGACGCGGGCGCTGGTGCAGGCGGATCGGCTGGCGGTGTCGGAGCGGGCGGCGGCGGAGTTGTTTGCGACCGGGATTGAGGATGCGATCCTGCCGGTGGGGGCGACGGCTCCGGAGTTTGCGCTGCAGGATGCCAAGACGGGACAGACGGTTCGGCTTAGCGATCTACTCGCGCTGGGGCCGGTGGTGGTGAAGTTCTTTCGCGGGCGGTGGGATCCTTATTGTGTGACGGAGCTGGAGACGTGGCGGGAGTTTCATCCGCGGCTGCGGGAGCGTGGGGTGCTGCTGGTGGCGGTGTCGCCGCAGACGCGGCGGCAGAATGACTTTACGGCGCAGCAGCATGCGCTTCCCTTCCCGATCCTGAGCGATCCGGGGTGTGGGGTGGCTCAGGAGTTTGGGCTGGCGCATACGGTGCCGGTGGAGATGCGGCGGTACTACCGGTCGATCCTGGTGAATATTCCTTTTGCGAATGCGGGGTTGAACTATGAGACGGCGACGGAGGAGAGCTGGCGGCTGCCGCTGCCGGGGCTGTTTCTGATTCGGGGGGGCGTGGTGGAGTTTGCAGAGGGGTATGCGGATGCTCGGGTGAGGGCGGAGCCGGGGGAGTTGTTGCGGATGTTGTAAACGGCAAGCGCAGAGGCAAAGGCGGGATTGTCGCGCGGGCCGGATGGAGTTTGGCTGACCCGGGGTTCTTCGGGGTCCTTCGACTGCGGTTGGCGCGGAGCCGCCAACCTCCGCTCAGGATGACATGGTTTTGTGGGTTCAAGCAGGATGAGTGGGGCAAGTGCAAAAGCGGTCGTTTGCTGGGCGCAAACGATACCCCACCCTATTCGCGATGAAGCTGCGAAAAGGATGGGGCACCCAAAGCTATTTGTTTTTGCGGTAGCGGGCGATTAGGGCGTTGGTGGAGGTGTCGTGGTTGGGTTCGGGGGCGGTGGGGCTTTCGAGCTGGCCCAGGATTTTGGTGGCCAGGACTTTGCCTAGCTCTACGCCCCACTGGTCGAAGGAGTCGATGCTCCAGACGGCGCCCTGGGTGAAGACGGTGTGCTCGTAGAGGGCTACGAGCTGGCCGAGGACCTTGGGGGTCAGCTTTTCGCTGAGGATGACGTTCGAGGGGCGGTTGCCTTCGAAGACCTTGTGCGGGACCAACTCTTCGGCGACGCCTTCTGCCTTGACCTGCTCGGCGGTCTTGCCGAAGGCGAGGGCTTCGGCCTGGGCGAAGACGTTGGCCATGAGGATGTCATGGTGGCGGCCGAGGGGATTAAGGGTCTTGTAGAAGCCGATGAAGTCACAGGGGATGAGGCGAGTGCCCTGGTGGATGAGTTGATAAAAGGAGTGCTGGCCGTTGGTGCCGGGCTCGCCCCAGTAGATGGGGCCGGTGTCGGCAGTGACGTGGGAGCCGTCGAGCGTGACGTGCTTGCCATTGGACTCCATGGTGAGTTGCTGGAGGTAGGCGGGAAAGCGCTTCAGGTACTGCTCGTAGGGGAGAATGGCGACGGTCTGGGCGTTGAAGAAGTCGGTGTACCAGACCGAGAGCAGGCCCATGAGGACGGGCAGGTTCTTCTCGAACGGCGTGGTGCGGAAGTGGACGTCCATCTCATGGAAGCCTGCGAGGAGGTCGTAGAAGTTCCTGGGGCCGATGGCGACCATGGTGGAGAGGCCAATGGCGCAGTCCATGGAGTAACGGCCGCCGACCCAGTCCCAGAAGCCGAACATGTTTTCGGTGTCGATGCCGAACTTCGAGACCGCGGGGCCGTTGGTGGAGATGGCGACGAAGTGCTTGGCGATGGCCTTTTCGTCGCCGAGGGACTTCAAGGCCCACTCACGGGCGGAGTTGGCGTTGGTCATGGTTTCGAGCGTGGTGAAGGTCTTGGAGGCGACGAGGAAGAGGGTCTCGTCGGCCTGCAGGTCCTGGACGGCTTCGGCGAAGTCGGTGCCGTCGACGTTGGAGACGAAGCGGAAGGTGAGGTTGCGCTGGGTGTAGTGGCGGAGCGCCTCATAGGCCATGACGGGGCCGAGGTCGGAGCCGCCGATGCCGATATTGACGATGTTCTTGATGGGCTTGCCGGTGTGACCCTTCCACTCGCCGGAGCGGATCTTTTCCGAGAAGCCGGCCATCTTTTCGAGGACCTCGTGGACGAGCGGGACCTGATCTTCGCCGTCGACGAAGATCTTTTCGGACTTGGGGGCGCGGAGGGCGACGTGGAGGACGGCGCGGTTTTCGGTGATGTTGATCTTTCCGCCGGTGAACATGGCCTCGGCGCGTTCTTTGACGCCGGACTCATTGGCAAGGTCGATGAGGAGCTTGAGGGTCTCGTCGGTGACACGGTTTTTGGAGTAGTCAAGGAAGAGGTCGCCGGCTTCGGCGGTGAGGCGCTCGCCGCGTGCGGGGTCGTCCGCGAACATCTGCTTGAGTGTGGTGCCTGCGATCTGCTTGTGGTGGGCTTCGAGAGCCTTCCAGGCCTTGCGTTCGTTGAGCGGTACCAGCTTGGCTGCGGTCGTCATAAAGTCTTTTGCGCTCCTGTTTTTCGATTGGTCGATGGTGTCGCGGGGCCTATCTTCTCATAAAGGTGTTGCGCTGGTGCGAGGGATCGCGGTGGATCGGCTTCGCGATCCGGCTAACGCGAAGAAGCGCGAGCGGGCTGTCTGGGGAAGGTTACACCGTTTCTTTGGTGGTGCAAACGGAATAGCGACACTCCCTTGGCTTCGGCTTCGAAGGATGAGGTTTCCGTACAGATCATCTCGCGCAAAGGGGTTTTCTACTCTGAACTCGCGGGGCTTGATCCGTGGAGGGAGGAGCGTTGAGCGGAGCTAGTGCCATGCGCTGACAGCCGAGGGGGCGTGGGTGTTGAGAGGCTAGACGAGTTTGGCGCGGTTGCGGATGTGGCGGGCGTCGAGGGGGTGGTGGCTCTTGTCGAGGATGATGGCGTGCAGCTCGTAGGTCTCGCGGAGCTGGATTTTGTAGTTGGCGGTGCGGTCGCTCTTGGATTCGTCGGGCGCGGATTGGTCGGCGATGAGGGTGAGGAGCGTCTCCTCGGCGACGGCGCAATCTTCGGCAGCGCCGGAGTACTGTTTAGCGAGCGAGCGGGCTTCGCACCGGGTGATGTAGGCGGTGGCGGCGGCCGGGGTATGGGGGTGATTGGTGGCCTGAACGAGGGCGATGGCTTCGTCGGAGACGGAGGAGGCTTCGACGTAGTCCTTCTGGTCGAGCAGGACCAGCACCAGGTCGTTGACGGCGGTGGCCCGGGCCTCGAGCTGGGCGGCGGGGGAGAAGCGGTGGGAGATCTCGACGGCTTGGCGGCAGGTCTCGAGCGCGGCCGGCGCTTTGACGCGGGACTCGTCCTGGCAGCGGGCGTGGAGGGGCTCGAAGATCTGGTCGACTTTGAGGTCGGTGTCGGGGGGGAGTTCGCGGAGGCTGAAGTTGACGCGGGTGGTGATGATCGCGGGAGCGGGGCGGCCGGACTTGGGGTCGAAGATGGGCTTGTAGGTGGCGTGGGTGTAGGCGTCGACGGCGGCCTGGCGAAGCGGGATGGGGCCGTCGAGGGCACGAACCTGGGAGACGTGTCCGGAGGCGTCGACGGTGACTTCAAGGGCGACGGAGCCTTCGATGCGGGCGCGCTTGGCTTCATCCGGATAGACGATGGCAGGGAGAGTGATGGGTTCGTCGGTGAGGGGTGCGGCGGGTTGGGTGGTCTGGGCGGGTGGAGGGATGGTGGCCTGGACCGAGATTTGGGCCGGCGCGGCGGGGACAACGAAAGCGGCAGTCAGGATGGAGGCTTGGATCAGGTTCATGGATTCTCCGGACAGGGACAGAATACGCGAAGAGGAGTGTGGTTCCGGATACCCTTCGAGGTGTTGGTGGTGGGGAGAAAGTGAATAACGAACCAGCGGAACGCGAAGCCGTTTAAGGTTTCGTTTCGTTGGAGAGCGTATGACGGGTGGAGAGGTTGCGAGGGTTTGAGGCGAGAGCCGGGGTCGATCCCTGCGTGGCGACTGAAATCACGATGAGCGTTGAGATTCTTCTTGACATGGAGAGGGAATACACTACCCTATGGTTGTGGATGCGTTGGATACAACCTTTGCGGCTCTGTCCGATCCAACCCGTCGAGCCATGATCGAACGGCTCTCCCGCGGGCCTGCCTCCGTGCATGGGTTGACGGAACCGTTTGCACTCTCGCAGCAGATGATCTCAAAACATATCGCCTATCTGGTACGGGCGCGGATCGTGATCAAGACCAAGCGTGGACGGGAGAGTGTGTGCACGCTGAGGCCGGAGTCGATCAAGACCATCAGCGACTGGGCCATGACCTATCGCAGATTCTGGGAAGAGAGTTTCGACAAATTGGATGTAGTGGTCCAACAAATGAAAGAGGAGGCTGGAGATGACAAAAAACACGATGAGCGAAGTTGAACGGATGGTCGTTACAAGAGTGTTCGATGCCCCACGCGAGTTGGTTTGGAAGGCGTGGACAGACCCGAAGTATGTCATGCAATGGTGGGGTCCGAAGGGCTTTACCTCACCTGTTTGCCAGATGGATTTCCGTGTAGGGGGCAAATTCCTCTGCTGCATGAGGACGCCGGATGGACAGGAGTTCTGGAATGCGGGAGAGTACCACGAGATTGTCCCGTACGAGAAGATCGTCTCTTCCATGTACTTCTCGGACCCGGAGGGAAACAAGGTTGAGCCTGCGCAGTATGGCATCGAACATGAGGCCATCGACGGTGCGTACGACGTGACTCTCTTCGAAGACTTTGGCAAGGGCCAGACGAAACTCACCTTCATTGGAAATGAAGCCATGGAGAGCGCAAAGGATAGCGGTCAACTCGAGGGCTGGAACCAGATCCTCGACAAGGTCTCAGCCGTCATTGCGACCCTGGCGCAGGCTGACTAGGAGCTTTCAACATCCATGGGCCGAGGGTCGCCGTTCCGGATCGGTGACCCTCGGCGCAACTGTTCCTGCGGCCATGCACACCCCCTCACTCCAGGTTCTGTACCTGCTCCCGCGCCCGTTCCAGCTCCACCTTGATTGCCAGCCCAAGCTCCGTCAGCCGCAGGCCCGCCTCACCCGCGCTGCCGCCTGTCTTCGAAAGCATCGTATTGGCCTCGCGGTTCAGCTCCTGCAGCAGAAAGTCCAGCGGCCGCCCCAGCTCCCCACCCGCATCCAGCAACTCCGCAAAACGTCCTACATGCGTCCGAAGCCTGACCAGCTCTTCCTCAACATCCCCCCGCTCCACGAGCAGCGCCGCCTCCGCCAGGATCCGTTCCTCACTCACCGCGACCGCAGTGCCCGCGAGCACCTCCGAAAGCCGAGCCCGTAACCGCTCCACCTGCGTCGTCCTTACTCCTTCTCGCAGCTCCCGGACTTGGTCCGCCATCTCCGCCACCCGCTTCATCCCCGCATAAAGCTCCGCGGCCAGAGCCGCTCCTTCCCCCTCACGCACCTGGTTGAACCGCTCCACCGCGCGCGAGGCCGCCTCCATCACCAGCGCTTCCGCCGCCGCCACATCGACCTGCACCGCCGCCGCGCTCATCACTCCCGGCATCCTTAGCAGCCCGTTCAGATCAGGCTCGCCCTTCACTCCAAACTGCTCCGCGGCCTCCAGAAACGCACGCACATACGCCTCCAGCAGCACCGCATCCACCTGCACGGCGCCCACCGCTCCCGTCTTCTCCAGCGACAACGCCAGCTCGACATGCCCCCGCCGCACCCCAGCCTTTACCACCTTGCGCAGTCCCGCCTCTAATTCATCGAACCCCATCGGCACCCGCACCTGCAGATCGAGGTGGCGATGATTCACCCCCTTCAAAGTCACCGAGAACTTGCGTGACTCGATCACTCCATCCACGATCGCAAATCCTGTCATCGAGTAAGCCTTGTTCAAGCCGTCCCCTCCATCTCCATCGCCGCTTCCATGTTCTCCGCCGGCAGATCCCCCGCAAACTGCAGGTCATAGAGCCGCCGATACGTCCCCGACTGCGCCAGCAGCTCCTCATGCGTACCGATTTCGGTGATCCGCCCAGCCTCCAGCACCACGATCCGCGTCGCCCGCCGCACCGTCGTCAGCCGATGCGCGATCACGAACACCGTCCGCCCTTCCATCAGGTTTGCCAGCGCCGCCTGCACAAACGCCTCGCTCTCCGTGTCCAGCGAGCTCGTCGCCTCATCCAGGATCAGGATCGGCGCATTCTTCAGGATCGCCCGTGCAATCGCCAGCCGCTGCCGCTCCCCGCCGCTCAGCCGCACGCCTTTTTCGCCGATCACCGTGTCATACCCTTGCGGCATACGGAGGATAAACTCATGCGCCAGAGCCATCTTCGCCGCGTCTTCCACGCGCTTCAGCGGCACATCCGGCTGACCATACGCAATGTTGTTCCGCACCGTATCGTTGAAGAGCACAGTCTCCTGCGTCACCTTGCCAATCTGCTTCCGCAGGCTTTCGATCGTCACATCCCGCACATCGTTCCCATCGATCGTGATCGCCCCTTCGTTCACATCGAAGAACCGCGGAATGAGGTTCACCAGCGAGCTCTTCCCCGCCCCGCTCGGCCCCACAAACGCAATCACCTCACCCCGCGTCACCTCCAGATCGATCCCTCGGAGCACCTGCTTGCGCGCACCCTCCGCCTCATACGCAAACCCAACTCCGCTGAACCGTATTCCTCCCGCAAACCCCTTGAGCACCTTCGCCTTCTTCTTCTCCCGCACATCGTCCTGCGCATCCATAAACCGGAAGATCTCTTCGCTCGCCCCCACCGCCTGCTGGAAGCTGTTGTAGAACGTCGGCAGCTTCCGCACCGGGTCGTACAGCACCATCACCGCCGCCAGAAACGTGATGAACGATCCCGCCGTATCCCCGCCATGCACAATCCTTTGCCTTCCCAGGTAGAGCAGGATTGCAATCGCCACCGCGCCCAACGCATCCATCAGCGGGCTGCTGATCGATTGCACCATCACCGACCGCATATTCGCCGTCAGCAGCCGGTCCGCCGCCGACCGAAACCGTGTCATCTCCCACACCTCCATCCCGAACGCCTTGACGATTCCGTTTCCTGTAATCGTCTCGTGCAGGATGTTCTGGATCTCCGCCAGCTTGTCCTGCCCGCGCCGCGTCGTCTTCCGTACGCTCCGCCCAATCCGCCGCGCCGAGGTAACAATCACCGGCAGAAACAGCAGCAGCACCCAAGCCATCCTGCCGCCCACCACAACCACCGCCCCCACCATGAAGATCAGCGTAAACACCTGCTGCAGAAAGTCGCTCATGACGGACGACATCGCCGTCTGCACGCGCTCCACATCGTTGATCAGCGTCGAGATCAACGCCCCCGTCGTGTGCTTCTGAAAAAAGGCCATACTCCGCCGCAGCAGAGAGTCATACAGATCGTTGCGCAGATCCGTGATCATCCCGAACCCCGCCTTGTTCGCCAGCAGCGTCCCCAAGTAATCGCACACCGACTTCAAAACCGCACTCGCCACCAGCGCGACCGCCACCACCGTCCACGCGTTATGAAAGTGGTTCGGCAGGAATCTTTGCAGATCGATCACCGTATGCGTCCGCGGAATCTGAAACCGCAGCACCTTGTCCGGCGACTCCGATGCGCTCAGCACGTTATCCAGGATCGGCTTGATCAGCAGAATCCGAAACGCCGCCATCGCCCCAACCACCGCCATCAGCAGCGTAGAGACCACCACCAGCAGCCCATACGGCTGCATGTACCGCACCAGCCGCCAGATGCGCTTCAACCCCGAACCCCGCTCAACCCGACCGTTCTCCGCACCCACCCATTCTACGGCGCAGCCCTTGGTTCCACGGCGCGGCCCCCGGGTTCCACGGCGCGGCTCGCAGTTCTACGGCGCCGCCCGAACGTTAGAGCATCACCGGCTGCCGCGCCTCTACCCCGCTCTCCTGGCTGACCCGGTTGCCTCCGCGCTTCTTCGCCGCGTAGAGCGCATCGTCACAGTTCAAGACCAGATGCTCCCAGTTCAAGGTCGCACTCTCGACCTGGGCAAGTCCCAGACTCGCGGTCACTTGAATCTCGTAGCTCTCCCCCGCAAACCTCAAACTCTCCAGCGACTCCCGCAGCTCCTCCGCCACTGCCGCCGCGTCGTTCAGGGACGTCGTGGGCAGCAGAACCGCAAACTCATCGCCGCCCAGCCGAGCCACCAGGTCCGTCGACCGCATATTCTGCCGCAAACACTTGGCCACCATCGTCAGCATCACGTCTCCGCAGCTATGCCCGTAGGTATCGTTCACCAGCTTGAACCCATCCAGATCGATCGTCAGCGCGGACACCGGCAGACCCGCCGCCTTGCACCGCGCCAGCTCCGCCTCGGCCTTCTGGTGAAACGACCGCCGATTCAGCAGCCCGGTCAGAGGATCCGTCGACGCCTGGACCTCCAGATCCATCCGCAGCAACGCCGCCGTCAGCCACACGTAGGACACCATCGCCCCGCACTGCAGACCGGTGTTGATGATGACGATCCAGCTCAGAAACGGTCCCGCGTTCAAATAGTTCGCCGGCGCCCCGTGGAGAGAGACGCCGAGCATCCGCACCACGTTGACCCATGCCATGGCAGCTAGGATCACCGCCATGGGGCCGCCTGCCACGCGGAAACCGCCTTCCTTCTCGCGAAAGACAAACCACGCGATCTGCGCCTGCTGCAGTCCCAGAACGACGCTGTAAGCGACGAGCCGAAGCTTCGTATCCGGATGGAACCATCCAAATTCAACCATCGCCACCGCGGCCACACCGATCAGCGCGGCCTGAAAATACACATGCCCACGCTTGAACCCGAACAGCACGGCGAGCGACATAAACAGGAGGGAATACCCCACCACCACAAACAGATTCCCCAGCACAATCGAGGCAAAGTCCGGGATCTGCCCACGCATCGCCACTGCCAGCGCACCCAGCAGCGCAAACACGTTGTACAGTGAGAACCAATGAATTCCCTTCATCCCCCGATACAGCAGGGAGTTCGCCGCGGTGAGCAGCGTGTAAACGGCAAGCAGCACCACGTGCTCTATATGTAGGGTATGAATCCCCAAGTTGGCTGCCTCGGTCACCGAAGTATACCCTGACCAAAGTCACTTACTCTTTCTTTTTCCCCTCAACGCGGCATATCGCGATGCAGGGTTTTTACACGATATCCCAAACTTTCCAACCGCTTTTTCATATCCTCGGCAATAAACACGCTGCGGTGTTGTCCCCCCGTACACCCGAACGCGACCGTCAGATAGCTCTTTCCTTCCTTAATGTAATAAGGCAGAAGGAAGGCCAGCATCTCCTCGGTCTTCGCGAGAAACTCCTCGGTCTGCGGAAAGCTCTGCACATACGCCGCCACCTTAGGATGTTTCCCCGTCAGCTCCCGGAACTCCGGAACGAAATGCGGATTCGGCAGGAATCGCACATCGAAAACAAGATCCGCGTCCGTCGGCACACCGTTCTTGAACCCGAAACTCATCGCCGAGATCGTCAGATTCCGGTCACTTTCGCCACGCTCCTCGAATTGCGCGTTGATGTGCGCCCGCAACTCATGCACGTTGAACTTCGAGGTATCCAGCAGGATATCGGCGACATTCCGCACTGGATCGAGCCGCTTCCGCTCCGCCCGGATCGACTCCACCACCGTCTCTTTGCGTCCCATCGGATGGGGCCGCCGCGTCTCGGAGAATCGCCGCACCAGCGCCTCATCCGTGGCCTCCAAAAAGAGCACCCGCGTCGACAGTTGTTTGCGTATCTTCGCCAGGATCGCCGGAAACTGGTCTAGCCTGCTGCCTTCCCGCACATCCACCACCAAAGCAGCCCGCGAGCTCTCCGCGGACTGCCGCACCAGGTCCGCAAAGCGCGGAACCAGCTCCAACGGCAGATTATCGACCGAGTAGTACCCCAGATCCTCAAGCGCCTTCAGCGCGGAAGCCTTGCCCGCTCCACTCATACCCGTCAGGATGACGAGTTCGCGCCCCTTACCATCACTCTGCCGTCGTCGTCTCTCCCGCGATGATTTGTTTCCGGCCTTCTTCTTTGCCGCTGCCTTCTTCCCCGCGCTCTTGCGAATCATCCTGAAATCCTAGCATCGGCGCATGGATACTAAGCCACCACACGTTCCTCCCCGCCCGATACCGTGCGTTCCTCTCCGTAGCCCGCATCCCGTTCCTCCGGCGCCGGTTTCCGCTCATAGACCACATACCGCCCTTTACCCTCCGCCTTCGCCTGGTACATGGCCACATCCGCATCCCGCAGCATCTCTTCCGTGCTCAGATACTCCGGCGAGCACAACGCCATCCCCATGCTTGCCGAGATCCGCGCTTCCACGCCATTCAACTTCATAGGCCGAAGAAACGCATTCAGCGCCCGCTGCAGCACTCCATGTACATCTTCCTCGTCCCCCGTCTCGTCGATGAGCAAGGCGAACTCATCGCCGCCGAAGCGCGCCACCGTATCCTGCGGCCGCAGGCACTGCATCAGCCTTTGACCCACCTGCTGCAGAACGCTATCGCCTGCCGCATGCCCCAGCCGGTCGTTCACCCGCTTGAACCCATCCAGGTCCAGAAAAACAACGGCAAACTTCCGCTCGGGCTGCCGGTGCAGCCGCGCCATCGTCAACGCCAGCCGATCGTGAAACAGCGCGCGATTTGCAAGCCCGGTCAGGCTGTCATGCAGCGCCGCATGCTGCAACTTTGCCTCATGCTGCTTCTGCCGGCGAATATCGCGATAGGTCACAAACATCCCGAACGCCTCGCCGCCCAGCCGGATCTTGGTTGTCGTCACCGAAACCGCGATCCGCTCTCCGATCCGCGTTCGCCGGACCGTCTCGAACGCCGCCCGTCCCTGCGTCTCCATTGCAAGATGCAGCATCGCCCGTTCCTGCACGCGCGCATCCGGCAGCACCAGCACATCCAGATCCTCGCCCACGCACTCAGCCGTCGTATACCCAAACAACGACGTAAACTCCCGGTTCACGTGCAGCACCCTGCCCTCATGCGTAATCGCCGTCGCCTCATCGGTGGCATCCAGCACATCTTCCAGGAAGCATCCATCCGTCTGGCTCGATCCGGCAAATCCTTCCCGCCGCTCCATCAAGACCACCAGCGTGCACGGCTCTCCCTGCCAATGCCACGGCTGTGTCGCCGCGCTCACCTCGATAGGCACACCATGCCGCCGCAGGATCAGGCAATCGAAGCGATAGCGCCGCTCCTGAGCGCCAAAGTCGTACGCCCCCAAGAGGGCATCGTCCAGAAACACCGGGTCGGCCCCGAAGCCGGTCAACTGCCGTGCAAGCGCGTTCCGGACGATCACAACCCCGTCCCGTTCGATCAGCGCCATGCACGGTAGCTCTTCAAAGAGACGCTCAGCACCATCGAACACCAGATCGGTAAACTCCGGCAAACCACTCATGTACCGGCCCCCTTACTCGTATGTATCGACCGCACTCATAGAAACAAGAGCGTTTTCGCACAATATTTCACAAGTTTCCCAGCCCGCTTGCCGCAGACCCCAAAAACAGACGGACACGAAAGCCTCGTGTCCGTCTTGCCCTACGCCCTCTGAGCCGGTCTTGCTGAGTACCGTCTTCCCTAGGCCGAAGCCTCCATCGGCACATCGGCCACTTCCACCAGCGGAGCCGTCGAGTCCGGCTTCCCATGCCGCTCGACCGTAATCTTCCGCTCCTTATGCTTCACCGCCTGCTGTTCGATCTTCCGCAGCGCTGCCCCCAGCGCGTGCAGCATATCCGATCCCTCGCACGTCGCCACGAGGGTCTCATGACTGGTCATCAGCGTGACTTCCGCGATCTGCCGATACTTGTCCTCGGTCAGAATCACATGGGCGCTCACGGTGCCGCCCAGCATGCTGTCGATCCGCATCAGCTCAGACTGCGCCAGCTTCTTATGCTTCACGCCGATCGTGGTTCCGCGTCCCGTGTACTCGATATTCAATCCTGTGGAGTCAACGTTCATGCATGCACCTCTTTCTTCTTTCTAGGATGCCCTGCCGGATAGCTGAGATGCCGTCCCGCCAGACCACCAGGCTTGAATCCTAGACCCTTTTCGGAACCCGTGTCACTACCGAACACGCCGCTGATGCGTGCTCGGAATCTGCATGTCCTCCCTGTACTTCGCCACCGTCCGTCGCGTCACGTTGATGCCCTGCGCCTTCAACTCCGCGGCCAGGTGATCGTCCGTTAGAGGTTTCCGTGGATCTTCCTCTTCGATCAGCTTCTTCACCTTCCGCTTCAACAGCACCAGCGGCAGGTCCCCGCCCTCAGGCCCGTTCACGCCTTCGGAGAAGAAGAAGCGCAGCTCATACACCCCTTGCGACGTGTGCACATACTTGTTCGCCACCGCCCGGCTCACCGTCGAAGGATGCACCCCAATCTCCTCCGCGACCTCCTTGATCATCATCGGCCGCAGCGCCTGCTCCCCCCGCTCCAGGAAGTCCGTCTGCCGCCGTACGATGACCTCACAGGTGCGCACAATCGTGTTCTTTCTCTGCTCGATATTCCGCAGCAGTTGGATCGCACTCTTGTACCGCTCCTTGACGTACTCCCGAACTTCCTTCTCCGTCTGCTTCTGCTTCAGCATCTTCCGGTAGCCCTGGTTCAGCCGCAGCGTCGGCATATCCTCTTCGTTCATCAGCACGACGTACTCGCCGTCTCGCTTCACAAACGCTACATCCGGCTCGATCAGCCGCGTCTCGGAGACGTTATACCTCTGCCCCGGCCGCGGATCGAGCGTCCGGATATACTCCACCGCCGCCTGGACCTCGGCAGCCGAGCAGCCGCAGCTCTTCGTCAGCTCGCGCATATCCTTCTTCTGCAGCAGGCCCAGGCAGTTCGCCACAATATGCGTCGACGTCTCAAACACATCGCAGGCTCTCACCTCCGCCGCGCGATCCCCCTCCGCCTCCCCCTCATACTCCTCGACGCCACTGAACTCCACCACCGCAGCCGTCCGCCGATCCAGCATGGCCTTCGCGTCCAACCACTGCGCTTCGATCTGCAGCAGCAGACACTCCCGCAGATCCCGCGCCCCCACCCCGATCGGATCCAGCTGATGCACCACCGTCCGGGCCGCCGCCACAACCTTCAACTCCAACCTCAGGCTGCCGGCCGTCTCCGCATGCCCATTCCCGTTCGCCGCGATCGCATGCAAGACCCCCGCCTCCACATGCAGCGGCTCCGCATGAAGCTCACCCTCCGGCTCACTCGCAATTGCCAGCGCGGACCCACTCCGAAACGCACGCACCGCCCCGTGATAGCCATGGCTACCCTGCGTCCCGGAACTCCCGATCGTCCTCGCCCGTTCAAACGGTATCGGCTCCGGCAGCAACACCGGCCGCATCATCGCATGCAGAGCCTCCGCCAGCTCTTCATCGCTCGAGGTCAGATACCCATTGTCATCCAGGTTTCCGACGATCAACTCCGCCGCAGCCCGCACATCCGGCTTCAACGTTAACGACCCCAACTGCCAAAGCAGGTGATCGCTCAACGTACTCGGCTGCGAGAGAAAGTGCTCAAACGAAGGCTTGTCGTACTCCTCAAAGTTCGAAGCCGTCTTGAACCCCGGATCCAGATAATCCTGAAAATAACTCCCGAAATCGATCTCATCGAACGGGTCCTTCTGCTCCGGCGTAGCCTCCGCCCGTTCCGTCGCAAGATCCTGCGCAGACCGTTCCCGATCCCCTTCCATCCCCGACCGTTCATCCAGCGTCGTGATCGACTCTTCCAGCTCCTCGAGAACCGGGTTCTCGATCATCTCGGAGTTGATCATGTCCTTCAGCTCAAGCTTGTTCAGCGCCAGCACGCTGACCATCTGCACCAGACCAGGCGTCAACACCTGCCGCTGCGAGACCTTCAGGTTCAGCTTGGGTTGCAGGAACAATGCGAGCCTCTCCAGACCGTGGCCCGTCCCGAAACCTACACGCGCGACACACTTCGCGGTCCCAGGTTCATCAAACGGCCCGGCTTGGACCTCAGTCTACACTCCCTCGAAATTCCGTGCTGTCCCCCGAAAGCCCCACGCCCTCGCCTCAAGCCATGTATCCCGATCCGGGTTGACGCATCCCCTTATCTCTCCATTCCGCAGCATACAAAGCCAGCCTCCAGCCCCCATCGCCCCCTCTAATCCATGGAAAACTTCTCCCCCAGATAAATCCTCTTCACCTCCGGATCCCGCCCCAACTCCCCCGGAGTCCCGGTCCGAAAGATCTTCCCTTCATTGATGATGTAAGCCCGATCCGTGACGCTCAACGTCTCCCGCACGTTGTGGTCCGTGATCAACACCCCAATCCCGCTATCCTTCAACCCGAAGATAATCTCCTGCAGCTCCAGTACCGCAATGGGATCGATTCCCGAAAACGGCTCGTCCAGCAGAATGAACGCCGGCTCAAGACACAGACACCGCGCAATCTCCACCCGCCGCCGCTCCCCGCCGCTCAGCGAGTACCCCCGCGTCTTCCGCACATGGCCCAGATTCAACTGCTCGATCAGCCGTTCCGTCCTCGTCCGCCGCGCCTCCCAACTCAGGTTCTGCACCTCCAGCACCGCCAGGATATTCTCCTCTACCGTCAGCTTCCGAAAGACACTCGGCTCCTGCGGCAGATAGCTGATCCTGTGCCGCTTCGCCCGCAGATACATGGGCAGCCGCGTAATATCCACTCCATCCACCACCACCCGCCCCGTGTCCGGCCGCACCAGCCCCACGATCATGTAGAAGCTCGTCGTCTTCCCCGCCCCGTTCGGCCCCAGCAGCCCCACCACCTCGCCCTGCGTGATCGAGAGACTCACCCCCCGCACTACATCCCGCCCGCCATACGACTTGCCAATCTCATCCGTCTCCAGAGTCCTCATTGCCTGGGCCTCACCCGCGTCTCCGAATGCACCTTCCCCTGCCCGGCGCCCTCACCTTGCGCCCCCGAGACCAAGACCGCATCCTCCCCCGACCGAAACCGCAGACTCTCCCCCGTCGTCGTCCCCCGCGCCTCATCGACCACCTTCGGCGGCGCTGCTGCCGTCCCCGTCAGCACAAACGTCCGATCGCCGGCCGTATACACCAGCTTTTCCCCCGTCCCCTTCCGCCCCGGCTCTTCGATCCCGACCGCCCCATCCGCCACCACCCGCTCCACCTTCCCCGCCACCATCCCCGCACCCGCAACACCATTTCCAATCCCTTTCGCCGTCACCCCACTATCCGCCAGGTAAGCGATCGCCCGCTGCGCCGTCATCACCGCATCTTCATCCATCACCTTCACCCGCCCCTTGAACTCCACCGTTCGAGCCCCTTCGACATACGTCATCTCATGCCCCGCAATCCGGACCGCACCACCGTTCCGATCGTCCTTCCCTGCTCCCTTCGGCCCTGGTCCCGCCGAACCCGAACCCACCAGCACCGCCCTCACAAAATCCGTATCCCCCGCCACATCTCCATGCGCCACCAGCCTGCGGCTCGCCTTATCGTTCCCGTTCTGAGAGAAACTCAGCACCGGTGCCTGCACCTGCGATCCCTCCTGCCACATCCTCGCATCCTTCCCCGCCCCGCCGAAGAACTCCGCCGTCCCTGCCGCCTTCTTCTCCACCAGCCGAGCCGCCGTTACATGCAGCGGCTCACCCTTCCCACCCGCCTGCAGATAGCTCACCCGAACGTTCCCCTCCGCCTCCAAATCCACACTCCCCCGCGCCATCTGAACCGTATCCGCGAGCAGCGCACTCGTCGCATCCTCCACCTGCGCCCCGCCCGTCACCGTCAGCGTATCCCGCCCAGCCTCATACGAAGCCTCATCCCCGCTCGCATGCTGCACCTCGGCCGGCCCCCGCGCCGTCGCCACACTCTTCCGCTCAATCTTCACCCGGCCCCGCTGCACGGCCCGCTCAATCTGCCCCGCCGCACCACCCTTACCCGACGCACCCGGCCGAAAGCTCACCGCCAGCGTATCCCCTTGACTCGTCTGCTCCGCTCCATCTCCCGCAACCTGGTGCACCACCGTATGCGCCGCCCCGTCCAGAGTCGCAAGCTGATCCCTCCCCGCCACCGTCACAAACCTCGCCTTCAACTCATCCCCACTCACCTCGGTCGTCGTCCGCCCCTTCGCCGACGCTCCCGTCATCCGCAAAGCCGCTCCACCCGTCGCGACTGCATCCCGCAATGTAACTTTTCCCTTCGTCGCCTCTCCCAGCTCAAGCTCCACCCTCGCCGCCGTCAACCCCCGCGTTCCATCCGCCACCTGCTCATCGAACTTCACCCCACCATCCGCCGCCGCATGCACCGGCTCACCCGCTGGGTCAAACGCAATCCGAACCTCCTGCGCCGTCCCCGCAGCCTTCTTGACCCCCACCGCATATCCATAGCGGATCCCACCCCAGACCCGCCCAGTCTTCGGCTTACCCGCATCACTCAACATCAACTCCATCCGCTCGCCGGTCATTGTCCCTCGATCAGCCCCGGTCAAAACCACGTGCCCCTGCCCATCGATCTCCTGCGGCGTCCCATCCTTCGTAATGTGGACCTCCGCACGATCCGCCGCAATCGACTGCGCTCCCCGCGGCCCCACCGCCGTGTACTTCGCTCCCATCAGCAACACCAGGTTCTGCATCCGTTGCAGCTCCGCCCAGCCGGCGGTCAAGACCGCCGGCCGTTCCCCCATCACCCCACTCGCATGCACCGCAGACTTCAGGTCCACCACCCCGGTCTTCGCGTCATACTCCGCACCCACAGCCGTGCCGGCCAGCCCAGCCGCCACAAACTCGATCTTCTGATCCGTCTTCGCCGTCTGCGCCTCCTGGTTGAAGGTCAGCCCACTCGTCTTCACATGCACTGTCTTGGCCTCACCCGGGTCTGCAATGCCCGCATTCGGCTTCCCCGCCTTCCCCGAAGGCGCAGCCAAGTCGATCAGTACCTCCCCGACCCCGGTCATCACCCCATTCTTCTGATCGAACAGAAACTCCTGCCCGCTGATCTTGTCCGACCGCCCATCCTCCCGCCCAAAGAGCTCAATCCCGACGTCATGCAGTTCAATCAACCCGTTCTTCTGCTGAATCTGGTCCGCCGCATGCACCGTAAAGATGGTCTTCCCCTTAACCGATCGCGAGAGCGTCACCCCATGCGACTCCTGC
Organism: uncultured Granulicella sp.; assembly: GCA_965198885.1. Classification (GTDB taxonomy): domain Bacteria; phylum Acidobacteriota; class Terriglobia; order Terriglobales; family Acidobacteriaceae; genus Edaphobacter. Next base: position 2,902,298 of record OZ240677.1, on the reverse strand, counting down.
GAGATATTCACTCCCAGCCGCTTCGGTAAATCGAGCTTGAACCGTCGCGCCACCATCCGCCCATACCAGACAAACCCCGCGACCCCCGCCACCAGCAGCGCCGCCCCCACCACCACCACCACCCGCAACTTACGCAGCACGGAGACCCTCTCCCATCTATCTTCTCACCAGCCTTCCACTCCCAATCCCCTACTCCCTACTCCCTGTTCTTACCCGGTAGCCGTCATTGCTGTTGCTGTTGCTGCTGCCGTTGACTTCTCTTCTCTCTTCCCTCTTTCCTGCCTTTATCCAACCACCGCCGTTGCACTCGTCCTCCTGCCCCACACTGAATCACACTGCCCCTCACTGCATCTAACTGTGTTCAATGTCCGATCAGCTCTACCTCTCCCTCTGGTTCCCAAACTTCCGTTTCGCCTCTCTTCCCGCCTCGCTCGTCGCGGTCATGCGTCAGTTCGCCCGCATCTCCGGCCTGCCGCGCGTTGCCGCCGCCACCGCCTACCCGGTCAGCTTCACCGAACCGCCGCTCTACCAGCGCCAGTTTGTCCTCGACCCCCGCGCCGCGGAAAATGAAGACACCTCGGCCTCCATCATCGACAACGCTGTCGCCGAAGCCACCGAACTCCTCCACGAGGACACCGCCTACGAGTTCGAGATGAAGTGGAATCTCTGGCTCCCCGAAACGCCGGAGGCAATCGAAGGCGCCGAACTCGACCTCCTCTGGAAGCCCACGCCGACCACCGTAAGGATCCTCGGCTTCGGCCCCACCTTCGACGACGCCACCTTCGAACAAAACGGCCACGTCCGCATCGACTTCGGCCTCGACACCCCCTGGGTCCTCGAAGAGCCGGAAGACGGAGAAGACCCCCTCTACGCCGATGAAGAAGCCCGCGCCGAAGCCGCCAAACACATCAAACAGAACATCGAAATGCTCCTCGCCTTCACCCTCTCGGTCGAGAAGCACTGCAACATCTCCAGCCGCCTCCTCTGGACCGAATCCGGGGAACCCCTGGCCGAAAAGCTCATAGCCCGCCTGCAACGCCTCACCTAAGGCCAGGGTTGTAAGTCGGCCCAAGGCTGTTCTTCAATCAAACAAACCCGTCATCCTGAGCGAATCCATCGCGCAGCGATGGAGGAGTCGAAGGACCCCGAGAGTGCCATTCGCCCCCCGGCCGTCGGGAACCACCAGCCCCAAATTCAATTCGGCTTCTAAGCAAATACCCGCCTGAGCGTCGTCTGACGCCTTGCGCCGGACAAGTCGAAGGATCCCGAGGAAGCTGACTCTCCTCGATCCTTTCCATTTCGCGCGGGAAATACCAAACCCTCTCTAACCACTGGCGGAACTCTTTAGCAGCAAAGAAGGCCACCCAGGAGGACGGCCTTCTCTACAGCTTCAGGCAGGCGTCTCTTCCAAAGCGAGAGCCGGGTAATCGATATACCCCTCCAGCCCATGGGTATAGAACGTCTCCACCACCGGCTCATTCAACGCCGCACCCAAAGCAAACCGCCTTGGCAGATCCGGATTCGCAATAAACAGCTTCCCAAACGCCACCGCGTCCGCCTCACCCGCCTCGATCACCTGCTCCGCCTGCGCCTGCGTGTACTTTTCGTTCGCGATATAAACCCCGCCAAACGCCTTCTTCAACTCCGGCCCCAGCCTATCGTCCCCGTAGTATTCACGCGCACAGAGAAACGCCAGGCCAAGCCTGCCAAGCTGTCCCGCCAGATAGACGAACGCCTCGTGTGGGTTCTCATCGCTCATGCTCATCACGTCTCCGCGCGGTGCAAGATGCATTCCTACCCGGTCCGCCCCGAAGACCGAACTAGCCGCCTCCGCAACCTCCACATGCAGCCGAGCTCGATTCTCCAGCGATCCGCCATACTCATCCGTCCGCTCATTCGACCCCGAATGCAGGAACTGGTCCAGCAGATATCCATTCGCTCCATGGATCTCCACCCCATCGAACCCCGACCGCTGCGCATTCTCCGCACCCTTGCGGAACTCCTCCACCACTTCCTTGATCTCCGCGATCTCCAAAGCCCGCGGCGTCTCAAACTCCTTTTGCGGCCGCACCAGCGTCACCGTCCCCTGCGGCGCAATCGCGCTCGGAGCCACCGGCAGCTTGCCACCCAGAAAGAGCGGATCACTCACCCGGCCCACATGCCATATCTGCGCGAAGATCCGCCCACCCGCCTCGTGCACAGCCTTCACCACAGGCTTCCAAAGCTCCGTCTGCTCCTTCGACCAGATTCCCGGCACCTGTGCATACCCAACACCCATCGGCGACACAGGCGTCCCCTCGGTCAGGATCAATCCCGCACCCGCCCGCTGCCGGTAGTACTCCACCATCACCGGCGTCGGCAGATGATCCACCGTTCCACGCAGTCTCGTCAGCGGTGCCATAATCACGCGATTGGGCAACGTAAGCGCCCCCACCTTCAAAGGTTCCAAGAGCTTGCTCAAGCAATCCTCCCCGTTCAACAGGTTGGATGTCCCCGGGCTCCAGACGGTTCGTCCATCGGAACTTCTCCGATGCCGGCCCTCCAGGTAACTTTCCGGAGATTACGAAGGTGATACAAACCTAAGTCGCCTCGAATGAATATTTTGAACCCGATTCCCGGGTGGGAGGTGTCTACCAGAAGCACTTACCGACCAGCATCACGCTCCCCTCTGAATTGGTTAGAATCAGAAGATCGTCCGGTGTCAGGAAAGAGATTCATGCAAACTCTCAGCGGGAAAAAGGCGCTCACCTTCCAGGAGCTGCTCTTCACCCTCCAGCGATACTGGGCCGAGCGCGGCTGCGTCCTCCAGCAGCCTTACGACCTCGAAGTCGGCGCCGGAACCATGTCGCCCGACACCTTCCTCCGCGTCCTCGGTCCCAAACCCGTCCGCATCGCCTATGCCCAGCCCTCCCGCCGCCCCGCCGACGGCCGCTACGGAGAAAACCCCAACCGCCTCTTCCGCCATACCCAGCTCCAGGTCATCCTTAAACCCCCACCGATCAACGTGCAGGAGCTATACCTCGAATCCCTGGGGGCCATCGGCATAGACCTCCGCGAGCACGACCTCAAGTTCGAGGAGGACAACTGGGAGTGGCCCGTAGGCGGCGCCTGGGGGGTAGGCTGGCAGGTCATGCTCGACGGCCTCGAGATCACCCAGTTCACCTATTTTCAGCAATGTGGCGGCATGGATCTCGACCCCATCTGCGGCGAAATCACCTACGGACTCGAACGGATCGCCGGCTTTCTCCAGGATGTGGACTCCATCTACGACATCGTCTGGGCCATAGAGCCCGACACCGGCCGCAAAGTCACCTACGGCGAGATGCGCCTCCCGGAAGAGGAACAATTCTCCAGCTACGGCTTTGATTACGCGGACGTACCCTCTCTCTGGAAACACCTGGAGCTCTATGAGTCAGAGTGCCTGGGACTCCTTGAAAGAGCAAGAGGTTTGGAGAAGATGCAGCCCCAAGAGCTGAAGCGCTTCCCCGTCTTGGGGGCCTATGAACTCGCCCTCAAGTGCTCCCAACTCTTTAATCTCCTGGACGCACGCGGCGCCATCTCCGTCACCGAACGAGTCGGAGTCATGGCTCGCATCCGGACGCTCGTCATCGGAGTAGCCAAAACCTACGCAGCCCAAGGCGAGGCACTCTCCGCCCTGCAACTCAAGGGAGCGGCATAGATGCCTGATTTCCTCTTCGAGATCGGCCTGGAAGAAGTCCCCGCACGCATGATCGCCGCAGCCGAGGCCGAGTTGCTCCGCCGCACCCTGGCTCTCTTCGAGCGCGAAAGACTGCTCGCGTCTTCCGGCGAAGCGAAGAGCTACTCCACCCCGAGACGCCTTGCAGTCCTCGTGCCCGGCGTGCTCGCGCAGCAAGAGGATATCTCTGAAGACCTCCTCGGACCGGCCACGAAGATCGCCTACAAGGACGGTGTCCCCGGTCCCGCAGCGATCGCCTTTGCCAAGAAAGCAGGTGTGGACGTCGGTCAGCTGCGCATCGTCACCAATCCCAAAGGCGAATATTGCGCCGCCACCTCCGTCAAAGCAGGGCGTTCTGCCGCCGAGGTCATTGCTGAGGAGCTGCCGAAGGAGATCGCAGCCATCTACTGGGCGAAGAACATGTACTGGCGCGCAGGCCGGCCAGAGCGCTTCGTGCGACCGTTGCGTTGGCTGCTTGCTCTACTGGGGGATCATGTCGTCCCCGTCTCATTCGGCGGCTATGACGCGGGGCGCGTCACCTATGGGCATCGCGTGTTGTACGGACAGGCCTCGATCGAAGTCACTCCTCGAAGCTATGTCGCTTCCCTAACGAACGCGTCCGTCATGGCGGACGTGGAGGGCCGTCGACGCACCATCCGCAAGTCTCTGGACAAGGTCTGCCGAACTGCCGCCGGGACACGCTGGCGAGAGGACCACGCCCTGGTCGACAAGATGACCCACTTGACGGAGTGGCCATCTGTCATCCTCGGCGGCTTTGATCCTGAGTACTTATCGCTGCCGGAAGAAGTCCTCGTCACAGTGATGCGCGATCACCAGAACTACTTCGCCGTGGAGGACACGTCGGGCAAGCTGGCACCGCACTTCCTCGCCGTCCTCAACACGGCTGCTGACACTGCTGGCGAAGCCATCATCCGCCACGGAAATGAGCGGGTACTACGCGCCAGGTTCAACGACGCCAGATTCTTCTGGGAGTTCGATCAACGCGTGTCTTTGGCCGATCGCGTCGCTCTGCTTGCCTCGGTCACGTTTCAGAAGGATCTCGGAAGCTATGCAGCAAAATCCGAACGTGTGCGCGAACTCTCTGCGAAGCTGGGCTTCCACCAAAAAGAGAGTCAAGTTGCAGTCGACCTGGATGCGCTGGACCAGGCCGCACTCCTGGCGAAAACCGACCTCACCACAGATTTGGTGAAGGAGTTTACGGAGTTGCAGGGGGTGGTGGGGGGGCTGTATGCGCGGCAGCAAGGCTACTCGGATGCGGTGGTGGCTGCCATCTATGACCAGTACAAGCCGGTGTCCATGGAAGATGGTGTGCCGCGGACAGTCGAGGGTGCGCTGCTGGCTATCGCCGACAAGGCGGATACGATCGCGGGGCTGTTCGGCCTGGGGCTGGAGCCGACCGGCTCCAAGGACCCCTTCGCTCTGCGGCGGGCAGCCAATGGCATCGTCAAGATCCTGGCGGAGACGCCGGTCGAGCTGGGCCTTGGGGAGATCGCACGGGCTGCGGCATTCGACGATGAGGCTCTGGTGCGCAAGCTGGAGGTGTTCCTGGCCGAGCGGCTGGAGTTCTACCTGCGTGAGGTCAAGGGGCAGGCTTATGACGTGGTCAAGGCGGTGCTCGCGGTCCGCACGAACCTGGTTCGCGATGCCGTCGCGAGAGCCGAGGCAGTCACTGCCGTGCGAGACTCGGAGGACTTTGCCGCGGTTTCGGCGGCCTTCAAGCGGATGAAGAATATCCTCGCGCAAGCACAGGAGAAAGGCCTGACGAGCCGAAACGAACTGGATGTAGCCCTGCTGAAAGACGGAGCTGAGCTGGAGCTGGCCTCCAAGGCGGCGGACGTGAAGCCGGAGGTCGTCAAGCTGCGCGCGGGTGCGGAGTATCGTCGGGCTCTGGAGCTGATCGCGACCTTGCGGCCGCAGGTGGATGCCTTCTTTGAGGCGGTGATGGTGATGGATCCGGATGCGGCGATCCGGGACAACCGGCTGGCTCTTTTGAGCAAGGTGCTTGGAGATTTCGGCGGAATCGCGGATTTCTCCGAGATTGTCGTTGCCGGCTAGCTGTCCCCCCAGGTTTGTTGCGCAAAATATTCATTCCATGGGACTTAAACTTGTATCACCTATGTACCCTGGCGAAAGTTACTCCGTAGGGGGCCGGATACGCGAGCACCACCGGTTCCTCCGGCTACTTCCTCTTACCGGCCCGCGGAGGGCATCCCCTGTTTCACGGAACGAAAATCGCAGGGTGAAAAGTGGACAAGGGAAGATTCACTCTACGGAACGGGGACGCCGGAGGACATTCACGGCATCCTTATAATCGGAACACCGTGAGGGCAGAAGCCGTACACGGCGAGGGGTTTTCAGCGTTGGTTAACAAGCAGGCGAAGCAGGTCGTGATCGTAGGCGCAGGACCCGGAGGACTTGCGGCAGCTTTGCTGCTGGCAAAGTCCGGGGTCAAGGTCAAGATTGTCGAGAAGCGGGCAGAGGTGGGCGGGCGCACGTCCACGATTCACCAGGACGGCTTCAAGTTCGATACGGGACCAACCTTCTTTCTTTACCCCCGCGTGCTGCGGGAGATCTTCGCGGCGGCCGGCTACGATCTCGACCGCGAGGTCCCGATGACGCGGCTGGACCCGCAGTACCGCCTGGTCTTCGGCGGTGGCGGCGAGTTGCTGGCAACGCCCAACGTCGAGCGGATGGAGCAGGCGATCGCCGCCATCTCGCCTGAGGATGCGAAGCGTTTTCATCACTTCATCACCCACAACCGGAACAAGCTGGAGAAGTTCTTGCCCTTCCTGCAAAGTCCGTTTGAGAGCTGGCGCGACCTGATGAAGCCGGAGATGATGAAGCTCCTCCCGCTGCTCGCGCCCTGGAAGTCGCTCGACGACGACCTGCAGGTCCACTTCAAAGACGAGCGCATCCGGCTGGGCTTCAGCTTTCAGTCCAAGTACCTCGGCATGAGTCCCTTCCGTTGTCCAAGCCTGTTCTCCATCCTCAGCTTCCTGGAGTACGAGCACGGAGTCTTCCATCCGACCGGCGGTTGCGGCGCCGTTACGGAGGCGATGGCGCGAATCGCGACCGAGATGGGAGTCGAGATTCTGCTCGATGAGCCGGTGGAGCAGGTGATCGTGGAGAAGGGAAAGGCGACCGGCATCAAGACAGCGAAGCACACCCATGCGGCTGATGCCGTGGTGGTGAACGCGGATTTTGCCGGCGCCATGCGGCGAATGCTGCCGAACGCTCAGCGGCGCAAGTGGACCGACGAGCGTCTCGCGAAGAAGAAGTTTTCCTGCTCGACCTTCATGTTGTACCTCGGGATCGAAGGCCGTTACGACGATGTCTCTCACCACACCATCTACCTTGCGGACAATTACAAGGAAAACCTCCGGGACATCGAAGAGCGCCACAAGCTCAGCGAGAATCCGTCTTTTTACGTGCAGAACGCCGGCGTGACGGATGAGTCCTTGGCTCCCGAGGGTCACAGCACCTTGTACGTCCTGCTCCCGGTCACGCATGACACCGGCTCCGTGGACTGGGCGAAGGAGCAGCCGCGCTACCGTGCCAAGGCCTTGGAGCAGATGGAGAGGATCGGTCTGAAGGATGTGGAGAGACGCATCCGCACGGAAAAGATCCTGACCCCGCAGGGCTGGGCTGAGGAGTTCGACCTGTACAAAGGGGCCACGTTCTCCATGGCTCACTCGCTCGACCAGATGCTGCATCTGCGGCCGCATAATCGCTTTGAGGATGTCGGGCAGATGTACCTGGTGGGCGGCGGAACGCATCCCGGCAGCGGGCTTCCAGTCATCTTCGAGTCGGCCCGCATAACCTCACGACTGCTGCTGGAAGACCTGAAGGTAGAGCCGCAGTGGGATGCCGGAGCGGCGGATGCCCGGATCAGCCGCGAGTTGGTTGGGGCTGCTTCCTAAATGAATGCAACGATGAACGCGACCGCGCACGAGGAGAGGCTCGCGCCGGTCCTTGCCGGGGGCGTTAAGATCGGCGGCATGGCTGAAGGTACGCAGGCTGCTTGGGCTTCGCTTCCCGTGCGAGAGCGCTTGCGCGTACTGAAGCGCATGCGGCACGACCTCGCTGGACGTCCGGTCGAGCTTGCGGACGCGATGCCTTCCACGCTCGCCCGCAATCGCGCCGACACGTATGCGGCGGAGATCCTTCCGCTGCTGGTGGCGTGCCGCTTTCTCGAGCGTGAGGCCGAACAGATTCTAAAAACGAAGCGGTACGGGTTGCAAGGTCTGCCGCTTTGGCTGGCGGGCGTGAAGAGCTCGGTCGAACGCATCCCGATGGGAACGGTGCTGGTGATTGGGCCGTCGAACTACCCGCTGTTCTTGCCGGGAGTGCAGGTGCTGCAAGGCCTTGCCGCAGGCAACGCCGTGGTCTGGAAGCCGGGAGCCAGCGGTGGTGCGGTCGCCGCAGTCGTAGCCGAGGCGTTAAGCGATGCGGGGCTGCCGGACGGTGTGCTTCGCGTCACGGGCGAATCCGCCGCAGACGGCATGGCTGAGTTGCAACAAGGCGTGGACAAGGTCTTCTTCACCGGCTCCGGAGGTGCGGGGCGCGCTGTGCTTCATACGGCTGCCGATTCTGTAACACCGGTGGTAGCAGAGCTGTCCGGGTGCGATGCGGTGATCGTGCTTCCCACCGCCGATCCGGCGCGAGTGGCTGCGGCGCTTGAGTTCGGCATGCGGCTCAATGGCTCCGCGACCTGCATGGCGCCGCGCCGCCTGATGCTGGTTGGAGCAGGACATGAGTCCTTGATCGCCGCGCTACGCGAACGCTTTGCCGCGATGGAAGGTGTGCTGCCGCGTGAGGCGGTGCGCGCGCAGGTCAAGGATCTGGTCGAGGATGCGGCGGCTGCGGGCGCGACCGTGTGGGGCGATGTCAGAGCGGTGTGGATGAAGCCGATGCTGGTGCTGAACGCACGGCCGGAGATGCGCATAGCGCAGGCAGATGTCTTTGCGCCGATTTTGACGGTGATGCAATCACCGGATGTTGAGAGCATGCTCCGCACGGAGGCCATGTGCCCGTTCGGGCTAACGGCTTCCATCTTCGGAGAGGAACGTGAGGCACGCAGGATCGGGGAACGCCTGAAAGTCGGAACCGTGTTGATCAACGATCTGATGGTCCCAACGGTGGATCCGCGGGTGCCGTTTGGCGGCAGAAGGAAGACGGGCTTTGGCGCTACACGCGGCGTCGAAGGGCTGTTGGAGATGACTGCGCCACGAGTGGTTCTGATACGGCGCGGCAAGGCGACGTGGCACTATGACGCAACCACGGAGACGCATGAAGCGTTGTTCCGCGGGCTAACCGGATTGACCCACGGGCGCGGGCTGCGCGAGCGCATTGCGGGTCTGCGAACGATGATGGCTGCGGGCAAGAAGTTGCAACGGGAGAAGGCATGAAGGTTGGAGTAGTCGGCAGTGGATTGGCGGGTCTGGCCGCGGCCTGCACGCTTGCGGCGCGCGGTCATCAGGTCTGTGTGTTTGAGAAGAATGCTTGGCTCGGGGGCAAGGCGGCGCAGTTGCGGGAGCAGGGCTTTCGCTTCGATATGGGCCCAACGATTTTGATCCAGCCTTCAGTCTTGCGGAAGGTGTTTGAAGAGGCCGGCCGGCGCATGGAAGATTATGTGCCCATGGTGCGGCTCGATCCGCAGTGGCGTTGCTTCTTTGAGGATGGAACCCAGCTCGATCTCAAGGACAATGCAGCCGAGATGGCCGCGCAGCTTGAGGCGATCTGGCCACGCATGGGCGCGGGCTACCTGAAGCTGATGGAGCAGTCGGAGCAGCTGCATTCCATCTCCGACCGCTTCTTCTTCTGGCGCTCGATCGGCTCCATGCGCGACACCATGGATGTAAAGGGCGCGTTTGACCTGAAGGTGCTGAAGGACGTCATGCGGATGCGTCTGGGCAAGACCGTCGCTGAGGTGATCCGCGAGAATATTCCCGATCCGAACACGGCGCAGATGCTCGACCACTTTGTGCAGTATGTGGGCTCCAGCCCTGATGCGTCGCCTGCAATCCTTTGCGCCATCGGCCACATGCAGATGGAAGAGGGGATCTGGTATCCGATGGGCGGCACGCGGTCGGTGCCGGAGGGTCTGGTCAAGCTGGGACGTGAGCTTGGCGTAGAGTTCCACACCGAGACGGACGTGGTCCGGATCACGCAGTCTCGAGGATCGGTGACGGGTCTGGTTACAAATAAAGGCATTCCGTACTCCTTCGACGCCGTGGTCTCGAATGAGGACGCGGTCCGCACCCATCGCGAGTTGATCGGCGGCCCGGTCTGGCGGACGTTCGAGCATAAACGTAACTACGAACCGGCATGTTCCGGTGTCGTGCTTTATCTCGGGTTGAACAAGCGGTACGAGCACCTGGCGCATCATGATTTTGTCTTCTCACGCGATCCGCACGAGGAGTTTCACGCGATCTACGAGCAAGGCGTTCCCGCACCTGACCCAACCTGCTATCTGGCAGCCACGGCAGCGACGGATTCAACGAGCGCGCCTGCCGGGGGCGAGGCTCTCTACGTGCTGGTGCATACGCCGTACCTACGGCCGGGGCAGGATTGGAACGTCATGTTCCCGGGCTACAGGCAGGTGATTCTGGACAAGCTGAAGCGAACGGCGGGGCTGACGGACATCGAGGAGCGAATTGTCTTTGAGGCGCACCTGACGCCGCAGGATATTCATGAGCGGTACCGGGTGCTCGACGGCGCGATCTATGGAATCTCGAGTCATGGGGTGTTCAATGGCGCGTTCAAGCCGGCGAACCGGTCGAAAGAGCTGAAGGGCTTGTATCTGGCCGGGGGGGCGGCGCATCCTGGGCCGGGCATGCCGATGGTGATGATGTCAGGATGGATTGCGGCGGACTCGCTGGACCAGGACTTCCCGGTGCATGCTGCGCGGGAGAATGTGCTTGCCACGGCGCTGGCTTAGAGTACGCTTCCAGACATGCCCTCCGAAGTGAACGCGCCGCGCATATCGGAGCCCATGCTGGGGTTCTTTCGGCGGATTGTGCGCGGGTATTTCAAGCGGCATTTTCGCGCGGTTCGAGTGAGTGGTGCGAAACGGTTTGTGGCGGCGGGAGCCGGGCATGGGCCGCTGATTGTGTATGCGAACCATAGCTCGTGGTGGGATCCCATGGTGCAGGTGTTGCTCGCGGCAGAGTTGATGCCGGAGCGTCAGCACTTTGCGCCGATGGATGCGTCGGCGCTGGAGCGGTACGGAATCCTGAAGCGCATCGGCGTCTTTGGGGTGGAGATGAAGACGGCGCGGGGTGCGGCGCAGTTCCTGCGGACCGGGCTGAAGGTGTTGGAGAGCGGTGGCGTGATCTGGGTGACGCCGCAGGGACGCTTTGCCGATGCGCGGGAGCGGCCGCTGGAGTTCAAGCCGGGATTGGCGGCGCTCGCGGCGAGGGTCAAGGGCGGATGTACGGTGATGCCGCTGGCGATCGAGTATCCGTTCTGGGATGAGCGGCTGCCGGAGACGCTGCTGCACTTCGGGCAGGCGGTTCGGGTCGCTGGAGAGTCGGCCAATGAAATAGAAGACCGGCTGAAGGTTGCGCTGCTTGCGGCGATGGAGCAGCTGCAAGCCTCCGCGGTGGCTCGTGATCCTGCCGCGTTTACGGTGTTGCGGGAGGGCCGGGTGGGCGCCGGCGGGTTCTATGAGGTCGGGCAGAGGATCTGGGCTCGGGCTCGCGGGCGGAGATACCAGGCGGAGCATACGGCGCTGGTGCGGGAGGAGCGCGGATGATCTTCTGGGTGGCGTTCTCGGCGTTGGTCTGTGCGCTGGTGCCGGCGGTGCTCTTCTGCGTAAACCTGAGGAGGTATCGAGCGCCAAAACCCATGCCCGGAGTGAATCTGCCGGGTGTCTCCGTGCTGATTCCCGCGCGCAACGAGGCGTTGGGCATCGAGTCGGCGATTCGCGCGGCGCTCCGCAGCGTCGGATGCCAGTTCGAGATCGTCGTCATGGATGATGGATCGAAGGACGAAACAGCCGAGATCGTCCGCCGGATCCAGGGTCAGGATGCACGGGTGCGGCTGGAAGAGAGTCCGGCGCTGCCTGCGGGATGGAACGGGAAGCAGCATGCCTGCTGGGCGCTTGCCCAGACCGCACGCTACCCGACGCTCTGCTTCGTGGATGCGGATGTGCGGCTGCAACCAGAGTGCGTCGCCTGGATGGCGGCGCGGTTGGAACGAGACGGCAATGCGCTGGTGAGCGGCTTTCCCGCCCAGATCACGGGAACCTGGCTGGAGTGGATGCTGCTGCCTCTGATCCACTTCGTGCTGCTGGGATTTCTGCCGCTCGGCCGGATGCGCAAGGGGACCGATCCGGCGTTTGCGGCCGGGTGCGGGCAGTTCATGATGGTTCGCAAGGAGAGCTACTTTGCGTGTGGCGGCCACTCGGAGATCAAGCGGACGATGCACGATGGGCTGCGGCTGCCGCGGCTGTTTCGGGCTGCCGGGTTCCGAACCGATCTGGCGGACCTGACGGAACTTGCGACGTGCCGCATGTACAACTCGGCCGGCGAGGTCTGGAGTGGGCTGGCCAAGAATGCTACGGAAGGGCTGGGCGATCCCGCGCGGATCGGGCCGGTTTCGGTGACGCTCCTCCTAGGACAGGTCATGCCTTTTCTCCTGCTCGGCTGGGTGTTGGTTGGTTTGCTCTTCATCCGGGTATTTGGGATGACGGTTCGGGTGAACAATCCGCGCATGTTTTCGTTTACCTTCGCGATCATTCTGGGAGCTGTCTTTCTCGCCTGGCTTCCGCGCTGGCTGGCGATCCGGCGCTTCCGCCAGGACTGGCGTGGAGCCCTCCTGCACCCTGTCGGAATTCTTCTTTTGCTGTCCGTCCAGTGGTACGCGTTGGTGCGGAAGATGAGGGGTGGGGCAGTGAGTTGGCGGGACCGGGCGTATGTGGGGGATCAGACTCAATAACGGAAGGAGAAGGCGATCTCTGAGCGGAGGGTGGCGTTCAGAGACGTGTTGATCCAGGCGGAGCGGATGGAAGAGGCTGCGATCTTGACGAGCAGAAACGCGGCATGAGCGTCTTCCTGCGCGAGCCGGCCAACAGGCCTAGAGACCAGAGGCATTCGCCTTTTCGTCGAGGAGGCGGAGCCATTCGAGCCGGTGTTGGAGCTTTTCGCGGACGATCTCGAAGAAGCGAAGTCCGGGCTGGTCCAGGCAGGATGCACGATTAAGATCCAGGATCCCTCCGTTCCGAAGTCTTACGTATGCGATCCGTTCGGAGCTGATCTTCAATGTGGCTCGCAGGTAGATCAGCTCGGGAGACGGGGCCAGCAGGCCAGCAGCTCCGAAGCAATCCGTGAGCCGACACGGTGTGCGTTCTCGAGCGCCGGGCGGTATGCGGAGTGGCTTGCAACGCGGGACTCAGCCAGCGACTCCGCGGCGCTGATGCCAGGGCGCTGCTGGTCGTAGTTGGAGGCCGCGCGCACGATCAGAACCCGCCCGAAGTCCACTTTGCCGGCGGCCGCAAGCCAGGTGAGCGACTGGAGGATACCCGAGTCTTCCATGGCGGTGATGGCGTAGCTGCCACGTCCTTCTGTGTGATAGGCGACATGGCGGGTCGCGCGTTCGCTCATCAGGCGGCCATGGAAGAAGGTGGACGAGGCGAGTTCATCGCCGCGAAGGACGGTGGCAACGCCGGTCGTCGCTGGATGCAGAAGCGAAGTACAGGGGTCTTCGGATTCGCTCAGGATGACGGGCTTCTTTGGTGGTGGGGGAAGAAGGCATACGTCGCCGGTGAGGGTGTGGGCCCAGGAGACAAGGTCTGAGTTCAGGCGGAAGACGATCCCGTCGTCCCCGTTGAAGCGGTCGGAACGAGGCTGCTCATAGGGGCTCGACTTGCCGATGGGCACGAAGCCGTCGGGCCAGCCGGGCGGAATCTCGCGGGCGTCGAGTTCGTGGGTCAGGGTTCCCTCAACGACGTATTCAGGCAGCACAACGGAGGCTAACGAGCCTCTCGACGGTGCGATACCCGCTACCCCGGTGATCAGGAAGAAGGCCCGCGTCAGATCGAAGCGTGGATCGAGGCCAAGCGTCATAACGGAGGCAGCGGCACGTGCCGTACCAACCCCAGTCGCCAGCGCAAGCACGCTCCCCCCGTCGGAATATGCGGGCCGATAGGCGGCGGGCAGATCCAGCCGAGTTGTCAGTGAGTGGCTGGCGAGCCAGTGCGTCAGTTCTCCCGGAACAGCTCCGGAGTCAGGCTCAAAGGCCGCCAGCAGGACGAGATGAATGGGAATCGGCATGGCGGAGAACACCGGGTCTGATCGCGGGATGGCTGCGATCCTGGCTCCCGGTGCTTCCTTCACGATAAGCGATGCGCCCCCCGTTTCAGCGGGAGGCGGTCGCGGCGTTCTGGCCGCCGGTATAGGTGACGTGCCACACCGAGCGGCTGCCGTCATCCGTAACGAACAAGGAGCCGTCCTTGCCGACGGTCACCCCCACCGGCCTGCCCCAGACTTGGCCATCCTGGGTCACAAAGCCGGTCAGGAAGTCCGCATACGAGCCCAGCGCATGGCCGTTCTGCACCGGAGCGTAGACCACCTCATACCCACCGCGGCGCGCGCGATTCCACGAGCCGTGCTCGGCGGCGAAGATGGCTCCGTCATACTGCGCCGGGAAGGCGGACGGCGCAGTCGTGTGGCCGGGATAAAAGGTCATCTGCAGCGAGGCCATATGCGGCTGAACCAGGATATCCGGCGTCAGCACCTTGGACGCGATGTCCACGCGCTTGCAGGTGCCGGCCTGCGCATCCGAGAGCGCGGCTGCCTGCGGGTTGGGTCCGGTGCCGTTGGCGCACGGCAGCGGCAGCCGGGGATCGCGATGCCCGCCCATGTAGTACCACGGCCAGCCGTAGAAGCCGTCCTCCTGGACCGAGGTAATGTAGTCGGGCACCAGGTTGTTGCCCAGGTTATCGCGCTCGTTGGTCGAGCACCAGAGCGAGCCGGTGACCGGGTTGATCGCCTCTCCGACGCAGTTCCGGATGCCGTAGGCGTAGACCTTCAGAAACTTGCCCTCGGGTGAGAACTCAAGCACATCAGCACGGTGAAACTCGCGGGAGTGGGTGTCGGGATCGTCGGCGTTCGAGCCGGAGCCGACCGAGACGAGCATGCGGTCGCCGTTCTTGCTGAAGACAACATCGCGGGTCCAGTGGCCGCCGCCGCGCAACTGCGCATAGCCGGGCAGGTCAGGAACGATCATCTCCGGGCCGGCCGAGGCCTTCAGATCCCCCGAGCGATAGGGAAAGCGGACGACCGTGGTGGTGTTCGCGACGTAGACGAAACGAGGATTATCCGCAGGATAGAAGGCGATGCCGAACGGATGATCGAGCCCCGTCGCGAAGGGCGAGATCGTCTGCGCCTTCCCGTCAGCCTGGGTACCCCGCAGCACAAACACGGTCCCGGCCTGCGAGTCCGAGAGAAAAAGATCGCCGTTCGGCGCGGTTCGGATGAGCCGCGGCATGACAAACGTCCCCGACGTGGGAGCATGGGTCTGTTTGTTGTTCTCAGACCGTTGCAGCGGATGATTGGCATCTCCGCCCGCGTAGAGCGTGACCTTGAAGCCGGCCGGCGCGATCGGCCACGCGCCTTCCGGACGCGGCACCAGGCTGGGGCCGTTATCCACGGCCTCCCCGGGGTTTGGCTCGGGCAGATCGTTGACCGTGATCTTGCGTAGCGTACCCGGCTTCTGCTGGGTGTAATCCGCGAACGCCGCCGCGCCGGTAATGGCCTGCTGAGCCTGCAGGGCGAAGGGAACGGCGAGCGTAAGCGAGGCGAGGAGTGCGCGGGGAGTCTTCATGGGTTTTCCTGACTTGTTCTCTCACTAGATGCCGGAACTTGGAGATTAGAGCCGTTGAAGGGTAGCCGGTGTTGCTTGAGTCGCAGAGGTGAACTTGCCGGGATGCAAAACACGAATAACCGTTTTGAAATGAACGAGCCAGACCGGACCAGACCTGATCAGACCGGATCAGACCGGACAAGTACCCGACCGGAAGGAAGAGGAAGTCGGCGGAAAGCCCTCATGCACTTTCGCTTGGCGAAACTTCGTCCTCCGATCTGCGACTTTGATGATCTTTGTCGCTTATCCGACTTCCGAAAATCCGCACCCTGTGGGAGATTGATTCATGGAATTGAAAGAAGGGGTTCAGGTCGTTTCAGCTGAGCAGCTTGATGGTGGTGTCGTGGTCTCTTTTACCGACGGCCGCTCCGTGCTTTTCTCCACGGAGCTTCTCCTCTCGATCATCGAGCAAGGGCGAGAGTTGCACGACGAAGAGGACTAGGCCGGCCTCCCGCTATACAACCTGTCGCGCGCAGAGCCCTAAAACGGGCTGTGAAGGCTCTTTCCTGAAAGAAGTGTTATTAATCCGACAGAGTTGAAAATAAAGAGCATAATGAGTCCACGAGCCTTCTCCTCGGAGCGGCGACGCGGACGCCATCCCACCCCAAGTTCTCCGAATCACTGTGGACCGCTGACTTCCAAGCCTTCAGGACATACATGCCTTACGGGCTAAGGTCCCGCAACAATGGAAACGATCCCATATAAGAACACCTTGCTGCGTCATCTGAACGACGATTGCCTTGCCCGGCTCGGACTGCAGCACGTGACGTTTGAGCTCGGTCACGAGATCGAGTACCCAGGCGAGAAGATCGCCCACCTGTTCTTTCTCGAGGAAGGGATGGCCTCCATGACCAATACCTTCATCGATGGATCACAGATTGAAGTGGGAATGTTCGGATACGAGTCGATTATCGGCGTCTCCGCGCTGATGGGCAGCAAGCAAAGTCTGAACCGGGTCTACACCCAGATCGCCGGCAGCGGCTTCAGCTCGCCGATCGAGTTGGGTCGCCGGGAGTTCCGGCTGGGCGGCCAGTTCCAAGCGCTGTGCCTCCATTATGTCCAGGCGCAACTCCTGCAATCAATGCAATCCACGGGCTGTAACGCCAAGCATAGCGTCGACCAGAGACTGGCGCGCTGGCTGCTGCTGTGCGCGGACCGGGCACACAGCCTGACGTTTCGCATGTCGCATGAGTACCTGTCGGATATGCTGGGAGCCGCGCGGCCTACCGTCTCGCTCGCGGCGGGCATCCTCAAGGAAGCCTCGCTGATTCAGTACAGCCGGGGGCTGATCCATATCATCGATCGCAGCGGCCTGGAAAAACGGTCCTGTGAATGCTACCGCGTGATCAAGGACCACTTGGACAACTACGCAGCGTTCGACCAGGGATATCTGCAATAGATCCTGCGCTCAGGCCACTCCGCGAGGTTGAAGCGGCTGCGCTACGATGAAGGGAGTGGCTTCCTCTTCTTCCGCATCGCTCGTTCCCGCCTCAACACCAGAGGTCATCCGCGTCACCACCGCTTCCGCCGTCGCCTACGACGTGGCAATCGGCTCAGGCCTTCTGCAGACCCTGCACACTCGCCTGCTGGAGCTCACCGCCGGCAAGCCCTTGCGCACCTTCCTCATCACCTCGCCCAAGATCTGGAAGCTGTGGTCCAAGCAGCTGCGGGACTCGTTTCCCGAGGCTCAGTCCCCCACCGTGCTCTTCCATCCCGCGGGCGAGAAGCAGAAACGTTTCAGCGGCCTGGAGGCGCTGGCCGAGGAGCTTGCCGGGCACGGCGCGGATCGCGATTCGCTGCTGATCGCCTTCGGCGGCGGGGTGATCGGCGACATCACCGGCTTTCTCGCGGCGATCTACATGCGCGGCATCGCCTACGTCCAGGTGCCGACGACGTTGCTGGCCCAGGTGGACTCCTCCGTCGGCGGAAAGACCGGGGTCAACCTGGCGGCGGGCAAGAATCTGGTCGGCAGCTTTCACCATCCGCTTGCGGTTCTCGCGGACAGCGATCTGCTGTCCACGCTGCCCGCGAAGGAGCTTCGGGCGGGGCTGCAGGAGTCGGTGAAGGCAGCCATCATCCGAAGCGCGGAGCTCTTCGCCGCGCTGGAGCGCAAGGCAGCCGAGCTGCAGGCCGGCGCTCCGGAGGATCTGGCGGAGATCGTGGCGGCGTCGGTCGCGATCAAGGCGGAGATCGTGGCCCAGGATGAGCGCGAGTCCGGTCCGCGCATGCTGCTCAACTTCGGCCATACGTTGGGCCATGCCATCGAGGCGGCGACCGAGTACAAGCGGCTGCTGCACGGCGAGGCCGTCGGGTGGGGAATGGTTGCGGCGCTCCATCTTTCGCTCGCGCGCGGCAGGATCTCCGCGGAGGAGTTCGCGCGCATGGCAAATCTGGTGCTCGCGTTCGGGCCATTGCCGCGCTTCAAGGCGAAGGCGGACGATCTGGTGCGGCTGACCGCAACCGACAAGAAGACGCGCAGCGGACGCCGCGCCTTCGTGCTCGCGACGGGAATAGGCGCCGCCGAGGTGGTCTTCGACGTCACGGACGAGGAGTTGACGCAGGCAGCCAAAGCCATGCTAAAGACCATGCGCGCCGCCGGAAAGAAGAGGAGCTGATGCCGATACAGGAACATGAGATTTCCACAGGAGCCCGGCCGGCAGGTGTTCCGGAGGCGGCTCCCGAGGCCGCGGCGGCCAATGTGCAGGAGATGTTCGACGCCATCGCCTCACGGTATGACGTGATGAATCACATGCTTTCGGCAGGCATCGACCGCTGGTGGTGGTGGCGGGCAGCGCGCAGCTTCCGGGAGACGCTGGTGAAACCCGGCGCACGGGTGCTCGATCTCTGCTGCGGCACCGGAGATATGACGCTCGCGCTTTACCGGCGCCGGCCATCCACAGTACCCACAGAGACCCTGCTAGCTGTGGATTTCTCTCACGGCATGCTCACGCGCGGAGCCGCTAAGTTCAAAGGAAAGAACATCTTGCCGCTGGAATGTGATGCATTACATCTCCCCATTGCATCCGCCAGCCTGGACCTGATTTCCTCCGCATTCGGCTTCCGCAATCTGGCTAGCTACGAGGATGGTCTCGCCGAACTCTTTCGCGTCCTGAAACCCGGCGGACAGATCGGTATCTTGGAATGTAACCAGCCGGAGGGCTTGACCGGCGCTCTCTACAACCTTTACTTCAAGAAGATTCTGCCCTGGGTTGGAGGCCTCTTCTCCGATGCCAAAGCATACTCCTACCTGCCGGCGTCCGTTGAAAGATTTCCAAGACCCCCTCGCATGCTCAACCTGATTCGGGACGCCGGCTTCCGCGATGCATCCTGGACCAGCTACACCTTCGGCGTCGCGGGCCTCTACCGCGCGACAAAGCCTAAACCTTAACCGCACACAGTCCCCTGCAGCCCTGTACCATCTCCTCCATGAGCTCGACGGCCCAGCAAGATCAAGCCGCTCCGCAGCAGGCCGCCGCCATTGAGCGGCACCTCGCCAAACGCCGCGCCGCGCTTTTTTCCGTCTCCGCCGCGGCCGTCATCACGCTGCTGAAGCTGCTCACCGGACTGCTCACCGGCTCGCTGGGCATGCTGTCGGAGGCCGCCCACTCCGGCATCGATCTCGTCGCCGCCGCCATCACACTCTTCTCCGTCCAGGTCGCGGACCGGCCCGCCGACGAGGATCACGCCTACGGCCACGGCAAAGTCGAGTCGCTCTCCGCCTTCGTCGAAACCGGCCTCATGCTGGGCTCGTCGGTCTGGATCATCTACGAGGCCGTCCACCGCATCGTCTTCCGCAATCACCTCGAACTCCCGCTGAGCCTCTGGCCTTTCCTGGTCCTGGCGCTCTCGATCGCGACCGACTTCTCTCGCTCCCGGGCACTCCGCAAGATCGCCCAGGACACCCACTCCGACGCCCTCGCCGCCGACGCCATCCACTTCTCGACCGACATCTGGTCCTCCATCGCGGTGCTGCTCGGCCTCGCCGCCACTGCCCTCGGCAAGCTCCTCAACCGTCCCGCCCTGGAACTCGCGGACCCCATCGCGGCCTTGATCGTGTCCGCGATCATCCTCAACGTCTCCTGGCGGCTTGCCCGGCAGACGGTGGATACGCTGCTGGATGCGACCCCGGCACAAGCGGACGCCACCGCCGCGCAGACTCGCCGCAATATCATTCGCCAGCTCGCCGGCATCGACGGCGTGCTCTCGGTGGACCGCCTGCGTACCCGCCGCGTGGGCTCCGGCTACTTCGCCGACCTGACCCTGGCCATGCCGCGCAACCTCACCTTCCAGCGCTCCGAGCAGATCACCCTCGCCGCCACCGAGGTCATCCAGCGTGTGCTGCCCGAGGCCGACGTGGTCGTCCACTCCGTCCCCACCGCCACCCTCGCCGAGTCCGTCCACGACCGCATCCGCGCCGTCGCCGCCCGCGCCAACCTCTCCATCCACGATGTCTCGGTCCAGCAATATGAGGAGGAGAAAGGCCCGGCGCTCCACGTCGATCTGCATCTCGAGGTCGATGAGACCCTACCCCTCCGCGCCGCGCATGAGATCGTCACCCGCCTCGAGACCGAGATGCGCCGCGAAGTCCCAGCCATCACCAGCATTCTCACCCACATCGAGTCCGAACCCGCCACTATCGAGCGCTCGTCCTCACTCGAACGCGATCGCGCCATCGAAAACAATCTTCGCCGCGTCGCCCGCGACTTCCCCGAGCTGCTCGACATCCACGACATCTCCATCACCCGCCATAGCGATCGCCTTCAGGTCTCCTGCCACTGCACCCTGCCGGACGAGCTCCCCATGAGCCGCGTCCACGAGATCATCACCGCCTTTGAGAACGCCTTCAAGCTCGAATCCCCGGAGGTCGGCCGCCTCCTGATCCACCCCGAACCCGCCACCGACAACCGCCGCTAGGCACTTCGTGCCGTACTCGGCTCCGCGTGGCCCTCCCGTTGGTCGGCACCAGCTTCCGCTTGCCCCCAGCGGAAGCACCCCCATCATGCCCCCGCAAAGAGAGAGACAAAGAAAAACACCCGTCACTGTGAGCGAAGCGGAGAACCTCCGTAGTTGCCGTTGCTGTCGCCCTTGCCCTTGCCTTTGTCTTCGCGTTGCCGTCACCTCGCATCCCTCTCCAGCCCCTATCCCCCTGTCCCCCCAAAGCATCCACATCTATCTCAAGCCTTCTCCCAGCCCCATTCCACCTGCCCTGATCGCCTCTCAGAATCGGTGCCCAATCGGTGGCAAGCCTTCGCTCCCTACCCTGCAACTTCAGAGGGATGGGCGTCTCTTCGTCCAACCGACATCCTCGTAACAGAGGCAATCCCCATGAACCCGCACGAAGGCACTCCCCAGCGCATAAGGCTGCCGCGCCCTCTCCGCTGGAAACACGCACTCGTGTCCTTCCACCGCGACGAATCCGCTCAAGATCTCGTCGAATACGCCCTCATCGCCTGCCTCATCGGCGTTGCCGCCGTCGCCTCCACCCACGGCGTCGCCGCCTCCGTCTCGAGCACCATCAATATCGTCGGCAGCGAGCTCACCTCCGCCCTCTGAACCGATTCGGCACACTCTTCCCCTTCCGTTGTATTGCGAACCCCTCCAGCCTGACAGAACCTAATCTCCAGTCCGGAGGTTTCCCCTTGAACCGCTTGCACCACGTTGACGATCCGCATACCCCAGCGCCGCAACCCGCTTTCACGCGACCCCTGATCGCCCGTCTCCTCAAGGAAGACTCCGGCCAGGATCTCATCGAGTACGCCCTCGTGGCCGCCCTCATCGGTCTCGCCGCAGTCGGCGCCATGCGCGGCCTCTCCACCAAGATCTCGACCTCTTTCAACGCGGTTGGCAGCAATCTCACCTCCGCCATCTAGGCCGTTGGTCGAATCCTAGGACCTCCAAGTAACTTTCAGCCGGTTACAAAGGTTGATACAAGCCTAAGTTGCGTGTTTTGAATATTTTGCGCAATAAACCCCTGGTGAGGAGTACACTAAACCACCCCGAGTACCTGCGCAGCCGCCTTGTACTTCCCAAACGGCGCACTCACCTGCACTCCCTGCACCATACCCCGGACCTCACTCAGCATCTCCTGCGCAATCGCAATCCCCTCCGCCCGCGCCGCCTCCACCGATCCCGCCGCCGCCATCCGCCCGATAATCTCCTCCGGCATCCTGACCTTGAGCTGATCCCGCATGAACTCGGCGTTCTTGACGCTGGTCAGCGGCCATATTCCCGCGACCATCGGAATCCGAAATCCCTCCACCCGCTTCAGAAACTCCTCCAGCAGCCGCAGATCGAACACCGGCTGTGTAATCCCGAACTCCCCACCCGCCTCCACCTTCGCCGCAAACCGCCTCACCTCGTTGTCGATATCCGGCACCCCCGGGTTCGCGGCCACCGAAATCGTAAATCCGCACGACTCCCCCACCGAATTTCCCCCCACATCCAGCCCATAGTTCAGATCCCGCACAATCTTCGTCAGCCCAATCGCATCCACGTCGAACACCGCAGTCGCGTTCGGATAATCCCCCATCTTCGGCGGATCCCCGGTCAGGCAAAGGATGTTCTTCAGCCCGATCGAAGCCGCTCCCAGCAGATCGCTCTGGATACTCAGCAGGTTTCGGTCCCGGCACGTGTAGTGCAGCAACGTTTCGATTCCCACCCGCTGCTGGATCTGCACACAGAGACTCATGGCACTCATCCGCGCACTCGCCCGCGGGGAATCCGGCACATTGATCGCATCCACCCCCAGCTTGTGCAGCTCCGCTGCCCCCTCCAGCTCCTTGCTGCTGTCGATCCCCTTCGGCGGCACGATCTCCACCATCGTCAGCCACTCCCCCGCCGCGATCTTCGCCCCCACCCGCGACCGCTCCCCCAGTGCCACCGGCTCAACCTTACTCGCCTCCCGCTTCGCCGCCTCACCCGCGACCGCCCAACTCTCAACAACCTCCACCCCCGTTTCCTGAGCCTCCAGCGCCCGCAGAGCCCCCCGTACCGCCCTAATATGCTGCGGCGTCGTCCCACAGCATCCCCCGACAAACTGTGCCCCTGCCTTCACCAGCTTCTTCGCGAAGCTCGCCAGGTACTCCGGAGACGTCATGTAGATATGCCGCCCGTCGATCACCCGCGGATTCCCGGCATTCGGCATCGCCGCCAGCGGCAGCTCCGTCACCGCCCGCATCCGTTCGATCACCGCCAGGACCGTCGCCGGTCCATCGCTGCAGTTGCACCCCACAGCATCCGCCCCCGCAGCCTCCATGGCTCGTACGGCATCTTCCGCCGAACTCCCATCCAGGCAGTTTCCCGCCTCATCCACTGTCACCATCGCGATCACCGACAATCCCGTGGCCTTCCCTGCCCGGATCGCAATCCCCGCCTCCGCCGCACTCATCAGCGTCTCGATCACCAGCAGGTCTGCCCCCACACCGGGCCCACCCTCCGCCAGCGCCTTCGCTTGCTCCTCAAACGCCGCAGCCGCCTCCTCAGCCGTCACTCGCCCCTCCGGCTCCAGCCTCACTCCGAGCGGCCCCATAGCCCCCGCCACAAACGCCTCCGAGGCCTGTTTATCCTGCATCTGCCGCACGCACTCACGGGCGACCTTCACCCCTGCCGCATTCAGCTCTGTTACCCGTCCTTCAAACCCGTACCGTTCCAGCCGAACCCGGTTCGCCCCAAATGTGTTCGTCTCAATCACCACCGCCCCAGCCTGCAGATACTCCGTATGCACCGCACGCACCACATCCGGCTGCGACACATTCAGCTCGTCATAGCAGCGGTTGATGAAGATTCCCCTCCCATACAGCATCGACCCCATCGCCCCATCGCAAAGCACCGTGCTCCCGGAAAACAGCCGTGCCACTCCACTGCTGGCTGGCACCGGCTCCAAAACCTTACTCATACCCCCATCCTAAGCCACTCCAACCACCCTCCCCGCCCGCTTCCCACCGCTTCCCGGGACCGTCTACCCTCTACACCCGTTTGGTATACTCACCGCAGCCCTGCACCTGTTTCTCCAGCGGACGCCACACGGAAACCGCGCCGCAGCACGAAGACTTTTGGAGCCGTTCACGTTGAAAAATCGTAGTCTCTCCGCACCGAAGCGCGCGTTCCTCGCCGCCCTGCTCTCTGTTGTCACCCTGGCCCTTTCCTCCTGCGGCCAGAACCTCTACAAGCATCCCGAGTACACCTTCGCCGGACGTCCCATTCCCCCCAGCCTCCTGCTCGAGCGCGTCCTCGTCGGCGTCACCACAAACGGCAGCACAGGCACCCTGCAGATCCTCGACGGCATGCGCGACCTCCGCAGCAACATCCAGAACACCAAGATGTCTTTCGGCATCTCCGGCTTCACCGGCGGTTACCCCAATCTCATCCTCAACTTTCCCGAGCAGCTTCGCGGCTACGTCTACTCCAACGTCTCGCCCTTCGGCGTCAGCATCATCAACTACAGCACCGAAGCCGCAACCGGCTCCGGCGGAACCTTCTCCGCTCAAAGCTCCTCGGTCACCACCGCATCAGACTTCAAACGCGTCTTCTCCGCGGAGGAGTCGATCGGCGTCCTTGCCGTCCAGGACAATCAACTCGGCGCCGTCTACAACCTGATCCTGCCTAACGTATACCGCGTTGCCGTCAACGAGGGCGACACCGTCGCACTCGCGATGACCCGGAACAGCAACACGCTCTACCGCGTCATCAAGCTCAACAACGGCGGCGTCAATCCTCCAGGCGCAGTGGACTGCGAGCCCACCATCCTGCCCGTCTACTGCGTCGTTCCCGTTCCCGGCACCTTCGACCGCCCCCAGGGCGCCTACTTCTCCACCGACGGCAGCACCGCCTACGTCCTCAACTGCGGCATCGAGTGCGGCGGCGGCAACAACGGCGGCGCATCCGTCTCCCTCCTTCCCCAGGGCAATCTCACCATCGACGTCATCCCCACCGCGACCCCCTACCCGAACGTCGTCACCAAAACTGTCCCCGTCCCCGGCGGCGTCACCACCGCCCTCTCCGACGGCACCACCCTCTGGGTCGCAGGCCAGGCCCTCCAGCCTGACGGCCTCTTCGAGGGCTTCCTCACGCCGATCACTCTTTCCACGCTCTCCGTCGGTGCCGCCACACCCATCTCCGACGGCAATCACTCCCGGCTTCTCTTCGCCGACGACAACACGCTCTGGATCGGCTCCCAGAACTGCGCCAACGGCGAGCGCGCCAAGCAGGGCCTCAACTACAACTGCCTGACCTCCTACAACACCGCCACCAAGACGGCCACCATCGTACCCGCGAACGTCGTCCCCGGTTCAACCTCCACCGCTAGCCAGGTCCCCTATCCCAACCAGGACGACAACCCGTACTACTACGGCTCGCTCACTGGCATCTGCTGGATCGAGACCTTCCATAAGGTCTACACCGCATACGGCGGCCAGATCCACGCCTTTAAAACCACAGACCTCAGCGAGATCAATAACGTCAACATCATCGTTCAAGGCACCGCTCTCGACGTAGCTTACATGGACGCCAGCACCAACACCTCGAACTAATCGGCACTTCCATAGTCATGGACACAGTAGACGTTCTCGCCATCGCCGCCCATAGAGATGACGTAGAGCAAACCTGCGGCGGTACTCTCCTCGTCCAGCAATCCCTGGGCTTCACCACCGCCATCCTCGATCTCACCCGCGGAGAATCCGGCACTAGAGGCACCGCCGCAGAGCGCGAGTCCGAAGCCAACGCCGCAGCGGCAATCCTCAAGGTCTCCCACCGCGAAGCCCTCGATCTTCCAGATGGCTCTCTCCAGAACACCCTCGAATCCCGCCTGAAGATCGCCGCCATCATCCGCCGTCTCCGCCCCCGCGTCGTCATCCTCCCGTACTGGCAAGGCCGCCACCCCGACCACTACACCTCCGCCACCCTTGGCTACGAAGCCTGCTTCGCCGCCGGCCTCTCCAAAGTCGATCTCCCCGGCGCCCCACACCGCCCCTTCAAGATCCTCTATGCCTCCCTCTACGCCGACGTCCGCCCCACCTTCGTCGTCGACATCTCCGCCCACATCGAAGCCCGCCTGCAATCCCTCCTCGCTTACCGCTCCCAATACGGCAATCAATCCATGGGCTCCGGCCTCTTCGTCCCCGAAGAAGAGATCCGCGAGCGTACTTTCTCCACGGCCCGCCACTACGGTCTCCTAGCCGGCGTCCGCTACGCCGAGCCCTTCATCCAAAAGGAAGTAGCCCTCGTCTCCGACCTCATGCATCTCCCAGTGGCCTCCATCTGAATGCTCCCTGGCGGTCTCGTAGCCCCCAACTTCGTTTGTTGCGGGGTGCACGTTCAATGATCAAGCTGACCCTCAACCCACATGACCAACCACAGCGATGCGATGGACATGAGCAAGAGGAGCAGGATCAGCGAAAGCAGTTCCGTTCGCTTCCATTGGATCTTCTGAACCCCGCGCTTACTTCCTGGGGACAAACGCAACCTTCGAGCCATAGGACACCCAAACAGCGCGCCTGCGGTCCAGTCAGACCCGCAGGCACCTCTTGTTCCAGGTTCTTAGAAGTGAAAGCCGACCTCAGCCGTCAGTGCACGCGGAGTCACGTAATGCGTCCCGCTGAAGGTAGAGAGGAAGTTGTAGAGAGCCACCTTGTTGGTCAGATTCACCGCGGTGAGACGGAGGCTGACTCGATAGGAGTCGCGCTTTAATAGGTTGTCCTCGCCGAGTGAAAGATCGAACAAGCTGCGATGAGCGATGCGTGGAGGATTCTTGTCGTCATCCTCGGTTCCCGGCGCAGGAATATTCACAAGCTTGGACGTCAGCTGGTTCGCCGGACACAGGGCGGGAAGACCTGCCGTATGGGTCGCCGCCACGCCTCCACAGACCAGGCCTGCCTGCGCCTGCTGATCCGCGGTAAGCACACTCAGATCGACGTAATCTTGACCGTTGAGAACCACGCCTCCGCATCCACTGTTCGCTCCATCCGGGTTGAAGCAAGGCACCGACCCAGCCGTAAGACCGCTGTCAAACCGCCAGTTGAAGCCCACCGATGGTCCATACTTCAACGGGGTCTGGTACTGCAGGTGAGTCGTCTGATTGAACCTCTCGTCATGATCGATGCGGAAGGGATAGCCGCTCTGACCCACGGTCGCTCCTGCGCCGGCGCTCTGCGGCGGGAAGAATCTCGCTGCCACGCTTGACATCACAACAAATGCCGTCAAGTTGTGAAAGTTGGGAACATCGGCACGAAGCGCAAAGCCCGGGATCTTCGAGTTATGCCAGTCAATCGGGAAGGTGATAGGAGTATTACCGACGACACTGAAGTCGAAGGCGTTATGCGTGTACTTCCAGATGTAATCGCCGCTCACGACAAGATTCTTCCCGAAAGCTTGTTGCAACCCAGCATGGAACTCGTTCTTGAAGCCAGGACTCACAATGGCATTCCCACCTTGGCAGGCGAGAAGCGGATTGAGCACCGCGTTGCTACAGCCTATGCTGGAGATGACAAGATTCTCGTTGAACGGAGTCTCCAGGGTGCGCGCATACGAGGCGCGTAGCACGGTGCCGGTCCGCTGGATGTTATAGGCAACTCCCAGGCGCGGTTCCGCCTGTCGCGCCACACTGAGCCCGTTGTAAAGATCGCCGCGTATGCCAAGATTGAAGTTCCAGTTCCCTGCTTTGATCTGGTCCTGAACATAGAGTGCAAGCTCTTTCACATCCGTATGCCCAAAGTAGCTGAAGAGAACGCCGCCTCGGGTCAGATCGTACGGGAGAAGGTCCGGATCGTAACTTCCGCCCACACTCGGATCGTTTGAGACGAAGCCAGCCGCCGCGCATTGTGACGGATCATTGAAGCCGCTCTGAGACACACCGTTTGCGTCTACGCAAGGTGCGTTGAAGGTGGAGTCGACCAATCCAAGCTGGTCGTGCTCGCGGAGGAAGGTCTGCGAGTACACAGCGCCCGCCTTGATCGTATTTCGTCCCTGGATGTAAGAGAACTCAGTATGCACACCCGCATTCGTGAGTTGCCGCTGCTGTGCGATTGATTCCGTCCCCACCGGACCCAGATCGGCAAGCAGGTTCTTGCTTGGATAGTAGTTGTACTGGTCGCGGCGGACGTAGGGAGAGAAGTTGAAGACCCCATTGTTGCCGACTATATGAGTGAAGGTCGGCGCGATGTTGAACGTAGTGATCTTATTCTTTTCATCCGTGTCACCGACATCACTGAAGACGGGGTTTGCTCCCGATCCTCCGCTGGTGACGTTCTGCACCTGCAGATTGTCATAGGTGTTCGGAGTCTGAAACCATGACCGGCTGTAGGTCAGGTTCAAATGAGCGGAGTCCTTAGCAGAAAACTGCCGGTCTACCCGGTCGAAGACGTTTTGCTCATTACCCTTGGCATGAAAGACCGCGAACTCAGCGGGGTCAAGGAACCTGCCCGTGTTGAGTCCGTCGAGCTCGAAGAAGTTACCCCACCTCTCCCCGCCGTAGGAGAGGTCAAAGGACCCGGTTGATGTTCCAAACTTGCCATAGGACGCCGTCACACTCCCGGTAGGCTTGGTCACTCCCTCACCGGAACGGGTTGTCACGTTAATGATGAGGGCTGTCTTATCGCCATACTCGGCCGGAGGAGCGCCCGAGATGACCTCGATCGATTGGATCGAGTTGGAAGGGATCTGATTGGAGAAGACCTTGCTCTGCTGATCCGTGATCGGCTGCCCATCCAGAGAAAACGAGTTCGAAGCGTGGTCGCCAAGGCCATGAAAAAGCCCATTCGAGTCCGCGGCTACTCCCGGGGTCGAGAGCGTAACCAGCGAACTGAGGGTAGAGGACGGAGTCTCCAGCGGAAGCTTCTCGAACAGGCTCCGGTCTAAGTCAGTGTGGAACACGGAGCTGTTCTCAAGTAGATCGGCGGCATCAACGTTCACAACGGTTGAAGAGGTGCCAATCTTCAGAGACTCGTTCAAAGTGACCGGAACGGTAGACACGATGTCCACGTCGGATGCAATCGATGAAAACCCGGACCCAGAGACGGAGACGTGATACGGATTCAGGGGAATGTTGGTGAAAAGATAGCGGCCCGCTTGGTCGGTCGTGCTGTTTCGGTTATATCCGCTGACCGGGTTGATGAGACTTACAACCGCGCCGGGAACCACGGCCCCTGTTGGATCGGTAACCGTGCCCGACAAAGTTCCGGCACTGCCGGCGGATTGCGCAGACAGCGCGGAACCAATTGAAGATAAAAACACTGATGCGACGAAGACGCCGCGCCTGAAAGACGTGTACATACACTCACCCCTGAACTTTTTGTCTGAATAGAAACGCAAATCGACGAAGCAGATGATCTCTAGGTATGTCGGGAGGCTTGGCTGGTAACGCCATCTTCTTCGAAAGAAAATGGCTATAACCGCCCCGTCTCATCCCACACCAACAGTGAATCCGCTCTAAGCGCGTCCGTACACAGGGGGAGGGCGGGTAAAGAGGGCGAAGCGGGAAAGCGTCCTTGAACGCGGAACCGCGACCGCCACGACGAGCCGGGTGACAACTTGTGTCACCGGTACGTAAACCGGGGTAGCCAGGATGTGAGCGGTGGTATGCGCAACCGCACACAAGCCGCAGTCGCTGTGGACAGCGCCCTGCGCATGCGTGTGAGTCACAGCAAGCGTCCCGCTGAAGAGCACAAGACCAAGACACAGAAGACCGAGGAGGAGCCTCCACGGCGATTGCATCTGAGGTGTCATCTTCAAGCGGAGCATAACGAAACTATAACGCCATCAAGCGTTCATGACAACCCATTCGCAATAAGCTTGCGCATGGATAACCTTGGATCAACCTTCGTACTTGTTCAGATCATGATCCGCAGCCGGCCGAGCAATCTTCAGTCGTTCACGCACAAACTCCAGAAAATCCTCTCCCACATACTCGGGAGCCGTCCCTGTAAATCTCCGGGCGCCTGCCACCAGCCGCAGCGAGATACCGTCCCACTTCGCGCTTCCCAGGCTCCCGCCCGTCACAATCACCGCATCCGCCCGATCCAGATACCTCTTCGCCGACTCCTTGAAGTCCGCCGTATCCGCATCCAGCACACTGACAAACAGATCCGGCTGCAAGAACCTCAGAATGCTGTTCGACTCCACAATCGCATTCTCCGCTCTCGCCAGTTCCTTCCTAATCCGGGGCATCGCCTCCGCCAGCTGCCCCTGCCGAGTCCTCACCCAAAGCGACCGCACCGCCCCCGCCGCCAGGTACCGCGAGCTATCCGTCCCGCTCGCCCGCTCCCGCTCCTCACTCACCGCAATCGTATGTTCCGCCGTCTCGCAGTCACAAGGCTCTCCGTTGGCCGAGCACATGCCATGCCCAAACTGCGTAATTTTGAAAGCCGTCCAATGCTTCTCCGGCAGGCCCGCGATCAGCCCAGCCATCACACTCGTCTTCCCGATATTTCGGGTATGCCCCCCCACCACGACGATCGCCACGTTTATCTCCGATCACGTTGTCTTCTGCCCAGGCTCGCCATACACTTCTCCAAGTCAGTCCACGTTTTTACGTCGTCTGAACCGAGCCAAATCGCGCAAATACTCCCGCACCGGTCGCGCCGGAGTCCCCCAGAAGACCTTCCCCGCCCCCTCAATTTTTTTCCCCGGCAGAACCCCCCCCTGCCCTCCAAGCATCACCCCCGCGCCAATCGTCACGTTCGCCCCCAGCCCCACTTGCCCCCCCAGCATCGCCCCGTCCTCGATCACGCAAGACCCCGCCAATCCCACCTGCGCCGCTATGATCACATCCTCGCCAATGCGGCAGTTATGCCCAATATGCACCAGGTTATCGATCTTCGTCCCCCGCCCGATCCGCGTCTCCCCTAGAGCCCCCCGGTCGATCGTCGTGTTCGCCCCAATCTCAACATCATCGCCAATCCTAAGCGTCCCAATCTGCGGAAACCCAACGTATCCGCCAGCCCCCCGCGCATACCCAAACCCATACGAACCCAGCACCGCCCCTGCCTGCACTCTTACCCGAGCCCCCAGCGTCGTGCCCGCATGAATCACCACCCGTGGACCGATCGAACACCCTTCGCCCATCACCACGCCGTCTTGCACAACCGCACTCTCATCGACCCCCGCGCTCCGCCGATCGAACCATCGCTGATACACAATGGAAAACGCCAGGCGAGGATCTTTGACGCAGACCACTCGTTCATCCCCTGCACTGTCCCACGGCGCGAGGATCAGCCCCGCCTGCGACGCAAGCGCATCCTTCAGCGTCGCTTGATCCACGGCAAATACCAGACTTCCACCATCCGCATCCTGGATCGAAGCAATCCGCCCGATCTTTTTGTTGCGATCCAACCCGACTCCAGTATCCGCCGCAATCAGCTCTAAAAGTTCCCCAACAGTCGCCATCAATAGACTCCTGCCTCTCCGGGTGGTCGAGTCTTCCAGCGCCGATGCATCCACAGCCACTGATCCGGATAAGCCCGCACATACCCTTCCAGCACCCGATTGAAAGCTGCGGTATTCGAAACCACATCGGCCTCCGCATCCCCGGTTCGAAGCAATGCGATTCTCTCTCCAAAACACAACCTGTACTTGCCCGCAGCTTCGTTCCAAAGCAGGAATCCAGGAATCACCGCCGCGTCCGTCTTCAGCGCAACCCGCGCCAGCCCCGACGCCGTGCACGCCTGAACCCCAAAGAACGGCACAAACACACCCTGCGGCGGTGTCATATTCGTATCCATTAAGATCCCTACCGTCTCTCCGCTCCGCATCGCGGAGATCAGTCCGCGAGCAAAATCATCTTTGTGGATCACTCGATTCCCATGCAGGCACCGAATGCGGTTCACAAAGCGGTCCACCAAAGGATTATCGAGCCGACGTATGACCAGTCCCATCGGATAGCCCATGAGCGAGTGGAAAAAGCTGGACAGCTCCCATGCGCCAAGGTGTCCTGTAAGCACCAGCACGCCTTTTCCTTGGTCCCGGGCCATCAAGTAATGCTCCAGGCCGTCATACTCGATCAAACGCTTCGCCTGTTCTAGGTTGTAGCCCGGCATCAGGCAAAACTCTGCAAGCAGTATCCCCAGGTTCTGAAAGACGGAAGATAGAACCTGTTTGCGCCAGGTCCCCGTTCGCTCCGGGTACGCAATCTGCAGATTGCACAGCCCCACTCGCCGCAGATGCCCGGCGAGCCGGAAAGCGAGAGCCCCAATCCCCGCTCCTACCCTCCGTGACAGCGAACGTGGCATAAACCCCAGCAGACGAACAAGCACGAAGACGGCAGCAAACTCGGCCCGATCTCTCCAGATGTTCCGGGACTGCGTTCGGTGCCGGCGGGAATGCTTCAAGAACTCAGTCTATCGCGACGGCTTCAACCGCTCAACGCACAGAAGGCGACCCAAAGGTCACCTTCTGCCAAATGGTACAGCCTGCAGGTTCAATCTTAGTGATTGGTCGCCGATACCACGAAGTAGTGTGCAACCGTCTTTACGAACGGGCGCGCAGACTCCGGAACCGGTTGATTTCCATGAAGAACGGTATCGAAGGGAACATCCGCACCATAAAAGGCGCGTGTGTCGTCTTGGTTCTGTGAGAGCACGGTCCCGTCCAAGTCAATTCCCGCAAACAAGCCCTTCGAGCGCGAGTAAGTAAGGAATTCGGCGTTCAGCTTCCAGTCCGTGCCCGCCTGAGCATTACGTCCGACTGGACCTGCCGAGGCAGCAGCGTCCGCGCCAAGCTTGAACTTGTTCTTCAGCATGTCTTGCAGACCATTCTGGTTCATCGCGATCAGCACAAGATCCGTCGCTTGGCCGCCGATCTGAAAGCCGAAGCTCCCACCCTCGAGCTTTACGAAGACCGGCGCGCTCCAGCCATTGTGCGTTCTGCACGTAGCCACACCTTGTCCGTACTGCGCACCCACAACGAAGGCACCCTTCTTGAAGCTGGGGATCACTACAACGCAGGAAGCGCCTGCAAGTATGCTCTGTGGAATACCCTTGTCCGGAGTGCCCATGATCTCCTGGACAACCCCGCGTGCACTCGTCAAACGCTCTATATCTTTTGCCTGATCGCCTTCTGCGAAGGCTACCTGCGCTGCCCCTGCTACCAAGGCTGCGGTCGTGAGAACTGCTGCAAAACGCTTATTCACCTGTCGATCCTCCAAATTACCTTCGCTCAACTTCTGTGCTCTGCGACGCTTCGTCCATAAAGAGACAGAGTGGCGGAACAGTTCATAGGATGGAAAGCCGTGAAGCGGGGTTGCACTCGCAGGATATTGAGCTCAAATCTTCTTGCCCAAGAAAAATCAGGGGATGCGAAAAGATCCGGAACAAACGATTCCTTCTCAGCCGCAGCCCCCCTTCCCAGAACGATTTGCTGCAGGTAGCCTGACCCAAACTCGGTGCAACGCCAAGATCACCGAGGTCTACATCCCTTCCGTAACAACTCCATGTACCATCCAGGTACTCTTGTCCAGCCCGCAGTGACCCGAGTCAGATCTCACGCCTCTTCAACAAAGGTGCCGTTCCAGAGAGAGCATCGTCAACGCAGTCCGATTGACCACGCCAACCTTCCGCATCAGCCGGCCCACATGCGCCTTCACTGTGCCTTCATCCACCCCAAGCGCTTGTCCGATATCCCGATTGGGAAAACCCTGCGTCAGCAAGTGCAGCACCTGACGCTCTCGCCGGGTAAACTTCGGAGCTTCCCGCAGCACCGCGTGCAATCCTTCTCGCGGATGATCGAGCAGATTGGCGAGTACGGAACGCGAAGCCCACACCGATCCCTGCTCCACCACGACAATCGCCTGTTTGATCTCGCTTTCACTCGCCGTATAGCTCAGGAATCCACGCGCGCCCGCGACAATCACCTGTTCGACAAAATGATCGTCCGACGCAGGCCCAAGCACAAGTAAACGCAGCTTCGGACGATCGCGCCGAAATCCCATAATCAGCTGAAGCAAGAACTCCGTGGCGCCCGCATCGATCAGCACGACCTCAAGCCCATCCGTCTGCAACGCACTGGGCTGGCTGAGTGCAATCACCTCAACCATCCCCGCCGTTTCGTCGCCCTCTTCAAGAATCGTCTTGAGCCCAACCACTCTTAAGGGATCGGTAGAGACGACTCCGATCCGCATCTGCTTGCTTCTCTCCATCTCAACCACCGGTCCTTGCGTGTGCAGCTCTGGTCGCATCCGGGCACTGCAAAACTACGTGCGTCGGTCTTTCTACAGCTTCGGCAAAACAATCCCCTGCTGATTCTGGTACTTGCCCTTGCGGTCCGCGTAACTGACCTCACACACCTCATCCGACTGGAAAAACAGGATCTGGCAGAGTCCCTCGTTGGCGTAGATCTTCGCCGGGAGCGGAGTCGTATTCGAGATCTCCAGCGTCACATATCCCTCCCACTCCGGTTCAAACGGCGTCACGTTCACAATGATCCCGCACCGTGCATACGTCGATTTGCCCACGCAGATCGTCAACACGTCCCGCGGGATCTTGAAGTATTCAATCGACCGCGCCAGGGCAAAAGAGTTCGGCGGCACAATCACACTCTCCGCCGTCACTGTCACAAAGCTTCGCTCATCGAACGCCTTAGGATCGATAATGGCGCTATTGACATTCGTGAAGATCTTGAACTCATCGGAGACCCGCAGGTCGTAGCCATACGAAGAAAGCCCATAGGAGATCACTCCCTCACGAACCTGCTTTTCGCTGAATGGGCTGATCATCCCTTGCTGCGTCGCCCGTTCGCGAATCCAGCGGTCACTCTTAATCGACATGCGAAAGCCTTCCTCCAGTTTCCTTTCCAGCAGCCGCGAACAACGCCGCGATCCGGCCGGAGATTGACAACCACTAACCCCCTTTCTAACATCGAAATGGCTCCCGATGCGTGTGCACTTTCGGGAATCTCCAGTCGCCCTCCCCACATCTAGTTCCACAGATACGAAGCCAGAACTGATCCACCAGAAGACGAGGCTACATTTGATCAAACAGGATCTCATCCAGCGAGTCGTCGAGCGTACCGGCCTGGTACGCACCAAGGCTGAAGCCGCAGTCGACGCCATCTTTGATTCCATGAAGCAAAGCCTCGTCGAGGGAGACCGCATCGAGCTTCGCGGGTTCGGCGTCTTCACCGTGAAACCTCGCAAAACCGGTGTGGGACGCAACCCACGGACCGGCGCGGAGGTCAGCATCGCCCCCGGCAAAGCTGTCCGCTTCAAACCCGGCAAAGACCTCCACGTCCTTGACTAGCAGGCGCTAGACGCAGTTGCCGCCCCAGGTACCGCGGGGTTCCGTTTCAGGAAAAGTTTGCCGCATCCACATCCACGACGAGCTGCCGTCTAGGAATGCCACGCTCCGCCGCAAAGCCGATCATCCCCCGCAAAGCCTCTCCGAGCGCGGTCCGCCGCTCGCTCTTCAGCACAAAGTGAAATCGACAGATCCTCTTCAACCGCACAATCGGCGACGCCGCCGGCCCCAGCACCTTTACCCCCGTCGGCTTCGCCTGCTTGAAGTACCGGCCGATCTCCGCCGACCAAGCCGCCGCCTCCTCCATCTTCTCGCTCACTAAAATGACATTCGCGAGCACCGAAAACGGCGGATACTGCAAACTCCGCCGATACTGCATCTCCTTCGCCACAAACCCCCGGTAATCATGCTGAGCCGCAAACTTTACCGCATAGTGATCCGGATGATACGTCTGCACCAGCACCTTCCCTGGCAACTCCCCGCGCCCCGCCCGTCCTGACACTTGGGTCAGCAACTGAAACACCCGCTCCGCCGCCCGAAAATCCGGCAACCCCAGCGCATAGTCCGCCCCCACCACGCCCACCAGCGTCACTCCATGGATGTCATGCCCTTTTGCAATCATCTGCGTCCCAACCAGCAGATTGATCTCCCCTGCATGCAGCCGCCCCAGCAGCCGTTCCATCTCCCCGCGCCCCCGCACCGTATCCCGATCCATCCGCCCGATCCGAGCCTCCGGAAACAGCTCCTGCAGCTTCTCCTCCCCCTGCTGCGACCCCGCCCCCATGAAGTAAAGGTGCTCACTCCCACACTTCGGGCAGCTCTTCGGCACCGTCCGCCGAAACCCGCAAAAATGACACTCCAACCGCTCCCCCGGCTCGACAATCCCGTCATCCGGCTCGCTTATCCCTCTTCCCTCTTCCCTCGCGGAGTCCCCAGCGAGAGGTCTTCGCTCGCTGGGGTAGCTCTTCCCTTGCCTCCTGTGGTAGGTCATCGAAAGCGAGCAATTCTCACACTCAACCTTCTCCCCGCAACTCCGGCACATTACCACCGAGCTATATCCCCGCCGGTTTAGCAGCAGAATCACCTGCTCCCCCCGATCAAGCGCCCTCCGCGTCTCTTCCACCAGCCGCCGCGCAAAGATCTCTTCCTTTCGAACCTCCCGGAACTCCGCCCGCATATCCACCATCTCCACTGTCGGCAGCGGCCGCCCCATCACCCGTTCCCGCAGCTCGATCAACCCATACCGCCCCCGTTCCGCATTCGCCCAGCTCTCCAGGCTTGGCGTCGCCGACCCCAGCACCACCACCGCCCCAGTTCCTGAGCCCGCCAGCTTCCCCCGCATCACCGCCACATCCCGCCCGTTATACCGTGGCGTCTCCTCCTGTTTGTAGCTCTGGTCATGCTCCTCATCCACGATCACCAGCCCCAGATCCTTCACCGGAGCAAACACCGCCGACCTAGTCCCCACCACTACCCGCGCCTCACCGCGCCGGATCCTGTGCCACTGCTCCGCCCGCTCATCCGGCGTCAGCCCGCTATGCAGCAACGCCATCTCCTCCCCGAACGCCGCATACATCTGCCCCGCCATCGCCGGCGTCAGTCCGATCTCCGGCACCAGCAGCAGCGCACTCCTCCCCGCCGCAAGCGCCCGACGCATCGCCGCAAAGTAAACCGCCGTCTTTCCACTCCCGGTAACGCCATAGAGTAGATGCGGCCTGAACCCACCCTTCTCGATCGCCGCTGCAATCGTCGCCACCGCCTCCATCTGCTCTTCGTTCAAGGCATGCTCATGCGCATGCTTCTTCCCCGCGGCACCCGCGCCGCCGAACCCAAACTCCTCCGCCTCCTCCTCGAGCCCGACCAGTCCCCGCTTCACTAGTGTCCCCAGCGAAGACTCCGGCACCCCCAACCGTGCCAGCCGCAGCCGAAGATCCCGCACCGCCAGCCGCCCCCCAACAGCCGCCAACTCCGCCATCACCGCCGCCTGGTTCTCGTTCAACTTCGGCAGCCGCCCAGAAGCAGGGAGAAGGGAAGAGGGAAGAGGGTCAAGCATGCCCGCACCGCCATCACCTCGTGTGTCTGGCTTCCTCTTCCCTCTTCCCTCTTCCCTCTTCCCTTCTCCGACCAGCACCGCCACCCGCACCACCCGCCGGGCATCCCTCTCCTCCGCCACTGCCTCCCGCGTCAGCCACTTCTTCTTCACCATCCCCTCCAGCGTCCTGCGATTCGCTCCCGTCGCACTCCGCAGCGCCCCCACCCTAGCCGCCTCCCCATCCTCCAGGTAGTTCAGCACCTTGTACTCCCGATCCTGCTCCTCCGGCGTCAGCCTCGACCGCCGCGATGACCCCTTTGCCGCCCCGTCATAGAGCACCCGCCGCCCCGCCTCGCCAATCCGGTACATCCACTGGCGCTTCACCTCCGCACTCAGCGGCAGCATTCCCCGCAGCACCTCACCCAGCGGCGCGCAGTAGTACTCCGCAACCCAAGACCCCAGCCTGAGCATCCCTTCATCAAGCAGCGCTGAGGCATCCATCACCGTCTGCACCGCCTTGACCTCGACCCCTTCACCCGGCGCGACTCCATGTACCCGAACCACGACGCCCATCAACCGCTGCCCACCAAACGGCACCAGCACCCGAGCCCCCACCGCCGGCGTCACCTCCCCCACCGCATACGTAAACATCCGGTCCAGCGGCACCGGCAGCGCAACATCGCAAAAGAGACTCACCCCCTAAGTGTAGCCAGCCTGTATTGAGCCACCGCGGCTCAATCCGCCCATCTTCAACCCGTCGTCATTCTGTGCGAAGCACAGAACCTCCGTATTGGTCGTTGCCGTTGCACTCCCGCACATGTCTGCGCCCCGTTCGACACTCGCCCTCTCAACCCGCTACCATCCTCCCCATGTGCCCTCTGCTCGCCGCCCTCATCGTTCTCGGATCCGCTCTCACCGCCACCGCCCAGGCCCCCATGAAAGTCGGTGTCGTCGGCCTCACTCACGGCCATATCGACGGCTTCCTCAACAAAAGCGCCCTCTCCCCCGCCGGCGGAATCCTCAAGCGCCCCGACATCCAACTCGTCGGCATCGTCGAGCCCAACCAGCGCCTTTGGGATGCCTACGCCGCCAAGTACCACTTCGCCCCCTCCATGCACTTCCGCTCCATCGCCGAGATGTCCGCCGCCACCCATCTCCAGTCCGTGCTGGTCTTCACCGCGCCCAGCGAGCATCGCCGCATCGTCGAAGAGTCCGCCGCCCTTGGCGTCCACGTCCTCATGGAGAAGCCCCTCGCCTTCACCTACGCCGACGCCCTTGCCATCGAGCGCGCCGCCCAGAAGGGCCATATCCACGTCCTCGTCGACTTCGAGACCGCCTGGTACACCAGCAACACCGAGGCCCACGACCTCCTCAAATCAGGCGACCTCGGCCCCATCGTCAAAGCCGTCATCCGCGACGGCCACGAAGGTCCGGTCAAGATTCACGTCTCCCCCGACTTCCTCGCCCTCCTCACCGATCCCGCCCAGGACGGAGACGGAGCCCTCACCGACTTCGGCTGTTACGGCCCCAACCTCATGACCTGGCTCATGGACGGCGAAGCCCCCATCTCCGTCACCGCTGTCACCAAGCGCCTCCAGCCCGATCTCTACCCTCGCGTCTCTGACGAAGCCGACATCATCCTCAACTACCGCAACGCCGTCGCCATCGTCGAAGGCTCCTGGAACTGGCCCTTCGCCCAGAAGCAGATGGATCTCTACGGCCAGACCGGCTACGCCAAGGCCATCGACCCCACCAAAATCGAGTTCCGCCGCCAGCACGACGCCGCCGGCTCAGTCACCGAAGGCCATCCCCTCGAGCCCCCTTACGACGACCCCCTCCACTACATGGAAGCCGTCCTCTCCGGCCAGATTGAAGAGCGCAATGACATGTCATCGCTCAAAAACAACATCCTCGTAGCCGAGATCCTCGACGCCGCCCGCCAATCCGCCCAGACCGGCAAAACCATCGCCCTCCCCCTCGCCCCGTAAGCCTCAGTTCAACTTCTCCCCAGCGGCGCTGACGGCCGGGGCTCTGCGGGTACACTGACGAGACACTATGGCTGGCATCTTGTTTATCATCTCTGCGCCTTCAGGGTCGGGTAAGTCGACGCTGGTCAATCAGTTGAGGACGCTGGTTGAGGGATTGGATTTTTCCATCTCGTATACGACGCGAGCGCCGCGGGGATCCGAGGAAGATGGGCGAGAGTATTGGTTTACGACGCGAGCCAAGTTTGAAGAGATGATCGCGGCGAGAGAGTTCCTCGAGTGGGCGGAGGTCTTTGGGAACTACTATGGGACCGCGCTGAGTGCCCTGGATCACGCGAAACAGGCCGGGAAAGACTTGCTGCTGGATATCGACGTACAGGGGGCAGTGCAGGTGATGGAGAAGCTGCGGGCGGCGGTTTCCATCTTTATTCTGCCGCCTAGTCCGCAGGTGCTGGAGCGGAGACTGCGGAATCGAAGCGAGGCGGAGCATGTGACGGCGGAGGCGATCATCGAGCGCAGGCTGGCGGAGGCACGAAAAGAGTTGGACCGGGTCGGGGAGTATCGGTACGCGCTGGTGAACGATGTGCTGGATGATGCGGTGGCAGAGATGCGGGCGGTGGTCCTGAGTGAGCGCGGGGGTGCGGATGCGACGGTGCAGGCTCTTGCTGCGACGTGTCTGACCAGCGTGGGATCGGACCGGCTCCGCGCGGCGCTGAGGAGTTTTGGACGGGACGATTTGGACGGGACTCACGGAGAAGTTGTATAAGGGTTTTCCGCAGTCAGTCTTTATGTTGCCTGCGTTCTCAAAATCTTTTCCTGTTTTGGGTTACTATCAAGGAAACGTACAACCGAATAGCTTCGAACGAAATCATCTGCAGACTTCCAGGGGGTAAGGCGATGGCGATCGACAATGCTTTGTTCAACAAGTACAGCTTGGTCAAGGGCGCGGCTCGGCGTGCGCGGCAACTCCAGGGCGGGGCTCCTCCGCTTTCCAACTCGAAGTCGATCAAGGCTTGCCGGGTCGCGCAGGATGAGATCCGTGCGGGATTTGTCACGTTTGTGCTGCCGGATAAGGTGACGAAGCCGGTAGAGAACCTGGCGCTCGACCGCCTGTAGTCTGGCCTTCTGTAAGCTAGGTGGATGGCGGTTGAGAGGCAGGACAGCCCGGAGCTTCGGGCTTATCTCGAGTACTTCCGGGATATGGGGGTATACGAGTTCTACCGCAACGGGGAACCGGCGGTAGCGGCTCAGGAGCAAGCTCCTGTACCTGAGGCGGTGATGGCCGCGGCTAAGTTGCCGACGGTTACTGCGTTCGCCAACTCACCCATCGTCTTTGAGTCGGGGACACTTATTCCAAAGCTCATCTCTTTCAATGATCTGGCTCCGCTTCCCGCGGGGCGAGTGGCGGCTGCGGATCGTGCAGCGGCGCTTGATGCAATACGGGCGGACATCGGGGACTGTACGCGGTGTCCGCTGGCGTATGCGGGGCGACGGACAATCGTGTTTGGGGATGGCGATCCCAAGGCACGGCTGATGTTTGTGGGGGAAGGCCCGGGCGCGGATGAGGATGCGCAAGGGCTGCCGTTCGTGGGAAAGTCCGGGCAGTTGCTGAACAACATGATCGCGGCGATGGGGCTGACGCGGGAACAGGTTTATATCGCGAACATCGTGAAGTGCCGGCCCCCGGCGAATCGGGCGCCGGAGCCGGTGGAAGCGAATACCTGTACGCAGTTCCTGATGCGGCAGATGGATGTGGTGCGGCCGGAGTATGTCGTGGCACTCGGGGCGACGGCGGCGATGTACCTTTTGGGGGTGAAGCAGTCGCTGGCTTCGCTGCGGGGGCGGTTCCATGAGGTGCGAGGGGCAAAGGCCGTGATTACCTTCCATCCGGCTTTTCTGTTGCGAGATCCCCGGCAGAAAGGGGAGGCGTGGAAGGATCTGCAGATGGTCATGGCGGAGATGGGGTTGAAGGGGGCGGGCAAGTAGGCCTACACCCCCTAAAGGTGTGTTGAGGTATCTCTTAGGAAGGGTGTGGCCATCGGCGTGCGAAGGTTGAAGTGCAAGAGCAAAAGCGCGGCGATGGCAAGAGCAACGGCAACTACGAAGCACCTTCGCTGCGCTGAGAATGACACCCCGGCAGCAGGAGATGACCGTGGGAGGGAGAAGTAGAGAGGCTAGCCGACCAGGTGGCCCATCTTTTCGCGTTTGGTGCGGAGATAGAACTCGTTGGTGGGCTCGAGGGCTACGTCGGCGGAGATGCGCTCGATCACAGTGATGCCGGCGAGTTCGAGGGCTTCGACTTTTTCCGGGTTGTTGGTGATGAGACGGACGGCGGGGACGCGGAGGAGCTTGAGCATCTCGGCGGGGAGTTCAAAGTGGCGGCAGTCGGCCTGATAGCCGAGTTCAAGGTTGGCCTCGATGGTGTCACGGCCCTGATCCTGGAGGGCGTAGGCCTGAAGCTTGGCCATGAGGCCGATGCCGCGGCCTTCCTGGTTCTCGTAGACGAGGATGCCGGAGCCTTCGGCGGCGATGAGGCCGAGGGCGAGGTGGAGCTGATCATGGCAGTCGCAACGGAGGGAGTGGAAGACGTCTCCGGTGAGGCACTGGGAGTGGATGCGAACGATGGGCGGAGCAGAGTGCACGTCGCCCATGATCAGGGCTACGGCGGACTCGATGCGGACCTTGGGGGCGGGGATGGCGTCGTTGCAGGGCTGAGGATTTTCTACCGAGCCTTCAAAGCCATGGATGCGAAAGTGGCCCCAACGGGTGGGGAAGTCTGCTTCCGCAATCTGACGAACGGTAAGAAAAGACATTTCCTCATTATACGGCGGGTTGTTGGGGGTCTCGGAACAGGCAGAGGGCGCGGGATTATGAGTCGTTGCAGATGATTTGTGCGTCTATTGCCCGGAGCCGCTACAATCAGGCAAGCTTCGATCTGATCGAACCAGCTGGCTGACTTAACCGAGGGGGAACGACACAATGTATCCAGAGATTATGGTGATTCCGATGCGCGAAGAGCTGACTCGCGCCGGTGTAAAAGAAGCCCGGACGGCAGCGGACGTGGACGCGGCGGTTGCGCAGCCGGGCACAACGATGCTGGTGGTGAACTCGATCTGCGGCTGCGCGGCGGGCAAGATGCGGCCTGGTGTTCGTCTGGCGATGCAGCATACCGCCAAGCCGGATCATGCGGTGACGGTGTTCGCGGGCCAGGATCGGGATGCGACCGAGAAGGCGCGCGGCTACTTTGGCGGCCATCCGCCGACGAGTCCGGCGATCGCGATCCTGCGCGACGGGCAGCTGGTGTACCTGATGCAGCGGTCGGCGATCGAGACCTCGACGGCGCCTGCGATTGCGCAGGAACTGGCACGGGCGTTCGACACCTATTGCGCGAAGACGACTGCCTAAGGGCTTTTGCGGCGGAAGTCGGCGCGGCACAAGAGGTTCTGTGCCGCGTCTCAGTTTAACCGCCGGTTAAGGCTCCGCGCGAGGTTGCCGATAAGACCGGAAGGTCATGACAAGCACCTCACAATTGGAAGGCATGGTCTTTGCCGGAGAGAGCGCCTTCGCCGAGCGGCTCCGGGTCCAGGTTCGGCGGATCGCCCCGCATTTCCGGACGGCGTTGCTGATCGGGGAAGCCGGGTGCGGCAAGAGCGAGGTCGCACGCGAGCTGCACCGGCTGAGCCCGGTGGCGGATGGGCCTTTTCTCTGCTGCACCGCGGAGGAGTTTGCGGTCGGTGGCGTGGACGAGGTTCGATTCGGGACGCTCTACCTGAAACACTTGGGCAAACTACGGCCGGAGACACAGGAACAGCTGCTGGTGCGGCTGCATCGGCTGGACTCGCGGCTCGGCGGGGAGACGCGGCTGATCGTTGCGAACGAGACGCATCTTCGGGGGATCGTTGCGTCCGGCAGGATGCGCCAGGAGCTGTATGCGCGGGTGGCGGCGATTGAGATTCGCGTCGCTTCGCTGCGGGAGCGGTTGGAGGACATCGGCAGCATGGTGGCGGAGCTTCGCTGTTCCGACGACGTTTTGAACCGCTTTCATCAGCATGGCTGGCCGGGGAATCTGCGGGAACTTCGCGAGTTGTGCGCACAGGCCAGTACGGCGGCGGCCGGCGGCAGCATCGATGCGTCGCACCTGCCGGAGTTCGTGGTGACGCCGCGGGTGACGACGTTTCAGGAGCCCACGGAGGCGCGGCTCGAGATCGTGATGAAGCGGCATGTGGTGGATGTGCTGGAACGCTGCTCGGGGAACAAGCTGCGTGCGGCGGAGATGCTGGGGATCAGCCGGTCCACGCTGTACCGGATGCTCGACTCGGCTTCTGCGGACGCCTGAGTTGGGGCTGCTGCGTCCGTTTTGACCCGGAGCTTGTGCGTGTCTTTTGTAGGGTGAGCACCTGGCGACGCTCGGCTGCACCGCCCTCGCTGACCCCGGGAAGTTCCTCTGTGCATCCGCGTCCATCCAGTCGGTATCTTGGCGATCTCCGCAGGCCAACAAGCGGAGTGGCGTACGCGAGTTGACCTGCCTAGAAAGAAGCTTCGAAAGGTAGTAGAAGAAGGAGTGCCGGGAAAATCGTTCGCCGGTAGGTTCAGCAGGAGAGGCGCGGCGATGCCGGGAACAGATTCGGGTTCAAGTGCGGGGACGAGATACAGGCAGGCGGTTGCGGAGGAGAAGCCTCTGCAGGTGGTGGGCGCGATCAACGCCTATACAGCTCGGATGGCGGAGGCGACCGGCTTCAGGGCCATCTATCTTTCGGGGGGCGGGGTGGCTGCCAACTCGCTGGGGATGCCGGACCTGGGGATCAGCACCATGGAAGATGTGCTGACCGATGTGCGGCGGATTACGGATGCTTCCAGCCTTCCGCTGCTGGTGGATATCGATACCGGGTGGGGTGGCGCGTTCAATATTGCGCGGACGATCCGCACGATGATCAAAGCCGGCGTCGGCGCGGTCCACATGGAGGACCAGGTGGGGGCGAAGCGGTGCGGACACAGGCCGGGGAAGGAACTCGTCAGCACGGAGGAGATGGTCGACAGGGTGAAGGCTGCGGTGGATGCCCGGACGGACGCGGGGTTCGTCATTATGGCGCGGACCGACGCGCTAGCGGGGGAAGGGCTTGCGGCTGCGTTGGATCGCGCCTCCGCCTACGTGGAAGCTGGAGCGGACATGATCTTTGCGGAAGCTGTTACCGAGCTTACGGACTACCGGAGCTTCAAGGATCGGGTTAAGGTGCCTATTCTCGCCAATATTACGGAGTTTGGGCAGACTCCGCTGTTTGCTAAGGATGAGCTGGCGGCAGCGGGCGTGGATATTGTGCTTTACTGCTGCTCAGCCTATCGAGCGATGAACGCCGCTGCGCTGAAGGTTTATGCGTCGATTCGTTCAGAAGGGAGCCAGCAGAGTGTGCTCCCGCTGATGCAGACCAGGGCCGAGCTCTACGAGTACCTCGGATATCATGCCTACGAGGCGAAGCTGGACGAGTTGTTTGAGCAGAAGAGAGAGAAACAATGAGCGTGACAGAAGCTCCACAGTCAGAACCGGTTGCTTTCAAGCCGAAGAAGTCGGTCGCGCTGTCCGGTACGCCCGCCGGCAATACCGCGCTTTGCACGGTTGGGCGGAATGGCAATGACCTCCACTACCGGGGCTATGACATCGTCGACTTGGCGGGCTCCTGCGAGTACGAAGAGGTGGCACACCTGCTGATCCACGGCACGTTGCCAAACCAGGCTGAGCTTGCCGAATATAAGGCCAAGCTAAAGTCTTTGCGGGGCTTGCCTGCGGCTGTTCTGGGCGTGCTGGAGCTGCTTCCGGCCGCGACCCATCCGATGGACGTGCTTCGCACGTATGTGGCGGCGCGCGGCTGCATTCTGCCGGAGAAGGATGAGCATACGATCCCCGAAGCACGGGAGCTTGCGGACATGCTCCTGGCTTCTCTGGGATCGGCGCTGTTGTATTGGCATCACTTCTCCCGGAACGGGCGGCGCATCAGCGTGGAGACGAGGGATGAGTCGATTGCGGCTCACTTTCTTC
This sequence comes from uncultured Granulicella sp., assembly GCA_965198885.1. GTDB lineage: Bacteria > Acidobacteriota > Terriglobia > Terriglobales > Acidobacteriaceae > Edaphobacter. The sequence continues at coordinate 2,857,450 of OZ240677.1, read as the reverse complement.
ACCTTCTGCATGGCAGCGCGCCATCCGCCGAGTGGATTGGGGCCATGCAGACTTCGCTGATCCTTTATGCCGAGCATGAGTTCAACGCATCCACGTTTACGGCTCGTGTGATTGCGGGTACAGGATCCGATATGTACTCGTCGATTGCGGGTGCGATTGGGGCGCTGAAAGGGCCGAAGCACGGAGGCGCCAACGAGGTTGCGCTGGAGATCCAAAGCCGCTACGGCAGCCCCGATGAGGCGGAGACAGACATACGCAGGCGGGTGGAGGCTCGCGAGGTCATTATCGGGTTTGGGCATCCGGTGTATACCGTCAGCGATCCGCGCAACAAGATCATCAAGGAAGTGGCGGGAGAGCTATCGCGGCAGCAGTCGAACCAGCGTCTCTTTGACATTGCCGAGCGCATCGAGACGGTGATGTTCGAGGCCAAGCGCATGTTCCCGAACCTGGATTGGTTCAGCGCCGTGGCGTTCCACCGGATGCATATTCCCACTGCGCTGTTTACTCCTTTGTTCGTGATTGCGCGGACGGCGGGATGGGCCGCTCATGTGATCGAGCAGCGCCAGGATGGGAAGATCATTCGGCCGTCCGCGAACTACGTTGGCCCCGAGGACCTGACGTTCGTGCCGCTGCGGGAACGCGGCTGAGCGGCAGGTCGTCTCTGAATTTTGCATAAAGCCTTGGAGGCTCCTTTGTCTCACCGTTCCAGCACCGTACGGCCTGAGCCGGACGAGGTTCTTGTCGATATTGCCGACTACATTTTTCATTACGAGATCACCAGCGATCTGGCTTACTCGACCGCTCGTCTTTGCCTGATCGATAGCCTGGGATGTGCGCTCGAGGCGCTTGATTATCCTGCGTGCACCAAGCTACTTGGGCCGCTGGTGCCCGGCTTGGCGGTGCGCAACGGGGTGAAGGTGCCGGGCACCTCCTACGAACTCGATCCGGTGCAGGCGGCGTTCAATATCGGGGCGATGATCCGGTGGCTCGACTACAACGACACCTGGCTTGCGGCGGAGTGGGGCCATCCGTCCGATAATCTCGGCGCAATACTGGCGGTGGCCGATTGGCTCTCGCGGGCGGCAGCGGAAGCAGGGAGTGCGCCGCTGACGATGAGGTCGGTGCTTACGGCGATGATTAAGGCGCATGAGATCCAGGGCTGCATTGCGCTCGAGAACTCCTTCAACAAGGTCGGACTGGATCATGTCGTTCTGGTCAAGGTTGCGTCCACGGCGGTGGCAAGCCGGATGCTCGGCCTGACCTATGAGCAGACGATCGCGGCGCTCTCGCTGGCGTGGGTGGACGGACAAAGCTTGAGGACGTATCGGCATGCGCCGAATACGGGCTCGCGCAAGAGCTGGGCTGCGGGAGATGCTACGAGTCGTGGCGTCCGTCTGGCCCTGATCGCCAAGACCGGGGAGACAGGGTATCCTTCGGTGCTGACTGCGGAGCGCTGGGGCTTCTACGATGTCTCTTTCAAGGGCAAGCCGTTTACCTTCCAGAGGCCCTACGGCTCGTACGTGATGGAGAACATCCTGTTCAAGATCAGCTATCCGGCGGAGTTCCATGCGCAGACCGCGATCGAAGCTGCCATGACCCTGCGCCAGCGGATGGACGAGAAGGGGAAAACAGCAGCCGACATCCTTCGCATCTCCATTCGGACGCATGAAGCCTGTCTTCGGATTATCGACAAGCAGGGTCCGCTCAACAATCCGGCGGATCGCGATCACTGCATCCAGTACATGGTGGCGATTCCGTTGATCTTCGGCCGGCTTACGGCGGAGGACTACGAGGATAGGGTCGCCTCCGACACCCGGATCGACGAGCTCCGGCGCAAGATGAGCTGCGTGGAAGACGCGTCGTTTACGGCGGACTACCATGATCCCGACAAGCGCTCGATTGCCAACTCGCTTGTGCTGGAGTTGAACGATGGGTCGGTGTTCGAGGAGACGGTTGAGTACCCGATCGGGCACAAACGCCGGCGCAAGGACGGGATACCTTTGCTGCAAACCAAATTCGAGGCGAATCTTGCGCGGCGCTACTCTGGGGCGCGGCAGGAGAGGATTTTGAAGGCGTCCGGCGACCAGGCGAAGTTGGAGGAGATGCCGGTCCACCTGTGGATGGATCTGTTCGCGCTCGATATCTGAGTGGCCTGTCCAGGGGTGGGCCTTGACACTCAGCAACGGCTCCAAAACCTCCTCAATCACGAACCCCGCCAAAAAAGGCGGGGTTCGTCTACAGTCTGAAGCCACCTCGTCCTGAGCTGGCTTCTCTTCCTTTCGGCAATCAGGTTGTCTCAGTAACGATAAAGATCGGACTTGTATGGGCCTTCAGCCGGAACACCAAGATAGTCTGCCTGCTTCGGACTAAGCGTCGTCAGCTTGACCCCGATCTTCTCCAGGTGAAGCCGCGCCACCTCTTCATCGAGCTTCTTGGGCAAAATGAAGATGTCGTTAGCGTACGTGTCCCTGTTCGCCCAAAGATCGAGCTGCGCGAGCGTCTGGTTGGAGAAGCTGGCAGACATCACGAAGCTGGGATGCCCCGTCGCACAACCCAGATTCACCAGCCGTCCCTCAGCCAGAATGAAGATGCTGTTTCCGTTGTCAAACGTGTACTTATCCACCTGGGGCTTGATGTTGAGCCGCTTGGCCCCGGAGGCATTCAACGGCTCCATCTGGATCTCGTTATCGAAGTGGCCGATGTTGCACACGATCGCCTGATCCTTCATCAGCTTCATGTGCTCCAGCGTGATGATGTCGACGTTCCCCGTGCAGGTGACATAGATGTCGCCACGCCCCAGCGTCTCCTCGAGAGTCGTCACCTCATACCCTTCAATCGCCGCCTGAAGCGCGTTGATCGGATCGATCTCCGTCACGATCACTCGCGCACCCAACCCACGCAGGGAAGCCGCCGAACCCTTGCCGACATCCCCAAAGCCGCACACAACCGCAACCTTGCCCGCAACCATCACGTCCGTAGCCCGTTTGATTCCGTCCACCAGCGACTCACGGCACCCATACAGATTGTCGAACTTTGACTTCGTAACTGAGTCGTTGACATTGATCGCCGGAACCAGAAGTGTGCCCTTCTCCTTCATCTTGTACAGCCGATGAACCCCGGTCGTCGTCTCCTCCGAAACTCCGCGCCACTCCTTGGCAGCATCCGTCCAGCGCGTCGGATACTCCGCCTGTACCTTCTTCAACAGGCTCTTGATCACGCGTTCTTCCTGCGAAGACGACTCGGAATCCACCCAGTCATGGCCGTGTTCCATCTCATAGCCCTTATGGATCAGCAGCGTCACATCGCCGCCGTCATCGATCACAAGCTGCGGCCCAAGCAGCCCGCCATGGCCGTCCGGGAAGCTCAGCGCCTCATTCGTGCACCACCAGAACTCCTCCAGCGTCTCACCCTTCCAGGCAAACACGGGAACGCCCCCGGCGGCGATGGCAGCGGCGGCATGATCCTGTGTCGAAAAGATATTGCACGACGCCCACCGCACATCCGCGCCAAGATCCACCATCGTCTCAATCAGCACAGCCGTCTGGATCGTCATATGCAACGAGCCGGTGACGCGAACGCCTTGCAGCGGCTTGCCCGGCGCATACTTGCGGCGGATAGACATCAGGCCGGGCATCTCCTGCTCGGCGATATCGATCTCCTTGCGGCCAAAGCCCGCGAGCGAGATGTCTGCAACCTTGTAGTCGTGGGTGCGTGTGGGTGCGGGAGTCAGTGTTGCTGTCGCCATGAAGACCTCGTCTTGAGCTTGTTTCGAACCCCTTCAGAATATCATTCGAGCCTTCCCGGCCGACTCCATTCCTTCATCTCGTCAAGATTCTGCAGGCGAAACCGCAAGCACCTCCGCAAAGGTCGCTGCATCCACATTCCCTCCGCAGAGAACCACGCCGACCCGCTTACCGCGCATCGACTCCCGCTCCTGCATCAGCGCCGCGAAGCTCGCCGCCCCCGCGCCCTCGGCCACGTTGTGGGTAGCGATAAACAGCCCCCGCATAGCCGCCGCCACCTCGGCCTCATCCACGCTGATCACGCGGTCGACGCCCGCGATCATAGCCGCCAGACAGTCTTCATTCGGAGACCGGCAGGCCAGCCCATCCGCCAGAACAGTGGTCACCTCATGTTCAATCTTGCGTCTAGCTTCAAACGAAAGCTTGTAAGCCGGCGCGCCGGACGACACCACCCCAACTATCTTCGTCTCAAGCCCTAGCGCATCCCGCGCCGCCATCATCGCGCAGATTCCACTCCCCATCCCAACCGGAACATACACGGTGTCAAGCGAAGGTGCGCCCCGCAGGAACTCAAGGCAGTACGTCGCCACTCCACAGACCAGCCGGGGATCAAGCGACGGAAGCCGGTGCAGACCGCGTTCCTCTGCCAGAGCATCCGCATGCTCGCAGGCCTCCTGAAAATCTTCGCCCGAGACAATCACATGCACACCGAGCGCGCGCATCGCTGCATTCTTTTCCAGGCTGTTTCCCCGTGGCACAACAACCGTTGCATCGATCTCCGCGATGCGTGCCGCAAAGCCCATGGATTGACCATGATTGCCCCGGGTAGCCCCCACAACACCTCGCACATCCAGCCCATCCGAACCCAGCTCATGGCGCAGAGCATCCATATAAACGATCCCGCCCCGAATCTTGAACGCGCCCACCGGCGTGTGGTTCTCGTGCTTCACCCACACCTCCGTTCCGGCGAGCGCATCCAGCAAAGGCCAGTTGTACTGCGGGGTCGGCGGCATGTGCCGATAGATCAGCATCGCCGCTGACTCGATCTCGGCGAGGTTAGGAAGTCTCCAAGACATTCCTTCAATGGTAGCTGAATCAAATCTCCGCCGGCTTCTCCGCCTTGGACAGAAACAGGCACAGCACCGCGCCCACCGCTGCCATCCCCGCAATCACCAGCAGCCCAAGCGTGTAGTTGTGGGTCATGTCCTTCAGCTTGCCGGTCAGCGAAGGCCCGACAAAGCCACCCAGGCTCCCGATCATCGTGATGATCGCCACCCCGCCCGCCGCCGCGCGCCCGCCCAGCACCCGCGTCGGAAGCGCCCAGAACGGCCCCATCATGCTCCAGTAACCCATAGCGGCCAGCGTCATGGCGATCAGCGCCACCGTGAGGGACTGCGCATACGCCGCCCAGGTGAATCCAAGGATGCTCAAGAGAAAGCAGCCCGCGATGTGGAAGCGCCGCTCACCCGTGCGATCGCTCGACCAGCCGATGAAGACCGTAAACACGGCTGCGGCAAGATAGGGGAACGCGCCGATCCGCGCCACATGCGCCGCACCCTCCGGACCCGGCGAATGCAGGAAAGTGTTGAACAACGACGGCATCCAGAGGTTCACCGTGTAAACGCCAACCTGGTCCAGCAGAAAGATCCCGGCAAGCACCCACACCATAGGCATCTTGAACGCGTCCCGGAGCCGATGATTGTCCTCCGCTCCGCCCTGCTTTCGATCCCGCTCCAGCTCGCCATCGAGCCACTTCTTCTCGTCGTCGGACAGCCAGCCGGCATCATCCGGGTGATCGTTCAAAATAAAAAGCACGGAGATCCCAAGCACGATCGAAGGCAGCCCCTCAATCAGAAACAGCCACTGCCATCCATGCAGCCCAAACTTCCCTTCCAGCTTCAGAAGCACCCGAGCCAACTCCGCACCGACCACCCCCGCGAGCGAGGTCGCCGTCATAAACTTGGCAACCGCCTTAGCCCGCTCTCCCGAAGGAAACCAGTACGAGAGATACAGAATCATCCCCGGAAAGAACCCGGCCTCGGCAATCCCTAGCAGCAGGCGCATCGAGATGAAAGAGAGCGGCCCCTTCACGAACATCATGCACGTCGCAATGATCCCCCACGTGATCATGATCCGCGCAATCCAAAGCCGCGGCCCCACCTTCTGCAGAAACAGATTGCTGGGCAGGTCGAACATCAGTTGTCCGATAAAGTAAATCCCTCCACCCAGCCCGTAGATGGACTCGGAGAGATGAAGATCGCGCTTGAACTCGACCGCCGCAAACCCTACATTCACCCGATCCAGATACGCCAGAATGTAGAGAAAGAAGATGTACGGGATCAGCCGCCAGGTGATCTTCGAATAGATCCGCTTGGCCTTCGCGCGTTCCGCTTCGTCGGGTTGCGCGGATTGGATCACGGTGGGAGACGCGCTCATGGGATTACTCTAACCGGGCTTCCGCTCCGCCGGTGCAAAGGCCGGCGACAATCTTTCGTGAGGTCACGAATTCGGGTGTTCCGGTGGCATGACCTGCACCCGCCGTGACTCCCGCCAATTCTGATACGCGGCCGTCGCCATCAGCAAAAATAAACCGCCGAACCCAAGCATCACCCCGATCACAGCAAACACGCCCAGAACGACGATCCAGAGCGGCGTAGTACTGTCCCCAAACGATACAAACGCGGCGATCACCGCAGCCGCAAGCAGAACCAACGACCCGACAAGCATCACGATGCTCGCGATCAGCCAGGGTTTGTACGATCGCGGAATCGGCTCGGAAACCTTACTCATGCAAGTCCTTAGACGGCAGCGCGCCCTCGGCTTCGAGGAGCTGCCGCTTCCGGCTCAAACCCCAGCGATACCCCGTCAGCGCACCGTCCTTGCCGATGACCCGGTGACATGGGACCAGAACCGCAAGCGGATTCGAGGCGCACGCATGCGCCACCGCCCGCACCGCCCTCGGACTCTCAAGAGCCTCTGCAACCTGCGAGTAAGTCCGCGTCTCCCCGCGAGGAATGCTCTGCAGCTCCTTCCAGACCCTGGCCTGGAATGCAGTAGCTCGCACATCGATCGGCAACGGCTCGGCCTTGGGCGACTCGGCCATGGCCGCAAGCACCGCCTCCACGGCATAAGAGAGTTCGCGATCCATCTGCTTGAGCTCAGCCCGGGGAAACCCAGACGTCAGACCGGCGACCAGTTCCTTGTCGGTCTCGGCAAAGGCAATCTGGCACACTCCTTGAGCCGTGGCGGCAACGATCATCGGACCAAGCGGAGACGAGGCAAGCGCATACCGCACTTGCTCCCCTGCGCCACCTTTTCTGAGACTTGTCGGTGTCATCCCCAGGTTTGCCTTCGCAGACTCATAGAGCCGCGAAGAAGAACTGAAGCCGGAATCGTAGATCGCCTCCGTCACCGACGTCTTCGGAACCCGAACCTTCGCCTTGAACTTCGCCATCCGCTCCGTCTTCGCAAACTCCCGCGGAGTAACCCCCAACACCCGCTTGAATCCGCGAAGAATCGTCAGCGGAGCGACACCCGTGGCCTTGGCGACATCTTTCAGACGCGTCTGCTCCCCGGCATTCTCCTTCAAATACCGCGATACGGCATCGATGGCAGCGATCTGCGGATCCTGCCGCGGAGCAGCCGCGTCCGGCTCACACCGCAGACAAGGCCGGAAACCAGCCGCCCGCGCCATCTCCGGCGACGGGTAAAACGAGACATTCTTCCGCTCCGGACGGCGGCTCGGACACCCCGGCCGGCAGTAGATCTTCGTCGTCTTCACGGCGTAAACAAACAATCCGTCCGCCTGCGGGTCTCGCGAGAGAACCTGCTGCCACGCTTTGCCGGCAAAGACACTGGGAACTTTCAACGGAATCTTGGGAGAGGTAGGCATGGAGACGAAAGAACTTTGAAGGCTCATACCCAGTATCCTCCTCTCTTGCACCAACGGCCACACTCCGGTTTTACACACAGAACTTCTCCGCCCGGGACTACGCCCCGTCGAGATTGTTAGACTGTGGGTCAAGCTATGAGTCCCTGGTTGATCTCCATCGCCGTCGCGTACCTGCTCGGGTCGATCCCATTCGGATATCTCCTGGTCCGCATCTTCCGCCATCAGGACATCCGCGCCACCGGCAGCGGTAACATCGGCGCCACCAACGTCGCTCGATCCGGCGCCAAAGGCCTGGGATTCGCCACCCTCCTGCTGGACTTAGGCAAAGCCTACCTCGCGGTATACCTCGCCAGGCAGCTCGGCCACGGCAACTATGACATCGCAGTCGTGGCCGCGGTGGCAGCCGTCTTAGGCCACATGTTTCCGGTCTGGCTCGGATTCCACGGCGGCAAAGGGGTCGCAAGCGGCCTCGGCGTCTTCCTCGCCCTCACCCCGCTCTCCGGAGTCTGCATCTTCGCCGTCTTCCTGGTCGTCGTAGTGCTCACCCGCTACGTCTCGCTGGGCTCGATCCTCGCCTCCGCCAGCCTGCCCCTCTTCGCCTACTTCTTCGTTCGCCCGCAGAGCCCGATCACCACCGTGGGATTTGTCCTCATCGCGGTCCTCATCATCGGCAAGCATGGGGAGAACATCAAGCGGTTGATGGCCGGAACCGAAAGCCGCTTCGGCTCCAAAAAGGTGGCGGCATGAGCCGCATCGCAGTCCTCGGTGCCGGTGCCTGGGGAACCGCAATGGCGATCGCCCTGGCACGCCGCGGCGGTCACGACCTCACCCTCTGGGCACACTCCCCGGCCTTGGCGGATCACCTCGCAGAGACTGGAGAAAACCTTCCCTACCTCCCCGGCTTCACCCTCCCCGCCGACATCGAAGTCACCTCCGATCTGCCCGCCGCCATCTTCGAAGCCAACATTCTCCTCTCCGTCACACCATCCCAGTTCCTCCGCGAGACCATCGCCCACATCGCCCCGCTCCTGACCAAAGACCAGATCGTCATCTCCGCCAGCAAAGGCATCGAGGAGAACTCCTTCCTGCGCATGAGCCAGGTTATCGCCTCGGTCACAAATTGTCCCTGTGGCGTCCTCAGCGGCCCGTCTTTCGCTCAGGAGGTCGCCGCCGGAATGCCGACCGCCATCGTTGTAGCCTCCAGCAGCCCCAAGGTGGCGCAGACAATCCAGAAGGAGTTCACCACCCCCTCGATGCGTATCTACACCAATGACGATGTGCCCGGCGTAGAACTCGGCGGAGCCTTGAAGAACGTCATCGCCCTCGCAAGCGGCGTCATCCACGGCCTCGGCATGGGCTCGAACACCTCCGCCGCCCTCATCACTCGCGGCATCGCCGAAATCACCCGCCTCGCCGTCGCCTGCGGCGGCCGCCGCCAGACCCTCGCCGGCCTCTCCGGCATCGGCGATCTCGTCATGACCAGCACCGGCTCACTCAGTCGCAACCGCTCCGTTGGCGTCGAGCTCGGCAAAGGCCGCAAGCTCCCCGACATCCTCGCCGGAATGAACGGCAAGGTCGCCGAGGGAGTTCGCAGCACCGCCTCTGCCCTCGGCCTCGCCGCCCGTTACGGCGTCGAGATGCCCATCGCCGAGCAGATGGACGCCGTCCTTCACCACGGCAAAGCTCCCCGCGACGCCATCCGCGACCTCATGGCCCGCCCCGGCAAAGACGAGTAGCGTTCTTGCCCCCGGCCCCATGCTTCCGCATCCAACGGTGCATGAGCGAACAAGACCCCACCGCAAGTTATCGCAAATATCCCAAGGGACCGAACTTCAACCTGGTTGTCGCACTCTCTGCCGTCTTCATCGTGGTAGCTGCCATCGCCATCGTCCTCTTCCTTCACATGGATGCCAAGAAGGTCGACCCTCACGGCTCCAACCCTCGCCCGAACGCCCGGTACCAGCCTCTACTGTCGCAGCCGACGATAGCGGAAACCTCCTAACCCGCTCGGTTGATAGACTGAAGCAGTATGGCTTTCTCGATCTTTGGCCGCCGCAACCAGCAGGACGAACCCGAACCAGACAAGCCCTCAAGCGCATCTTCGGCCTCCGAAGAACCACAAAAACGCGGCTTCCTCGACCGCATGCGCCAGGCAGTCACCCGCACCCGTGAGTCCTTCGCCGAGTCCATCGGCCAGGTCATTGCCCTCACCCGCGAGGTCGACCAATCCACCCTCGACGACCTCGAACCCGTCCTCCTCGCCGCCGACATCGGCAGCGCCACCACCGCCATCGTCCTTGAAAACCTTCGCCAGCGAGCCCTCCGCGTCGGCATAGAAGGGGGTGCCGAGCTCAAGCTTCTCCTCCGCAAAGAACTCCAGGCCGTCCTCGATAAGGTCGCCCGCCCCATCACCCACCCGCTAACCGCCCCAGAAGTCATCATGATGGTCGGCGTCAACGGAACCGGCAAGACCACCACCTCCGGCAAGCTCGCCCAGCTCTTCACCACCGAAGGCCGCTCCGTCCTCCTCTGCGCCGCCGACACCTTCCGCGCCGCCGCCATCGAGCAACTGGAAGTCTGGGCCACCCGATCCGGCGTCCAGATCATCAAGACCAAGCAGGGTGGCGACCCCTCAGCCGCGCTCTACGACGCCTGCACCGCCGCCAAGGCTCGCGGCACCCAGGTCCTCATCGTCGACACCGCCGGCCGCCTCCACACCAAGTCCGACCTCATGAAGGAGCTCGACAAGATGCGCCGCACCGCGGAAAAGTTCGTCCCCGGCGCACCTCACCAGACCCTGCTCGTCATGGACGCCACCACCGGCCAGAACGGCCTCCAGCAAGCCCGCCTCTTCACCGAAGCCGCCCGCGTCACCGGCATCGTCCTCACCAAGCTCGACGGAACCGCCAAGGGCGGCATCGTCCTCGCCATCGCCACCGAACTCGGCCTTCCCGTCATCTACGCCGGCACCGGCGAAAAGATCGACGACCTCATCCCCTTCGACAGCAAAAGCTTCATCGACTCCCTCGTCGACTAGCCCTCCAGAGACTAGCCCTCCAGAGACTAGCCCAGCAGAGAATAGACCGGCAGCAAGACCCGATCCGGACCAGTACAAACATGTCATCCTGAGCGAAGTCTGTCGCCACGCGACAGACTCAGTCGAAGGACCCCGAAGAAGCTACTCCCGCCCAACCCGTGTCCGGCTCGCGCGAGAATTCCAGTCTTTCTCCTCCAACATAAGAAGCCAGCCTTCACCGCCGCGCCTGATCCGCCTCAACCTCCAGCCCGAAGCGCGACATCTCACGCTTTTGCAGCTGGTAGTCGACAATGAATCCAATCCCGATCGCCAGTGGAATCAACCCGCAAGCCGCCCCCGTAAAGATCTCCCGCTGCCCAAGAATCAGCTCGATCAGCACGAAAAACGCAATAATCCCAATCCCCAGCGAGACCAGCACAATCGCCGTCCGCCGTGCATTCCCCAGCGACCGCATCGGATCCTTCGGCACCCGCTCCACTTCCTTCGAAGTCCTCAGAAACGCCTCGATATCCTGTGGCGACATCCCCCGCCCCAGCAGCGCCATCCTCTGATCGGCCTTCAAACGGCTGCTATGAATCTGTTGCACAGTTCCCGCAAGAATCGCGACGATCGCCACGCCGATCCCGGCGAGCGGTATAAGAATCGGGCTGACTGTTTCCATATCTGACATGGTGGTGTCCTCTCTTTCTGCCCGCGTTAGACCTCCGGCTGACTTGAAAGTTTCACCTCCGCCCATGAAACTTTCAGCCCGCGCCCCAGTCCAACGGCGTTAACTTGGTCCTGAACTATCGCACCTTTGCAAACTGAACCCAGCTTCGAGCAGATCGTCCGCGACCATCAACAGATGGTCTTCCGCACCCTCCTGCGCCTTACCGGCCGCCAGGATGGCGTAGACGATCTCGCCCAGGACGTCTTCCTCCGCCTCTACCGCGCCCTGCCCAGCTTCCGCGGCGAAGCCCTCGTCAGCACCTATCTCTACCGCATCACCGTCAACGTCGCCCAGGATGAGTGGAAACGCCACGCCCGGGAAGACCGCCGCAACATCTCCCTCAGCGCCCCCACATCCACATCAAAAGACGACGACCATGCCCTAACCTGGGAAGATCGACTCGAGCACCCCGGCCGCAACCCGGAGCAGTCCCTCACTGACAGCGAGTTCCAGCAAGCTGTGGAGACGCATCTCATGCTCTTAAGCGCAGTGGAGAGAACCGTCCTCGTGCTCTACCATCAGGAAGAAAGAAGTTACGAGCAGATCGCCGAAGCCCTGCGCATCCCGCTCGGTACCGTACGCACCCACCTGCACCGAGGCCGCAAACGCTTGCGAGACGCCATCACGCGATCCGCATCGAGCGAACAAACCCAAAGAGAGGAGATCAAGCGATGAACGAATCCACAAACAACGAACTCGACAACCGGATCACCCTCGCGCTGGAGACCGCTCCAACTTTTCTCATCGCAGACGACTTCGCCTTGCGAGTCATGCAGCATCTCCCCGCACCCTCGCGCTACGTCACCGCCACGCACTTCGTTGCAACCTACGTCGGCCGCCGCGTCGCGGTCGGCACCCTGGTAATCCTGACCGCCCTCATGTTCTGGCTCGCACCCCATGCCTTCAGCATGGGACACGGCACCCTGACCTTCATTGAACTCCTCCTCTGCGCAGAGTTCGTCGGAGTCGTCCTCTGGCTCAGCCCCCTACCCACGCTCCAGCGTTAGAGAGGTTTAAGTTTCTGCTGTTTGGGATTAGCGTGGGGCTTTCAGCCCCACGAAGAGCGAAAATAAAATCTGTGGGCTTTAGCCCCGGATTTTTACATGAACATCAAAGCAGCCTGTTTCTGCCGGTTCTCTCAGGGAACGGCTCGTCACCCTCGTCATTCCCCGCCGAACGCCCTCCTCCACAGTGCCCACCCCCATCGCCCCCCAAGACGAACGCTTCATGCGCCGCGCCCTCGATCGAGCCGAGGCCAGCGTCGGGCTCGCCTCGCCTAACCCCCAGGTCGGCTGCGTCCTCACCCGCAACGGAGAAGTCCTCGGCGAAGGCGCCCACCACTACGAGACCCGCGATCACGCCGAGATCGTCGCCCTCAAGCAAGCCGTCGCCCTCGGCCATGCACTCACAGGCGCAACCGCCTACGTCACCCTCGAACCCTGCAGCCATCACGGCCGCACCGGTCCATGCGCCGACGCACTCATCGCCGCCGGGATCGCCCGCTGCGTCATCGCAACCCTCGACCCCAACCCGCAAGTCCGTGGCCAGGGTATCGCCCGGCTCGTCGCCTCCGGACTCGACGTCTCCATCGGCCTCCTCGAAGCACAAGCCCGCGAACTCAACGACGCCTTCGCCTGGTCCATCCAGCACGGCACTCCCATGGTCACCCTCAAGTCCGCCCTCTCGGTGGACGGCAAGCTCGCCCCGCCCCCATCCACCCGCACCCGCACCGAACCCCACTGGCTCACCAGCCCGGAATCCCGAGTTGAAGTCCAGCGCTTGCGCCACGCCTCCGACGCTATCCTCACCGGCATCGGCACCGTCCTCGCCGACGACCCCTCCCTCACCGACCGCACCGGTCTCCCCCGCCGCCGCCGCCTCCTCCGCATCGTTCTCGACTCCCTGCTCCGCATCCCCCTGACCTCGAAGCTCGTCCAAAGCGCCGCCGCTGACCTCCTCGTCTTTTGCGGAGACGAAGCCCCCTCGGAGCGAATCACAGCCCTCGAAGCCGTCGGCGTCCGAGTCAACCAGGTCAGCGGCGGCCTCAGGCTCAATCTCCAGGAAATCCTCGCCTCACTCGCCAAAGAAAAGATCCTCTCCGTCCTGCTCGAATCCGGCCCCGCTCTCAACGGAGCCTTCCTCTCCGCCGGCCTGGTCCAGAAAGCCGTCCTCTTCTACGCCGAAACCGAACTCGGCCCAAACGCCCTCCTCTTCGCCGAAGGTACCCCCAACCCATTCCTCTTCGAGCAAGGCCTGAAGCGAGTTAGCCGCCGCGCCTTCGGCCCGGACGCCTGCGTCTCCGGCCTCCTTACCGACCCCTGGCCCACTCCCACCGGTCCCCTTACCCACGCGTCATTCTGAGCCTGAGCGCAGCGAAGGCTCAGAACCTCCGTATCTGCGGTTGCTGTTGCGGTTGCAATTGCTGTTGCTGTGATTGCTCTTCCATGCACTACAACCGATGGCCTCAAAATCGATCTAATCTAGAACCATGTTCACCGGCCTCATCGAAACCACCGGCAACGTCCTCGCCGTCACCCCGCCCGCCACCGCCACCGGTCCCACCCGCATCACCATCGCCGCAGGCCCACTCGCAGCCCGCCTCCGCACCGGCGACTCCATCGCCGTCTCCGGCGTCTGCCTCACCGCGCTCGAACTTCAGGACGGCCAGTTCTCCGCCGACCTCGCGCGAGAAACGGTCGAACGCACCACCCTAAGCCATCTCCGGCCCGGCGCGATCGTCAACCTGGAGCTCCCCACCCCCGCCGGCTCCCCCCTCGGCGGCCACGTCGTCCAGGGCCACGTCGACGGAGTCGCTACCCTCCTCGCCCTCGAAGCCCTCGATCCCGCCCACCCCGAGACCACCGACTGGCGTCTCCGCCTCCAACTCCCCGCCACCCTCACCCGCTACGTCGTCCCCCAGGGCTCGATCACGATCGAAGGCATCTCCCTCACCGTCGCCGACCTCACCGCCGGCGCCGTCTCCATCGCCATCATCCCCCACACGTACAAGGCCACCGCCCTCCACACCCTCTCCGCCGGAGCCTCCATCAACATCGAAGTTGACGTCCTCGCCAAATACGCCGAAGCCCGGGAATCCGCCGCAAACACCGCCGCCTGGACCGTCACCGAAGCCTATCTCCTCTCCAACGGCTACTAAATCCGCCCCCATCTCGTGATGAGACTACTCCTTTGGAATGAATACTTTAGCCACAAAAGTATACTTTTGGTGTACTTTTCGGCTCCAAGTCCAGAACTAACCCTAATCTTTTGAATACTTTGCGCGAAAAGCGGGGGGGGTGGGGGGTACCCCTCACCCCAGATCATGCGCGCTGTCCCCACCATTCACGTCGTAGCATGCACCCGTAATCATCTCCGCCGCATCGCTCGCCAGAAAAACCGCAACCGGCGCAACCTGTTCCGGCCGCAACCAGGGAACTCCAAGCGGCGTCTTGGGCACGCGAGCTGCAATCGCCTGCTCTTCCGTCGGATGCTCGGGCGGAGGCGTAGTCATCGTCTCACCCACCGCCAGACTCCATCGCCGGTCGTTCCGCGTCATAGCCGTATCGATGAGCCCCGGCTCGATGGTATTCACGGTGATCCTGTGCTTCCCCAACTCCAGCGCAGCCGACTTCATCAGCCCGATCAGCCCCCACTTGGAAGCCGAATACGCCGCCCCATTCTTCGTCCCATACCGCCCCTGCATGGACGAGATCAAAATAATCCGCCCGCCATTCCCCTGCTTCACAAGATGCGGAGCAAAGGCCCGGATAGCATTGGCACTCCCATTCAGGTTGTTATCGATGACGTCATGCCAGTCATGATCTTCCATCTCCAGAAGCGGCTTGAACGCCTGAATCGCGGCATCCTGCACCACGATATCAATATGCCCCATAGCAGTAACGGCCTCCCCGGCAGCCGCGCGCAAACCCCTGATGTCGCGGATGTCCGCCGTGATCGCCAGCCACTTGCGCCCGTTCTCGCGCACCAGCTTCCCCGTGAACTCCAGATCAGCCGGAGTCGCCGGAACATACTCGACAATCGGCGAGACCTGACCTGCAATATCGATCCCAACAACATCCGCTCCGTTCGCGCTAAGGTCCGCCGCAATGGCCCTACCGATCCCCCGAGCAGCCCCAAGGACGACGGCTACCTTGCCCGAGAGAATCCCGTTGAAGCTCTTCCCCGGCCACACCTCCGTAGCGACAGCCTGCGAACCATCATTCGCAGGATTGACGGTGGACTGATGACCTTGTGCGGCGGTGAGGTTTGCATCCTGCATGAAAGACTCCAATCTCTGCGCAAGGAAGGCGTCCTGACGCTCGATAGCTAGATGCAGGGAGGCGAGAATGGGTCAACCAGAGATACTCATCACGGACGCGAGCACATCATCCCTTAGTACTGCCCCACGTCGCCCTCCGTTGGACTGAAACAGTCCCCGTGCCGACCAACGGGAGGACGAACGCGAAGCCCAAGACAGCACAAACTGCTAGATGGAGCTCATGTTGTGCAGGAATTCCTGGTTGTTCCGCGTCTTTGCCAGCTTGTCCGTCAGCAGTTCCATTGCTTCCGTGGGCGAAAGCGGATTCAGCACCTTCCGCAGAATCCACGTACGCTGCAGGTCTTCCTTCGGAATCAGCAGCTCTTCCTTACGCGTCCCCGACCGCTGAATATCGATCGCCGGGAACACGCGCTTATCCACCAGCTTCCGGTCCAGGATGACTTCCATATTACCAGTTCCCTTGAACTCCTCGAAGATGACTTCGTCCATACGCGATCCTGTATCAACCAGCGCAGTCGCAATAATCGTCAGCGAGCCACCCTCTTCAATGTTGCGAGCCGCACCGAAGAACCGCTTCGGACGCTGCAGTGCATTCGAGTCCACACCGCCCGAGAGCACCTTACCGGAAGGCGGAACGATGGTGTTGTAAGCCCGCGCCAGACGCGTGATCGAATCCAGCAGGATCACCACATCCCGCTTGTGCTCCACCAGCCGCTTCGCCTTCTCGATCACCATCTCGGCAACCTGTACGTGCCGGGCCGCAGGCTCGTCGAAAGTGGATGAGATCACCTCACCGCGCACACTCCGCTGCATATCCGTAACCTCTTCCGGCCGCTCGTCGATCAGCAGCACGATCAGCACCACCTCCGGATGATTTGCCGTGATGGAGTTGGCAATCGACTGCAGCAGCATCGTCTTACCCGTACGCGGAGGAGCTACGATCAGTCCACGCTGCCCCTTACCCACGGGCGTCAGCAGGTCCATCACCCGGCCGGAGATGTGCTCACGCACCGTCTCCATCTTGACGCGTTCCTGCGCATAGAGCGGTGTCAGGTTATCGAAGAGGACCTTGTTCCGGGTCTCCTCGGGCGACTCGAAGTTGATCGCCTCAATCTTGACCAGAGCGAAGTACTTCTCGCCTTCATGCGGACTGCGAACGTTGCCGGAGATGGTATCGCCCGTCTTCAAATCGAACTTGCGGATCTGCGAGGGCGAGACATAAATGTCATCCGGACCGGGCAGATAGTTGTAATCGGGAGAGCGCAGGAAGCCATAGCCGTCCGGCAGAATCTCAAGCACGCCTTCCGCAAAGATGTGTCCCTCTTTTTCGCTTTGCGCCTGCAGGATCTTGAAGATAAGGTCCTGCTTGCGGAGGCCGCTGGTGCCGCCAATGTCAAGGCCACGCGCAAGCTTACCTAGCTCCGCAATATTGTGCTCTTTCAACTCAGAAATTGTCATGGATGGGTCGCTTCTTCTTTGGGAGGGAGGATAGGGATAGGACGTAACTCAGGCGGGATCTGCGGAACAGAAGGATCAGCGGAGGCCGGATGGGAGTTGCGGAGGATGCCGGTGCGGAGGGGTTACTGCAGAGATGCTAGCACAAAATTCTTGTTCTACTCAAGTCGCGACCGCCGGCCCGAAGGTCAGACCGGCGCCGTGAATCTCGGACTACGCCGCGCGACGTTCCTGACGATCGTCCACATGAATCTTCTCAACCACGGCTTCCGAGGCATCATCCATGGGAACGGTGTCCTTGAAGCGATCAAGAACTTCGTTCGTCGTATCCTGCAGCCGGGTGTTTGGCTTGTGCAACTTACGCGTGGCCTTCGACGCCAATTGGCAGAGCTGATAGCGGTTGGTAACGTGCGTAAGTGCTCCAAAGATCAAATCTGAGCGCATAGAACTTCTCCTTCATTCTTCCTGCTTCCGGTCAGTTCGAGCCTGCCGTTTGGTTCGTACCCGTCGTCCATCTGCCCTGTCCGAGCAACAGTTCACCCAGGGAGCAGAACCCCAAGAAAGTACAGATGCTCAGGCTGGGACGGGTCAGTACAAAGGTAACTGTTACCACTCAACAGTGCATTGGACGCAGTCGGACTACGCGAAGATGCACCGAAAAGTGAGAGGATTGAGACCGTTCCTTCGCTTGCCTCTTAGACCGCTCAAGCCGAAAGAAGTCGCCGATTCATTCGGCCCTCATGCAAAGTAACTGCAATGTCACGCTGCGTCAATACTTTTTCCGGGATTACACCATCCGCCGATTCCAGAAAAGGGATACTTTCCGCTTCTCGAACTGCCCCTCCCATCGTTTCTAACTCCAGTAACTCCGATCCAACGTCCGGTATTGAATCGCCTCAGCGATATGCTTGACCGCAATCTCCGGCGCAGCCTCAAGGTCGGCAATCGTTCTCGCAACCTTGAGGATCCGGTCGTGCGCTCGCGCGCTGAGCCCCTGCTGCTGCATCGCCCGTTCCAAAATCCGCTCGGCCTCGCTGGAAAGCTCACAATACATTCGAATCTGCTGGCTATTCATCTGAGCATTCGCATAGATCACCCGCGACGCACTTCGTCCGCTCGGTCGAGTACGCTCAGGCCCCAGAGGATGATCCGCCTGCGCAAAGCGCTTATGCTGCAAGCTGCGAGCGGCAAGCACCCGCGCCCGGATCTCCGCCGATCCCTCAGGCGACGTCCTTCCACGCAACTCCTTGTACTGCACCGCCGGCACCTCAATGTGGATATCGATGCGATCCAGCAACGGCCCCGAAACTTTGGACACGTACCGTTGGATCATGGGCGGCGTGCACATGCACTCGCGACTCTTGTCGTTGAAGTAGCCGCACGGACATGGGTTCATCGCCGCCGCAAGCATAAAGCGAGCCGGAAAGCTCAGGCTCATCGCCGCACGCGAGATCGTCACCTGCCCGTCCTCAAGCGGCTGCCGCAGCACCTCCAACACGTTGCGCGGAAACTCAGGAAGCTCGTCCAGAAAGAGAAGCCCATTGTGCGCCAGCGAGACCTCGCCAGGCCGCGGGATCGCGCCCCCGCCGATCAGCCCTGCGTCTGAGATCGTATGATGCGGCGCCCGGAACGGGCGATGGGTCACCAGCCCCTCATCCGGGTTCAGCACTCCGGCGACAGAATGGATCTTCGTCGTCTCCAAAGCCTCCTCAAAGCGCAAGGGCGCAAGGATCGATGGAAGTCGCTTCGCCAGCATCGTCTTCCCCGATCCCGGCGGACCGATCATCAGGATATTGTGTCCGCCGGCAGCAGAGACCTCGAGCGCCCGCTTGGCTACCTGCTGCCCACGCACATCCTTGAAGTCATGCGGAAAGTGCTGCATCTCGTCCAGCAGCGAAGAGGTTTCAACCTTCAGCGGCAAAGCGGCCAAAGTCCCCAGCGCCGATGCATTGAGCAGATCGCGAACCTCCAGCAGGCTACCGACCGGGTAGACATTCACTCCTTCCACAACCGCAGCCTCCCGGGCATTCGCCGCTGGAAGGATCAGGTTCTTGATACCCCGCGAGCGTGCCGCAAGCGCGATCGGCAACATTCCCGCAACGGAACGCAAGCCGCCGTCCAGCCCAAGTTCCCCCACCAGGAGAAAGTTGCTCAGGTCCTTGATGTGCAGCGCACCGTACGCGCCCAGAATACTGATGGCGATCGGAAGATCGAATCCTGACCCTTCCTTTTTGATATCGGCGGGCGCCAGGTTCACGACGATTCTGGTTGTCGGAAGATCGAAACCCGAGTTACGGATCGCCGAACGGACCCGGTCGCGGCTCTCCCGCACCGCGGCATCCGGAAGCCCGACCATGTTGAACTCAGGCTTCTCCTGCATCGTGCCGGAGTAGTCCACTTCCACGTCGATGATGTGCGCGTCTATCCCGTAAACAGCGGCGCTAAGCGCTTTGAAGAGCATGAGTTCGCCTGATGATTCCTTGAGGCAGAAAGCTCCCGGAGTATAGCATCGCAAACTCGCCAGCACTCTAGAATGAGCGCAAGGAATTTGAGCCTCGGCATACAGCCTCTCAAACGGAGCAGCAGGAGCATCCATTGCGATCATCCACCGGCGTTAAGCAGGAGTCCCAAGGAATCGCTCGATTTCGTCGTTGCGCCCTTGCGCTTCCGGGTGCCGTGGAGAGTTTGCACATGGGCAGCCCCGACTTTCGTGTCAACGACCGCATCTTCGCAACGCTCGCCTATCAAGCCAAAGAACTCGGCACCTTGAAGCTCACGGCGGAACAGCAAGCGGACTTCGTGGCCGAACTTCCGGAACTCTTTCTGCCCGCCCCTGGCGGTTGGGGCCGCATGGGCATGACTCTGCTCAGGCTTGATGCCGCGGACGATCAAACCATGCAAGGCGCGCTCCATACCGCACATCAAAACGTCGTGCGCAAGCAGGCAGAGTCCACCGCGAAGAAGCGCAGTCGTGTCACAAGCAAGCCTTGAATCATCCCGAACGGCCTCTGCACACACACAGTCACTGCACCTACAATCAAGGTATGCCTCAAACAGGCATCTTGCGAATCCCCTGCATCCTGATCCGCAAAAGAAAGCTCATGAACACAAGCCTTTTCGAACTTTTTAAGATCGGCATCGGCCCTTCGAGCAGTCACACCGTCGGCCCCATGCGAGCCGCCCTGCGCTTCGTTCAAGAACTGCAAAGCGAGAGCAAAGTCGCCTCCACCGCCCGCGTCCGTGCAGAGCTTTATGGATCACTTGCACACACCGGCATTGGCCATGGGACAGATCGCGCAATCCTGCTCGGGCTTGGCGGCGAAGCTCCGGACGCAGTCGATCCCGCAAGGGTCGAGTCACACCTCATCCAGATCAGAGACCACCAAACCATTCAGCTGAACGGCTCGCACTCCATCCCTTTTCAAGAAGCGGCGGACCTTCTCTTCCACCGGGACCGGATGTATCCCCCCGGAGCGGAAGCAGCCATCTCACATCCCAACGGGATGCGTTTCACAGCCTTCACCGCATCCGGCGACGTCCTCTCTGAGCGAGTCTTCTATTCCGTAGGTGGCGGTTTCATCCTCTCTGCTTCCGAGTTAGCACCTGATCCAAAAGAAAAGCTTGTGTCACCCCGCTCCGTGCCTTACCCCTTCAACAGCGCCGCGGAGTTGCTCAACACTGCCGGCTCGCACGACCTCACCATCGCGCAGCTAGTCATGGCGAACGAGTGCGCGCTCTTGCAATCGGAGCAGAGCGGCTACGAACCCTCGCGTGTGCAGCGTCCGGGTCCATCCGGTGCCGGGCAAGACCGCTCTCTGGAAGATCAAGTCACTCAAAGCATTCTGGCCCTCTGGGCAGCCATGCAGCAATGCATGCAGCGCGGCATCGCCACGGAAGGCATCCTTCCCGGAGGTCTCAACGTGCGCCGCAGAGCCCCGCGCCTCTTCCAGCGGATTCAGGAACTCGATGCCAAAGCAGCCGAGGGCAGCATCTCACGCGATCCTCTCGCACCGCTTGACTGGGTCTCCCTCTTCGCCATCGCAACCAACGAAGAGAATGCAGCCGGTGGCCGAGTCGTCACAGCTCCCACCAACGGCGCCGCCGGCGTGATTCCAGCCATAGCGCACTATTACATGCATTTCATCAACATGGATAGAAGCAGCGAGGAGAAAACTGCCGGCCTCGTCCGTCTCTTCCTTACCGCCGCCGCCATAGGCATCCTCTACAAGGAAAACGCATCGATCTCCGGCGCTGAAGTCGGATGCCAAGGAGAGGTCGGTGTCGCCTGCTCCATGGCCGCCGGCGGACTCGTCGCTGCGCTCAACGGTACCAACGTTCAAGTCGAGCACGCGGCCGAAATCGCCATGGAACACAACCTCGGCATGACCTGCGACCCTATCGGCGGTCTCGTCCAGATCCCCTGCATCGAACGCAACGCCATGGGAGCGGTCAAGGCAGTCAACGCCTGCCGCATGGCCATGCATGAGACCGAAGGCCACAAGCTCTCCCTTGATCAGGTCATCGAAACCATGTACCGAACCGGTATGGACATGCAGTCACGCTACAAAGAGACCAGCCTTGGAGGCCTCGCCCTCAACATCATTGAGTGCTAAGCCGTGGGAAAGAGATCAGAGCGGCGTTCGCCAGCCGATGATCTCGCAAACCGTATCCAGCCGCACCGTCCCACCTTCATTGCGACCCGCGAAGAAGTCGTTCAGAGCATGCTGCATCGGGAGATAGTTCGCGTGGCCCGGCAGCGGAGTACTCGAGTAAGACTGCGTCTGGCCCAGCAATGCCTCAACTGAGAGCTCCTGCGCGCCGGCCATAGCCACGATAAAGCTTCCCGCATCTCCATAGGGTCGTAGATTCGAGAAGCTCCGGAAGTCGCTGCGCAGGGATGAATAATCCGTCCCATACTCTTCCAGTATCCGCTCGTACTCCTCGGCCTTCTCAGAAGCATCCTTGGCTCTCCGATTTGTCACCAGCACCACCCAGCCTCCGGGCTTCAAAACTCGCCGAAATTCCGCGAGTGCCCGCTCTTGATCGAACCAGTGAAACGCTCGTCCGACACTCACCAGATCGACAGAGTCAACCGCCAGCCCCGTATCTTCAGCGCTCGCATCGACGACCTCCAATCCGCTGTAGCCCTCCGTCAGCCGCTCACACACTGCCCGCATCGCTGCATTTGGTTCGACAGCAACAACGCGGTTCCCCGCCTCCAGAAACACCTCCGCGAGCATCCCTGTGCCCGCTCCGATGTCCGCCACCACATCTTCGGCCGTCAGCCCACATCGCTCCCGCAGTACTTCGATCACCTCAGAGCCGTAGCGCAGACGATACCGCTCATACTCCGCTACGCGCCCGGTGAAGCGGTCTACATGCGCGCTCATCGTTCCACAGCCAGAGCCACCGAGTTGCCGCCGCCCAGGCAAAGTGCCGCCACTCCCTTATGCGCATCGCGCCGAATCAACTCATGGATCAAGGTCACCAGCACCCGCGCACCGCTCGCCCCGATCGGATGCCCGATCGCCACCGCCCCGCCGTTCACATTCACCTTCGCCAAATCCAACCCAAGCTCCTTGCTTACGCCCAACGCCTGCACACTGAACGCCTCGTTCAACTCGTACAGATCGACCTCATCTTTCGTCCACGCCGCCTTCTCAAGCACCCGCTCCACACCGATGACCGGTGCCAGCATCACCCACCTCGGCGCGACCCCGCTCTGCGCCTGCGCCTTAATCCGCACCAGCGGTTTCAGCCCCAGTTCCTCGGCCTTTGCAGCGGACATCACCACCACCGCAGCCGCGGCATCGTTCACTCCCGGAGCATTCCCCGCCGTGACCGTTCCATCTTTCTTGAACGCCGGCTTCAACCCTGCCAGCGTCTCCATGGACGTCTTTTCCCGAACACTTTCATCCCAATCGAAGACGGTAACCTCACCCTTCCGCCCCGGTACTTCCACCGGCATCACCTCCGCCGCAAACCGCCCTTCTTTCCAGGCCGCAATCGCCCTGCGATGCGACTCAACCGCGAACGCATCCTGCTGCTCGCGCGTGATGCCATGCTTGTCCGCGACCAGTTCTCCCGTCATCCCCATGTGCTGGTCATCGCACGCACACCACAGTCCATCCTTCACCATGGAATCCACCGCCTTCTGATCACCCATGCGAAATCCCTTCCTCGCTCCCGGCAGAAGATACGGTGCATTCGACATCGACTCCATACCACCCGCGACAACAATCTCCGCATCGCCCAGCAGGATCGCCTGTGCCGCCAGCGCAACGGCCTTCAGCCCGCTTCCACAAACCATGTTGATCGTCAACGCCGCAACCGTCTCCGCCAATCCACCGCCAAGCGCAGCTTGCCGCGCAGGATTTTGTCCTAACCCGGCTGGCAGTACGCAACCCATGATGCACTCATCGACCGCCTCCGGTTTCACGCCG
The DNA here is from genome assembly GCA_965198885.1 of uncultured Granulicella sp. Classification (GTDB taxonomy): domain Bacteria; phylum Acidobacteriota; class Terriglobia; order Terriglobales; family Acidobacteriaceae; genus Edaphobacter. The sequence continues at coordinate 2,833,892 of OZ240677.1, read as the reverse complement.
GCCCTGCGAACCGCCTCACGCACTACTGCGGCCCCAAGCTTTGTCGCCGCAAGCTCGCTCAACCCGCCCTGAAACTTCCCCACCGCCGTCCGTACCGCGGACACAATCACCACATCTCGCATCCCTGCTCCTCGACCTCACACTCTTTCAACGCCGTAGTATACGTCGCATGTATCACCATCGTCGCAGTGCCCTAACCTCCCTGTTCAGCCTCTCTCTCAAACGCGAAATCGTCTACGTCTCTCTGGTGCAACAGTTCCCTTAACACTGCTCAGACAGCCTTAGCTCACCGCAACGTCCTTCGATTCCTTCCTCTCTCTGTGTGCCTAGCTGCAGTCATTCCACTCACGACACTCACGTCGTTTACTCCATCCGCACCGTCTCTAAGAAGATCGACTCTGCATCACCGTGGCTCTTGCCTCGCATGGCTTACTCGCATCCAGACTTACGCCTTCAACTTCATCCCTATCCTCTTCGTTGAGCTTCGTTGCAGCACGCTCACGCTCTTGCAACGTCATCATCAAGGGGAAAAAACTGCAAAGAATTTTGTCCTCGCATCGTTTTTCCCTTGACACTTTTTTTGCTCGAAACTATACCTTCGTTAGCTGCAGTGAAGAGTGTTGCAGCGTCGAGCAAACTCGACGGGGAGAATAGGCAAACGGCATCCGCGAGGAAGCCGGTCCCAAGGCAAAGACACACCAGGCAAACGTAGAAACGGGGGACGCTCCAAGCGTCCCCCGTTCTGCATTCCATTGAACTTTCACTCCCTCAACTCTCCACACCTCTACTGCCTCGACGGAGCATCCATCCCCCGCGGCGCACCCTTCGGCGTTGAGAGATAACCAGAGACCTCATTCTTCGTGATGTTGTTCACCACAACCTCAAACAGCACCGGATCCTTGCCCGAATAGAACTGCACCGGCTCATCCAGGCTCTTGTCTTTTTTCTCAATGTTACGATCGTCCGCGCTCACCACCATCGTGTACTTGCCATGCTTCTCATCCACCTTCTTCGCCTGTAGCTTGATCGTGGACAGTAGCGTCGCAGGCGCGCCCTTGTGCAGAGTGAACTCAAAGTAGTTGCGATCGCCGCGATGCTTCAGCTCCTCAAGCTCGCCTTGGTTCCTTGCGATCAACCCGCTCATCACACCCGCGTCGCCGATCGTCCGTTGCAGTTGTGCCTTCGTCGCCTGCAGATCGGTCTGCGTCTCCGCGATGCTTTGCTTCGCGCCGCCGACATCCGTTTTCACCGTGGTCACATCGGACGCCACCGCACCTACCTGCTTCTCCGTAGCCGCCTGCTCCTGCTCCAGCTTTGCTGTCTGCGCAGCCTGCGCTCGCACGGCTGCCTGCTGTGCGGCGACCAGGCTCTCGGTACGGATCTCGATCTGCTTCTGCGTCAGCCCGACGCTTTGCCCCAGTGTCTCCGTCGTCGCCCTCAGCCTCGCACTCAAGACCTCCTCCTGCTGCGAGAGGTCACTATTCTTCTGCTGCGCCGCCTGCAGCGCTTTCTCCGCCGCGATCATGTGATTGTGCAGACCGTAGCACCAGATCAACGCCGCCACAGCCAGCGCCACCGCCAGCACGACCCCTCCAAGCACCACTGGCGACGTTGGCCGGCCTTCCTCCATCTCCCGATCACTCATTCCTCAATCCCTCCGTAACTCTGTCCACGGTACGCCTCCGCTCCGCCCCTGCCCAGTAGCTTCAGAACGCCGATCCGAACAAAAGTACTTCGTTAGACGCAACCCAGGCACCTCGTAGAATGGATCGGTGGCTCAACCGGACTACGTCATTGCGGGCGCGGGGATCATAGGACTCTCCCTCGCTCTTGAACTCGATCGCCGCGGAGCCAAGGTGGTCGTCCTTGAAGCCGGACAAGCGCTCCGCCAGGCCAGCGCCGCCGCAGCCGGCATGCTCGCCGTCGACGACCCCGGAAATCCCCCGGCTCTGCACAAGCTCGCGCAGCTAAGCGCCTCCTTGTATCCCGCATTCCTCGATCGCATCGGCGATCTCTCCGGCTCCCTCATCCCCTTCCAGACCTCAAGCACCCTGCAGTCCATCCCTCCAGATAATTCCTCCCTCGAACCCCTCCCCGATCCCCGCGAGTTGGTCCCACAGCTTGTTCCCGCCGAGCATCGCTTTGCCCTCCTGCCCGAACACTCCATCGATCCACGTCAGCTTGCGGACGCTCTCCTCATCGCCGTCCGGCACACCCGCATCGATCTCCGCGAACAGTCACCGCTTACCCGCATCGCGGCCACTCCGGACCATGTCAGCATCGACACTGCCTCCGGCCTACTGCATGCCTCACACCTCATCGATTGCATGGGTGCGTGGTCCCCTGCGCCCGTCGCCCCGCGCAAAGGCCAGATGCTCGCCGTACAACTCCCAAAGACCTTACCGCTGGAAACCGTCCTACGCACCGAAAGCTTCTACGTGGTCCCACGAACCGAGGGCCCCAACGCCGGTCGTCTTATCATCGGCGCGACCCTTGAAGACGTGGGCTTCGATCTCGAGGTCCATCCCTTGGACATCCTCACCCTCAACGCCCACGCCACCCGCCTCCTGCCGCCGCTCGCAGATGCTCTCTTTCTGGAGTCGTGGGCCGGCCTTCGTCCCGCAACCAAAGATGATCTCCCCATGCTTGGACCCATCCGCCGGCAGCCTCGCTACCTTCTTGCCAACGGCCACTTCCGCAACGGCATCCTGCTCGCACCTGCAACCGCCCATGTCATCGCGCAACTGCTCCTCGGCGAAACGCCCGAAGTAGACCTCGCACCTTTCTCGCCCGATCGCTTCACATGACAAACACCGCGTCGTTCGCGGACTTCAAAGCATCGCACAAACAGGTCGATATTCGCCCACTGTCGTGACAACCCTTTCTCCGCTGCGCTATAACCGTAGGTACTTTCATTCGTTAGTCCCTTCTGGAGAGCGCCCCATGTCCACCGCCGTCGCAGTAAAACCGAAGGGTCTTGAAGGAATCGTAGCCACCACCTCCTCCATCTGCTGGATCGATGGCGATACCGGCGTGCTCTCCTACCGCGGCATCGACATCCACGAACTCGCCTCCAGATCCTGCTTTGAGGAGACCACCTACCTTCTATGGAATGGTGTCCTGCCAAATGCCGATCAACTTAAACAGTTCTCCACACATCTCGCGGAAGCCCGCACCCTCGACCCCAAGATCATCGATCTCCTGAAGTCCGTCCCTACCTCCGCATCCCCCATGGAGGTCCTTCGCACCGCCGTCTCCCTGCTCTCTATCTACGACCCCGACGAGCGGGATTCGAGTCACGCCGCAAACCTCCGCAAGAGCTTCCGCCTCACCTCGCAGATCGCGATGATCGTCGCCGTCTTCGATCGCATCCGCAAAGGCAAGGAGATCGTTGAGGCCGACAAGTCTCTTTCGCATGCCGCCAACTTCCTCTGGATGCTCAACGGCGAAAAGCCTTCCGCCACCGCGACCAGCGCCTTTGATATCGCGCTCATTCTTCACGCGGACCATGAGCTCAACGCCTCCACCTTCGCCGCCCGCGTCATCGCCGCCACCATGTCGGACCTCCACTCCGCCATCACCGGAGCCATCGGCGCACTCAAGGGCCCACTCCACGGCGGCGCGAACGAAGCCACCATAAAGCTTCTCTTCGCCATCGATAAAGCCGGTGATGATCCCGTCGAGTACGTCCGCCGCATGTTTGAGTCGAAACAGAAGATCTCCGGCTTCGGTCACCGTGTCTACCACACCGAAGATCCTCGCGCGACTCACCTCCGTCGCATGTCGGAAGAACTCGGCAAAGCCGCCGGCAACACCAAATGGTTTGACATGAGCCGCAAGATCGAGACCTTCGTCAAGCAGGAGAAGAAGCTCAACGCCAACGTCGACTTCTACTCCGCCAGCACCTACACCACCCTCGGCATCGACATCGATCTCTTCACACCCATCTTCGCCATCTCACGCATTGCCGGATGGGCCGCCCACGTGCTTGAGCAGCACGACGACAACCGCCTCATCCGGCCACGCGCCGACTACACCGGCCCCGAGTACCCGGCCCCCTACATCCCTGTAGAGAGCCGGTAGACTGAGCCGTAGAATCACTTCCACCCCCGACCAACGGGAGGACCATAGCCTCAACCAACCCACGGTCTCCCGAGAACGGCACGAAGTGCTACTTACTTCCCGGCGGCACAATCCCGTTCATTCGCAGGTACTCCACCATCTGCCCAAAGTGGTCATACCCGTGCGCCGCGCCAAACGACATCAACGCAATCGGCGTAGACATCCCGTCCACACTCTTGATCGCCTTGAACGAGTTCTCCGTCGTCAACGTTGCTACGGCCTTGTGCGCGAACGCAAAAGAGCCCTCGAGCGACGCCACAATCTCCGCCTTCGTCTTCAGGTCGCCGATCGCCTTCACATCCACATCCGGCTTCATCCCGCTTGCCGAGCTGTAGAAGTAGTAGTTCGCCTGCGCCACATGCTTCACCTGCTCGGCAAAGCTGCGCACCCCGTCGAACTTCGATCCAGCGATGGCTCCGCTCATCGGCTTGAAGTCATACTTCTCCGCCGGCATCGCCTTCGCGACCCCCATAAACTGATACTCCCACACTGAGATCAGCGGATCGATCGCCTTGCCGGGTTCCACAATCGTTCCCACCGGCGGACCCACCGGCGGACCACCCATCTGTGCCCGTGCGCTCATCGCACCCAACATTCCCAGCGCAACCGCCAACGTCATCCTTCCAAAACCTCGACACATACATCGCTCCTTGGTCTTCTCTTCACCAGCCGCACCAGCCTACCAGCTTGCCCCAGCCACTCGAAGCGTAAACTTGAACCATGCGCCGGGTTTACATGGACGCCAATGCCACCACGCCTCTGCTTCCAGCAGTCTTCGACGCCATGCGCCCCTATCTCCTGGAGCACTTCGGCAACGCCAGTTCCATCCACCAGCCCGGCCAGCACGCTCGCGCTGCCATCGACCACGCCCGCGACCAGGTCGCGCGCCTGCTCCACTGCCGCACGTCCGAGATCGTCTTCACCTCCGGTGGCACTGAAAGCGACAACCTCGCCCTCTTCGGCACCCTGGAAGCCGGCCAACACCTCATCACCACCACCATCGAGCACCACGCCGTCCTCCACGCAGCCGAGGCGCTCGAGAAGCGCGGCATCGAAGTCACCTACCTCCCCTGCACCGCCTCCGGCCTCATCGAACCCGCCACGCTCCAGGCAGCTCTCCGCCCCAACACCCGCCTCGTCTCGATCATGCTCGCCAACAACGAGACCGGCACCATTCAGCCCGTCGAAGAGCTCGCCCGCATCGCCAAGACCCACTCCAAAGAAGTCCTCTTCCACACCGACGCCGTTCAGGCTGCAGGCAAGCTGCCCCTCAACCTCAGCCCCACCGGCCCGCTCGCACAGGTCGATCTCCTCTCCATCTCCGGTCACAAGATGTACGCTCCGCAAGGCACCGGCATCCTCTTCACCCGTCGCAGCGTCCGTCTCGCCCCGCTCTTCCACGGCGGCACGCATGAGCGTCAACGCCGCGCCGGTACCGAGAACGTCGCAGGCATCGTCGCTCTCGGCCAGGCCGCCGAACTCGCCCAGAGCTGGCTATCCCCGGCTGCGGGTGCCCCATCCTTTCCGACCGTCTCATCGTCGGATAGGGTGGGGTATCGAGTCGAAGGCTCGACCGCCCTCCCTCAATCCGCCACAGACCTAGTCACCCTCCGCGACCGCCTGGAACGAACCCTCCTCGAAGCCATTCCAGAATGCGGCGTCAACGGCTTCGCCACCAACCGCACCCCCAACACCTCCAACCTCTACTTCGATCACGTCGAAGCCGAAGCCCTCGTCATCGCGCTCGACCTGAAAGGCCTCTCCGTCTCCGGCGGCAGCGCCTGCCAGTCCGGCGCCACCGAACCCTCCCACGTCCTCACCGCCATGGGACTTTCCCCCGCCCGCGCTCGAGCCAGCGTTCGCTTCTCCCTCTCGCGTCTCACCACCGAGGAAGATGTCGACTTCGCCCTCGCACTCATCCCCGAAGCCGTCGCCCGCCTGCGCACTCTCAGCCCCACCTGGACCCAGTCCCGCGATCTCGTTACAACCTGATCCCCGCACCTGTACGCCATTTTCGTCCGGCAGCATTGCACAACTCTTGGAGCATTTACAATCGAAGTCCGAACCTAAGTCGAATCGATTGAATATTTTGCGCGATTAAAGGGAGGGGGGGGATACAAGTGCCGAAATCCCCCAACAGCAGACCGCTGCGTCCTTCCCGCACGCCTAAACATCCAATTCACATGAGCGATGCTCTCAAACTCTCCGTGTTAGACCAGTCGCCGGTTCCATCCGGCTCTACCCCCGCACAAGCCCTCCGCGACTCCGTCTCCCTCGCCCAGCACGTCGAGTCCCTCGGCTTCCGTCGCTTCTGGATGTCCGAGCACCACGCCATGGAGACTCTCGCCTGCAGCGCACCGGAGATCATGCTCGCCCGCATCGGAGCCGAGACCAGCACAATCCGCCTCGGCTCCGGCGGGATCATGCTCCCGCACTACACACCCTTCAAGGTCGCCGAGACCTTCCGCACCCTGCACGCCCTCTATCCCAACCGCATCGACCTCGGGATAGGCCGCGCTCCCGGAGGCGGCCCCATCGAAGCCACCGCCCTCCGCCGCTATCGCGAAGCCCCAAAGAACGCGCTCCAGGTCGATGACTTCCCCGATCAGCTCTCCGAGCTTCTGGCCTTCCTGCACCACGGCTTCCCCGCGCAGCACCCGTTCTCCCGCGTCCTCGTCTCACCGGAGATGCCCGGCGCCCCGGACGTATGGCTCCTCGGCTCCAGCCTCTGGAGCAGCCAGGCCGCCGCCCAGTTTGGCCTCCCCTATGCCTTCGCCCACTTCTTCTCCCCCGACCCCACCCGCCACGCCATCGAGCACTACCGCCAGGACTTCCGCCCGAACTACGAACTCGAATCCAACACCCGAACCACCCCGGAGGCCACCGCCGCCATCGGCGTCATCTGTGCCGAGACCCAAACCGAAGCAGACCGCCTCTTCCAAAGCGTTCGTCTCCTCCAACTCCGCATCCGCCAGAATGACCGCCGCCCCGTGGCATCACCTGCGGAGGCCGCAGCCGAACTCCACCACTTCGGCCCATCCGCACCGGAAACCGCCGAGTTCCCCCGCTATATCGTCGGCACACCCGACGCCGTACGCACCCGTCTAACCGCCATGGCCGACGCTCTTCAGATCAACGAGCTGATCGTCAACACCATCACCCACGATCACGCCGCCCGTCTGCGCAGCTATACGCTGCTCGCCGAAGCGCTGAGCCTTAACGACACCAGGAACCTGGAGACCGTCGCGACAGCAGCCTGACGGACTACAGGTACCAGGGGATATTGACTACGATAATCCGTTGATTGCCGCGCAGCAGCAAAAGCACCTTGAGCAGCTGCACTCGTTGATTATGCAGCAGGTTCTCCCACCAGTGCCGCACCACCAGCTCCGGCAACAGGACCGCAACCTTACGCCCCGGATTCTCCGTCTCCAGCCGCAGAATGTAGTCCATCAGCGGCGAGATGATGAACCGGTAGTTGGAAGCGATCGTCACAAGTTCAGGCACTGCCATCCCCTTCTCCCGGATGGGCGTCATGATCTTCTCGTTCCAGTCTTCCTCGATCCCGTGTTCTTCGTCTTCGGAGTGGACATGCACGACCTTGATGTCCGAGGAAAGAACCAGCCCAAACCGAATCGCCTTCTCGGAGATTCGGTTCCAACCCGCCACCGGGATGACTACCAGCGGAGACTCTAGATTGACCAGGTTCAGCGGCTTCATATCCTTCATCTCGCTCGCAACCCGCACATAGTGCTTCTTCACAAGATGCATGATGAGGATCAAACTCGGAATCAGCAGCGCGGTAACCCAGGCACCGGCAAGGAACTTCGAAGCAAGAACAATGAGCGTCGTAAGCCCAGTCGCAACGGCTCCCGTGCCGTTCACGAACATGTGCCAGCCCCTCCCCTTATGATCCCCCTCCTGCTTCCGCCAATGCACCACCATGCCGGCCTGTGACAACGTGAACGCCATAAACGCGCCGATGGCATACAGCGGAATCAGCTTGTCAGTAACACCGCGAAACGCGATCAGAATCAACGCCGTGAAGCCCGTCAGCGCATACACTCCGTGCGAAAAAAGCAGGCGCCGCCCGCGCAGTATGAATACATGCGGAAGATGATCGTGCATCGCGATCGCTCGAGTCAGACGCGGAAAGTCCGCAAACGCCGTATTGGCACTTAGCGCCAGCGCCAGAAAAACGCTGCCCATTGTTACGAAGTAGAACCATCCACGGCCGAAAACGGCCTTCACAAGCAAGCTCAGCAAGCTCTGATACTGAGGATCGTCCGGCTCCATCGCCATAATTCCATAATGCTTGGCCAGCCAGGAGGTGCCGTAAAGCAGCACAATGAGAATCGCGATGATGACTGTCAGCGTGTACTGTGCCTTCTTCGCCCGAGGCTCCCCGAAAGCCATCACGCCATTCGATACCGCCTCGACCCCAGTCATGGCCGCGCATCCGCTGGAGAACGCCTTCATGATCAACCACACAAACGCGAGCCCAATCAGATGGCCGTGCGGGGGTGTGGGCGGAGGCATGGTGTACATCGCGGTCGGGTGCCCACCCGCTGCAAGCGTCTTGTAAACACCCACACCCACAAGCGTCAAAAGCGTCCCAATAAAGAGGAACGTCGGCAGGATAAACGCCGCGCCCGTGTCCTTAACGCCACGCAGATTTACAACGGCGAGGATCACGAGAATCAGCAGGCACAGAGGAAGCGTGTACGGGATTAGGCTCGAATCGACCGACGTTACGGCGGTCACGCCAGCGGAGATCCCGACCGCCGCTGTCAGAATGTAATCGATCATCAACGCCGCGGCCGCCAGCAGACCGGCACCTTCGCCAAGATTTTCGCTGGCCACCGTGTAACTTCCGCCGCCGTTCGGATACGCCGCGATCGTCTGTCTATAGCTAAAAAATACAATCACCAGCAGGACCAGAATCGACCCGATAATCGGGAGCAGATACCCGATTCCCATCAGCCCCAGGGGAATCAAATAGAGGAGAGCCTGCTCCGGGCCGTAAGCCGCGCTTGTCAGGGCATCGAGCCCAAAGATCGGAATGCCTGCGGAAACGCCAATATGCTCTGCCCGCTCTTCGCTTGTCGCGAGCGGCTTGCCTAAAATCGTATCCCTTATCGCCATGTCGTTATAGATAGTACGCCTGTCAAGCCCTCGGCCCCGGATCGATTCCGCTGCCTTCTCGCCGCTATCAGCACATCAAATCTGCCTCAAGACGACCGCCTGACCCACAAACCCACCCTCGCGGAAACTCTTCTGGAACTCACGGCGCACACTCATTTATCCTTGAGACATGCCGAGTCTCTTTGAAATACCTGTGAAGTCCATCACCGGCGAGGAGACGAGCCTCGCACCCTACAAGGGCCACGTCCTGCTCATCGTCAACGTCGCCAGCAAGTGCGGCATGACGCCCCAGTATGAGGGATTGGAGAAGCTCTACTCAACCTACAAACGCTGCGGTTTTGACGTGCTCGCCTTCCCCTCCAACGACTTCGGCGGACAGGAGCCCGGGACCAATCAGGAGATTCAAAACTTCTGCGCCTTGACTTACAACGTTAGCTTCCCGCTCTTCGATAAGGTGGTTGTTACCGGCGCGCAGAAGACCCCCTTGTATCAGACCCTGACCGCAGCCCAGCCCGTCGCCCGCGTTGCCGACCCCGGCTTTAAGGACAAACTGCGTGGCTATGGCTTGACCGTGCATGATGCCCCCGAACTCACTTGGAACTTCGAAAAATTTCTCGTGAATCGCAAGGGGCAGGTCGTCGCTCGCTTCGCCCCGGACATGGTTCCGGACGATCCCCTCATCGTGCAGGCCATCGAACGCGAACTTCCGCCGCTGGAAGGACATGTGCCCCAGCATCCAGCCGGCTAAGTTCGCTCAAAGCGTGATCGGAGCCAGCGGGGTAGACTGCAACGCCAACAAAATCCGGTTGCCCAGGAGCGAGAGGCGATCCCCAATCGCCCGCTCCGCGGTAATGCGGGCAAGCTCCGGCAAGTTATTCGACTCCGACAGGTGGCCAAGCACGATCCATGCCGCGCCGCCGTCGTAATCGCGCTCCAGAAACTCTGCCGTAGCGTCATTGGAAAGATGGCCGACTCTGGAGAGCACGCGCTGCTTGACCGACCATGGATAGGGCCCGTCCTTCAGCATCTCCAGATCGTGGTTGGACTCAAGGAAAAGCACATCCACATTCTTCAGTGCCGACTTCACGTTTGGAGGCATATAGCCAAGATCGGTGGCAAGCGCCATGCGGATGCCGTCCGCCTGAGACTCGAAGACGAAGCCGCAGGGATCAGCAGCATCGTGGGGGATCGTGAAAGGGCAGATCTCAATATCCCCGATCGCGAATTGCTTACCCGCCTGGAAGTATTCCACTGCCGGCAGGAACGTCGGATCTGCCTTTTCCTTGGGCGTGCTCAACCCGTCGCAGTCATCGTCGGAGTCAGGCTCGGCAGGCAATTCCATGATGGCGTAAGGGTCATCGGTGCGGTTGAGTTCTGGATCGAGGACAGCGACCTGAGAAGACACAGCAGCAATCGATTGTAGCTCGACGGACTCAGGGTAGGCGTTAATGGACGCCGTCACCGGGAGCTTGCCGCGGTGATACTGATCCAGCCACTGTGCATACGACATCGTCGTACGTGGGGTAAGCATGCGTACCCACGCGCGGTGCGTAGGCTCGGTGAAGAAGACGGGAATGCGAAGCCTGCGCGCAAGCACGGCAAGACCGGCCACGTGGTCCTGATGCTCGTGCGTAATGAGAATGGCATCGAGCCGGCTCGGATCTTCACCCGCCAGGGACATCCGTCGCAGCAACTCACGGCAGGAAAGCCCCGCATCGACGAGAACTCGCGTGCGAACGCTCGCGATAATTGTCGAGTTTCCCTTCGAGCCGGAGGCCAGCACAGTCATCCGCATCACCTTAATGTACGCGGTTTGTTCGCTCATTTGGGGCTCCGGGCCTGTGGGGAACCAGTCAGGATTCCTGCCCTGAGTCAGAGTCCCGGACTCCCTTCGGAGCACTCGATCCCGGGAAGCAATGCCACCCGGGAGATATCGGCCAGCAGGTGCGATTCGCCTCCGCCCATGGCGCTGAAGGCCCCGTCAGCCTCGCGGTTCACCCTCAGAAGGAAAACATCCGGTGTCGGCGGCTCGTCCACGACGATGACAACCTCCGCGAAGAACTGCTCACCGGAGTTGAGCTCCACAGCAACGATCCCGCCAGTAGCTTGGTGAAGCAGGGAAAGATCGTCGGCGGTCACAGGCTTTGAACCCTCTCTACCCTTCCACTCATGAGCCGGGGTTAAGTAGCGGATTTGATCGGAGCGAGAAAGTTCACGGTCGATCGGAGCACAACCTCATTCCGCTGGTTGTAGGCAAGCGTTCGTGTACGAACGATCCCGTAGTTGTTCCGGGACTGGCTCGTACGCACGCCGACAACCTCGATCTCGGTCCGGATGGTATCGTTCGGTCGCACCGGCTCGGTCCAGCGCATCTCTTCGACGCCCGCTCCGATCATCCCGCCAAAGACCTTCAGAGACTCCACCCGCAGCCGCATGACAATTGCCGCCGTCAGCCAGCCTGAGGCAGCCAATCCTTTAAAGAAGCTGGACTCACCAGCGGCCTCATCCAAGTGAAAAGGCTGCGGATCATAGCGCGCCGCAAACTCCTTGATCTCCTCTGCGGTGATCTTGGCGGAGCCGGCGGAGTGGAACTTTTGGCCGATATGGAAGTCTTCGAAGTACAGCTCTTTCTGGGGCATGGAATCCTCAAGGGGAAGGATAACGCATGCAAAGCCTTCGGCGTCGAAAGCCGCTACTTGTCGTAGGTATAGAAGCCTTTGCCGGACTTTCTACCCAGCCAGCCCGCATCCACCATCCGGATCAAAAGCGGGCATGGCCGGTACTTCGGGTCTCCGAGCCCATCCTGCAGCACTCGCATAATATCCAGGCACACATCCAGACCGATAAAATCGGCGAGTGTAAGCGGTCCCATCGGGTGCGCCATCCCCTCGCGGAAGATCGTGTCGATACACTCCGGCGTCGCGACCTTCTCCATCACAGCAAAGATCGCTTCATTGATCAGCGGCATCAGCACGCGATTGGAGATGAAGCCGGCAGCGTCGTTAACCTCAACCGGAATCTTTCCGAGCGCGAGCGAGCAGACGCGAATGTGGTTGTAGGTACTCTGCGAGGTCTCCAGCCCACGCACGATCTCAACCAGCTTCATCACCGGAACCGGGTTGAAGAAGTGCATGCCGATCACCTGGGCCGGCCTGCGGGTAACAGCCGCAAGTCTCGTAATCGAAATCGAACTCGTGTTCGATGCCAGGATCGCTTCCGCCGGAAGCAGATCGTCCAGCCGCTCGAACAATGCCTTCTTGATCTCGAATCGTTCCGGCGAAGCTTCGACAGCAAGACTGACCAGAGGAAGCGTCTCGAGCACGGTGTGCGGGATCACGAACGCCTCGGCGGCCTCCGCCTCATCCGCTGTAATCAGATTCTTGTCAGCCTCACGGGTCAGGTTCTTGCGGATCGTCTCAATGCCCCGCTCCAGCGCCTCCCCAGACGGATCGTAGAGATGAACGGAGTGACCGGCGCGGGCGAAGACGTGGGCGATCCCGTTACCCATGGTGCCTGCGCCGAGAACTGCAACTGGAGAACGATCATGCATGGGACGTCTTCTCGCTTAGGCGGAGAGTTGAAGCAGCAGTACGCTAATGTTATCGCCTCCACCCGCATCGTTGGCCTCGTCGATCAGGATTTGGCAGAGGCGAGCCAATGCACGCTCGGTCGGGCGATGGGTATCGGCATAAGCTCGCTCCAGAATCGCGGCTAAAGCCTGATCGGAAAGCTCACGGGTCAGCCCGTCTGACGCGAGAAGCAAAAGATCGCCGGGTAGCGGATTCAGTTGTTGAAGATCGGCTTCCACGATCGACTGAGAACCGATTGCCCGCGTTATGATATTGCGCATGGGGTGATGCTTCGCCTCAACTTCCGTGATCTGGCCCGAACGAAGCTGCTCCTCGACGAGCGAGTGATCGTGCGTGAGCTGGCTCAGACTGCCCCCTCGAAAGAGGTAACAGCGGCTGTCACCGACATGCGCCAGAGTCAGCGAGAGTCCGGCAGGTTCGGAGTAGTCGAACAGCAGTCCGACCAGGGTTGTACCCATCCCCCGCATTTCCGGAGATCTCCTCGCGCGCTGGTATACGGCCGCATTCGCGGCTTGGATCGCGGCGGCGACCCGCACATCAGCAGCAGAACCCGGAGAGGACGCAACCGCAGCAACGCCCGGCCCGGAATCGTCTTCCGTCGAGGCTTCCGACTTCAAATGCGCCAGAAAAGCATCGGCAGCCAGGCGGCTGGCAACCTCGCCCGCGGCGGCTCCGCCCATACCGTCACACAGGACGAACGCGCCATCTTCTGCCGAGGCGGCCACGGTATCCTCATTTCCCTTGCGGACACGTCCGGTGTGCGAGAGCATGGCGAAGCTGAAGGGTAGGGCAGCGGTCTGGATAGGCATAGAAGGGGAAAGAAGACGTCCGCCGAAACGATACAGGGAACTGCGCCCTCGTCCAAACAGCGGCATCGCTTCAGTGTATAGGCTGGAGGCAAGAGGTTTGCGGAAGGATGACGATTGAGCATGAGCCGTATCGTTCTGGGAGAGAATCTAACCGTCCTGAGAAAGCTGGAGGCCCATTCGGCGGAGTTGATCTACATCGATCCGCCCTTCAACACGGGACGGCGTCAGGTACGCCCCACCATGAAGACGGTGCGCGATGAAGCGGGCGATCGCACCGGTTTTGGGGGGAGGCGCTACCGTACGCAAGCGGAGCAGAACGGGCTCTCCGGATATCTCGACGCCTTCGACGACTATGTGGGATTTCTGCGGCCCAGGATGATCGAGGCGCGGCGTATTCTCACCCCGGCGGGATCACTCTTCCTTCACGTCGATCCGCGTGAGGTGCATTATTGCAAGGTCATGCTGGATGAGGTCTTCGGGCGCGCATGCTTTCAGAACGAGATTATCTGGGCCTACGATTATGGGGGGCGCGCAACCAAACGCTGGCCGGCCAAGCACGACACTATCCTCTGGTACACCAACGATCCAAAACTTTACACCTTTGACCTGGGAGAGTCCGACCGCATCCCCTATATGGCACCGAAACTGGTGGGGGAAGAGAAGGCGGCGCGGGGGAAAACCCCGACTGACGTGTGGTGGCATACCATCGTGAGCCCGACCGGCAAGGAGAAGACCGGGTATGCAACGCAGAAGCCGCTTGGTCTGCTGGAGCGCATTGTGCGAGTGCACTCGCGTCCCGGAGACCGGGTTCTCGACTTCTTTGCCGGCAGCGGAACGACCGGCGACGCCGCGCGCCGAAATGGGCGTGAGTTCCTCTTGATCGACGAGAGTGAAGAGGCTGTGAGCGTCATGGAGAGGCGTTTGGGCGTTCGTGCAGAGCGTTTCGCCACTACCCCCCACCCTGGTGTTCTTGCGTAAAATATTCAAAACAAATCCGTTAGGCTTTTATCACCTTCGTAATCTGCTGAAAAGTTACTTGAAGGTCGGACGAAGAGGCGGGAGACGGCGATGGCGTGGATGAGTGTGCAGGAGCAGTTTGGGCAGATCGATATCTATGTCTTCGATCAGATACTGCGGGGCAACATAGCCGGGGGCATGCGCGTTCTGGATGCGGGTTGCGGACATGGACGAAATCTTGTTTATCTCCTGCGTGAGGGGGCTGAGATCTTTGCGATCGACTCCAACCTAGAAAGTGTGGAGCATGTGCGGCAGTTGGCCGCGGTGATTGCGCCTCGCCTTCCGCGGGAGAACTTCCGCGTCGCCTCGATTGAGGCGATGCCCTTCGCGACCGGCAGTATGGATGTCGTGCTCTGCAACTCCGTGCTCCACTTCGCAGCGGACGACGCTCAGTTTATGGCCATGCTGCGGGAGATGTGGCGCGTCCTTCGGCCCGGTGGACTGCTGTTCTGCCGCCTGGGTTCCCGCATCGGGATGGACTTTGAGCTGCTTTTCGGGAACGTGTACTCCATCGGCGACGGGTCGGCATGGTTCCTGGTCGATGAAGACATGCTGCTCGGATTGACCGAAGAGCTCGGCGGCGTCATGGTCGACCCCCTGAAGACAACCATCGTGCAGGACTACCGTTGCATGACGACGTGGGTACTGCGAAAGAAGTACTAGGCCGGCTTAGCCGCTGCGCAACCATCCATGGCCCGCAGCGGCCGTATCTCGCGCGTTACTCTGTTGCGCTGGAGAGGGCTTCGCCGAGCTCCTTGATGTGCTTTGCATTGGCTGTCTCTTCATCTCCAGCCACCGCAATCGTGTCCTTGCCGAGCTTCTGAACCAGAGTCTTGATGGCTTCTCCGTCCAATTCCTTGGCATGCAGCAGCTTCTTGAGCTTGCCGAGATCCTGCACGACCTTCTTGACGCCTTCATGGTCGTGCTTGGAAAGATAGTCCTCCCAGCCTTCGATGTTGGTGGTTGCCTTTTCGATGGTGAAGGACTTTGCACCCTGCTTAACTGCGGCGAGGGTTGTGGTGAGACGAGTGGTAGGCATCGTTGCTGCTCCCTGTTGTGTTCCAGTCTGTTCGAAACGTGCGCTGATGAAGGAGGAGTGAGCTGGGCCAGTCCTCAGTACAGCTTTGGGATGCGGTGAGGGACGAGCCACGCGCTCCGGAGAAGCATCGCTTGTTGACGCAACAGGAAGGAGCTACCAAGGTTTTAAGCGTCTGCTTCAGACGCGTTTCAGGCCTGAAGCTGGATGACCATCAAGGACGCGTCGTCGTGGAAGTTGCCTTCCGCGAAGCGGGTGACGGCGGCCATCACGCCGGTGCGGATGGTGTGGGCGGTTGGGCCGGTCTGGAGGGCGGACGCCACCATGCGCTCCTCGCCGAACTCCTCGCCCGCCGGATTGAAGGCCTCGGTGACCCCGTCGGTTGAGACGATCAGGCGGTCTCCGGCCGCGAGGGGGACGACCTGATCCGAGAAGACCGCATCCGGGAGAATGCCGAGCACCGGGCCGGTGCCCTCAAGCGCTATAACCTCTGCGCCCCGCAGCAAGAGCGGCGCATTGTGGCCGGCGAGTTCGTAGGTGAGGGTCATGCGTTTACGGTCGAGGATGCCGTACGCCAACGTGACAAAGCGGCCGGTGGGAAGCGAGCCGCAGAGCGCGTGGTTGAGCCGCTGGCAGAGGCGGGCGGGGCTGGGTTCGTCCGGTGCGAAGGCACGCAGGGTGGCCTGCAGGTTGGCGGTGATCAGGGCGGCGGACATCCCTTTTCCGGACACATCCGCCAGACAGAAGGCGATGCGGGAGTCGGAGAGAACGAGCACGTCGAAGTAATCGCCGGAGACGGTGCGGGCAGGCTGCCAGGCGCAACTGATCTCGACTCCGGCGATCTGAGGGATGGTGCGCGGGAGGAGCGAGGATTGAATCTCGAACGCGTCGCGCAGATCCGAGGCCTGCGATTCAAGCTCCTGGCGACCGTACTGGACCTGCTGCGCGAGCTGCTGATTCGCTGCCTCAAGCTTTGCCCGGTTGCGGGCGAAGACATGGATGCTGACGCCGATGATGAAGCAGATGAGGGCGGCGTAGGGAATGTCGCCGTTCTTCCAGTTCTCCAGCGTACGCAGGGATCTTCCCAGGGCCAGGCGATTGCAGATGCCGCCGAGCGTGCTGGCGATGAGGGAGACGGGAAAGAGGATGGCGATGAAGATGATCCAGTCGCGCGGGAACGGCTGGTCGAAGAGCGGGGTGGCCATGGCAAGCAGGACGGTCGTGATGTTGCCCGCGACAAAGGTATAAATGAGCGTACTGACCAGGCTTGGGTGGCCGACGAGCAGCCACTGGATTGCCGCGACGCTGAGCGCCACGGCAAGCAGGAAGAGTTGCGAGCGAAGGATGCCGGACCCGACGTAGATCTCGTAGACGTTGAGGCGGCTGTAGAACCAGTCAGGCAAGCGATTCTGGACGTTGGTGGACACTGTGGGCAAGAGTATCAGCGTCCTGAGGAAGCCGGAGCGTTGCCTTTAGGATTGTCACGAAGCAGCGCCTCGATGATTGCAGAAGCGCTGGACACGGCGCAGGTCTTGTGGAAGACTCAGCCCGGGCCCCCTTTCAAAGCGAAAAATTCCCTTTTCCGGCCGTCCCGTCCACTGGACTGTGTACCGTTCCTCGGACCGCAAGCGGCGTTGGAGCGTGATATGAAATGGAGTCTCGCTGCGGTTGCGGCGCTTGCGGTGGGTGGCGGTCTGGTTGTGTTCCTGCTGGTAAAGCGCCGGACTGCGTATGACCAGAAGCCGGATGAGATTGTGGTTCGCGAGCTGGGAGAGAGACGATTCGGTGCGCCGCGTCCCGCACAGCCGGAGGCGCAGAGCGATCTGGTCTTCGCCTGGGTGAGTCAGATTGCGTATGGACGGGCCGAAGGGACCGACGCCTCCGTCGCGGGTTGTCCGAAGCCGGAGGAGATGCTGGGAGCCAAGGGGTGGAAGGAGTGGCCGCAGTTTCTCTCACCGGCGGCGCTGACAGAGGTGAACCGGCGCAATCTGCGGGCAGTGATACTTTACAATCCCGGACTGGCGCAGGTGGTTGTGGGCTTCGCGGGAACAAATCCGAAGAACCTGCAGGATTGGATTGCGAACTTTCGCTGGTTCATCCCAATCCATGATGACGAGTACACGCAGATCATCGGGACGTTTGGACCAAAGTTTGTAGAGGAGTTCCTGGCGAAGAAGGCTTCCGGTGCGCCGGAATGGGCGTTCCTGAGTCATGCAACTTTGTTTTCGACGGGTCACTCGCTGGGTGGCGGGCTGGCGCAGGAGTTTGCCTACTCTCTGGAGAGTAAGGCGGGAATGCCGCGGGTGACGAAGGTGTTTGCGTTTGACCCGTCTCCGGTGACCGGCTTCTACAGCGTGGACAAGACGACGCGGGATGAAAATGTCAAGGAGTTGCAGATCGACCGCATCTTCGAGCGGCGCGAGATTCTTTCGATCCTTCGGTCGCTGATCAACCTGATCTATCCACCGGCGGCATCCTCGCCGGCGATCCGGGAGCTGCGATACAGCCTTTTTGACGGGCATGGACCGATCGCGACGCGCACTGCCGTATACCGGCACTCGATGCCGATTCTCGCCTGCAAGATCTACGGTGCGAGCAGGGCAGAGTCGATGCCGAAGTGACGATGGGTGATGGTTCCTTTCAGAGCCGAATTCTGAAAGACTATTAGGCATGACGACGATGGTTGCAACCAAAGTGCTCTCTGACAGGATTGGGCGGATTGAAGTGTCCGCGACGATGGCGATTACGGCTGAAGCTCTGCGGCTGAAGGCGACAGGGGTCGACCTTGCCGACTTCGGAGCCGGTGAGCCGCATTTTGAGACGCCGCGGCACATCAAAGATGCCGCGATCGACGCGATCAACCAGGGATTTACGCGGTATACCGCGGTGGCGGGGGTGCCGGAGGTGCGGAAGGCGATCGTCGCGCGACATCAGGCGGACTTCGGCACGGATTATGCCGTGGACGAGTGCGTATTTACGACCGGCGGCAAGCTGGCCCTGTTCAACGCGCTCCAGGTTCTGGTCGATCACGGGGATGAGGTCATCCTGCCGGTTCCGTACTGGGTCAGCTTCAAGGACATCATTCAGTACGCGGGCGGAGTGCCGGTGATGGTGGAGTCGAAGGAGAGCGAGAACTTCCGCGTGACCGCGAAGATGATCGAGGCGGCAATCACGGAGAGGACGAAGTGCATCATCCTGAATACGCCCAGCAATCCTTCCGGCGCGGTGGTGTCGAAGGCTGATCTTGAGGGGATTGTAAGGCTGGCTCATGAGCGTGGGATCTTTGTGCTGCTCGACGAGTGCTACGTCTACCTAAGCTTCGATGGCGAGTTGTTCAGCGGCGCTTCGTACACAGAGTGCAAGGAGCATGTAGTCGTCCTGGGGTCACTCTCGAAGACGTATGCGATGACCGGCTGGCGGGCGGGGTTTGCGCTCGGGCCGAAGCAGATTATTGCGGCCATGAGCAAGCTGCAGTCACAGAGCACAAGCAACGCGGCGAGCATGGTGCAGAAGGCGTCGATCGCGGCGCTGACCGGAAGCCAGGAGTGCGTGAGCGAGATGCGTGCCGATTACATCAAGCTGCGCGACCGGATACTGGAAGGATTCAAGAGCATCCCGGGGCTGACCTGCACGGTGCCGCAGGGAGCGTTCTATGTGTACCCGAATGTCTCCGGGTTCTTCGGCAAAGGCGGGATCAAGTCGGCGGCGGATGTGGCGGCGAGGCTGCTCAGCGAGGCGCACATGGTGTGCGTGCCGGGCGAGGCGTTCGGGACGAGCGAGCATATCCGGCTGAGCTACGCGGTCGCGCCGGAGGTAGTGGACAAGGGCGTGAAGCGGATGCGGGAGTGGTTCGCGGGGCTCAGCTAAATTCGGTCAGATCCATGAAAAGAAAGAGTAGGCTACACCTTTAGGAGAGGTGCAGCCCCTTTTTACGCCGTTGATGGCGTATTCGCCGGTACGATGAGTGGATGGACCTAGATAGGAGCAATATCCGGTTTGCGCCTGTGATTCTGGCGGGCGGAAGCGGGACGCGGTTCTGGCCCAGAAGCCGCAGGGCATTGGCGAAACAGGTGCTGGCGCTGGATGGAAAAGAGACCATGATTCAGCAGACGCTGGGCAGGCTGCTGCCTGTGGCGCAGGAAGAGGATGCCTGGGTCATCACCAGCAGGTGGCTGAAGGAGATCATTGGGGAGCAGTTGCCAGGGATCTCCGCGGCGCACCTGATCAGCGAGCCCGTCGCACGCAACACCGCTCCGGCCTGCGCCCTGACGGCGTTTTTGCTGGAGCAGCAGGGGCAGGCGGAAACCGTCATCGGCATCTTTCCCTCGGACCACGTCGTCCAGAACAGCGAGCGTTTTGCCGAGGTCATCCGTGCAGGGGTAGAGCTCGCGGCCAAGGGAGAGAACATCGTTGTCCTCGGGGTGCAGCCGACGCGCATTGAGACCGGTTACGGCTACGTGGAGCAGGGTCAGCGCATCTCGCTGAACGGCAACGTCACGGACGAGAACGTCAAAGCCTTCCGTGTACGGCGGTTCCGCGAGAAGCCGGATCACACCACGGCAGAACGCTTTCTGGCCGCGGGAAACTTCACCTGGAACGCCGGCATATTTCTCTGGAGCGCCAAGACTCTCGCTTCGGCGATTCGCGAGCATGCCCCGGAGATGGCGCCGATCCTGGAAAAGATAGCCGCAGCCTACGGTACGGATGACTTCGCAGACGTCTTCGCCGAAGAGTATCCGAAGTGCGAGAACATCTCCATCGATTACGCGGTGCTGGAGCCAAGATCGCTCAAGGGCGAGCTTCGCTCCAACATCTTCTGCCTCCCTGCGGACTTCGGCTGGAACGATCTCGGCTCCTGGGCGTCGCTGCATGAGCATCTCGGCGAGCACGAGTCGGAAAATGTAATCGATGGAGGCACAGATGGTTTGGTCGCGATCCAAAGCACAGGCAACTACGTCTACGCTCCGGGCAAGCTGGTGGCGCTGCTTGGCGTGGACGGCCTGGTCGTGGTCGAGACGGATGACGCGCTGCTGATCACCACCCGCGCCCGCAGCCAGGATGTCAGCAAGGTCGTGCGCCAGGTCCATGAAGGCCTGGGCCGAGAAGATCTCATCTAGCAATCAAGACTGCATCAAGGAGTGGGGATGGGTTCGGTTAAGTTCGGCACGGATGGATGGCGCGGCATCATCGCGGATGACTTTACCTATGACAATGTGCGCGTGGCCGCCCGTGCGGTAGCACACTACGTGCTTGCGCAGGAAGATGCAGCGAAGGGTGTCTGCATCGGGTGGGATACGCGCTTCGGCTCGCAGTCGTTTGCTCGGATCGTAGCGGAGGTTTTGACAGGGGCGGGCATCCCTGTGGCGCTCGCCGTCGGGATCACGCCTACTCCCGCGTTGAGCTTTGCCGTGCGCGAGCGCGGAGCCGCGGGCGGCGTGATGATCACCTCCAGCCATAATCCCGCGGAGTGGAACGGAGTCAAGTACAAGGCAAGCTATGGCGGCTCCGGCAAGCCTTCCATCATCGCCGCCATCGAGGGCTATTTGGACCAGCCTCTGCCCATGGCAGCCACCCGCGCGATGCTGGATGAGGTGGACTTCAACCCCACCTACATCGCCGCGATCGCGAAGTTTGTGGACCTGCCTGCGATCAAGGCTTCGGGCTATAGGTTCCTCATCGACCCCATGTACGGAGCGGGACGCGGAGTCATCGCCGGGATCTTCGCGCAGGCCGGCGTGCCCTGCGTCGAGATGCGCGCGGAGATCAACCCGGCCTTCCCCGGCATCAACCCCGAGCCCATCCTGCCGCACATCGCGGAGACCCAAAAGCGCGTCGTCGCGGATCAATGCGACGCGGGCCTGATCACCGACGGTGACGCCGACCGCATCGGCGCCGTCGACGAGCATGGCAACGTCGTGGACGCGCACAAGATCTTTGCCATCCTGCTGCAATGGCTGCTGGAGCGCAAAGGCTGGCCGGGTGACGTCACCCGCGCCTTCAACACGACCAAGATGCTCGACCGCATCGCGGCGAAACACGGCCGCAGGCTGCATGAGCATGGCATCGGCTTCAAGTACGTCTGCGACCTCATGCTGACCGAAAACATCCTCATCGGCGGAGAAGAGTCAGGCGGCGTCGGTATTAGCAAACATCTCCCGGAGCGCGACGGTCTGCTGAACAGCCTGCTGCTGGCACAGGTGATGGCGGATGAAATGAAGACGCTGGGCGAGCTCGTGGCAGCGTTGCAGGCCGAGTACGGCGAACATCAGTACGGCCGAATCGACATGCACATCGACGAGACGTTGAAGCAAGGTGCGATCCGGCGCGCAGGCGTCATCAAACCGGGCGAGCTTTTTGCCGGCATGAAGGTCCTCAGGGTTGAGAAGCTGGACGGTATCAAGTTCTTCCTCGAAAACCCTGTCTGTGCCGGCAAGCCAAGCGCCGCCGAGACATGGCTCCTCCTGCGTGCCTCCGGAACCGAGCCACTTTTACGTGTTTATTGCGAAAGCTGCTCGGTAGACAGTGTAGAGTCTGTGCTGAAGGCGTCGCAGGAGTTTGTCCTGAAGGGGTGACGCGAAGGGGTGAAGATTTGAGCGGCAGTGTCGTGATCGAAGTGAAGGGTCTGCTGTTCGATATGGATGGGGTGCTGATCAGCTCGGTCGCGAGCGCGAACCGCTGCTGGCGTCAGTGGGCCGCCCATTATGGTGTGCCTGGCGCCGAGAACTTCGAGATCCCGCACGGCACCCGCGCCGTCGACATCATGAAGATCCTGCGGCCGGACTTCGCGCCCGAAGACTACATCAACGGTTTGCGGCTGATTGAAGATCTTGAGATCGCCGACGTGGCCGACCTCAAGGTACTTCCCGGCGTCCGGGAACTCCTGGCATTGCTACCACCTGAACGCTGGACGATCGTAACCTCTGCCACGCGGAGGCTTCTCGTCGGTCGGCTGAAGGCAGCAAATCTTCCGTTTCCTGACCGTATCGTCGTCGGTGAGGATGTGGTGAAGGGCAAGCCGCACCCCGAGCCCTACATCAAGGGAGCCGCGCTGCTCGGCTTCGCGTCAGCGGATTGCCTGGTCTTTGAGGACGCACCCGCGGGCGTGGGTGCGGGCGTCGCAGCCGGAAGTCAGGTGCTCGGCGTCCTCGGAACCCATGACGCGGGAGACCTCTACAAGGTGGGCGCCACCTGGGTGACCGCTTCGCTCTCAGGCCTGAAGGTCACAAAGGGTATGGACTTCCTGAAGGTGGAGTTCGAGCCCGTACCCACAAAAGGCTAGCGGCGGCGCAGTATCTCCTCGACCCGCAGCACGTCCTCCTCGGTGTCAACGCCCACTGTATCGAACGCGGCCGTAACCACATGCACCGGGATTCCATTTTCCAGGAACCGAAGCTGCTCCAGCCGCTCGATCCGCTCAAGCGGACTGGGTGCGAGCGCGTGAAAACGGGCGAGAGCATGCGCCCGGTAGGCATACAGGCCTATATGCTTCCAGACCGGCAAGCCCTGCCGGTCACGATCGTATGGAATTGGGGAGCGTGAGAAGTAGAGCGCGCGATCGTCCAGCCCGTTCACCACCTTCACTGCATTTGGATTGTCGACATTCTCCGCGCTGCACAAGACCTTTAGCGTCGTCACCTCCACATCGCCGCGGTCGAACGGCCGGAGCAGCGCGGTGATGTGCTCCGGACGAAGCAGAGGTTCATCACCCTGGATGTTCACGTAGATCTCCGCCGGCCAAGCCTGCGAGACCGCATAGACCCGGTCGGACCCGCTCTGCAGATCCGGCGACGTCAGCACGACCGGCCAGGCGTTCGCCTCGCAGACCGCCATCACCTCCTCCGCATCCGTGGCGATAACGACGTCATCCAGCTGCGAGCAAGCCCTGGCCGCCTCATACACCCACGCCAGCATGGGCCGCCCTGCGATCTCCCGCAGCACCTTGCGCGGGAGACGAGTGGAGGCCAGGCGGGCGGGGATCACGCCGAGCGTACGCGGCTTGGTGCCAGGCAGCTTCGTTTTAGACGGCTTGGTTTCGGACGGCTTCGTCTCAGGCATCAGGGCGGGCGGGCGGGTTTGACCTCGATTGGTGTGGCTCGTATCATCATATCTGGCGGCACCGGCGCGTCTCATGCGTCACCAGGGGTGGAGCGTGCGGCCAGGCAATAAGGTTCCAGACACCACATTGGCGGTGTAGCTCAGATGGTTAGAGCGACGGACTCATAACCCGTAGGTCGACAGTTCGATTCTGTCCACCGCCACCAACAGAACTTCGGCGTCTTCGGATGCAATCCTCACCCTCGTTATACGATGAGCGCAAGAGGATTCCTTCCATGCACATCAGCAGAGCCCTTCAAGCTGCGGCGCTCTTCGGCCTGGCCTTCTCGCTGGCCGCCCAGGCACAGTCTGCTGTCCCGGTACCGGCAAAGCCGTTCTCCAGCATCCCCTATTCGCCCTCGCTCGACCTGACCAGTCTTGATCGCACCGCGGACCCATGCAACGACTTCTACAAGTTCTCCTGCGGCGGCTGGATGACGAACAATCCCATTCCCGCGGATCAGGCCAGTTGGAGCGTCTATGCCAAGCTCGGCATTGAGAACCAGCAGTTCCTCTGGGGCATCCTCCAGGAGGACGCTTCCGCCACCAATCGAACGCCCGTGCAGCAGAAGGTCGGAGACTTCTTCGCCGCCTGCATGAACACCGCGGCGATCGATGCCCTTGGAGCCAAGCCCCTGCAGCCTGGACTCGCCCGCATCGACGCCCTGCAGACCCGTGCACAGCTGCAGGAGGCCATCGCAACCTTGCACCATGACTTCGCCGGCAGCTTCTTCTTCGGCACCGGAGCCGGCCAGGACGCGGTCGATGCCACGGTCGAGATCGTGCAGCTTCGCCCCGCAGGGCTGGGCCTGCCCGACCGCGACTACTACCTCAAGACCGATCCCAAGAGTGTCGAGCTCCGGGCCAAGTATGTCCTCTTCGTCCAGCAGATGCTCACGCTCACGGGCGAGCCGCAGGACCGCGCCGCGGCCGAGTCCGCTCAGATCCTCACCATCGAAACCGCACTCGCCAAAGCCTCGCTCACCCGCGTCGATCGCCGCGATCCGCACAAGATCTACCACATGATGACGCTCGCCGAGCTGACCCAGCTCACGCCCGCCATCGACTGGCCCGTCTACTTCAAGACCCAGGGCATCGCACCCGTCGCCCGCCTCAACGTCTCTCAGCCCGAGTACGTCAAGGCCCTCCAGTCCGAGCTCAACAACGAGCCCCTCGAAGCCCTCCGCGCCTACCTGCGTTTCCATCTGCTGACTGCGGCCGCGCCCTATCTTTCGCAGCCCTTCGTGCAGACCGACTTCAACTTCTACTCCAAGACCCTGCGCGGCATCCCGTCGCAACCACCCCGTTGGAAGACCTGTACCCAGGGTGTCGACCGCATGCTCGGCGAAGCCCTCGGCCAGGAGTTCGTCCGCAGAACCTTCTCGCCCGACATGAAGGCCAAGACCCAGCTCATGACCGAGCAGATCGAAGCCGCGATGAAGCAGGAGATCGAAGGCCTCGACTGGATGAGCGCGCCAACCAAAGAAGAGGCGCTTCGCAAGCTCCACGCCATCCGCAATAAGATCGGCTACCCCGATCACTGGCGTGACTACACTGCCCTCGTCATCAAGCCCAACGACTACGCCGGCAACGCCGCCCGCGCCTATCGCTTCGACCAGGACCGCAACTGGAACAAGCTCGGCAAGCCCGTCGACCTGACCGAGTGGGGCATGACCCCGCCCACCGTCAACGCCTACTTCAACCCGCAGATGAATGACATCAACTTTCCCGCCGGAGTCCTGCAGCCTCCGCTTTACGACACCAAGGAGGACGACGCCCCCAACTACGGCAACACCGGCTCAACCATCGGCCACGAGCTCACCCACGCCTTCGACGACCAGGGCCGCCAGTTCGACGACAAGGGCAACCTCCGCGACTGGTGGACCCCCGCTGATGCCAAAGGCTTCGAGGACCGCATCAATTGCATTCGCAACCAGTACGCCGGCTATGTCATCGTCGACGACATCCACATCAACTCCAAGCTCACCAGCGGAGAAGACGTCGCCGACCTTGGCGGCACGCTCCTCGCCTACATCGCGTGGAAGAAACAGACCGCCGCCCAGACACTTACGCCGGTGGATGGCTTTACTCCGGATCAGCGCTTCTTCATCGGCATGGCCCAGTGGGCCTGCGAGAACGAACGCCCCGAGAACCAGCGCGTCAACGCGGCTACTGACCCGCACTCCCCCGGCTTCGCCCGCGTCAACGGTGTCGTCGTCAACATGCCGCAGTTCCAAACCGCCTTCGGCTGCAAGCCCGGCCAGGCCATGGTCCATACTCCAGCATGCAAAGTCTGGTAACCGCAAGCCGGCCCATTCAAGAAGAGCCAAGGGTCAAGAAACTCGAAGGGCCAAGTTATCTACAAGGGGTCATTCTGAGCGAAGCGAAGCACCTCCGTAGTAGCTGTTGCCGCTGTAGTTGCTTTAGGCTAGGCCTGCGCTTTGGAGCGAAGCGTAACTTCACCGATGTTCACTTCGTCAGGCTGCTCCAGGATGTAAACGACGGCGCGGGCCACCGCCTCGGGCGGCATGGCATACGTCTCCGCTGCTTTCTGCAGTTGTGCCCTCACCTCAGGGCTTTTCACGTGATCGCTAAAGGCAGTATCGGTGAAGCCCGGCAATATGGTGCTGACGCGTATCTTCCCTGCCAGTTCTTGGCGAAGACCGTCGGATAAGGCGAGTACCGCCGCCTTCGTGGCCGAATAGACCACCTGATTTGGTACCGTTTTGCGCGCAGCCGTGGACGCCGTATGAATGAAGTGGCCCGAGCCCTGTCGGCAAAAGACCGGAAGGGCAGCGGCTATTCCAAATAAGACTCCCTTGATGTTCACGTCCACCATGGTCTCCCAGTCCTCTACCGCGAGTTCGTCGAATGGCCCGATCGGCATAGCTCCAGCGTTACTGAAGAGCACGTCAAGCCGCCCGAAGCTTTCTACGGCAAGATGCACCAGTTGCAGAAGATCGTCACGTCTACTTACATCCGTCACCCGGTAATCGGCCTGGCCCCCGGCAGCGCGGACCTCTTCTGTCACTCGCAAAAGCGCTTCTTTATGCCGCGCACCCAGCACAAGCTTCGCGCCGAGGCGGGCCAACTCGAGAGCAGTCGCCCTCCCAATACCGCTGCTGGCTCCCGTAATCGCAACGATCTGTCCGCTGATCATCGTGCCTCCGCCATAGATTCTATAGATCGCCGCCACTTGAAAAGCACACCTGGGCACGCGGGGCACTCCGTGAAGGCACTTCAGACGGCAGGTTTCAGCGCGATCGAATCGGCGTCGCTATGACTTATTTGGCCAAGGCTCTCACGACTCTAGTTGCTCTTCCGCTGCACTTACGTGCCATGACTGGTCATAAGCCGCCACCCTCTAAGCCGTATAGCTCCGCCCCAAGCCCAACCCCGCCAGCCCCTTGCGGTACGTGATCGAACTCCGATCCGCCGGAAAATGCGCCTCCGCATGCAGATCGATCGGCAGATCCTCCGGAAACTGCCTCTCCACTATGGCGATATCCTCCGCAAATACCTGGTAGTTGAAGTCCAGCGTCGCTTGCAGCGGAGCATCTTTATCGAAGTTCCGGCAGATCGGCACAAACAGCCGCGTCTTCCGCGCCGAGACCGGAGAAGCCGCGTTCAGAATATGCAGCCGATGACCCTCCCCCGGAAAGACCACCGTCAGCTTCGCCGTAAACGGCAGAAACACCTCAAACCGCCGGTGCCACATAAACCCCCGCGGGCTCAGGTGCTTGAATCCATGCGCATAATTGCTCACCGTGCTGATGTAGTCCGCGACAAAGCCTCCCGAAGTCTTGGTCACCGCATAGTCCGGTACCACGGGATTATCCGTCTCGCCGAAGCTGTCCGCATGCACGAAAGCGAAGTGGCTGACGTCCAAGAACCCCTCCACCTGCCGTCCCGCGGCGGCGTGGATAAAGACGCTCTCCGGCAGCACGTTCAGGTAGTCCTCGTCGTCCCACTCCGTCATCTCCGGCAGCGCTCTCGGCTCGTCATCGACCAGCCGCACCCACACCAGCCCATACCGTTCCTGTGCGCGATACATATCCAGCCGCAGCCGGGGAGAGATCGCCCCACCCGGATGCGCCGGAATACAAACGCATCGCCCATCCTTGTCATAGCGCAGCCCGTGGTAGCGGCAGATGATCTCATCGCCCTCCACATATCCCAGGCTCAGCGGAACTCCGCGGTGATAGCAGATGTCACGGGCCGCCGCCAACGTCCCATCCAACAGCCGATAGACGACCACCCGCTCATCCAGCAGCGTCACGGCTAACGGCTTATCTGTTACCTCATGCGAGGAAGCCACCGGGTACCAGAACGGTGCAAGCGCCCGCCAGTCAGACTCGGAGAACGTGCAGCCACGCGGCAGCGGAGACGTTGTCTGCGCGTCGGATCTGCTCAGCTCAGACGCAGGCACAAAGGCGCTGGACACGATAGAGGCGCTCATGGGTCATTATCCGCCGCACTCCACCCCTGCCGCAAGAGAACTCTGCAGCGCGCCTGCTAAACGAAGCGTTTGCGCAGCACGCCGGCCATACCGAGCAGACCCGTCCCCAGAAGAATGAAGCTGGAAGGCTCCGGCGTCACACTGGCGGCGATGTGCTTGGTGGTGACATCGACCTCCAGGTTCTGGTTGCCGTCGCCACAAGTCTGGCACGTCCCGGAGAGGTTGATCTTGATGTCATTGCCGCTCAACGTCACGATTGTACCGGGTCCAAAATCCGCATCGCTCCCCGGATCAAGCACCGCGCTCTCGATCGTTACTCCGGAGAGAAACGAGATGTCGAATCCGTTGAAGTCAGCGGTGTTGAACGGCCCAAGACCAGGATTCGTGATCGTGATCAGGTTCGCAGAGGTGAAGGTCAGATTCGCATCCTCCGGAGCCACGATCTCCAACCCCTGAGTCACGCTTTGAACGCCGGAATCGTAGTCCACATAGGAGTTAGTCGGAACCTTGTAGGTCACGTCCACGGTACTGCCGATCAATGTGTCGGCATGCGCCACAAGGCTTGCAGAAAGTAAAAAGCAGGCAGGCATCAAAGTGCGTAAGCGCATAAGGTTCTCCTGTTAAGCGTACGACGAGCTTACTCCTCATTACCCTTCGTGAAGATGAAATTTTGGGGATGCCCTCTTCGCTTCTCACGATCTGCGGAGTTCTCTTCCCCAGTTCTGGGATGATAGCTCGTGGACCTAGAGACTCCCCGTGCTTACCGGCTTAGCTTCAGCGGTGACAGCGTAATGTTGCGGAAGAAGACCTCCGCCCCCTCGGACTGAAACAGGATCTTGCCCTCCGCCGGCGATGGATCCGTCCCCTCGTTCGCCAGCTTTCCGTTCACATATTGCTTGATGTCGTTCCCATCTGTGACCAGTTCGAGCACATTCCACTCCCCATGCGGCTTCTCCAGATCGCCCGCATCACGGAAGCCCGTCACATTCCTATTCACGTCGGTGGACGTGCTCTTGCCAATCAAGTCGATCTTCATCGCCGATCCCGGAGGCCCGGTCACCCGCTTCCCATCCCGCCCCGTCAACGCCGCCCCATCCGTCATCCAGAAGTCCCCGGTCCCGCCTTCCGTGATCTGAAACTCAATCGACCGCGGCCACACCTTCTGCTCCCCCTGAATGTTGAACAATATCCCGCTATCCCGCGCCTGCCCCTTTCGTTCCCCGAACGTCCCCGTCCCCCACTTGAACTCCGCGCGCAGATAATAGTTCTTGTAGCTCTTGCGCGTGATCAGATATCCCATGTCCGTACCTGAAACATGAATGGTTCCATCCTCGACCTTGAAGACATGCTCCGGATCGGAGTTCAACCCTTTCGTCTTCAGAAAGCTGTCGAACGCATCCAGGTTCTTCCCATCGAAGAGCACGACTGGCGCACCATGCGCAGGAATCAACTCCGGCGCAACCTGCTGCCCGTAAGCAAGGCTCGACACCGCCATCAGTAGGCAACTCGCAAAAAGCATCTTCGTCATCAACATAGGGGTTCTCCGTTTCAATGCGTCACAGCCGTCTGCGGCTTGACGTACGTATCCAGCCACCGGTCCATCTCCCAAAGCATATGCTCCAGGCTCTCCCGAGCCTCATAGCCATGCGCCTCCAGCGGCAGCATCACTAGCCGCACCGTCGCCCCTTGCCCCTTCAACGCCGCATAGAACCGCTCACTCTGAATCGGATACGTGCCGGTATTGTCATCCGCCTCCCCATGGATCAGCAGGATCGGCGTCTTGATTTTGTCCGCATAGCTGAACGGCGACATCTTCGCATACACCTCCGGCACCTGCCAGTACGTCCGCTCCTCCGCCTGAAATCCATACGGCGTCAGCGTCCGGTTATACGCGCCGGATCGTGCAATCCCCGCCCGAAATAGATCGCTGTGCGCCAGCAGGTTCGCCGTCATAAACGCGCCATAGCTATGCCCCATCACCGCCACCCGCTTCGGATCGACAACTCCCAGCGAAGTCCCATAGTCGATCGCCGCCTTCGCTCCGGCCACAAGCTGATCCACATACGTGTCGTTCGGCTCCGCCTTGCCCTCGCCGACGATCGGAATACTCGCATTCTCCAACACCGCATAGCCCACCTGCGTGAAGAACACCGGCGATCCCCACGTGATCCGCGGAAACCGGTTCGGCGATCCCGACACCTGCCCCGCCGCGCTCCGCGTCTTGAACTCCGCCGGATACGCCTCCATCAGGGTCGGCAGCGGCCCCTGCGACTTGTCATACCCCGCCGGCAGCCAAAGTGTCGCCGTCAGATCCACCCCATCCGCCCGCTTGTACTTTACCAGCTGCTTGCTCGGCAGCTTGATCCCGCCAAACGGCGACGGAAAGCTCGTAATCGCCACCGGCTCCGCGCCCCCAGACCCCGCAGACAATCCCACCCGGAAATAGTTCGGCGAAACCGTCTCCGACTCCCGCCGGATCAGCACACTCGTATCCGAAAGCATCGCCACCGGTGCCGCATAGAACGGATCAGCCGACCGCCAGAGAATCGTCTGCACCCCACCGCCCGCGGGCATCGTGGCTACAAAAGGCTTATCCCCGGTCGTCGAAGCCCCCGGCGCGAAGAAGTAGACCGCCTTCCCATCCGGCGTCACCTGCAACACCGCCTTCCCCGCCTTGTTTGGCCGCGTCACCGGCGATCCCGGGCTGTGATATCGATCCTGCGCCGACCCCTCGTATAAAGTAACCGGCGCGGCCGCTCCACCCGACGCATGGAAGGCAATCAGCCGCGTCTGCCGGTCCGTCCAGCGAAACTCCGAAGCGATCGCCAGTGAATCAGTCTCCCAGGCCACATCCCGTATCCGCATCGGCGACTCCAGCAGCAGCATCGCCTTCCCCTCGAACGGCGCCGCCAGACTCATCAGCCGGTCATGCACCGCGACCTCCTTCTTCGGGTCGCCGCCATCGTTCGCCTCGATCCACGCCACCGTCGCTGGAGCATCGCTCCGCCAGTCATACTCCCGAGGCCCCACCTGCACCGCATCGTTCGCAATCGGCAGGTAATCCACCAGCGGCCGGTCGAACAGCACCTTCACCGCCCCGGTCTTCAGCGTCAGCACCTCCGTCCTCTCCGGAAAGCTCTCCGCCGTAAAGGTATAGCTGAAGGGCCGGTGAAGCTCCTGCACCAGCGCATACTCTCCATTCGGTGAAGGACTCGCCGTGTCGATCAACCCCGTCCGATCCATTCTCTGCACCGCCCCATGCAGCGGCACCAAAGCCAGCTGCGCCGTCGCATAAAACGCAAAGATCGCCTCATCCTCCGGCGTCTTCAGCATGTCCTCATAGGTCGGCGCCGGACTCGTATTTCCCAGGTTCTCAGAGATATGCGGCCCCGTTGGGACATCGCTCGTCTTCGGCGCCTCACCCCTCCCCTCGGGAACGATCTTGCACAGCAGCCCCGAGCTATCCGGCATCCACTCAAACGGTCTCCCCAGCACCGCATTGAGCCGCAATCCACCCAACCGCTGCGCCGACCCCGCCGCCACATCGATCACCCAAAGCTCCAGCCCATCCGCCGCCCTCTGCTGAAACGCCACCCACCGGCTATCCGGCGACCACTGCACACTCCAGGCCTTCAGCTTCGCCGGCAGCCCTTGAATCCCCCGCGCCGCGCCGCCATCCACAGCCTGCAGCGTCAACCCATCGAAGTACGGTTCCCGGCTCGGCCCATTCGTCGCCGGATTGAACCGCAATCCCGCCAGCCGAAACCGCGGCTGCGCCACATCCGCAATCGTAGGAAACGTCGGCGGCTGTCCGATCAGCAGCATCTTCCGATCCGGCGATATCCGCGCCACCGGCGTCACCGGCGCGTCCAGAACCTCCTCGATCGCCTGCGGAGGCTTCTGGTACGTCATCGCATCCTGCGCCGCAGCCGAGCCGCTCATCCCCATCACCGTAACCCACGCGGCAACCGCCGCGATTGTCCGAGTCGACGCCATTCCATTCCCTCTAAATTCCGCCGTAACTTCACCTCTCCGAACATACACTGCCACCAACAAGGAAGCCGAACCAGGCTTCCCTGGTCCGGCTCCTTGCTTGCATCTTTCCCGCACTACATCGCCGCGGGAGCCGTCACAACCGCCGCCTTCGGAAGCACCGTCGCTGGGCTGAGCGGCTTGGTGATCTCATCCAGCAGATCCGCCGTACCCTCCACCCGCTGCAGCGTCGGATACCTCTGTCCGTCGTGGTAGTTCAGGTCCAGCATCGTCACCTTCGTATCCTCCTGCAGGATCAGGTGAATCGCCTTGTCGTTCCCCTTCGAGTCGTCGAGCGCCTTATGCAGTGCGTCCTCGGAGAACACTTCGCCGTTGACCCCCACGATCTTCGTTCCCTCTGAAAGCCCCGCCTTATCCGCAACCGAGTCCCAGCGAAGATCATTGATCGTCCCATCCGCCTTCGTCCGCAGCCCCAGCGACGCCCATGCATCCACGCCGATCCCATACTTCGCCAGCAGCGGGGTCAGCATCCGCGAGGACGCATTCGGCTTATCCGTATACGTCAACTTGTACCCGCCCCGTTCTATCCCCGCCACATCCGCCCGCGGATTCGCCAGGTCGATCCGCTCATGCAGGAACGTCGTCCAGTCATACGGCAGAACCTCGTTCAGATCGTGGATCAGCTCCTTGCGATCGTAGGTCACGATCAGAGGCCCCGTATCCCCGCCCTTGCCCAGGAAGATCTTCTGGAAATCGGTCAGCGACTTCTTCCCGCCCGTCTTCTCCCGGATCAGCGTATCCGCATCCAGCCAAAGCAGCTCACCCTCCTGGTAGTAAGCCTGCCCGCGCTCCCAGCTCCCCCACAATGTCGGATGCCGGTCCACCGAGCTCGCAATCGCCGTGTCCTCCGTCGACCGCCAGTTCCGCCCCGTCTCCAGGTCCAGCGACGCAGACGAAAACGCCAGGAAGTCCCTGTACTGCTCCTGCGTCCGCAATCCGGACCGAGCCGCAAGCACATTCCCCATGTACTGGGTCATCCCCTCATACACCCAAAGCAGCTGCCCCTGTTGCGGAGTCGCAAAGTCCGGCTGATACAGCCCCACCGGCCGCCGGTACTTCCCGCACCACGAGTGCGTAAACTCGTGCGCCAGCAGGTCCGCCTCCGGAAGCTGGTGCAGGACATCCGAGAAACCATCCTCGCCGATCCCATTATCCGACGATTGCCCATGCTCCAGCCCCTCGCCGCCTGCGGTGTCGGAGAGCGTCAGCAGAAAGTGGTAGGAGTTGTAATGGTGTGACCCATACGCCGTCCCCGCCTCGCGCACCAGGTTCGAGATCTCCGCCAACAGCTCCGGCCGCAGCTCCGAATCCTTCGGCTCATCTGAAACCACATCGATGAAGTGCTTCGGCGTCACCTCCGGAGCCAGCGGAAACTCATGAAAGTACTGCCCGGAGATCACCGGCGAGTCCTGCAGCTGCTCCACCGTCGTCACCGCAAACTTCGTCGTCATCGCACCCGGGCCGGGCTGATGCGCCGACTCCAGAATCCCCGTGCCCGGCGCCGCCGCAGCCGGACTGCCCTCCGGCGTCAACGCCGTCCCGATCCCCCAACCCGCCGGAACCGTCACCGAAGGCTCAATCGCGATCTCCTTCACCGGCACATGCGCCGGATACAGCAGCAGCCGCTCCCACTCCAGGCAAGCCATCTGCTTCGTCACGCGGTTCGCCGCAATCGAATCGAGGTGCGCATGCAGCGTCGTCACCCCGGCTGGGATGTCCAGGTGAAACTCATAAAGATCCACATCATCCCGCCGCCAGGCCAGCTTCTGCCCGTTCGCCGTAAACACCACGCCCACAATCTGCGAGACCGGCCCGGTCGGCGCGTGATTGCCAGGAATCCACTGCGGCGTAATCAGCGTCAGCGGACCCGCCTTCACCGGCAGGTCGACCTCCGCATGGAACAGGTGCCGCGGCGCCTCGGTGAGGTCGGCGGTAATCCGGATCGGTGTCTTCTGCGCGAAAAGCGTCGTCGCGGCCAGAAAAGCGGACGCGGCTACCAGGGAGGAACG
The DNA here is from genome assembly GCA_965198885.1 of uncultured Granulicella sp. Taxonomy (GTDB): domain Bacteria; phylum Acidobacteriota; class Terriglobia; order Terriglobales; family Acidobacteriaceae; genus Edaphobacter. The sequence goes on along the minus strand of OZ240677.1, from coordinate 2,799,558 downwards.
AACATGAAGCGTCAAATTGCACTCTCAAATAGAGGGATTGCAATCGCCAGGCGATTACACTTCCAGTCTACTAGCCACTCGCGCCTCTACCGCTCTTCAGCCCGGGAGATAACGCGAAGCCAACTCGCAACAAACCCTCTGAGCGAATACACAATCTGACAACACACACTTCTGAACCTTTCAGCCCATCCCGTGAGTCAAACAGCGTAGAATCAAGGAACTCCATGCCAAATCGAGCCACTTCCAGCACGCTTCAGGCAAAGTCCTGCACCGACCCCATCGTGGGAGCCATCCTCTCCGGTTGGCGCTATGACATCTCCGACATATCCCCGGAGATGCGCACCGACTATGAGCAGCACCTCTCCGAATGCTCCCACTGCCGCCACCGGCAGCGCGTCGCCCGCACCATCGATGTCCTCCTCATCTCCGTCAGCTCCCTCTCCATCCTTGCCTTCCTGCTCGCCGCAGTGGTCATCCGCCGCGTCGAGATGCTCACCCACATCGGCATCATCCATGTCCATCTTCGCCAGACCTGGGTGGCCATCTCGCTCGAAACCGTCGCCATCGCCGGCCTCGTCGTCTCCATGGTCCTCTGGATGCTCGTCGCCATCGCCACTCCCTTGCCCGGCTTCCTTAGCGATGTCGTTCAGCAGCGCATCCCCCCAAACGTTCGCCAGCGCTTCACCCGCCGTGCCGCCTAGCCTCATTGAGATTGGAGGAGGCACGAGGTACACCATGACGATCGACGACAGACTTGAGAAGCTGACCGAGCGGCACGAAGCCCTCACCCAAACTGTTGAACTGCTCGCGCGGAACATGGACAGACTGGAAGAGACTGTGACCGTGACATGGCGCGCCATTCTCGATCTTATGACCATCGTCCGCAGCCATGAGACACGCATCAACAGACTCGACGACACGGTCGGCTAGAGTGATCATCCTGCAACGCATTCCAGCCAAGCCTCGTCTTCAAAGGATCCAAACAAATACACTGGGGTAGGGCAAAACCCGCCGTCAGCTCCTGAATCATGGCCCACGACCCCCAAACCGAGATCCTCCCCCCCATCTCCCAGTCGTACGGCCAGACCACCTACGCCCCGGCCGAGCCACCCGTGCGCGAGCATCGCAGCGAGTGGGACCCACGCTCCGCCCCCGGCACCTACATCCTCCTCGCCCTCAACATCCTCGTCTTCCTCTGGATGGTCCTGCATGGCGTGAGCTGGATGAACCCCACCCTGCGTCAGCTCGTCTACTATGGCGCCAATAACTCCGCTCTCGACCTCTACAACCACCAGTGGTACCGCCTGCTTACCGCAACCTTCGTTCACATCGGCATCATCCACATCGCCACCAACATGTGGTGCCTTTGGAATCTCGGCCTCCTCGGCGAGCCCCTCATCGGCCCCTTAGGCCTCGTCGCCGTCTACGTTCTCACCGGAGTCGCCGGCAACCTGCTTTCGGTCGCCTGGGACGTCCTCTACGCTTACCTTCGCCACGTCCCGGTCTTCTACGTCGCCACCACCGGCGCCGGAGCCTCTGGCGCGGTCTTCGGCATCACCGGCATCCTCATCGTCCTGCTCTCCAACAAGCGCCTGCCCATCCCCTGGCCGGAGCTCAAACGCCTCCGCACCTCGGTCGTCCGCTTCGCAGTCATCAACCTGCTCATCGGCGGCGCCACCATCTTCGCCGGCCCCATCCGCATCGACAACTCCGCCCACGTCGGCGGTTTTCTCTGCGGTCTCGCCCTCGGTCCCGCCCTGGTCCCCAGCATGACCTCCGGCAGAGCCCGCTATCTCGCCCGCCAGCGCGTCGTCTTCATCGCCGCCGCCTTCCTTCTCGCCCTGGTCGGCTCCTACCTCGCGAACGTCAAACAGCCCTGAAAACTAAACAGCCGTAGCCATCAGCCCCGCCAGTTCCTCCACCGAACCAACCGGCGACTGACACGTAAACCCCGAACAAACCACCGCAAAGCTTCCCTCCCGCTTCGGCAGATGCGGAATCGTCTCCGCCAGCGAAGCTGGCAGCTCCCCCACCTCCCGCAGCCGAATCACGCTCTTGTTCACCGCATACCGCCCCAGCGCGATCCGCTCCAGCGCATCCGCCTTCTTATCCTCTCCGACCACCACCACCTGAACCGCTGGAAGCACCATCCGCCGCAGCGCCAACCCATAGCTCGCCGCATACAGACCAAAGTGCTCCACCATCCCCGCAAAGCACTCCAGCGTAGCCTTAGCCTTCGCCCGGAAGTCTTCCCGCCCGGTCAACTCCGCCAGCCTGAGCAGCAGCGCCGCCCCCACCGGATTCCCCGCCGGCGTCGGAGCATCCTGCAGCGGCTTTCTCCGCGCATTCAGCGCTCCCAGCCGCACCTCACCCTCAGCCAGCGCCTCCGTGTCGAAGAACCCACCCTTCCCCTCATCATAGAACTTCGCCATCGCCGTTTCCCCAATCGTCAGCGCAGCCTCGAAGTACCTCATCTCGCCCGTAGCCTCCCATGCATCCAGCGCCGCATGCCCCATAAAGACGTAGTCGTCGAGCACACCCGCTACGCGATCCCCGGCATCCACCCCCTCGCCATAAGCAACCACATGCGCCATCGAGCCACCATCCCAGGCCACCTCCAGCACCCGATCCAGCGTCTTCAACCCGAACCCCACCGCCCCGGAATCCCCCAGCACCCGCCCCGCCTCCAGGTAAGCCGAGATCATCATCCCGTTCCACCCCACGTACACCGTCTTATCCACGTACGGCGTAGGCCGCGCCAGCCGAGCCGCATAGAGCTTCCACTTTGCCGTCCCAAGCAACTCTTTTGCCTGTTCGACCGAAACCCCCGCCCCCTTGGCCACCGCCTCCATCGTCAGGTCCACATGCAGCACATTCTTCTGAGGATTGTGGTGCATATCCCCCATCTCGCCGATATCGAAGAACGGGCCCGCAACCGCAAATTCTTTTGCCGTCAGAGCCGCCTCCGCCTCCGCCTTGGTCCACGTAAAGTAGTCCCCATCATCATCCAGAGAATCATCCGCATCCTGCGACGCATAGAACCCGCCGCGCTCCCGGTCGCTCAACCACGCATCGATCCAGGCCATCGTCTCCCGCGCCACCCGCGCACACTCCGGCTCCGCAAAGCTCTGGTACGCATGCACATAGTTCTTCAGCAGCTCGCTGTTGTCATACGACATCTTCTCGAAGTGCGGCACCACCCACCGCTCATCCACCGAGTATCGATGAAATCCGCCCGCCAGATGGTCATAGATCCCACCCTTCGACATCCTCTCCAGCGTCACCATTGCCGCCAGCCGCGCTGCCTTCGCGTCCCCTTCTTCCTTCCCCACCCGCGTAGCCGAATCGATCAACAGATCCACCGCCCCCGAGTGCGGAAACTTAGGCTGCGACCCAAACCCGCCAAACCGCCCATCGAACAGCTTCAACGCGGAGGCGATGATCTTCTCCACCAGCTCCGCCCCCGGCTCCTTCCCACTCCCATCGAAGCTCTCGCTATGCTCGATCGCCGCCATCACACTCGCGGCCGACTCCTGCACATCCCCCCGCTTCTGCTGGAACGCCTCCGCCATCGTCATCAGCACCCGCCTTAGCCCCGGCCGCCCATGCTGGTCGAGCGGCGGAAAATAAGTCCCCCCAAAGAACGGCTGCCCCTCCGGAGTCAGAAAAGCCGTCAGCGGCCACCCCCCCTGCCCACTGATCGCCGAAACCGCCGCCTGATACCGCGCATCCACATCCGGCCGCTCATCCCGGTCCACCTTCACCGCGATGAAATGTTCATTGATCAGCCGAGCCGTCTCGGCGTTCTCATAGCTCTCCCGATCCATCACGTGACACCAGTGACACCAGACCGCCCCGATATCCAGCAGCACCGGCTTATCTTCTCTCTGCGCTTTGCTGAAGGCTTCGGCCCCCCACTCATTCCACTCCACCGGCTGATGCATCGCCGACCTCAGATACGCCGACCGCGCCCCCGCCAACCCATTCCTGCTCTCGTCACTCATCCCCCCAGTTTACCCGCCAAACAACAACGGCGAAGCCCGTAGGCCCCGCCGTCCTTCCTGCCCTTCACTGCCTCATACTGCACTTCACTGCCTCACACTGCCTCACGCTGTCCTATTGCGGCAGCGGCCCCGGATGATCCGTCAGCGGCTTTGGCGGAGCCGGAGGCACCGGTGGAGTCAGCCCCGGAATATTCGGCTTCTGCACCACCGTCCCGCTCGCCGCATCCACCAGCGAGATCCCATACTTGTCCAGCGTGTTCGAAAGAATCTCCCCCAGCGTCGACCGGTCCTTCGCATAAGCAGCCGTAGCCGCGATCAGATTATTCTCCCCGCTCGCCAGCGTCCGTTCCTGCGCCAGCACATTCGCCGTCGTCGAAGCTCCCAGCCGATACTTCTTCTGCTCCGCCTCCAGCGACTGCGCATTGAAGTCCCGCGCCGTCTGCGCCGCAATCACATTCGCCCGGTCGTTCGTCAGCGCATACTGCTGATTGATCACCTGAATCCGTATCTGCGTATAGATCTGCTGCAGCCGCATCTGGCTCTGCCTATACTCCATCTGCGACCGCGCCTGGTCCGCCTGCGCTACCCGGTTGCGCAGCGGAATGTTCACATTCACGCCAAAGCCATAATCCGGATTATTGTTCGTCACCAAATTCTGCAGCACCCCGCCGTACCCCTGCGTCCCCGTCACCGACCCCGGAGGGCAAGCCTGAAAGGTCGTCGACGTAAAGTTACTCTGGCAGTTCAGCGCCGAGTTCTGCTGCCCGCCCAGCGCACTCGTCCCATAAAACCCAAACGCATCCACAATCGGCAGCAGTCCGTTCTTCTCGCCCTTGATCGTGATCTCGTTATTCTTCATGTTCAACACCGCCTGCTCGATCTGCGGGTTGTTCACAAACGCCACCTTCACCAGGTCCTCGACCTTCAGATCCTCTTCCGGCAGCCGCTCCAGGCTCACCCGGTCCGTCGGCACCACCGGCGCACTCGCCAGTTGAGGATCGTTCAAATTCCGCGCAATCGCCTGCTTCATCAGCAACTGCTGATACTCCAGGTTCGACTTCGACGTAATCAGCGACTGCTTGTCCGTCGATACCGCCGAGTCCGAGTTCACCACATCCAGCGGCGCCAGCGTCCCGATCTCCAACTGCTTCCGGTTATCCTGCGCCAGGCTCGTCGATTGGTTCAGCGCCCGTTCCTTCGCCTGCTCATCCTCGTACGCGCTCACCAGCGACCAGTAGATGCTCTCCACCTGCGTCACCGTGTAGATCACCTGCTGCCGAAACGATGAATCCGTGATCCGCCGGTTATTCTTCGCCTCCACAATAAACCGCCGGTTGATGCTCGGCCCGAACCCCTGCAGCAGATGCTGCGTTATCTGAGCCCGGAAGCTTGACTGCAGCAGCGGAGAAAAGCTCGACCGCTGACTGTTTGTCGTCTGCCGCGTATTGTCGAAGGTGAGATTGAACAGCGTGCCTGTACTGAACCCTTGCTGATACGCCGCATTCCCCGTGAAAGTGTTCTGGTTCAGCGAGTCCGTCCCCGTGATCAGCGTGCTCGACTGCTGGGTCGTCGCCAGCTCATACTCGCCGTTGATCGTGATCAAGGGATCGAAGCTATACGGAAGCGGTCCGCCGCCGTTCGTACTCAGCACCAGCCCTGAAGCTCCGGTACCCGCGCCGCCCGAGGCACTGCTCGTGCCTCCCGGACCGCCGCCGCCCGTAATCGTCGTCGTCGTTCCGCCCAGCGTATTCGTCACCAAGCCGGTCGACACACCGCGAAACGTCTGCCCGGCCTCCGTCCGCAGAATATCCGTATCCGCGATATCCAGGTTGATCCGCGCGATCGCAATGTCGTAGTTGTTCTCGAGCGCCAGCGTCACCGCATCCGCCAGGCTCAAATACAGCTTTCCATCCCGCAGCAGGTTATCCAGCCGAGGCGTATTCCCCAGCGTCGGCAGCGGCACAAACGTCGGTGTATACGGCGCAAACGGATCCTTGAACGAGTGCCGCTTCAGATGCGTGTAGTTCTTCGGCGTATCCAGCAAATACAGCGGCTCGGTTAGCTTCGGCTCCGGAGCCTGCGGCAGCCCCGGCTGTCCCGTCGTGTCGTTCTGCACCGCCTGCGGCGCCGCCGGAGCCGTCGGGTTCGTCTGGCTTCCGCCATTCACTTGGTTCGGCGAGTTCGTCTGCGACTGTGCCGGAGCATTCGCCCCCGGAGTCGCCTGCGCCGGAGTCGCCGGAGGTGTCGTTGGCGTCGTCTGCTGCGGAGTCGCCTGCTGCGCCTGCAATCCAACCGTCTGTCCCACCGAGCTCAAGAGCAGCAAACTGACGCTCGCCGCAGCCTTCATGTCATTCAATCTCACGTATGGCTCCCTTACCGTATTCCCAGGCAAACCCGCAACCTGTTCCAAACCAAACACTTCTGCACTGCAAGGAATGCCCGGTAGACGTTCCTCGCGATCTCCAGGTCTCGACCGGCGAAAATCACGTTTCTCCAAGCGCATCTCAAGGCATACGCACCCCGGCTACGCTCAGTTCCCGCCAACCAAACCCTGCTCTTAGTCAAGACCTCAACTATACCAACGCCTGCAACCCACCTACCCTGCTTTCTCTCCCTTTCCCCTCTTCCTGCCTCACCGTGTTACCGTCGCAGCACCCATGCAGCTCTGGAAATCCATCCTCGCCTACGACGGCACAAACTTCCACGGCTGGCAGGTCCAGCCCGGCCTGCCCACTGTCCAGGGAACCCTCGCTCAGGCTCTCCACCACATCACCGGCGAAACCGTCCTCCCTCAAGGCTCCGGCCGTACTGACACCGGCGTCCACGCCCTCGCCCAGGTTGCCACCTTCGCCCTCGCCGCCCCCATCCCCCCCGCCAACCTCCACCGAGCCCTCAACCGAGCCCTCCCACCCGCAATCCGCATCCTCTCCGTCTCTCACGCGCCCGTCCTCGAACCCGCCTTCCACGCCCGCCACTCCGCCCTCCGCAAGACCTACGAGTACCGCCTCTTCCCTCGCGTCGTCCTCTCTGGTCCTGGCGAACCAGCCCACCCCGACCGCATCTGTCCTCCGTTCCTTGCCCATTGGCCGACCGAGCAACGCCTCCCAGACGGTAGCCCAGACCGCATCTGTCCTCCGTTCCTTGCCCATTGGCCGACCGAGCAACGCCTCCCAGACGGTAGCCCCGACCGCATCTGTCCTCCGTTCCTTGCCCCGTACGTCTGGGACTTCCCTTTCCCCTTCAACTTCGAAGCCGCCACCGAAGCCGCCACCCACATCATCGGCACCCACGACTTCACCAGCTTCGCCGCCTCCGACCCCGACCTCACCACCCGCATCGCCGCTCCAAAAGAAGCAGAGGAGAAGCATAAATCCGTGCCCCATTCCTCGCAGCCTCACCTCGATCCGGACTCCCCTCCGAGCGTTCTTGGCTCGGTGGGGTGGGATGAGTGGGAACCAACCACCGACCCGTCTTCTCCTCCCTCTTCCCTCTCCCCTCTTCCCTCCTCCAACACCCGCACCATCCACGCCTCCACCTGGACCCACCACGAAGGCCTCTATCTCTACCGCATCACCGGCTCCGGCTTTCTCCACCACATGGTCCGCAACTTGGTCGGCACCTTCACCGACGTAGCCGCCGGCCGTCTCCCTCCAGACTGTATCCCGCAGATACTGGCCGCCCGCAACCGCTCCGCCGCCGGCCCTACGGCCCCTGCCCGCGGCCTCTTCCTCGTTCAGGTCGAATACCCGGAGATCGAGCAGGCATGACCCGCACCCCGCTCACCGCCGCCACCGCCCAGGCCCAACACCGCATCACCCGTCTCGCCACCCAGCTCTCCACCCATCGAGCCTTCCACTGGCTTCACCTTCACCAGCCCCAGCTCCGCCTCTGGCAGTTGGAGCTACTCGCTATCCCCGCCCCCACCTTCCACGAAGCCGCCCGCGCCGCCTGGTTCCTCGACCGCTTCCGCGACCTCGGCCTCACCAACGTCCACCTGGACGAAGCCGGCAACGCCCTGGCCGAACTCTCGTCAGATCCCGCACCCGAAACACCCCCGTTATCATCCTTCCGCGAAGCGGGAGGACCCGCTCCTGCCCCTGAACCACCCTCATCGCCCGTCATCCTCCTCTCCGCCCACCTGGACACCGTCTTTCCCACTGGCACCCCCACCACTCCCACTGAAGACGGCCCCAGAATCCTCGGCCCCGGCGCGACCGACAACGCCGCCGGCCTCACCGCCCTCCTCGCCATCGCCGCCGCCCTCCGCTTCGCCAAAATAACCCCGTCCACTACCATCCTCTTCGCCGCCAACGTAGGCGAAGAAGGCGAGGGCGACCTCCGCGGCATGCGCCACCTCTTCGAACAAGGTCCCTACAAAAACCGCATAAAGGCTGCCCTCGCCCTCGAGGGCTCCGGCGCCGCCGCCGCCGTCGACCGCGCCCTGGGCTCCCGCCGCTTTCGCGTCACCGTCACCGGCCCCGGCGGCCACTCCTGGACCGACGCCGCCTCCCCCAACCCCATCGTCCTGCTCGCCCGCGGCGTCGCCGCCCTCGCCGCCATCAACCTCGCCGGCGACGACCCAGAAGCCCGCACCACCCTCACCTTCGGCCAAATCTCGGGCGGCACCTCCGTCAACTCGATCCCCGAGTCCGCTCACCTCCTCATCGACCTCCGCTCCACCGACCCCGCCGAACTCCAGCGCCTCGAACTCGAACTCCACCGCACCTTCGAAAACCTCGTCGCCCAGGAAGCTCAACTCAGGCAACCCACAACCCAGCTCCTCACCCTCAAGATCGACCTCATCGGCAATCGCCCCGCCGCATCCCTGCCCGACTCCGCCCCCATCCGCCAAACCCTCCGAGCCGTCGACCGCCATCTCGGTCTCCGCACCGAACTACGCCTCGGCTCCACCGACGCCAACATCCCCTTGGCCCTCGGCATCCCCGCCCTAGCCCTCGCCGCCGGAGGCACCGGCGGCGGCATCCACACTCTCGCCGAGTGGTACGACCCCACCAGCCGCGAAACCGCCCTCCGCCGCATCCTCCTCACCCTCCTCGACCTCACCTCAACCTAACGGTCCGGCATTCTTGCTTGTCATCCGCAGCGAAGCGGAGGAATCTACACTGGCCCTTGCGATTGCAGTCGCAGTTGCCATTGCAGTTGCCATTGCCATCGCAGTTGCCATTGCAGTTGCAGTTGCCTTTGCTTCTAGGTACCCCAAGGCTTCAGCCTTGGGTCTCACAGTCCGCCAATCAATCGGGCTTTAGCCCCTGGGGTACGTCCCCCTTTGTTGCCCAGAGTCCGAAATCGTCATTCATCCTTGCACACTTCCTGGAGCAATCGCCCGCCCAAGTCCAGACCTAAACTATCTGCTTAGAAGACTTTGCTCCGAAACAGGGGGAGGGGGCAGGTACGCCTCGAATCTCGCAGTAAACTGCAAACGTGCCCTCTCTCAAACCGCTCGCAATCCTCCTGCTTCTCTCCCCACTCGGCGCCCAGACCACCATCTACACCCACGCCCTAATCCTCACCGGCGTCCATCTCCTCGACCCGAACCCCACCATCGTCTCCACAATCGCCGTAGCCGACGGCCGCATCCTCGCCATCGGCCCCGAAGCCGAAAAACTCCGCACCCCGCAAACAGAAGTCATCGACCTCCACGGTGCCTTCGTCATGCCCGGCTTCAACGACGCCCACACCCACATCGCCGCTGCCGGCCAGCAGAAGCTCACCGTCGACCTCGACGGAACCATCTCCCTGGCAGCCATGCAGTCCCGTATCGCCGCCTACAACGCCAAGGCTAAGCCCGGCACATGGATCGTAGGAGCCGGCTGGGACCACACCAAGTGGCCTTCGGCTGTCAACGGGGAGAAGCGCCTCCCCACCCGCCAAGACCTCGACCAGGTCACCGCCGGCCACCCCGCCGTCTTCTACCGCACCGACGGCCACATCCTCGTCGCCAACTCCGCCGCCCTCCTCGCCGCCGGCATCTCTTCGAGCACCCAAGACCCTCCAGGCGGAAAAATAGATCGTGACCCCACCGGCACTCCCACCGGCATCGTCCGCGAGATCCCCGCCACCCGCCTCATCCAATCCAAAGTCCCGCCCCCCGACCCCGAAACCCGCAGGCGAGCCTTAGACCTTGCCATCGCCGACGCCCTCTCCCACGGCGTCACCTCCGTCCAGGACTTCTCCGACTGGGACGACTGGCTCGTCCTGGAATCCATGGAACACCGTGGCCAGCTGAATCTCCGCATCTCCGAGTGGCTCGACTTCAACCTCCCGCTCGAAGTCCTCAAGCAGCGCCGCGCCTCCCACGATCCCGACGACCCTCTCCTCCACCTCGGCTTCCTCAAAGCCTTCATGGACGGCAGCCTCGGATCCCGCACCGCCGCCCTCGCCGAACCCTACACCGACGATCCCGCCAACCGGGGCATCCCCCGCTACGAGCAGGACAAGCTCAACCAACTCGCCGCCGAGCGCGCCGCCGCCGGCTTCCAGCTCGGCTTCCACGCTATCGGCGACGAAGCCAACACCGTTGCCCTCAACGCCTTCTCCGCCGCCGAGCAAGTCGCAGTCCCCGCCATTGCACCGGCACCACCCGCACACCCCGACGCCACAGTCGTCGGAGCTTCCCCCGGACCAGATGCCCCATCCATGACAGCTTCATCGTCATGGGTGGGTCCAAACAACCTCCGCTTCCGCATCGAGCACGCCCAGGTCCTCCTCCCCGCAGACTTCGACCGCTTCGCCCAACTCGGCGTCATCGCCTCCATGCAACCCTCCCACCTCCTCACCGACATGGCCTGGGCCGGCCAGCGCCTCGGCCCGGAACGCTCCGCCTACGCTTACACCTGGCGCTCCATGCTCGACCATCACATCCCCCTCGCCTTCGGCACCGACTACCCCGTCGAATCCATCTCCCCCTTCCGCGGCCTCTACTCCGCCATCACCCGCCAGAACGAAACCGGCACTCAAACCTTTCACCCCGAGCAACGCCTCACCATCGCCGAGGCCCTCTACGCATACACCCAAACCTCCGCTTACGCCGAGTTCCGCGAGACCCAAAAAGGGATCCTCGCCCCCGGCTATCTCGCCGACTTCATCGTCCTCGACCGCAATCTCCTCACCGCCACCCCCCAGCAGATCATCCTCACCAAAGTCCTCCGCACCGTCGTCGCCGGCCGCACCGTCTACCAGGCGCCTTAGCTTGGGTGCCCCATCCTTTTCGCAGCGTCATCGCGCATAGGTGGGGCGGTCGAATGCGGCAGCATTCGACCGCCCTTTACCCATGAACATGTCACCCTTCTAGGAAGGAAGGCACACCTGTCCAGTATTGTTTGCGAAGGGATTGCTCGAGGCCACCTGCGGCGAGCCTCCGGCCGCGGTCGTCGCCGACAGCGGCTACTACTCCAACGCAAACGTCGAGCGCATGGAACAGCGCGGCATCGACGCCTACGTCCCGGACTCGAACCTGGCCCGCGAGTTGAACCTGGGACAGAAGGCGAACGATCTGGCCGTAACCGATCCAAATCACATCCGCATGCGAGCCAAGATGCGAACCGAACGAGGCGGCACCCTCTACCGAAGACGAAAAGCGCTCGCCGAGCCCGTCTTCGGAGTCCTCAAACAACAACGCAAACTCAACCACTTCCGCATGCGTTCCCTGGATAAAGTCGCCATCGAGTTCACCCTCGCAACCTTCGCCTACAACCTCACACGCCTCCACATCTCTCCACAGCAAAAGAAATCAGCACTCACACAGACTCTAGAGCCCTGAGGGCAGGCCGGAGCCGAACTCCGCCAGCGTTGTGCGCAGGTATTTATGCGGGTTCACGGGGGTTCCGTTGATGCGCACTTCGTAGTGCACGTGGTTGCCCGTGGTACGGCCACTGTGCCCGATGTAACCCACCACCGCGCCGCGTGTCACAGTCTGACCTGCCGTGACGGCGAAGCCGCTCATGTGGCCGTAGCGCGTGACGACGCCGTGACCGTGATCAATCGCCACCATGCGTCCGTAGCCGTTGACGACCTCAGCCGTGATCACGGTGCCGTCTGCGGTGGCGTGAATGGGCGTGCCTTGCAGGCCGGAGATGTCGATCCCAGGATGGAACTCGCCCTCACCGGTGCCGAGCACGGGATCTTCCCGCTCGCCGAAACTGCTGGTGATGGGTCCGGTGACGGGCCACAGCGTGGGCGCATACGCGGAGAAGTCCATGGCGCCGAAATCATGCCCCGGCAGCAGCGGATTGCGCAGCCGCTCCAGGTCGCCGCCCCCTGAGAGGAAACGAGTCGTGTCGCCGCTGATGGCCTGGGTGCGCAGGGCGTAGAAGGAGTCGAGCGATTTGTAGTAGCCGTCGTTCGAGAGCCCGGCGCTGGCCGCGGGCGCGTCTTTCAGCGGAGCTGTTGCCGCCGCGGTGACGACCGCATCCTTCGCGGACTCGCCCCGGCCTCTAAAGCCGGCGCTGCGAACGGTCGAGATCTTACTCGCCGTCAAGCCGTAGAGGGCTGAGATCTCCGTCGCCAGCGAGCCCAGCGAGGCCGCCTGCACATCTTTCTGACGCGCCTGCTGCTCCAGCGTGGCGTAGTCCTTGCGGAGCGAGTCCTGATCGTGACGCAGTTGGTTGAAGCGCGCCGTCTTGATCAACATCCGCGAGTAGGAGCCGGCCAGACCGGTGATGGTAAACATACCGATCGCCGCCGCGGCTACGAAGACGTAGGCGTAGTGCAGAGGGACGGGAACCTTGTTGATGGTTCCGTCCTCATCGCGGCTGACGAACAGGATGTAAAAACGCTTCTTCGAACTCAAAACCGAACCTGTGCCCGTGGATTGATCGGCAGCCATGACGTATTCGGGGCGTCTCTGCGGACGCGTTCATGGGAGACTCGACATAAAAGAGACGGAGATACTCCGCGGGACGTTTCAATCAATCCCGAAATCTCAAATGGCAGTTGCGAACCGCCATTTGCGTCTGCGCATCTCTCGTGGGCTTACCCGGCTAGGGTACCAACTTCTCACGGTAGAGGCAACCAGGCGCACATGCCACAAATCGGGGAGGTTGCGTCTGGGAAGCGGTTTACAACCGCAACGCGGCGCGGATCGCTGCCACCCGCCGTGAGGAAGATAGGCCGGATACGAGGCGAGTGCTGAGAGATGGCCCGATGCAGGAGGATGCCGCGATAGAAACGCGGATTTTGCGCGGTGCAAGGTACATATCTATGCTCTTCTAACTCTGGGCTGAAGCCTGGACCTTTATGAGCAAGAGATAGAAATCAGTGCAGCCACCCGGAGGTTTCACCGAGCTCAGTCTGATCGCCCGGATCGCACGGGCTGCGGCCACGCGCCGATCCGCGACACTGCGGCTCGGGATCGGGGACGACTGTGCCATTCTGCGGCCTCCGCGTGGACACGAGATTCTTGTCACCACGGACTTCTCGCTGGAGACGCGGCACTTCCGCCGCGATTGGCTCAAGCCTTCGATCAGCGGCGTGTCCGCCGGGCATCGTACGCTAGCGCGTGGGCTCTCCGACCTGGCTGCCATGGGAGCGAAGCCGCTGGCGGCGTTCCTTTCTCTGGCTTTGCCCGCCGGGGTAGAAGCGAAGTGGGTGGATCGCTTCCTGGAAGGGCTGCTCGCGCTGGCGAAGGTGCACGGTGTGCCGCTGGCCGGCGGGGACACCGCGCAGGCGCCCGGCGAGTCCCTCCTGGCTGACATCATGCTGATCGGTTCCGCACCGGCAGGGCGGGCGCTGCGGCGATCCGGCGCGCGACCGGGGGATCGCATCTTCGTCACCGGAGCGCTCGGAGGCGCGGCGGCGGAACTGGAGAGGCTGCAACAGGAAAAACCAGCCGGCGGCAAAGGGCCACACACGTTTCCGGAGCCGCGGCTCGCGCAGGGTAGGGCCTTGCTGCGGCGGCGTCTCGCGTCGGCCTGCATCGATGTCTCGGACGGCCTGTCGACGGATCTGAATCACCTTTGCGAGGCATCGGGGGTTCATGCCAGGCTTGGTTCGGCTTCCATTCCGATCCATGCGCTTGCAGGCGGGAGGCTTGAGCTGGCGCTGCATGGCGGCGAGGATTATGAGCTGCTCTTTACGGCTCCTGCCGGGACCAAGGTGCCTCGTACGCTGGCGGGGGTGGCGATCACGGAGATCGGCAGGATTACGCGGCGCTCGGGGCGGCGGCCTACTTTGCTGCTGGATGGGAGACCCTTGAGGCCGGGCGGTTGGGAGCACTTCGCGGCTCGGTCAGGCGAGGAAGGCTAGCGGGCGATCCCGCAGGTTGCGACCACATCCACCTCATGGGTGCTCACCTGCTTGCGCAGCCCGACACGGAGCGGTTTGCCGTCGCAGGCCTTGCGCAGGCTGGGCGTGTTCAGGTCGGCCAGCGCCGCACCGTCGTAGATCGCGCCGGCGGGAAGCTTGAAGTCGTTATGCACCTCGATCGCCTGCTCCTCGCTCAATCCCGGCACCAGCAGACCGCGGTAACGATACTGTTCGCCGGGCACGACGCGGAAACGGTAGTGCATGGCATGGGCGGCCGTGTCCTTGGTCGTCTCGAGGATCAGTTGCGCGTCCAGATAGCCGCGAGCCTCATAGACCTGCCGCAGTCTACTTTCGGTGCCGATCAGATCCAAACGCGAGGCGGGTTCGCCCACTTTAAGCTGGTTGGCGTGCTCCAGTTCGTTCGCCGTCATGCCCGCGGGCGGCGCTGGCAGACCTATCTCCGCGACGGTATAACGGCCGCCTGTCTGCATCATCCCGGTCAGGTCCACGGCTATCCTCGCCGGCGTCACCTGCGGGGTTCCCTGGGTCAGCGGCCCGGCTGCGCAGTCCACAAAACCAAGGTCCTGGCAGGCGTCGGTGAGGCTGGCACGCAGGGCACTGGTGGAGGTCCCATCGACGTAGGCCACTCCTGCCGCGCGATCGCGGATCCCTTTCAGCCGCGGGTTGTTGTCCATGTCGATCCCGGTGATGACAAGCTTTCCCACGACCACCGGAGGCGTGGCGATACCATAGTCCAGCTCTCCTTCCCTGCCCGGCATCGAGGTCACCGTTGCGACGATTCCCCGCTGCTTCAGTATGGTCTCGAGCGCCTTTGCAACCTGCTGCTCCAGCTCGCCCGTGCCCGGCACCGTGCCGGTGAACGCCGGCAGCAGCGCGTGGACCTTCGCCGTCAGCTCCGCCGGCGTGTAGAAGACAAAGTTGGTGTAGCGAGCCGTGCGCACCTCGGAGACTGCAACCGGGTCTAGGGTAATCCGCAAGTTGGAGCCCTCGGTCTTGTAGTTGATCCGGGCGAAGAGGCCGGTCTCATCCAGCCGCCGCAGCGCGGCCTGCAGATCGATGTCGGTCAGCGGCTTGCCTGTAACCAGCCCGCTCATGGTCATCAACTCGGCCGGTGTGTACTGCGGCGCGCCATCGAAGAAGACACTCTTGAACGTATAAATCTGTGCCGGAGCCGTCTTGTCCAGAGCGGCCTGGACGGGGGACAGGGATACGCAGCAAAACAGCAGAAGGGCCAGAACCACTTGCATGCGGCCCAGCATAGCAGTTGCTACCTCGCAAGCGGGTTGGCGAGCCGATCGTGCAGCTATGCTGGGAGCAGGCGAACATGCATCCAGACACCCAGCTTCTCCGCTCCATCCTGACCCCCGCTACCCCAGGCGCGCCGCTGCACGCCGGCCCTGTCTTCGCCACCGCCTTCCACACTCCGGGCGATCCCAGCCTCTCCGAGTACTCCTACGCCCGCTCCCATAATCCCACCTGGACGCACCTGGAGGCCGCGCTCTCGCAGTTGGAGGCCGAGCAGGCGCACACCCGCATCTTCGCCTCCGGCCTGGCTGCGGTTCATGCCGTCTTTACCGCGATCCTGCGCCCCGGAGATATAGTCGTGCTGCCGCAAGAGGCCTACTTCGGCGCCCACCAGCTGCTGCAAGAACAGTACGCCCCGAACGGCGTCAAGATCCGCGCAGTAACTTTTAAGCTGCTCAGCGATCCGGCTACGCTGGCCGGTGCTCGCCTGCTTTGGATTGAAACGCCCGCCAACCCCACACTCGACGTCACCGGCATTTCCGCAGCCGCAGCCGCCGCTCATGTTGCCGGTGCACTCGTCGCCGTGGACAACACGACGGCGACGCCACTGGGGCAGCGACCGCTGACCCTGGGCGCAGACCTCTCCATCTGCTCCGACTCAAAAGCACTCTGCGGCCACTCCGATCTGCTGCTCGGCCACGTCAGCGTTCTTGACCCGAAGCTGGCGCAGAAGATCGATCGGGCCCGCACCCTCACCGGCTCGATTCCCGGACCGTTCGAGGCGTGGCTGGCGCTGCGGTCTCTGGCTACGCTGCCGCTCCGCCTCGAACGCTCCTGCCGGAACGCGCAAGCCATCGCCGAGTTCCTCACAAGCCGCTCCGAGGTCTCGAACGTCCTCTATCCCGGACTTCCCACGCATCCGAAGCACGCCATCGCTGCCGCGCAGATGGCTCACTTCGGCCCCGTGGTGAGCTTTACGCTGCCCAGCCAACAGCGCGCCGAGGACTTCCTCACCCGAGCCGGCCTCATCACCGAGGCCACCAGCTTCGGCGGCATCACCACCTCCGCCGAACGCCGTGCACGCTGGGGCCACGACCGGATCGCTCCCGGTTTCATCCGCCTGAGCGCAGGCTGCGAGCACATCACCGACTTGCTTGCCGACATCTCCCAAGCTTTGGATTCGCTCGCATGAGCGACGTGCCTTCGTTCTCCAGCACCTGGTCCGCCGCGATCCTCAATCAGCCTCCGCTCATCGCGCCCTCCCGCAGCTTCATCTACCCGCAAAACATCCCCGGCGAAGAGGATGCGCTTGCCCGCGGAGCCCTGCACGTCCAGATTCGACCCGCCACAGGGGGCAGCTATCTCATCACCTGCGCGCTCGGCTTTACCGACCCCAATCTGCCCACGGCTATTCATCCCTGCCCCAACCCGGACCACCTTCTCGCCCTCGCCGGGGGCTACGCCTATCTCTCCGATACCCTCCACCCCGAGACCTGCACCTTGCTTCCGCTGAAGCCGGTCACAGCCATCCACCCGCTGCCCGAGCAGCAACTCCTGATCTTCGCCGGCTTCCACTCGCTGCTCGCGTGGGGAGCGCAAGGCCTGCTGTGGCAGACGGCTCGCCTGACCTGGGAGGGCCTGAAGATCACCGAGGCTACGCCGGCGCACCTGCACGGGCTCGCGTGGGACCTGATGACGGACCGTGAGGTACCGTTCACGGTCGATCTAGCCTCCGGCCGTCACACCGGCTCGGCCTTTCCCCCGTCCGGCGCGGCAAGCTCGTAGAACCCAAGCGACGTCTCGCCCTGCTTGTAGGTTCGGCTCCGGACCAAGGCTCCATAGCGTTCGGCCAGCTTGAACTTCGCCTTGGTGGCGAACTCCGCCACCACGACGCCGCCGGGCGCGATCATCTTCCGCCCGCTCCCGCTCCCAAGCAGCCCCAGTGTCCCCTCATACTCCGCCTCCGCCTCATACGGCGGATCGAGGAACACCATATCCACTGCCAGACTCTTTTGAGCCAGTCCCGCGAGCAGAGACCCGGTTCCCTTCTCATCCACGGTCACCGCCGCCGCGGGGATCTTCAACGCCGCAAGGTTCGCCCGCAGCGCCTTCAGCGCAGGCTCGGCCTTCTCGCTGAACCAGCAATGCACCGCCCCCCGGCTCAGCGCCTCGAGCCCCACCGCCCCGGTTCCGGCGTAGAGATCGACAAACCGGCAGCCCGCGAGCCCTTCTGCCCGCCGCGCCGCCAGGATGTTGAACATCGTCTCACGCAGCCGGTCGCTCGTCGGCCGGGTCGCCGTCCCTGGCGGACTGACCAGCAGCCGCGACCGGTAGATTCCTGCAATCACCCTCATTCCGCCATCCTAATCGTCTGCGTTGATCCGCCGCTGAACCCCAGAACGCATAGGACGCATACAATCGACAGATGCTTGGGTGGTCTTTTTCAATCGGCAAGATCTTTGGTGTGGAACTCCGCCTGCATGCGTTCTGGGTGCTGCTGCTCGGGTTGTCGGTGGCCTGGGCCTCGTCGTTGGAGCTTCCGTTTGCGCGGGGTCTGGCCTTATGGCTGTTGCTCCTGCTCGCCGTGGCCGTCCGCGAGATCGCACGTTCGCTCGCCGCCGCCTGGTTCTCGCTCGACCTGCGCTCCATCCTGCTGCTGCCCACCGGCGGCATCTTCACCTTCGGCTCGACCGAGTCGCTCACCCGCGCCGCCACGCCTCGGATTCAGCGCCGCATGGCCCTGGTCGGCCCGCTCGCCAGCTTCAGCTTCAGTGCGATACTCGCCGCGATCATCCTCACCATCTCGCCCACGGTGAATCTCTACGAGCTTCGCTGGGTCACGCCGGTGCATCTGCTCCGCACCATGGTCTGGGTCAACCTGCTGCTGGGCGCGCTGAACCTGCTGCCCGCATGGCCGCTGGACGGCGGACGCGTCATGCGCAGCGGCCTGATGGACCGCCGCCGGAAGGACGCCTCGTCTCCCGCCGTGACACCTCCCGCAAGCCCGCAGATCTCGCGTGCCCGCGCCCAGGTTTCGCGCCTGGTTCTGCTCGGCTCCGCCTCCGGGCCGCCCTCGGTTCGCATTCTCGCCACGCTGGGACCGCTGATCGCCATGGTCCTAATCATCTCCGGGCTGCTTTATGTCAACTGGTGGGTCATCATGGCCGGCCTGGGTATCTTCCTCGGCGCACAGATCGAGCGGCAAGGGCTGCTCGTCCGCGCCGATCTCGACCAGGTGCTGGTGAAGGATGTCATGTTGACGGACTATAGCGTCATCTCCGCCTCCTCGACGCTGGAGGATGCGCTCGAACGCGCCCGCCACTCGCTCCAGGATGTCTTCCCGGTGGTTCGCGGAGGCTCGCTCGTGGGCGCCATCGGCCGCCAGACGATCCTCGAGAACATCCAGGTGAGCGGTAACAGCTACGTGCAGGGCGTCATGACCCGCACCTTCCCCACCGCCAGCCCGGCCGAGCCGCTGGTGCAGGCGCTGGGCCGCATCGCCACCCCGGCAACCCAGTCCACGCAGCTCGTGCCGGTCGTCGAGGGCGATCGCATCGTCGGCATCATCACGCCGCAGAATCTGCAGCGCTCCATGGCCATCCTGCCCAGTAGGCCGGGTGCCTCGTCGCGGGTGGTGGAAGAAGATTGAAGCGAAAAGCTGAAATCGAGTAATATGCCTGCCGATAGAAACAGAGCTACTACTTTCGCAGCACAGACTAAGGTGTCGCATGTCACTTACGATCGCGGGGTCACAACTCAATCAGCTCTCCACGGAGCCTACCGACCACGAGGCGAAGAACCAGAAGCCCGTGCCAACTCCCACCACCGGCGAGGTGACCGTTCAGCTTGCCTCCACCGGCCAGCCCACGGCGGAGATCGCCGCCAACCTGGGGGAACCGATCTCCGAGGTCGAGTCCACGCTCGGAATTACCACCTCAAGCTCAATCCAGACCGGGGCCTTGACCGCGCAGACCGCACGGCTTTCCGTCCGGGTCTGACTCAACCTAAGTCTTCGCCGGCTCGACGGTCTCCCTGGACGGCTGAAGTGAAGACTCCTGAGCTGCAGACGGTTGCGGTAAAGACGTTTGAAGTTCAGACGGTTGCGGTTGCGGTGCAGACGTTTGCGGTGCGGACGCTTGCGGTGCAGACGACGGCGCCGCGCCGTCCGCCAGAATCTGCAAGACCCGCTCGTAGAGCTGGTTGCGATGTTCAAACCGCTCACTCGCCCGCGTCATAAAGCGGACGATCAGGTCGACGCCCGCAGCCGCCGGACGCAGGTCCAGCGTCGGCGCGGAGCTGAACTGCCCCAGCCCGGTCGCTCCCGTAACGCCGCGCCACTCCAGGTCCGCGCGCGCCGTATCCCGAGCCAGGTCTTCCTTCAGCGCCTCCTGCATGCGCCCGATCACCGCACTCCCGTCGATCTCCGCCGGCACATGCACCTGGATCTCATCCCACATCCACTGCCCGTTAGTGGAAAAGTTGAAGTACTGCCCTTTGATCGCGAAGCTGTTCGAAAAGGTGATTCTTCGGCCCGTGGGATGTCCTTGGCTGGTCCAGTTTCCCGTCTCCAGCAGCACCGTGCGGAATAGCCCGATCTCGCTCACCTCGCCGCCGATGCTGTCGATCTCCACCCAGTCCCCGGCACGCACGCCATTCCTCCCCATCAAGATGAACCACCCGAAGAACGCCAGAATATAGTCCTGGAAGACGACGGTGAATCCCGCCGTCGCAAGCCCCAGGATCGTTGGCGTCTGCTGCGGCATGCCGAACAAGACCAGCAGGATCAGCACTCCGCCGACGACCTGCGCCGCCAGCGTGATGATCGTGTCCAGCGTCTCTGACTTGCGCGGATCGCTGGAGAACCGGCTCAAGGCTGCCTTCGAAATCTTGGAGGCAAGTCCAATCACCACGATGATGAAGACAATCGTGATCAGCGAGTCCAGGATCAGGTGCATCACAATCCGGTGCTGCACCCACACCTGCGCCTGCCACTTCGCATACACCGCTGCCAGTTGCTGGTCCGCCTGCACCCGGTCGTCCAGGATGCTCATGATGCCGCGCTGCGCCGCCAGGCTTTGCAGCATCTTCACCCGCGCCAGCCCCGTCAGCGCGCTGCCCTTCGCCATATCGGAGGGAACGCTCTTCTTCTCCAGCGCGTCATGCTGCGCCGCCAGCGTCTTCGCGTCCTTGCGGGCGCGCTGCTCGGCGTCCGCAAGCAGCGCCGCCCGGCTTCTCTGCTCGAACCACGCCTTCACCCGTCCCCACAACGTCGCATACCGCTTCAAGACGATCAGCGCAATCTCATTGCTGATCGCGCCTGTCTTCTTCAGCGCCGCTTCATGCTGCTGCAGCTCCTGCTGGATCTCCGCCCGCTGATCCCCGCTCGCCCGCGCCAGATCCTGCGTCGCATCCGTCAGTTCATCCGTATCCAGCCCAAGCTGCGCCTTCGCCACGTCCAGGTCGTCGCCCTCGGCCGGAGGTATACCGGCCTTCGCGTTCGCCGCCGTCATCGCGTCGACCTTCGCTTTATCGTCGGCCACCGTCTGTTTGAGCGTCGTCACCTTCTGGTCGAGCGTCAGCGCCTCCCCGGTCAGCACCCGCCGCTGCAAGCTCGCCTGCCGCAACGCCATCGCAAACGCCTGGTCGACCTCATAGTCCGCCAGCCGCTCCGCCTCCCGCGCATACCCCTGTTCCTCCGCCGACACCGCCAGCGGCGCCAGCGTCGACGCAGTCTGCCACGGCCGCTGATCGACCAGCCCCAGCTCAGCCCCCTGATTCTGCTTCAGAAACGAAAGCTGTTCCATCTCCCCACGCGTCATATACCAACCCACCAGCAGGGCCAGCAGGATCGCCGCCGGTGCGATCACCCAGAACCTCTTCCAATCCTTCATCAAGCCTCCACTCTCCTGGTTCGATAACCGTTAGACACCATTCTCGCCCCGCACGACAGCCTTCCATCCCATCAATCTCTCCCCGGCGCTCGACTTCCGATCGCATCTAAACTCAGGTCAGCCCCAAAGCAAGCCCCAAAGGATTCCATGCAGATCGCTTCAGTCGGCACCGCTTTCCCCCCGCATCGCTACACCCAGACCCAGATCGCTGAAGCCCTCGTCGAACGCTGGAAGGATAAGCTCCCCGAGTCGCGCCTCCTCACCCGCCTCCACGCCAACTGCGGCGTCGACTTCCGTCACACCGTCTTCCCGCTCGAACATTACCCCTCGCTCCAGGGCTTCAAAGCCACCAACGACGAATGGATCACCGCCGCCGTCTCGCTAGGCCAGCAGGCGATCCAGGCGGCGTTAGCCCCCCTCGGCCTCACCGCCGCCGACATCTCCGCCATCTTCTTCGCGTCCGTCACCGGCATCGCCTCGCCCACCATCGACGCCCGCCTCATCAATCTCATGCCCTTCCCTACCCACGTCAAGCGCACCCCCATCTTCGGCCTAGGCTGCGTCGCCGGAGCCGCCGGCATCGCTCGCGCCTCCGACTACCTCCGCGCCTTCCCCAAAGAGATTGTTCTCCTGCTCTCCGTCGAGCTCTGCTCCCTCACCTGGCAGGACGACGACCAATCCATCGCCAACCTCATCTCCACCGGACTCTTCGGCGATGGCTGCGCCGCCGTCATCCTCGCCGGTGACGAGGTCATACCCCCTTCGCAGCCCACATCCACGCCCAAGATCCTCGCCACCCGCAGCACCTTCTACCGCCACACCGAGCACATCATGGGCTGGGACATCCGTGACACCGGCTTCCGCATCGTCCTCTCCCCCGACGTCCCCAAGGTCGTCCTGGAAAACCTTCGCGGCGACGTGGAATCGTTCCTCGCCTCCCAATCCCTCACCCTCGCGGACATCGGTTCCTGGATCTTCCACTCCGGCGGCCCCAAGGTTCTCGAAGCCACGGAAAATGCCTTGTCTCTCCCACCCGGCGCCCTCGCCCTCAGCTGGAAGAGCCTTCGCGAGGTCGGCAATCTCAGCGCAGCCTCCGTCCTCTGCGTCCTTGAAGATACCCTCAAGAACCATCCCGGCGCACCCGGCACTTACTCCATCCTCGCCGCCATGGGCCCCGCCTTCTGTCTCGAACTCGTCCTCCTCCAGTGGTAACCTCACAGCCCATGCCAGACACCGATATCGCCCCGCGCATCCTCCAAATCATCGCCAAATCCAAGGGCCTGCCAGTAGAAGCCGTCACCCCAGCCTCCACCTTCGACGAACTCGAGATCGACTCCCTCGACAAGATCAACCTCACCTTTGAAGTAGAAGAGATCTTCGACATCACCATCGCGGACGACTCCCTCAACTCCCTCCGCACCGTGCAGGACGTAATCACCGGCGTCCAAACCCTCCTCGCCGCCAAGCAACAGCCCGGAGCCTGACGGCTTGCGGATATCATCCCGGTTAGCCCATGATCTCCGTCCTCATCCTCACCCGCGACGAAGCCCAAGACCTCCCCGGCGCCCTCGCCTCCGTCGCCTGGTCCAACGACATCCACGTCCTCGACTCCCATTCCACCGACGCTACAGTCGCCATCGCACAAGCCGCCGGAGCCCACGTCCACCAACGCACCTTCGACGACTACGCCGCCCAGCGCAACTTCGGCCTTGCTCTCCCCTTCGCCAACCCCTGGCTCCTGATCCTCGACGCCGACGAGCGCCCCACCCCGGAGCTAGTCCAGGAGATCCGAACAGTGATAGACGACCTCTCCTGGCGAGCCGACACGACCCTCTCCGGCTTCCGCCTCCGCCGCCGCGACTTCCTCTTCAACACCTGGCTCAAGCACGCCCAACTCAGCCCCTACTACATCCGCCTGGTGCGCCCGCGCCGCGTCCGTTACACCCGCGAGATCAACGAAGTCCTCGAAGTCCAGGGGCCCATCGCGGACCTGCACCAGCCCCTCGATCACTTCCCCTTCGCCAAGGGCATCGCCCACTGGCTCTCCAAACACAACCGCTACAGCACCATGGAAGCCCGGCTCATCCACTCGCAGCAAGGCCTCACCAACCCGAGCCTCCGCACCGCCCTCCGCGACCCCGACTTCCACACCCGCCGCCTCCACCAGAAGGCGATCTTCTACAAACTCCCCGGCCGTCCGCTCATCAAGCTCTTCTACATGCTCCTCATCCGAGGCGCCATCCTCGACGGCTACGCAGGCTTCACCTACGCCCTCCTGCAATCCATCTACGAGTACTTCATCGTCCTCAAGACTCGCGAGCTCGCACTCGCAGCGATCAAGCCGCCGGCTTCGTCTCCGGAATGAACCCCCACAATCCCGCCGCCGCCGCAAACGCCGCTGCGCTCGCCCAGAACCTCGCGGCAAACCCATGCTTGTCTGCCAGCGAGCCCACAACGAACGGAGCCGCCGCACTCGCCAGCCGCCCGGTGTTGTAGGCAAACCCCTGCGCCGTTAGATCGAATCCCCCGGCGACGACCGCACCTTGTGCACCCTCATCCGCCCTTGCTCGAGCAGCACAAAATCCGTAAACGTCCCACCCGTATCGATCCCCACCCGAATCGCACGCTCATCCCCTTGGCCAGGCACTTACGACACCCTGACCGCGTCCACCTCAGCCGTCCTCGCACGCTCCGCCTCAGCCGCAAACGGCAGAAACAACGAGAACACCGTCCCTCCATCCACCCCATCCCGCCGCTGTCTGCTCCGAGCCGCAAGTCGCCCCTCATGCTTGCTCACAATCTCCCGCGAAACCCAAAGCCCAAGCCCCGTCCCGGTAATCCCCTTGGTCGAAAAAAACGCATCGAAGATCCGCCCCAGCGTCTCCCCGCTCATCCCCGAGCCATTATCCCCCACGCTGATCCGCACTCCTTCACGCCCGTTCGTCCAGTCCCGTGACAACCCGGTCCGCAGCGTCAGCGTTCCTCCCTGTCCCATCGCGTCGATCGCGTTGCCCACCAGATTCGCCAGCACCTGCCGTATCTCGCCGTCATGCACCACCATCTCCGGCACCTGGCCGAACTCCCGGACCACGGTGATCCCCTGCCGCCGCATCCGCGAGTCCAGCAGCGTCAGCACCGTCTCAATCAAATCGTGTAAATTCGTACTGCTCGCATGCGTCGACCCGCGGTAGAACCGCAGCGTCTGCACCGTGATCTGAGACACCCGGTTCAGCTCATCCTGCGCCAGCGCCAGGTACGTCCTCGCGTCTGGAGTGAGATCCTCCTTCGCAATCAAATACAGGCAATTCGTAATCGCCTCCAGAGGATTGTTAATCTCATGCGCGATCGAAGCCGCCAGCCGCCCCGCCACTGTCAGCTTCTCCGTCCGCCGCAGCACCTCTTCGCTCTTCTTCTGCAGCGTCAGGTCGGCAATAAACGCCGCGATCTGCCGATCCTCATCCGCAGCCTCCGGGTTCAGCTGCGCCACCCCCAGCAGCACCTCGATCTCCTGCCCATCCGCGGTCGTGCACTTCGTCTCAAACGGCTCCGTCGCAATCGATCCCTGCTCCTGCAACCGGTAGGCTTCACTCAGCGAGCCGCACAGCGTCCCCAGCGTCACCCCTTCTTCCAGTAACTGTCCCGGCGCATACCGCAGCAGCCGTTCCACCGCCGCATTCGCATACAGCGTCCGCCCCTCGGAGTCGCTGATCAGCAGCCCCAGCGGCATCGCATCCGCCAGCCGATGAAATCGTGCCTGACTCGCCCGCAGCGCGACCTCCGCCGCATTCCTCTGCCGCCGCGCCGTCGCCTCCCGCAACTCCCGGTCGAGTACCGGGATCAGCCGCGCCAGATTCTGCTTCGTCACATAGTCCTGCGCCCCCGCGCGCATCGACTCCACCGCAGTCTCTTCCGAGATCGCCCCGGACATCATGATGAACGGAACATCCAGCGCCGACTTCCGCACCAGTTGCAGCGCCGCCGGCCCGGAAAAATTCGGCAGGTTGTAGTCCGCGATCACCACATCCGGAGCATCCGCGGCCGCCATCGCCGCCAGCATCTCCGCCCCGGTCTCCACCCGCACCAGCTCCAGCGCAAAGCCGCTTCGCCGCAGGTGCCGCTCCAGCAGAGCCGCATCATCCGGATTGTCCTCCACCAGCAGTACCCGCAGCTGCCTTGAGGTCAACCCTTCGGTGGGCATTCGTTAAGTACCAGCCAGTACATCCCAAGTTGCCGCGTCGCCTCGGCAAAATCATTAAAATTCACCGGCTTGCGGATATAGCTGTTCACCCCAAGCTGATAGCTCCGCACCACGTCGCGCTCCTCATCGGAAGACGTCAGCACCACCACCGGCAGCATCTTCGTCTGGTCGCTCTCACGGATCCGCCGCAGCACCTCCAGCCCATCCACCTTCGGCAGCTTCAGGTCCAGCAGGATCACCTGCGGCTTGATCGCATTCGGCCCAAACAGCATCTCGATGGCCTCTTCTCCATCCCGCGCCACCCGCACATCGTTCGCAATATTCGACTTCTTCAGCGCACGGTTCGTCAGCAGTTCGTGATCGGGATCATCCTCCACCAGAAGGATCAGCTTCGCGTCTTCAGCCATAGATGTCCATCCTACTTGAAATCACTGATCGGAGTCCGCCCCGGGGTACCGGCGATTTGGACGGGGTTAAGTAGTTCTTTCATGGATGGGAAGGTCTGGCGATTCTCCCCACACGCCTCATGTGCTCGAACCACCTCGATAGGTCAGCGTTTTTATAGGAAGAGTAAACTTGGAAAGATGGTCGGTCGATAAGCTGCTTATAATTGATGCCGTGAGTTGGCAGCGTCCTCAAATACCGAAGTGGATCAAAAGCCACTCGTTTTGGGAGGTCCTAAAGACCTTTTTTGGTGAAGTTGCAGTGTTGATCTTGGTCTTCCCGCTTTTGGATGTGTTGGTTGATGTGTCGAATCCCGAGCAAAGGGCAACAGATTTGAGGTGGGCTGTCTGGAGTCCATTTTTGGCTTTATTCTTTCTGGTTTTGGCAATTGGCGCGGCTAAGCTAGAAGATACTTTTGGGTAACCGGGGAGACAGCTTTGGAATTCGCGTTTATTTCAATACTGATTGTTGGAATCCTGAGCGGTCTCTTCGTCCTATTCGTTTATACCGATCCGGACGTTGTCAAGAAAAGACGTTCTAAGGAGGTCGCTCGTTTGGGAAAACCGCAAGTAATTGGCAAAAGCTCCCAACCAAACGCAGCCGGGTTAACTCGTGGTGATCTGGCCAATCGCCCGTATTCAGCGTCAGCCAATATGGCTGGCCCGACTGAATCGAATCACATGGGGGCAATCAATTGAAGCCGCTAGCAGTGATCATGGCTCGGGTGCTAGGTTTCGTACACCTTAGAGAACTGGATCCCAATGGAAGCGTGTCTCTGCATGTTCTCGCCCGTGACATAGCCGAGAACTATGCTTTTCAGAAGTTCCCTCAAACCCTTGAGGATTTTGATCTCAAGAAGGGCGTCGAGTTCCTTGACGGACGATCAGGTGCCAGAGTAATCGACAAACTAGGGCTTTGGGACGGACTCATTACAGTAGAAACTCGTACAAGCACAGTCGATTCGAAGGAGTTCATGGGGGATCTACTCGATTGGGCTGTAGACCGCTATGTGCTTCCCTATAGACCAGGCCTGATCGCTAGGTACGGTTACATTAGCGACGTGACCTTCCACAGTGACGTTCGACTGCTAGCTGTCCATCCCGCGCTTGAACGTATTGCGAGACAGTCGAGCTCCGAGCTCAGTAGTATCTGGGAAGAGACAGTTGAATACGAGCCCATTTCGTTGAGGGTTGGTCACGACCCCCAGAAGAGGAAATCCCCTA
Source organism: uncultured Granulicella sp. (assembly GCA_965198885.1). Taxonomy (GTDB): domain Bacteria; phylum Acidobacteriota; class Terriglobia; order Terriglobales; family Acidobacteriaceae; genus Edaphobacter. Next base: position 2,772,269 of record OZ240677.1, on the reverse strand, counting down.
TTGCCCCGTTCTCAATTGAAAGGTGGGGTAAAGCACGATTTTCCGAAAACAAGTACTTCTCAGAGGCCCCACTTCCAACCGATCTTCATTGGCGAATGCTGGAGAAATTTGAGGAAGAGATGACGCTGAAAGCTTTGTGAACACGAATCCAGGCCTGGCGGCGAAGTATTTTCCCTAGATCATCTCCGGTTTGTGCCGGACGATGGCAGTCGGGCGTGATCGACAAGCTGCCTACCCCAACGTAAACCAGAAGGTCGCGCCCTCATCCACCTTGCTGTCCGCCCAGATCCGCCCATGGTGCCGCCGGATCACCCGCGCCACCGTTGCCAGCCCGATCCCCGATCCCTTGAAGTCTTTATCCCCATGCAGCCGGTTGAACGCGTTGAACAACTTCTCCGCATAGTACATATCGAATCCCGCCCCGTTGTCCTTGACGAAGAACGCACTCTGCGCCTTATCCCAGCCCACCTCCACCGCCGGAGCCTCCACCTTGGAGCTGAACTTGACCGCATTCCCCATCAGGTTTTCAAGCGCCACCTGCAGCAGCTTCGGATCCGCCGTCGCCGTCATCCCATCTTCCACCCGGAACGCAACCGCCGTCCCCGTATTCTCCTCCGCCAGGTTCCCCGCCACCAGCCTCGCAATCGCCGTCACATCCACGTCCTCACGGTTAATCTCCGCCCGCGTAATCCGGGAAAGCTGTAGCAGCGCGTCGATCAGCTGACCCATCCGCTGCACCCCGTTCCGCACCCGCCGGATGTAGTCCACGCCGGTCGCATCCACCAGGCCCGCATAGTCTTCTTCCAGCGCCAGGCTGAACCCATCGATCGTCCGCAGCGGCGAACGCAGATCGTGCGAGACCGAATAGCTGAACGCCTCCAGCTCCCGGTTCGTCGCCTCCAGCTCAGCCGTCCTCTGCTTCACCCGTTCTTCCAGCGTCGCATTCAGCAGCCGAACCTCGTCCGCCTGCTGCTCGGTCTCCGCATGCGCCACCGCCAGCCGCTCCGCCACCTCCTCGGTCGCAATGCGCAGCCGCCGCTCCTGCGCAAAGTACCGGAACATCAACACGATCAGCAAAAAGTCCAGCCCGCTCGCCAGCGCGATGCTGAAGACCGCCAGACGCGAGTTCGTCTTCGCTTGCCCCACCCGGATCACCAGCAGCCGCCGCTCCTCCGTCTCCATGTCATCGGCGATCCGTCGCAGGTGATCCATCTGCGCCTTGCCCGTGCCGGTCGTCACCATCGGCCGCACCGCGTCCAGGTTCCCGCTCTCCCGCCGCAGGTCCAGCCCTCGCTGCAACGTCGTCAGCCGCTCCTCCATCACCGCCCGCATCTCCACGACGCGCGGCTTCTGCGTGGCATTGTCCCGGGTCAGCCGGGTGAACGTGTCCAGCTCTCCCGGAAGCTGCTGTCGCGCCACTACCGCGGGTTCCAGGTACTTGTCATCCCCGGTAATCAGGTACCCGCGGGTCCCCGTCTCCGCATCCTTCGCCGAGCTCATGATCAGCTCAACCTGGTAGATCACCTGCCACGTATGCTGCACCCAGTCCTCGCTGTCCAGCAGCACGCGCACCGTATGGAACGCAAACAGAGCGTTCAACGCCACCACAAGAATGGCCGCGGAAAGCAAAACAGGTACGAGGGTATCTTTGGTCTTCGCCCGCATCAAGCCTCAATTGTATCCACCCAACTTCGATCCCGTTCTTACCGACAACGGAGAACGGACAGCGGACAACCCGGACAATCGGCCTCACCCCACACCACTTTCAGCCGATACACTCTACATCGCCCGTGGCATTGGTCGACAGCTTCTCCCGGTGGTAAAGTGACTCCCATGGCTCTTGAGATCTCACTGCGATACATCGATTCTTGTACCGCAGTCGTCACCCTGGTGGGCGCACTGACGCTCGGCACCGGCCTCAAGACCGCCGATCAACGCATCCAGACCGCCATCGAAGAGGGCGTCTCCAAGCTCGCCATCGACATGACCGGCGTCCCCTACTCCGACAGCGCCGGCCTCGGCGTCCTCATCCACACCTTCGGCCTCACCCGCGTCCGCAACGGAGCCCTCCGTCTCAGCGGAGCCTCGGAACGCATGCTCTCCATGCTGAACCTCACCCGCATCAACACCCTCCTCCCCGTCGACCCAGATGTAGAAGCCAGCCTCGCCGCCATGCGCTAGCCGTTAGCCGCTGCCGGGCGAATGCCTGCCACCGATCTCGTAAGCGATCTCAGGAGCGATCTCAGGAGCGATCTCAGGAGCGATAAAAACGATCCTGCTCTTATCGTCTCCAAGATCGGTGGCAGATCGGTGTCAGGCCTTCTTCAAACCACCCAAAATCCCAATTCGGAACACTCCCGCCCCTGGATTCCGAAATCCCCGAGAAAATCTCACCCAAAACACTCTCAAAAACACCAGCAATTTCGCATGTCAAGCCCTGCAACCGCCTGCAAATCAGAAATCGCGAAGAAAGACGCGGCTTTCAGCGTGAAAAATACTTGGCGTAACCACCTTGCCCCACCCAGTACAATAGAGATACAAGCAAAATTGCGAGCAAGGCTTCAAACGAGCTACCAAGCCGCTCGTAAGTCTTATACTGTCAATATTTTAGCGATAAACCCTTTGCAATGAATATTTTACGGTCCACCCCCACCCGTAAACCGATCATTGCAAAGCACTTAGCCTTTTACTAGAGGGGAGGGGGGGTACCCCCCTCCCCTCAAAGCGCCGCCAGAGCCGCCGACTCATCCGCAAACAGCGTTGCGTACTTGGTGATGCCGACCATCGTGAACACCTTGGTGAAGTGCGGGGTCAACCCGCAGATCGCCACCTTCTGCCCCGCCCGGTTCGCCTCCATCAGCACTTGGATGACAAGCGCAATGCCGGATGAGTTGAGGTACTCAACACCCTTGAAATCCAGCAGGATGTGTTTGACGCTGCTATGATCCAGCGCCTCATACGTCCCCACCACCGTCTCCTTCGAAGCCGAGGAGATATCACCCACAAATCGAAGCGCGGTCACTCCCGCGCCGCTCGCACCCGTCAGACTCTGCTGCGAAACCTTATTTGCCGTTTGCACTTGCGCTCTCCTGTTTCATCTCCGCGTTCTCACTCACTGGATTGACGCGGATCACCAGCCGTACAAAACTCTGCCCCTTCTCCTGCGGCACCCACTCCACCTCATCCACCAGCGCCTGGATCAGGAACATCCCCATCCCTCGCGCCTCTTCCTCGCCGGTCATCTTCCGGTCGATGTTCGGCAGCGAAGGTTTCTTGTGCATCCCGGTCCCGTCGTCGATCACCCGTACCTCAAGCTCATTCGGAAACATGGAGAGCACCACTCCGACTGGAATCTCCGCGTTCATGTGATTGCCATGTTCGATCGCGTTGATACAAGCCTCTGCGACCGCGGTCTTCAGGTCGTCAACGCGATCCTCGGTGAAGCCCATCAGCTTCGCCATCGCCGCGGCAGTGCTCATCGCCACCTTCTCAAAGCCCAGACGCGACGGAATCCGCACCTCAACACTGGTCCCGTTCGCCATAGACCTCCACTCGGACTTGGCCGTCATCGCCTCTCCTTCGTACGCTCAAGCATGTCCCATCTCCGTTCGGCAGAGGGACACAGCCGTCATATCGTCCACCTGCGGCGCAAACCCGCTGAACTCGTTCAGCGTACTCCAGACGCTGGTCAACACCTCTTCCGCCGGAGCTTGACCGGTCTCCGCAAACGCCTCCATCAGCCGATCCGAACCGAACTCCTCGTCCTCCTGATAGACCTCAGTCAAACCATCGGTATACAGCAGCAAACGAGAGCCCGGAGGAAAGCTAATCCGCTCCGTCGCGTAACGCATGCCCGAGAGCATCCCGATCGGCGTTCCGCTCGCATCCACCGTGCGCGTCTCCTTGGGTGTGATCAGGAAGACTGGATTGTGGCCCGCATTGACCATCTCCAGCTCACCCGAACCCGCATCCAGCCGCACGAACGCAGCCGTCACATAACGCCTGCGGTTCTCCTCGCCTTCCTCCCAATGCTGCTGCGAGAGCCGCGCAGCCAACTCCTTCAGGGTGAGCGATTGCCTCGCCAGTGCCCGGAATGCAGACCGGAACGAGGTACAGATCAGGGCCGAAGCCAGCCCTTTACCAGCCACATCCGCAACCACGATCAGGATCGACCCATCCTGCTCGACGACCACATCCAGGTAATCGCCACCAACCTCGTAGCAGGCGTTCGACCGCGCAGCCAGCGTGTAACCCTTCACCTCAGGCATCGACTGCGGCAGCAGGCTCTGCTGGATGGATCGCGCCGCATCCAGGTCTCGCGCCAGCCGAGCATACTCGACGTTCCGCTGGTGATTGATGGCATTCTCCGCCGCAACCGCCGTCTGCAGCGCCAGCCCCTCCAGGAAGTCCGTCTCGTACAGCGTCAGCTCCCGTCCGCCCGGAGGAACCACGATCAGCTCCGACAACACCGACCCATCCCTTGCCAGCAGCGGGAACCGAGGACACTCCGCGCAGTCCCGTTCCAGCACATCGTCCGGAACCTCCCCGTGGATGACCGCAGGCTCAGTGAACATAGCCCCATCCATCTCCAGTTCCAGCACGGCAATACGAGCAGCCTGCTGGAGCACACGAGGCAGCTCAATGGTGGAGTGGACCAGTCGCGAGGCCTCCAGCAGGGCCTGCAGCCGAACAACCTGCTGCTCCAGCGCAAGGCTCGTCTTATCGGGAGGTGTGGGCATGGCACTCAGGTTCATAGGATGGACATACAGGACGGACCCATTACGAGGTGAAGGAAGAGACGGCAGCAGCCTCGTCGTCTTTCACGTCAAATACGGTGTAGAGCTTGGTGATCTGCAGTAGATCCTTGACCTTCTTGGTCAGGTGGAGCAGCTTGAGCTCGCCACCGCTATTCTTTACGGTCGTGAAGGCGCTCACCAGCTCTCCGATGCCCGAACTATCGATATAGTTCACATCCGCTAGATTGAGCAGGATCTTGTTCTGGCCCTTCGACAGGAGATCGCGCACCGCGTCGCGCAACGTGACGCTACCCTCTCCCAGGGTGATCTTGCCGCTTAGATCGAGCACATTGACCCCGTCTACCTGGCGGGTCTTGAACTTCATACTCATGCTTGGGTCTCCTTTTGCGCTCTATGCTTTACGAGAGTGATCTCTGTGCCCGGCTCCAGCTGGCGAAATCCCACTTCATCCATGAACGCCTTCATGAGGAACACCCCGCGGCCGGAGGAGCGAAGGATGTTCTCCGGCGCTAATGGGTCAGGAATCTCGTCTGGGTTGAGGCCCGAGCCTTCGTCCGCGATCTTGATGGTAAGGGATTCAACCGTGATCTCAAACGAGGCACCCACGTGTTTGGCTGGGTTGTACTTGTTACCGTGCACCACCGCATTGACGGCTGCCTCACGGGCCACCATGGTTATGTGGCTGACAGTATCTTCATCAAAGCCCGCTTCGAGTGCGAATTTTTCGGCGGTCTCCTCGACTACCTCTACGCTCGCAAGTTCAGAAGCTAGGGTCATCTTTGCACGGCTTGTCGTCGAATCAGCCAAATCCACCGGTCCCTCGTCGTTGCTGAAGTGTCGTTGGATCAGTAGAGAAAGTCAAGTAGAAGAGGAGCGTTCCAGGATGGTACGGTGATTCTTCTTATAGACGTGGCCGATAGATTGTTACAAAAGGAATGTAGCGGCCGAACTGTCGAGCCCGAGGTCCTGCATTCCCCAGAAGTTCCATATTCCTCCTGCGTTGGTCTTGGCTAGACTCGCGGTGAAGGTCTCCAATGCCCGGATCAACACAGATAGATTTGGCGTCCGCCGAACGAGGACCAGTTCTCCGCTCTGAAGCTCTCCACCAGAGCTATGTTGTGCTTGTATCGGGGGTAGCCCTACGGCTTTGTGTCGGTTGGGCGGTACTTTCACGCTACCCACGGGGGTGGTTCTTCGCCCGGGGGTTGGAGATGGGCCTGTTGGCGGATTCCCTGCTGGCGGGTAAGGGTTTGGGCTCACCGTTTGGGGGCGAGACGGGGCCGACGGCGTTCATTGCTCCGGGGTATCCGGTGCTGGTGGCTGGGGTGTTCCGGGTGTTCGGGAGTGAGTCGGCGGGGAGCCTGGTGGTGCTGCTGGGGGCCCAGATCGTGGCTAACCTGGTTACGGTGTGGCTGGTGATGCGGGTGGCGAGGAAGTTGTCCGGGATGCGGGCGGCGTGGATTGCGGGGTTGTTCTGGGCTTGCTCGCTGCCGCTGATCTGGATGCCTACCATCTTCTGGGATACCTCTATCTCGGCTTGTGTGGTGCTGGGGGCGATTGCGGTGGCGTTGCGCTGGCGTGGGCGCTTCGACCGGAACATCGCGATGGCTTGCGGGATCGCTTGCGCGGCTGCGGGGCTGATCAATCCGGCGTTGCTGCCGGCGCTGGGCTCGGTGGTAGTCTGGCTGGCAGTTGAGAGTGGGCTTTCCAGGCGGTTCAAGGTGGCTCGGCTGGCGCTGGCGGGTGCGGCGTTTGTGGTGGTGTTCGCGCCTTGGCCGACGCGGAATGCTCGGGTGTTCCATGCGTTCATCCCGCTACGGACGACGGTGGGGTTTGAGCTGTGGATGGGGAATCGGCCGGGCGCGACGGGATACCTCGATGAGTCGATCTTCCCGATGTACAACGGTAAGGAACTGACGGAGTACAAGGCTGTAGGCGAGGTTGCGTATACGCGGCATAAGTCGGAGTTAGCGAAGGCGTATATCGTCGCGCATCCGGGGACGTTCGTGGCGATGACGGCTCGGCGCGTGGTGCGGTTCTGGACGGGGACTGGGAACCAGAAGGGATCCTGGCTGTTCGCGGTTCATGCAGGATTGAGTACGGTGTTTGGGCTGGGTGGATTGTGGTGGCTGTTCCGGCGGAGAGGCTTGAGTACGGCGACGCTGTTCGCTCTGCCTCTGCTGCTGTTCCCGCTTCCCTACTACATGACGCATGCGGAGTTCCGGTATCGGCTGGTGATCGATCCTCTGCTTACGGTGCTGGGTGGATGCTGGATTGCGGTGCTCTCGGAGCGTCGCTCGGCCGTCTCGGCTGCGGTAGCGGTTGAGCCGGAGGTTGCGATTGCCTAGCCTTGCGGTTGGTGCGGAGTGTCTGGAGGTGTCTAAGGTCAAGGCGAAACGGTCGCGGATGCTGTGGAAGCGGATGCTAATCCTGGCTCCGGCGCTTAGGCTTGGGATCGCGGCGACGACGTGGTCGCAGGAGAGTCCGCAGCGGTTCTACGGACAGGCTTCGGAACTGGGAGTGCTTGCGGAGTCGTTGCGGAGCGGACATGGGTTCGTGTCGCCATTTGGGGGCGGAATGGAACCGACTGCGTTCCTGACTCCAGGTTATCCGGCGATCATTGCGTGCGTGTTCGCGGTCTTCCAACCATACAGCCTGGCTTCACAGGTGGCGATCACAATGCTGCAGGCGCTGTTTGCCGCGGTGACTGTGGTCGTGCTGATGCTGCTGACGCGGAGAGCGTTCGGGGAGCGAAGCGCGGTGATTGCGGGAGCGGTTTGGGCGGTGAGTCCTACGCTGCTTTGGCTTCCAACGTTCTTCTGGGAGACAAGCCTGTCGATCCTGCTGCTGACTGGTCTGCTGGCGCTTGCGTACCGGTGCAAGGATCGGAACGATCGTGAGTCTTGGCTGCTGATGGGGCTGGTTGCGGCTGCGGCGATCTGCGTCAATCCTTCGCTGCTGACGATCCTCGGGTGCTGCTTTGGGTGGGCTTTGTGGCGGAATCGGCGGAAGACGCTGGTTCCGGCGATGCTTGGAGTCGGGTTGTTTGTGGGTTTGTCGCTGATCTGGCCGGTGCGGAATGTGGTGGAGATGCATGCTTGGATTCCGCTGCGGTCGAATATGGGGTACGAGCTTTGGCAGGGCAATCGTCCGGGCGCGGATGGATTCTTCCTGGTTGCGCTGCATCCGAACACGAGCGTTGCGGAGCTGCATCGATGGGAGGAACTGGGCGAGATTGGGTATATGCGGGAGAATACGGAGCTGGCGAAGGCTGCGATCAAGGCTGATCCTGCGCGGTTCGTCAGGCTGACTTTGAAGCGGTTTTTGTGTTTCTGGACGGGGGTAAGCCGGGTGAACTCGTGGCTGGTGATCAGCCATGTTGTGACGACGACTCTGTTTGGGCTTTGGGGGGCTGGGCTGATGGTGTGGCGGCGGCGGGAGGATGCGGCTTTGTTCGTGCTGCCGCTGGTGGTGTTTCCGCTTCCCTACTATGTGACGCATCCGGATTTCAGGTTTCGGCTGGTGCTGGAGCCGGTGCTGATTGCGCTTGGGGCGTATGCGGTAACTCAGGTTCAGCGGAGGGTACCCCTCCCCCCTCCCGTTAACTTACCGGTAAAACTCGCAATAAAATGAACGAGTTACGACAGGGGGTGGGCCGTAAGATCTTCAGAACACGGGAGTTACGGGTAAAATATTGAGAATAAAGGAGTTGGGGCGACCGCAAGGCCATGTCTGGGAGATTGTTGCTGTTTTGATCTACTTCTATTCTACGGGATTGGACAGGGTGGTTTGACCAACTATTTTTCGCAGCAATCGGTGCGTCTTTGTTGGGAATTTGCAACTTGAGGGTACTTAAAAGGCTTGACATGCGGATTTGCTGGGGTTTTTGGGGGTAGATTGGCTGAGAAAAGTGGGAAAAGATGAGCACGGAGGGCACGGAGAGTGCCGGAATGGGACACGGGGAGTTCGTGGGTGCCGGGGGAAGCTGGTTGCTGCCTTGGAGAAGGCCTGACACCGATCTGCCACGGATCTGAAAGGCGATCAGAACGGGATGAAGGGCGTGGGCGTCTGGTCAATCGCTCCTCCGATCTGTGGTGGATCGCTGTCAGGCCTTCTTTAGGAGCCACAACGCTAGGGTTCGATGCGGAAGGTGTACTCCTCGATGACGGGGTTGACGAGGACTTCCCGGGCGATGCGGTCTACTTCTGCGGAGGCTTGCGCCTCCGGGGTGTCTTCGAGCGTGAGGAGGAAGTATTTGCCCTGGCGGACGTCTGAGACACCCTGGTAGCGCATGCGGCGGAGGGCGTCGGCGACGGTCTGGCCCTGAGCGTCGAGGACGGTGCGTTTGAGGGTGACGAAGACGTGAGCTTTCATGAAGCTCGATTATAGAAGGCGCTCGCGCGGATGCGCGGTGAGTGGAAGGGACCAGGGCAAAACGGACGGGGGTGTGGCTGGTTGGGAGGCGGTAGACTTGAAGGATCGCAAAGATTCTTCGCCCGTTCGATCCTTGAGCATCTTAGCGAGGGTTGGCGTTGGATGCGAAGGCGCGGAGTGTCACGAGCTGTGCAGATGGGCCAAATATTCCAAGAAAATGAGAAGAGATGCCAGAGTTTATGCCAAATTACATGGAGTTGCCGGTAGGCGCGAAGTCCCCCGAGGTGATCAACGTCGTGATCGAGATCCCGGCGGAGGGGGTGAACAAGTACGAGTATGACAAGGAGCTGCATGTGTTCCGGCTGGATCGGAACCTGTACTCGCCGGTGCATTACCCGGGGGATTATGGGTTTATTCCGAGCACGCTGGGGGACGATGGCGATCCGCTGGATGTGCTGGTGCTGGTGGACAGCCCGAGCTTCGTGGGGTGCGTGATGGAGGTTCGGCCGATCGGGTTGATGGAGATGACGGATCAAGGGCTGGGGGACGAGAAGGTGCTCTGTGTGGGCATGGGGAATCCGCGGTACAAGGATGTTTGGAACTACTCGGAGATTTACCCGCATATGCTGCGGGAGATTACCCATTTCTTCGCGATCTATAAGGATCTTGAGGGAAAGCGGGTGGATATCAAGGGTTGGCGGGATGCGGCTTTTGCGCGGTCGAAGGTGACGGAGGCTCAGGCGCGGTGGATTGAGCACCAGAAGGATCCGGAGGAGAAGCCGGTTCCGAAGGGCTAGCTGTATGTTGGTTGTTGTATGTTGTATGTGAAAGCGAGGGCCGCTCCGGGGTTTGGGGTGGCCCTTTTCTGTAACAGACCGCGGTGGCGCTGGGACGGGAGTCGGGGATTCGGGGCTGGTGGTTCAGAAAGACGTGGCGGATGGAGAGCTTCGGGGTCCTTCGACTCGTCACCCGCGCCGGGCGCGGATGACTCGCTCAGGATGACAAGGGTTTTGGGCGGCGAGGACTGGGTTTGAGGCGGGTGGCGGCGAGGTAGATGAGGGGGCCGGCCAAGGCTACCAAGGCGGCGAAGAGGAGGGCGGGGAGGCCGGCGACGTGCTCGTTGCGGGCGGCGTAGAGGGCGAAGAGAATGAGGGCGGCGGGGAAGATTCCGGCGAGGATGGCTCCGGGGGTGCCGCCGGGGACTTTGAAGGGGCGGATCAGGTTGGGCTCGCGGAGACGTAGGACGACGAGGGCGACGAACTCCAAAAGGAGGGCGGCTCCGTAGAGGACAAGGTCGATGGAGATGAGGCGCTCGAAACTCAGGCGCAGGGCTAGCGCCCACGCCAGGCCGCACAGCAGGACGGAGAGCCAGGGGACGCCGGTGGGGGTGAGGCGGGTGAACGCTTGTGGGAGAAAATGCTCTTTTGCGAGGGCGTAGGGGATGCGGGTGTACGACATCATGAGCGCGTTGAACATGCCTACGCCGGAGATGGTGCCGCCGAGGACGACGAGGAAGGCGAGGACGATGCCGGAGCGGGCGGAGGGGGCGAGTTGGGCGGCGGCGTCTGCCCAGGCTCCGGTAGAGAACTGGGCGGCGGGGATGCCGGCGAGAGCTACGGCGAGGAGCGGGAGGATGTAGGTGAAGGCGACGAGGGCGGCGGCGAGGAGCATGGCTCGGGGGTAGGTGCGCTGGGGGTTCTCGACTTCCTGGGCGACGGTGGAGGCGTTGTCCCAGCCCATGTAGTTCCAGAGGCAGACGGAGATGGCGCCGGCGAGGTCCGGGGCGTCGACTGGAGCCGAAAGGGCGTGCCAGCCGCCTCCGGGTGCGTGGAGGGCCAGGCCGCGCCAGAGGCCGAGGGCGATGAGGATGACGAAGGGGCTGAGGAGCGCGACAAAGAGGAGGAGGGAGCCGTCGCCGACGGACTTGGCTCCGCGCAGGTTCCAGGCGCAGCAGGCGAGGACGACGGCGAGGGCCCAGAGGGTGCCTCGATTGCCGGAGGTCCAGGTGGGGGCGATGCGGGAGAGATAGAGGACGAAGGTGACCGGGTAGATGGCCATGTCAAAGATGCTGGCGGAGAGGGAGAGCCAGGCTTCCTGGAAACCCCAGAAGGGGCCGAGGGCTCGGCGGACCCAGATGTAGTAGCCGCCTTCTTCTGGGATGGAGCTGGCGAGCTCGCCGACCATGAGAGAGGTAGGGAGGGACCAAAGGATGGGGATGACGAGGAGCAGGATGAGGGCGCGGGCATAGCCGGCTTTGCCGAGGATGTCCTCCAAGCCGTAAGGGCCGCCGGCGACCATGAAGTAGGTGGCGCCGATGAGGGGGAGAAGGCGGAGCTTCTTGGACAAGGTTCAGCGGCTCCTGGATCAGAGGGTTTGTGGGGTGCTGGAATAGTGTATCGATGCGTGGGTGAGGCAGCTTAGAAGCCGGAGCTTCCATCGAAGATAGAAGGAGGTGTGGGATGAGACGAATGCTTGGAGTGGCGCTGGCGGTTTCTATGGGGATGGCGAGTCCGGGGGTTTGCCAGACGAATACGCAGGACACGAAAGAGACGAAGAGCGAGTTGAAGCAGCAACAGAAGGCGGATAAGGCGCAGGCGAAGGCGGATAAGGCTGAGCGGAAGGCGCTGGGGACCAAGCAGCAGAAGAAGGCGGATAAGGCTCAGGATAAGGCGACTAGGGAGAGCGACAAGGTGGCTCCGCAGAATTGAGGTCGAGGCGTGGGAGAGAAGGTTTGACACCGATCTGGCCCGGATCGGAAAGGCGATCTAATGATGATCTTCAGCGACTATGCTTGAGGCAGGAGATATGAATGGGTGAGACGATGCTTCCGATTGCGATTTACTTTGAGCAGCCGAACTGGTTCAAGCCGCTGTTTGCGGAGTTGGACAGGCGGGGGACGGCCTATGTGAAGCTGGATGCGGTGACGCATAGCTACTCGCCGATGGATCATCCGGAGGAGAAGTATTCTTTGGTGTTCAACCGGATGAGTCCGAGCGCGTGGAACCGGGGGCATGGGGATCAGATCTTTTATACGACTGGATTTCTGGAGCACCTGGAAGCGCGTGGGGTGAAGGTGCTGAATGGGCTGGCGGCGTTTCGGTCGGAGTTGAGCAAGGCTGGGCAGCTTTCGCTGATGGAGGAGCTGGGGATTGCGTATCCGAAGGCTCGGGTGATTCATCGGGCGAGTCAGGCTCCGGCGGCGACGGAAGGGCTGCGGTTTCCGGTGGTGGTGAAGCCGAACATCGGTGGGAGCGGGGCGGGGGTGAAGCGGTTTGATCATATCTCGCAGCTGGAGGCGGCGGCGGCGCGGACGGAGGGTGATCCGGATGGGCTGGCGTTCGGATTGGACTCGACCGCGCTGGTGCAGGAGTTTATTCCGGCGCAGGATGCGCATATTGTGCGCGTCGAGGTGCTGAATGGAAGCTATTTGTACGCGATCAAGGTACATATCACGGGAGAGACGTTCGATCTTTGTCCGGCGGATATCTGCAGGACGACAGCGGGCGTGGATCTGGATCGGGCGGCATGTGCGATCGATGCGCCGAAGAGCGGGATTGCGGTGGAGGCGTATACGCCTCCGGATGCGGTGATCGAGGATGTGGAACGGATTATGCGGGCTTCACGGATCGACGTTGGAGGCGTGGAGTACATCACGGACGATCGGGATGGACAGAGGTATTACTACGACACGAACGCGCTGAGTAACTTTGTCGCGGATGGGAAGAATGTGATTGGGTTCGATCCATTTGTGAAGCTGGTGGACTGGCTGGAGGCGGAGCAGCGAGCGGCGATGGAGGCTCGTCAAGAAGTGGCAAGCGCGGTGGGGTACTAGGTGCGGTACGGATTTTGGCTGCCGGTGTTTGGGGGATGGCTGAGGAACCTGGACGATGAAGGGATGGAGGCGAGCTGGGAGTATTGCTCGTCCCTGTGCCGGCGGGCCGAGGAGATTGGGTACGATCTGACGCTGATTGCGGAGTTGAATCTGAACGACATCAAGGGTGTGGAGGCGGAGTCGCTGGATGCGTGGTCGACGGCGGCGGCGCTGGCTGCGGTGACGAAGAAGCTGGAGTTGATGGTCGCGGTTCGGCCTACGTTTCATGCGCCGGCTACGCTGGCGAAGCAGGCTGCGAATATCGATCGGATCAGCGGGGGACGGCTGTCGCTGAATGTGGTGTCTAGCTGGTGGCGGGATGAATCGACGAAGTATGGAGTTCAGTTTGACGAGCACGAGATGCGGTATGCGCGGACGAGTGAGTGGATCGATGTGGTGGATGGATGCTGGTCTGGAGGAGATGGACAGGGGTTTACGCATGAGGGCGAGCTGTACCAGGTGAGGGAGAATGTGTTGTCTCCTAAGCCTTGCGGAAGCCGGCGGTTCAGTGGGGTGCCGGCTGCTGCGCCGACGAAGGGCGGACGGCCAACTTTGTACGCGGGTGGGGAGAGTGAGACGGCGAAGAATTTGATCGCAGCGAAGTGCGATGCGTACCTGATGCATGGGGACCCGCCGGAGATGGTGGGGAAGAAGATTGCGGATATGCGGGAGCGGCGGGAGAGGCTGGGATTGGGGCCAATGACGTTTGGGGTGGCGGGGTATGCGATTGTGCGGGACTCCGAGCGCGAGGCGGAGGCGGAGGTGGCTCGGATTACGAATGTGAATGCGTCTGCGCGGGGGTATGCGAATTATCAGCAGTGGATTACGGGGTCGAAGCTGGAGCAGACGGTGTCGCTGGAGGACTATTCGGTTTCGAATCGGGGGCTGAAGGCGGGGTTTGTGGGGACGCCGGAGCGGGTGAAGGAGCGGGTGGAGGAGTTCGCGGCGGTGGGGGTGGAGGTGGTGCTCCTGCAATCGAGTCCGCAGGCGGAGGAGATGGAGCGGTTTGCGGCGCAGGTGATTCGGGGTATGGACGATGGTGGGATTTAGGTGGGGCGATGGGTTCGGGCTATAATTGCGGAGTCCGGAAGCGCATGGACTCGCTGGAGAGTTGGCCGAGTGGCTGAAGGCGACGGTTTGCTAAACCGTTGTACGGGGAAACCTGTACCGGGGGTTCGAATCCCCCACTCTCCGCCATCGCCTTATTTCAGACGTTCCCAAGACATCCTAGACCCCTCACGAAGTCCCCGTGAAACGTGGAATTTGTTCCTTTTGCGTTCTTTTGCGGTACTCTGGAAGCCGACCGCCAGCGTGGGTACATCTGTGGGTAGATGGTTTTCACGCTGTGGGTACATTCATTTTGTGGGTACGACGATGGCGCTGACCGATACGGAGATCAAGAAAGCGAAGCTGCTGGAGAAGCCTTATAAGCTGAGTGACGGGGCGGGGCTATACATTTGGGTCACTCCGTCCGGCGGCCGAAAGTGGCGGGCGTCGTATCGACACAACGGAAAGCAGAAGACCGCCACCTATGGCGGATACCCCGAAGTCTCGCTCGCCTTGGCGCGGGAGCGCCATCGGGATGCCCGCAAACTGCTCGCCGAAGGGCTGGACCCGATGGAGGAGCGCAAAGCCGTCAAGGTCGCCCAAGAAGCTGCAAGCGTCAATTCCTTCGCTAGTGTCGCCACGCTCTGGCTAGAGCATTGGCAGGTGGGGAAGAGCGCCGGCCACGTCGATTCCGTCCGCCGTCGAATGGCTGCGGATATTCTTCCCGCCCTGGGGTCGCGTCCTATCGAAGCCATCGAAGCTCCTGAAGTGGTCAGTCTGACCAAGGCAATCGAGCGGCGTGGTGCGCATGACATCGCCAAACGTGCTCTGGAGACGGCCGGACAGGTCTTCCGCTATGCAATCGCGCACGGCTTCGCCAAGCGGAATCCTGCCGTCGAGATCAAGCCAAGCGACATCCTGAAGTCTGTCCGGAAGACCAATTACGCGAGGATCGACGCGAGAGACCTTCCGGACCTGCTCAAGAAGATCGAGGTCTATCAGGGAACGCACGTCACCCGTCTCGCCATCAAGCTCCTGGCGCTGACCTTTGTCCGCACTAGCGAATTGATCGAAGCCAAGTGGAGCGAATTCGATCTCGAAGCCTCACGCTGGAACATTCCCGCCGAGCGGATGAAAATGCGGACTCCGCATGTCGTCCCACTCGCCAAGCAGACTCTCGAAGCCTTGGATATGCTGCGACCGCTTTCCGGTGGAAGTGAACGGCTCTTCCCAGGCGACCGCGACCGCTCGAAGCCCATGAGCAACAATACGATTCTCAAGGGTCTGGAGCGCATGGGGTACAAAGGCAAGATGACCGGCCACGGCTTCCGAGGGCTCGCGTCCACCATTCTGCATGAGCAGGGATACCAGCACGACCACATTGAATTGCAACTCGCCCACGCGCCACGGAACGCGGTCAGCGCAGCCTACAATCACGCACTGTATCTTTCGCCACGTTCCAAAATGATGCAGGATTGGGCCGATTATCTTGAGCGGGCACAGCGAGGGGCAAAGGTGCTTCCGTTCTCATGGAAAACTGCATGACGCGCTAGTCCGTTCAAGACGCAAATGAGTCTTAGGCTGCTAATCTAGGCCAGAACTCATACTCCCAACATGCCACTCATCTCCGAGACCATTCTCGAGCAGCACTTCATCGGACAGCTTGAAGACCTCAAGTACAAGTATCGGACCGACATTCGCGACCGCGCTTCTCTGCACGCCAATTTCCGTGAGAAGTTTGAGTCGCTCAATCGTTGCAAGTTGACAGATAAAGAGTTCGACCGGCTCCTGCAGCAGATCGTTCGTCAAGATGTCTTCCACGCATCGCGCAGCCTCCGCGAACGAGACACGTTCGAGCGCGAGGATGGTACACCCCTCCATTTCGAGTTGGTCAACACCCGTGACTGGTGCAAGAACACCTTCGAGGTGATTAACCAGCTTCGCATGAACACGGCCAATAGCTTCCATCGCTATGACGTCGTTCTGCTTCTCAATGGGATACCCGTGGTGCAGGTCGAACTGAAGCAGCTTTCGGTGAATCCACGAAAAGCGCTAGAGCAGATCGTCGCCTATAAGGCGGATGCCGGCAACGGCTACACGAATTCCTTGCTGTGCTTTCTGCAGATCTTCGTCGTCAGCAACCAAGCCGACACATATTACTTCGCCAACAACAATGATCGCCAGTTCACCTTCAATGCGGAAGAGCGATTCTTGCCGGTCTACAAATGGGCCAAAGAGGACAACACGAAGGTCACGCACCTTGACGACTTCGCAGAGCAGTTCTTGGCGAAGTGCGTCCTCGGTGAGATGATCAGCCGCTACATGGTCCTTGTTCAGACCGAACAGAAGATCCTAATGATGCGGCCTTACCAGATCTACGCCGTCCGCAACATCGTCCGCTGCATCGATCAGAACTGCGGCAACGGGTACGTGTGGCACACCACGGGCAGCGGCAAGACGCTGACCAGCTTCAAGGCGTCCACGCTGCTGAAGGGGGATGAGTCCATTCAGAAAGTGCTCTTCGTCGTCGACCGCAAGGACCTGGATACCCAGACGCGTGATGAGTTCAACCGCTTCCAGCCGGACTGCGTGGAAGAGAACATCACCACCAGCGCACTCGTCGAACGAATGCTTTCTGAAGATTACGCCGACAAGGTCATCGTTACGACCATCCAGAAGCTAGGCATCGCCCTCGATGCCGCGAACCGCATAAACTATGCCGAGCGGCTCAAGAAATTGAGCCGCAAGCGCATTGTGTTTGTCTTCGATGAATGCCATCGCTCACAATTCGGCGACACACACGAGGCTATCAAGCAGTTCTTTCCACTGGCCCAAATGTTCGGATTCACAGGCACTCCCATCTTTGAGGACAATTCGACGGCGGAGCGTCGCGTCGGTGACCAGAAGTACAAGCTGACCACGAAGCACCTCTTCCCGCATGAGCTTCACCGCTACACCATCAGCAACGCGATAGATGACCGCAATGTTCTTGGCTTTCAGGTGGAGTACTACAAACCAGATGGCACTCATGCGGTAACGGCGGGGGAGACCCTCAAGAAGCAGAAAGTTGTCGAAGAGATTCTCGCCAAGCATGACAAGGCGACTCTGGATCGCCGCTTTAACGCCCTGCTCGCGACAAATTCCATTCCTGACGCCATTGAATACGTTCAGTGTTTCCGCGAGATACAGGGCAACAAGGCGGCTGCTGATCCGACGTTTGTATCGCTCAACACCGCCTGCATCTTCTCGCCGCCCCCGAGCCCTGCTAAAGACAACAAGTTCAGCGGTGAGGATCTCGCTGAGGACCTTCCGCAGGAGCAGGAAGACAACCAGCACGAGCCCGACAAAAAGCGCGAGGCGCTTACCAGCATCATCACGGAATACAACACTCACTTCGGCACCAATCATCGGCTAGACGACTTCTACGCCTACTATCGAGACGTGCAGAAGCGCATCAAGAATCAGAAGCTTTCAAGCACCGACCTGCCGCGAGCACAGAAGATTGACGTCTGCATCGTGGTGGACATGTTGCTCACCGGCTTCGATTCGCAGTACCTCAAGGTGCTGTACGTAGACAAACGGCTCAAGCACCATGGCCTGATCCAGGCATTTAGCCGCACCAACCGTACCTTGAATGACACCAAGCCCTGGGGCGCCATCATTGATTTTCGCGGCCAGGAGGAGCAGGTCAACCAGGCCATGGTCATGTTTAGCGGCGAACCGTTGGCGCGCGCGCAGACAATTTGGCTGGTAGACCCGTCGCCCGTTGTGATGGACAAGCTAAAGCAGGCAGTGACTGAGCTTGCGAGCTTCATGGAATCGCAGGGGCTCACAGTCAAGCCGGAGGACGTGGCGAACCTGAAGGGCGATGCAGCGCGCGCAGCTTTCGTTGAGCGTTTCGCAGAAGTCCAGAAGTTCTCCAACCAGCTCGAACAGTACACCGATCTCACCCCTGAGCAGGAGGCCGAGCGTGAGCAGGTGATGCTAGTCAACGACCTGCAGGGCTTCCGCACACAGTACCTGGAGACGGTACGGCGGCTGCGCGAGGAGACGCCGACGGACGGACCGGGGCCCGCTGACGATCTCGACTTCAATCTCGTACTCTTCTCGTCCGCGAAGATCGACTATGACTTCATCATGGCGCTGGTTGCCAAGGGCGGCAAGCCGGACCAGATTCGTGCCAGCCGAGAGCAGGCCAAGCAGCTTCTGGCCGCAGACAGCAAGTTCGACGATCCCGAAGAGATCGGCGCGTATATCGATTTACTGGAACTGCGCGCATACGACGAAAAGGAGCTGCGAGCGGGCTTTGAGCAGTTCAAGGCGTCGCGCAAACTGCGCGACCTCGCACGCCTCAGCGATGACCACAAGCTCCCGGCGCAGGCCGTCAAATCATTCGTCGAAGAGATCCTTGACCGGCGCATCTTCGACGGCGAACGGCTTACGGACCTCTTCTCCGCGCACGACCTGCCCTGGAAAGAGCGTGCCCGCCGCGAGCACCTTCTCATGTCGGAACTCAAGCCGTTGTTGCTGAAGTGGAGCACCGGCCGCGAGATCGCCGGGCTGCGCGCTTATGAGTGAAGCTATGGAGCAGAAGGCGCTAGTGCCGAAGCTACGGTTCCCGGAGTTTGAAGGAGACTGGGAACCTAAGTTAATTGAGCAAGTGGCTAAGGTCTACTCAGGCTATGGCTTTCCGGAGATCCATCAGGGAAGCACATCGGGAGAATACCCCTTCTACAAAGTAAGTGATATTTCTCGTGCTTACGATCATGGAAAGCTGGTGCTAGAGGTTGCGGCAAACTATATCGAAGAAGACGTTCTGAGAGCGCTTGGCGCGAAGACTTTGCCAGCGGGCACGACAGTATTTGCAAGAATCGGGGAAGCTATTCGATCACAGAGGAAGATTAGGACCGCTCACCCCTCTGTCATTGACAACAATGTTGCTGGTATCAAAAGTAACGAACAAAATGACAGCAATTTCCTTCACTTCCTGACCTGCAAGCTCGATTTCAACAGACTTGCCGGGGGGGTTGTGCCCGCTATAAACACATCAGCATTGCAAAGAACTAAAGTGCTTGTCCCGCAAGTCATTGAACAGCGGAAGATTGCGGAATGTTTACAGTCGTTGGATGAGTTGATTGCTGCAGCGACGGAGAGACTGATGGCCCTGAAACGACACAAGAAAGGCCTGCTCCAGCAGCTCTTCCCCGCCGAAGGCGAAACCACCCCCCGCCTCCGCTTCCCAGAATTCTCCACGGCGGGGGAATGGTTCGAGGGATTGATAGGAGAACTAGGTGACGTCGTAACAGGAACCACGCCGAGCACAGCGAAAAGAGAGTTTTACGGCAAAGATGTGTTGTTCGCGTCGCCAGCAGACATTTCTGCTCACCGGATCGTGAGCGAAACTGCGAATGGGCTGAGCAGTCTTGGCGCTAAGCAGGCCCGTTTGGTGCCTCCGGGTAGCAGTCTTTTCGTTTGCATCGGTTCAACGATCGGCAAAGTAGCGCAAAATGCTGAAGCTTGCGCGACGAATCAGCAGATAAACGCGGTTGTTTCAGACAGGGAACGCTTCGATGCAGATTTTGTCTACTACCTTCTGTTGAACAAAGCGAACATCGTGAGAGAACTAGCTGGAAAGCAGGCTGTGCCGCTGGTGAGCAAGACTGTCTTCTGTTCCGTAAAGGTGGAGTTTCCGCTCATTGACGAGCAACGAGCGGTTGCGAGTCTCCTAAATGAACTTGACCTTGCTCAAAGTGCTGAACATCATTTCCTGGAAAGGCTTCGCAATCACAAAGCCGCTCTCATGCAGCAACTCTTCCCCAACGTAGACGAGGTCGAGGCATGACAGCGCGCCCATTCAAAAGCCTTTCAGAAGTCGCCTCGTTTCTCCGCGAGCAGTTGGGAGGCAAGCGTTATATCCTCCTCTACGCCCATAATGGCACCGGGAAGACACGTCTCTCCTCCGAGTTCAAGAACCTCGGCAAGTTGAGCGGCGAGCGCGACACGCTTTATTTCAACGCCTTCACCGAGGACCTCTTCACGTGGGACAACGATCTTGAAGGAGACACCGAACGCGCACTCCGGATTAATAAAGCTTCAAAGTTCTTTGGTGCCCTTGAAGATCTGGAGATGGATACACAGATTAAGGAGTTTCTTGATCCGTACTGCGATTTCGACTTTAAGATCCTCGACGACCGCGTCGTCTTCAGCCGGAAGCCCACCGCGCCTACCGGCACGGAAGCCAGCGAGGCGTTCATCGACAACATTAAGATCTCTCGGGGTGAGGAACAGCTCTTCAAGTGGTGCTTCTTCCTTGCCATCCTGCGTGCAACGCTGGAGAGGGAGAAGGATGTAAAAGGGCCTTATGACTGGGTCAACTACGTATACATTGACGATCCCGTTTCATCGTTGGATGAGCACAACGCCATTGCAATAGCAAACCGACTCGCGGGTATGCTGCGAGAGAGCAAAGGCAAGCTGAAGGTAGTCATCTCAACTCATCATGCTCTTTTCTTCAATGTACTGTCGAATGAGTTCAAGCAGGACAAAAGGGACAAGCACTTTTCACAGTTCGTGCTTAGCCAAATCAGGGATTCTCGGGAATACGTGCTGAAGCATGAGGACAAGGACACGCCTTACTTCCAGCATGTTTCTCTTATGGAGGAGCTGCACCAAGCAGTCCAAACAGGACAGCTTTACGGTTACCACTTCAACATCCTGCGAACCATCATGGAGAAGACCGCCAGTTTTCATGGCCATCGGCACTTTAGCGTTTGCGTAAGGGCGACTGGAGACGTAGACGCTAAATTGCACCAGCGCATGCTTGACATCCTCAGCCATGGCCCCTACTCGCTGTTCGACCCGAAAGAGATGACCGAAGATAACAAGGAAAATTTCCGGCGCATCTTTGAGGACTTTCGAGCAACGTATCTTTTTAACCCCGCTCTGTTTCAATCCGCTGAGGTTCCGACCGAATGACCACGCACGACAAGAACGCCCTGGGTAAAAAGCTTTGGTCAATCGCTGACCGCCTGCGCGGTGCGATGGACCCGGACGACTTTCGCGATTACATGCTCGCGTTCCTGTTCCTCCGCTACCTGAGCGACAACTACGAGGCCGCCGCGAAGAAGGAACTCGGCTCTGACTTTCCCGCGCTGCCGAAGGACGACCGGCGTTCTCCACTTTCGCTCTGGTACGAAGCCAACTCCGCCGATTCCGCCGAGTTCGAGAAGCAGATGCGGCGCAAGATCCACTACACCATCAAGCCGGAGTTCCTGTGGTCGAGCATCGCGGAACTGGCCCGGACGCAAAGCGCGGAGCTGCTGAACGAACTCGGCAAGGGCTTCCACTCGATCGAGAACGAGAGCTTCGAGAACAAGTTCAATGGTCTGTTCAGCGAGATCAGCCTGACAAGCGAGAAGCTGGGCAAGACGTATGCCCAGCGCAACAAGAGTTTAATCGGGATCGTGAGCGAGGTGGCCGAGGGGCTGCGCGAGTTTTCGTCGGCTGTCGACCAGCTCGGCGATGCATATGAGTACCTGATTGGCCAGTTTGCTGCCGGTTCGGGCAAGAGCGCGGGCGAGTTCTACACGCCACAGCAGGTCAGCTCGATCCTGAGCGGCATCGTAACGCTGGACTCGCAGGCGCCCGAGACGGGCCCGCGCCAGCGGCTGGATGCGGTGATGGACTTCGCCTGCGGTTCGGGATCGCTGCTGCTGAATGTGCGCCACCGCCTGGAAGCGCAGGGTGGCCACCTGGGCCGGATCTACGGGCAGGAAAAGAACGTCACCACCTACAACCTGGCACGCATGAACATGCTGCTGCACGGCGTGAAGGATTCGGAGTTCGAGATCTTCCACGGCGACACCCTGCTGAACGAGTGGGAAATGCTGCAGGAGACCAATCCGGCAAAGCAGCCGCGCTTCGACGCGATTGTCGCAAACCCACCGTTCAGCTATCGCTGGAAGCCCAACGACGCACTAGCCGAGGATAGCCGCTTCAAAAACCATGGCCTGGCTCCGAAGAGCGCCGCCGATTTTGCTTTCCTGCTGCACGGGCTGCACTTCCTCAAAGAGGATGGCGTGATGGCAATCGTATTGCCTCACGGAGTACTGTTCCGCGGCGGCGCTGAGGAGCGCATCCGCACCAAGCTGCTTGAGGATGGGATGATCGATACGGTCATCGGCCTGCCTGCGAATCTGTTCTACTCGACAGGCATACCAGTGAGCGTGCTAGTGCTGAAGAAGTGCAAGCGTCACGACGATGTTTTGTTCATCAACGCTTCCGGCCCCGAAAACTTCCAGAAGGGCAAGCGCCAGAATGTGCTGCTCGAAGATCACATCGCGAAGGTGCTCGATACCTACCGCGAGCGCAGGGAGGAGACGCGCTACTCCCGGCGCGTCGGGATGGCTGAGATTCGCAAGAACGCTATGAACCTGAACATCTCCCGTTATGTGCGGACGGCCGAGGCGGAGCAGGAGATCGACCTAGCAAAGGTGCACGCTGAGCTCGTCGCTGCAGATATCAAGATCAAGTCCGCAACTGCGAAGCACAATGCGTTCCTGAAGGAGCTTGATCTACTCCCGCTGCCTTGACATCCGTAAATGATAGTCTTCTGCGCTGTGGTGGGTCGAGGAGTTCTTTCGGCGGTCGCTTGACCCAAACCAGTTCACGGGCTGCGCCCAAGTGGAAGGATGATCAGTTCTGACAGGAGGTGACGGTGAACGGCTAAGCGGAGGGGGCCGAATCACTAACGGGCTCTCTCGAGCGTTTCTGACCGGACTTCATGAGGATCGATCAAGTCGAGTGCGGTATGCGCGGGCTTGGTGTAGGGCGATCGTCATTTGGCACCTATATGGTCAAATTAGTTTGGTTGGACAGGTCTGCCAGCTTGTAGAGGGCTAGGCGGTCAGAAAGACCTGCCAGAGCGACGAGAACAGCGCGTACCTCATCTTCCTGCGTGTTCAGACCACCGGAAGCCGCAGTGAGCAAAGGGAACGCCAAATCATTGCCGAGAGTGCGAAGTCCATCTCGAAAGGTGCCCGTCTGTCGCAAGGTAGTAGCTTCGGGGCCATGAAACTGCACCCATAAGGGGCCGTTGGAGGGTTCTTGCTTCCATGCATGGGGCCAGTAACCTAGCCATACACGGAAACCATTCAGGATCACGTTCTGACCGTAGAAGAAGAAGCTGTCAAAACCTGCTCCTAGTCTTCCTGAAGTCATGACCAGCTCTGATGATGCAGCTGAGGCAATAACTTCTCGCGTAAGCCAAACAAGGTGTTGAGTTGAGGCATCGAGTAGAGGAGTGCAAAGTTGCTCCATAGTAAACGGCACAAAGTGTTCCTGCTCAATCACGTTACAAAACTCCTTCAGGTGCTGGAGTGCCCCGGTAAACAGCCGTTCGTCGCGGGTTCTTGGGTCTGCGCTTGAGGTCTCGATCAGTTCAAGTAGGGTATCCCAGGAGAGAACACGGAGAGCATGCGTCATTGCCAATTCAGCTAATTCCCCTTGAACCGCGAGTGTCCGCTCCTTCGGAACAATGAACAGGACCTGAGGAGCAACTTCGAAGTATCGTCCGGAGAGCTGATGGCGGGTGAGAGAAGCCCAGAATTTGAGTTCCAGTAACCCGATTGTTTGTCCCTGATAGATGAGATGAACGTCGGGAATGCAGCCTTCCGCCGTTCGTCTCGTCACCACCTCGATGTCTCCACCTTGGAATGGAGACACTCGTAGGAGCGTGCGGATGACAGCCTGCCCTGGATCTTCGCGAAGCAATAGGGCCAGGACCTCACCAGCGAAATCCTCCCTTTTGAAGCGGGAATGTATTTGTACAAAGCTTAGGATGTCCTGCAACACCGGCCTCCCAGAAAGAGTGACGTACGGGTATACCCAACGATAGGTAACAGGCTGAAAAGCTTGACGCCGCAAGCATTGATTCACGTCGGTACGTCGCCTGTCCCGAGGTCCGCATCCCCGTCATCATCGAACTCCTCCGTTCCGTCTAAGACTTCGCTTTCATCCCCATAGCCGAAATAACTTTCGGTTGCCGCAAGATTGTCACCGTAGAAACGAATGCCGTAGGTCTGCAGGATCGAGAAGAATGGGTCAGCCGCAACGTAATCACTCTTCGACGTCGACCATCCATGCTCGTGCGCCTCATAGGCAAGAAGCCAATGCTCCTCATACAAGTTGGCAGCGTTCATGCGACTGCGCCAAAGCGTCAGCTTCGATGTTTGAAGGAAGCCCTGTTCTATCAAATCCAGGGCTATGAGTGCCACAATATCGTCGTCAACGGCCGCGATCTTATCCCCGACGTTCTTCGAGATCGAGACACCCATTTTCTTTGCGAGCCACAAGGCCCAGGACACTTCGTTGCCCTGTTGAAGAGGGGCGTGGTACGAGCAAATGCTTTCCAGCGTCCTCGTAAGCGCGCTCAGATCCGTATGGAAGTGTGGATAGAGCCCGTAAACGTCGCCGACCACGGAAAGCATCGTCGGTTCAGCGATGGCGGCTCTGAGGAGCAGCGACTCGCAGAATACCCAGTTTTCGGCTGCGATTTTGGCGCTCAAGACCTGTTTCGCGGCATAGGTCAGTACGTTATCGGCAGGAAAGTTCTTTGCATGCTCATAGGCATGGTCGAACAGACTCAACAGGTCTGTCGCCTGAGGCTGTCCGTTATCCCTTATCGCAAGTGCCCGGAGGTCACTCTTCCACGCAGGCTCAAACGTGTCCGGCAGCGCTATGATCTCAGTCTTTGGGTCATTGATCTCCAGCTCGAACTGCTTGGCCACTCCGTGAAGCACAGCCAGTGCATTTTCTGCCTGTGAGATCGTTTCAAGGTACAGGTAGTAGTCGTCGATCGATCGGATACCTTTAACGTTGGGAAGTTTCTTCTGAAACTCAATATCGAGGGCAGTGCCAATGATCTCGCCGACGACGAATGATGTGTCGGGACCAATTGGAATACCACCTGTCTGCCTATCCTGTGATTCTTGCATCCACAAATCAATCCGATTGCCATAAAGCGCGTACTTTTTATCGGACCGGGCTGTCACCTTGTTATGCAAAGCCCAGGGAATGCTATGGGTGTATATGGACGGGTAGAAGCGCGCTATATCGGTTTTGAGTAGGAATCGCGCACCAACGGATGTTTGCGCTCTGAAGAATGGCTGGCTGCTCAAATCGTTTAGAGGACTGATCGCCCGGTCGTTCCCCAATACCGGGAGGCTGAGGGAGAAGGGAGATTGCCGGCAGAATTTGTAGATGGCTTTCCAGTCATGGGCGATCTGAGTAGCCATCATGAACTGGTGAAGGGGATTGGGGATCGATAGCGATCTGCGCAAGTGTTTGCGCTTGGGTACCGAGTGAGTGACGCATCGGCTGCGAAATTTCTTTGGCTTCTTCGCTATCAATGCCACCATGATCGGCTGAATGTGCTTCAGCATGTCCGGGAGCGCCACGCCGAGCCCTAAAGCGTTTATGGGAGGTATTACGCGATCGGGGAAATATCCCTTGGTCATCAGATCGGTATCGGACAACTTGCCGGAAGTTGGGAGCGTGAACGCCATGTCGGGAAGACTGAATCATACAAGATGCGATCCGAAACGCTTGCATTGAAATCCCCTCAAATGCGTCGCACTAGAGCTTGAGGAGAACCAAACTTCCCTAGAGGAGGCGGGAACCGTTAGAAGAGCTGCGGATAGAGCAGGTATTCGGGAGGTCCATTTCATCTTCTCCTTTCGCATCAAGCGGGTTCTTGCCGAGTTCTCGTTTAATGGAACTCGCCCACCCTATACGACGAGGCTTCTGACGTCGTGCTTCGCCGAGTTGCGCGAAGAGCGCTCCAAACGTCTGGCCTCGGGTTCGGGGAGACAGAAGCCCGAAGTGCCGAATGGCGTGTTTGTAGTGGTCGGGTACATGCTCGGCTAGCTGATCGATAAATTCGGCGGGGTGTAGCGTGAGACCACTTCTTTCTTCAGCTTGTGGTCCTGGTTCGGAAGCTCCGTTGGGCGAATTCGAAAAGGCGAGCATGCGCATAGCCGCGCGCAGACCGAAGATTCGCAGCTTCTCAAAGAGGTAACTGTCCCCTTGGAAAGCTGATTCACTGATTTGATGGCTCCACTCCCAATGACCGAGCCACCCCACGCCTTCAGTTGCGCCGCTAAGCATGTCCGGATCATCGGTTTGAACGGTTTTGCCAGTGCACTCCCCGCCGCATCTGGTGTCAGGAATCGAAAGCAATGGGCTGCCTAAGATTCCCGCGAACCAATTGCCACCACCTTGAAGACTCCGCTTGACTTCCATTAGGGCCCCAATGGAAGACTCTTCCGGAACCCCAAACTGACGGGCAGTCGAACCCATACAGGAAGGAGATAGTCCTGGTCAAAAGAGGTGAGCACTCGATGAGCGGCGCAGTGGGGTCGATAGAATTCCGGACGAGGTATTCGAATGCTGCCCGACCCTCTAGAGGATGACTTTCAAAGAGTTCTGCCCTTGTCTTCCCCTGCGTAAACTCTCGAAGCTGTCCGTTGTTTGCTCCGCTCCGCACCGGCGGTTCGGGAGTGGGTAGGCCCTGTCCAACCGCACTGAGCCTTGGCATGAACTGTTGGTTCACATAGCGTCGTATGAGGTTCCGGCCACGACCTCTCGTCCCAATGCGGTGAATGTAGAGTCGAATCTTACTCCTCCGAGGCGCTTGAAGACCTTGCAGGCGGCGTTGAACTCGTCGGGAACGGAGGTAAACAAGCAGACATCGCAGTGATTCTCAGACAACGGCCTTTGCTCTGCGCTTTCGTATGGTGGATCCAACAAATGGACCTAACCGACGTTGAGATTTTTCACTTCCTACACTTGCGGAAGTGATCTGTGACTCTGGGATTGAATCGAGTAGACGTTCTAGTAGACTTTGTCTCGACAAGATGGCCAGCGCCCAGCGATCCAAGCTGGTTCGCTTCTGTACTGTTGATTTCAGGCCGATGAAACCCGTTATGTGACATGGCGATATTCGCGCCAATCGAAAAAATGCCAAGATCACATGCCATTGGGGCGTAATCTCGGGCTGACCTGTTGTTTCACCAAAGCCCCCTCACATTAAAGCGCTAGATTTGTGATCGGCTTCTTGCCATTTTGGCCGTTTGAGATCAGTCAGGCATTTGTCATCCTCCTGACTTCTGTCGCGTTCGTCCGTGACTAAGACCTGTGTCGCACATGAGCTCTACCGAAAGATGGCTCAACACGGCAGATGACATTCATCGGTCGCCTTCCGCTACACTGTATTCGAACTCCGACGTCGACACTTAGGCCAGTGGCACCTACCTCCATTCTCGGGAAGATATCTCTCGTCATCGCGGTCACAGGCCATCGTGACCTCGCGGCTGACCCGGTCCACCTAAGTTCTATCCGCGAACGACTGGCAGCGTTTCTCAAGAAGCAAGCTGACCTCTACCCAAATACGCCGATCCTCGTCATCGCCGGGATGGCCGAGGGCGCGGACCAGCTCGCCATCGAGGTCGTCCGCAAGCTCGAACACCCTCGCATCACGTATCGTCCCATTCTCCCGATGCCCCAAGAGATTTTTCTCCTGGACTTTACGTCCGATGAAAGTCGTGCTCTTTTCCAGGAACAGATTGCTGGCCAGAGCATCGTTGAACTCCCAATCGATCCGAACCATACCCTTGACGATTTGCTGCAGAAGAACAAAGATGCCCGTGCCCAACAATTCCGCCGCCTTAGCAACTTCCTCATCGAATCCAGCCAAATCCTTGTCGCCATCTGGGATGACGACAGCCCCGCCAGAGCGGGCGGCACGACCGAGATCGTTCAGCAAAAACTTGGCACAGAGCCGCTCTCCTCCTTCTACCTCTCGCATAGCGAATTAACCAACGAGCAATGTTCCCGCCTGAGCATCAATTCCTTCGGAACGGGAAGCGTCTTTCATATTTTCGCGCGCCGAACGGGAGCAAGGCTTTACGTTCGAGCACTCGAGAATGAACTTCTCCTTCCCCGCGGTACGACGCAAAGTGACTTCCAGAAGATTTATCTTCTAATGGACGAGTACAACTTCGACGTAGCCACACACCCGGGGCTGGCCGAGGTCTCGGACACGAAGGCACGCGCCCTTAATTCCGGAGGTTGGGGCCAGGACCTTAGCCCTGCGATGCTCTGGTGCCAGACCGTTCGTGGCTGGAGCGCTGCGCTTGCCGAACATTACCAGGTCCTGAACAGAAGGCTTTTGAAGACTATCTTTCTTCTGATCCTGCTGCTTGGCCTTGCCATCCATCTCGTTGAGCCCTTCTCAAAGAATCATGCTCGCCCTTTTGAGGCCGATCTGGTGGTCTTTCTTTTATCCGCAGGCGGCATTCTCATTTTGTTTGCCCTTGACAACGGCTATCTCAGCTTGTACTGGCGCTTGCTGACGGGACATCTTCGCGGCCCCCGGCCGCCAGACATGCCGGCCGGAGGCCTGAAGATTCGCCGGAAGCACGAGGATTACCGCGCACTCGCAGAGGCGCTTCGCGTCCAGTTTTACTGGTTCGCTGCGGGTATGTCCGATCTTGCCGCCAACTCGTATTTGGACAAGCACGCGGGAGACATGATCTGGGTTCGCGATGCGACCAGCGAAGCCCTGCTCGCGCTTTACGAGAAGGACTCGCTGGCGATCGACGGCAACACTTTCAGTCACAGTCTCGCCCGGTCCTGGCTCGAAGGGCAGGTTAACTATTTTAGAGAGAAAGGCGTCGCCGCCGAACGTGCGTATGGTCGGCTAAACCTTTTCGCGTGGGTTACGGCGGTGCCAACTTTTCTCTGTCCAGTTGTACTGTTCGCTTTCTTCCACTCCGCCGCGGCGCGCTCGACGCTCGACGAACTGACCACGGGACTCAGCCTCATTGCGGGTCTCTTGTTACTCGTCTCTGTCATCTTGTGGAACTTTGCAGAAATCTCCGGCTACGAGCAGGAAAGCCAGCAAGCCCGGCAGATGCATCGACTTTTCGGAGCCGCACTGCAGCAACTTGACGCGCTGATCTTCGAATTGAATAGTGTTCCACCGGATGCTCCTGAGCGCGAAAAGATGACTTCCTCCATCACAAAGCAAGTCCGCAACTTGCTCCAGCAGATCGGTAAAGACGCCCTTATCGAGAATGGAGACTGGCTCGCTCTCCACCGCGGACGGGACTTCAAGCTTAATCGAACCACTGGTTGACCCTTGGAGATTAGAAGGCGGTGAGTCCGAAATCTCCGGCGACTCTGTCGGGCTTCTTCGACGCGGCCGCCTCCGTATCGCCACCAGTCTCCTGCGTCGGAGACCGCTTCGCCTCCAGCATATCCAGCCCAATCAGCAGCAGAATCACCCCACCCGCAATCTCGAACGCTGGCAGCGTGATCCCAAACAGGCGAACGCCACCACCATGTTCGGGACGGTGCAGCTTGTGTATCGTAAGCGTGGCGCTTTGGCCGTCTTGACTGTTTGTTGAAGATAGGTTGTGTCCACAAGCGCGTAGTGGACACAACCTGTGTGAGGTTGGACCTGCTATTTGCCTTTGGGGCGCTGGTTAACTTCGTCGGTGAAGATGTCTTCGGTGAGGGCAAGTCCGATGGCATAGTCAAGACGGGTAAGCAGCTCTGTGAGCGTCTCGTTCTTGCGGCGGACGAGCATCGCGATGGAGGCATGTTCGTCTGCGGCGGTGGCTACGCAGCCGACGGGGTCAACGATGCCGAGGGTGATTTCGCCATCCTCGATAAAGTCGGCGAGATTAGGCAGGAGATCCGCGACCGGGTCGCTGGCGCTGGCTGGTTCAGGACTCTGCTTCAGGCTGCGGATTGATTTACGAGTTCGAGACTTCGGGCGAAGTTCCAAGGCAAGAGCTCCTCGATGCGGCGGATGGGATGTTCGGCGATGTGTGTTAGCAGATGGCGCAGGTAGGCTTCGGGATCGAGTTCGTTGAGCTTGGCTGACTCGATCAGCGTGTAGAAGACAGCGGCGCGTTCACCTCCGCGGTCGGAACCGGCGAAGAGATAGTTACGGCGGCCAACGGCCACGCCGCGCAGCGACCGCTCGGCGGCCGAGTTATCGATCTCGATGCGGCCATCGTCCGCGTAACGCACCATCGCAGGCCAGAGTGTGAGGGCGTAGTGGATCGCGGCCGCCGTTTCGGACTTCCGCGAGAGCAGGGCGAGCGAGGTCTGGAGCCAGAGGTGCATAGAGTCGAGTAGAGGCCGGGCTCGGGCCTGGCGTACGGTGCGGCGTTGGTCTGGAGATCGACCGCGGATCTCCTTCTCGATCGCGTAGAGCCGTCCGATCCGCTCGATGGCTTCGGTGGCGATGGGCGACTGGTGCGCTTCCATCAGGTCGTAGAACTTGCGCCGGATGTGGGCCATGCAGGGTGCCTGCTGGATCGCTCCGTCTTCATAGAGCTTGTTGAAGCCGGCGTAAGCATCGGCCTGGAGAACTCCGCGGAAGCCTGCAAGATGACGCTGAGGATGCTCTCCCTTGCGATCCGGCGAGTAGGTAAACCAGACCGCCGGAGGTTCGAGCGAACCGGAGGGACGATCGTCGCGAACATAGGTCCAGAGCCGTCCCGTCCTGGTCTTGCCGGTGCCGGGCGCAAGTACGGGAACCGGTGTGTCATCCCCGTGAAGCTTGCTGGCCGACATCACATGGCGACGCAGGGCTTCGACCAGTGGAGCGAGCAACGAGCTGCTCTCTCCGACCCATCTGGCCAGGGTGGAACGGTCCAGTTCGACGCCTTCCCGGGCGTAGATCGCCGACTGGCGATAGAGCGGCAGGTGATCGCAGAACTTGGCCGTGAGGACGTGAGCGAGCAGGCCGGGTCCGGCCATACCGCGATCGATGGGCCGTGAAGGTGCCGGCGCCTGCACGATACGGTCGCATCCTGTGCAACACATCCGAGGCCGGACATGGCGGACGACCTTGAAGCTGGCGGGCACGTACTCCAGCATCTCGGAGACATCTTCGCCAAGCTTCTTCAGCTTGCCCTTGCAGACCGAGCAGCTCTCTTCTTGGGGTAGATGCTCATGCACTTCGCGCGGCAGATGTTCGGGTAGAACACGTCTCTTCCTGGGCGTCGACTTACGATCTGCGGTTGCTGTCTGTGTCGGTTGCGGTGCAAGTTCGGCCTGGTTGGCTTCGAGCTCTTCCAGCTTCAACTCAAGCTGTTCGATCTGCCGTTCCACCTTCTCCGAGCTCCGTCCGAACTGCATGCGTCGCAGCTTCGCGATCAGCAACTCCAGCCGTTCAATCTGGCTCCTGTGCGAGAGCAGCTCGGCGTGCTGCAAACAGATCATCGCCTTCAGCGCTGCGGGATCAAGAACCTCCAGATCCGGCAGCAGAAAAGGCATCTCTCGCATGCCTGTAGTATGTCATGTTCCGGGACCCAGAAAATGCACAAAAGGTGCGTGAATGCTGGAGAATCGCACACATAGACTTAGACAGTCATCGCCGGTTGCCAGGTCCGATCCGGTCTTCGCCAATCAATACCTTCGAGCAACATCGAGAGCTGCGCACGGGTCAGAGACACCTTACCACTGTCGGCCTGTGGCCATACAAATCGTCCCCGCTCGAGCTTCTTCGAAAACAGACAAAGACCATCCCCATCGAACCAGAGCAGCTTGATGAGATCGCCGCGCCGGCCACGAAACGCAAACACGTGACCGGAGAGCGGAGCCTGTTCCAGGGCCGTCTGCACCAGGGCGCTGAGCCCGGTGAAGCCGCGTCGCATGTCGGTCACGCCCGCTGCAATCCAGATCTGTGTGTTGGCCGGAGGAGAGATCATGCCAGCAGGCATCCCAAAACCGTACGAAGTGTTCCGGCATCCACCGCACCCAAAAGGCGCACCTTCCCCCGCGTCAACGTCAGCTCGATCGAAGCTTCAGAAGAACAGCTGCATGGACGCCGCTCTGCCTCGCCCTCTCGGACGAGTCCATGCTGCTCCTCGGCATCAACGGTGACCGGGAGCAAGCACACGCGAGTTGCTTCGATGTCAGGCGGAAGCGAAGGCTTGCACGCAAGCTGCCCTGCGTCGTACAGCTTGCGCCAGTAGAACACCTGGTTGGCGTTCACTCCATGAGCCTGAGCGACGGCCGCCACCGATACGCCGGCTCTGCGGGTCGCTTCTACGATCAGCCGCTTCTCCTCAGGCGACCTGAACTGACGTTCCCTGCGTCTTCGCACGACCGGTCCTTCGGCTTCCATCCATCCCCCTCAAAGCAACAACTCACGCTGCTCCTTAAAACAGAATGCCTAAGCGGAAAGGCACCGTCCAGACGGTACTCCCGTGACGCTTACTGTGTATCGCTCATGGGCGAGATTGATGCGAATGACTTCATGGAGACGGTCGTGAAGTGTGTTGCTAGTTCCTAGAGACTGGTCTGCTGCTGGTCTGTTCACTGATTCCGGCGAGGACTCTTGCTCGATCAAGCCAGAGCCCGGGGTCTGCGGGGAGGAACAGCACGCGCGAACTCGAATCGATCACGACGAAGACATTTTGCCGAGGCAACGAGATCAATCGCGGGCGATATAGGCTGCGTTCCGAAGATGCGGCACCGGGCAAAGCCAGTGAGGCATATGCCACTAGATCGCAGTGCCCTGAGGCTCGCCAGACATAGAGAGTGGCGTCTGAACTGATGGCCGCAAGCATCTTTCCATCGCTGCTGAACGCCGCGCCGTCCAGTTGCCTCTCCCCGGTCCGGCATGAAACAGGTGCGCCAGAACGGTTTCGCTCGTAGACCAGCGCGTTGCCATCATTTCCGGCGACGACCAGTCGATGCGCGTCAGGGCTGAGGGCGACGGTGTCGCGGTTAGCGCCGGTATCGGTCGAGCGGGGAGGCGAGGAATCGTTGACCGATTTCCATGTCCACCACCTTTTCTGGTCATCCGTTGCGAACAGTCCGCCAGAGGTCGGATCGATAGCGAGACCGAGCACCACTCCTTCCTTGAGGGTTTGGGAGATATCGCTCTCACCGTTCACAGAGAGTGAGTGAATCGATCCATCGGTTTCACCGGAAGTGAGGATTGCTGAACCGTTGGGAAGCCACTCAAGCCCGGTGACTGCGCTGCTTCCGGCGGATGGTTGCTCGGTAGACTTCTTTCCGCTCCGGTCAACGATCGTCACTGCGCCTCCGCTTCCACCCAGCCCTAGTTTCGACCCGTCCGGGGACCAGGCGAGCGAATCAATCTGCTGATCCAATGCGGCAATTGATGAGACGAGACTCTGATCCTGCATCGACCACACATATACATGGCCGTGGTTATCCGCGGCCGCCAGAAATTTTTGGTCCATGGAGACTGTGAGTGCCGTAAGGACGCAATGGCTCTCCAAGGGTAATTGCGCGAAGGCGGGATCTACTGACTTCAAAGACCAGAGACGCGCGGTATCGTCGTCAGCGACCGAGAGGAGCATCCTGTCATCCGCCGAGAACATCAGGGAACGGACAACATCGGTGTGGCCACTGAACCTCGCGAGCAGGGTCGAGAAGGTGCGCCGACTTTCTGAGATCCGCCGAACCGAGATGTGCCTTGAGCTGTAGGCTGAAGCGAGCTGATCCCCGGCATGATTCCATCCTAGAGTTGTCACGGGATCCTGACCTTCGGAAGCGGTCTGGATTGAGCCGTTGAGACCCAGCAGAAGCGTTCGTCCCTCTAGTGTCCCCGCGGCCAAAGTATCTCCTTGAGGACTCCACGCAAGCGCAGTGATCCTGGAGGACACCGGGGCGAGTTGCCGCGGAGGGGCTGGGCCTCCGCTTAGGGAGACGATCTGCAAGTCACCCTGCTCCAATCCAACGGCGGCACTATGATCCTGATCGTCGATAGCCAATGCGGTCGGGTAGCCGGTCGCGACCACTCTCCCCGCGCAGGTTGCAGTCCGCTGTGCAAGAGCGATGGCGCAATCGAAAACCTGGATTGTCTGGCCTTCTAAGTCTGCCAGGATCAGCTTTCCGGACCGTCCTATGGCTCCCGCGGTGATGCGAGTCGTATTCAAGAGTTTTACTGAACGGGCGTCTCTGCCCCCCGCATCCGTTATCACCAGCGTTCCGTCTTCGCGAAGCCCGAAAAGATCGCCGTTGACCCAGGCGACTGCCAGCATTCCGGCCCGAACCCCCGGCTGGGCCGCTACCTTATCCAGGTTAGCGTGACTGGGCGATGGAGCACCAGGGTCAAATCCATGCCAGATGCTGATGCCCCTCTCGCCGGCGCTTGCAATTGTTGATGTATCCGAACTGAGAGCAAGCGCGGCGGGGCGGAATCCGCCTAGATGCCAAACCCGCAGAAGATTGGGAGACACGCTGAGTACGCTCTCTAGGAGAGCGGAGTTCGAACTGATTGAAGCATGTTTTTCGACAGCCGTACGAGCCAGATCAACGGCCTTCAGGGGGTCGTATGCAACTGTCAGGTTTGCTTGAACGGCGAGCGATGCAGCGTCGGCTTCAGCGTGAGCCGCACGCCCTTCCCAGCTTAGGAACACCACGATCAGCAGGAGTGCCGCAAGCCCTGCGGCGCCCGCCCACCTTCCTCGCCGCAGGCGCTTCTCTCTCGCGTTCCGGAGGTCATCCTCACGTATGCTCGCAAGGATCAATCGGCCTTCCACAGGGGTGAAACGTCCAGGGTGATCTGTCAACCATTGCCGGGCCACGGTCAGCTGCAGACCATGAAGCAATGCGCTGTTCTTCTCCCCTGACTTGGTCCACTGATCAGCGGCATATCGCAGTTGGTTCCTGCCAACCAGGAACTCACGCTCCGCATCCAGCCAATTTTTGAGCAGAGGCCACTTACGCAAGAGTGCCTCGTGTGCGACTTCGACGTTTCGTACCCCGTCCTCTTCGGTGATCGTGACTAGCCTCGCCTTTGCAAACTCTTCCAGAACTGAACGCGAAGCTTCCGGCAAGGCAATCCAGATCGCGGGCTGGCTTGCATAACGCCCTTCATCGTCAATCCTGGTCATGGCACCGACAAAGGTTTCCCTGAGTGCATTTAGGTCATCCGGCGAGAGCCGCATACGTTTCAGCAGGTCATCGGCCCGCCGTTGCACCACACTCTCAAGCGCATTCAACCCCGTTTGCTGGTCTCCCAGCGAGCGATATTGCGCGAGCGACAGCTCAAGACCAACCTCTTCACCTTGGCCGGAGCGCGAACACGCTTCATAAAGTTCGCGGAGCATGAACGCCAGCAGCGGCAGCGCGTCTTCGGTGCCCATGTCGGCGACGGCCGCCTCCACCAATTGGGTTTCCACGCGAATTCTTGCAACGCGTGCGGGACCTTCTATGATCTGGCGGATCCGTTCCCTCGGAAATGGACGCAAAGTATACTCGTCGAAACTCAGCGATTGCACCGCGTCCTGAAGCCTGCCGAGCAAGTCCGACCGCAGGGGCAACAGCACGATGCAAGGCAGATCCTGTCTCGTGGCTTGGCCCAGAAACTCAAAGAAGCGCTTGGAGTCGTTTGAATTAGCGAGCGTAAGGAGCTCCTCACCCTGGTCGATCGTAATCAGAACAAGAGCTTCACTGGATCGTGCATGCAGCCTGATCGCTTCAATGAGTTTCGCGAAACCATCCGCCTCCTGCAGCAGAGTTTCGCGCCATTCGGACCAGCGCGCGGGCTCCTGCAGGATCTCGCACGCCGCTCGCGCAAACTCACCGAACAGGTCTAGTCGCGTGCGAAAGGATGGAAGAACCGTCCAGTCGCGCTGCTCTCGTCGGAGCCTAGGCAAAACGCCCGCCCGCAGAACCGACGATTTCCCGGCGCCGGATGCTCCCAACACCGCAAGCAGCTTGACGCCGCCTTGATTTCTCCGCGCGCTGAGCCGCTCAATGAGATTCCGCACATCGTCATCACGCCCAAAGAACACCGCCGCATCTTCTTCAGCGAACGACGACAGTCCAGGATAAGGTGAACGGCCTGCAGCCCAAGGGAAACCACCCTGCGCGTTCAGCACCGTGCTGACCAGCTGCTCCGCCAGCCGGCTCAATCCACCTTCCCGGTCCCGCTGGATATCCAAGTGCTGAAGATTCTGGCCAATGTAACGCTCTCCCCCCGGAGCGACCACCACGGGGAAGATCGCTTTGCCGAGAGCGCGCGCCTGGGCGAATTCAACGAAGCACCATTTGCTCTCATGCCAGGCAGGCGTGATGACCAGGATCATAGCCTGCGCGGACTCTATCTTGCGGTAGAGAACGCGCTCCCAATCAGCTCCAGGCGGAATCCCCGATTCGGTGTCGATGTCGAGAAAAACGGTGTGAAAACCCCGGTCACTCAACCAGCGCGCGATATCCTTGGCGACGTCATTATCCCGGCTCGAATGGGATATAAAGACATTCGCCACGGTGGTTGCGCTCCCTCCCTCGATGTTCCCGGAGATGCCGAAGAAGCGAGAGCTTGAAGGTGCCTGCTCCCCACCCCACATCCCTCTTGCTTTCAGCGATTGCCTCTGATGTCGCACCAGCGTACCATGAGCCTCATCCGATCCGGCAAGTCAAGAGGAGATCCCGTGTCGACCGATCGTAATCGAACTGTTCAGCTCTCTCGTGCTCGCAGGTGCCTCTTGCTGGCTGGAGCGATAACCGGCGCGCTTCTGGCCGCCAGCCCGGCAGCGAACGGACAGGGTCGCGCTCCGTCGTCGGACAGCCAGGCACAAATCGGTATCTCCATCGATGCGAGGAGAAATCAAGCCTTCATCAAAGAAGACGATGGAGAGCTGTCATTCGTCTATTCCGCAACGCGTAATGGAGATGTCCTTTTGGTGCAGCCTGCCTCGAAGGACTTGATGGCAATCTGGAAGGAGGGAGCGCTAATAAATCCCAGCCTGGACATCGAATCTAAAGGCCAATTTGCCCCGGCGTTCCTCGTCGCCGACATTAGAAACGACACCGCATCACCTCTAACAGTTACCAACGCGTACCTCGACGTATCGGAAAGCCGCACCGATTATCAGCCCTACTTGTCGGGCCCGGGCCAGTCGGCGTGCGACAGTGGATCCGGAGAAGGGTCCTATTCTCCTACGATTGGCATTGCCAACTACGGCTGGGGACCAGTACTCCGGCCAAAATTCACTTACACCTTTAACGCGGGAAGGGTTCAATCGAAACCTTTTGTTACGTTAGCTCCTACCTTTGATAAATCCTTGGAGGCGAGTTTCGAAGGCGCCTTGAAGCAGGCGGGCGCGAATGTTGCAGCAATGAAACGCAACAACTTTGCATGTGCCTCCCGGTCGAATGTGCCGGCGTGTTTCGCGAGGCTAAAGCAGAGCCATGTCTTGGGCGACCTTGGAAATAGTATGTATGTGGAACCGGACGGAGATACTATCTACTCGGAAGTGAAGGGATCGATCGACTACACATGGACTGAAGACAAGGGAAGAACAAACAATTCGAAGGGTTCGTTTTCGGTCACGGTGCCGCTCGGCAGGTTTGCGGTGGGAGGAGGTGCCGAGTGCGGCGGATCGGGTCCCATGGATCGCACGGAACATCCCATCGTACTGCCCCTAGATCGCCAGCATTATCGAATTCCCCTTAACTGGCATGCAAGAATGCTTTCGCGTCAGGAGCAGAAGTTCGCCCTGAGTCTTGCATCCTTGAAGTCATCACACCACCAATTGAAGGTTGTTCTTCAGCTCTCCGATGGGCGAACGATAAGCTCGCCAGTCATTGACCTGACCTATTTCATACCAAGACTAGAATAGTCAGCGGATCCAGCTTCATCTTCTGCCGATCCCATATTCCGTACTCAGGTGATGGCCTGAGCTTCGGATCAGATCATAGAATGTCGGAATCTGAACGACTCGGGCGAAAAACGTTCCCTGATCGAAGAACCGCAATTCGACGATCGAGCCGGAGGCCCTCTTCGAGGATTGATCGAACAGGAAGTTGCCGAGGGTGTAATCCACTACTGGCCCTTCATGGTCTAGCAGTCGAAGTTTCTGATCGGCAACATGTGGATGCGCCCCCACGACCAGCGACACTTTAGCCTCCCTTAGCCATTTAGCGACCACTTGCTCGCGCTGAGTTGGACGTGAATCGAATTCAGTTCCCCAGTGCATCAAGGTAATCACCGGAGGCCGCGCCTTTGCGACGGCCTCTTTAACCTGCAGTTCGGTGAGCTGACTCGCCAGGTCACTGCGGTAGTTTTGCAAATCTGTGAAGGCCTCCATACGAAACGGTCCAAGGTCGACTGGAATGCCCTGGCGCATCGGCCGCCTTCCGGCCGCCTCCAAGATCCGTGTCATGTCGTCAAGGCCAGCCTCCCCGAAGTCCATGGAGTGGTTGTTCGCAATGCCGGTTGCCACGACGTTGAGGCTGTCCAGCCAACTCAGCACGAGTGGAGCCGGCATCCCCAGGCGCAAGTTCGGAAGGTGAGAGGGCACCTGGCTGAGCGCAACGCCTTCCAGGTTAACGGTCAGTCGGCAGCCATGCAGAATATGCCTCATGCTGTCCAGCAGCCTCTTCTCGGCGTTATGATCGGTAAGCGCGTTCGAGACATAACGTCCCATCAAAAGATCGCCTGCGAAACAATAGACCTTTGATCCCTCCGCGTCGGCGCCTATCTCACTTGGTAGCCTTGATGAATAAGTCATCACCATGTAGCTGGTAGTTCGCGCAACAGGAACGTCGGAATATGCTTGAGAATTCTTGTTAACTAGAACGAGAGGATTCGCATGGAATATCTCATGCTGCAGCCTCGATTGGATGTACAGCGCGCCCACCGCGTCCGTATTCTTTGGTTGATGCAGCGTTGCGAGCGCGTCCAAATCACCTGTCGCAACCGCATTCAGAGTCATCTGATCTCGCAGTACGGCCTCGCTGAGGGGAAGAAAGTGCGAAAAATCTGTCGATTGGATGACCAGTGTGTGCGGCGTGACGATTCGTGAAAGATGTCGCGCCATCTCATCCCAATGCCGACGTCTCGAGTGCACGGATACTGCAATCGGAATGATCTGAGCGTGAGGATCGTAATGGGCTATAAACGGTAGGATCGCCTGTAAACCGTGATCTTTTGCGAAGAGGTCCGAGACCTCTACCAAGCTTGGAAAGCCTAAGAGAAAACGGACGTCCGACTGTCTCGTTTTGACGGAGCCAAGAACCGTCTGAAAATCGCGCGGCGTCGTGGCAAACGAGTGCCGGGCGCGCTTAAAATGATCGGGAAACAAGATGACGATCTTATCGACCCGGCGGAAATCCACTCGAGCGAATCCAAGTGCGATCAGATCGGCGGCAAGCAGGTGATGTGGAACCGTAAGCCCCGAAAATTTTCCAGGAAGCGGAGCCGCCTGCTGCGCTTCCCCGATCGCCTTAAGGAAGACCTCCGGCGTGTCATACAGGGAGGGAATCGGCGACACTCTGGCCGGAAATGCGGAGCCGCCACCTCCCCCTTGCGGACGAGCAGGTCTATGGAAGAGAAGAAAGGCACAGCCGACAAAAAGGAAACGCCGGATCAAAGCCCTTTGTGCTCCTGGAACGCTCGCAACTTGAAATGCCTAAGTCCTCGAGTGACCTCATCGCTGCTGCCCGAATACGAACAACTCTGCACGTCATTATCCATCACCGATAGTTTACGACCAGCGACCCCAAAACAGGCCAGCTTCAACGTATCTTTGACCAAGACTCGCCGCACTAAGGAGGACAGCTCAGAACGGATGCGGACCAGACCCTTAAACAAGACGTGAGTGAGGAAGGCCGTAGGAACTTGTCTGTTGAGACGGTCATCACCTTTGCTTGCTGCCTTGAACGTAGTCCTTCCGGAAGGAGACGCGATCACACTTGAAGGTTCGTCTCATCCCACAGGGTCATCGATGTACGGCGCAGGCGGTATTCCACAGATGAAAGTCTTTAGGCGGCCGTGGTAACGCTAAATTGGGCTTGCGTTTGATTGCGTTAGGATATATCACTTCAGTTCGTACGCTTCGTTGTCGGGCCCAGTTTGGTAATCTCGTTTGTTCTCGGGAGTGCTCCATGAGTTCAACGGCAGACAAACTCGATGCTCCCACGGGCAACATGGTCCGACGTACCGTAGCCGTCGTTGACATGATCGGCTACAGCACCATCGCCAAGCTCCTTGAAGAGAACATTAGTGCTCAAAGTGTCGCCGATCTAAACCATCAGATTCAGCTGTTCATGGCCTCTTCCCTCGCCGCCATCCCAGATCCTTCCTCATACTCCGTCGTCGCCAAGACCGGCGACGGCATCATCGTGCTCTTCCATCATGCCGATGATGCTCACCATTTCGGCTGCCGCGTTCATCTAGCGGCTCGCCAGCATAACGACCTTCGTAGTGAGCGCACCGCGGAGCGCTGGTTCCGGATCGGCATTGCCACCGGAAACGTCCATTCAACGGATGCTGCCACTGCGCCATCTGAATACGCCGGCGTCACCATTGCGAACGCCGTCCGTCTAGAATCCGCCGCCCAAGCCGGCGAAATCGTCATCGACCGACAGTCCTTTGAGGCCCTCGCCGCCGGCTCCAAGGCTGCATACACGGCGGAAACCTTGGTCCGCGGCAAACGCACAGAGCGCTTCCCCGCACGACGTTACTGTGTTACCCCCCACCCCGACAACACTCCAATATTCAGACATCGTCTTATCACCCGTCGGGTACTCCTAGGTGCCGCAGCCACGCTCGTCGGAGCCGCAGCTTTTACCACCATCAACCCTGCATTTCGTCCCCGCTTCCTGGAAGACATAGTCCAGCCTCTTCCGACTAAACGCTCCGTCGTCGTCATGGCTTGGCCCGCCGCCCCAGATAAGGACAGCTTTCTTAGCCCCATCCTCGACAACATTCGCTCCCATCTCACCCGAGCAGGAAGCGCCTTCCCGAATCTTTTCGCCGTAGTCGCCGACGACAAAGTCGACGATCGGTCTATGCTCATCGACGTCGGCACGACCATCCTAACTCCTCAACTTGCCGCTGAATCCTGGGGAGCTAACTTGATCCTTGCTGCCGCCGTAGTGAGTGACAGAGTCTCCTCATATTTGACCCTTCACATAGTTGATGCTGAAAAGAACTCAATTCTGCGTCAGGATCGCCTACGCATCGATCGTGAAAACCCTGATTTCACCGCACGGGCTGCCTCCGCGAAGGCGGCCAGGCTTCTGGACCTTCCTGATTCTGAGATCGTCGTTAGCGATGCCACGGAGCTCGGTAAGCTTTCCTGGCAAGATCGCGAGCTCTATGAGAGGGCTAGACTCCAGGCCAAAGACGACGACCAAGAGCATGTGGATCGAGCAAAAGCCGC
The DNA here is from genome assembly GCA_965198885.1 of uncultured Granulicella sp. Taxonomy (GTDB): domain Bacteria; phylum Acidobacteriota; class Terriglobia; order Terriglobales; family Acidobacteriaceae; genus Edaphobacter. The sequence goes on along the minus strand of OZ240677.1, from coordinate 2,730,990 downwards.
TTTCGAAGAACTCACCGAGCGCTTTCCACATTTCGCCCTTGCTCACGTCGAGTTGGGCAATCTATTCATTGGCAATTTCCGCAGGTCCCACAACGAGCAGTGGCTGAGGGATGCGAATGATGAATTCAGTGAGGCGCAAAGCATCAACGGCAACTCGCAGCGCCTGAAACTTGGACAGGCTCACCTCCTGCTGGAAAAGGGCCAGGCGCGTGAGGCTCGCACGATCCTATCCAAGGAATTGACTTCAGAACCCGAAAGCCCAGAGCTACTATTTGAGCTCGCCTCGGCCTGCAGACAACTTCATCTCATTGCCGAGCAGGTGGACATCTACCGTAAGATCATCCAGCTTCATCAATACTTTTGGCCAGCCTACAACGACCTCGGTCAGGCACTTCACCGTCAGGGCAATATGGATGACGCGCTACATTCGTTCAAGCGAGCCTCAGAACTTGCCCCGCGCGCCGTCAACCCATTGGTCAACATAAGTTCCGTGTATCTTGAAATGAACCGTCCTGGTGATGCTATCCCGTACCTCAAAAGGGTTGCCGAGATCACCCCAAAGGCGGAAGCCTTCGAAAATCTAGGTAGTGTCAGCTTTCTCAACAAGGACTACAAAGGGGCCCTTGCATCATTCGAGCAAGCCTCAAAAATACGTCCGGCGACCCATTACTTCTACGCCGACATCGCGGACTGCTACAGGATGTTTCCGCGTACCGAGGGAAACCGTCAGGCCTACACCCAGGCCTATAGCCAGAACTACACGAAGGCGGCAGAACTCCTATCCGCAGATCTCAAGGTCAATCCTACTGATAGTTCCGGTTGGATGACCCTTGCTTTGTATGAAGCTAACCTCGGCCATGATGAAGAAGCCGACATTTGCATCCGTGCTGCCGAACGCCGCGGAGAACTCGACATTGAAAGCCAGTTCACCAAGACTCGCGTTCTAGCCGCCCTTGGCCGCATCTCGGAGGCGAAAGATTTGCTTGCCTACTGCCGAACTCATGGCAAGACAGAAACCGACGTCCAACTTGCTACTGAGCTTTCCCTAATTACTAAGACATAATATCCCGCACCAAGCAGACAGCAAAGGAGCGCCACAATTGGAGATTCCGAAAAAACGCCGTATATCCGTTCTGCTCTTGAGTTTGCTCCCTTGGAAGTCGTCCCTCCCACAAGTGTGCAGCCACACAGGCTACAACCTTGTTCTTATCAAATTGGATGCAAGAGGGGGACGAAAACAGGTTGTCGAGCCGACAACCCAGATATCGTGGGTTCAAGATTTTGATGGAACAACACCAGTATGGGTTGACATCAAGCCTGTGCTCCCGAACAGAACGAGCCTATGCGACTCGGTCGCTCATATGCCTATTACCACTTGCAAGGTTGCTGCAGCCGCGCCGACAGCAGAAGGAAACAATGAATACACCTTCGCATATTGTTCTGATCCGACGGTTGTGCCGGCAGCGTGCCCAGCGTCAAAATTAATCAAGGCTGAACTAAGAGTAAGACCCCGAAGTGGCGCGCAGAGCCCAAATGATCCAATGACTTTCTGGATCAATGACCTGACGCTGATGCTTGATGACGACACGAACAGGAAAGAAGTAAACCACCTTATTCCGAATGAGAACACCTGCCTTCTCTGGCGTTCCTATTCCGATGATCGTCAAGCTGCTTACATAACCTTCGGGCATGCACCAACAACGACGTTCCGAGCACACTCCACCATCACTAGTCTGGAACTTCCTTCGATCCCAATAGGGGGAGCGAGCACACGTATACAGGGCGACTTTAGCTACACCATTTGTGATAAGCCAGGGGGATTGAACTGCTTAGATCCAACGATTCATATTCTTGGTAGCGGAGCTGGAGTTATAGGCCAACAGAATAAGTTTTTAACTCTGTGGGCAGGCATTCTGGCAGGCGTTGGAGTTCTCTTTGGTCTCACCGGACTAAGCATGATGTACAAGTTTCGCGACACACGAAAAGAAAAATGGCGGGAGCCATGAAGCGCGCTCAGTGCTTCAAGCTTAAGGAGAATCAAACTTCCCTAGAGGAGGCGGGAACCGTTATAAGAGCTACGGATAGGGCAGGTATTCGGGAGGTCCATTTCATCTTCTCGCCTTTCGCATCAAGTGGGTTCTTGCCGAATTCTCGTTCAATGGAACTCGCCCACCCTATACGACGAGGCTTCTGACGTCGTGCTTCGCCGAGTTGCGCGAAGAGCGCTCCAAATGTCTGGCCTCGGGTTCGGGGAGACAGAAGCCCGAAGTGCCGAATGGCGTGTTTGTAGTGGTCGGGTACATGCTCGGCTAGATGATCGATAAACTCGGCGGGGGTGTAGCGTGTGACCACCTCTTTCTTCAGCTTGTGGTCCTGGGTTCGGAAGCTGACCTCTTCTGGAGTGTGGTCGAGGATCCGGTATTGCGCGAGCGGCGGTCGGCGCACGTACCTGCCTGCGTAACGGAGGAAGTGCTCTTTGGAGGCGCAGGGCTGCACATTAACGCTCCACCATCGCTCGTATTGCGCTGTGAGTTGGGCGCGCAAAGTCTCTGGAGGAAGGTCAGACGCAAGAACCCCACGACGAAGGGCCTGCCGGAGGTAGGTAATGAGGGCCCAGCGCCATCGCTTCATCAGAATGGAGACATCGAAGCTGATACCGGAAAACCATGAATCGTCCAAAATGCGGAGACCGCCAGCCGAGACGAGGAGATGCAGGTGGGGATTAAAATTGAGGTGTCTGCCGAAGGTGTGACGCACCACCAGGACCATCAGGCGGACAGAGTATTCGTCCTTGGCCCAGTGCTCGATTACAGCTGCACCGAGGGCAGGCAGGTCATCGAGCAGGTGCCGATTGCGCTGGAAGATGGGCCATAGAACATCCGGCATCGTGAAGACGACGCCAGCGAACTTCACATCGGGAAGCGCTGCCCACATCTCCCGCTGCCAAAGGCGCGTGGCGCGATGTCCGCAGCTGGGACAGGCGCGAGACTTGCAGGTGTGATGGACCACTAGCTCCTCGGTGTTGGATGCGTAGACTTCGGAACCTAGCGCCTCGGTGCGGCACATCAGGACTTTCGCGAAGTTGGTTCGCACGGCGGGGCGCGTGCCGTCGTGGTCCCATAGCGGCCGCGTGGAGGCGAGGATTGCTTTGAGTGGCTCTTTACGCCGCACGGTCCACCTCGCCTGGATGTAGGAGATGGTCTATCCGGCTGAGGAGGGACAGCAGGTCAACCAGCAGCGGCGAGAGTGTGGGATCGTCGTGGAGTTTGCGGAGACCTCGCTGCATGTCGCGGAGGCCGTCGCATAGGGCGGTGTGGCGGGGGCCATGTCTCTTAAGCATGACGGCGATCTTCCGCCCCATGCCTCGCTCGTTGCGAAAATCGGAGAGGCGGCGGGCCTGGGCGGATGGAGATTGCTTCGCCCAGATGGCCGCGCGATTGATCCGTATCTCGCCAGTGAGCAGGGCTTGCCGTATGGCGGGGATACCGGACTGAAGGATCTGCTTCACCTTCGACACGTTCCCCGCGGACACGCCCGCGGCACTCGCCACTTCGGCACGGACATCCAGCCTGTCAGCTTCCGCCAAATGTGTCGAACCCTTCTGGCGTCCGCCGACGCTCTGATTGGACTTCGCACGTTCTCGGAACCATGGCTCAAGTTCTAGCGCCATCAAGATGCGGACGAAGTCGCTGATGCCTTTTGATCCACGGTTCCGATGGAGTAGGTGTAGCAGGGCGGTTTCCTGGTCCATCGGGCGGACGATGCACAGGAGGGTGGCGCGGTTCTGGAGTTTGGCGAAATGACATAGGTCGTACCCCTCGAGGATGATGTTTTCGTGAGTGATCGTGACGGGGTCAGCAAAGGCGACTTCGCCACGATCGCATAGGTTGGATAGCTCCTGCGTTGAATATCCAAGCGTGTGTTTAGCAAGGGCAGGGTGGGGCAACAAGTCCGCGACGCGACGAACTTCACTTGCGCCTGCGAGCCGAGAGTCCGGCTGGGGGGGTGAGGGATTGGAGGCGAGTGAACCCGGTACATCGGCGACCGGCCTCACGTTAGCCTCGGCTCATTTCGACGCGGGAGTTGAGCCACTCTTCAATTTCAGACTCGAGCCAGCCGACAGCGCGGGCTCCCAGAGAGACGGTTTTGGGAAAGGTGCCCTGGGCGATGCGGAGGTAGATGGTGCTGCGGGAAAGTCCCGTGCGCTGCTCTACCTGCTTACGGCGAAGAATCATGGTTTGGTTGGTACGTTGCTCGGTCACTAATCGCTCCTTTGAACGCGTCCCGGAAGCTGTGGGACTAGAGCGATGATGCGGAGCGGAAGACGCTGTGCATAGATGGGCGAGTTAAGAAAACCTCACCATGCTTTCCCCGCAAGGGGTAGGTGGGATGGTTCGGAGAGTTCAGGCTCCTGCGAGGCGATGCGCAGGACTTGTTCAATGTTTACGAAGGTTTTGAGGGGTGGGTGGGTTCGACCGGAGTCTTCGGTGCACCCCCTTTGAGATCCCAGTTCGCGACTTTAGCAGCCTCTTCAATGGCTTGCCTATTCGGCGTACCATCCTCTTTGATCAGTCCAAAGCGCGCCGCATTCTTGTTGAGCCAAATCGTCAGGGCAGACTTGACACTCCGATTTTTTGTTAAAGCCTTGTCTCCGTTGACAGCTTCCCACGCTTCGAGCGCCCCAGCCAACTTAGACGAGTAGTGGCGGTTGTCTGCGTCCAGGTAGGAAGGGATCTCGCCTCTAGAGGTGAAGAAGAATCCGTTTTTGACCTTGCGCGTCTCCAACCACGCCTTGAGGTCTTCGACGGCGACGGTCGTCTGAAACCAATCCGGTTCAATGCGGAAAATCACGGTTCTGCCCCTATCATTCCCGTATTCTTCTCCTTCAGATGCCATTTCAGCGAACCCACGGTCCCATGCCTCTCGCATAATATGAGCAGGTAATCTACCCCGACGCACAGCATTCTTGACTGCAGCACTCACTGCTTCGTACCCTTGAGGCCGGTTGTTTAATGACGTCTCGACGCTGGATTCAAAGTCTTTAGGATCCAAGCCCAGGATCAGCAGGACGCACTGAATCACATTGAGATCGTCACACATCCGCCAATAGTCCAGACCTTCCATACCTGGGCTCCCCGTCATTTAGAACGCTTTCAGATTTAGCCCCTCTGTACTTCGGCCGCCGGCTTAGCATTGGGGGTCTTGGGTGCCCCGCCCCTTTGGTCCCAATTGGCGACCTTCGACACTTCCTCTATCGCGAGTTTGTTCGGCTCGCCCGCCTCATTGGTAAGCCCATACTCCGAAGCGTGGATGTTCAGCCACTTAGTCAGATCCGCTTTGACGCTCTTGCTGGACGGCTTCCTATTACGATCCGCCTTGACTGCCTTCCAAGCTTCTACCGCAGCCGCAAGTTTCGATGAAAAGTTTGGGTCTCCGGGATTCAGGTAATTCGCTGACACGGGCCCTTCCGGATAAAAGAAGCCCGTGGACACGCCGCGCTCTTTCAGCCATTCCTTGAGGTCTCTCACAGATACAAGCGTCTGATCCCAGTCCGTGTCGTCGCCGACCTCCCCATAGGACAGTGCGACCCGCTTCACTTCAGCCTTAAGCCAGGAGGAGCCGATGTCGTTCTGCAGCGCGGTCAGGACGGCGACGAAACCCTTCGGCTGCTCCTCCAATTTCAACTGGCGGACGTAATCCATCCAGAGGGTTGGGTTGACGTGCCCCCCGAAAACTCGACCATTTGAATCTGGAGTTCTCTCGTAGATTATTGGAGAGGACGGCAGCGATGAAGAAGAGTCGGTTCAGTGAAGAGCAGATCATCGGGATATTGAAGCAGCATGAGGCGGGGTTGAAGACGGCGGATGTTTGCCGTGAGCACGGGATCAGCGCGGCGACGTTCTACGGCTGGAAACAGAAGTTCGGCGGGATGGAGGTTGCCGAGGCTCAGCGGTTGAAGGGCCTCGAAGACGAGAACCGCCGACTGAAGATGCTGGTGGCTGAGCTGAGTCTGCACAGCGAAGTGCTGAAGACGGTCATAAGAAAAAACGGGTGGAGCTTGCCGGTCTGAGAGAAGATGTTGCGTTGGCGATGGCGGTGCATCGTCTGAGCGAACGCACGGCCTGCAAGCTGTTGGAGTTGGAGCGGTCGAGCTACCGTTATGAGTCTCGGCCCGACCGCAACGTGGAACTGCGAGAAGAGCTGTTGCAGCTGGCACGGCAGAAGCCGCGCTATGGCTATCGGCGGCTGCATGTGCTGCTCGAACGGCGAGGCCATGAGGTGAACGTGAAGCGTGTCTACCGGCTGTATCTGGAAGAAGGCCTGAGTGTGCGAAGGAAGAAGCGCAGGCGTCTGGTGCGGGATCGAGCCGCGATACCGCGACTGACGGGCGTGAACCAGGAGTGGGCAATGGACTTCATCGTCGACGGGTTGGCGACGGGGCGGATGGTGCGCATCCTGAGCGTGGTCGATGCGTACACGCGTGAGTGCCTGGCGCTGGAAGCGGACACGAGCCTCGGTTCTGGCCGGGTGACGCGGGTGCTGGAGCGGGTGATCGCCGAGCGTGGCCGCCCGGAGAACGTGCGCTCGGACAACGGCCCGGAGTTCACCTCGCGCCGGATGCTGGGCTGGGCCGAGGACTGGAAGATCGGCCTGGTCCACATCCAACCGGGCAGGCCGATGCAGAACGGCCATGTCGAGAGCTTCCACGGCAGGCTGCGCGACGAGTGCCTCAACGCAAGCTGGTTCCGCACCCTTGGCGATGTGCGGGAAAAGCTGGCAGACTGGCAGCAGGAGTACAACCACGAGCGGCCACACAGCTCGCTGGACTACAGAACCCCGGCAGAGTTCCGGGCTACCCTCAACCTGCAAACGGGCTATGGAGATGTGGAAAGCAAAGTACGCTTCCCACATCCCCACAGCCCCGACGACGGCTGCGAGATCACAATCTCAAAGCAAAACCAAACCCAGAAAACTCCAGTTATGAATGGGTGAGAAAAAAGGGGCAGGTCAGGGTCAACGCCGACGATCAAGAGCGCGGCCTGGACTACAGAGATGTCACTGCAGAAACGCCAATAGTCGATGCTTTCCATAGGACCCATGCTGAAGTTTATTGGCTTTCTCGAGACGTCTCAAGAATACCAATCGGGCCGTTCGAATTCCTAACTAGGGATCCGAAGCGTCAAAGTGCTGGAATCGCGGCAGTCAGCAGAGGGGCGTTGTGGATACAAAGGGGATAGCGTTGTTCTGGTGGGGGTATATTTGGGGGTACATTGCGAAGGGGCATTCTCAAGCTATTCATTTCAGAACACTTGTGGCTCGATATGAATCCCCCACTTCCATTACCTCGTAAGTCTTGTGTAAACAACACGGCTTGAAAAGGGTTACACTTCGGGCTAGACTTTTCGCTGTCCAAACTTAATAATTCGGTTCACGCGCTCCTTCTGGGTATTACCCACTAAGGAGCTTTTTAGTGAAATCGCCCAAGGTCACCGCGACGCCGCGATACGGTATATCCAAAAGTGATGTGACAGGCTTAGGTGCTGGGATAACGAACAGAAATCAATTTGATGATGCGTGTGCTTGGAGGTTCTTCAGTTCGCTCTTTGCTGCAATCAGGAAGGCGGCGTCGGAGTCAGCGTGAGACCAGAGAAAAAGGAAATGTTTGTAAGCCTCCATCGCCGGGACTAGTTTGCCCTCTCCTGTAAGCGCGCGGCCCAAACCGAGCCAGGAAAGCGCCGTTTCCTCCGTATCGATTGCCCGAAACGGGCTCTCTACGACTCCCTTGTATCCCTTCTCGGCCCTGTCGAATTGGCCGTCTGCGAGATAAGAGTCGGCCCGTAGCATAGGGATAAATAGCCCTTCTCCGTCTAGAGGATGAGCCTGTTCCAGTGCAGCGATCGCATCCTTCGGTTTGTGATTGGCCAAAGCGATGATTGCGTGAATCTCAGGGCCACGGTAATGGTTCCACAGCGTACCTTGAGGAAACTCGGTCTGCATTGCGCGCAGATCAGATTCAGCGGATGCGAATTCTCCGATGCGAGCCAGACCCTCAACACTCACCCCATCTTTCGGATCAACAGGTACCGTCCGAAGGAGACGAGTTCCCTCCTTGATGTCTCCAGCCTCGATGAGGCTAATCGCTTCTGTTCGGTCAAAATCTGAAGCAGCTCCCATACCGAGACGGCTCATGAGATCAACCACTTCAGGAATAAGGCGGTGTGCGTCTGCAAACCGTCCTTCTGATAAGGCGATATTGACTTCCTCCGCTCGAATGAAGACCGCGTCAGGATGTGCGGCTTCCCAGTCGCGCTGCTTCTGGATAAGCACCGCATCGTGCAGGCCGTAGGCTGCCTCGAGATAAGGCTGGTGAATGTAATCGCTGTCGAGGCCTTTTGCAATTGCCCGGTCGCAGATGACAATGGCGGCCTTGAGATCGCCGGTTGCAAGCAAACTGTCGGCAAGATTCATATAGACGCCCACACTCGTAGGCCTCAAGTCGAGGGCGTGCTGCTCCGCAATGACTGCATTGGGGTAGTGTCCAAGATCGCGCTCCACTACTGCCAAACCGTTCCATGCCTGGATTGACCGCGGATAGAGCTCGGTCCAGTTCCTATAGTTCCGCTCGGCTTCAAAAAGATCCTGAGTGGCGCTGGAATGGTACAGAGCGATGATGGCCAAGCGCATCGGCTCAGTTGCAGAATCACGCAGGTTATACGCTTTGAGAATTGCTTCCCGCTCTGCAGGCCGGTCCATTGCCGATCTGTAGTAGGCAGCCAGGTCGTAGTAAGCTTCCGCGAAGTTCGGATCCACGGCGAGAGCTTTCTTGAGCAGCTCGATAGCGTCCAGGATCTTCCCCTGATCCGCAAGCAAGTTTCCCTGGCTGAAGTCCTTCAGCGCTTCCATTGAAACCGTATTCCCTGATGCGAGCTGAACGTCGAATCGCGCGATGCTTCGCCGGGACTCACCTAGCTTCTGACGAATGCTCTCAGCCAATTTGTCGATGCTGCGGGGTAAGTCCTCGCTTGCGGAGGCTTCCTGCTTCGCTTCTGCGAGCACGCTGCCGTTCACGCAGCTCGTCGCCTCCTCGGTCAGTAAGAAGTGCTTGCCCGTATGTGCGACGCTGCCCAGGAGCATTGCCTGACTGTTCGTCCGCTCGCAGACATCGCGAGCCACGGCCGCACTCATCGGCGCGTCGGGATTTTGCTTCATCTCCGTCAGGGTCGCTCGGACCCTCGCCGGGGAAGCGACTGAGACGAATGGGCTTTGCGATAGGTCCATGCGCAGAGCGGTGACGAGCGCCTGATCGAGGACCGGGTCGCCAGTACTCCCGGCCATCGGAGTTAGAACGACGTCCACCGGCGATCGGTCCGTACGATTCAACCAACGTTGCCAGTCAAACCAGCCAGCTACCAGGAGCGCCACAATCGCGAGCGATCCGGCGAGCAGCCAACCACGCCGCCTGATCCTGCCGGTGCTGGCTAACGGCTTGCTAGGCAGCGAGGGATCAGAGCGCGAATACCCTGCCGATTGGGTCCCAACGAGAGGCGCGAGGACCGAGGAGTCATCCTCTTCCTCTTCGACAGTAACCCGCGTGATGGACTCCGTGGCGCTCAGGACCATGCGTTCGGCTGGCGCATTGTCTTCTCTCAAGGGTGCGGTGAAGCGATAGCCTCTCCTCGGCACGGTCTGGACGATCGTCTGATCGGCTCCGTGCGCTGAGAATGCTTTGCGCAGAAGGAAGACGTGCTGCGTGAGATTGCTCTCCTCCACAAACTGGTCGGGCCAGAGTTTCTCCAGCAATTCTTCCTTTGTCACGAGCCGGTCCCGATGATCGATGAGGTACAAAAGCAGGTCGAAGGTCTTCCTGTTTAGGGGAACCGGCTCGTCCTGCCACCGAACGACGCAGCCAAGCCGATCAATTGAGAAGTCGTGAAATCGGGCCGAGTCCATTGGTTTCAATGACATAGGGAAATTGAGGGTAATTGATTTTTTATTGAGGTGCCATTGAGGCCCTGACGGATGGCCCGTGACATAAATGCGGACATGCGAAACGACGTCCGATCGAATGAGGCTGTTGGGCAGAAGCATACCAGTGCGACGGCGAAAGATACCCATCAAATCGCTCCTCGCCGCCCTCTACGGGTCAATACAGACTGCGTCGTGGTGGCTGGCTCCTGTTTCTCTGAGCGCCTTTCCAGGCGCATCGGACAAACGGAGATACAGATCGCGGCGAGCGAACCCGCGTGGACCGGACTATTTGTTCTGTCGTGTCGCTTCTGTACTAGGCCCGGACCGGCGTCACCAGCTATGTTCTCGCATGGAAAGACATCCTTGCCTTCGACGGAAGGGCGGCCGAGCTCATGAGCAGAATCCGACGCGTATCCATAGAGGTGGTCCGCCGCGAATTAAGCCTTTCGATAAGTCGAACGGTCGCGGCAAATGACGAAACACGTCCGGATGCCCCGGCCTCAGCCGGACAGGGGGACCAAATCAGCCCTTTGCAAACGCCTGCCTGTCCGGAGTGCGCCTCTCCGTTGTTCGCGCTGCCGGCAGGAGACGGCACGGGATCAGCCATCGTGCAGCGTGTCCTGCAAGCGCACGGGATTCACCACCAACTGTCGTCTCGCGGTGAGCTCCTCGTCTGCGGCAAGTCCTTCGAACTTCATTCGGGAGCCGCCGCTGAAACGAAGGCTGCCGAGCCGGCACGATCGCAAGAGCAATCCAGCCAATTTACTCCCATACAGGATTCACGCCATGACTAACGCCGCCGCATGCGCGACATGTCGCGGAGCCGCGCTGGCTCCAGATCCCGCAGGTATCTGTTTCAACCCGGTTCCTTTCAATCCGGTTTCAAGGAGCACCTCGATCATGGATCTTGCTGGCCTACTTCACTCCCGTAAACGCATCGCAATCGTTCGTTCAGGAACGGTTGGCTACGCCCTCCTGCTCATTGCGCTTCTCGGATTGGCCTCACGCGCCCTCGCAGCCACAGCGTCCTCCGTGACCCCGGCAGGGAGCGGCACGGCACGGGCAGCGGCCACGAAGTCGCTGCAGCGGCTGCCGCTCCGCTTTGAGGGCACGGCGGATGGGCAGGCAATGGCCGCTCACCTCGGAGACCATCAACTCCGCTTGGGCAAAGCGGGCGCCATTGAATCCAGGAGCGCGACCGGTCAGGTTCTCACGATCACACTCGAAGGCGCGAACCAGGAAGCAATCCCTGTCGGTCAGGCCCAGCTACCGGGCAGAAGCAACTACTTCCTCGGCCGCGATCCCTCAAAGTGGCGGAAGGGAGTCGAGCAGTTCTCCCAGGCTCGCGTGCGGGATGTATACGACGGCATCGATCTGCGCTACTACGGCAGCGGCAGTGAACTCGAGCATGACTACATCCTTGCGCCGGGCAGCGATCCAGCACGGATTCGCATGCGAATCAGCGGAGGAAAATCCCGTATCGATGGCGGGACCGGCGACCTGATTGTGAGCCAGGGAGATGCGAACCACGAGTCAATGCGTTTGTTGCGGCCCGTTGCATATCAGTTGAACGCCGATGGTTTGCGAAGGCCGGTTGAAGCCCGGTACGCACAAAACGCAAACGGTTCCGTCGGCTTCACGCTGGGTGAATACGACCACGCGCTCCTGCTGACCATCGACCCGGTCGTCACCTACTCCACCTACTTCGGCGGAAGTAACAACGACGAGGTCAACGACATCAAGACCGATGCCGCCGGCAACCTCGTTCTCCTCGTAGCTACCTCTTCGACCGACCTTCCCGCGGTCTCGCAGATTCCGAATACCTGCGTCGGCACCTGCGGCCCGACCAATCCAAGCCCGCAAAGCTCGCCCCGCATCTACGACTTCTACGTCGCCAAGCTGGACCCATCCGGCCAGACGCTGCTCTATTCCACCTACATCGGCGGCACTGGCGACGACTATCCAGGCTCTTTGGTCATAGCGCCCGATGGCACCCTCTATATCGCCGGAACATCCGATTCGCTCGACTTCCCCGTGGTCAATGGGTACCCGAGTACGATTCCGGACTATCGCTATTACAACAGCGCCACGCTCACAAAACTCAGCGCGGACGGCAGCACCGTCCTGTATTCCTCGTTGATCGGGGCTGGCCTTGTCGACTCATTTGAGAACTCCGGTTACAGCAGCGCTCCTGGTTCCCTGGCCGTGGGGACCAACGGGATCGCTTATCTGATCGGGAGTGCGTGTTGTGGTCAAGCCTCATTTCTGGATGCCAAGAACGCCACCTTCACCGCGGGCGGAGGCAGCTTTGTCGCGAAGTTTGACACGACCAAGTCCGGGAACGATTCTCTGCTCTATGCCACGACGTTCGGTCAGCCAGGGGATACGGGGGGAGAGAACCTTCAGGCGATCGCGATCGATTCGAAGCAGGATCTCTGGGTTGTCGGTTACGCTTACGCCAGCTACGCAAGCAAACCCATCCCTACCTCGGACGCGGTGCAACCCATCTGCGATGGAGGCGGGCAGTGTGGTAACGCCTTTATTCACGGGCTGACTCCGGCGGGCGCGATCTTCTACACGAGTTTTCTTGGCGGAACGAAGAACAGCGGCGGCGGTCCGGGATTTGAGACACCCGCGGACATCGTCATCGATTCTTCAGACAACATCTATGTCTCAGGCACCACGGAGTCCGTCGACTTCCCCCTCGAGAACGCGGCGTTTACGACTTATGATTCCGAATCTACAAGCAATTTTCTGACGAAGCTCAGCCCGGGCGGCAAGAGCATCCTGTATTCAACCTACACACCTAACATGTATTTCCTGGCAACTTTGCCGGAAGGCGTAATAGCCGCGGTCGGTAATGGAACCGTACCTCAAGTCAATGCGATTCCTCCCAATGCGGCACAACTTTATCCTGATGTCGCCTTCGAGGTGTTCGACACAACGAAGTCAGGAATGGATTCGCTGCTCATCTCCAGCTACCTGGGCAGCCTAGCGCATGAAAATCCCCAGGCGGCAAGCGTGGATGCGCAGGGGAATCTCCTAATCGCCGGAATAACGGGAGCTAATCCAATTCTAGTGAATCCATACCAGAGCACCTGCACCAACTGTGGTTTTCCTTATGGGATATCGAAAGGTTTCGTCACGCGGGTACAGCTTACCAGCGGCTCGCTCACCCTCACACCCACCACGCAAAGCTTCCCCGACACCCCATCCGGATCCTCAAGCCCGACGCAGACCTCGACCCTCACCAACACAACCTCCGCCACGATCACCCTCTCGACCGGAACCCTCACCGACGCAACCGACTTCAGCGCAAGCGACAACTGCAACAGCACCATCGCAAGCGGCGCCTCCTGTACCGTCACCTTCACCTTCACGCCGCAGAGCGCCGGTGCCCTCACCTCAACCTACTCCATCAACGACGTGAACAACCCCACGTCACCGCTCATTGTGGCACTCTCCGGCACTGGAACCGCCCCACCCGCACCGCAGGCCTCCCTCACCCCCTCGAGCGCGGACTTTGGCAGCATAGCCGCCGGAAGCACAAGCCCTGCCCAGACCTTCACGCTCAGTAACACCGGCAACGCCGCCCTTCCCGTCACCTCGGCAGCCCTCGCGGGAGCCAACGCAGGCAGTTTCACGATCGCCGGTAATAACTGCGGAACGTCGCTCGTAGCCGGCGGCTCCTGCAAGCTCGCAGTCACCTTTTCGCCGGCTGCCGCAGGCACCGACGCAGCGATGCTCAATATCATTGATTCCATCGGCACCCAGACCGCCGCACTCACCGGCACAAGCTTCGCCGCCGCCCCGAAAGCCACGGTCACGCCAGCCAGCGTCGACTTTGGAAGACTAACCCTTGGCAGCACGCTCAACCCGCAAACCATCACGCTGGTCAACACCGGAAACACCGCACTCCCTTTTACGTCGTTCGCGATCACCGGCACCAACGCAAGCAGCTTCCAGGTTCGTAATGGCGCCTGCCCCAAATCCCTTGCCGCCGGCGCAACCTGCCCTATCGACGTCATCTTCACGCCCACGACGGCCGGCACCGCGGTCGCTGCCCTCAGCTTCACCGATTCCCTCGGAACCCAGAGCGCCGCCCTTACCGGAAAGGCCGTATACGCATCGGCAACCCTGGTGCCTGCCCCCGGCACTTCCAACAACTTCGGAAACGTGACCGTAGGAGCCCAGGCCGGAGCTGCCATTCGGCTCAACAACACCAGCCAGGCCCCGATCACCGTTACCGGCGCATCCATCACCGGCACGGCCTTCAAGCTCGACAGCTCCGGAAGCTGCGCCGCCCCTGTTCCGTCAAACGGCCTCTGCGAAGTTTCAGTCTTCTTCGACCCAACCACCGTAGGCCCCGCCTCAGGAACACTGAGCATCACCACGGACATCGCCGGCGTCCTGACTCTCCCATTCACAGGCACCGGTGTCCCACCGACAGCAACCCTGACCCCCTCGACCTACGGCTTTGGCAGCATCCAGGTTGGCGCGTCTTCCGGCCTGATCACGTTCCTCTTGACCAACACCAGCCCGGTCCCGATCAAGCTGATCGGCAGCTCTGTCACAGGAAGCGGCTTCCATCTCGCGGCAAAGGCCGGCACCCTTGCTCCGGGATCATCTGCTAAATACCTGGTCGCCTTCGAGCCGACCGCCGTGGGGGCCGCAACCGGAACCCTGAGCGTCATCTCCGATGCCGGAACCGCCACGAGCACACTCACCGGAACAGGCATCGCGCCTCAGGCGACGCTGACCCCGTCCACCGCCGATTTCGGCAACATCACCGTCGGCGGCACAAGTACGAACCATGCTTTCACACTGACCAACGCCGGGAGCGCGCCGCTCTCCATCACCTCGGTCAATATCACCGGCCCCAGCGCAGCCAGTTTCTTGCTCGGTGAGAACCAATGCGTCACCTCGCTTCCTGCCGGAGGTTCGTGTCTGCTCGGGGTCACCATCCTCCCAACCAGCGTCGGCCAGGCAGTCGCGACCCTCAGTGTCGTCGACTCCGTCGGAACCCAAAGCGCAACCCTTACGGCCAATGGCATCCTCCCGACCCTGACGATCACTCCGCCCAGCATCGACTTCGGCGCGGTCACCGTCAGTACCACCGTCTCGAAGACGCTCACCTATACCAACACCAGCCCCGTCTCTATCCTGTTCAAAGGTCAGAGTGAAACAGGGGATCTGGATGGAGCCATCAACGAGGCTGCCGGTGGAACATGCACCGCCGCCAGCACCGGCCTTGATCTCCGGGCCGGTGGATCCTGCACCTTCACCTTCACCTTCACACCCACAGCCGCCTCGAACTACTCCGGAACTCTCTCCTACTTCGACACAGCCGGAACCCAGACAATCTCCTTCACCGGTCACGGAGTCCTTCCCACCCTCACCGTCACCCCGACCACGCTCGCCTACGGAAACGTCCCCGTCGGAACCGCGGTCGACCAGACCGTGACCTTCACCAATAGCAGCACCGTCCCCATCACCTTCGCAGGCAACGCCACCCCATCCGGCGACTTCGGAACAATCTTCTCCCCGACCCTAACGAACACCTGCGCGGGCAATGCAATCGCAGCCGGAGCGTCGTGCACCATCGGCTTCTCCTTCACCCCCACCGCATCGGCAAGCTACTCCGGAGCGTTGGCCTTTTCCGACACCGCCGGAGCCCAGACCCTCACCTTCACCGGCACAGGCACCGTACCGCCAGCACCTAAGCTCGTCCTCACCCCCACCACCTACTCCTTCGGAGCGGTCCCCGCCGGCTCGATCCCAACCGAAACCGTCACACTGACCAACGCAGGCACCGAAGAAGCAAACTTTGTCTATGGCGCCTCGGTCGTCTCGAACGGCCTCCAGATCGCAGCCACCGGCAACACCTGCCAGACAACCCTCGTCCCCGGCGCAAGCTGCGCCATCCCGGTCCAGCTCACCGGAGCCGACACCGGCTCGGCCCAGTTCACCATCGACATCGCCGGCAACTCCGGCACGAACTCCGTGGCCGCATCGCTCATCGGCTTCGGCGCTGCCGGAGGACCCCCACCCACCTTCATTGATCTCGGCAACGGCTTCACCACCGGAGCCCTCACCTTCAACGGGTCCGTGATCGCCTCCAACGGCATCCTCCAACTCACCGCGAACCAGCCAGGCGAGGCGAGCAGCGCCTTCTACACCACGCCCGTCTCCGCCTCCACCTTCTCGACCGACTTCGCCTTCCAATTGCTTGATCCCCTCGCCGAAGGCCTCACCTTCACCATCCAGGCGAACACTCCGAACGCCATCGGCACCGGCGGCGGCGGACTCGGCTACCAGGGCATCGCCAAGAGCATCGCCCTCAAGCTCGACCTGCGCGACACCGCCGGAGAAGGCGACAACTCCACCGGCATCTACGTCAACGGAGCCGCCCCCACCGTACCCGCCACCACCCTCGCCGGCTCCGGCATCGATCTCCACAGCGGACACGTCTTCACCCTCCACATCGACTACGACGGAGCCACCGAGTCCATCATCCTCACCGACACCGCCACCCAGGCCGTCTGGAAGACCCAGGCCGCCGAGGACATCCCCACCCTCATCGGCAGCGACACCGCCTACTTCGGCTTCACCGCAAGCACCGAAGCCGCCGCCAACGCGGACACAGCCAGGCCCTCGGCTCGCCCTCTGGCCGCAGCCGCAACCCCAGCCGCCAACACCACCACAAGCATCCTCGACTGGACCTACACCACCGCACCCGCCCCCGCCACCCTCGCCCCCGCATCGCTCGACTTCGGCAGCCATGTGGTTGGCGGCCTGAGCCCCAACCAATCCGCCACTCTGACCAACACCGGCGTCGCACCGATACAAGTCGTGTCCGTCACCCCGAGCGACCCCCAGATCCAGATCGTCGGTGGCACGGACGCTTGTGCCGGCACCCTCACTCCGGGACAGACCTGCTCGTTCTCGCTGTTTTACTCGCCGTTCGTGGTCGGTCCGTTCTCAGGCTCGGTCGCCGTCAAGTACTTCCTGGGCGATGGCTCGAAAGCGAACGAAAACTTCACCGTCTCCGTGAAGGTTACGGGAACCGGCGTCCCGCTCAGCCTCGTCCGCGTGTCGCCATCCTCGGCCGACTTCGGCCCCGTCTCTGTCAACCAGACAGGCTCGCCTCAAACCCTGACCATCACGAACGACGGCGGCGCGACGACAACCCTCTCAGGAATCACCACAACGGGCGCCTTCAACATCGCGAGCGGAGCCACCTGCATCAACGGCACTTCCTTAGGGTCACTGAAATCCTGCACGGTGCCGGTAGTGTTTGTTCCGGTATCGACCGGCGCCAACTCTGGCACCTTCTCGGTCTCTTATACCGACGCAGACACTCCCGGCAAGGTGCAGACTGCAACGTCGACGCTTACCGGAACCGGCACCGGACTGGCTGCGACCTTATCCCCCGGGTCCTATGACTTCGGCAACGTGGTGGTGGACGATCTAATAAACGGACTTAATTTTTATGTATTCACCCTGACCAACACAGGCACCAGCACCCTCACCATTGGAGATGGAACTTCCGCCAACGCCGCGAGTGCTCTAGCGATCACGGGAAGCGGCTTCCACACTAACTTCTTCGGCTGTCCCTCCTTCACTCTCAATCCGGGTGCAACCTGTGCCATCTCCGTCAACTTCTCCCCCACCGCTGTTGGAGCGGTAAGCGGAACCCTCAGCGTCGGAACCAGCGCCGGGATCAAAGCCGCCACAGTTTCAGGAAACGGCGTAACGTCATTACCCGACTTCACCATCACCACAACGAAGGCCGCACTCACCGTCATTCGAGGCTCTGCCGCGACCCTCATCATCGACCTGGCTCCATCTAGCTCCAGCCCCTTCACCGCCCCCGTCACCTTCACCGCCACCGGCCTTCCCGCCGGAGCGACCGCCACCTTCGCTCCCTCCACCTTGATCCCCGGCACAGGCTCAAGCACTACCATGACGGTCTCCGTCCCCGCCCTCGCCTCCCACAACCGACTCATCTCACCCTTCGCGCCCGGAGGCCGTACCACCGCCTTCGGCATCTCCGCCGCGGCCCTCGCCGGACTCTTCGGCTTCCGCCGCAGGCTCAACCCACGCCTCCTGCTCTGCCTCTGCGCGCTAAGCCTCATCGGAGCCATCACCGGATGCGGAAGCGGCGCAGGCTTCACCACCATCCCCACCACCAACTCGAACTTCACCGTGACCGCCACCAGCGGCTCCATCACCCACACCATCTCCGTCACCCTGACGGTCCAGTAGCCGCCAGCCAAAGGAGACAAACCCATGCCCCGCACCCACTTCCTTCTCCCAATCCTCGCCGCCGCCCTGACAACGGGGCCGGCAGCCCAAAGCCACCCCATCGACCTCGGGACCAACTACACCTACATCCGCAGCAACACCGGCCCCGACTGCGGCTGTTTCGCCCTCAACGGAGGCGGAGCTCTCCTGCAATACGGCCTGAACCGCCATCTCGCCGCCGTAGCCGACCTCAACGTCACCCCACGCCTCCGACATCACATCGGAGGGCTACACCCTCACCCAGACCGCCTATACCTTCGGAGCCCGCTACACCCCCGTCGCCCCCGACTACCAGATCCAGCCCTTCGGAGAGTTCCTCGCCGGCGCGGCCCACGCCTCCGGCACCTCGCCCCCTCGAGCACCGGTCTCGGCGGCTCCAACACCTTCGCCCTCCAGACCGGTGGAGGCGTACGCGTCCTCCTTACCCGCCGCCTCACGCTCGAACCCATCCGCGCCGACTACCTCATGACCCAGTTCGGCAACAACGCCAACGGCCGCCAGAACGACTTCCGCATCTCCATCGGATTTCTGCTTCGCATCAAGCGCTAACAAGCCATCCTGAAATCCTCAACCACGGCATCGTCGGAGCCATCCATGCCCCTTCTACGCCGCCATTTCCTCCGCAACAGACTCTTCTCGATCCCGGCCCTCGGCCTCTCCACACAAGCCTCACAAGCCGAAACCACCCAGCCCGGAGCCTTCATCGTCCCCGTCGGCAAGACCCGCACCGACGGCCCATGGGCCGTCCACGGAGAGCCCTGCTTCTACGACAAGATCGCGTCCGCCGAAGGTACCCGCTCAGCGCTTCGAAGTAGGAATCTGTACTCTCGCTCGGCACGAAGCGAAGCTGCATCAACTTGCTGGTGGCGTCGTTGATGAAGACCAGCAGAGTGCAGGGTTCGCCTCGCTGCTCCATCCAGCGACGGTCGCTGCCGTGGATCTGAATCAGTTCGCCCGTAATCCTCGCGCCGAAGCGAGGTTGATGGAAGCTTCTGCGCTGCTTGCGCAACTGCCAAAGACCTTCCTGAAACATCCACGTCCGCAGGGTCTCCCGGCCTACCTGGATGTCAGGCTTAGCTAGAAGAACTTCAGTCGCCAACGTCGGCGCGAAGTCAGTGTACTTCGACTTGATCAGCTCGAGCACGTACTCTCGAACGCTAGCGCTTGCGCTTTGGTTGGAAGACTGACCTCGACCCTTACAGATCAGCCCGCCGCGACCGTCCTCACCAAGCCGAACATCAGCGGTCGGTTGACCTGCCCGGCCGTGATCGCCAGCACGACCGCAGCCTGAAGCCACCGTCAGCACTTCCGTCAAAGCCTCGATGCGTCGTACGTCCCGTTCGCGATGGCGCCTCAGGAAGTAAGGCGATGAGTCTAGTTCTTTGACGATCACCTCGCCCTCCAACTACGATACAACCCTGTCGCACTCGCACGGCGTGAAGTTCGCAGGCTAAGTGGCTCAAGGCAAATAGGTTGCAGGTCAATAGAAAAAGAAGCAAAAATCCATCGACATTCCATTGCGCATTGTTTCTCCGAAGGAGGATGGTCAGGTCCGTTCTGAAGAACAGCAACAAGCAGTGCCAGATTCCTGTTTGTTCCAGGCCTGAACCACGGAGACTTATGCAACCCAGCCAGAGCAGTACGCCGACCTTCCACTCCCTCCATGCGGCTCGCCCTCTTCCGCAACATCGTCTTTTGGTGCTCCTGGTGCTGTTGCTTGCCAGCTGCATGGGAGCTCTACGGGCCGAGGCCCAGACAACCCCCCCAATTCCCGCGGGCGACATTCGCATCCACTACTTCCGCCCCGATGGCATGTATGAGGGTTGGACCGTTTATGCCTTTTTCGACACAACCGAGCCGAACAACTTTCCAGGCGGCCCTGTTCCCGTCACCGGCACGGACAGCTTCGGCGCGTACTTCGACGTGGGCGTCACCGCCACTGCGCAAAACGTCGGCATCATCCTGCACAATGGCAACACCAAGGACCCGGGACCTAACCAGTATGTAGATCCCGCAACCCAGGGCAACGAGTATTGGGAGCTCTCGGGCAGCACCACTCTGCTCACGTACCGTCCGCCAACCGGTGCCGATCCAACCCTGCCCCCAGGCAAAGCCCGTATCCACTACTATCGGCCGGATGGAAACTATGACAACTGGGTGCTATACGTGTACGGAGCCACCACCGATCCGGACAGCGACTTCTGCGCGACCAACGACCAGTTCGCCGGGTATGACAGCTACGGTCCCTATTTCGATGTGAATGTCGTTCCCGGGCACCTGGGCTTCATCATCCACAACTGCCAGACGGGCACGAAAGATCCTGGGCCGGATCAGTCGCTGCAGATTCCGCAGCAGTTGGAGGGCTGGGTAGTTTCCGGCAACCCGACTGTTTTTCTGCAGCTTCCCACCGCGGCGCAACTACTGACCGGTCCCTTCAACCAGCTGCAGGCTTACTGGATTGATGCCTCGATCATCGCCATTCAATCAATCTACGCAAAGCCGGGCTATACCTACACGCTGAACGTCAGCCCAACGGCAAGCCTGCAAATTGGAGCGAACGGTCTCACCGGCGGCACCTCGATTGCGCTGAGTCCCTTCACCGGCACGCTGACCGCTCAGGAGCTGACGCGGTTTCCTCAACTGGCTTCATACGCCCTGTTCAAGATTCCCTCCACCACCAAACCAGCGGTTCTGCTGGGTGCCCTCAAGAGCCAGCTTGAGGTCTCTGCCCTTGCCGGAGATGGAACGCTGAAATACACCACAGGGGTGCAGACCTTTGGTGCGCTGGATGCACTGCTGGCTTACTCAGGTAAGCTTGGAGTCATTTTCCGCCATCTCGGGGACGATTCCTGGTTCGACTTCAGCGACGACGATGCGTACCCCGTCAAAATCAAGGTCTGGGCCCCGACCGCGCAAAGCGTCTCCTTGCTCCTTTTCGATCGCCAGTCCGACACCGCGCCCGAGCAGACTATCGCCATGCACGAGCATAATGGTGTCTGGGTGGCCGCTGGAGACGCACGCTGGACCGGCAAGTACTACCAGTTTGCCGCCCGGGTTTACGTCTCCACCGACCAGGCGATCGACACCAACACCACGACCGATCCCTACTCAGTCGATCTCGGATTGAACGGGGTTATGTCGCGCATTACGGACCTTCAGGCAGGATCCACCAAGCCGCCGCTCTGGGACCTAATTCCGTCTCCTGCCTTGGCGAGCCTAAACGATACAAGCATCTATGAGCTGCACGTTCGCGATTTCTCGATCGCAGATGCTTCCGTGCCGGCAGCGATCCGAGGGACCTACCTTGCCTTCGATGACCTTGCCAGCAACGGTATGCGTCATCTGCATGAACTCGCTCAGTCCGGGCTGAAAGCCGTCCATCTCCTGCCTACGTTCCACTTTGGCAGTGTGAACGAAGATAAATCTACCTGGGCCAACCCCGGACCTTTGTCTCCCACACCGCCTGACGGCACCCAGCAGCAGGCAGCCGTGCAGGGTGTCCAGAACACCGATGCGTATAACTGGGGCTACGATCCGGTGCACTACATGGCGCCTGCAGGTCAGTACGCGACGGACCCGAGCGAGCGCGTGCTCGAGTACCGCGCGATGGTGGAGGGGCTGCATGCATCGGGCCTCCGTGTCATTCAGGACGTTGTTTTCAATCACACGTACAACAGCGGCGAAGTGCCGGCTGCCAACCTCGACGAGCTAGTCCCGAACTATTACCATCGACTGGATGCGAATGGCGTGCTGGAGACTGGTTCCTGCTGCGCCGACACGGCCAGCGAACACCAGATGATGGAAAAGCTGATGATCGATACCGTCGTGTTGAACGCAACGGCGTATAAGATCGATGGTTTCCGTTTCGACGCCATGGGATTGCACTTTGTGTACAACATGATGGACATTCGCAACGCTCTCAATGCCCTCACTTTGCGTAAGGACGGCGTGGACGGCAGCAAGATCTACATGTACGGCGAGGGCTTTCAGATTGCTGAAGCGGCCAACAACGCCATCGGGCCGAATGCCAGCCAAGTCAATCTTTACGGAACCGGGATCGGCAGTTTTAACGATCGTATGCGCGACTCAATTCGAGGTGGATACATCTTCGCCTCGGACAATCCAACCCTGCAAACCCAGGGCTTTGCGACTGGTCTTGGTACAGATCCAAGCAGCTTTACCAGTGGCGTAACCGGCGCGGCAGACCAGCGCACGGCTGTCCTGAACGAAGCCGATCTTATCCGCGTCTCGCTTGCCGGCGCCTTGAAAAATTACAGCTTCCAAGATGCGAATGGACAGACCGTGGCCGCCTCGCAACTGAGCTACGATGGTCAGCCGGCAGGCTATGCGGGAACGCCGCTTGAAGACGTCAACTACTGCTCCGTGCACGACAATCAGACGCTGTTCGACGCGATTCAGATTAAGTCCGCGGCGTCGGATACGATTGCTACCCGGGCGCGCCGGCAGGTGCTTGCCATGAGCCTGCTCACGCTTGCCCAGGGGGTCCCGTTCTTCCACGCAGGCGATGACCTGCTGCGCTCGAAGGACATGGACAACGGCAGCTATAACTCTGGCGATTGGTTCAACAAAATCGACTGGAGCCTCCAGGGCAATAATTGGGGGATCGGTCTGCCTATTGCCGGAGTCAACCAGACGCAATGGCCGATCGAGCAGCCGCTGCTCGCGAATGCGGCGCTAAAAGCCACACCCGCAAACATCGTCCTTACCGGGCAGGCCTTTCAGGATTTCCTGAAGATCCGCTACAGCACTGGCCTGTTCCGCATGGCCACCCTGGACGAGATTCAACAGAATCTCAGCTTCCTCAACACCGGGCAAAATCAGACCGCAGGCCTGATCGTGATGCGGCTCGATGATCACGGCCGTAACTACGGCGGAGCACACCACCTCGTCGTCTTCTTCAACGCAGCCAATACCCAAACGGTCTACACGGATTCAACGCTTCAGGGCTTGAAGCTGCACCTTCACGCAGTGCAGCTTTCATCCGACGATGCAACCGTCCGGCGATCCAGCTTCGACCCTAAAACCGGAACCGCGACAATCCCTGCGCTTACCACTGCCGTCTTCGTAGACGATCAGGAGTAAGCAGGCGGCTTTGATGTCTCGGCGGCACACGCAGAGTGCAGGTGCCGCCGAGTGACGAAACAGCAGCATCCTAGCCCGCCACTTAGGATCGAGAGATGATCACCGGGTTCCTGGCAGATCGGTGATGAGCCTAATGCGCTTTCCTCTGCCGTAGCCGAACTGCTGTCTGAACTCGTTTGGCGTGCGGTAGTCCGGCGAACTGTGGGGCCGCTGGCCGTTGTACTCCTCGCGCCAGGTTGCCAGAGTACACCGCACGTCGTTCAGTGTCCGGAACCAGGTTGCGTTGAGGCACTCGTCGCGCAGCCTGCCGTGGAAGCTCTCGACGTGACCGTTCTGCATCGGGCGGCCCGGCTGGATGTGCACCAGCCCGACCTTCCAGTCTTCGGCCCAGCCGATCATGCGTCCAGGGGCTTTGCGGATCACAGATGGGGAACATTCACCTTGTATCCACTGTGAAGTCCTGTGTTTGGCCATTTCCAGGTCCGGTCCGAGGTCAGCGAGCGCCTCAGTTGACGAATGATCTCGATCGCACCTACTTCGGACGCAATGGGCAAGAAACCGACCAGATCGGCTTCCTCAATGCAAACACCCGGTCATTCTTCGGTCGTGGCAACGCTGCCGAACCCATATTCTCATCGAGCAACTTCGAAAAGATGAAGCCATTGCCGGAGCAGAAACCGTCCTGCTCACCGTCCCAATCAACCAGCCGATGCGTATAACGTCCGTGTCATGGAAGCCTCTCTGAAGACTGTTGCTCCGGCACTCGGTTGGCGCTGATCGAACGCCTGCTGGGGATAGGCGTGGGCCTGACGCAATCAACTTGCACATCTGCAGGCTGACGCCGGTTCGGAATTCGAACGGACCCAAGGGGTGAAGGGCAACGGCGCCCTGTTAAAGCCTGCGAGATCACAATGTGTAACAGGACGATGCTTGCCCGGGCTACACTTGGGCTACACTTTTCGAAGTTTTTCATCGACACAAAACGACATGAACCGATATGATTCGACATGTTGTTGAAGTGCTTGAACCCCTTGTTTGCAGCGGATGAATCGGACTAAGTTGTTGTTTATCTGAGACTTCGAAGTCTGGTCAGAGTCGAATCCCCCACTCTCCGCCAGAGCTTCAGTCAGTTCGACTCATGTGGCCATGGCGCGAGAGCTAGATTACAACCGGCGATGGCGAATGCGCTACCTTCACAACCCTTTGTGAGGGCTTTTTTCTGCTTCTTATCCAACTACTGCTGTGTGTGCTTGCCTATACTTCTGCTTGCGCGAGTTGGCGGCTTCAGTTCTCCATCCTCTTAATCTCGCCCGGCATAAAACAAAGCGGTAAGTGACGGGCGTTATCGAGTACGAGGCGAGTCTGCGGCGGCGGATATGACTTCTGATTGCGACGAGGAGAGCAGGAAAGGAATCGTGAACAAGCTATATCAGTCTGCGGAAGAGGCGCTGAAGGGGATCACAAGGGATGGCATGCTACTGGCGGTCGGCGGCTTCGGCCTGTGTGGCATACCCGAGCGCTTGCTGGAGGCGCTTCGAGACAGCGGCGCACGCGATTTGACTGTCGCCAGCAACAACGCCGGCGTGGACGGATGGGGCCTGGGCCTCTTGCTGGAGAGCAGGCAGATCCGCAAGATGATCTCCAGCTATGTCGGCGAAAACGCTGAGTTCGAGCGCCAGTTTCTGCATGGCGAACTAGATGTAGAGTTTTCGCCGCAGGGAACCCTGGCCGAGCGCATGCGGGCCGGCGGCGCGGGCATTCCCGCGTTCTACACACGGACAGGCGCCGGTACACTCGTCGCGGAGGGCAAGCCCACGGCGTTATTCGACGGAGAAGAGTATCTGCTGGAGCGCAGCCTACGGGCCGACCTCGCTTTGGTCAAGGCGTGGAAAGCTGACGTTCACGGCAACCTGGTCTATCGCCGCACGGCTCGCAACTTCAATCCGGCAGCGGCTACTTGCGGACGCATCACCGTTGCTGAGGCGGAGATCATCGTCGAGGCCGGCGAGCTTGATCCCGACTCGATCCACACGCCCGGCATCTATGTCCATCGTGTGGTCCACAATCCCACGCCGGAGCGGCGTATCGAGCGTAGAACCACACGGACGGAGTAAGCCATGCCCTGGACAAGAAACGAGATGGCGGCGCGCGCTGCATGCGAGTTGCAAGACGGCTTCTACGTCAATCTCGGGATCGGTATGCCGACGCTGGTTGCCAACTACATCCCCGCAGGCGTCACGGTTGTGCTGCAGTCTGAGAACGGGCTGCTGGGGATGGGACCATTCCCGCTCGAAGGCGAAGTCGATGCGGACCTGATCAATGCGGGCAAGGAGACGGTGACGTTCACCCCGGGCGCATCGTGTTTCTCCAGTGATGAGTCCTTCGCGATGATTCGCGGCGGCCACATCGACCTGGCGATTCTGGGCGCGATGGAGGTCTCCGCGCAGGGCGATCTGGCCAACTGGATGATCCCGGGCAAGCGCGTGAAGGGCATGGGGGGAGCAATGGACCTTGTCGCCGGCGTGGGCCGGGTGCTGGTGATGATGGAACACACGGCACAGAACGGCAAACCCAAGCTGATGGACACATGTACGCTTCCCCTGACCGGCAAAGGTGTGGTGAAGCGAGTGATCACGAATCTTGCGGTGCTGGATATAACGAGCGACGGCTTTGTCGTACGCGAACTTGCGCCTGATGTGACGCAGCAAAGGGTCATCGAAGCCACGCTTGGGCCAGTCTCTTTCGATCTAAAGCTCGAAGTGTGAAGCGAAACTGGTTTGAACCTCAGCCATGCGGCGATGTCGATGCGAATGCTGTGGTCCTCCCGTCAGCCGTTTCAAACGGCGAGTTCGACTTGTTTGGGAAGTTCGTGTTGGGCGCGGGCGTAGTCTTCCGGTATGCCGATATCGATGAAGTAGCCGGAGGCGAAGAACGCGGCCGGTCGTAGCTGTTGCCTTCGCGGGCGGAGCACATCCTGTTCGAAGGAAAAGCACTCTGGAAGGCCGTCCTCCAGGATGTCCCGCCTGAGGAGGTAGATGCCGGCGTTGATGTAGCCGGGGCCGGAGCGGCCCTTCTCGGTGAAACTCTCAATGCGTGATTGGACGACCTCGGCGGCGCCATAACGCGCCGTATCCGCGACGTGCATCAACGCGACAGAAAGAACGTCCTGCAGGGAGCGATGCTGCGCCAGCATCGCAGCGTAGTCCACGGATGCGTAGGTGTCTCCATTGACCGCATAGACGTGATCGCAGGAGGCGAGCCTCGCCGCTGCGCGGATGGCGCCCCCGGTGCCTAAGGGTTGCCGCTCTACCGAGTAGGGGCATACTGCGGCAAGGTCTCCGGCGCAGGCGGTGGCGGCTACATGATGTTCCTGGTCGATCCTGTGAAACGCTCTCGCGTGGACGCAGCTCTGAACGGCGTCGGCTCCCATTGCATGCCGCCTTGCCGCTTCACCAGCCGGGGTGCTGAAGCGTGGCGCACCGGATGACCGACCTGGCCGCAACAGAGGTGATCGTGCTCGCCGGCAGCCTCGGAACTCACCCGCGATTCTGTCCCGGACCTTGTGCCGCAGTCTGCATCGCCGGATTGAAGAGATCCATGGCATGCCCTCGATGAAGGTGCTGCTGCAACGCTATGCGATGGACTGGACCGAGTACACCCTCTATTGGCTGAACGCAGAGCAGCAGGGGCTGATCGATGAGTTTCACTGCACGCCGGCCGCAGGCCTGCAACTGCACACAGACGTGAGCATCTGGACCGCGGGCAACCATGGTGAAAATCTGAAGCAGTGGAACGCAGAGAAGCATTTCTCCGAAGACGACCAAGGTATCTTTGCCGTCATTCAGAGCAACACCGGCCTGGGTATAGGAGAGATCGTCCGGAAGCTGGAACCGTTCATGCCGATCAAGCTCCAGGAGTACGACCGCCATCGGAGCGCGCGGCTCAAGGCGGCAGAGACGTACTCGGCCATCGTCCGGCAGATTCTAAAGCAGATTCGACGAGGGATTGGGAAGGCCTAGACCGACGCGCCGTCCTGCAGGAGCCTGTAAGAGCCTGGGAGCAAGATTCCCCATAACTCCCATCGAGACGAACGGCTCGTTCGTCTCGATGGAAATATGCGGCCGATCACTCGATTGTGTTGGGCTCATGCTCCGGATGCTCAGCGGCATCACGCCCGGGAGCGCTTCAGATCATCCCCCAGCAGGATCGCCTCCGCGATCTCCCTCATCGACTTCCTACGCTGCCGGCTCTCGCGCTGCATCCTGCGGTAGGCCTCGTCTTCCGCAATGCCGAGATCCTTCTGCAGCACTCCCTTCGCGCGATCGACCGACTTACGCGTCTCCAAACGGTCGGAGAGGGCAACATTCTCCGTGTCCAGACGAGCTCGCTCGATCTCGGCGCCGACCAGGTATCCGATCATGGCGAGGAGGCGGACCTCGGTTTCGCTATGCCAATACGGAAGCCGGTGCTGGAGATTGATGACCCCGACCACGCGGCTCGCACACAAAATAGGCGTGGAGAGCATAGCCTCGAAGTTATCTTCAGGGACGTTCTTGAAGGGAATGAACCGTGGATCTTCCGATGCCTTCGAAGATATCGCTACAGGCTCTCGGTGTTGCGCAACCCAGCCGGTAATTCCCTGGCCGACCTGCACATCCAGCCGGTCCACAATGTCCTCGTGCGGGTTCCTGGAGGCTCGCAGGGTGAGCTTGTCCTGGTCCAGCACATAGATGAAACAGGAGTCGCATGGAATGACGGCTGTAACGAACTCGACGATGCGGTTGAGTACGGCATGGAGAGGATCGGCGGCTGCCAGACGGCTCGAGATCTCGTGGAGGAAGTCGAACGAACTGAGTCCGTCGGTGAAGCCGGCCATGGTGGAGGTAGACTCCGCTACCTTTCTCACCAGAGTTCTGGATTGCGGTGCATGGCCCCGCGGATCGCCGGATCGCTCTTGAATCGGCTCGGACTCCTGAACGCCATGCGCCTGATTGATCTTCAACCGTTTCTCGGCGAGCACTTGAGGCGAGTATTGCGCAGCCTCATTCACCAGGAAACCCATCTTCGGTCGAGAGGGTTCGAAGTCCGGCGTGATGCCGTAATGAAGCAACTCCGCCGTGGTCGTCGGACCTACAGAGACGACCACGATGGATCGCAGGCCCGCCAGAAGCTCCACCACGACATGCATCTCCTCGGCAACCAGCATGAGATGGATCACCTGCACGGCTGTGGTGAACAGGACCACATCCACGTCGGCCTGCGCGACGCTTCGAATGCACTCCCGGATCGGTTGCAGGTCATGCGGAAGCGCCCACTGATAAACCGGCACCTTCAGCAGCGAGGCGCATCGCTCGGTCAACTCCGCGAGCATCTCCGGGTTTGAGGCCCCGTACTCCTGGACCGCGACTCGCTGTGTCTTCAGGGTGTCGCCAAAGTACCGGTCGATGGCATCGAGGAGTTCGTGCCACGTTGTCGGCTCGGCCGCGGTCGTTACCGGCCGTACCTTCCAGTGGCGTAGTACGGAATCCGGCTTGGTCCCCCGGGTTACCACCTTCACACGCCGCAGCGCTTCCAGAAATACCTCGCGATCAAACTTCGTGCTCACGACCTCCAGCAGCGCACGGACACCGGAGCCGGTTAGGAAGATGACCACATCCAGTTCTCCCTGGATCAGCTTCGCCGCGAACTCAAGCGCGGCATGGTTGGAGTCAAGCTTTACCTCCCGCATCACGGGCACGACCAAGGGCTGTCCGCTATACGTGCGGATCAGCTTCTCGACCTCCTTCGCTCGACGCGACTCGAGCGATAGAACGCGAAGTCCATCGAAACTTGCGTGCGCCATCGCGTGACCCCGTACAGCTCAACGTGCCTTTGCGGACGGGCCTCGAGTGCGGGCGCATCTTCCCCCGCTTGAACCCGTGTTACTGCGCAAAAGTTGAACTAATGGACATCATCATAGCGCGAAACCCTCTCCGCCCCGCGCGGAGATCGAGCCTCTTCAAGGAACTGGAAGACTCGAACCAGACCTTAAGTGCTCCTCTCATCGTTCGCCGTCTCACCCGTTCGATGGGGGAAGCGCCTTGCGCTCCGCCCGCACTCTCGTTATGATCGCGCTACCGGCAACAGTTTATAAGCTTCATCAAGGATGCTGAATCAGCGAAGTGAGACCATGACCGTCTCGCTTGCACGCCTCAGGCACTGAACCGCATCACCCGAAACTTTAGCACGCGATCCCACGCGCTCCGCGACGAGCACCCAACGACAGCAGTCTCACCGGATCTGCTCCGGCCGTTTGGCCAAAGCCAAACTTAGCCCAGGCTCACCCTCCGGAGACGTCGACCAGGTTTGAGGCCCAGCCACACACGCCTCCGCACACGCAAGGATTCGATGATGCCCACAGAAGGTCCTTTCTCCGTCGCATCGATGCCGCTCACCACTCCCCCGGATACCGGCGGCGTTCCGTTCTCCTTGGAGCAAAAGCAGTACCTGGAAGGCTTCTTCGTCGGCGCGGCGCAACGCATGCCGTTCGTCGGTCACGCTCCCGGAGGCCGTATCACCGCGGACGTCGACTCCGGGCTTGAAAACGCCGCCGCTGCGCCTCTTTTTCACGGAACTCCAGTCGAAGACCTCTGCCGTGAAGAACTTTGGAAGTACGAGCGCAATCCGCTCGACGCCTGGGATGAACTGCTCGTCCACGCCAAGGAAGACAAGGCTCCCAATCCCGAGAACACCTTTCGCTTCAAGTTCCACGGTCTCTTCTACGTCGCTCCCGCGCAGGACTCCTTCATGCTGCGCATGCGTGTACCGGGCGCAATCCTGAAGGCCTCCCAGATGCGCGGCCTCGCGGAGATGGCCGCGGACTGGGGCACCGGCCGTGCCGACCTCACCACCCGCGCCAACCTGCAGATCCGGGAGTTTCAGCCTCGCAACATCGTCGACGTGCTGAACAAGGTTCAATCTCTCGGCATGTCCTCCCGCGGCTCCGGTGCGGACAACATCCGCAACATCACCGCCTCGCCGCTCACCGGCCTCGACCCCCAGGAGCTGCTGGATGTTCGCCCTTACGCCGAAGGCTTGGGCCACTACATCCTCAACTCACGGGATCTCTACGGTCTTCCCCGCAAGTTCAACGTGGCATTCGATAACGGCGGCAGCATCAGCGTCGTCGCCGACACCAATGACATCGGCTTCCAGGCTGTGCGCGTAGAGGATGGCCGCGCACTTCCGGCCGGAGTCTATTTTCGAGTCGTCCTCTGCGGCATTACCGGCCACCAACAGTTCGCAACGGACTGCGGCGTCATCCTGAAGCCGCATGAGGCGGTCGCCGTAGCCGCCGCAATGATTCGGGTCTTCGCCGCGAACGGCGATCGCACCGACCGCAAGAAAGCTCGTCTGAAGTACCTCCTCGATCGCTGGGGAGTAGAAAGGTTTCTGGAAGAGACAGAGAAGCTCCTGGCCTTCCCGCTGCTTCGGCTGCCTGCAACGGACTGCGCCCCTCGCCATCCCATCGACCGTGCCGGCCATATCGGCGTTTATCCGCAGGTCCAGCCCGGCTTGTTCTACATCGGCGTCTCCGTCCCGGTAGGCCGCCTGCCGGCCGTCCAGATGAACGCCGTGGCGGACATTGCAGAGCTCTTCGGCAACGGCGAGATCCGCCTCACCGTCTGGCAGAATCTCATCATCCCCAACGTCGCTGAGTGCAACCTCGAAGCCGCACAAGCCGCCCTGCTCGCCGCGGGCCTGAAGTTTACCGCAGGCCGCGTCCTCTCCGGCACCGTCGCCTGCACCGGCAACCAGGGCTGCAAGTACGCCGCCAGCGACACCAAAACTCACGCCGTCCAGCTCGCAAACTTCCTGGACGAGCGCTTCACCTTCACTCATCCCATCAACCTGCACGTCACCGGCTGCAACAACTCCTGCGCCCAGCACTACATCGGCGACATCGGCCTCATGGGCGTCAAGGTCGGCGGTGAAGAGGGTTACCAGGTCAATCTCGGGGGCGGTTCAGATCAGGACCAGGGCCTTGCACGCGAGCTGATCCCCGCCATCAAGGCCACCGACCTTCCTCCTATCATGGAGCAGCTCTTTATCGCTTACATGGAGAGGAAAGCCGAGGATGAGAACTTCCTGGCCTTTACCCGCCGCCACTCGATCGAAGACCTCCGCACCTTCGCCCACGCGGAGGTCCGAGCCTGATGTCTTCGGTCCCCTACATTCCGGAGAACGCACCGTTCTCTCCTGCTCAACGAGCCTGGCTCAACGGCTTCCTCGCAGGCATGTGGTCGTCTGCCCCGGAAGCCGCGCCATCGTCTGCGACCGTGACCCGCGACGTCGCCGTCCTCTATGCCTCGCAGACCGGAACCAGCGAACGGCTCGCCAAGAAGATCGCCAAGGAGCTCAAGCTCAAAGGCCACACCGCCCGCGTCACCTCGCTGGAGGGCTATGCTCCCGCTACCCTTGCGGCAGAGCGGTACGCCTTCGTTCTGGCCAGCACCTACGGGGAAGGCGATCCACCGGACACGGTCAAGCCCTTCTTCGATCAGCTCTGCGACTCCTCCGCCCCGCGTCTCGATACGTTGAACTACTCCGTCCTCGCCCTCGGCGATAGCCATTACGAGCACTTCTGCAAGTTCGGCGTCGATCTCGACGAACGCCTCAACGCCCTCGGAGCCAGCCGCCTCGCCCCGCCCGTCACCTGCGATGTCGAGGTCGACGAACCCTTTGAGTCCTGGAAGGCTGACCTCCTCGTACGCCTCCTGCACGCAACGGACGTCCCGGCCGTACAGACCAGCAAGCCGATCGCCGCGTCTGCAGCCACCGCCGGCACTTATCACCGCGACAATCCCTTCGCAGCCGAACTCAAAGAGAAACGCATCCTCACCCGCGACGTCTCGAGCAAGCTCACCCTGCACATGGGCTTCTCGCTGGAAGGCTCCGATCTCACCTACGACGCAGGCGACGCCTTGGCTGTCCTGGCCAAGAACGATCCCACTCTCGTCGCGGAGATCCTTGAAAAAGTAACCCTTACCGGCACAGAACCCGTGGAGCTCCCAAAGCTCGGCAGCCGCTCCATCGCAGACGCCCTCAGCGCCGTTCTGCAGGTCACTCGTCTCAGCCGCAAACTCCTCGATACCTTCGCGAACGCCGGCCGCGTCAAGCTGCTCCTCGGGCTGCTTAAGCCGGAGCAGCAATCCCACCTGGACGAGTACCTCTACGATCGCGGCCTCGTCGACCTCCTCACCGAGTACCCCGGCGTCATCACCTCCGCGCAGCAACTCGCCGATCTACTTCCCAAGCTCGCCCCGCGCCTCTACTCCATCTCGTCCAGCCCCAAGGCCCACGCCGGCGAAGTCCACACCACCGTCGCCATCGTCCGATACCGCTCCCACAACCGTGAGCGCGGCGGCGTCTGCTCCACCATGTTCGCGGATCGCACGGAGATCGGTGGCCGTCTCCCCGTCTACATCCAGCAGAACAAAAAGTTCCGCCTGCCCGCTGACCCGGACGCGCCCATCATCATGATCGGCCCCGGCACCGGCATCGCCCCCTTCCGCGGCTTCCTGCATGAGCGTTGCGCTCTCGGCGCCAAGGGCCGCAACTGGCTCTTCTTCGGCGAGCGCAGCGCCTCGACCGACTTCCTTTACCGCGAAGAGCTGGAACAGATGCAGTCCGGCGGCTTGCTCACTCGCCTCGACACCGCCTTCTCCCGCGACCAGGCCCATAAGATCTACGTGCAGGACCGCATGATCGAGCACGGTGCAGAGCTCTACGCATGGCTCGCCCAGGGCGCAAGCCTCTACGTCTGCGGCGACGCCACCCGCATGGCTAAAGACGTAGACCTGGCCCTCCACAAAATCATCGAGCAGCACGGGTCTCATGATGAAGAAGCCGCCAAAGAATACGTCCAGAACCTCCACGACACGAAGCGTTACCACCGCGACGTCTACTAACCAGTCTCCTCCTGAAAGCGAGTCTCCTTGCCCTTACCTCTTCACGAACGCGCGATCGACGGCACCAGTCCAGCGCTCGTACGTCTGACGGAGAACGGCCTCGTCTTCGATACGTTGCACAAGGTTGAAGTAAAACTCTCACCCCTGATCCCCGCCCGCACCCCAGCCGCAGGCGAGCAGTACCGGTTCCACTTCGACATGACCAAGTGCATCGGCTGCCGCTCCTGTGAGGTCGCCTGCAATGAACAGAACGGCAACCCCGCGGAGATGCTCTGGCGTCGCATCGGAGAGCTGGAAGGCGGCACTTATCCAGACACCATCCGCCACTATCTCTCCATGGGCTGCAACCACTGCCTGGACGCCGACTGCCTGCGCGGCTGCCCCGTCGACGCCTACAAAAAGGATCCCCTCACCGGCATCGTGGTCCACTCCGCGGACGCCTGCATCGGCTGCAGCTACTGCATCTGGAACTGCCCGTACAGCGTCCCGCAGTACAACCCGGAACGAGGCGTCGTCGGCAAGTGCGACATGTGCAAGGGCCGCCTGGAAGACGGCCTCGAACCCGCCTGCGTCAACGCCTGCCCGGAAGGTGCAATCGAGATCGAAATCGTCAACCTGGCCGAGTGGCGCGACAACTTCGCCTCCGCCGATAGCCCCGGCATGCCCCCCGCCCTGCAGACCATGTCCACCACTCGCATCACCTTGCCGGAGCAGACCGCCGTCGCTCTGGAGCGCGTAGACACAAGTCACATCCAGCCCGAGCACGCCCATCTCCCGCTCGTCTACATGACCGTCCTCATGCAGGCCGTCTCCGGAGCCCTCTGGTTCCTGCTGCTTTGGCACGGCCTCACCGCCATCCGTCTCGCGCTCCTGCTCACCATCACCGCCGCCGCCCTCACCCTCTCCACCCTGCACCTCGGCCGTCCGGCCTACGCCTGGCGAGCCCTCAAGATGTGGCGCCGCTCCTGGCTCAGCCGCGAGGTCCTGCTCTTCACCTTATTCTTCGGCTCCCTCGCCGCCTGCACCCTCCTCACCGCCGCCGCCGAGCTTCACTCCCCCATCTCCCCAGCCATGCTTCGTTCACTTGACTGGCTCACCGCGATCCTCGGCCTCCTCGGCACTCTCGCCAGCTCCGCCATCTACCTCGTCCAGGCTCGCCCCGCCTGGAACACACGACACACCCCCGCAGACTTCGCCCTCAGCGCCGCCCTCCTCGGCGGCCTGCTCGCAGCAGCGTTGGAAGAATCCATCCATCTGTCACTGCCCACGGCCCTCTCCTTCACGTTGAGTACTCCGTTCGCGAAGAGCCGGGGAACCGCTCTGATCGGCGCCGGACTCGTCCTTTGGCTTGCCAATCAAGTCGTCCGTGCGGTCCGCCTTCGCGCCTCCAACATCTTTGAAGCCCGCGCGAGCTTCTCTCTTCTCGCGAGTCGAAACTTTCGCCCACATCTCGCCGCGGCTGCATCTCTCGTCCTCGCAAGCTTCGCACTGGTTCTCACCAGCCACACCAACTTCGCCCTCGCGACCGGCTTCGCCTCCCTGCTCCTCATGCGGTATCTCTTCTTCGTCTCCGTCGTCCCCCTCAACATGGCCCTCACCTTCGTCCGTTCGAGGCACGCATGAGCGTGCTCACCCGCATCAAGCGCATGGCCGGCGTCGACACCGCGCAGGAGAAGTACGCCTACGGCGACGACGAGCGCTTCGGCCGCGTCTCCGCCTCACGCGTCGCGGACGAGTGGATCAAGACAACCTGCGGCTACTGTTCCGTCGGCTGCGGCATGTTGATCGGCGTCAAGGACGGCAAAGCGGTCGCCGCCCGCGGCAATCTGGATCATCCCGTCAACCTCGGCAAGCTCTGCCCCAAGGGTCTGAGTGAACACCACATCCTAGCCGCCCCTGGCCGCGCCAGGCAGCCACTTCTGAGAAAGAACGGCGTTCTCGTGCCCGTCTCCTGGGAGGAAGCTCTCTCCACCATGGTTGCCCGCATCGCCGCAATTCAGGCCAAACACGGCCCTGCCTCGCTCGGCGTGGTCGGCACCGGCCAGCTCCTCACCGAGGAGTACTACACTCTGGGCAAGCTCGTACAACTTGGCTTCCGCACCCCCAACAACGACGGCAACACCACCCTCTGCATGGCCAGCGCCATCTCCGGATACAAGCTCTCCTTCGGCAGTGACGGCCCGCCCGGCAGCTACGCAGACCTCGAGCACTCAGACGTCGTTCTGCTCATCGGCTCGAACATCGCCGATAACCATCCCATCCTTTGTCACCGTCTCGAGCGGCGCGCCGGCAAGACCCTCATCGTCGTCGATCCCCGCGTCACCAAGACCGCCATGATGGCGGACATCCACCTCCCCATCAAGCCGCGCGGCGACATCGCTTTGATCAACGGAATCGCCCACATCCTCATCCGCGACGGCCTCATCCGTCGCTCCTACATCGACCAGCACACCTCCGGCTTCGACGCGTTCGCTGACTTCGTCTCCACCTTCACTCCAGAACACGTCACCACCATCACCGGCCTTTCCGCAGATCAGATCGAACGCGTCGCCGCCCTCTACGGTCACGCCAAAGCCGGATTCATCGGCTGGACCATGGGCGTCAACCACTCGACGCAAGGCGCGATGACCGTCGCCGCCATCAACAATCTCGCCCTCATTACCGGTAACCTCGGCCGCATCGGCGCAACGTCCTTCTCCATCACCGGCCAATGCAACGCCATGGGCACCCGCGAGGCCGGCTTCACCTCATCCCTCCCCGGCTACCGCAAATATGAGAACCCAGAGCACCGCCGGCAACTCGCCTCGCTCTGGCAGATCGACGTAGAAGACATTCCCAAGAAACGCGGCCTCGCTTACCCGGACATCATCGACGCCGCTATCGCCGGCCGGATTAAAGCCCTCTGGTTCATCGCCACCAACCCCGTAGTCTCCTTCCCCAACTACGCTCTTCTTACCCAAGCCCTGCGCAACGTTGAGTTCCTCGTCGTCCAGGACGGCTTCCACCCCACGCCCACCAGCGACTTCGCGGACCTCGTCCTGCCCGCCGCCATCTGGGGCGAAAAAGAAGGAACCTACACCAACTCCGAGCGCCGCATCAGCAAGGTCAACCGCATCGTCGCCTCACCCGGCGAATCGCGCCCGGACTTCGACATCTTCCTCGACATCGCCGCCCGTCTCGGCGTGCGAGAAAGACTCTTCCCCGGCTGGACCACCACCCGCGACGCCTTCGCAGAGTGGCAGCAGGTCTCCACCGGCCGCATGTGCGACTACAGCCCCTACACCTGGGAGCAGATAGAAGCCTCCGGCGGCATCCAGTGGGGTGGCGAACGCCTCTACGCAGACGGCGTCTTCCCCACCGAAGACGGCCGCGCCATCCTCCACCAGGTCCCCTGCGACCCCTTCACCGAGCAGCCCAACGAAGAGTACAGCTTCATCCTCAACACCGGCCGCACCGTCGAGCACTGGCATACCCGCACCAAGACCGCGCAGGTCGACATGCTCAACAAGATGGTCCCCAACGCCTGGCTGGAGATGAACCCCGTCGACGCCGCCCGCCTCAAGCTCCGCTCCCACGACCCCGTCACCGTAGCCTCACGCCGCGGAGAGGTCGCCAACCTCGAACTCCGCATCACCTCCATCGTCGCGCCCGGCCAGGTCTTCATGCCCTTCCACTTCGCGGAGACCAACTCCAACCGCGTCACGCTCGGCGCCTTCGATCCCATCTCGCGCGAGCCCAACTTCAAGCAATGCGCCGTCCGCGTACACAAGACCAGGGACAGGTAAGCGCTCTCAAGTTTCTCCGGCCATGACGCCGGTGTTTGTAACTATTGCAGTCACAGATGCGCTTGACCGGGACGTCAACCGCAGTCGCACAAGGCTGACAGAACACCATCTCTCTCTGGAGGAACCACCATGGCTAGCTATAAGATCTTTATGAAGTCCGGTCATCCGCCGACGCTTCTCGCCGCCTTCCTTTACTTCGACTTCAGCTTCGCCATCTGGGTGCTGAACGGCGCAATGGGACCCTTTATCTCGGAACAGTTCCACCTGTCCCCGCAGCAGATCGGCCTGATGGTCTCCGTCCCCACCCTCGCCGGTGCCTTCATGCGCTTTCCGCTCGGCGTGATCTCGCAATATATCGGCCGCAAAAACGCCGCCATTGTGGAGATGTCGGCCATCGTCATCGCGCTCATGTACGGCTTCTTCTTCGTCAAGACCTTCAACAACGTCCTCGCGATGGGCGTCCTTCTCGGCATTGCCGGTGCCAGCTTTGGTGTCGCCTTGTCGCTCGGCTCAGGCTGGTTCCCCCAGCAATACAAAGGTCTCGCCATGGGCATCGCCGGAGCCGGCAACAGCGGCACCGCCGTCGCCTCTCTCTTCGCCCCACGCCTCGCCATGCACTTCGGCTGGCAGCACGTTTACGGCTTCGCCGCCGCCATGATGTGCCTCCCACTCGCGGTCATGATCTTCTTCGCCAAAGAGCCACCGGACCACGAGCATCTCACCCTCAAGGAGCATCTCTCCTGCCTCTTTGAGAAAGATGGCTGGTACTTCAACCTCATCTACATCATCACTTTCGGCGGCTTCATCGGCCTCGCCACCTTCCTGCCGTCCTTCTACTACGCCCAGTTCCACATGACCAAGGTCCAGGCCGGCACCTACACCGTCCTCGCCACCTTCACCGGCTCAGCCACCCGCGTCGTGGGCGGCTACTTCGCAGATCGGATCGGCGGCATCACCACGCTCTCCGTCGTCTTCCTCGTCGCCATAGCCGGCCTCTTCGGTCTCATGGCCGCACCGTCGCTGCTCGCTACCACCTTGCTCTTCATGCTTTGCTTCGCCGCTCTTGGCGCAGGCAACGGTGCCACCTTCCAGCTCGTCCCGCTTCGCTGGCCGCTCACCACCGCCGTCGCCGGTGGCATGATCGGCGAGATCGGAGCCCTCGGCGGCTCCGTCCTCCCCAACGTCCTCAGCTACTCCAAGCAGCACACCGGCAGCTTCCGTTCCGGTTGGATCGCATACGCTGCACTAGCCTTCGCGATCCTCATCCTCATGCGTATCGTAGCCCGTTCCTGGACCAAAATTTGGGTCGGCAAAGGCGGCCGAGCCCTCGTCCCCGCCTCACCCCTCCCCGCCTCCGAAACCATCCTCGTCACCGGAGACGGTGCCACCTTCGCCGCCGACTGAACCAAGAGGGCAGCCATACCATCGGCTGCCCTTTCCTCATCCACCCGCAACCCAACACGTTCATCTCCCGTATGCGCCGGAGAGCGCCACCCGAACAGTCTCATGCGCTCCAAGGCGTGCAAGCTGCGTCATCCAGCCTTGTACCGCCGCAGCAAAGATGGCATCCGACGCAAGCCGCTCCCCAAAGATCGACCGTTCCGACAACAGCGGCTGCGGATCCGTTCCCGCACTGCGCGCTAAGACAGAGATCTCCCCGGCACGTGCATCCACAAGCTCCAGCGGACGCCCGCGCTCATCCCTCCCTTGCTGGAAGTAGAAGACCCAGCTCGCAACCACCAGCGTCGTCAGCGGCGTTGGCCGGCTCGCATCCATCAAGTCGGTGATCGAAGGCAGCAGCCACTTCGGTATCTTCGCCGAGCCCTCGGAGCAGATCCGCGTCACCTGGTCGTTGATCGTTGGATTCGCAAACCGTTCCATCAGCTTCGCCTTATAGTCTGTCACAGAGACACCAGGAATCTGCGGAACGATCGGCGTCACCTCTTCCATGAAGCCCTCAATGAACGCCGCAAAAATCTCGTTCTGAAGAATCTCATGCACATACGTCAGCCCAGCCAGAGCCCCGAGATACGCCATCGCAACGTGGCTTCCGTTCAGCAGCCGCATCTTCATGATCTCGTACGGCGCAACGTCCTGAACAATCTCGACTCCAACCCTCTCCCACGCAGGCCGGCCATCGCAAAAGTGATCCTCAATCACCCATTGCCGGAAAGGCTCACAAACCACCGGCCATGCATCCTCAATTCCGAAGCGCTCCGCCAGAAACGCAATATCCGCCTTCGTCGTCGCCGGCGTAATGCGATCCACCATGCTGTTCGGAAACGCCACGTTCTTCGCAATCCACTCCTGCAGCGCTGGATTCGCAAGCCCGGCAAACGCCAGCAGAACCCTCCGAATCACCTCGCCATTCCCTTGCAGGTTGTCGCAGGACATCACCGTAAACGGGGCTGCACCCAGCAACCGCCGGCGATCGAGCGCCGCAGCAATCAACCCAATTGACGTCGCCGGATGCGCAGCATCACGCAGGTCCTGCTGAATAGCCGGATGATCCGCGACAAACTCTCTCGTGCCCTCGTCGATGAAATATCCACCCTCCGTAATCGTCAGGGAAACGATTCGCGTCTCGGGCGCAGCCATCTTCTGGATCGCAGCTTCGCAGTCTTCGCGCGCATAGACATACCCCGTCATCGACCCGATAACCCGCGCATGCTGAGCCTCCGCACTTCGTTCCACAACCGTATATAAATAGTCCTGCCCGGTCAGCGCCTCGCGCATGCGATCGTCGGACGTCAACACCCCCAGCCCGCACTCTCCCCACCGCTCCGTGTCCGGCAGATGAAGCAGGTCGTCCAGGTACTCCGCCTGGTGTGCACGATGAAAGCCCCCCACGCCGAGATGAACCGTATGCTGCTTCAGTTCGCTAGGATCGTAGGCCGGAACCCTTACCTCCGGATTCAGCTTCAGCAAGTTCTCCCGGTTAACTTTTACGCTCATGAATCCTCTCCTGAAACCCTGTTCCGTGCCCCGCCGGAGTGCACGGCACAGCCTCTCCGTTTGTGTCGAAGAAGTGCAGCCGGCGCGCCTCGAAAGACAGCTGCACCGCATCGTCCGGCTCGACATCCGTCTCCTTGACCCGCACCGTCAGCGAGCTCCCAGATACCGTTCGCACATGCAGATAGCTCTCCCCACCCAGGTGCTCCACCGCCTCCACCCGAGCCGCCACATCCCCTGAAGTACTCACCAGAATGTGCTCCGGTCGGATCCCAATCGTCACGCGATCTCCAACTCCCAGGCCCTCCGCGTTGACAGCCGCATGCAGCAAGGAGCCATCACCCAGCCCAAGAACGACCCCCGTAGCATCGACTCGCTCCACCGTCGCCTCAAGAAAGTTCATCCGAGGCGACCCGATGAATCCCGCCACAAACAAATTTCTCGGCTTGCGGTACACCTCCATCGGCGAGCCGACCTGTTCAATTACCCCCGCCTGCAGCACCACAATGCGATCCGCCATCGTCATCGCTTCCACCTGATCATGCGTCACGTAGATCATCGTCGCGGCAAGCTCCCGATGCAGCTTCGTCAGTTCCAGCCGCATGCGCACCCGGAGCGCCGCATCCAGGTTCGACAGCGGCTCATCGAACAGGAACACCTTCGGATTGCGCACGATCGCCCGCCCGATCGCCACGCGCTGACGTTGTCCACCCGAGAGCTCCTTCGGCTTACGTTCCAGCAGCGGCTCCAGGTGCAAGATTCGCGCAGCCTCCAGCACCTTCTTCTGCCGCTCGTCCTTCGGAATACCCGCCAGCTTCAGGCTGAACGACATGTTCTCCGCAACCGTCATATGCGGATACAGCGCATAGCTCTGAAACACCAGGGCCAGCCCACGCTTCGCCGGCGGGACATCATTCACCCGCACCCCATCGATCATTAAGTCGCCGGAGCTAATCTCTTCCAGCCCGGCAATCATCCGCAGCAGCGTTGACTTCCCGCACCCGGAAGGCCCGACGAACACCGTCAACTCGCGGTCGCGGATCGTCAGATCCACGCCACGGATGATCTCGGTCTCGTCGTACCTCTTGCGAACCTGTCTCAGCTCTACCGTGGCCATGCGGCTCTCCCGTTCTTCATTTCACCGCTCCAAACGTAAGCCCGCGCACCAGCTGTCTCTGGCTCAGCCATCCCAGGATCACAATAGGCGCGATGGCCATCGTCGAAGCCGCGGAAAGCTTCGCATAAAACAGCCCCTCCGGACTCGAGAAAGAAGCGATGAACGCGGTCAGCGGCGCAGCCTTCGATGCAGTCAAAGTCAAACTCCAGAACGCCTCATTCCAAGCCAGGATAACTGCCAGCAGACTCGTGGAAACGATCCCCGGCATGGAGAGCGGAAGCAGCAGATCGTAAAGCTCGCGCAACGGTCCGGCGCCATCCATCCGTGCCGCCTCCAGCACCTCGCGCGGCACCTCCTGGAAGAACGTATAGAGCATCCAGATCACGATCGGAAGATTCGCCAGCGCATCCACAGTCAGCAGTCCAGGCAACGTGTCCAGCAGGCTTAGATCGCGGAAGATCAGGTAGACCGGCACCAGCGCACCCACCGGCGGCATCATCTTCGTGGAGAGCATCCACAGCAGCGTCCCCCGCGTGCGCTTGGTCGGACTGAAGGCCATCGTGTACGCGGAAGGAATCGCAATCAGCAGCGCCAGCACCGTCGACCCTACTGCAACCACCACACTGTTCCACGCGAAGTGCAGATACTTCGCCTGCTTCTGCACAGCTCGATAGCTGTCGACTGTAGGTGAGAAGAACAGATGCGGCACCCGTGAGATCGCCTCGCTCTCAGACTTGAAGCTCGTCAGCACCATCCAGAACACCGGAAACGCAATCACGAGCGCCACCGTCCATCCCAGAACAGTCATCCAGACCTTCCGTCGAAGTGTAGATGCACTCACGGTTACAGACTCACGTTCCGCGCAAAGGAGCGCATCAGGAAAAACGCCAGAATATTCGCCAGCACGATAGCCACCAATCCCGCCACCGCCGCGCCGCCAATGTCATACTCCATCAACACGTAGCGGTAGATCAGAAAAGAAAGGTTCGTCGACGCAAATCCCGGTCCACCCGCCGTCGTCACATAGATCTCCGCAAAGATCCCCAGCAGAAAGATCGTCTCGATCATCGTCGTCGCCGCAATCGC
This sequence comes from uncultured Granulicella sp., assembly GCA_965198885.1. Taxonomy (GTDB): domain Bacteria; phylum Acidobacteriota; class Terriglobia; order Terriglobales; family Acidobacteriaceae; genus Edaphobacter. The sequence goes on along the minus strand of OZ240677.1, from coordinate 2,688,721 downwards.
CCGTCCCAGGTGCGGCCAGATGATGTAACGAAACATCGCAATCGGCCCCGCGCCATCCATCCGCGCCGCCTCCTTCCGCTCCGCATCCAGCGACTGCACCGCCGTCAGCAGCGTCAACACCGCAAAGGGCAGCCACTGCCAGGACACGATGATCACGATCGAAGTCAGCGGCGCCCGTGCAAACCAGTCGATCGGCTTCAGCCCCACGCTCCGCATCACGAAGGCCAGAAAACCGTTATCCGGATGCATCATCATGTTCTTCCAAAGCAGCGCGCTGACCGTCGGCATGACGAAGAACGGCGCAAGCACCAGCACCCGCGCTACGCCGCGCCCCCAGAACTCCTGGTCGAACAACACCGCAAGCAGCGTCCCCAACCCAATCGTAATCACCAGCACGGAGCCCAGCAGCACCACCGTATTCCACACCGCCGGCCCGAGCCCGGGATCGCTCAGCAGATAACGATAGTTCCCCAGGCCATCGAATCCCGTCCGCGTCGGCTCCATCAGGTTGTAGCGCCGAAACGAAAACCAAAGCGTCATCACCAACGGAACCACCGACCACACCAACAGCAAGCCCACCGCAGGCGCATTCAACCAAAGCCCCGGCAGCTTCACCTTCGCGCTCAAGGCAAAACCCCCATGCGCTTCTCCACCCGTTCCGTCGCCGCCTGCGCCTTCTTCAGCGTATCGTCCACTGAGTCGTTCCCCACCAGCGCCGCCGCAATCAGTTGCCCCACCTGGTTGCCAATGGTCGCAAACGATGGCATCACCACCAGTTGCACCCCCGTATACGGTACCGGCTCCAACGTCGGATGCAAGGGGTCCGCAGCCATGATCGAGCGATAGGTCAACCCCGCAAACGGCGCCGTCAACCCATACTCCTTCTGCTCATACGTGGATTGCCTTGTTCCCGGCGGCACCGCGGCCCAGCCATCCTCCTGCGCCACCAGCCGGATGTACTCCTTAGAGGTCGCCCACTCGATGAACGTCACAGCAGCCTGCGAATGCCTCGCCGCGGAAGGCACCGCGAGCGCCCAGAACCACAGCCACTGCGCTCCTCGCGGCGTCACCGCCACCGGCGCAGGCGCAAACCCCACCGTCCTCGCCACCTTGCTCTGCTTCGCATCGTAGAGCGATCCCGCCGCCACCGTCGCGTCGATCCACATGCCGCAACGTCCATTCTCAAACAGTGTCAGATTCTCATTGAAGCCGTTGGAGCTGCTCCCCGGCGGACCATACCTCTGCATCAGGTCCACATAAAACCGCACCGCCTTGTGCCACTCCGGCGAGTCGAACTGCGGCTTCCAGGTCATATCGAACCAGCGCCCCCCAAACGTATTCGCCAGCGTCGTAAGGTAAGCGATGTTCTCGCCCCAACCCGGCTTTCCGCGCAGACACACGCCATAGACATCCTTCGCCGGATCGTTCAACGCCTTCGCGAACCGCGCAATATCGTCATACGTCGGCTGCGCCGGCATCGTCAGCCCCGCTTTCGCAAACAGGTCCTTGCGATAATACGTCAGAGAGCTCTCCGCATAAAACGGCAGCGCATACAGATGCCCGGAGTCCGAAGCCCCATCCCGGATCGGCTTCAGCAGATCGTTCAAGTCATACGCCGCCGGCAGCTTGTCTTCGAGCGGTGTCAGCCACCCACGCCTTCCCCAGACCGGCGCCTCCAGCGGCCCAATCGTTACCACATCGTACTGTCCGCCATGGGTCGCCGCGTCCGTCGTTGTCTTCTGCCGCAGGATGTTCTCTTCCAGGATCACCCAATCCAGCCGTATCTCCGGATGCTCCCGCTCGAACACCTTGGACATCCGCTGCATCACAATCATGTCGCCGTTGTTGACCGTCGCAATCGTCACCGTCGTCTGCGCCCGCAGCGGCGCCGCAGCGATCAGCAGCAACATGATCGTGACCACGAGTCCAAATCGTTCAGGCTGTCGCAAAGGCTCGCCTCAGCGAGGACATCCACGATTCCGTAAACCGCTTGGAGATCGGCCCATCCGGGACAATCAAGCCCGGCGCATGGTTACCCGCCGGATACACATGCAGCTCGGTGGACACGCCCGCATCCACCAGCGGATAGAAATTCGCGTCATGCTCTGTCGACTTCATCTGCGCCTGCGCCCGCAGCGAATCGAGTCGCAGCGACAACCCATCCGCAACCGCTATTACCGCCAAAGCGCGTGGCCCAAAATCTCGCCGGCTCCATTGCTTCATCGCTCTATGCCCCGCCCGCCATCGTCACCAGGTTCTCATCCTTCGTCTCATGAATCCAAAGCAGCCCCGCAATACTCAGCAGCGCCGCCGTCGTCAGGTAGTACCCCACATACTGCAAACCATACGTCCGGGCCAGCCAGGTCGCAAGATAAGGTGCCAGCGAAGCCCCTAGCATACCCGCCAGGCTGAACGCCAGCGAACTCCCCGTATACCGCACCGGCGTCGGAAAGATCTCCGAGATAATCGTCCCTAGCGGCCCAAACGTGAACCCCATCAGCCCCAGTCCAATCGTCAAAGTCGCGATCGCACCCGGCGTTCCCGCCTTGAAGATCGGCCCCAGCGCCAGCCCGAAGATCCCAATCGCAACCTGCACCCAAAGCATCACGCTTCTGCGCCCACGCTCCGCCAGCTTCGCCGCAATCGGGATCGTCAACGCAAAGAAAATAACCCCAAAGAGCTGCATCAGCAGGAACTTCTCCCGCGTGAAGCCCAGCGCGCTCACTCCCCACGAAAGCGCAAACACCGTCATCAAATAAAAGAGCACAAACGTAGCCAGGCAGATCAAAATCCCCGCCACCAGCGACTTCGTATGCCTCACCAGCACATCCACCACCGGTACCTTCACCTGCTCGCCCCGGCTCCGAGCCTCCTGGAACACCGGCGTCTCCGTAATCGTCAGCCGCACATACAGCCCCAGCAGCACCAGCACCGCACTCGCCAGAAACGGCAGCCGCCATCCAAACGAAAAGAACTGCGTGTTCGTCAACCCATGCGACAGCAGAAAGAACACTCCCCCGGAAAGAAAGAATCCCAGCGGCGCCCCAAGCTGTGGAAACATCCCATACCAGGCCCGCTTGCTTGGCGGCGCATTTTCAATCGCCAGCAGCACCGCGCCGCCCCACTCGCCGCCCAATCCAAGCCCTTGCCCAAACCGGCAGATCGCCAGCATCAGCGGAGCCGCAAATCCGATCGTCTGGTACGTCGGCAGCGCCCCAATCAGAAACGTCGAGATCCCCATCGTCCCCAGTGCCAGCACCAGCGTCGTCTTCCGCCCGATGCGATCCCCAAAATGCCCGAACAACGCCGACCCGATCGGCCGCGCGACAAACGCAATCCCAAACGTAGCCAGCGAAGCCAGCACCGCCGAAGCCGGATCCGACTTGGGAAAGAACAGTGCCGGAAACACCAGCACCGCCGCCGTCGCGTAGATATAAAAGTCGAAGAACTCCACCGCCGTCCCAATCAGGCTGGCGAACAGAATCTGCGTGGGCTTATTGATCGGCTTCACGCCGCGGACTGCTGCTGTACTCATCCAGACTCCTCGATCCAACCGCGCTCCCATCATGCCCGTTTGCCTCAAGCTCCGCAAACGGGCAGACAAGCCCCCTAGCCCCCCCTCAAAAGCTGAACTTCGCGCTCAACTGGATCTGCCGCGCAAACGTCGCGGTGGAAGTAATCTCCCCCGCATTCGCCGCCCCGAACGAATTCGCACTCGGAAATCCAAGGTTCGTGTGATTGGTCACGTTGAACCCCTCCGCCCGGATCAGCAGCGACGAGTTCTCCGTAACCCGCGTCTTCTTGGACACCCCCATATCCAGCTCCCGAACTCCAAACGCCGTCAGCGTATTCCGCCCCAGGGTCCCGAACACTCCCGCAGGCTGCAACTGAAATGCCGTCGGATCGAACCCATACGTCGCCCCATTCACCACGCGCCGTGAACGCTCCCCGTGCATCGGTCATCAGCTCAACCGACGTCCCCGTGTCCACGTTTGTCACCACGATCTTCGCGTTCGGAACCTTCGCGCCACCGTTATCCGAGACCGACCTAAGAATCGTTCCGGAGCTGATCTGCGCCGCTAACCGTGGACCCAGTCCACCCAGCACTACGGCCAGAACGACCGCCCTAACCACCATCTGCTTTAGATAAAAGACGTTCATCGGTGCCGCCCGGCCTTGCCGACATTACGCGTCTGAAACGCGACTTTTCTGATGCCCAGAAAGGTGCTCTCCGGCACAGAGCGCCGTCAATTCAACACTCAATTAGCTGAGCGAAAACTCTAGCCTGCTTCCGCTTCGCCGCCACCCCCAAAGCAAGCCCCCTTAGGCACTTACAGCCGAGGCTGCTTGATGCTTTCCACCGACGCCAGCCGTTGCGAGATCTCCCGCGCACTACGCTTCAGCGCCGCCGCAATCTCCTCGTCGTCCTTCGGCCGCGGACCTGTCGCACTCACCGCCGCACGCACCGCGCCGCTTGCGTCGAAGATCGGTGCAGCCATCGCCCACATCCCGAAGAACAGCTCCCCATCGCTGATCGCATAGCCGCGCCTCTTCACCGCCGCCAGTTCGGTCATCAGGTTCGGTCGCATCGCCATCGGCGTTCGCAGCTTCTTCCCCGCCTCGTCCGGAGCGAACAAGGCCTTAAGCTCATCCGCGTGCAGATTGGAGAGCAGCACCTTGCCCAGCGCCGTCGTATGCGCCGGGTACCGCACTCCAATATCCATATCGATCTTGGTCGTCTCCGGCTGCTCGACTTTGTCGACGATCATCATCAGCCCGCGCTCCAGCACGCCGATCAGCGCCGATCGTTTCGTCTCCGCCACCAGCCGATGTAGGATCGGCTCCGCTGCCTTCCTCAGACCCATCTCGCGCAGCGCTCCATGCGCCAGCGCCACCACCTTCAACCCGATCTCGTACCGACCCCGTTCCCCGCCCCGTTTGATATACCCCTCACGCTCCAGCCGCGAAAGAATATAGGACGTCGTACTCGTCGCAATCTTCAACCTCCGGCTGATCTCCCCATTCGAGTACCCGCCGGACTTATGTGCGATCAGTTCAAGAATCGCCAAAGCCCGCAACAAGGATGTCGAACTCTGCTCCGCCTTCGGCTCACCCACCCCTGCTTTCATCACACCATCCATCCCAAACCAAGACTATCCAAGATAAACCCCTAGAACCTCGTCCCCACCCCCACCCCCACCCGCCATCCCGTTCCTCACCAACACCGCCGCCACCCGCGCCCGCCTCGGCCCGCCGCCCTCACCATCGCCCGCTTCCACCAGCACCGCCACCACCATCACTGCCGCAACCACCCCATCTCACACGCGGTCTCACCGCGCCGGGATGGGGTCCCGTCTGCGCCGGCGAACAACCGCTTCTCCTCCAAATCCCATTCTGGAACTCCCTACGGAGAAATCTTTGTTTTCTCCTCCAAAACACCCTCAAAAAACCCAGTAAATCCGCGTGTCAAGCTCCAAAACGCACCCTGAAATAGAAATCCCCAAGAAAGACGCACCATTCGCGGCCAAAAATAGTTGGCTAAAACACCTTGCCCGATCGAATAGAATAGAAGTACAGAGAAAACTCACAAGACGACTTTGTCGTACGCGCTAAGTCCTTTGTTGACAATATTTTAGCCATAAACCCTTTTGTTGGCAATATTTTACCGTTGTACCCCTCCCGTAAGCTGTTGACAACAATCGACTTAGCCAATTTCGATGAGGTGGGGGGCCCCCCCCCTCTCACTCCACTACCCTGCAGGAATAGTTCACCGCTTCATTCGAGCTGCCCTTCCCGCTCCAGACCGCCTGCTTCGGAAACGGACAGAGCGGCCGGGTCATCGCCGCCGGCTTCGTAGGATCGTCCCCCGGGAACTTGGTGGCGATGATCGAATCAGGCTGCCGCCCGTCCTCAACCCAGCTCCGCAGCGCGCTGAAGATGTTGTGCTCCGGATCCATCGCACCGGATAAGTCGGTCATGTTGCCAAAGCTGTTCGGCCCCGGTCCCAGCCCGCAGTGCATCATCCCTGGAACCATGTACAGCCGGAAGAACTCCTCCGTGCTCTTCTGGCCTCCATTGGCGCCCACAGCCGCCCGGTAGTACTCCACCGAAGCACGGGGCGCCGGCGATCCGTCGTACCACCCGTGATACTGCAGCATCTTCCCGCCATGCGTTCGAAAGGCTCTAAGATCGGGATTCTTCGCATTCAAAGCTGCAGCCACCTTCGCGTCCACAGCAGCAACATCCTTGTCGAAGTCGAAGCCGAGCGAACTGTACTTCGGATCGCCAAACACCGCACTCCCCAGGAAGCTGCTGGAGAAGATCAGGTCGAGTGTCTGCGGCGCAGCCGGACCATAGATGTAGCTTGAGTAGCTCAGTCCTGGAGGTCCAGCCTCAGCCTCAGCGCCAGGCTCATAACCCGAGTAGAGCTTCGTTCCCTTTGAGTTCGCCGCTCCCGCATAGATCCTCTTCAGCGCCGTAAGCTGCGGCGCAGTCAGACAGGAGTCTGCATCCTCTCCCTTACACAGCAGCGGAGTCGGATCGAAGTGACACGAAAGCGGATCCTTGATGAACATATCTGTAACCCCAAGCTGCGTTCCACACGCCTTCACCGCAGCCGCCTCGATCGCGGGCCTCTTCTTCTCCGGGATATAACTCGCCGCGTCCTTCAGCAGCGCCTGCGCATTCCAGGCGAACCCTTCCATCAGTCCAGTCCAGTCGCCCGCGGGCGAACCCACCAGGATGCCGTTGAAGTCCTGCGGAAACCGTTGCGCCTCCACCATCGCCTCGCGTCCGCCCTCCGAGCACCCGTTGAAGTACGCATACTTCGCCGCATGCCCGTAGAACGCGGAGACGATCGCCTTCGCCTTCACACTCGTCTCATGCACCGCTCGGTAGCCGAAGTCGATCACCTTCTCCGGATGCCCAGCCGCCCACGACCCGTCCGTTCCCGCTCCAGTATGCCCATCATCCGTCGCAGCGACTGCATAGTGCTGCGCAACAGCCTGCATCATGGGTGGATAGTTGATGGACCCCGCGAGCCCGCCATTCCCCTGCTGCAGCAGCACCCCATTCCACCCATCCACAGGCATCCACACCTCAAACCCTATCCTGGAGTCCGCCGTCGGAGTAGCCACCGCCTTTACCTGGCAGTACGAAGCCCTCCCTGCCACCACCACAGCCGAATCCACCTTCGCCCCGCCAAGCACCAGCCCCACCAGCGAGCCGCACTCCCCCTGCGCACTCGCACCCACTGCTGCGAGCAAACACGCCACAGCGCATACCCCGGCGTACCTCCGTATACAACCCATAAGCTTCTGCCTCCCGAGCCGCCCTCTCTTGCAAAGCCAGAGCTTAGGCGCTCAAATCTGGAAGACTTTACGTCCGCTCAGGCTCACGTGTCCAGAGCATCCTCAATAGAATGAGCAGCAACAAAAGAATTGTCTCCTCCCATCGCTGAACTCGCAACTAATTGCGGGGGAACTTGACACCTCGTGAGCATCACCCGCACCTTTCTCAGAAGCCTTGAACTTGGATGCGGCGATCAAGCTTCCTTTTCATCTGTGTACAAGGAAGAGCCACGAGCATGTCCATATGGTCTCCGCCAGGCGATGCGATTCACCCAACATAGGAACAGATCACCATGCACTCGGATACAAACCCTTTGCAGACAGTGGAATTGCAAGAAGCTTTCGATTCTCTCTCCTCGTTGCTGGGAGACCGGATGACGACTGCACTGGCGGAACGAGAGCATCATGCAAGCGGCGAGTCTCATCATCCTGCCGCGCTCCCGGACATCGTCTGCTTTCCACGCACCACAGAAGAAGTCAGCGAAGTCATGAAGATCAGCAGTACGTATCAGATTCCCGTTATTCCCTTCGGGGCAGGAACATCGGTTGAAGGCCAGGTCAATGCCTTGCATGGCGGCATCACCATCAACTTACGCGAGATGCACACGATCCTGCGCGTCAGTGCAGAAGACATGGATGCGACCGTCCAGGCTGGGGTAACCCGCCTTCAACTCGGCAGAGCACTCAAAGGAACAGGGGTAACCTTCTTCATCGACCCGGGTGCCGACGCGACCATCGGAGGCATGACCGCAACCCGAGCATCAGGCACTACGGCAGTAAGGTACGGCACCATGCGAGAGAATGTGCTCGGGCTCACGGTTGTCCTTGCAGACGGGAAGATCATTCACACCGGCAGCCGAGCAAGGAAGTCTGCCGCGGGCTATGACCTCACTCACCTTTTCGTCGGCTCGGAAGGGACGCTCGGTGTGATTACAGAGATTGTGCTCCGCCTGCACATCCTGCCTGAGGCGGTCTCCGCGGCCGTCTGCGCTTTTTCGTCCATAAACAGCGCAGTGCAAGCAGCCATCTCGGTCATCCAGCGCGGTATCAACGTCGCCCGAATTGAACTGCTCGATGACAAGCAGCTAAAGGCAATTAATAAGTTCTCGCAGACTGACCTACTGGAGCTGCCGACCCTCTTATTTGAATTCCATGGAATAAATGAGCGCGACGTCTCCGATCAAGCAAAGATCGTGCAAGAGATAGCCGAAGAGAACGACGGCCTTGGATTCCAATGGAAGAAGAACCAGGAAGAGCGGGACACCTTGTGGAAGGCTCGCCACAATGCCTACTACGCCTCGCAGCTGCTTCGCCCAGGATCTAGGATATGGACGACGGACGCGTGCGTTCCTATCTCGCGTCTCGCGGATTGTATCAACCAGACAAAGCATGACCTCGCGTCAGTTTCTTTCCCGGCGACTATCGTTGGCCACGTGGGCGACGGAAACTTCCACGTGCTTTGTGTACTTGACCCCGAGAATTCATGGGAATACTTAGAGGCAGAAGCTTTCTCAGAGAAGATCGTGCATCGTGCCCTCTCCATGGGCGGCACTTGCACCGGCGAGCACGGCATCGGCTACGGCAAGCTGAAACACCTTCCGGAGGAGCATGGAGCCGGCATAGAGGTCTTGCGGTCCATCAAACTTGCTCTTGACCCGGATAATCGCATGAACCCGGGAAAGATGATTGTTGCTAAAACGAACTATTGAGCCGGACTCTTCTCGCGACGGTGTTACGGAGGGGAACGCTGGATGGCAGCGAGTCGATTTCGTGATCGGTCCTAAGGGTACAATCACTGGCGCGAGCTGGGCTGATAGAGGGCTGTCCCATTATCAACGGCTTGGGCAGCCATTGGAGTTCCCTGGAAGCTTTATAAAGATGGGGTCTAGGGGAGACAAGCGCCGTCTATTTCACCACAACCAGCCCAGCACGATGACGGTGACAAAGCGGCATCGCCTTCCTCCGGGGCTACACCAACCCCAGCACCTTCCCCACCATCGCCGGAGCCCTCCGCCCCGCTTGTGTCCTCAGCGCCGGCAACTCGCTCAATTGTCTTGCCAGCATCATCCCTGGCGCGTTCGGCTGGTGCACCCCGCAGCGTAGTTCCAGAGTCGACCTGTTAGCCGAGTGATTTTCAGAGTTATGGAAGATAGTCTCAGGATAAGCAGTACAGGAACTTGCTTCCATTTTGATTTGAGGCGCATGCCTCTTCAAGCCACTCCCTGGCGCGATCGTCTAAGCCACAGAATTTGATCGACAAAGAAGACGGAAAGAGAGGAGAATTGCCTGCCACGGAGGAGTTATGGCTCAACACCGAGGCGTAGTTGACTGGTTAGCGATAGCGAAAGGGTATAGCGTCATGGGCTTCGAGCACAGTGCCGATGTGTTCTGTCACCACTGCGGAACGCCGAGCGACAGCCTCTTAGTACCCGAACTCAGTGACGTTCGACGGCTAAGCTCGATTGACGCCGGCCTCGATCAGCCGAGGACCGACGCAGGCGTCGTCTCAGGGAACGACTAGATCTTCGATCCAAAGACGTTTACTCAACTCGCCTCTCGTCAAACTCGAGTTGGCCACCGTATTTCTGCGGCTCATTCGCGTGTAAGCCGAAGAACGCTGCCGAGCCAGGGCGCTTCGGTGTACTAGCGTCTAGTTTGAACCAAGGAAGCGCGTACTTTCACGCATACTTCGCTTAGCACCCATGCTCGACGGTGGCAATGGCGAAAAGCGAAGCTATATCGGACCAACAAGTAGCATGGATGTTCAGGTACGTGAGATAAAGGAGGTTGCGCAAGACCGTTATTCAAGGAGCAGGAGATGGATGGGGCAGCTTCACCGTTAGGGTTTGCAGGCAGTGTTCGTTTTATCAAGGCGCCGGAGCGTAGCTCAGTAGACGCTACGGGCGATGTGGTTGAGTTGGTCACTGAGATCCTGCATGCGGTCCGGACGCGCGGAGATGCGGCGGTCCGTCAGTACTCCAGCCGCTTCGACAAGGCAAACCTTGAGCAGTTTGAGATCTCTTTGACGGATCGCAAAGAGGCGGTCGACGCGATGGATCCCCAGACTCGGGCCGACACGGAGTTTGCTATCGAGAACGTGCGGCGGTTCGCGGAAGCGCAGCTGAGGACGATCCTACCACTTGAGTTCGAGGCGCTCCCGGGGCTGCACCTCGGCCATCGTGTCATTCCAATCGAGCGCGTGGGAGCGTACGTTCCGGGAGGACGTTTCCCTTTGCTCTCTGCGCCTATTATGACCATCGTTCCGGGCAAGGTCGCGGGATGCGACGAGGTGATAGCATGCCTCCCGCCCAATGCTCATCGAGCGATGATTGCGGGCTGTGACTTGTCCGGGGCGGACCGCATCTTCCGGATCGGAGGGGCACAGGCGATCGCAGCCATGGCGTACGGGACTGAGAGCGTGCCGCAGGTGAATAAGATTGTCGGACCCGGAAACGCGTTTGTGAATGAGGCGAAACGGCAGGTCTTTGGACCGGTTGGGATCGACCAACTTGCGGGGCCGTCAGAGATCTTCGTGTTGGCCGACGCGAACGGAGACCCGGAGTTGATTGCGACCGACCTACTGGCGCAGGCGGAGCATGACGTTCGGACTCGGGTGGGTCTGATCACAACGGATGCAGCGCTCGCTGAAGCGACAGCGAGGGAGGTGCTTCGGCAACTGGAGACCCTGGCTACAGCGAAGATTGCTCGCGAAAGCTGGATCAACTATGGGGAGATCACGGTATGTGTGGACGAAGCAGCGATGATTCGCTACTCGGACCATGTAGCGGCTGAGCACCTGCAGGTGCATACTTCGGATTCGCATGCTTTTGCGAAGAAGCTGCGCAATTATGGCTCGCTCTTCATAGGCCAAAACGCAAGTGTGGTGTACTCCGACAAGTGCGTTGGGACGAACCATACGTTGCCAACCATGAACGCGGGGCGGTACACAGGCGGCTTGTGGGTGGGTTCGTATGTGAAGATTGCGACCCATCAATGGCTCGAGGACGATGCCATCGACATCGTTGCGCCACCGGCCATGCGGCAGAGTGGAATTGAGGGTTTGGACGGGCACCAAAAGGCTGCGGCGATTCGCCACAATCGCAGGGCTGCCACGTTTGCTGCTTTGACCCGGTAAGCTTCTGTACAAGCAGGTGTTACAGGGCCAGAATGCGGGTCGCCCCGGTACCAAGCGATGCAACCGCGAAGCGTAAAAGTCGGATGTCTCCGCGGAGGTTCGTTACTCACGACAATCTCCGGCTCGGTACCCACGAGGGCTAACCGGCACCGGTACACTCTAGCGACTGGCCGGAGAGTTCCGGACGATAGTGTACTTGCCTTAGAGAAGGAGGTCGGGTGTGCCGACTCTATGGCAACATGGTTTCACACCATTCTTGGCGAAGGGATCGGCCGTGAGAGTCCCGGGAGATGATTTGAGCGTTACGAGATCCGTACCAGAAGTGCCGGCTGGTCAACCCACCGAAGAGAAAGCGCGCGATGTACTACAGGTGGAGCGCAGGGACTTCGTCGAACTTGTTCCGAAAGAGCGTGCGCAGGTGCAGTCGATGCGCGGCTTCGACCCGATCTACACCGATATCGTGGACTATGTTGTGCGGTGCACTCACAAGATCTGGGATGAGCGTGATGTAGGCCTAATCTACACGCACTACACGCACAACTGTGTTCTTTACGGAGTGCTCGGCACGATGTACGATCGGGAATCCATCGTTCGCGAGACGATCCAGCGCATTGTGGAGCTGCCCGACCGCCGCGGCATGGCGACCTCGGTGATCTGGCGCGGGAACGATGTAGATGGATTTTATACGTCGCACATGACTCACGGAGTGGGTCGCCACACTGAGTACGGTATCTTCGGCAAACCGACGGGTCGGACCTTTGTAACTCGAACGATCGTCGACTGCATGATCGTTGAAAACAGGATCTACCGTGAATGGGTTGCGCGGGACAACATGGCGCAACTGGTGCAGCTGGGTATCGATCCGCAGGTCTATGCGAGTGCGATAGCACAGCGGAAGTTCGAGGCTGGTGAGTCTGTGGTGGAGATATCGGAGAACCGCCGCCTGCTGGGCCAATATCCTCCGGAGACCGAACCGGATCTTTCTCTCGCTCACTCGGACATCGAGGCGGATGTACTTCGCTGGCTCCACCACATCTACAACAAGCGGATGTTCGGCAAAATTGGAGAAATTTACGCTAGCAACTGCCAGTGGCACGGACCATTGATGCGGGAACTGTACGGCGTCGGTGCCGTGATGCAACAGACGATGCGGCTGGTGGCAATGATCCCTGACTGTGCTTTTGTTCCGCAGCACATCTGCTCGGTCCCGAGCGAAGAGGGCGGGATAAAGGTGGCCATTCGCTGGGTGCTTGACGGGCATCATCTCGGTTATGGAACACTTGGGCCCCCAACCGGGCACAAGCTTGTGGTGATGGGCTTTACGCATCTTCACCTACGGGATGGAAAGATTGTGGATGAGTGGGTTTTGTACGATGAGCTCTCGATGCTGGTGCAACTGAAGCTTGGAGCGTTGAGTAGAGATTCCTAGACAAGGGCGATCGCCGTGTACGCATGAAAGCGGCACCTGTGACAAGAGGTGTTCCCATCTATCCCAAGGCCGCAGAGACAAAGGCTGATGCAAAGCTAAGCCTCGATGACACCGTTCTGCTGACGGACGACGGTCTGCTGACAAGTCCCATGGCCCAGAGAGAGCCGTCAGCGAACAACTCTTCCATGTCTGAGCTTCCACTTGCGCGACGACTGATAGCCTTTGGCTCTCTCATGATCGCGGAGTTCTTTTACGGATGGGCGTGGAACACCGTGGATGTCCTTCGCCCGTTTCTTCGCCAGAGCCTCGCGCTTAGCCTGACGCAAGCAGGCTCCGCATACTCCGCACAAGGGGCCGGTGCACTGATTGGCGCGATCTGTATCGGCCAATTGGCGGATCGGCTTGGCCGGCGCACGATGCTCATTGTGGTCATGTTGGGTTATGGACTGCTGCTGATCGCTGGAGCGGCAGTCGGCAACTACCCGGAACTATTGCTTCAGCGCTTCATGCTGGGATTGTTCCTGGGCGGCAGCTTTCCAGTTGTGGTTGGCATTTATGTCGAGCTCTTCCAGCCAAGTGTGCGCGGTAAGCTGGCGAGTGCAATCAACGCGACCTTCTCGTCTTCTATTATCGTGCTGGGTTTTGCCTTTGGGCATCTTGGACACCACAACTGGAGGCTTCTGCTTTGGCTAGGTGGTCTTCCTCCGCTCCTGCTGGCGGGTCTGACTTACGCGGTTATTCCTGAACCAAAACGCAGACTTATAATGAAGACCTCCTCCACGAAGATTCCCATCGCAGAGCTGTTCGCTGCCAGCTTGCGCCGGCAGACCCTCCTCTTGGCAGCGCTGACTGGTCTAAACTTCTTTTCCTACCAGGCATTCAGTGGATGGCTCACGACCTACCTGCAGGGAGAACATGTGCTGTCGATGCAGGAGATCGGACATCTGATCTCCTTTCAGTTCGCAGGTAATATTCTGGGTGGCTTCTTCTGGGGTTGGGCCGGGGATCGCTACGGCCGGCGTTTCGGCGCCTGGGGATTTGTTCTAGCCGGAAGTGCAGTGGCGGCCTTCCTGACCATGCACCTCTTCGCCCTGCTGGTATGCCTCGGATTCACATACGGTTTCTGCCTTTCTGCAAGTGTGACGTGGGGACCATGGTTGACTGAGCTTTATCCGCCGCACTTGAAATCGACTGCCTCGTCGATCTTCAATTGGGGTCGACTTGTCAGCTTTTTTGCCCCGTTGATCACAGGGTCGGCTGCGACGCATTTCGGGCTGCGCTTGAGTATGTTCGCAAGTTGTTTGACCTTCTATGGAGCCGCATTCATCTGGCGCCATCTGCCTGAAACGCTCCGCTCCGCAAATGAGCAACGAACCTAAGATAGAGGGCGATCCGGACAGCGTGATCCGGCCACTGTGCGCAGATGAATGGCAGCAAACTCTCTCCTTGCATGTGACCCGCATCACTCTGGTAGATGAGAGCAGCTACCGCAAGCTTGCTCCCCCAGGGTCCTTCCCAGCGCTCGATTGTTGAAGCTCAATCCTTGACAAGCTGGTCAAGGGCATAGTGAACTCAAGTACACTGACGCGGGTTTCACCCAAAAACCAAGTGGCGCGCAGTGGTGTGGACTGTACGAAGTGCGTGACCTCGGATTCTGAGAGATGGCGGGTAAGGACGATGCGCGGAAACTGGTAGAAAGCCGCAGGGGCGCGCTATCAGGGTCAAGGCCGAACGCTGAAGCGGTGACGAGGTCGACTGGAACCGCCCGGTCAGGGGGTAAGATTGCTCACTCGTTCAGTATCCACTGAGGCATCAATGCGAGCGACAAGTGCAGGTAGTGATGCTAGGACCCGCTTTTACTCAGCGGGCCCCGGTTGCCTAGTTTTTCGGTTGCTTTTCGACACCTCTACCCGGATTACTGGCGTCAATCAGATCCGGAGTTGAGACAGCTCCTAAAGTTACCTTCTGCGCTACGGTGTCGATCCGCTTCGTCCGCGTGAACGGCTCAAGCTGGACCGAATTACCTGTCTCCAACGCTTGGATGATAGCTTCGAGAACTCGTACATCGGCGAATCCCTCTTCACCGTCCGGCTCCGGATCGACATCGTTCAGAATGCAATCGGAGAAGTACTTCATCTCTCCGCCGAAATGATCGGTGTTCTTAAAAGTCTGTTTGCTCTTCTTCTCGCCGATTGAAACGGTCTGCTCCAATCCCTTGCCAAACATGTACGCGGGATCGAGCAACACACTCCCTTTCTCCCCTATTGCGATTAGGCTGTTCGTGGGATTCCCATAATAGGACAGGTTGAACTGAGCCAGCCGTTCGCCCGGAAAGCGCAGCGTGACCGCGACAGTGTCAGCAAAGTCCTGGTCTAGGCCCGATTCGGGATGTCTAGACCCCGTCGCGGAGACAACCTCCGTAGGTTCCTGGCCGAAGATGTAGCGTGCAGCATTGACAGGATAGGGGCCCATGTCCAGCACAGGACCTGCGAGTTTGCCGGAATGAGCGCGGTGGTTGTCAGGATCCACCGGCTGCGAAAACGTAGAGGCAAACAGGTGGACGTTGCCCAGATCACCCGACCTTACTTTGTCGATCGTATCCAGAGTTGCGGGCTCAAAGTGCAATCGGTATGCCACCATCAGCTTGGCACTGGAGCTCTTTTCCGCTTCCAGAATCTCCTTGCATTTGGCGGTCGAGACCTCCATCGGCTTCTCAGTCAACACATGGACACCCGCTTTGAGAGCCGGACTGATGAACTCGGCGTGGCGCCAGTTTGGGGTGGCCAGATAGATTGCATCAAAAGCTCCGGACTGTAGTGCCTGATCGAACTGCTCATAGGTGTACGTAGATTGGACATCATACTTCTCTGCTAATTCCGCAGCCTTCTTTGCATCCGACGTCACCAGAGCTGTGATCTCTGAGTTTCCTGTGTGTTTTACTCCCGGCATCATGTCTTCCTGAGCGATGTCACCCAGCCCAACGATGGCGTACCGAACCCTCTTGTCCGGCATCAACCCCAGTGCCTCTTTCAATCCCATAGTATTTTCTCTCCTTTGCTTCCACATTGCGTGTTCAAGCGGATGACGTGTGGCGCCGAGGGGACGCACCGCCGCATCGGCTATGCATCTGATGCAGAATGCCCCAGAGGATCCGTCAGGGGCCAGAGATCAGGGAAGTACCTTGGGGGGTCACCCCTACTCCGGAGCTACTCCGTCCAGCCTGAGTTTCCCTCCCTTTCGCCAACTGAGAGGATTACAGGGACCTGTCGATCAAGCACAATTGGGTACCGCTTGGGAAAAAGGGTAACCCGCGTACTTTTTGTGCTCCAAAACGAGAGAACACGGGTATAACGGAGTCAGTCCCTCGAAGAAAGGACCACCTTGCCATGAAAACTTTCCGTCTTGTGCTCGCTACTTCTGCCTTTACTTTCCTCGTAGTTCAGCCGTTATTTGCCAGAGAGCACCCAAAGCCGAACCCGAACCCGCCTAAGGTTGTACCCGAGCTTGACGCCTCGCTGGCCACCGGGGCGATGGCTCTCGTCGGTGGCAGTCTGATGATCTTCCGCCGTGGCCGCTTTAAGAGCTAGTCTGTGCCACTTATTTCACCGGGTTACGGGGTCGCGGCCCGGAGCAAGGATGAGGATACCCCGGGCGAAGCGAGTAAGGGTGTGTTGAAATCCTGGCCTTCGCGCCTGGCGCTAATGGTCTGTGCGCTATCCGCCGAAGGCGTGGCAGCCTCCGCTCTGCCGCATCCGTGGGTGCTCGGTAAATCGTTTGCAACAGTCGCAATCTCTTTTTGTGTGGCGCTGATCGTATTTGGCCGCGGAACGCTGCGGACAGCAGACGATCTACTATCGGAACCCAATATTAGGTGGACTGGGCTGCATCTCGCAGCCATCGGGATCTTCTGCGGAACTGACTACCTACTGAATCTCCTGGCTGGGCCAAATAGAATTTTGCTCCTGGCCTGTTGGTACGGGAGCATTCTGCTGCTACCCATCAGTCTGGCTGGAGCTCTATTCGGGATACGCGAGTTCGTGCGGCTGCTGGCTGGGCTTGGAAGTGCCTGGGCGCTTGCGGCGTTCTACGGCACGCTGACGGTGCTGGGGCGCACCGCCCTGATCGGATCATGGGATGCGCGCACGTCGGGTTTTGGGCATGCCATTGAGGCATCGACGTTCCGGGGGGTGACGCTACTGCTTAGAGCCTTTCGCTCCGATCTGTCGTCCGATCCAGCCACGTATGTCATCGGGACGCAGAACTTTACCGTGCAGATCGCGGGTCGGTGCTCGGGGATTGAGGGACTAGCGCTGATGTTCTGCCTGACCGTAGGGTGGATCCTTCACTCGCGACGCGAGTTGCGGCTTTGGCGAGCGTGGATGCTCGTTCCCATATCACTGGTTCTCATCTGGCTAATGAACCTCGTGCGAATTGCAAGTCTTATTGCGATCGGCGACGCGGGCTATCCGGATGTGGCGGATAACGGGTTTCATTCCGAGGCGGGCTGGATCATGTTCAGCCTGATCGCGCTGGCATTTCTATTTGTTGTGAACAGTTTGAAGTGGTTCAGCAAAAGCGGGCTTATGGTGGCTGGCAGCGGGGCGGGCCAGCACGCGGAAGATCATCTGTTAGCGTCTGGTAACGTTGCAGCGGTTTATCTGTTGCCATTGCTGGCAACTTTGGCTGCCGGCTTTATCGCGGGTGCTACGTCTGCCGGCTTTGAGTGGTTGTACGGGCTACGTCTCATTGCGGCAGGTGGAGTGTTGTACTTCTACCGGCGTGAGTACAGGCGGATGAACTGGCGCTCTGATTGGCTCGGTCCGGCGGCTGGAATGCTTGTGTTTGTGCTCTGGATTTCGGCAGCCTTCTGGACGAAGTCCGCAGGGGGCGAGCATTCCCGGGTGGCGGAGGGGCTGGCGAGTCTTGGGGCGGTTCAAAGGACCGTATGGATCGCTGTGCGAGTGCTGTCGGCGGTTGTGACAGTTCCTCTGGCCGAAGAGCTTGCCTTCCGTGGGTACGTTGCACGTCGGATGGTAGCGGCAGATGTGGAGAGCGTGAGTTACTCAAGGCTTACGCTCGTCAGTATTCTCGGGAGCGCGGCGGCATTCGGACTCCTGCACGGACGGATGTGGCTGGCGGGAATGGCTGCAGGCATCGTCTTCGGGCTGGTGGTGAAGATCCGGGGAAGACTCGGCGATGCGGTGATCGCACACGCAGTTGCAAATGGCCTCATCTCGCTGTGGGTGCTTGCGCGAGGAGATTACTCCCTCTGGTAGAGGCTTGAGGCGCAGCCTTCGGAACGGCCTGCGGACCGAAACCAGCTTCACTCCTGTGCCTCTTCTGCCGTTCCACCGCTGTTCGTTGGTCCGTCATGCGGCTTTGCTGCTTTCCTCTGCTTGACCGCGGTAGCGTACCGCGAGCAGTGTCACGTCGTCTGACTGGGTCGCTCCTCCGGTGAAGTTCTCGATGGCGCTGAAGATGCCTTCCTGAAGCTGCTTGAGCGTCGAGCCCTGATATTGGCTGAAGGCCTCTTTGAGCCGCGCATCCTGGAAGAGGTTTCTGTCCTTGTCTTCGGCTTCGGTCACTCCGTCGGTGTAAAGGAGAAGCGTGTCTCCAGGTTCGAGCTGGATGCGGGTGGACTCGTAAGCCTCATTCTCGAAGAGGCCAATCGGAAGAGAACCAGTGGTGTAGAGGTCGGTGACGGTGCCGTTGCGCAGGAGGAGGGGGGAGGGGTGTCCGGCGCGGACGTACTCCAGGTTGCCGTTGGGGGAGAGGAGGCCGAAGAACATGGTAGCGCACCGGGCGACGGAGGCGCGGTCGCAGAGGAACTGGTTAAGGTGGTTGAAGACCTTCACCGGGTCGACGCCCAAGGTCATCCCGGAGAGGGCTCCCTGGAGCATGGTTGTGACCAGAGCGGCGCCGAGACCCTTGCCGGCGACGTCGGCGATGAGGAGGGCGAGACGGCCGTCGGACATGGGGAAGACGTCGAAGTAGTCGCCACCGACCTCGTTGCAGGGCTGGTGAGTGCCGCTGACGGAGAAGTGGGCGAAGTCCTGGAGCCCTTGCGGGATGAGTCCCTGCTGGATCTCGCGGGCGATGCCGAGCTCCTGCTCGAGGCGCTCGCGTTCCCGCTCACGCTCGATGAGGCGTGCGTTCTCGAGGATGCTTCCGGCTTGGGCTCCGAGGGCGTCGAGGATCTGGCGATCGAGGGCGGAGAAGGTGGCGGTTCGGCGGGAGTCGAGGTAGACGGCTCCGAGCAGCTCGGGGTGCGGTGTGGGATGTCCGGGCTTGCGGGATGGGGTGCAGTAGAGAGGGATAACGACCGATGAGCGGAGAAGCTGGAGGACGACACTCTGGGCGCTCTGCAGGTTGAGATCCGAGAGGTTGAGGTCCTCGTTGATGACGGCGGAGCCGAGCTCGATGGCGCTGCCAAGGACGGAGCGGCTGGGGCTCATGGCCGCGGGTTCGAGCGTCTGGCCGTCGCGGCCGCGGGCGAGCTTCACCTGCAAGACGCCGGAGTGGTCAGGCTCGAGGAGCATGCCGCGATCGGCTCGGGTGATGACGATGGCGTGATCGAGCATGGTCGACAGCACGGACTCGAGCGGCAGTTGGGAGTGCATGAGCGAGGTGGCTTCGAGGAGGAGCTTGAGGCTGTTGAGCTCCTCGCTGGAGCCATTTCCCATGGAGCCGAGGATGCTGCGGAGCTTGGTTTCGGCTTGCTCCTGAGCGACTGCTTCGGGCGGAAGACGGAAGACGAGCTGGCAAGCTTCGTCGGCTCCGAGGCGGATCTGGTCTCCGTGGGCGAGCGGATGAGACTTGACCGGCTCGCCGTTGACGAAGATGCCTCCTCGCTGGCCACAGTCTTCGAGGAGGAGTCCGGAATCACCCTGGAAGATGCCCGCGCAGGTGCGGGAGATGCGCATGTCGTTGATGGACAGGTGGTTGCCGTTCTCCTCGCCTCTTCCGATGAGGAACGGGAGCGATGGGATGGAAACGACCTGGATGGTTCGGTCGGTGAACACGACGTCGATGAAGGCGTTCACGGCGGTGTTGGATTCAGCCATAGGTGTGCGATGAGCTCCGGCAGCTTGATGATTTTAGCGCGGAGTCGCCGGACGGAGCTTGGAGGCAAGTGGGGTGGGTACCCCCCCTACCCTGCCGTTTTCTGCTAAGTGCTTTGCTTTGTTGCGTATACGGGAGGGGGTGGATGGTAAAATATTGACAATGAAGGGCTTACGGCTAAAATCCTGTCAGGAAAGGACTTAGCTCCGGCGTGAAAGGCTTTTCTGGTCTTTTGTTCTACTTCAATCTTACAGGATTGAGCCGGGTGGTTAAGCCAAGTCTATCTCTCCTGGAATGATGAAGTTAGGTCATTTGGGGGCTTGACATGCGGATTTGCTGGTGTTTTTGCAGGTATTTTGGTGAAGAAAAGAGCCTCAAGGGCGAGATATCTGCGGACACTCAGACCAATATGGGAATGTCAGGCTGAGAGCGGCTCCCTATCTGCCTATGGAGATGGCCGAGTGAGGCTGGGCCAGGTGAGTGGAAAGGTTCTCTTGCCGTTTCGGTCACGCCGGCTTGCTGGTTACGATGGATTTGCGGAGTTGTTACCCGCTTAAACGAAATTCAAGAAAGAAGCAACCAATTTCGTTGACATCCGATATTCCCGTGAATAGCGTAGATCCAGAGACCGCCCCTGCAACTTTTGGGTCAGGAGTCAGCGGTCTCATCCGCTTCGTGAGTCATCAACCGCCTGCAAGCCGTGCCGTTTTCCGTTCAGCCTAAGTCCTGGATTCTAGATTTCTAAGTCTTGGACTCGACGATCGGAGGATTGAATCGCCCGACTTGGCGCTTGTCAGCTGCAGAATCTGAGCTCTTGTTCTATGGCGCGCAGATACCCGTCCAGGAGATTTCCACCCATGATCTACCGTTTCCTCGCCTCAACTCCGCGTGCACAGGTCCAAGTCTCCGGCCTTTCCCTGACTCCTCTGGTTGGACGCAGAGTAGGTCTTTTGGGGAGCACGTTGCGCCGGTCCGGGTGGATGAGGCGCGCTCTGTCGCTGACGGCGGCGATCGGTGTGGTTTGCGGGCTTAGCGTTGCGGCTTCCGGGCAGACGTCTCTGCCGCCCGCGCCGGCGACGAACTGGACGCAGCAAGCGCCGGCGAATGCGCCTTCGGCTCGCGGCGGGCAAGCGATGGCTTACGACTCTGCCCATGGGCAAGTGGTCCTGTTCGGCGGGGACTCTTCCAGCGACACGTGGCTTTGGAACGGCACGAACTGGAGGCAGCCGAATCCGGTGAGCAGCCCACCGGCGCGCAGCGCAGCAGCGATGGCCTACGACGCGGCGACCGGGCAAACGGTGATGTTCGGAGGGTTGATTCCCAACAGCAACAGCATCCGGCTGGGCGACACGTGGCTTTGGGACGGCACGAACTGGACGCAGGCAGCGGCCCAGGCGAACGGTCCGGGTGCACGCGACGGCCAGACGATGGTCTACGACCCGGTGCACCAGCAGGTGGTGATGTTCGGCGGCATCAGCGCTCAGGGATCCATTTTGAACGAGACCTGGTTGTGGAATGGGTCCAGCTGGACGCAGGCGAATCCCCCGACGAGTCCGACCCCGCGTTACTCGGCTGCCCTGGCTTACGATGCGGCGAGCGGGCAGGTGCTTTTGTTCGGCGGCGCGTACGGGAGCAACTACCTGAACGAGACCTGGGTGTGGGATGGAGCGAACTGGACTCAGCAACAGCCGCAGACGAGCCCTTCCCCCCGGTACAGCATGGCCATGGACTACGATGCGGCGCTGGGTGAGGTGGTGCTGTTCGGCGGGTATGGCGGCAGCGGTTATCAGAACGACACGTGGGTATGGACGGGGAGCAACTGGGCCCAGACCGCACCAGTTAACAGTCCTTCTGCGCGGTACTTTACGCAGGGCATGGTGTACGACGCGGCGCGCGGGCAGATGCTGATGTTTGGCGGTCTTAACTTCAGCAACCAGACGGCGGTGTATGGGGATACGTGGGAGTTCGGGGCACCGGGGAACTTCGGCAACGTGACCATGCAGATTTGCGCGCCTGGACTGCCGGGGCCTTGCGGCAAGACGGTGACGCTCACGTACGACGTTTCGACCACGACCACGTTCGGCGCGGCGCAGGTGCTCACGCAAGGAGCGGCCAATCTGGACTTCACTCTTGCCAGCAGCACCTGTACGGGCACGGTGAGAGGCGGAGCGCCGCTGGGTCCGGGCGGAACGGTTCCGCCAGGCAGCACCGGCGTCTGCACGGTGAATGTGAACTTCGCACCTACGACGGCGGGTCTGCGCACGGGTGCTGTCAATCTGGTCGACGCCAGCGGGAACCTGCTGGCGTCGACGCCGGTCTATGGCGTGGGTCAGGGGCCGGTGGCGGCGCTTGGACCGGGGGCGGCGTTGATTCAGCAAACCAACGGCAACTATCCGATCTCCGGGCCGCGGGGTGTGTTGGAGGACGCGTCGGGCGACATCTACATCGCGGATACGAACAATGGACGTGTCTTGGAGGTCACGGCAGAGGAGGGACTGGTTTACCCGGTGGGCACTGGACTTCAGTATCCGCAAGGGATTGCCAAGGACGGCGCGGGTAATTTGTACGTCGCGGATAATCTGCTAAACGCCGTGGTGGAGATTCCGGCAGGGTGTACGAGTTCCAGTTGCCAGCAGAATCTGGGCACCAATCTGAGAAGCCAACTGGGCGTGGCGGTCGATGGAGGGGGCAATGTCTTTATCGGCGATTTCCTTGACGGTGAGATTGTCAAGAGTCCTGCGGGCTGCACGAGCAGCGCGTGCCAGACGGTGGTGTACGGCCCGGCAGCCGGCTCCCAGCCGGTTGGGCTGGCGGTAGACGGCGCGGGCAACCTGTTTTTTGCGGACTTTGGACAGGCGAGAGTTACGGAGGTGCCGGCGGGCTGCACGGTGAGCAGCTGCCTGGTGCAGGTGGGGGCCGGATGGAATCAACCGGAGGGCGTAGCGGTGGACGCGGCGGGGGATGTGTTTGTCGCGGATTATGGGCTCCAGGAGGTTGTGGAGGTCCCGGCGGGATGTACCACCGCGAGCTGCCAGACTTTGGTGAAGGGCGGTGTGTCACCCTTTGGGGTGGCGGTGAGTGCGCTGGGAGATGTGCTGATACCCGACACAAACACCAGCCAGGTCTTTAAGACCGTCCGGTCTCAGCCCGCTGAGTACCAGTTCCCGACGTTGAGCTTTGCCGCGACGAATGTGGGGAGCACGAGCAGCGACAGCCCGCAGTCGGTGACGCTGCAGAACATCGGCAACCAGACGCTGGTGGCGGCAAGTCCGTCGCTGCTGACGGTGAACGGACCGAATTTCGTGAGTGTTCCGGGGACGGGTACACCCGTCGATTGTTCCGGTACGTCGGCGCTGGGCCCGGGCGCGGCTTGCAATGTGAGCCTGAGCTTTACGCCGCAGAGCGCGGGGTATCCGGTCAGCACGGCCACGCTGAACGACAACGCTTTAAGCTCCGGGCTAGGGACACAGACGATCTACCTGAACGGAGTGGGTGTGTCTTCCAGCTTTCCACTGAGCGTGTCGCTGGCAGGTTCCGGGACCGGAACGGTGAACGACAGCACGCAGTTGATCAACTGCAGCCTGGCGACGGGGTTGAACACGGGAAGCTGCTCGGCGACCTACACCGGTGGGAGCCAGGTGACGCTGACGGCGATTCCGACGGGGACTTCTGTGTTCACGGGCTGGGGCGGGGCGTGCGCGAGCGCGGGGACGAACCCGACCTGCAGCTTCACTTTGACGCAGGCGGGGAGCGTTACGGCGAGCTTTGTGAATCAGAACTTCGGCGGGGTTTCGGTGTGCCCGGTGGGCGTCGTTACTCCGTTGATCTGCGGCCATACGTTGCCGGTGACCTTCAGCCTTCCGGCAAACACGACGGTTGGGGCGGTCCGGGTGGTGACGCAGGGGGCGACCGGACTCGACTTCAATGCGGGCACGGGGAGCACATGCACGGGGACGGTCTCGGGCGCCTGCAATGTCAACGTGGCGTTCACTCCGCTGGCGCCCGGACTGCGGCTGGGTGCGGTGCAGCTTTATGACAACAACGGCAACCTGGTGCAGAGTACGCCGATCTATGGCGTCGGCCAGGAACCGGAGATTGCGTTTGGGCCGGGGACGCAGGCGGTGGTCAACACGACGGCGAACTACCCGCTGAACAGGCCGAAGGGGGTCGCGGTGGATGCGTTGGGCGATCTCTTCATCGCGGACCCGGGGAGCCAAGAGTTGGTGAAGGTCGCGGCGAACGGCACGGTGAGCACGGTGGGGGTAGGGCTGTCCGATCCGCTGGCTCTGGCTGTCGATGGAGCGGGCAATCTTTATATTGCGGACAACAATTTGAACCAGGTAGTCGAGGTTCCGGCCGGTTGTGCGAGCAGCAACTGCCAATTGAGTGTGGGCAGCGGGCTGAGAACGCAGCAGGGTGTGGCCGTGGACGGACCAGGCGACATCTTTATCAGCGACGCGCTGGACCACGAGGTGGTGGAGGTTTCGGCCAACGGCGGAGTGCAGACCGTGGTGTACAACCCCGGCCCGAATTCACACCCGGCAGGGCTGGCGACGGATGCCGCGGGTGACCTGTTCATCACCGACTACGGTCTGGCGCAGGTGGTGGAGATTCCGGCCGGCTGCGTGAGCGCGAACTGCGCGATCCAGGTTGGGAGCGGATGGTCTCTGCCGATGGGTGTGGCGGTCGACGCGGCGGGCGATGTGTTTGTCGCGGATTCGGGAATCCCGGCGGTGGTGGAGGTGCCGGCAGGATGCACCCCCAAGGCCTGCCAGATCGTCGTGGCGAACGGCGTGGGGACGACTCAGATCGCGGTCGATGCGAAGGGGACGGTGCTGATTCCGGAGCCATTCGCGAGCCAGGTTGTGGGGGTGGTTCGGTCGCTGGTTCCGGCGTTGACCTTCGCGACGACCAACGTGGGGGGCACCAGTACGGATATCGAGATGTTCTCGGTGCAGAACATCGGCAACCAGCCGCTGGTGGGTGGGTCATCGCTGAGTCTGAATGGGAACTTTTCGGTGAGCCTGCAGTCGAACTGCGGGCTGCTGTTTCCGCTGGCTCCGGGTGGAGTGTGCCAGGAGAGCTTCAGCTTTACTCCGCAGAGCTCGAACTTCTTCCAGGGCACGGCAGTGTTCAGTAACAACAACCTGAATGCCACGGCGGCGACGCAGACGATCACGCTGAGCGGGACGGGAGCGGTGAATGGCGTGGCGGCGCTGGTGGCTGTGCCCAATGTTGTGGGACAGTCACAGGCGGCGGCGGCGGCTCCGATCACGAGTGTGGGGCTGGCGATGGGGACGGTGAATACGGCGGCGAGCAATACGGTCGCCCAGGGGAGCATCATCAGCCAAAGTCCGGTTCCGGGGACGCAGGTTGCGGTGGGATCGCCGGTGAATCTGCTGGTGTCGAGCGGCGTGGCACAGCCGGCGGTGCCGAATCCGCTGCTCTTGGAGAACAACTACTTTGTGACGGGTGACTATATCTCGGCGGGCGTGACGCTGCGGAGAACGGGTGTGAATGGGCTGGCTACAGGGACGATCAGTATCGCGAGCTATGCCTCGGCGCCGACGCAAGGGGTGCCGGATGGGGCGGACGTGATCGACGCGTTCCTTTACTGGGAGACGGTGGAGAATACGGCGATGGCTTCTTCCGGGAATGCCTTGTTCAATGGCTACCAGGTTGGGGGACAGCAGATTGGGAATGACATTCCCAACTACGTGGATGGGCAGTTGACGGGAACGTTGCGGGCGTACCGGGCGGCGGTGAACGCTTATCTGCCGGTGCGGCCGGATGGGGTTCGGATCGCGACGGGGGTGTATACGGTTTCACTGCCGGACGGAGGCACGGCGTTGCCCATTACCGAAGGCGCAAGCCTGGTGATGGTATATCGCGTGCTGTCGCCGAACTTTCCGCTGAAGTCGGTGGTGCTCTACGATGGCGCGGCGCTGTCCACGGTTCCGGGGACACAGGTGATGCAAGGGTTCTATGACGCGGTGGGTGGGGCGAACGGCACCGGCAGGAGTACGAGCATCTTTGCTAACGGTCAAGGTTGGAACAATAGCGTCACTTCCTCCACGCTGGGGCAGGCGAAGCAGTTCAGCGCGCCGCTAAATGCGGGCAGCGCGTATGCGGCGGAGATCCTGAGTACGCCGGTGAACAACAGCGATAACGACGGCATTCTGGATGCCTGGAAGACCGGGCCGGGGCCGGGCGACTTCCATGCAGGGCAGCCGGGATACTACGACGCGAAGACGGCTACATGGGTTGGGCTGCCGGGCGCGCAACACGGGCAGAAGGATCTGTTCGTGCAGATGGATTACATGTGCGGAGCGTTGCTTGCGGATGGCTCCTGCGATCCGACCAAGGAGAACCTGTTCCCCTCGCCGGATGCGAATGGGAACGATCCGGTGGCGATGGTGAAGGCGGCGTTCGCGGCTTCGGGTGTGCAGTTGCATCTGCAGATTGGGAATGCGGTGCCCGAGGACACGTGCGTGGATGACTTGACCACCAACCCGGCAACACTTTGCCAGTTCCCCAACCAGCCTGGAGTGATCGGGTGGAAGAACAGCGTGGAGTTCTCGAAGCTGTGGCCGCGGAACTTCTATGGATGCATTACGGGCGGCGACTGCACGACTCGCTATCCGTTCGGGCAGAAGGACAGCTACCACTACGTTTTGTTTGGGCACTCGCTGGCGATTCCGGCATGGAATTCGCGGTACGGAACTTTGATCTCGATCAACGTGGTGAATGGCGTGACGACTCTGGTGACGACCGATCGAGGGACGGGGATCAGTGCGTGTCCGAGCCGCTTTACGATCTCCGGGGTGCTTGGGAATCCGAGTTTGAACGGCGTGTACAACACGGTCAGCTGCGCGGATACGAAGACGGTTGCGCTGGCGACACCGGGCGTACCCAACTGGAGCTATCCCAACAGCAATCTGGCTGAACCGGTGATCGGGCTTACGTCGGGCACGGTGACGAGTATCTCGGGTTACTCCGATCTGGGCGGCTCGGATTCGGCGGTGACGCTTGGTCTGTGGCTGACGGCACCGAATCAGGACATGAGCAAGAAGGCGAACGTGCTGGCCGGAACGCTCTTCCATGAGATCGGCCATACGCTTGGCCTGAGCCATGGTGGACTGTACTACGACACACCCAGTAGCTACGTTGCCACGTTCGACGCAAACTGCAAGCCGAACTATCAGAGCGTGATGAACTACCTGTTCCAGCTTGATCTGGTGGGGCCGAATCATACGATCGCGTTCTCCAACCAGACGTTGAATACGGTGGATGAGACGAATGCCGGTGCGATCACTCAACTGACCGATGCTGCCGGAAATCCGGCGACTTTCCCGACTTCGGCCTGGTACGTTCCCTATGGGACCGGCGCGCCCGGCACCCCGGCCACGCGGCACTGCGACGGAAGCCCGCTGACCGGCGACTCTTCATATCGCGTGGATGCATCGATCGCGCCGATCACTCCGCCCTGGATGAATAACCAGGACCTCAGCTTCGTCGGCGTGCTACAGACGAAGGAACGGGGCTTCAACGATCTGGCCAACATGGATCTGCGGCAGATTGGCGCGACCGGCGGTGACTTCGTCTCGCTGGCAAGCGTGCTTTCCTTCGGAGCGTCGGTTGCGCCGTTGAATATCAGTGCAGGCGGAAGTACGACCGTCGGCAGCGGCGGAACGATCACCCTGGGGAGCGGCGGCAACGTCACCCTAGGCAGCGGCGGCAACGTCACCCTGGGCAGCGGAGGAACGATAGCCCTGGGTAGCGGCGGCAATATCACCCTAGGCAGTGGCGGCGACGTCACCCTGCCTGACGGGGGAACCGCTACACCGGGCGCCGACGGCAACATCGCGCTGGGCAGCGGCGGCAGCTTCATCCTGAGCGGCGGCGGCAGAATCACGCTGGGCAGTGGAGGCAACATCACGCTGGGAAGCGGCGGCAATGTAACGCTGGGCAGCGGTGGAACCATCACGCTGGGAAGCGGCGGCGTGGTGGTCATCCCTCCGACGGGCGGCAGCTACCTGGTGGACGCGGGCGGCAGGATCACGCTGGGCAGCGGCGGCAACATCACTCTCGGCAGCGGAGGAAGCGTGAGCCTGGACAGCGCGGGGACCATCGCGCTGGGCAGCGGCGGCAACATCACGCTCGGCAGCGGCGGAAGGATCTCGCTCGGCAGCGGCGGCACTATCGCACTGGGCAGCGGCGGTAGGATTACGCTCGGCAGCGGCGGCAATGTCACGCTCGGCAGCGGAGGAACAATTACTTTGGGCAGCGGGGGAACGATCACCCTAGGCAGCGGCGGCAACATCACGCTCGGCAGCGGCGGAACGGTCACGCTTGGACTGGGCGGAAACCTGGCGGGTAATGCCGGCAATGTGACGCTGGGCAGCGGCGGGTCGGCTACGCTGGGTGCAGGCGGCACAGTGACTTTGGGCAGCGGCGGCAATGTCACCTTGGGCAGTGGCGGCAACGTAACGCTTGGGAGCGGTGGCACCATCACTCTGGGCAGCGGTGGAAACGTCACGCTCGGCAGCGGCGGCAACGTCACGCTTGGGAGCGGTGGCACCATCACATTGGGCAGCGGCGGCACCATCACGCTGGGCAGTGGAGGCAATGTCACGCTGGGCAGCGGCGGCACCATCACGACGGGCAGCGGCGCAGTTCAGGTGATCCCTCCTGGCGGCTCGGCCAGCGTAAGCGCAGGTGGCACCATTACGCTGGGTAGCGGCGGAAATGTCACTCTGGGTAGCGGGGGGAACGTGACTTTGGGCAGCGGGGGCACCATCGCTCTCGGGAGTGGCGGCAACATCACGCTGGGCAGCGGCGGCAATGTCACGTTGGGAAGCGGCGGCACGATTACGCTGGGCAGCGGCGGCAACATCACACTAGGCAGCGGCGGACGCATCACGCTGGGCAGCGGCGGCGTGGTCAGCCTGGGCACCGGCGGCAGCGTGAACCTGGGTAGCGGCTCCTCGTTGGGTCTTGGCAGCGTACCGACCAATACCACCGGCAGCGGCGGTCCGGTGGCGAACGAGCTGACCTATGAGACTGCGAACTCGGTGGTTCGTCCGCCTTCATCGCCGACGGAGACCTCCACGCCCGCGGGGGTTCGGATCACCTGGACCGCACCGGCGTTCGGCGTGGTGCAGACGTATACGATCTATCGCAGCTCCAATGGCGCAACGCCGATCGTGATCGGCAGCGTGAGCGGCGTGAACGGCAACCCACCGGCGACTGAGTTTACCGACACGAATCCGGATCTGACCTCGAAGACCGTTGTCTATACCATCACGACGACGCTGGTTCCGGATAACGGGGTAGGAACGCCGCGCCAGAGTGCACCGTCTGGACCGGCGGTGGTGAAGACGGACCAGACGATCGTCCTGGGACCGCTGCCAAGCTCGGTTGTGTTTGGCACGCCGACCACGGTGACAGCTACGGCGATGACAGGCGGCAAGGCGAACGGGCTGCAGGTGCAGTTCACCGCGGCTGGATCCTGCGTGATCGGCAGTCAATCGATCCTGAACAACGTGTCCGCGGCCAGCGTCAACCTGAGCACTACTGGGACTTGCACGGTTACCGCGTCGCAACCGGGAGCGACGACCTTCAACGCGGCGAACAGCGTGTCGGGGACGTTCATGGTGCTGCCGAAGGGCTCGGGCGCGGCTTCGCAGACGATCAACTTCGCGCAACTGCCGAACGTGCAGTACGGCGGCTCGTTCATGGTGAGTGCGACGTCTTCCGCAGGCCTGCCGGTGAGCTTGACTGCCTCCGGACCGTGTACGACAAGCGGCAGCGTCAGCGGCATTGGGACTTGCTCGATCACGGCCTCAGCGGCTGGGAATGCGAGCTACAGTGCGGCTTCGCTGACGCAGTCGTTTACGATCTATCCCGCGGTACTGCAGGTGGTGGCGAGCAACGTCTCGACCGTCTACGGGCAGGCGCTTCCGGCTTTGACCTACAACTACAGCGGCTTCGTGAAGAGCGATAACGCTTCGGTTGTGAGCGGGATGCCTGGACTCTCGACGACGGCCACTCCGGCAAGCAGTGCCGGCAGCTATCCGATCACCGTCTCCACGGGTTCGCTGGCTACGCCTAACTACTCCTTCCTGTATGTGTCCGGCACGTTGACCGTTCAGCCCGCGAGCCAGGCGTTGCTGACAGTGAACGCGGGACCATCGCTGGTCTACGGCCAGAGCGAAGCTCTCAGTGTCACGGGCGGAACGACAGGCGGCGCGGTGAGCTACAACGTTGTGAGCGGGCCTTGCACGGTCGCGGGCAGCCAGCTTACGGCGACGAGCGGGACCGGGACCTGCCAGGTAACGGCGACGATGGCGGGAAACACCAACTACAGTCCGGTGACCAGCTCCGCGGCAACCGTGACTCTGGCTAAGACGAACCAGACCATCGTGTTCAGCATCAACCCTCCGGCGAGCGCGGCTTACGGGAGCAGCTTCACGGTGGCGGCCGCAGGGACGGGTGTGAACGCACACGGTGTGCTCTTCACCAGCGCCGGGGCATGCACCAACCTGGGCGGAACGTACACGATCACGAGCGGGACCGGGACCTGCTCGGTGATCGCCAACCAGGGGGGCAGCTCCAACTATGCCGCGGCGCCGACGGTGACGAAGAGCGTAACGGCAACGGTGGCGACGCCGAGCGTGAGCTTCACGGGCGCGCCCGCGAGTGCGGCTTACCACGCCGTGTTCAACGTGGCGGCGACGAGCAACGCGAGCAGCGCGGCGGTGATCACCAGCAGCGGCTCGTGCACGAACGCGGGGACTGCTGTGACCATCACGAGCGGGTCAGGCGTGTGCTCGCTGACGGCGACGTGGGCCGCGGACACGAACTACAGCGCTACCTCGGCGAAGCAGAGCACGACGGCAACCAAGGTTGCGCCGACGGTGACCTTTACCGGAGCGCCGGCGAGCGCTGCCTACCAGAGCACGTTTACGGTGGCGGCAACGAGCAACGGAAGCAGCGCGGCGGTCATCACGAGCAGCGGAGGCTGCAGCAACGTGGGGACGAAGGTGACGATGACGAGTGGGACGACTTCCTGCTCGCTTACGGCAAGCTGGGCCGCGGACAGCAACTACAGCAGCGTGACCGCGAGCCAGTCTACGACGGCGATTCCGGCGGCGCAGGCGATAACCTTCACCACGAATCCTCCGGCGAGCGCGGTCTATCCCGGCAGCTTCGTCGTGGCGGCTTCGGGCGGCGCAAGCGGGAATCCGGTGACGTTCACGAGCGGCGGCGCATGCAGCAACTCGGGCAGGACTTACACGCTGACGAACAGCGTGGGCAGCTGCTTGGTGATCGCGAACCAGGCGGGCAACAGCAACTATGCGGCGGCGACCACGGTGACGAAGAGCGTGAGTGCGAGTGGGCCGTCGATCAGTGCGTCGGTGTCGAGCATCAACTTCGGGACGGTGTATCTGGCCAGTGTTACCACGCGCACGATTACGGTGACGAACAACGGGAGTTCGGCTGCCACGATCAACGATCCGATCGTCTCGCTGGTAAAGGGCGGGAACTCCAATGAGTTCATCGCGGTCAACCTTTGCCCGAAGTCGCTGGCCGCGGGCAAGAGCTGCACGATGACGATCGGGTTCATTGCGGGTCCGTTCTACACGGCACAGAGTGCGACGTTCCAGATCACGAGCAACGCTCCGGGCAGTCCGCTGCCGATCCCGCTGAGCGCGGCGGTGATCAATCCGGTGGTCAGCCTGAATCCAACGAGCGTGAGCTTCGGGACGGTGAAGCATCTGACCAGCAGCACGATGAATGTGCAACTGAGCAACACGGGAACGACGCCGCTCAGTTTGACCAGCATCAGCGTCACGGGAACGAACGCCACGAGCTTTGTGCAGAGCAATGCTTGCGGCAGTCCGCTTGCGGCGGGCGCGAGTTGCAATGTGGCGATCAAGTTCACGCCGGCAATGACAGGCGGATTCAGTGCAAGTTTGACGATCGTCGACAATGCTCGAACCACGACGCAGACGGTTGCGTTGTCGGGAACGGGGAATTGAGCGATTTTGCCACGGCAGGGGGGGGTGCCCCCCTGCCGTTAACTTATCGATAACAGTGGGTTTATTTGCAATGACTTAGCGTAGGGGGTACATCGCAAACTATTCATTCTATGCGACTTATAGCTAAAATATTGTCAACAAAAGGGTTGCGGCCACAGGCTTGGGAGATGGACGATGTTTCTCGCCATATTCTCTACTTTCAATTGTATGGGAGTTGCCAGGGTGGTTACGCCAAGTTTATTTTCTTTCGAATGAACGAGATAGGTGGTTTTGCCCCTTGACACGCGGATTTGCTGGTGTTTTTGTGGGTGTTTGAAATCAGAAATCTGTCGATTTCTTCCCTTCGGGGCATTTCTGGTTCCTGAAATGGGAATCGGGATCTGCTTGCCGGAAGAGAGCGGCCTGGCATCAACTTTTGTGTCTGTTGATCTGGTCTCCGCTTAGGATGACGGAGGTTTCGCGCGAGAAGGTTTTGTTCCAGTGTGGTCAGTCTGTAACCTTTGCCCTGATTAGGCCGGGCTTTCAGCCCTCCGATCGTGCCGGAACGCACCTGGGGCTGCGCCCCAGGCTGGTATGGAACGGGAGTTTGGGCCTGATTCCCCAGGGCTGGTATGAACGGGGCCTTTTAGCCCTGATTTCTTAGAGCTTTATTTGACTCACCACAGGTGCCGAGAACAATGGTTGATTCGGCTTAGTGGAGTTGTTGGCGGATTTCGGCTACGTGGGGGTCTTCTGTCGATTGGCCGCGGATGGCCAGGTACTGCTTGAAGGAGTCGGCGAAGGCGGCGTTCTTCATTCCCTCGCGGGCGAGGCCCTGATCGTAGTAGACCTGGGGGAGCCAGGCGTAGGTGGGGACGTTGCTGGTGAAGAGCTCGATGGCTTCGCCCTTGCGCTTGAGGCAGGTGTCGAACTCGGCGTCGGCCTCGCGGAAGGAACCGGCTGCGAGGTAGGCGCGGCCGAGTTCGAAGCGTCCGATCCAGGTGTCGAGGAGGGTGTTTGCGGCGATGATCTGCTTGACCGCTTCGTTGAAGTCTTTCTTTTTGACGGCGATCAGACCCTGGATGATCTTGCCGTAGGCCTGGGGCTCGCTGGAGGTCTGTGCGGCGAGGCCGGCAGCGATCTTCTGGGCCTTGGGGAGATCGCCGGCGTCGACGTAGGTGGCTCCGATGAGCATTTCGAGCTGGGTCGACGGGGTGAGAGCCTGGGCCTTGCCGAGGTCGGAGAGGGCGGCCGGGGTGTGTCCCTGGAGCTCGTCGATGGTGGCGAGCGCGGCGAACTTGTTGGCGGCGTTGTCGGTCAGCTTGCCGGCGAGATCGGTTGCGGCGGCCTGGACGAGGATGCGGGCGGCCTCGGCATAGTTTCCCTGATAGGCGGCGAGATCGGCGAGACCGTCGGCGGCGCTGGAGGCTGCTTCGGGGCTGAACTTCTCGAGTTGGTGATAGCTTTCGGCTGAGTCCTTGAGGCGGCCCTGGCCGAGGTGGGCTTCGCCGAGCATCATGTAGCCCTGGGAGGCTGTCGGGCTGATATCGAGCGCGACCCGGGCCTCTTTTCCGCTGGTGGAGAAGTCTCCGGCGAATGCGGCGATGAAGGCGAGGTTCAGGCGCTGACCGACGCCCATGGGGGTAATCTCCACGGCGTGGGTGGCGGCTTCCAATGCCTTGGGGGCGTTGCGCAACTGCGAGTAGCAGGTGGCGAGGTTGTTCTGGCCGACGCGGTCGGCGGGATAGTGCGCGACCAACTGGGTGTATTGCTGGACGCAGTTTTGCCACTCGCCGAGGGTGAGATAGTAGAGGCCCTGGTTGCGGTAACGCTCGCGCTCGGTCATGCGGTCGGAGTTTGCCATGGCCAGTTTCATGTATTTGACGGCGTCGGCGGAGCGGCCCAGGTTGTTGGACATGGCGGCCATGCCGGAGTAGGCACGGGCGAACTTGGGATCGAGGTCCGCAGCTTTCTTGAAGGAGTCGAGGGCCTCCTGGAACTTGCCCGCGAACTGCTCATCCACGCCGAGGGAGTCCTGGTGTACGGCCTCGAGGGAGGCGGCGGTAAAGCCTCCGCTGACCTTCTCAAACTGAACCGACTCCGGAGTGGTATCGCCAAGGGCCTGACGGATGGGGACGGCGAGCTTGGGGAGCTCACTTAGGAGTTCCTGCTTGTTGGGCACGGTCAACTCGGCTTTGGCGAGCTGTTTGCCACTGACGGAGTCGAGCGCCAGCGCGGTGATGTCGTACTGGTCGCCGCGATGGCTGATGTCGCCGGTAATGACGGCCTGGACACCCTGGTTCATGGCGACGAGGCGGGAGGACTGCTCGTCGAGGACATCGGTCGGATTGGGAAGTTTCTTGGCGAACTTGCGGGCCTCTCCACGGCTGTAGACGTTGATGAAGCTGGCACCTTCGAGGGCGACGCCCATCATGGGTTCAAGGGTGTTATCGAGGACGGGGTCGCCGGTGTGGTTGGTAAAGTCGCCGACCAGCACCGACAAGGGGGCGTGGGCGCCGGAGGCGACGGCGTGGCGTTTGTGGATGGTGTACCAGGCGGCGCCGCCGGCGATGGCCGCGACTACCGCGCCGGCGATGGCGATGCGCGGCCAGGGGAGTTGGCGTGCGGGCGCCGCGTACGGGCGCGGTGACGATGCGGAGACCTGAGTATTGCCGCTTTTGCCCTGCCACGCGCGAAGATCCGCGAGCAGGTCTTCCGCGCTTTGATAGCGGTTGGCCGGCTCTTTCTCAAGGCACTTGGCGACGATGTTGCTGAGGGGGCCGGGGATATTGCGGTCGACATTTATGAGTGGGGCGGCGCGTTCCTGGGTCCGCCTTAGCAGGCTGGCGATGGCGCTCTCGGCATGGAAGGGGGTGATGCCGGCGAGGAGCTCATAGAGGATGAGGCCCACGGTGAAGATGTCGGAGCTGGCCTTGACGTCCTTGCCCTGGGCCTGCTCGGGGGACATGTACTCCATGGTGCCGAGCATCATGCCGGTCTGGGTCATGCCGTCGCCGGAGAAGGTGCGGGCGAGCCCGAAGTCCATGACGACGACGCGTCCGCTGTTATCGCGCATGATGTTGGCGGGCTTGAGGTCGCGATGGATGATGCCGACGCGGTGCGCGGCGGCGAGACCGCTGGTCACCTGCTCCATGATCTCGACGGCTTCGGCGACGTCGAGCTTGCGGCGTTCCTTGAGGATGGTGTGGAGGTCCTGGCCTTCCAGATACTCCATGGTGATGAACTTGACGCCCTGAGTGTCTCCGAGGTCGAAGATGCGGATGACGTTGCGATCGGTGACCTGAGAGGAGAGCAGGAGTTCCTGTTTGAAGCGGGCCAGGATCTCGGGGTTGGCGGCCATCTCGGGGCGGATGAGCTTGATGGCGACAACGCGATCGACCTCGCGGTCGGCGGCTTTGTAGACGGCTCCCATACCGCCCTGGCCGAGGAGCTTGAGGAGCTCATAACGGCCGGCGAGGATGGTTCCGACTTCGAGCAGGATTCCGCCCGGGCCGGAGTTGTTGGAGCTGGTGGGATTCTGGCTGGGGCGCAGCGGGGCTGCGGAGAGGACGGTGTCGACGCTGGAGATGATGGTTGCGCCGTCGCCGCGGGGTGACGGAGCGACGCCGACCATGGTCTCGCCCGCGGCGGGTGAGGCGGCGCTGACGGCGTTCGTTTGGGGAGCGATGGGGGAGGCGGCGATGACGGTGGCGTCAGAGTTTTGCGGCGAGGTGGCGGGTGAGTTTACAGAGAGGTCTACCTGCGCATCGCCGGAGGCTGCTGCGTCCTGAACGCGGGTTTCAGTACTCTCCGAAGAAACGTTACCCATATCCTGCTTCGCACCTTGCCCGAGAGTTGATGGAACGAAAGTTATCTTGCGCAGTGGTTAGAAAAAGTTGGAGTACGCGGTAGTGGCTGAAGTATAAACGATGCTCACCGAATTCCCCGGGTGATTCCTTGCGATGGCGGCTGCGTGGTTTCCTCGCCGCCGACGAGTCTGCGTACACTCTCTACTGTTTGACGCGCCCACTGGGTTTGTACCGCGAATCCGAGCCACACGACCATGACTCCGCAGAGGGCGATACACCACCAGATGGGATGGGTGGCGAGGGTGAAGTCGGCGCCGTGCGCGCGGCTCTGGCCGACGACGGTTCCGGCGATCGCTACGCCGAGCGCGGCTCCGACCTGCCGGGAGGTGGAGGCGATGGCGGCCGCGACTCCGGCCTGCTCCAAGGGCATGCCGGTGACGGCGGCGTTGGTGATGGCGGGATTGACCATGCCGAGACCGACGCCGAAGGAGAGATAGCTGCAGAGCAGCCACCAGACCGGCGTGGTATCGGTCAACTGCGTGAGGATGAGGGTGCTGATGGTGAAGCCGGCGCCGCCCAGGATGAGCGAGATGCGCGGGCCGCGCGATCCCGCGAGGCGGCCGGAGAGGGGAGCGGTCAAGGTCAACATGGCGGCCAAGGGCAAGGTGTAGAGGCCGGTGCGGAACGGCGTGAGCCCGCGTTGATGCTGGAGGTAGAGGGCGTTGAGAAAGAGGAAGGCCGCGAAGCTGGCGAAGGCCACCATGCCGGTCAGGACGGCGCCGGTAAAGGGTACGCTGCGGAAGAATCGGAGGTCGACGAGGGGCTGTTTGATCCTTGTCTCATGGATGGCGAAGCTCACGAAGGCGAGGATGGCGAGCGTGAAGAGCAGCCAGATCGAGTGCGAGGGCCAACCGAGGTGTGGGCCTTCGATGACGGCTGAGGTCAAGGCTGCGAGGCCTACGAAGACAAGGAGCTGGCCGAGGGGATCGAAGGGTCGGGCACGGGCGGCTTTGGACTCGGGGACGAAGCGCGCAGCCAGGACGAAGGCGAGGATGCCGATGGGGATGTTGATCCAGAAGTTGGCGCGCCAGCCTACGGTCTGGGTGAGGGCTCCGCCAAGTACGGGGCCGATGGCGAACGAGAGACCGGCGACGGCTCCCCAGATGCCGATGGCTCGTCCGCGTCCCCGGGGGTCCTTGAAGGCGTTGGCGATGATGGAGAGCGCGACGGGGTTGAGCATGGATGCGCCGAGGCCCTGCAAGGCGCGGAAGCCGATGAGCGCGCCGATGCTGGGGGCGATGCTGCAGAGGAGCGAGCCCAGGGTGAAGACGGTGATTCCGACCTGGAAGACGAGGCGGCGGCCGTACCGGTCGGAGACGGCGCCGGCCATCATCAGGAGCGTCGCGACGACGAGGGTGTAGGCGTCGAGAATCCATTGCAGCTGGGAGATGCGGGCGTGCAGGTCGTGCTCGATCGCGGGCAGGGCCACGTTGACGATGGTGACATCCATGCCGACGAGGAGGAGACTCATGCAGCAGATGGCGAGGATGACGTTGGGATGACTTTGGCGCAGGGTTGAGCCGCCGGTCTGGCCGTTTGCGCGAGAGCTTGAGGCGGCGGGCTCCGGCTTCAGGGTTGAACTCATGCAAGCTCAGACGCGCGGCGGAGGGGTTGGGTCGCAGAAGCTTGGAAAAGATGGCGGCGGTGGGCGGCGCTAGACCCTTTCGGGGGTGATGGGCTTGCTGCCTTTGTGTGATGTTGCGACGGGCGAGACGGGCGATAGCATCGCTTCTGAAGTTGGTTACCCAAATTCCCCAGGCGCGCAGAGAAGTTCTCCTACCAATGAAACAACGGCCCGCTGAAGCGATTCCGAGATGTTACGCAAGTATTCCCCTCTTTGCGGCTCGCGTTGGTCCGGCGTGCGTCCGTGCGGCGTTCCGGCAGGAGACGGGGCAGTCACTGGTTGAGATGGCGATGGTACTTCCGCTGCTGCTGCTGGTGGTCACGGGGGTGCTTGCGTTTGGGCTGACGTTCAGTAACTACATCACGCTGACCGAAGCGACGGGCGTGGGGGCGAGGCAGCTGGCGATCAGCCGCGGCACGACGCTCGATCCGTGCGCCACGGTCGCGAATGCGATCACGGCGGCGGCGCCGCTGCTGCAGGCGTCGAATCTTTCGTACACGATCGTCCTGAACGGGACCACGTACAACACGGGAAGCTGCCCGAGCCAAAGCACCACGACAGGGCCATCCGGCAATCTGCAACAGGCGAGCACCGCGATGGTGACGGTGGTGTACCCGTGCCAACTAAAGGTGGTGGGGTATGACGTTGTGCCGGGCTGCACTCTGACGACGCAGACGGCGGAGGCGGTGCAATGAGAGATGGCCACGGCAAGGGCGGACGGGGCTTCGCGTTCCGGCTGCTGCGGGAGGAACACGGGCAGATCCTGGTGCTTTCGGCGGTATTCCTGACGGCATGCCTGGGGATGACGGCGCTGGTCTTCGACTTTGGCCGGGTGCTGTATGCGCAGCGCGAGCTGCAGGCGGCTACGGATGCGGCGGCCATGGCGGGGGCGCAGGCGTTGCCGACGACCGGCGCGGTGGCGGCGGCCACGCGTTACAGCGGGGTCCCGGGGAGTTTGAACGCGAAGGGAGACGTTCCGAACGTCAGCATGGTGAGCGGGTATCCGGCGACGCGATGCCTGAATGCGCTGCTGACGCTGGGGCAAGCATGCCTGCAGCCGGGCAATGCGAACGCGGTCGATGTGGAGGAGCAGGCGGTCATTCCGATGTACTTCGCGGGCCTGTTTGGGTACAAGACGATGACGATCCAGGCGCACTCGATGGCGTCCGCGCAGGGTGGAGCACCGACGCCCTTCAACATCGCCATCATCGTGGACAGCACCGCGTCGATGAACATCATGGATACCGACTGCAAGGTGACCCAGATCACGTGCGCGCTGAATGGGATCCAGGTGCTGCTGCAAAGTTTGAGTCCATGTACGGCGAGTGAGAATCCGTGCACCTTGTACCAGGGGGCGGCGCGGAATCCGGTCGATCAGATTGCCTTGTTCACGTTTCCGAATCTTTCGGTGTCGACCGTTGCGGTGGACACGGCGTGTACGACTCCGATACCAGGGCCTTACAACAACTATGGTTTCTACACGCTTTCGCCGTATGGGAATGTGACGACACCGTATAGCCCCGCGTCTTCCAGTACCTCTCCGTGGTCCGGCGTGCCGACGGCGACCGCCTACTCGTTTCCCCCGGCGGTGGCGTCCGGCTATTCGCCGATGCTGGTTCCATCGATCGTTCAAAATCAGAGTGTGCAGACGACGTACCAGGTAACGGGCTTCGTGAGTGATTACCGGACCTCCGATTTTGCCAAGTCGTTGAACCCCAACTCCGCGCTGGTGAAGGCCGCGGGCGGTAATCCGGGATGCGGCGGCATCCTTCCGCCGAACTTTGAGGTCGACTACGAGACCTACTATGCGGGGGCGATCTATGCCGCTCAAGCCGCGCTGGTGGCCCAGCAAAGCGCAAACCCGGGCACACAGAACGTGCTTATCTTTCTGAGCGACGGCGACTCGAATGCGCAGGCGAGCTGTTCGCAATGCTCGCAGGTGCCCGGCGGAAGCGGATTCAATTACACGGTGCTGCCGGGTGCGAACACGTCGGGAACGTATCCGTCGTCCGTGGACGAGTGCGGCCAGGCGGTGAAGGCGGCGCAGGATGCGGCGTCGGCGGGGACACGGGTGTACTCGATTGCGTATGGATCCGAGCCTTCGGGCTGCGCGACCGATACGGTGGGGGGGACGTATAGTTCCGGGCTGAGCTATCGGAGCACCGAGCCTTGCCTGACGATGGCGAATATAGCTTCGGCTCCGCAGTACTTTTACTCGGATGGAAACAATACGGCGAACGGCTCGACGAACAACTGCGTGGCGAGCCAGGCGGTCACGTCGCTCAACGGGATCTTTACTGCCATTGCGGCGAGCCTGTCCACGGCGAGGTTGATTCCGGTGGGTACGAGTTGAGCTGTAGACAGATCCTTCGCGGATAGGATGTGTCTTCCCTCTCCTCCCAGAGGATTAGCTATCCAGAGGTTCGATATCGACTTCGACTTTGAGGGTGTTGCCTCCGCCGCCCAGGATGAGGCCGCGCAGAGGGCTTACATCGCCGTAGTCCCTGCCCCAGGCTAAGGTGACGTGGCCGTCGGTGGGGGCGACGTTGTTGGTGGGGTCCATGTCCAGCCAGCCCAGGTCACGGCTGTAGGCGGAGACCCAGGCGTGCGAGGCGTCCGCGCCGACCAGCCGGGGTTTGCCCGGAGGCGGATAGGTGCGGAGATAGCCGCTGACGTAGCGGGCGGCGAGATTGATGGAACGAAGGCAGGCGATCTGCACGTGGGTGAAGTCCTGGCAGACGCCGTGTCGCTTCTTGAAGACCTCTTCCGCGGGGGTGCGAACGTTGGTCACCTTGGAGTCGAAACGGAAGTCTGCGTGGATGCGGGAGGTGAGCTCAGTCAGGGCTTCCAGCAGGGGGCGCTTGGGGCTGAAGGACTCCAATGCGTAGGCGGCAAACTCCTGGTTGAGCCGGATTCTGGGCGAGGGGAACTGGAACTGGTAGGCGGCGAGCGCTTCCTCGCTCCGGTCTGCCGCCAGAGGTTTGGCGGACTCTTCCCAGGGACGGGAGACGGCCTCTTTGGGGATTGGTTCCCTGTCGATCTCGATGCGGCTCCGGGCTTCGACGACGAGTTCCTTGTGCGGCTCTTCGACGGTGAAGAAGGAGAGGGTGTTGCCGAAGTAGTCCACGCGCTCGGTGAGGGCGGTGGGTTTGGGATGGATGGTGAGACTGTTTTGCACCAGTCGATTGTGGAAGAAAGATCGCGGCTTGAGGCAGGCAACGTGTTCGCCGACGGATACGGGGTAGGCGTAGCGGTAGGTCGTGCGATGACTGACGTTGTAGATCATCTCAATCGAGTCCCATGGCGATGGGCAAGGTGCGGGCGTGGCTGAAGTAGTGGTTGGAGAGATTGTTTGACCAGGAAGGAAGCAGGGTCTCCAGTCCGGCGAGGAAGCGGTCGAGCTCCGCAAAGTCATTGCGTGGAAGAGAAGATGCGCCCGGGGCGAGGTTCGTTAGCTTCTCCAGGTCGATTTGGCGCAGGGTGAGGACGGCGGTTTCGATGGCCTTGAGATCGTCGGGAAGGCATCTCGGCAGCTTGGCGTAGAGGTCGGCGAGATGATCGAGCTGGAAGTCCAGGGAGCGGGGATTGGTGTCGTCGGCCAGGAGCACGTCCAGAACGGCGATGGGTTGCAAGGTGGTGTAGTAGCGGGCGCGATAGGTCATGGAGCTGTCGGCGACTTCGAGGAGGCGCTCGAGGTAAGCCCAGTTTTCCGCAGACAAGGGGCGGGTGATCTGGCGGAGCTCACGGGTCAGGTAGATGGCGCGCTCAAGACGGCGGCCAAGGCTGAGAAAGAGCCAGCCCGATCCGCGGTTGATGTTTTCGCGCTCCAGTCCGGAGAAGGCGGAGAGGAGCTCCAGCCGCTTGGTCAGCATCCCTGTATAGCCGGCGACGGGTGTTCCTTTTTCGGCTCTAAGTGAGCCGCAGAGCTGTCCGATGAGGAGCATCATGTCGGCCGAGAGGCGCTCGCGCACGTTGCCGCCGATGCGTGCGACCTCGGCGAGGGTGGAGGGGAGGCTATCGGAACGCTTCTCGTTGCTGAGGATGGCGAGCAGCTCCCTTTGCAGCTTCAGGAAGGTGGGCTGGGTGCGGCGGGTGCCCGCCAGTCTGCGGGAACGTGAGCCAAGGCAGCCGGCGAGGCAGATGAGGCTGCCGAGTTCCTGGGGATCTTCCAGGTGGACCCGGGGGATGATGGCGCGAAGGATTCTGGCCTGGTTTTCGGCGCGTTCGACGTAGCGGCCGAGCCAGAAGGTATTGTCCGCTACGCTGCTGGGGACGACGAGCGAGACGCGGCGAAGCTGTACGGGTTCGTTGCGGCGCGGGAGGAGGCTGAAGGTGTCGACGGGCTGGTCGGAGAGGACCCATGCGTCTTTGCTGTGGCCGCCTTGTTGCATGGAGACGACGGAGCCGTTGGCCTCGGCGACCCGGACGAGACCTCCGGGGAAGGCGGCCCAACCCTCGCCGGTGTTGACGACGTAGGTGCGCAGGACGATGCTGCGGGAGTGCAGGGAGTCGTTCTCCCAGACGGGGGCGGTGGAGAGCTGAACCTGCTCCTGGGCGACGTACTCGTGGGGGCGGCTGCGGAGTTGCTGGATGAAGGTTTCACGCTGCGGTGGCGAGAGCTCCGAGCCGAAGACGGGCTCCATCCAGTTCGAGGCGAAGGCGGGCTTGACGACGACGGACTGGAGGTGGTCGATGACCCAGTTCAAGGCGCTTTCCTGGCCGCACCACCAGGTGGCGACGGACGGAAGCTTCAGTTCCTCACCCATCAAATGTCTGGCTAGCCCGGGCAGGAAGGGCATGATCGCCGGGGATTCGACGACGCCGCTGCCGAGGGCGTTGGCGACGACGACGTTGCCGGCGGCGACGGCTTCGACGAGGCCTGAGACTCCGAGGAGGGAGTCGCCGCGGAGTTCCAGCGGGTCGCAGAAGTCATCGTCGACGCGGCGGAGGATGACGTCGATCTGCTCCAGGCCGCCGACGGTCTTGAGGAAGACGCGGTGGTCGCGCACGGTAAGGTCCGCGCCTTCGACGAGGGCGAAGCCGAGGTACTTGGCGAGGTAGGAGTGCTCGAAGTAGGTTTCGTTGTGGGGGCCGGGGGTGAGCAGGACGATGCGCGGGTCGCTGCGGGGAGACATCCGGGCGAGGGCGTCGCGCTGGGCGCGGAAGAAGGGTGCGAGGCGTTGGACGTTCGAGGTGCGGAAGAGTTCCGGGAGGAGATCGGAGACGATGAGGCGATTCTCGAGGGCGTAGCCGCTGCCGGACGGTGCCTGGGTTCGATTGGCGAGGACCCACCACTGGCCGTCAGGGGAACGGGCCAGATCGACGGCGAGCATGTGGAGGTAGCTCGCTTGAGGAACCTTGACGTTGACGAGTGGGCGAAGAAAGGCGGGGTTGGCGTAGAGCAGGGCGGCGGGGAGATGAGCGCTCTTGAGCAGGTTTTGCGGGCCGTAGAGATCTTGTAGCAGAAGACTCAAGAGCTGAGCGCGCTGGATGACGCCGGCTTCAATGAAGCGCCACTCGTGGTCAGGGATGAGGAAGGGGACGAGATCGATCTTCCAGGGGCGGTGCGCGCCCAAGGGATCGCCGTAGATGTTGTAGGTAATGCCGTTGTCGCGGATGCGGCGTTCGGCCTGGGTCCAGCGCAGCGCCAAGCCAGCGGGGCCGATGGATTGCAGGGAGTCGATGAGCGCCGACCAGTGATCGCGCGGCTGGATGCCGTCCGCGGAGGACTCTTCGTAGGCTCCGCCGTAGCGCAGCGGAGACTGGTAGAGATCGCCGGTCATCGCTCTCCTGTGGGAGGGTTGAGGGCCGCTTCAGCAGGAGGCTGACCGGCCGCTTCTGGCGCGGGACGGCGGAGATCCAAAGTCATGGGGAAGACGGGATTGTCCTCGGGCGGCGGAACGGTGAAGGTGCCGCCGGGTGGGGCGGTGACGACGAAGCGGTTGAGGCGGCGTTCGCGGGCTTCGACTGCGTTGGCGGGACGGCTGGTGTGCAAGGTGCCGTCGGGCTGGCCGGCGTAGTAGATGCAGCGGCCGATGGAACGCTGCTTCCAGGTGTCGACGAGATCGAAGGTGAGGGGCGTGTGGACGGGGATGGTGGGGTGGAGGGTGGCGGAGAGCATGCGGGCGCGATAGCGGATGCCGGCCAAGGCCTCGCCGGGTACGCCGGAGGGATGGATGGGCACCTTGCGGCCGTTGCATACGACGGCATAACGGGAGGCGGCGGTGAGACCGGTGAGCTTGACCTGCATGCGTTCTAGCGAAGAGTCCACGCTGCGGCCAGTGCCGCCGGAGGTGGTCTCTTCGGCAAGGACGTTCCAGGGCTCGAGGGCCTGGCGCAGTTCGAGCTGGATGCCGTCTGCTTCGATTTCTCCGATTCTGGGAAAGCGGAACTCTATTTGTGGGGCGAACCAGTTGTCCTGCAAGGGAAAGCCGGCGTTGTCGACGGATTGGAGTACATCCAGGAAGTCGCGCTCCACGAAGTGAGGGAGCATGAAACGGTCGTGCAGGGCGGCGCCCCAACGGACGAGATCGCCGGTGTACGGTTGTTTCCAGAAGACGGCCACGAGTGCGCGGACGAGCAGCATCTGGAGCAGACCCATGCGGAAGTGCGGGGGCATTTCAAAGGCGCGGAGTTCCAGGAGTCCGAGCCGAAGACCCTGACCTTCGGGCGGATAGAGCTTGTCGATGCAGAACTCCGCGCGGTGGGCGTTGCCGGTGACGTCGACCAGAAGATTGCGGAAGAGTCCGTCCAGGATGTAGGGGGAACAACCCTTGGCGGGAAGATGGCTGAACGCGACTTCCAGTTCGTAAAGCGCGTCGACTCTAGCTTCATCGACGCGCGGATACTGGCTTGTGGGGCCGACGTACATGCCTGCGAAGAGATAGGAGAGCGAAGGATGGTTCTGCCAGAATGCGACCATGCTGCGCAGCATGTCCGGGCGGCGGAGGATGGGGCTGTCGGCGAGGCTGGGGCCGCCGAGGGTGATGTGGCTGCCGCCGCCGGTGGCGAGATGACTGCCGTCGTAGCCGAATTTGCCGGCGATCAGGCGATGCTGCTGCGCCTCCCCGGCCAGGATCTCGTTGAGGGCTTCAAGCTCATCCCACTCCGAGGTGGCGGGGAGGTTGACTTCGAGGACGCCGGGATCGGGCGTGAGGCTGAAGACGCGGATGCGCAGGTCGAACGGGGGGGCGTAGCCCTCGATCCAGACGGGCTTCCGCAGGTAGCGGCTGGTCTCCTCGACGGCAGCTACCAGGT
Organism: uncultured Granulicella sp.; assembly: GCA_965198885.1. Taxonomy (GTDB): domain Bacteria; phylum Acidobacteriota; class Terriglobia; order Terriglobales; family Acidobacteriaceae; genus Edaphobacter. The sequence continues at coordinate 2,643,973 of OZ240677.1, read as the reverse complement.
CCAAGTAATCCGCGACCACGGAGACGTAGGGGAGAAAGACGTGCAAGCGGCCTTCGCGTGCCTGAACGCAGAGAGAAGGCCGGATCAGTTCCGGCGCGGAGGCTGAGTCTTCGGGGATGGGTGGGAGTGGGTCCGGCGGAGGGTCCATGCGGAACAACTCCGGCCTCCGCGAAGGTGCGGGAGGAAGCTTGACCTGGCCATCCTCTTCCCTGTCGTAGACGAGGGTATCCGGAGCGACCCAAGGCATCATCTCGATGGGGATGCGGTAGCCGATAGGGGAGTCGCCGGGGGAGAGGATGAAGCTTGCGGGTGGGGAGAACCAAAGGCGGCTGGACCACGCCGGCTTGCCTGCGATCGGGCGGCGGCGCAAGGGGAGGATGTAGCCCGCGGGTTCTGGGGAGCCGGAGAAAGGCTCGATCGCGGGGAGGATATTTTCCGGGGTGACGGCGAGTCTGCGGCTCAGGGCCTGGAGGAAGTGGAGTGCGTCTTCGGTTCCGTAGCTGTGGTTCACGCTCTCGAGTGCGAAGAGTTCGCCGTTCTCCCAGACGGGTATGCCGTCCTTGCGCGAGATGCAGTGAAAGGCCCAGCGCGGCAGGGGCTCGCCTGGGTACCACTTGCCCTGGCCGAGATGAAGCAGCGCTCCCGGCGCGGTGCGCTCGCGCAAGGAGCGGATGAGCGCCAAGCCGGCAGTTCGTTTTGCGGAGCCGAGCGCTTCAACATTCCACTGCGGGCTTTCGGGCTCGTCGATGCCGACATAGGTGGGCTCGCCACCCATCGTCAGGCGGACGTCCTGCTCTTTGAGGTCACGGTCGACGCGATAGGCGAGATCTCTGACCTGCTGCCACTCCTCTTCGGTGAAGGGAGCGGCTAATCGGGAGTGGGTTCCGAGTCTTTCGACGGTCATGCGGTAGGTGAACTCAACGCCCGCGGACTCGACGGTTCCGCTGATGGGCGCGGCTTCTTCCGGGGTGACACTGCAGGCGAGCGGGATGTGTCCTTCCGCGGTAAGGAGGCCGGAGGTGGGGTCCATGCCGATCCAGCCGGCGCCGGGAAGGTAGACCTCTGCCCAGGCATGGAGATCGGCGGAGTCGGTCTTTGACGAGTCCGGGTTGGAGGCATCGGGCTGTGCCAGTTGGATGAGATAGCCCGAGACGAAGCGGGAGGCGAATCCGAGATGACGGCAGAGCTGGACCAGCAGCCAGCTCGAATCGCGACAGGAGCCGGAGGCTTTTTCCAGGGTCTGCTCGCAGGTCTGCACGCCATGCTCCAGCCGAACCGTGTAAGCGACGCGCCGGAGCACGGCACCGTTTAAGGACAGGAGAAGAGCGACCGTGGGCTGCGGGCTGCGGAAGGTATCGACAAGGTTGTGCAGCAGGGGTCCGGCGGGCTCCGGTGTGAGGAAGGGTTCGAGGGTTCGGGCGGTCTCAGGCTGATAGCGGAACGGGGCGGTTGCGGCCTCGGGTTCAAGAAGGAAGGCGAAGGGGTTGACCGGGGTTAGGTCCGCGACAAGGTTCATCCGCACGGTGAACTCGGCTGTTTTCTGAGGGAAGACGGCTCTCGCGACGTGGTTTGCGAGGGGATCGAACTGCCAGGAGACAATGCCGCTGGAGGGCGTCATTTCCAGCGAGTAATTGAGAATAGCGGTGCGGCAGTGCGGGGCGGGGCGCAGCCGAATGGTCTGCGGGCCGAGCGAGACCGGGCGCTCATACCGGTAACTGGATTCGTGGTGCAGTGCCACCCTGGTTCCCATCGGTCCTCGTACGCTTTATCGCTTGCCTGTCACCGAAATGGGGGTGGACGAGAGCTTCGCAGTCCGCCTCGACGGGACTGGGTCGACTCGTCAGACACTTGGCTTAGGCGGACTTCCAGTCTAACGCATGCTCTGAAAGGCGCAGGAGACCAACATGAGCGAGTCCGGGCCTCACGACGGAGGCGAAGCGGTCAGCGGCTTTGCAATGGCTTGGAGACGGACTCCAAGGACTGGCCGGCCGCTTCTACACCGATCCACGCCTCCAGTCCGGCGGCGATGAGCATGAGAAGAGCGCCCAACGCCCAGCCCTCGGCGACGTGAATCTTGGAGCCGGTTGCGATGAGTTGACCGAAAAGCGCTGGAGCGCCGACACCGCCGATCAGCGTCCCGACGGCGTAAAAGACCGCGATGGCGAAGGCGCGAATCTCGAGCGGGAAGATCTCACTAACGGTCAGGTAAGCGGCGCTGGCGGCGGAGGACGCGACGAAGAAGATGACGGTGAAGCAGATGCCCAGGCTTTTTAGGCTCAAGGAACCGTGCGCGAAGGGGAGACAGACCGCCGCGAGCATGAGGCCGGCCGCTCCATAGGTCGCGGTGATCATGGGCTTGCGGCCGATGGAGTCAAAGAGCTTGCCGAGGAGCAAGGGTCCAAGGAAACTTGCCACCGCGAATGGGAGCAACTGCAACGGGAGGCGATCGTCACTAAGGTGATAGAACTTTTTCCCGATGAGGGCGTAGGTGAAGAAGACGGCATTGAAGAAGAAGGATTGTCCGACCATGAGGGCCAAGCCAAGGAAGGATCGGGACCTGTTTTCGACGAACATGCTTTTGAAGATCTCTTTGAGCGGGGTGCGGTCGCGGGTGACGAGCTTCAGCTTTTGATCGGTTGGCGCGGGGATCTGCTTGCCGTTCTTCTTGATCTCCTCTTCGATTGAACCGACGACCCGATCGGCATCTTGTTCCTTGCCGCGGAGCATGAGCCATCTTGGGCTCTCCGGCACTCTGAGGCGAAGCAGAAGGACTCCGAGGCCCAAGGCACCGCCGATTCCGAAGGCGTATCGCCAACTGCGGTCCAAAGGAAGACCATGTCCGCCCAGGAGTACGAAGGCGGCGACGGAACCGATGGTTGCGCCGATCCAGAAGGTGGCGTTGACGAAGAGGTCGACGGTGCCGCGCACCTTGCCGGGGATGAGTTCGTCGACCGCGGAGTTGATGGCGGCGTACTCGCCGCCGATCCCGAGGCCGGTAAAGAAACGGCAAAAGGCGAAGAAGAGGAAGCCGGTCGACAAGGAGGTGAAGATGGTGGCCACGGAGTAGGTGGCGAGGGTGACCAGGAAGAGCTTCTTCCTGCCGAGACGGTCGGTGAGATGACCGAAGAAAAGTGCGCCGCAGACAGCGCCGATGAGGTAGATGGAGGCGGCGGAGGTGACCTGGGGATCGGTGAGCGAGAGGCCGTTCTTGCTTTCGAGAACTCCGGAGAGCGAGCCGACGAGGGTTACTTCAAGGCCGTCCAAGAGCCAAGACGTGCCCAAGGCGGTGATGATGCGGACGTGCCACTTCGACCAGGGGAGCTTATCCATTCGCTCCGGGATGTCGGTTTCGATCTCCCTCCCTTCTTCGGCCTGGCTCATGCTTCTTCTTTCTCGGCCTTGATGATGCTGATGGTTCCGTTGCGCTCAAGGATGGCGTACTTCACGTCGAAGATGGAGTTGACACCCTTCATGCGTGCCGCAGCCATGATGTCTTCGGGTGCGAGCTTCATGCCTTGCATGACCTCTTTCACCCAGGCGCCATCCTTCAGCAGGACGAGTGGGGTTCCGTCGACGATGGCGCCGAAGCGCGGGGAGCGCGCCTTGATCCACGCGACGGAGTTATGCAGGAGTCCGACGGTGAGGATTGCCATGGCACAGTTGGTCATGGATCGATCGCCCCCCGTCGTCGCGAGGATGATGACCCCACCGATGAGGAAGACGATGACGAATTCGAACATGGTCATTTGCGCACCGGGCCGCCGGGTGAGCAGCCGTACGATGAACATGAGGAAGAAGTATCCTGCCACTGCAGAGATCATGGTCGACATAGCGGGGGTCCTCAGTGCGTACGGCTTATGGAACGACGATGATGCGTCCGGAGAGCGGGGCGGAACCTGGTATTCCAACGGTGAAGTGGTAGATTCCTGCTCTTGCCGGCTGTAGGGCGAACTCGACAGAGCCGGGGGCTTGCCCGGCGGCGAAGGTGTAGGTGATGCCCCCGGCTCCGACGGCGCTTTCAAGAGGTGCCGGGATGACTCGTTGTGCGCCAAGCTCGTCCACGACGCTCTGGCTGACGAAGAGTTCTACTTTGCCTTTGCTCATGACGTCCGGAGCGAAGAGCACATGGAAGATGGCCGGGGTTCCGAATCGTTCGACGCGCTCATATTTGATGGATAGGGCGTCGTTTTGCAGACTTGCATGAGCGGCGGGTCCCCTGCCGAAGACTCCCAGGAAGTTCAGGAGCAGAAGGATGGCAATGAGCGACCACATGACGCTTTCGAACTTCCACCAGCGTCGTTGAAAGACCAGATCTTCCCCGACGGCTACTTCGTCGTTGATCTTCGGGACGGAATCTTCGACCGGCTTTTCGAATGCGACGTTACTCACTGTTCCCCCTCGATGATGCTGATCTGCCCGTTTCTCTCCAGGATTGCTATTTCGATCTTGTCCAGCGTGGTTACGCCCTGATCTCGCGCCTGCGCCATCACGTCGTCATCCTGGATGCGCATCTTGCTGAGAGTGTCCGAACGCCATTTTGAGTTTTCCAGCAGCACCAAGGGTGTGCCATCCAACAGAACCGCGAGGCGGCTGGATCTGCTTCTGCCGATGGCGATGAGGAAGTGGATGAAGGCGATGGTCATGATCTGGATGAAAGCATTGGTGAGGGATGCATCGTCTCCTACCATGGCGGTAAGCGCCAGGCCACCCATGAAGAAGACGAGGACGAATTCAAAGGGCGTAATCTGCTTTCCCGGGCGCCGGCCTACGATGCGGACGACAAAAACCAGGAACAAGTAGAACAGGATGGCCCGAACTGACGCCGCCATAGAGAGCCTCCGGCTCGCTGTAATCCCAGGAGCTACACACCTGAGAGGCTGGGGAGAGGCAATAGGTTTGTTTTGGGGTGAGGGTGCGATCCGTCCGGCTTTCCGGTCGCGAGCGCAGAACACGGATGCGGGTCTCTGTGCGTGAGAGACCTGCATCCGGAAGCCAAGAGATGGAATTAATCGATGGAGATCTTGCGGAGGAGCTTGAAGTTGCTGAGCATCTGGCCGGTGCCGAGGACGACTGAGGCGAGGGGGTCGTCGGCGACGGAGACGGGGAGGCCGGTCTCTTCGCGGATGCGCTTGTCGAGATTTTTGATCAACGCGCCGCCTCCGGTGAGGACGATGCCGCGTTCGGAGATGTCGGCGGAGAGTTCGGGCGGGGTGCGCTCGAGCGCGACGCGGATGCCGTTGATGATGGTGGCGATGCACTCGCCGAGGGCTTCGCGGATCTCGGAGTCGTCGATGGAGATGGTCTTGGGGACGCCTTCGATGAGGTTGCGGCCGGTGATGGTCTTGGTGATGGGCTTATCGAGCGGGAAGGCGGAGCCGAGCTCCATCTTGATCTGCTCGGCGGTGCGCTCGCCGATGAGCAGGTTATATTTTCGCTTGATGTAGGTAATGATGGCCTCATCCATCTGGTTGCCGGCCATGCGGACGGAGCGGGAGTAGACGATGCCGGCGAGCGAGATGACGGCGATGTCGGTGGTGCCTCCGCCGATGTCGACGACCATATTGCCGCCGGGCTCGGTGATGGGAAGGCCGGCGCCAATGGCGGCGACCATGGCCTGTTCGACTAAGTGGACTTCAGAGGCTTTGGCGCGGTAGGCGGAGTCCATGACGGCGCGCTTTTCAACCTGCGTGATCTCGGACGGGACACCGATGACGATGCGGGGGTGGACCATCATCTTGCGGTTGTGAGCCTTCTGGATGAAGTAGTTCAACATCTTTTCGGTCTGCTTGAAGTCGGCGATGACGCCGTCTTTCATGGGCTTGATGGCGACGATGTTGCCGGGGGTGCGGCCGAGCATTTCCTTGGCCTCTTTGCCGACGGCCTCGACCTCGCCGGTGATCTGGTTGACGGCGATGATGGAGGGCTCATTGACGATGATGCCCTTGCCATGGGCGAAGACGAGGGTGTTCGCGGTGCCGAGGTCGATGGCGAGATCGGACGAGAAGAGGCTGAAGAGGGAGCGCATGTTGTGCACGCGCGAGTAACGCATCTGGAAGTTGTTCGAGGACATTCGGGGTGTATCGTTCCTAATTTTGGGGAATAAGGTCTTAGGGAGTTGCAGGATCAGCGTAAAAACTGATTGTACTCGCTGCAAGCCGCGGGAGACACGGGGTTGCGCGGAGTATACGGTGCGATACTTGGGCGGAAGCGCGGTTCGGGAGGGACGATTGGAGAAGGATGGAGCCGCTGCCACGCCGGGGGAGCTGACGGTTCATCGTAGGGCGTTGAAGGCGATTACGGGGGTACGGTTCTTCGCGGCGTTCTATGTGGTGCTGTTTCATACGCGGATGGGGCGGAGTATGGCCGAGCATGGGATGGTGCGGGCGGGCTACTTTTTTGGCAACGGATATCTGGCAGTGCCGCTGTTCTTCCTGCTTTCGGGATTCATCCTGGCGTATACCTATGCGGGGCAGATCGATAAGCCGGGTGGGTACAGGCGTTTCTGGGAGGCTCGGTTTGCGCGGATTTGGCCGGTGTATGCGCTTTCGATGGTGCTGGCGTCGATTCCGCATGCGAACTTTGCTTCGGGCTGGGATGTGGCGGCTTCGGTGCTGATGGTGCAGGCCTGGAATCCGTTTCGGGTGGGGATGGCTGGAGCGGGGAATATCGTCTGCTGGACATTATCGGTAGAGGCGTTGTTTTATGTGATCTTTCCCTGGGTGCAGACGTGGGTGGAGCGGCGTAGCTTGAGCGCGGCGGCCTGGGCGACGGGGGCGATGCTGGCGGTTTGTATAGGGTTGAATACGGCCTCGCGGACGCTGGGGTATGCGGCTTATGGGGTGTTTCGGTGGGTGCCGCTGGCTGCGCTGCATGTGCCGGAGTTTCTGACGGGAGTGGGATTGGGGAACTACTTCCTGCGGCGGCTCATGGGGCGGCAGGCGCGAGGGAGGAACGGACTGATCACCTATGGATCGATGCTGGCGGCGGTGGTTTGGCTTTGCCGGCCGGGGGATGGGTGGACGTCCGTGGTGGTGGTGGCGTTTGCCGGAGTGATTCTCGGCCTGGCGGAGGAACGGACGCTGGTGTCGCGGTTTCTTTCGACGCAGACGATGGTGCTGGCTGGCGGGATCAGCTACTCGGTGTACCTGATGCAGATGCCGGTGAAGAGCTGGGTGATGACGGGGACGGAAGCGATTGGGTTGCGGTCTGAGGTGGGCCGGCTCGGGTTGACCGCGGTCGCGCTCATCGTGGTTTCGTGGGTGCTGTTCCGGTGGGTGGAGGATCCGGCACGGCGGGTGCTGCGGAGCGGATTCGCAGCACTGGAGGAGAGACGGATGCGCCGGGCGGGAGTCTGACAGGAGACTTGGCATATTCTGGTTGAAGCAGCATTGAGCAGCGCAAGACGGGCCGGCGCCCGGAGGGAAGAGGAAGCATGACGATTGGCGTGCCGAAGGAAGTGAAGGACCACGAGAGCCGGGTGGGAGTGACGCCGGCCGGAGTCAAAGCGCTCTCCGAGGCAGGGCACAAGGTTTTCGTAGAGACGAATGCCGGGGCGTTGTCGGCATTTACGGATGATGAGTATCAGGCGGCTGGGGCGGAGATCGTGGGCTCGGCTTACGATGTCTGGCGGCTGGCGGACATGATTGTGAAGGTGAAAGAGCCGACTGAGAAGGAGTACAAGAACTTTCGCGAGGGGCTGGTGCTGTTTACGTACCTGCATCTGGCTCCGCTGACCGCGCTGACGGATGCGCTGCTGGAGAAGAAGGTTACCGGCATCGCGTATGAGACGGTACGGGACAAGGCGGGGACGCTGCCGCTGCTGACGCCGATGAGCGAGGTCGCGGGGCGCATGAGTGTGCAGGTGGGGGCGACGTATCTCGAGAAGGAGCATGGCGGGCGTGGGGTGCTGCTGGGTGGAGTTCCGGGGACGACGCCGGGGATTGTGTGCGTGATCGGCGGCGGGATTGTGGGAACGAATGCGGCGAAGATCGCGCTGGGGATGGGGGCGCGGGTGACGATGGTGGACCTGAACCTGAACCGGCTGCGGGAGATCGACGACATCTTCGGCGGGCGGGTGCATACGCTGGCGAGTAACAGCTACAACATCGAACGCGCGGTGTGCGAGGCGGACCTGGTGATCGGCGGCGTGCTGATTCCGGGGGCGGCGGCGCCAAAGATCGTGACGAAGGCGATGGTGTCGAAGATGAAGAAGGGTGCGGTGATCGTGGATGTCGCGATCGACCAGGGTGGATGCATCGAGACGGCGAGGCCAACCACGCATACGAACCCGAGCTTCGAGGTCGACGGCGTAGTGCACTACTGCGTGACCAATATGCCGGCGGCGGTGCCGTATACGTCGACGCTGGCGCTGACGAACGCTACGTTTCCGTATCTGATGAAGCTGGCGGGGATGGGCGCGGTGGCCGCGATCCAATCCGATCCGGGGATCGCGGAGGGCGTGAATACGTTCAGCGGGCAGTTGACGTATGAGGCCGTGGCCCATGCGCAACATCGTCCGTGGAAGGCGATTGGAACGATTCTGGAGTGGAGTTAGAGACGGAACCGTTTCCAGACGAGGAGGCAGCGCGAGATGACGACGAGTACCCGCCAGCGCAAGGTTTGGAGCATTGTGCTGGGCGCGTCCGGGCTGGTGATCTTCGCGCTGTTCGCGTCGTTGAACGCTTGGGACCCTAAGGAGTTGAAGCCGGCTACACCGGGACAGATCTTTCTGTACACGGCTTTGTCCGCGATCACCTTTCTGGTGTTTGTGGCCGTGCTGCTGATGCTTGTCCGTAACGTGCTGAAGCTGTACGCGGACCAGAAGAGCCGGGTGATGGGCAGCCGGCTGCGGACGCGGATGCTTTGGGGTGCGGTGCTGGTGAGCCTGGTGCCCCTGGTGGCGATGTTCAGCTTCAGCTACCTGCTGATGAATCGTGCGGTCGACCGCTGGTTTACGCAGCCGGTGACGGAGATGCGAGACGACTCCGACCGCATGGCGCTGCAGCTTTCTCAGTACACGTCCAGCAATGCGCGGGTGGAGGCGGAGGCGATTGCGTCCACGCTGCCGGCGCTGGTGCGGGAGAAAGATGCCAACGACGCGCAGAACCGCGCGGCGGTGGAACGCGTGCTGCGCGAGCATGAGATTACGCTGCAGGGCGGCTTCGCCGTCGTATTCCGCGATGGCCATGCGGTGGTGGCGTTTCACCTGCATGAGCAGAAGGGCTCGCCGGCGACGGTCAAGGCCTGGATTCCGGCGCCGGTCTCTTCCCTGCCCGGTGCGAAGGATGACGCGCCGGAAGAGGAGAGCGGCGTTCCCGTGGCACCGGTGGAGACGGGAGTGTTTGCCGCGGGTGGGTCGTCCGACGATGCGATCCTGACGGCAGCACAACGCAGCGATGCGCCGATCTATACGAACGGCACGAGCGGGGCGAATGGCGGGACGGACTACTCGCTGGGGCTGGCTACGGTGATGAAGCGCGGCGGCCCGGCGGTAAGCGTGGTGGTGGGTCTGCCGCTGCCGTATGGGATGTCGGCGACCATGACGCAGCTGCGGGCGGCGGCGGACCAGTACTGGCGGCTGGTGCGGGGACGGCGCGAGATCCGCAACTTCTACATGCTGCTGTTGCTGATGATTACGAGCCTGGCGCTGTTCGCTTCTAGCTGGCTGGCGCTGCATCTGTCCAAGCAGGTGACCAAGCCGGTGGAGGCGCTGGCGGATGCGATGGCATCGATTGCGGCCGGGGATTATAAGCAGCGGGTGCAGGAGGGGGCGACGGAGGAGATTGGAGAGCTGGTGCGGAGCTTCAATCACATGGCCCAGGACCTGGAGGGCAGCCGGGCACAGGTGGAGGCTTCAACCGCACTGCTGAGTGCGGCGAACGCCGCGCTGGAGGCGAGGCGGGCTGAGCTGGAGACGATGCTGCAGACGATTCCGAATGGAGTGGCGACACTCGATAAGGAACGGAGGATTGTGCTGGCGAATCGGGCGCTGAGCGAGATGCTTGACCCGGGTGGGCAGAGGCCGTTCATCGGGCTGACGATGGAGGAGATCTTCCCGGTGGAGATGATGGAGGCGCTGGACCGGCTGCTGCGGCGCAGTCACCGGATGGGCTCGGCGGCGGGGGAGATGGAGATGAATGAGTCCGGCGGCAATGGCGGAGGGACGCTGAATCTGTTGGCGACCGTCGCCCTGCTGGAGGCGAGTGCGGACAAGCATGGGTTGCGGGAGCACCTGGGGTATGTGCTGGTGCTGGAGAATGCGACCGAACTGTTGCGGGCACAGAAACAAAGTGCATGGAAAGAGGTGGCGCGGAGGGTGGCGCACGAGATCAAGAATCCGCTGACGCCGATTGCGTTGAGCGCGGAACAGATTGGTCGGCATATCGATCGGGTGGATGAGACGTTGAGCGAGGCGGGGATGAAGTCGACGTCGGTGGGGGTGATCCGGCGCTGTAGCGAGGTGATCTCCGCGAGTGTGGAGAGCATGCGCGGACTGGTGAACCAATTCTCCGCGCTGGCGCAGTTTCCCACGGCGCGGCCTCGGCCGGCCGATCTGAATACGATCGTCGAGAACTCGCTGGCGCTGTTTGCGGGGCGGATGCAAGGCATCCGGCTGATGCGGAGGCTGGGGCGTGATCTGCCGCTGGTGATGGCGGATCCGGAGGCGATGAAGCAGGCGCTGGGGAACCTGGTGGACAACGCCGTTGAGGCGATGCAAGGCAGCCTGCTGCGGGAGATGCGGATCTCGACGGCGCTGCTGGAGAGCGGGATGGTGGAGCTGACCGTCTCCGACACCGGCACCGGGCTGACGGATGAGATGCGAGAACGGCTGTTTCTGCCCTACTTCTCCACCAAACAGCGGGGAACGGGATTAGGTCTGGCGATTGCGGCGAAGGTGATCCAGGAACATGGGGGATCGATCCGGGCGGAGAAGCATGAGCCTGCCGGAGCCAAGTTTATTGTGGAACTGCGGACGGCGAGTGTCGATGCCGCTGAGAGTCTCCAGGACGAGTCCGTTCGGGTTGCGTCACTGTTCTAGTCACATCATTGCCGGTTCTGTAACAGAGATGGAACTTATACGGAGGAGTTCGGTTTGAATCACGTTTTGATCGTCGACGATGAGGCTGAGATACGACAGTCTCTGGAGAGCATCCTGCAGGAGGAGGGCTACCTGGTTACGTCGGTGGGGACGGCCGGCGAGGCTTTGATGCTGCTGCGGGATGCGGCGTTCGACGTGGTGCTGCTGGATATCTGGCTGCCGGATCGCGATGGGCTGGATGCGCTGAGTGAGATTCGGGCGATGGAGCCGGCGAGTGTGCCGGAGGTCGTCATCATCTCCGGGCATGGGACGATCGAGGCCGCGGTCAAGGCGACGAAGCTGGGGGCATACGACTTTCTTGAGAAGCCGTTGAGCCTTGCGCGCACGCTGATCGTGCTAAAGAATGCGATGCGCACGCGGCAGATGCGCGAGGACAATGCGGAGTTCAGCCGGCAGCTTGCGCGGGGGACGGTGACCGGCGAGAGTGTGCCGATGAAGGCACTGCGTCAACAGATCAAGCTGATGGCGCCGACGAATGGGCGGGTGCTGATCTTTGGCGAGAGCGGGACGGGCAAAGAGTTGATCGGGCGGGCGATGCACGCGGAGAGCCTGCGGAAGGACAGGGTGTTCGTGGAACTGAACTGCGCGGCGATTCCCGAGGACTACATTGAGACTGAATTGTTTGGGTATAGGAATGGCGCGGCTCCGCATGCGGGCTCCAGTGCACCGCATGAGAAGCGGGGGACGTTTGAGCGGGCGGATGGGGGAACGTTGTTTCTCGATGAGGTCGGGGACATGAGTTTGAAGACGCAGGCAAAGGTGCTGCGGGCGCTCGATGAGCAGCGGTTTCTGCCTGTGGGTGCGAGCCATGCGGTGCATGTGGATGTGCGGGTGATTGCGGCGACGAACAAGGACCTGGAGGAGGAGATCGCGCGGGGGAACTTTCGCGAAGACCTGTTCTATCGGCTGAATGTGATTCCATTTTTCGTGCCGCCTTTGCGGGATCGCAAAGAAGATCTACCTCTGCTCGTGAAGGAGTTCCTCACCGAGTTCGGAGCGCAGTACGGGCGTCCTCGCGTGGAGATGGCGGAGGATGCGCTGGCGGCGCTGAAGCAGTATCACTGGCCTGGGAACGTGAGGGAGCTACGAAACCTGATTGAGCGATTATTGATCCTGAATCCGAAGGTGTCGCGCATCGAGCGAAAACATCTGCCGAAGCTGGTCTATCGCGAGAGTGGTAAGAAAGACGGCGCCGCTCGGGGAGATGAGTTTGCGACGCTGCTGGAGGCTCGCGAAGCGTACGAGCGGGACTACATCCTGAAGAAGATCGACGAGACGCACGGGAATATGAGTCGCGCGGCGGAGGCGCTGGGTTTGGAGCGGAGTCATCTTTACCGCAAGCTTAAAGCGCTCGGTGTGAGTGTCAAGGAATAGGGAACTTGCACGGATGCTCGCAATAGGTGCGATATGTGTTACAGATTTCTCGGATGATGCGCGAAGATGGCTGCTGCCCGTAGTTTTGATGTTGAACTCGCCGCTTTGGAATCTCTACGGGAGGCTGAACCTGCGTCCACGCTGGAGCCGCTTCGAAAGGCACTGGCGCATCGCAATAACTTCATTGTCGCCAAAGCGGCCAAGCTGGCGGCGCTGCATGGTCAACAAGGGCTGATCGAGGCGCTGGCCACGGCGTTCTATCGTTTTCTGCCGAACGAGAAGAAGCCGGATCCGCAGTGTTGGGCGAAGACTGCTCTGGCGGAGGCCCTGGCGGCCTTCGAGTACCAGGATGAAGGTCTTTTTCTGGCGGGCATGCATCATTTCCAGCCGGAGGCGAGCTGGGGTCCGCCGGTGGACTCAGCCGGCCAACTTCGTGGAGTGTGTGCGCTGGCGCTGGTGCAGTGCCGGTCAATGTCGAGCGTCGACGTGCTGACGCATCTGACGCCGCTGTTTGCGGACAAGATCCTTCCGGTGCGGGTGAACGCGGCGCGAGCGGTAGAACAGATTGGGAACGATGCGGCGAGCCTGCTGTTGCGGCTGCGGGCGGAACTGGGCTCGGATGAGGCGGAGTTGCTGGGGGCCTGCTACTCCGGTGTGCTGCGGTTGGAGGGGCTACGGGCGCTGGCGTGGGCGGGAAGGTTTCTTGCCGGTGGAGTCAATGGACCCGATGAGACGTCTGCCGAGGCGGCTTTCGCCATTGCCGATACCCGCATGGAAGAGGCGTTCACGCTGCTGCATGCGACCTGGAAGCAGACTCGCTACCCGGAGTTTCGCGAGACGCTGCTGACGGCCATGGCGATGACCAGGCAAGAACGGGCGGTGGAGTTCTTACTGGCGGAGGCGACAGATGGCAATAGGGCTGCACGGCAGGCGCTGGAATCTTCCGCTCCGGGGGAAGAGATCCTGGCGCGACTGCGCGCTCTATAGCGGCCTTCAGCATGCTCCTGTATTCTCGGAGGATCAAAGATATATGTGAAGAGGTCAAGCGGATGATGAAGGCTGCCGGGGTGTTTGCGTTTGCGTTGATGACCGTTAGCGGCACGTGGGGACAACAGAACAGCGCTGCATCGCCGGCTTTGATCGATATCTATAAGGACCTCCATGCGCATCCGGAGCTTTCCCACTTCGAGGTGAATACCTCTGCGTTGCTCGCTGAGGAGCTGCGCAAAGCGGGCTATGCAGTGACTGAACATGTGGGGGTGTATTCGGATGGATCGAAGGCGTATGGAGTGGTGGGAATCCTGAAGAATGGCGTGGGGCCAACGCTGCTGGTGCGCGGGGATATGGATGCGCTGCCGATCATCGAAGAGACGGGCGTGCCGTATGCAAGCAAAGTGAAGGTGAAGAATAAAGCCGGGCAGGAGGTCGGGGTGATGCATGCCTGCGGGCATGACGTGCATACAACCGTGCTGATCGGAACGGCGCGCAGGCTGGCGGCCGAGAAGACGGCGTGGCACGGAACGGTGATGATCGTGGGTCAGCCGAGCGAGGAGACGATCGACGGCGCGAAGGCGATGCTTGCGGACAATTTGTATCAACGATTCGGCAAACCCGATATGGTGATTGGGCTGCACGACACGAACGCGCACGCGGCGGGAACGATCGGCATCACGAGCGGGCCGGCCATGTCGAGTTCGACGAGCGTGGATATCACGGTAAAGGGGATCGGCGGACATGGGGCGTATCCGTACCTGGGACGCGATCCGATCTTGATGGCCGCGATGCTTATCGTGCAGTTGCAGACGATTGTCAGCCGGGAGCAGGATCCGCATGATCCGGCGGTGGTGACGGTCGGGGACATCCATGGCGGGACCAAGCGCAACATCATTCCGGACGAGGTGAAGCTGGAGTTGACGACGCGTGCGTTCAGCGGTAAGTCGCGCCAGATAACACTGGATGGAATCAAGCAGATGGCGGCCGGGGTTGGGGCGTCGTATGGGCTTCCGGCGGAGAAGGCGCCGGTGGTGACGGTGCTCGAGGACGAGTCTACGCCGGTGACGTACAACGATCCGGAACTGACGGCGCGGGTGAAGGCCACGCTGGTTAAGACGGTTGGAGAGAAGAATGTCTTCGACGATCCGAGCTCGATGGGAAGCGAAGATGTGGGCGTGTTCGGCGAGGTGGCGAAGATTCCCTCGTGCTACTTCTGGCTGGGAGCGATGGATCCAGCGAATTTAGCCGCCGCAAAGGCTAATGGGAAGCCGCTTCCGGGGCCGCATACGAGCAAGTTCGAGCCGTTGCCGGGGCCGACACTGGAGACCGGTGTGGCTGCACTCAGTGCGGTGGCAATCTCGCTGCTGCATTAGGTATGGGAGGGCTGCTCACGATGGGCAGCCCTCCCCGTGCCGATTCGACGATCAAAGCGCTTTTTAGCGATGACCTCCACCGCCATGGCCGCCGCCGCCAAAGCCGCCGTGTGCCTCGGGATTGTGTTCGCCGCCTGCATCGTGGGGCGCGTTGCCGATGTGGCCCTGGCCGTCACGTGCTTCATTTCCGTTGAAGTGGTTGAAGGGTTGTGCCCCACGATCCGGGAACGGGCCATGATAGCCGTGGTTTGGATCGTAACGATTGTCTACATGACCGTAAAAGCCGCGCGGGCCGTGGAACCAGGGGCCGGCACCGATGAAGATGCCTCCGTTGAACCAGTCGGGACCGTAGTAGCCGTAAGGCGCGCAGTTGTAGGGCGAGTAGTCGTAGTAGCCATAAGGACAGCCTGGAGGGGTGCCGATGCTCACGGCAATCTGAGCCGGAGCAACGGTTACAGCACTGAGCGACGCGGCGGTGGCCGCTAGAATTGCCAGGGACTTCCAGTTGAACATAATGCCACCTCGATCTTCCCTTTGGAGGGATGAAAGTGGAAGGCGGGTTGTTTCGCGCTCTCGAATGAACCCAGGTGGAAGCAAAAGGCGAGCCGGGGCTCGCCTTTGCTGGTTCCGCTCAATCAGGAGGTTACTTGACTGCTAACTGTTCGGCGACGCCGGCTTTGAGGCCGGCGGCCTTGTCGGTTGCTTCCCAGGTGAAGTCTTTGCCGGTGCGGCCGAAGTGGCCATAGGCGGCGGTCTGCTTGAAGATGGGACGCCGCAACTGGAGCGTCTCGATGATGCCTTTGGGGGTGAGGATGAAGTTGGCGCGCACCAGCTCTTCGAGCTTGTCCGCGTCAATCGTGCCGGTGCCGAAGGTGTCGACGAGGACGGAGACGGGCTCGGCGACGCCGATGGCATAGGCAAGCTGGACTTCGCAACGGTCCGCGAGACCGGCGGCGACGATGTTCTTAGCGACGTAGCGGGCCATGTATGCGGCGCTACGGTCGACCTTGGTTGCATCTTTGCCGGAGAAGGCTCCGCCGCCGTGACGGCCCATGCCGCCGTAGGTGTCGACAATGATCTTGCGGCCAGTGAGGCCGGAGTCGCCCATGGGACCGCCGATGACGAAGCGGCCTGTAGGATTGATGTGATATTTGGTGTCTGCGTCGAGAAGTTCCGCAGGGATGACCGCCTGGATGACGTTCTTCAGGATCTCCGCGCGCAGGGTCTCGTTGGTGACATCCTCATCATGCTGGGTGGAGATGACCACCGCATCGATCCGGCTGGGCTTGCCGACTTCCGCATACTCGACCGTAACCTGAGACTTTCCATCCGGGCGCAGATACGGCATGAGGCCGGACTTGCGGACCTCGGTGAGCTTGGCGGAGAGCTTGTGGGCGAGCGAGATAGGGAGCGGCATCAGCTCGGGTGTCTCGTTGGTGGCATACCCGAACATCATGCCTTGATCGCCGGCGCCGCCGGTGTCGACACCTTGCGCGATGTCCGGGGACTGCTTGTTGATGGTCGAGATGACGGCACAGGTGTTGGAGTCGAAGCCGTACGAGGAGTGGGTGTAACCGATCTCGGCGACGGTGGAACGGACGAGGCCCTGGAAGTCCACGTAGGCCTTGGTGGTGATCTCACCAGCGATGACGACGAGACCGGTGCAGGTGAGGGTCTCACAGGCGACCCGGCTCATGGGGTCCTGGGCCAGACATGCATCGAGAATTGCATCTGAGATCTGGTCGGCTATCTTGTCGGGGTGACCTTCTGTCACGGACTCACTGGTAAAGAGAAAACGATCGCGTTTCGCCAAAACTACTCCTCCATCAACTTGTGGGATTCCGGCATGCGCGAAGTGCGCGGAGCGGATCGCATCCGAGTATTTTACCTGCTTTGCGTCCCGCTTCGGGCCGGTGAAGCCAAAGTTGATTCACCGGAGCGAGGAACGGAGGCTCGCCTAGCTTGCCATCGGGTGTTCCATGAGGACCGGCTTTTCGACCGCGGGCTCCGCAGGCGTTGGGGCGGGGACGTGCTTCTTGGGACCACGTTTGCGCGCGACCAGCACGCGGATTCGTTCCAGCAGCTCAGCGGGGGAGCTTGCACCTTTGGGCAGAAAGGCGTCGGCGGCGAGTGCACGGTCATAGCTGGTTACGGTGCCGGAGACGAGGAGCGCGGGCAGTGTGGGATGGATCTGCTTGGCGCGGCGGACAAGCTCGTTGCCGTCCATGCCGGGCAACAGCAGGTCGGAGATGAGGAGATCAATGGCGCCGGGGAGGGTCTGCTCCAGGATCTCCAACGCAGCCTGTGCGGAGACGGCGGTGAGGACGCGGTAGCCACGGGTTTCCAGCAGGAAGGTGCGGACGGAGAGGGTGTTTTCGTTGCCGTCGATACTGAGGATGACTTTCTTTGGGCGCATTCGGTTGGACTCTCTCTCTTTCAGCGCCGCGCGGGGTGTCGTGCGGCGGGGTTCGACGGTTTAGAGCAGACGCGAGGCCGCGAGCCGGCTGGTTGGCCGGAGGCGGTAGACCCGCGAGGAGTGCTGGTGCGGCAACGGCTAAGCTTGACCGCGGTTCGTCCGTGAACCGGGATGAGTGCGAACGTCTGCCCCTATTGGCACGGACGCAGCACCAGAGCGCAAGGCTCTCCTGTCTCCTTTGCCGATCCCTTGCGGGCGTCGATGAGAGCAGGGTCCCGGCTCGCCGAGCGGGCGAACCGCGGGGTGCGAGAGAAGCCCCGAAGCAGGTTGCCCCGCGGGATTCCAGGCGTGGAGGTTCTTGCCCCTGCGAGGACAGCCTTGAGCCCGGGGCGGAAGCTGCAGCGTGCGCAAGGCACGGGACAGAAACGCCGGGGCGGAGGCCGCGGTGCAAAGGGAGAAGGCGCGCATGGAGCCGCGACTGCGAACAGTCAGGCTTCTCTCAGGTCAAATTTTCAGAAAATCAGGCGAAAGCTAAATGGTTTCGGGGCTTGCTGAAGGAGGCCACTTGATCGAGCCGCCCTCACACTCCGATAACGCTTCCCCACCTTACGAAGGGGAACCCGACTTGGCAACCGGCGAAGAAAGGGTGAATGTGGAGATGCTTTGGGGGTTGCTCATCCACCGATTTTCTGGAAGGTGCTTGTTTGTTGCGGTTTGATGAATCCGGCTTGTGGGAAACGGCCCTGTTGGTGCAGGAAAAGACGGCCGGTTGCAACGGGGATGGTGCGGCCGGACACAAACACGTCCTTGATTGGGACCGGTTCCGTTCCCGTCAAAGATGCACTCGATCCGAGGGAGGCCCGCACGTGGATTCGGGAAGGGCGATGGATCTCCACTCCCTGCTCGAAGACCACCTCCTTGCCGCTGGGCACGACCCCATGACGGACAAGCCAGGCGATGGCGCAGCCCGAGGCAGAGCCGGTCGCAGGATCCTCTCCGTTGTAGAACTGCATGCGGGTATGGAAGTCAGCACCGCTGTCCGGGTCAGCGGGCGAGAGGCAGTAGAAGAAGCGCACTCCGTGCGCCCGAAG
The DNA here is from genome assembly GCA_965198885.1 of uncultured Granulicella sp. Lineage (GTDB taxonomy): Bacteria > Acidobacteriota > Terriglobia > Terriglobales > Acidobacteriaceae > Edaphobacter. The sequence goes on along the minus strand of OZ240677.1, from coordinate 2,625,628 downwards.
CCAGGGCTGCGCCTTGGCCTGAGGAATGGCGAGGCCGCGGATTGTTTCCAGCGACCGGATGGGAACGATGCTGAAGGGCATGCCGGTGGAGACCGTTTGAACGGGCAGCGAGGGCTCGAGGTCTCCGACATCGAGTCCCAGCACGGCTGCGACTTCCGCCCTGGGATGGATCGCTCCGAAGACGGGGTCGTTCTGACGCATGGTAGCGAAGACGCCTTGCCGGTCCGGTGTGGGGGCTGCGAAACGGACCGGAATGCCGCCTGCCTTGAGCCTGAGCGTGATGGTCTCCTGACCCCGCAGGGTGGGATGATGCCAATAGAGCCAGGAGGCTGTGCCGAGGGTTGGATGGCCGGCAAAGGGAAGCTCTTCCTCGGTCGTAAAGATGCGGACATGAACTCCGTGTTCACGTTCCTGCATGGGATCGCCGGGCAAGATGAAGGTGGTCTCGGAGAGGTTCATCTCGCGCGCCAACGCCTGCATCTGCGCGGTGCTGAGACCGTTGCCGTCGGCGAAGACGGCAAGCTGGTTGCCTTCGAGCGGCTGCTCCGCGAAGACATTGACGAGGGCGTAGTCAAGCAGGAGCGAAGTTGGGCTGGGCGACGGAGTTGTTGACACGGAAACCTCGGAGTGAGAGAGTGTACAAACCGCAGTAGAGCAAACTGCTTCATGATGCTAGCCGAAACTTGAACAGCGGGCCGGCGCGGTAAAGATCAAGAAGGCGAGATACTCCTGATGAAGCTCCTCACTCCGAATGCCTGCATGTGTCGCTGCTGTTGCCGCGGTCGTGTGCGGGTGTGGAGATGAGCGAGCCTAGGTAAGACCCTTCGCAATGACTCAGAACCCACCCGAGGCCCGATGGCCGGGTGGGTTTTCTGCTTTAAGCCAAGCCGCTGCGCCGTTTCCCGGTGCGCTCTCATCCAAGGAATAGAGGCAATCAGACGATGTCACTCAGGATCAACGATATTGCGCCGGACTTCACGGCAGAGACCACGCAAGGCACGATTCACTTCCATGAGTGGATCGGGGATAGCTGGGCCGTGCTGTTCTCACACCCGAAGGACTTTACGCCGGTGTGCACCACGGAACTTGGAGCGGTTGCGAGCCTGGAGGCGCAGTTCGCGCAGCGCGGCGCCAAGGTGATCGGGCTGAGTGTAGATCCGGTGACGAGCCACGAGAAGTGGGCTCAGGACATTCTGGATGTGGGCGGGGCCAAGGTGAAGTTCCCGATGATCGGGGATCCGGAGTTGAAGATTGCGAAGCTGTATGACATGCTTGCCGCCGATGCGGGCGAGACCTCCGAGGGACGGACACCCGCATTGAATGCGCCGGTGCGTACGGTCTTCGTGATCGGACCGGATAAGCGGATCAAGCTGACGATGGCTTATCCCATGACGACCGGGCGCAACTTCGACGAGGTGATCCGGGTGCTTGACTCCATGCAACTGACGGCGAAGCATAAGGTAGCGACGCCGGCCAACTGGAGACAGGGCGAGGACGTGATTATTACGGCGGCTGTGTCGAACGAAGAGGCTGACACCAAGTTTCCGGGGTATAAGACGGTAAAGCCCTATCTGCGCACGACGGCACAACCGCAGTAGCCGGAGGGGTCAGGTTTCAGGCAGGCTCGGCGGTCTGCCGTCGAGCGGTAACCATGGGCACCGATGGCGAAGTGGCTAACGCGCTGGTCTGCAAAACCAGTATTCATGGGTTCAAATCCCATTCGGTGCTCCAAATCATCTTCGACCCAGGATTGAGTAGCGTAGCTACCGACGGAGTGTGTGACGTCCTATGCTCTCATGCGGATGAATAGGGCGCGCTCGCACGGGTGTCGCAGGAATCCGCTTTCATCTTTTCCGGTACGGCACTCGTCAGGCGTCTCCGGCTCGATGGGGAAACATCCTTTCAGAACCTCGGACCATCTACCTTGACGTTAGCAATCGATCCCCGGAATGAGGCTTGCCTTGACCGCGTCCCCCTGTACACCCCTTGAAGATGAGATTGAGATCGATCCGGCGGCTGAGCCGGCCGGCGGGCTCTCGCGTCGTAGCTTCCTCAAGGCTGCAGCGACCGCTTCCGCGGCTGCAAGCCTTTCCGGAAGCGGCCTCGCGGAGAAGCCGAGTCCCACCATTCCTCCAAAGCTGAGCTCCGTCACGCTCCAGATCAATGGTTCTGCCCGTCCGCTGCAACTCGACACGCGCACCAGCCTGCTCGACGCGCTTCGCGAGCACCTGGACCTGACCGGCAGCAAGAAGGGCTGCGATCATGGCCAGTGCGGGGCCTGTACCGTGCTGGTGGACGGCCGGAGAGTCAACGCCTGCCTGACCCTTGCAGTCGCCGTGGAAGGGTCAGAGATCACGACCATCGAAGGCCTGGCCCATGGGGATGATCTGCATCCAATGCAGTCTTCGTTCGTCGAACACGACGGCTTCCAGTGCGGCTACTGCACTCCCGGCCAGATCTGCTCCGCGGTCGCCGCCCTCGATGAAGCGAAGAAGGGCGAGCTCTCCGTCGTCAGTTTCAGCTCCGGCAATCTCTCCAGCCCCACCCTTACGGACGACGAGATCCGGGAGCGCATGTCCGGCAATCTCTGCCGCTGCGGAGCCTACCCCAACATCGTCGCCGCCGTCCGTGCCGTGGCCCAGCAGCAAGGTCTGGCGAAAACCCAGGGAGCGAGCGCCTGATGAATCCTTTTAGCTATGAACGCGCAACCGCTCCCGATCAAGCGGTTCATGCCCTGACGGAGGCTCACTCCGCGAAGTTTCTCGGCGGGGGAACGAACCTTGTCGACCTGATGAAATATGGGGTCGAGCATCCGACGACTCTGGTCGATATCAACCACCTCTCGTTGACCGACATCACTCCCACTCCCTCAGGCGGCGTTTTGATCGGAGCGCTCGTCCGCAACTCCGATCTGGCCAACAACAAGACCATCGTTGCCTCGTACCCGATGCTCTCAGAGGCTCTTCTCTCCGGCGCCTCGCCGCAGTTGCGGAACATGGCTACAACGGGCGGCAACCTGCTCCAGCGCACGCGCTGCTACTACTTCATGGATACCGCCTTCCCTGCCTGCAATAAACGCAGCCCAGGAAGCGGGTGCGCGGCGATCCAAGGCTACAACCGCATCCACGCCATTCTGGGTGCCAGCGAGGCTTGTATTGCCACGAATCCCTCGGATATGAACGTCGCCATGGCAGCCCTCGACGCAACCGTCCACGTGCAGGGGCCGCACGGGAGACGCTCGATCAAGTTCGATGAGTTTCACCGCCTACCCGGCAATACCCCTCAGATTGAAACCAATTTGAAGGCCGACGAGCTCATCACCGGGGTCGAACTTGCTCCGGCGCGGTTCGCTCAGAACTCCACCTATCTCAAGGTTCGGGATCGCCAGAGCTACGCCTTCGCGCTCGTCTCGATCGCTGCCGGTCTGGAGATGAGCGGCGGCACTATCAAGTCGGCCGGTCTGGCTCTCGGCGGGGTCGCGCACAAGCCGTGGCGTTCCGAAGCCGCGGAGAAAGCTCTTACCGGCGCCACTCCCAGTCCGGACGTCTTCCGCAAGGCTGCTGACGTTGCTCTTGCCGGCGCGCACCCGTATGAGCATAACGCCTTTAAAATCGAGCTCGCCAAGCAGAACATCGTTCGCGCTCTCACGCTCGCTGCGCAGGGGCCGATCGGAGCAAAAGCATGATTATCGATCTCAACGAAGACATGACAGAACCGCTCTCCGGCCAGCAGCAGACTCCGCCGCAGCAGCCTCCACCGAAGCCGTCACCGGTCCAGCCTGCCGCCTCACCGGCACAGCCCGCGGTGCAGCCTCCCACGCAGCAGCAGCCCACGCCGATCGATGAGCCGCATACCCTTTCTCCGAAACAGCTTCCCCATCGCTATGACGCGGTGGTGAAGGTGACCGGAAAGGCGAAGTATGCCGCCGAGTTCACCGTTCCCGGCAAGAAGATGGCCTATGGATACACGGTCGGAAGCACCATCGCAAGCGGGACCCTGCTTTCCATCGACCGCACCGCCGCCGAGCACGCACCGGGCGTCCTTGCCGTGATGACGTTCCAGAACGCTCCTCGCGTACCCGCGCCGGTTCCGCAGCCACCCGCCCGCCGGCATATCACTCTCCTCCAAGATAATCGTGTCGATTACAGCGACCAGCCGGTGGCGTACATCGTCGCCGAAAGCCTCGACCAGGCCAGGTACGCCGCCACCCTGCTGAAGATTCGCTATCAGCCTACACCTGCCAAGCTCCAGTTCAAGATGCGTCTCGGCGAAGCGCGTAGCCCGAAGCAGGGCGGCCGGGAGCCCGCGGAAGAGAAACGCGGAGACTTGGACGCGGCCATGGCAAAGGCAGGCGCAAAGATCGATGTGACCTATACCACACCCATTCATCACGCTAACCCCATGGAGCCCCACGCCACCATCGCGTGGTGGGAGGGCGAGAAACTGAACCTCTACGATGCCACGCAATACGTCTCCGGAGGCAAGCAGATCATCGCCCGCACGCTTGCCATTCCGATTGAGAACGTCCATCTGCAATGCCCGTATACGGGCGGCGGCTTCGGCTCCAAGGGCTCGCAGTGGTCCCATGTAGCGCTGACGGCAATGGCGGCGAAGGTGGTCCAAAGGCCGGTCAAGATCGCTCTCGAGCGCGACCAGATGTTCGGTAATGTAGGGGCCCGGCCCGAGACCTCTCAGCACATTCAATTGTCCGCCACGCCGGAGGGCAAGCTCACCGGTCTACGGCATGACGTGATCCTGCACACGTCGCTGATGGAGGACTTTCTGGAGCCGGCCGCCTACCAGTCCCGATACCTCTACAACACGGAAGCCAACTTCACCAGTCACAAGCTGGTCGACATGAACCTCGGCGTCGCCACCTTCCATCGCGCGCCCGGCGAGGCGCCCGGCACTGCGGCCATCGAGTGTGCGATGGACGAACTCGCCCACGAGCTCAAGATCGATCCCCTCCAGCTTCGGCTCAACAGCTACGCCGAAAACGATCAGAGTCACAACCGGCCCTGGACCTCGAAGCACCTGAAGGAGGCTTACCAGCAGGCGTCCGAACGCTTCGGCTGGTCGAATCGCCCCATGCAGCCCGGCACCAAACGCGAAGGCAACGAGCTCATCGGATACGGCATGGCGACCGCTATTTATGGAGCCAACCGCTCCGCATCGCAGGCAATGGTCCGCGTCCTGCCTTCGGGCAAGGCCTTCGTCGCCGCCGCTACGCAGGATCTCGGCACCGGCATGTATACGATCATGGCGCAGACTGCGGCGGACGGTCTCGGCCTCAACCCGGAAGACGTTGAGGTCAAACTGGGTGATTCCACCCTCCCGAAAGCACCGGTCTCCGGCGGCTCGCAGTCTGCCGCCTCTGTCTGCCCCGCCATCACCGATGCCTGCGGACAGGCCCGCATCAAGCTCTACGAGCTCGCCTCCGCGGATGCACAATCCCCTCTGCACAACGCGCCGGCTGCAAAGCTCACCTTGCAAGATGGCCGCGTCGTTGTGCGATCGAATCCATCCACCGGCGAGACCCTCGCTGCCCTCCTGACCCGCAACGGCAACAAGGCGATCGAAGCCATGGGCTCAGCCGAGACCAGCGAGTCCGCCACTGCGTTCAGCGCGCAGTCATGGGGAGCTGTCTTCGCGGAGGTTGCCGTCGATGCCGACACCCACATGGTCAAAGTTCGGCGGATTGTCGCCACCTACGACATCGGCACCTTGATGAACAATAAGACGGGCATTAACCAACTTCAGGGCGGCATTGCCTGGGGCGTCTCGATCGCGCTCCACGAGGATACCCATCTTGATGAGACCTACGGTCGCTTTGTAAACCGGAACCTTGCCGAGTACCACGTTCCTGTCAACGCCGATATCGCCGTCGTCGACGTGACCTGCCTCAACATTCCGGACACCAAGTTCAACCCACTCGGAGCCCGCGGGATCGGTGAGATCGGAATAACCGGGGCGGCTGCCGCCGTAGCAAATGCCGTCTTCAACGCCACCGGCAAGCGGATTCGCTCATTCCCCATTACCCCTGACAAAATCATGTTGGAGCCCTCGCTTGCCTGAGGTGAGTCAGGAACGCTCAGTCCCAGTACAGCTTACGAGCCTTGGCAAGATCGTCAGCGGTGTCGATGTCCAACTCGCCGGCAATGAGATCGATCGAATTCTCTTCTGCGACCAGCCGGCGAGCCCCGGTGTCACCCTCCAAGGCCGATAGGTCCTTGAATGCGGCAGCGGGGAAATAAGCCGGAATGCCCTTCCGCGCAGCATAGGCGGAGGCGAGAATCCGATCTCCTCCACGCGCCAGTGCCTGAAGATGGCTGGATGTCACGGCGGGTTGATCACAAGCCATAACGATCGCTCCGGTGAAGTCACGACCGTCGTTCACCATCGCCCGGACACCTGCACGGATGGACGAGGCCATACCGCTGGCAGCTTCGCCGTTGTTCACGCGAACTATCTCTTGCGGGTGGAAGTCCATTGGCAAACCAGGCGGGACGACCACAAAGACCGGATGAAGCCCCGCTTCGAGCGCTGCATCAATTGCCCGCTCCAGAAGCGTCCTTGTTCCGAGCCGTGCGAGCTGTTTAGGCGATCCGAGCCGCCTCGACGCACCCGCCGCGAGGACGATCGCCGCAACCGCACCCATCTCAGTCCGCGCTCATGGGAAGCGGGCAGTGCGCCGTGAGATATTCAGCGGAACCGACAGGATCAAGGGCATACACCTCCGCGACGGAGAGTCTTCGTGAGTGCGCGTGCCTCCCGGTGCAACAGGCTTGTGCCTCGGCCACGACGGCCAACGCAATCGCCTCCGGCCCCTCACCTCCGAGATCGAGACCCACCGGCGCGTAGATCCGTTGGCAGCATTGATCCACGCTCAACCCGGTTGCGGCGGAAACCTCGTGGACCAGCAGCCTCGAGCGATGACTAGCCCCGAGTATCCCCAGGTAGCGCGGCGACAGCGGCAGCACCGCTGCAAGCCACTGACGATCCTGCTCAAAGCTGTGCGTCATCACGACTACCGCGTCCTCGGGGGTGATGCCCGCGACGTCAATCTGTTCTGCCGTGACCGCCTCTACTCTCTGCGCCTCCGGAAAGCGTTCGCTTCGCGCCAACTGCCTGCGCCCATCGAGGACTATGACGCTCCAGCCGATCAACGAGGCGAGACGCACCAGCGGCTTGGCATCGTCCCCTGCACCCAGCACGACCAGGCGTTGGGGTGGGAGAAGACTCTCAACAAAGGCCTCGTGCCGCGTACCGGCGAGAGCCCTTCCTATCTCCTCGAAGGAAAGTGCGTCGCTCCGGAAGATGACTTCGCCATGGGCGGACAAGATCGCACGTTGCATGGGCCGGTTCAATCCCGGCAAGAACGTGATCACCCGCACTGTGCTGCCGAGCGACGAATCCTTGAGCGCGGTGAGCATGGCCTCGCACTCCGGGGTTCCAGCCGGCTCGAACAGCAGATCCAGAGTACCGCCGCAGCCTAATCCATAGGGAGTCTCCGACGTGTCCTCGAAGCTCGTCGCATAGCGGCGCACGGTTGCCCCGTCCCGAGCTATCCAGGAGGCTTGCAGCTTGACCTCGGTATCCAGACATCCGCCGCTGATACTCCCGGCGACTTCGCCGTTGACGGTAAACAGCCGGGCGCCGGGCTTGCGGTACGAAGAGCCGGCGACCCTGACCAGCGTGACCAACACGCCCGTGCGCTGCCCATCAGCCGAGGCTAATCCTACGATTCGCCGATGTTCGATCAAAGCTCACCATCTATTGGAACTCGGCCACGAGATACGGACCTGCTTCGCTTTGGATGCGCTCTGGACGAAGTCGGCTGCACTTCGATCTGCCGTGGTTCGGGGCACTCGTAGGTAAGAGCTTGAGGACGTTACAACTTTCGCGCGATTTGCACGCTCCGGCCCCCACCGCTACCGTCAGAAAGCTACTTCAGCACCGCTTGCGAGTAGGGATGATCTAGATCGACAGGGATTGCATGCCTCTTCGTGTCAAAACTTTGATCGCCTTCACACTCATCACTGCCGCTTGCGGTCTTGGGTTGGCGCTTCGATCACCGAGCCACTCGTGGCTGCGCTTTGCCGTGTATCTGAGCCTCGCATTGTTGAGCTCCGGGCTCAAGGTCCCGATGCCCAAGGGTGAAGGTACGGCTTCGGTGAATTTTCCTTTCATCTTGCTTGGAATCGTTCAGCTTTCGCCTGCCCAGGCGATCGCGATCGCCACCCTCTCCGTGCTTGCGCAGTGCCGATTCAAGGTGCTTCGAGGCTTTACGCTGGTGCAGATCGCCTTCAATCTGGGAAATGCGACGATTGCAACGAGCCTGGCGTGGGTCACCTACTCGACGATCCTTCGCCTAGGATCGGAGATGGCTCCCGCGCTTGCGGTCGCGGCGATCGTTTACTTCCTTGCCAACACGATTCCCGTCTCGATGGCGATCGGCTGGTCGCAGGGCGCGAATCCCATGCGCTTCTGGGCGCGTGAGTTTCCCTGGTATCTGCCGTTCTACCTGGTCGGAGCGATTCTCGCCGCGGTCGCTCACCTGGTCAGCCTGAAGGTCGGCTGGACGACATCCCTGCTGCTGGTGCCGGTCATCTACACCATCTATCGTGCCTATCAGGCCCAGCGCGCCACCGTCCGTGCACGCGAGAGGCACCTGGAAGACACCGAGGAGCTGCATCTGCGAACGATCGAAGGGCTCGCCATGGCCATCGAGGCTAAAGATCATGGAACCCACGACCATCTCCTCCGCGTCAGGGTGTACGTGTCCGAGATTGGGGCCGCGCTCAAGCTGGACAAGCTGGAGATGCAAGCGCTGGTCACGGCTTCGTTCCTGCACGATATCGGCAAGCTCGCCATTCCGGAACACATCCTCAACAAGCCCGGCAAGCTGACGAAAGAAGAGTTCGAGAAGATCAAGACGCATCCGCAAGTGGGCGCGGAGATTCTCGAACGCGTTCGCTTCCCTTACCCGGTCGTGCCCATCGTGCGCGCACACCACGAGTCGTGGGACGGAACCGGATACCCTGACGGCTTGAAAGGCGAGGAGATCCCCATCGGCGCTCGCATTCTGACCGTGGTGGATTGCTTCGACGCTCTTGCCTCCGACCGCCCCTATCGCAGGGCCTTGCCTGCCGGCGAGGCGATGTCGTTTGTGAAGAGCAAGGCAGGAACGCAGTTCGATCCCCGGATCGTTGAGGTGCTGGAGCAGCGATACATCGAGTTGGAGCAGCAGGCACGCATTCACGACGGCGAGATTGCGCCGCTCAGCACGGAGATCTCAGTCGAACGCGGCGAGGCACCCGGAGCGGGCTTCCAATCCGACGCTTCGGATGCAAGTGCCGCTCCGGGCTCGCCTGGAGTGGATACGACTTTGTCCTCGTGGTCCGGCATTGCGCTGAGCGATCGCCTCGCCTCTGCTGTTGTGTGCTCGCAGGAGATCCTGGAGCTAAGCCGGAGAAGTACCGGCCTGTCCGCTTCGGAGATGCTTTCGGTCATCTGCACGCGGCTGCGCAAGCTCCTGGCCTTCGACTGCATCGCTATCTATCGCCGATCCGGCGACGAGTTGGAGCGCCTGCACCTTCAGGGTGAAGGCGCCTGTCACTTCAGCGACGCGCCGATCGGACGCGGCGAGGGGCTCTCCGGCTGGGTGGCGCAGAACGGCACCTTCAGCCTGAACGGCAACCCCACGGTTGAGCCGAACTATCTTGCCGCCCGCGGAGGTCCGGAAGCGCTTGCCTGCGCGCTGGCAGTGCCTCTCTTCGAGGATGACGGCGAAGTCTTCGGCGCGCTGACCATCTACTCTTTCCGTCCGAATGCCTACTCCCTGGAAGACCTTCGTGTTCTGCAATGCGTGGAGCATCGCATCACTCCGGCCCTTGGCGAAGTGTGCCGTCGCGATGTCTCCACGTCTGCCGCAAACCTCGATGACACCAAGGTCTTCTTCCTGCAGCTTGAGGCCGAGTTGCAGCAAGCGCAGCACACGCAGGAGCCGGTTGGAGTCGTCCTGTGCAGACTCATCGGACCGGACGGCAAGAAGCCGGCCGTAAAGAGACTGGAGCGGGCCTTCCGCGAACATCTGGATGCCACCTCGGCGGCACGTCTTGGCGCGAATGAGTCCGCGGTTGTCCTGATCGGCCCCACCCATCCCGGTGTAGGCGCGCGGCTGGCAGCGATGCAAGCCGCACTCGCGAACGAGGATTGTCTCTGCAGCGTGGGCGCGTCCTTTTATCCCGCCGATGGCGACACTCCAGAAGCTCTGCTCTCGACGGCTACGAGACGCATGTACCTTCAGGCATCCGACGCGAAGACGCAGGCAAGGCTGGAGGTCAGCTGCGTTAAGGATCGCTCGGAGCTGGCGCTCAGCGCATGATGCCTTTGCCGGCCTGGACACGCTCTTTTGGGCGGATCGTGGTGATGGTTCTGCTGGTCGCCTTCGGCACCATCCTGCTGATGCGCTGCGCTCCCGGCTACTACTCCGACATCCGCGAGATGGACGCGCAGCATGCAGAGGTTGCGCGCACTTCACTGCAGGCCGAGCAACTGCATGGAGGCTCCGTCCTGGCCATCGCACGCTCGGCCTTCGGCGGCTGGCTCCATGGCGATCTTGGCCGCTCCCGGCAGTACGGCGTACCCGTCCGGGAGCTGATCCAGCCACGCCTGAAGGTAAGCGGTGCGCTGCTTGGGCGCGGCGTTCTGTTTGGCTGGGTGGTCGCGCTCTGCGCTGCCCTGCCGCTGAGCACGCTGCGCCGATGGAGCGGCATCCTGGGTGTACCGTTTAGCCTCCTGCTAGCCGTACCGGTCGGAGCCATGGCCACACTCTGCCTCGTCTCCGGCGTGGGTGGACCTGTGCTGGTGCTGGTGTTGCTGCTTGTGTCGCGAGACTTCAAGTTTCTGCATCGGGCGCTTGAGACGGCGTGGGAGGCGCCGCATGTGCTCACCGCACGAGCCCAGGGTCTGAGCGTGACTCAGCTTCTGCGAACGCACGTGCTGCCCAGCCTCTGGCCGCAGCTGATTGCACTTGCGCTGCTGTCGTTTGTGACGGCGCTCAGCGCCATCGTGCCCGTGGAGGTCATCTTCGATCTGCCGGGGATCGGCCAGCTTGCATGGGTGGCCGCGATGAACCGCGACCTTCCCGTGCTGCTGGCGTGCACGATCCTGGTCACCATCGCCGTTGCGCTTGCAAGCAGCTGCTCGCGATCCTCGCGCCTTGAGGGTGAAGCATGAAGCGAAGCTTCTGCCTCATCGCGCTGGCCGTGCTGCTGCTTGCGGCAGCCGCCATCCTCTTGCTTCCCGGCCCCGGCTATGTCCAGCAGGACCGCGAGGCGATCATGGCCGATCCGTCGCCACACCACCCCACCGGCACGGATGCGCTCGGCCGCGACCGCACCGTCCGCACCGCCGCCGCGGTCATCCTCGGGTTAGCTGGAGCCACCGCAGCCTCTGCCGCCACAACGACGATCGCCGCTGCCGCCGGCATCTTTGCCGCGTTCGCGCCCGCACTGGCGAGTTCGGCGGCGATGATCGTGGTCGACCTCTTCCTCACCCTGCCCTGGCTCTTTCTGCTGATGATGGTCCGGTCAGGTCTGCCGCTCAACACCTCCCCACTGCAGTCGGCGACGATCACCTTCGTCCTGCTCGCGGCGCTTGGCTGGCCGGCCTGCGCCCGGGCGGTCTTCAGCGGAGCCCGCACGTTGCGCCGCTCTGAAAGCATGATCTACGGCCGTGCCGCCGGTCTGCCCACGATCTCCTTGGTTCGCCTTTACCTGCTGCCCCATCTGCGTTCCCTGCTGCTGCCCCAGTTCCTCATCTGTATCCCCGCTTTCATCGTGGCCGAAGCGAATCTGGGCACTCTCGGTCTTGGCATCGCCGAACCGCTGCCCTCCTGGGGCGCCATGCTGCAGGAGCTGAACAGCTCCGCTCTGCTGGCCACCTCGCACTGGATCTTCTTGCCCATCGTGCTGCTGGTCGTTGTTCTCTTCCTGCTCGAAATGCTGCTCATCGAATCTTCTCCCCTAACTGAGGCCTGATCCATGCGCTCCTCGACGTCCGCTCTCCTGCTTCCGGCTTTCCTCTGCTCCTCGCTTGCGTTTTCCGTCGCCCACGCCTCCGATCGCGCGCCCGGAGAGCTCGCATGGTCCATCCGGTACGATCCCAAGACCCTGGACCCCGCGAAGGTGGATGAGCAAGCGTCCGAGATGGTGCGCTTCCTGACTGCGGGCGTGCTGCTCCGCACCAACCGCAAGACCCAGCAGCCGGAGCCCGAGCTGGCCGCGAGCTGGACCCTCTCGCCCGACGGACGCACCCTCACCTTCCACCTGCGCGAGGGTCTGCGCTTCTCGGACGGCAGCCCGCTCACGTCACGCGATGCCGCCTGGTCGGTCCGTCGCGTGCTCGCAACCGCTACCGCCGCACCGACCGCCGAAGAGTTCGTCGCCCCGCAAGGTGTCGTCGTCGAGACACCCGACCCGCTGACCCTCCGCATCCGCCTCCCTCAGCGTGTGATCGGCATCGCCCGTGTCTTCGACGAGATCGCCATCGAGCCCGCCGACCGCCCCAGTGAGGGCAAGATCACCTCCGGCCGCTTCGTCATCGCGGAGTACAAACGCGGCCAGTACCTTCGTCTACAGCGCAATCCCAACTACTGGCGCCACGACGCTGCGGGTACGCAGCTTCCCTACGCCTCCGGCATCCGCCTCGATGTCGTCAGCAACCGCGAGCAGGAGACCGTCTTCTTCCAACGCGGCGACTACGACCTCATCGACGGACTCTCCCCTGACTACTTCGCTGTCCTCGCGCGCAAAGACGGTGCCGCTGTGCGCGATGTAGGCCCTTCCCTCAACACCGAGCAGATGTGGTTCAACCAGTCCGCCGCCGCGCCCATCGCCGAATACGAGAAGGCATGGTTCCACAGCCAGGCCTTCCGGGTCGCGGTCTCCCAGGCCATCCATCGTGCAGACCTTGCGCGCATCGCGTACTCCGGCCACGCCACGCCGGCCTTCGGCTTCATCTCCCCGGCCAACTCCGCGTGGCGCAACCAATCTCTGCAGTACCCGCATGAAGATGCGGCTCAAGCCGCGAAGCTCCTCGCGGCCTCCGGTTTCCATCGCAGTGGCAACACTCTCTATGACAATGCCAACCACCCAGTCGCCTTCTCGATCCTGACCAACGCCGGCAACACCGCTCGCGCGAAGATGGCGACGCTCATCCAGCAGGATCTCGCCACGCTCGGCATTCAGGTCACCATCGTCACCCTTGACTTTCCTGCCCTCATCGAGCGCCTGATGCACAAGCAGGACTACGAGGCCTGCCTGCTCGGTACGGCAAACGCGGACCCCGACCCGAACTCCATGATGAATCTGTGGCTGAGTTCCTCGCCGAACCACCAGTGGAATCCATCGGAGAAGACTCCAGCCACACCTTGGGAGGCCGAGATTGATGCGCTCATGCACGCCCAGGCCACCGCTCCCGCCGACCAGGACCGAAAGCGCGCCACCGACCGCCTGCAGCAGATCGTGGCCGATCAGCAGCCCTTCATCTACCTCGTCCACCCCAACACGCTCGTCGCCGTCTCCCCCAGACTCTCCGGCGTTCAGCCCTCGGTCTTCTCCCCGGGCCTGGTCTGGAACATCGAGTCTATTCGCCCTGCGAGCATACGATGATGCCGAGTCCCCTCCTCTCCGTCAACCTGCAGGCTCGCTACGGGAAGCAGCCCGTCCTCCACGACATCCGGTTTGATCTCCAAGCAGGCGAGGTTCTCGGCATGATCGGCACCAGCGGCGCCGGCAAGAGCACGCTTGTGCTCTCGCTGCTCGGACTTCTTCCCTGGCGCGGCGGAACCGTCACCGGCCAGGTTCTCCTCGACGGCAGAAACCTGCTCACGCTTCCTGAGCGCGAAGCTCGCCGCATCCGTGGCCGAACGATCGCCCTGGTGCCGCAGAGCCCCTTGACCTCGCTCAACCCGTCTGTCTCGCTGCGCGCCCACTTTGCGGCCGCGTGGAGCGCGCATGAGCCCTCGGCGAAACAGCGCATGGACACCCGCATCGCCGAAGTTCTGAGCGAGGTACAGCTCCCCGCCACCGCGGATTTCCTCGCCCGCCGCCCGTCCCAGATCAGCGTCGGCCAGGCACAGCGTATCTGCATCGCACTCGCTTTACTTCATCGCCCACGGATCGTGATCGCGGACGAACCCACCAGCGCTCTCGATCCGGTCACGCAATCGGAGGTCGTCCGGCTTCTCGGCAACCTGAGCAGGCAAACCGGAACCACCCTGCTCTACATCTCGCATGATCTCGTGTCAGTGATTCAACTGTGCGACCGGCTCGCCGTGCTCAGCGCTGGAACGATCGCGGAGTGCCTGAACGTAACCGCCCTGGAGACGGCACAGCATCCCGCCACCCTTGCCCTGCTGCATGCCCTGCCTGTTCCTCCGGCAGTGCTCCTGAGCCACCGCAGTCCATCCTCTCCGGCGGCCTGATCGCTCTTCGCATCCATCGCTGCACCCTTCAACTCCGCCGCTTCGATGACAAAAAGGCCTGCGAGTCAGTTCGACTCGCAGGCCCTTTCCATGTTGTGTTTAGTAGGTGAACGTCGGATCTGCGTCGGCTCCCCAAAGGATCGTCTGACCCGTTGCATCGGTCGCTCCCCAAAGGATGGTTGCAGCCTGCGGTGAGCCCGCGCCCCAGAGAATGGTCGCCGCCTGGGAAGTTCCCGAGCCCCAAAGGATGGTGTCGCTCCACAGTCCGGTGAAGCCGGCCGGATCGCCGGCGCCCCATAGGATCGTGGAACCCCAAAGGATGGTGCTGCTGTTCACAAAGGCGTTCGTCCCGTAGACGCTTCCGGCTCCCCACAGGATGGTGTTGCCCCACAGGGAACTCGGATCGGGAACCAGCGTTGCGCTGCCGCTCGCCGGATCATAGACCGCAACCGGAGACATCGCCGATCCCGCGGGGACCGCCGTGCCGCTGTTGTAGTCAGCCAGCGCGGCGTTCACGTCCAGATACCCGGCACCGACCGTGAAGGCGTCGTAGTTAGCATGGAACGTCCGCCCGGAGACCGGGTCAGTGACACTGCTTACCTGCGGAAACACGATATGGTTTGCATCCCGCATCAGCAGCGCCTTCATCTGATCCGGGGTGAGGTTAGGAGCCGCCTGTTCCATCAGCGCGACCGCACCGCTGACTACGCCGGTCGCCATGCTGGTTCCGCTCAGGGGGAAGTAAACGGGAGAGACCTGATTCCCATTTCCATTCGACTGATAAAAGCCGGTGAGCGTCACGTAGTTCGGCATCGCCGAGGTCAACGGATCGTTGGGGAACTTCAAGCTGGTGACCAGGTTGCCGGGAGCCACCACGTCCGGCTTCGCAATCTGATCGATGAAGGAAGGCCCTTTGGAGCTATAGCTGGCGACCACGTCGTCGGACAGCGCCGCAGTCCCTTTGGTGTTCGTCGCGCCCACCGTGATGACATAGGGATCGTTACCCGGAGCCTCGATCGTTCCATAACCCTCGGCGTTCAGGTTGTTGTCGCGTCCGTCGTTGCCCGCCGCGACCACCACCGCGATGCCCGCCTTCCACGCCTGTTCCACAGCCTGGCAAAGTGGGTCCACCTTGTAGCTTTCCCAGATGGGGCGGCCCAAGGAGAGATTGATGACCTTGATGTTGTAGGTGGTCTTCAGTGCGATCGCCTCTTCGATGGCCGCAATGACGTTGGAGTCGCTACCGCTGCCGTTCTGATCCAGCACCCTCAGGTTGATGATGTTGGCGTTCGGAGCCGAGCCACGGAAGGTGCGAAAGTACTGGTTGCCCGTAGAAGACGCTCCGTTGCCGGCGATCAGGCCCGCGACATGGGTTCCGTGACCGTACTGATCGGTCGCATCCTTGGCTCCGAGAACGAAGTTCTGGCTATAAACGATGCGACCGGTACGGCCGGGAGCGACCATGCCGGGAGCAGGCGGATAGACCGTCGCAAGGGGTTGACCGGTAAGATAACCAGCCGGAGCCGTCGCGAGATCGGGCGTCGGAGTGATGCCGCTGTCAATCACGGCTACTCCAACGTTGGTTCCCAGGTAGCCCTTCGCCCAGACCTGCGGCGCGTTGATCGGCTCGGTCGTGTACTCCGCACCGGTCATCGCGGATGTCGATCCATTCGGTGGGCCCGGCGGCGGGCCCGGCGGTGGCGCCCCTGGACCTCCCCTTGCCGCGAGCTTACGGTCGATGGAGATATATTTCACGTTGGGATCGGCGGAAAGGGTATCCAGATCCGATCTCTTGAGCATGGCGGCGTGCGCGTGAATGCTGTGCAGAGTTCCCTTGAGAACGCCGCCGAGAGAGGCGATCGCAGACGCCTGCGTGGCGCCCGGGTCTACTTTGTACTGGATGATGACGGGGATCTGGCTGGTGGAGGTGACCGCGGCCGCGTCCTTCGAAAGTTTCTCCGGATGAACGGCGGGCGGGCTTGCCTGGAGCGAGCCTGAGCCGAGCGAGACCAGGCACAGGGAAAGAGGAACGCGAAAAGAAGCAAAAGTCATACAGGGAACTCCCGGAGCAAAGTAGTACAGAGTTGAGGACGAGGAACAGCTTTTTCTGTGGCCCGATTGCACGTGCGTCCGGGTCTCACGCTTCCAGACGTGACTCTACTTTTTCCGGATATGGGTCTCCAATCACCCAAGAGTTGTAAGACTTGGTCCAAACCTGCTCCGACCGCCCGCGGCGCTCACATTTTCGATTCCTGTACTATCATCGTGGCTTTGCAGCACGTTTTAGGCTCGGAGGCATTGCGCCGCATGGGTAGGACCAGACTTATTGAAACCGCGGCTCTACTTGGGCTGTTCGCAGGATGCCTCGCCATGGACACCTCAAAGGCCATGGCCCAGCAGATCACCCCGAATCCGAACGGCATCACGGCGACCGCAGCCGGAGTCACGCTCAAGATCGATGCACTGCGGGATGATGTTCTGCGCATCCGCATGTGGCGCGGCGACGCGATCCCTGAGGACGCCTCATGGGCCGTTTTGCCCGCGTCCCGCACGAGCACGGTCGCTGTTCAGGCAGAGCCGCGGGGGTTCGCAACCCATGCCCTTCATGCCCGCGTCGACGAACGCCTCCAACTCACCGTCACGGATACCGAAGGCAACGTGCTGCAACAGGACGCCGCCCCCGTGCGATGGGATGGAGACCGCTTCCAGGTAGCCAAGCAACGCAGCTACGACGATCACTTCTTCGGCCTGGGAGATAAACCAGGCCCGCTCGACCGTGGCGGCCAGGCTTTCACCATGTGGAACACCGATCAGTTCAACTGGCAGGAGTCGACTGACCCGCTCTATAAGAGCATCCCCTTCTTTCTCGATGTAAACCGCGGTAGAACCATCGGCGTCTTCCTGGACAATACGTGGAGGTCGAACTTCGACTTTGGCAGGCAGGATGCGAATCGCTACAGCTTCGGCTCCCTGAACGGCCCCATCGACTACTACCTCCTCTACGGCCCAGATCCGAAGCAGGTGGTCAGCGGCTGGGCATGGCTGACCGGGCCCACACCCCTGCCGCCGCTCTGGGCGCTCGGCTTTCAGCAATCGCGCTACACCTATACACCGGAGTCCCAGCTTCTGGATGTAGCCGCACGCCTGCGCAAAGACCGCATTCCCTCCGATGTTCTTTGGCTCGACATCGACTTCCAGCACAAGAACTGGCCGTTCACCGTTGACGATGTTACGTTCCCGAACTTTCCGGGGCTGGTGAAAGATCTGCAGAAGCATGACTTCAAGCTCGTCGTCATCACTGATCTACACATCGCCAAACAGCCGAATGCCGGCTACGCCCCATACGATTCCGGCGTTGCGGGCGACCACTTCCTCAAGAATCCGGACGGCACCACCTTCGTGGGAACGGTGTGGCCGGGCGCGTCCGTCTTTCCCGACTTCACTCAGGCGCAAACCAGGCAATGGTGGGGCTCGCTCTACAAGCCCTTCGTCGACGAGGGCATCGCCGGCTTCTGGAACGACATGGACGAGCCCGCGGCCTTCGAGACCCCGTCCAAGACCATCCCGGACAACATTCAGGACCGTATCGATGAACCGGGCTTCCGCAAGCGCACCACGACACAGTTGGAGATCCACAATATCTTCGGCATGCAGAACTCACGCGGCACCTTTGAAGGCCAACTTGCGCTCCGCCCAAACGAACGCCCCTTCGTCATGACGCGAGCCAGCTTCGCCGGCGGCCAACGTTACAGCACCACCTGGACCGGCGACAACGGCTCGACCTGGAACCACCTGCGCATGACCATTCCGCAGATCGTGAACCTGGGCATGAGCGGCTTCTCGCTTACCGGAGCGGACGTGGGCGGATTCGCGGGATCCCCTTCCCCTGAACTCCTGACGAAATGGATTGAGCTCGCCGCCTTTCAGCCGATCGACCGCGACCACTCCGCCAAGGGCACACGCCCGCATGAGGTTTGGGTCGACGGACCGGAGCAGGAGGCCATCCGCCGCCGCTACATTGAAGAGCGTTACCGTCTGATGCCTTACCTCTACACCGCCGCGGAGGAGACCTCGCGCAACGGCTTGCCGATCAATCGCCCGCTCTTTATGGAGTTCCCGCACGCCACCCCGGACGGCAGTCCATTCGACCTCAGAACCGGCGGAGGAGAGTTCCTCTTCGGCAGCCGCATCCTGGTCGCGGCCGCCCCTTTTCCGGATGAGGTCGCACCCTACACCATCCACCTGCCCCCCGGCGCCTGGTACGACTACTGGACCGGAGAACGGTATACCCGCGACGCGACCGGCGCTCCCATCGACCCGGAGCAGCGCGACAAGGTCATCCAGCAGAAGCCGCTTGAGGTCACCCCTAGGCTCGATCTACTGCCCGTCTACGTGCGTGGAGGAAGCATCCTTCCCATCGCGCCGCTGACGCAAAGCACCACCGAGACCCCAGCCGGACCGCTCACGTTGCGGGTCTTTCCTCCGGCTCCCATCCCAAACCTGCCCGCCGAGCCCTGTGCGGGCGATGTCTACACCGATGACGGGCATACCTTCAACTTCCAGAGAGGCGCGTTCGCGCGCATTCACTTCACCTGCACCGTCTCTCCGGAAGGTGCAGTAACCGTGCACATAGACAAGCAGCAAGGCACCTGGATGCCATGGTGGCATGAGTACCGCATCGAGGTCGTCGGACTCTCCTCGGGCGCAATGCAAGCCTTTCTGGGCAAGCAGCACCTTACCGTTTCATCCGTTGATGGGCGGCTTGGCGCGGTTGTTCCCGCAGGCCCGTCCCCGCTGGAAATCGTCTTCAAGTAGCTTTTTGGAAGCTCGTAATCCCCGATGCACGGAAAACGTCCGCTCCGCCGCTTTTACAGATTCGGTCAGGCAAAGGAACCAGAGTCTTAGACCCGGGCAGCTAGCAAGGACAAATTACCTGTAATTTTCTCAGCTCGCAAGCAATTGAGAAAACATCGTTTAGCAGATTATCTAAGGATCTGACCTAGAATTTCCCCCGAGGAAGTTATAGGATTGACCAAGTCGGAACAACACCGGCCCGGAGACGATTTGCGCGGTCGAATCAAACTAGCCCTGACCTCAGGGACCCTGATTGCGGGTGCAGCAATCGCGTATCACGTTACCAGCCATCCCGTAGCTGCACCGCCTGCACAGTCCGTACCGACTGCGTCCCTGACACCGTCACCGAATGCCCCCGTAGTGATCGCGACGCAGCTGAAACGTCGTTTTAAGAACCCGATTGCCTCGCTCGGTATCGCATCGTTCTACAGCGATCTGTTCGATGGCAAGCGCACGGCCAACGGCGAAATCTTCAACCAGAATTTGATGACCGCGTGTCACCGGTCCCTTCCGTTCGGCACTCTGGTCCGCGTGATCAATATAGCCACTGGACGCTCCGTGATCGTACGGATCAACGACCGCGGCGTCATGGCGAGCCGCGTTATCGATCTCTCGCATGCAGCCGCCAACGAGCTCGGCATGCTGGGCTCTGGCGTCGCGAAGGTTCGGCTTGAAATTCTCGGCAAAGTTCGTCAGGCTGAGGCACAGCCGCTCTAATCTCTCCTCTCGTTGCTGCCAGGAATGCTGTGAAGAGTGCACCCTCGCGATCTGAACAGCGAAGGCCCGGCGATTTGGCCGGGCCTTGCATTCCACCATCGTGACGTCGCTAACTTGCTCGCACTCTTGCTTCAGCATCACTGAGCCGAGCTTTCACCGCGTCATCCTCTTCCTCGTCATCCTCGTCCTCTTCGACGTCATCGTCTTCGTCTTCATGGTCGAGATCATCGTCGTCTTCTAGCTCGTCGGCGTCCTCTTCTTCGTCGTCATCTTCCTCATCCAGATCGTCGTCGTCAAGATCCTCATCGTCCTCCAGCTCGTCATCATCGTCTGTCTCGTCATCCTCTTCGAGATCGTCCGCATCCGCGTCGGCTGCTTTCGCTGCGACATCCAGGTTCTCGCTGCTCGCATGCTCGGTCGGGTTGCTGACATCACCCGGAACCTCGTAGTCTGCGGTCGCATCCTTCCCCACTTTGCGGAAGTCATCCTGAAAGTCAGCGTCGTTGGCGAAGCTCATGTATTTCTCCTGTTGTCGAACCTGACCGTTGGATGCACCCGGCCTTCCCGGGTTAGCTGAGTGCAGGGTCCGGCGAAGCAATTCATCTGCTTTTGACCGCAACGCTTGAAAACCGAAACGGGAACAGAATGAAATTGCACAGTAATTCGTGCTTTGAGGGAAGGTATGTTTGTGGAGGGGTAGATGGTGCGCCCGAGAAGATTCGAACTTCTGACCTACAGCTTCGGAGGCTGCCGCTCTATCCAGCTGAGCTACGGGCGCGCACCTACTATGCTAGCACCAGTCCCCCGGCCACTCCAAGCGTTGCCATAGTGCGAAGTCAAGTCAGCGTGCCCTTGGCCAAAGCATCAAACAACCTAAGACTCCCCACTCCGTCCAACTCCTGAAAGCGAGAACCCATGCTCCTCCGCAAGCTCCTCCCGACCGCTGCCTGTACAGCCATCCTTTGTCTCGCACCCTTAGCCTTCGCGCAGAACGGCGGCATGATGCAGATGAGCGGTGGCGATACAAAGAACATGCCCAGCCCGCCCGCCACCGCGACCGTCACCCTCGCCGGCCAGACCCTGACCATCAAATACCACACCCCGCACATACGCAACCGCGAGATCTTCGGCGGCCTCGTCCCTTACGATGAAGTCTGGCGCACCGGCGCAAACCCCGCGACGACGCTGATCACGCCGGTATCGCTGCATATCGGCAGCCTGCTCGTCCCCGGGGGCACGTACACCCTCTACTCCTTGCCCAACCGTGACAAGGACAAGTGGATGCTCATCATCAGCAAGCAAACCGGCCAGTGGGGCACCGAGTACCACCAGGAGCAGGACCTCGGCCGCGTAGAGATGAAGGGCCACTCCCTCGACAGCGCCCAGGAGGTGATGAGCCTCTCCTTCGACTATATCAAGCGCGACTCCGCCGAACTCCACATCCGCTGGGCAAAGACAGACGAGTCAGTAAAGATCACCACCCCGTAAACAAGGCAAAGAACGACCACAAAGGACACAGAGAAATCACAGAGGGACACAGAGCACTTCTCCGTGTCCCTATGTTCCCTTCGTGCACTCCGTGCTCA
Organism: uncultured Granulicella sp.; assembly: GCA_965198885.1. Lineage (GTDB taxonomy): Bacteria > Acidobacteriota > Terriglobia > Terriglobales > Acidobacteriaceae > Edaphobacter. The sequence goes on along the minus strand of OZ240677.1, from coordinate 2,603,980 downwards.
TTCTTGTCCTTAGTACCCATTGATCTGCCGACAGATCCCATCCTTCAGCCGCTCCACATTGAAGTTGATCAGCAGCCCAAGTCTCCTCTTCGAATGCCTAAGATAGGTAAGCAGTTGAGCCTTATGCACAGGAGCGATCCCCTCAATCGCTTTCAGTTCAAGCACAAGCTCCCCTTCCACCAGGATGTCGATCCGGTAACCCACATCCAGCAGCTGTAGCCCGTCATACACCACCGGCACAGCCACCTGAGCCTCCACCCTCAGGACCCTCTTCGCCAGCTCATGCATCAAACAAGCCTGGTACGTACTCTCCAGCAGTCCCGGCCCAAGCTCCGTATGAACCACAAACGCAGCATCCAGAACTCTCCCGCTGAGCGAGTTGAGTTCCTGCAGCGTCACAGCCTCACCACTCCTTAGCCGCCGTATCCGCCTCCACCGCCGCAGCCGCCGGCCCCTTCCACCGCAGCATCGGCTTCCTCGCCGCCGCCGTCTCATCCAGCCGCTGCAGCCGAGTCGTATGCGGCGCCGTCTTCACCACCTCCGGATTCTCAGCCGCCTCCCGAGCAATCTGCTTCAACGCATCGATCAACAGATCCAACTCCTCGCGGCTCTCACTCTCCGTAGGCTCAATCATCATCGCGCCGCTCACGACCAGCGGAAAGCTGACCGTATACGCATGGAACCCGTAGTCGATCAATCGCTTGCCCATGTCGCCGGTCTTCACGCCATGCTTCGCTTGCAGCTTGTCTGAGAACACCACCTCATGCAGTGAAGGCGACTTAAACGGCAGCTCAAACGTATCCTGCAGCTTCGCCCGAATGTAATTCGCATTCAGCACCGCATCCTCAGTCGTCTGCCGCAGTCCGTCCGGCCCGTTCGCCAGGATGTACGCCAGCGCCCGGACAAACATCCCGAAGTTCCCATAGAACATCCGCACCCGCCCAACACTCTGCGGCCGGTTGAACTCTAAATAAAGCGAACCATCCGCCTTCGTCTCAACCGTAGGCTTCGGTAGAAACGGCTCAAGAATCTTCTTCACCGCCACCGGCCCAGACCCCGGACCGCCCCCTCCATGCGGAGTAGAAAACGTCTTATGCAAATTCAAGTGCATGACGTCCACGCCGAAGTCCCCCGGCCGCGTCTTGCCCACCAGAGCATTCATATTCGCGCCATCCATGTACAGCAACGCACCCTTGGCATGGAGAATATCCGCGATCTTATGAATGTCCGATTCAAACACACCGATCGTCGAAGGATTGGTCAGCATCAACGCTGCCGTATCCTCATCGACCATCCGCTCCAACTCCGCCAGGTCCACCATCCCCTGCGCGTTCGACTTCAAGTTCGCAACTTCATACCCCACCACCGCCGCAGTAGCAGGATTCGTCCCATGCGCCGAGTCAGGCACAATCACCTTCTTCCGTGGATTGCCTTTGCTCTCGTGATAAGCCCGCACCATCAGGATCCCCGTAAACTCCCCATGCGCGCCCGCCGCCGGCTGCAGCGTAATCGCATCCATGCCCGTGATCTCGATCAACGCCTCTTCGAGCGTCTTCATAATCTGCAAACAGCCCTGCGAGAGCGCCACCGGCTGATACGGATGCGCCTCCGCAATCCCCTCCAGCCGCGCCACCGCCTCATTCACCCGCCCGTTGTACTTCATCGTGCAGCTGCCCAGCGGATACATCCCTAGATCGATCGCGTAGTTCCACGTCGAAAGCCGCGTGAAGTGCCGGATAATCTCTGTCTCGCTTAGCTCCGGCATGACGCCCAGATCCGTCCTCAGCGCAGGCCCCAGCAGCCTCTTCGCATCAATCTTCGGGACGTCGAGCTCCGCCATCCGGTACGCCTTCTTCCCCGGCGAGCTCTTCTCAAAGATCAATCCTTCATTCTGGTTGACATGCGTCGTCGCCTTCTTCGGCGTCCCTACAAACTTCGTCTCGCTCGCCGCGCTTACTTCCGGAACCTGCGTCATCGTTGCCATTGAAACCTCACTGTCTCAAACATCTCGCGTACTACTTGCGCCGCCGAATACCTTCCGCCACCGCAGCCCCAAACAACGCTGCGCCAACAATCGCCGTGCGCCCAATCACCTCGTTCGATGTAGCCGCCCTGCGGACCCAAAGATACCCCGGAACCATCGCCGCCAGAAACACTCCAACGACGCTTAACTCGCGAACTTCCATCGCTACACCCTTGACCAGATCATTCAACGGAGAACCCCTTGCCACTCGGTAAACCTGCCGCCGCGGAGCGCCTCAAAACTCTTCCGCATCCACAGCCATTCCGGTCTCCGAGTAACTTCCCGACTCCGGTCCATCCACATCCTCTTCCCGCAAACTCAACCCGAACACCACTCCATTCGCCAGCTCGATCGTCAACGCATCGCCTTCCTCCAGCGATGCCTCAACCACCTCTTCGCCAATCTGCGCACACAGCGCATTCCGGTACTCCGGCTCGCCATACGCAACGGAGAAGTCCGTCAACAAAACATGCGGCCAGTCATACAGCGTCAGGCAAGGCGTCCCAAATCGCAGCTCCAGGAAATCCTCAACAAATGCAACCGACTTGACCTCCTGCCCGATAATCCCCGAGATATCCACGCGTCAGCCCGCTCTCCGCATCGGCACAACATCCTCGATCGACGCATCCTTCAACGCACGCTCGCAAGCCCGCTCCCACTCCGCCTTGATCGCCGGATCACCAGGTTCTCCATCGTCCCAGATAGACAGCGATAAGTCTCCGAGCAGCACTCCCAGCTCATCCGAAGGCAGACGATCGTACCGATCCTCCAGAAACTGAAACATCATCTTGTACCCCGTCAATTCCCTCAAGCATTCACCAGCATCAACGGATGAGCAACCGCTGTCAGAGCCTCCGCAGCCGCATCCATTTGCACCCGCGTCGTCACCTCAGTCGCACACCACAAACTCGCCCCCGGCCCAAGCTCCGGATACCACTGCTCCAGCGCCAGGCCGCCGATGATCTTCTTCTCCAGCAGCCCGGCGTTCATCGCCTCCGCACCCTGCGCCACATCCAGCACAAACTCGTGGAACCGCGGCGCCCCATCGAACAAGACCTTCCCCTTATCGCTCAGGACTGAACGCAGATAATCAGCCTTCGCCAGGTTATGCTCGCTCAGCTCTCGCATCCCTTCCTTGCCGTATACGGTCAGGTAGATGGTCGTCATCAAAGCCACCAGCGCCTGGTTGGTACAGATGTTGCTCGTCGCCTTCTCCCGCCGGATATGCTGCTCTCGCGTACTCAAGGTCAACACATAGCCGCGCTTGCCGTTCACATCCTTCGTCTCGCCGATCAGCCGTCCCGGCATCTGCCGCAGGAACTTCTCCTTGCACGCAATCACCCCGCAGTACGGCCCGCCATACCCCAGCGAGACCCCATAGCTCTGCGCCTCCAGCGACACAATATCCGCCTCGCTCGGAGCCTTCACGATCCCCAGCGAGATCGCCTCCGCAATCGAAACGATCAGCAACGCCCCCCGTTTATGCGCCAGCGCAGCAATCGCCGCCACATCCTCAATCGTCCCAAAGAAGTTCGGCGACTGGATCAGCACACAAGCCGTATCTTCCCCAATCGCTTTCTCTAACGCCGCCATATCCACCCGCCCGTTCGAGGCATATCCCACCTCGCTCAGCGGAATCTCCTGGTGCGTCGCATACGTCTGGATCACCTCGCGATACTCCGGATGCACCGTTCGCGCGACCACCGCACCGTTGCGCCCGGTCACCCGCACCGCCATCATGATCGCCTCAGCCGCGCCCGTGCTCCCGTCATACATGCTCGCGTTGGCAATCTCCATGCCGGTCAGCTCACAGATCATCGTCTGGAACTCGAACATCGCCTGCAGCGTCCCCTGCGCGATCTCCGGCTGATACGGCGTGTAGCTCGTCAAAAACTCGCCGCGCTGCACCAGGCTGTCGATGATCACCGGCTTGTAGTGCCGATACACCCCCGCACCCAAGAAGCTCGCATAGCCCGTCGCATTGTTCTCCGCATACCCGCGGAATCGGTCGATAATCTCACTCTCCGCATGTTGCCGCGGCACATTCAGATCCCGCTTGAGTTGATACTCAGCCGGAATCGTCGCAAACAAATCATCGATCGACTCGACGCCGATCTCCGCAAGCATCTCCTTGCGGTCCACAGGGCTCTTTGGTAGATAGCGCATCGTTAGTGTCCTGTCTCTTCGCTGACAAACGTCTCATAAGCCGCCGCATCGATCAGCGCCCCGAGCGACGTCAACTCGCCTTCATCCGCAAGCTCAAACTTGTACAGCCAGGTCTCATTCGCATCTGTATTGATCGTCTCCGGGGTACCGTTCAGCGCCTCATTGATCTCAGTCACGGTTCCGCTTACCGGCGCGTACAAATCACTGACGGCCTTCACGCTCTCCACTGACCCAAAGATCGTCCCCGCCTTCAACGCATCGCCCACCTTCGGCAACTCGACAAAGACGATGTCCCCCAGGGAACTTTGCGCATAGTCAGTGATCCCCACTGACCCCGCCTTGCCCTCAACCTCAACCCATTCATGCGTCTTCGTGTACTTGTAACCACTCGGATAAGCCATCCACTCTCCTTCTTGAATCTGCCAAAATCTTGTCATTCTGACCCTAGGCGCAGCTCAGGGTCAGAACCTCCGTATTGCACTTGCCGTTGCCCCTTAGACAACCACACTCTTCTTCGCCCTCTTATAAAACGGCGTCGCCACAACCTTCGCCTTCACCAAGGCCCCGCGTATCTCAACCGCCACAACCTCATCCACACCCGCATACTCCACCGGCACATACGCCAGCGCAAGATTCTTCTTCACAAACGGTCCCGGCGACCCACTTGTCACCTCCCCAATCTTCTCTCCGCTCAGGCTGAACACCGGGTAGCCATCCCGTCCAATCCCGCGGTCAACCATCTCCAGCCCCACCAGCTTCCGCTTCGGCCCACCGCTCGCCTCAATTTCTCTGAGCGCCGCAGCCCCGACAAACTCCGATCCCTTATCCAGCTTGCAGTACCGCCCCAGCCCCGCCTCAAACACATTGATCGTCTCAGAGATCTCATGCCCATACAGCGCCATCGCGCTCTCCAGCCGCAGCGTATTCCTCGCTCCCAGCCCACACGGCACAATCCCGAACTCCGCCCCCGCATCCAGCACCTCACCCCACACCCGGCTGCTCGTCGGCTCATCGCTCGGGATATAAATCTCGAACCCATCCTCGCCCGTATACCCCGTCCGCGCGATCATCACGTTGTGGCACCCACACACCTGCCCCCACGTGAACCAGTAGTTCTTGATCCCACTCAGATCCGTGCTCGTCAGCTTCTGCAGCGTAGCCTCCGCCTTCGGCCCCTGGATCGCAAGCTGCGTGTAGTAGTCGGAAAAATCGTTGACGTGCACACCCGGCATATGGCCGATCTGCCGCCGCACCCAGGCCACATCCTTCTCCCGCGTCCCCGCATTGATCACAATCAAATAGTCGTTGTCTGACAGCTTATGCAGCACCACATCATCGACAAACGTCCCATTCTCATACAGCATCGCCGAGTAGTGCGCCTGCCCCGTCTGCAGCTTGCTTGCATCGTTCATCAGCAGCCGCTGCACCGCCGCCAGCGACCCCGGTCCGCGCAGTTGAATATCCCCCATGTGCGACACATCGAACAGCCCCACCGCCGTCCGCACCGCCATATGCTCCGCGATCAGCCCCTCATACTGGACCGGCATATCCCACCCGCCAAAGTCGACCATCTTCGCCTTGTGCGCCCGATGCGTCACGTTCAGCGCCGTCACCCTCAGCTTCGCGAACGCCTCCACAACCTGCGAATCCACTGCCATCCAACCACCTCAAGCCCATTAACCGAGCCTCTAAAAGGTTAGCACCGTTCCATTCATAAGCCTTTCATCCGCTTTGATCCCTTTTTCCGTTCTATCCCCGCCAGCCTTGCTATACCAGCCGCCCCCGTCATCAGCACTCACCCCTTCCGCATCCCTCTCACCAGCACCGGCGAGAACGTAGCCACCCCCGCCACCACCATCAACCCCACCAACGTCCCCTTCGTCCGCCATAAAGCCGAGCAAGTCCACCCCAGCAGCACCCAGAAAGCCATATCCGCACTCGCCGCCAGGTACACCCAATCCGAAAACTTATGCTGATCCCGAAAGAAGTCCATCTCCCCGAGCGTCGGATACTCCGTCTCAGCCCCCATCGTCATCCGCAACACAGCCACCGGCAGCAGGTTCGCCGCGAGCACCACCGCGACCCAAACCCCAGCCAACGCCGGCCATCTGGGCTCAACCCACCAAGTAGCCAGCATCGTCACCAGCACATTCAACGTAGCCCCGGCGTTCACCACCGCCGGAAAATGCCCCATATCCCCCAGCCGATCCATCTCGTTCAACCGCTTCTGACTCGCGTCCATCACCGTTCCTCGCTCAGCACCAGCCTACTTCCCGGCGAGCGCCGCAATCGATCCCATCAACAAACCTAGCGCCCGACTTCCGCCACCTGCCGCTTCACCTCCGCGTAAGCCGCATCGCTCAGCGCCCCCTCGCCGCGCCAACGCACGACCCCGTTCCCATCCACGACCAGCAGATAGGCATCGTCTGCTTTGTTGTATTGAACAGCTTTCTTCCACTCCGCTTCGTGACCCAGAATCGGCAGGAAGTGCTTTTGCCCGTTCTGCGACACCGATTCCTTGATCTTCTTCAGCACCCACCCGCGCAGCAATCTCGGCACGGACTCCAGCACCGGCATCTCGTAGTACGCAAGCTCCGCCGGCCGCTGCGGATCATCCGCCAGCTTGTGTCCCCAGTCCGCCGCCTCCTTCCGGGACGCCTCACTGAACCCCACAATCAGCACTCCGACCCTTCCCTTGAGCGCCTCCGGCAGCGCCACCGTCTCTCCCGCAAACGTCGTTCCACGAACCTCCGGAATCGCAACCGGCCCATCGCCCGCCGTCACCATCCCCATCGCCAGACCAAGCACCGCTGCAATCATCTGCAATGCGATGCCGCAACCGTCCTTCGCGTTATTTCGGCACCCGGTAACCGAGGTGATGGTCACCCCGAAACGCAGCGAGCATCCCGCCTCCGCCTGTTCCGTCGCCGTTCCGGTACCGTCTGCGGCCGCAAACGACCTAAACCACCACCGACTCCCGGTACTCCCCAAAGACCCCGCGCAGCGTATCCGCAATCTCCCCCACGGTTGCGCTCGCCTCCACCGCCTCCAGTATCCCCGGCAGCAGATTCTCCGCGCCGCGCGCCGCATCTCCCACGCGACGTAGCGAAGCCTCCCATCGCACCGCATCCCGCCGCGCTCGAAGCGCTCTCACCCGCTCCACCTGCCGCCGTTCCAGATGCTCATCGATCCGCTGCACCGTCACCGTCTGGTCGGCGCCCGCGTCCGCAAAGCGATTCACCCCCACCACCACTGCCTCGCCCGCATCCACCTCCCGCTGATACCTATACGCCGCATTCTGGATCTCCCGCTGCACATACCCCTGCTCGATCGCCCGTAGCATTCCCATGCCGCGCCCGGTCCCATCGAACCCCGCGATCGTCCTCAGATAGACCTGAGCCCGGGCCTCAAGCTGGTCCGTCAGCGCTTCGATAAAGTAGCTTCCAGCCAAAGGGTCTACCGTCTGCGCTACCCCGCTCTCATGCGCGATCACCTGCTGGGTTCGCAGTGCCAGTCTCGCGGCCGCCTCGGTCGGCAGCGCGAGCGCCTCGTCGAACCCATTCGTATGCAGACTCTGTGTGCCGCCCAGCACGCCGGCGAGCGCCTGCAGCGTTGTCCGCACGATATTGTTCTCCGGCTGCACTGCGGTCAGCGTGCTCCCCGCCGTCTGCGCGTGAAACCGCATCATCCAGCTCCGCGGCAGCTTCGCCCCGAACTCCTCCCGCATGATCCGCGCCCACATCCGCCGCGCCGCGCGAAACTTCGCGACCTCCTCAAACAGGTTGTTATGCGCGTTGAAGAAGAAGCTCAGCCGGCCCGCAAATGCATCCACCTCCATCCCCGTATCCACCGCCGCCCGCACGTACGTCTTCGCGTCCGCCAGCGTAAACGCCACCTCCTGCGCCGCCGTCGATCCCGCCTCCCGCATGTGGTAGCCGGAGATCGAGATTGTATTCCACTCCGGCACCTCCACCGCCGCCCATGCGAACACGTCCGTCACCAGCCGCATCGCATGCCGCACCGGAAAGATGTACGTCCCCCGCGCGATGTACTCCTTCAAAATATCGTTCTGAATCGTCCCCGTCAGCTTTCGCACTTCAGATCCCGCCCGCTTCGCCGCCGCCACATACAGCGCCAGCAGGATGGACGCCGTCGCGTTGATCGTCATCGAAGTCGAGATCGTATCCAGCCTGATCCCGGCGAACAGCCGCTCCATGTCCTCAATCGAGTCGATTGCCACGCCCACTCGACCCACTTCGCCAAGCGCGAAGGGTGAGTCCGAGTCATACCCGATCTGCGTCGGCAGATCGAACGCCACACTTAACCCCTGGGCGCCGCCGGCAGATCCAGCCCCTTGTTCCAGCAGAAACTTATAGCGCCGGTTCGACTCCTCCGCATCCCCCATCCCCGCATACTGCCGCATCGTCCACAGCCGCCCCCGATACATCGTCGGCTGAATTCCGCGCGTATAGGGATACTCCCCGGCGCGCTCCGCCCCCTCCGGCGCATAGTCCAGCTTCACCTCAATCCCGGAGCTCGTCTTCTCCTCTTTCATCCGCGCCTCAGCTTACCCTCGTTCGCCGCAAAAAGAACGCCTACGCCCCGCACCCCAACCCGTTCCTTCTGAGCGAAGCGAAGAACCTCAGTCTTGGCAGTTGTTTTTGTCGTTGCATTTGCGCTTGTTGTTGCAGTTGCGCTTGTTGTTGCAGTTGCACTTGTCCTGGCAGTTGCAGTTGTCGTTTCTGATGCTATGCCCGAAGGCTAGCTGCATCTGTTTCTCCGCCCTTACCGCCGCCCTCGCCGCCTCGCCTTCAAAAAGCTTGAAACCATAAAGAAGCCGAACCCCGCTACCATTGCCACCGCGAACCACTCATGCGTCCGCCCCCGTCCATGGATCAACTCGCTCCGTCCCCGCCAAACCTCGCCCCCCGCCACCAGCACAAACAGCCCGAAGAGCACCCCCATCACCTCATGCCAAAGCACTCCGCCCGCCTTCGCCACCGGAGCCATTGCCGCCTGTCCAAAACGCCGCCCGCCTTCCTTCAATCCCCTCGCCGTCTGCATCGCATCCCGCCCCCGCTCCTGCACGGAACTCCGCGCAGAGCCGCCCGCCCCTGGAGCGACCGCCGCTTCAGCGGCCTTCGCCGCAGCCTTCGCCGCCTCTCTCACTCCAATCCCCAGAGCCCGTCCAAACCGCACCGAATCCATACCGCAAGTCTACCGTCCGCACCTCCCAAACTGTGCATCCAACCTCTCCATGCGGCAGCGACACCGCCGCCATCAAGGGAGAACTCACCACCATGAACAAAATCGTCTGGCTCGTCGCCGGTCTCGGTGCCGCTGCTCTGTATGCCCTCATCAGCAAATCTGCACGCCCTGGGCAGCCTATTCCGGTCACAGATCTCGCCCACAAACTCCAGGACGCCTGGGCCGACCATCACACCGTCGCCTAATCGGCAACCCAGCATGGGAAGAATCACCCAACGGCACCTCCGGCTTACCGCTTTCCGCCATTGCAGCCGTCCCCGCCTGAGCGTATTCTTGAATACATCAATCGGCGCACCCGCAATGCCGTTCCCCGACGTCCTCCGGGGAATACCCGATGCGAGTCAACCAACCGTATCCAGCAAGGCGAAGCAAGCCCGGAGGTGTCATTGAGCCAGAACGTCAATCAAAAAGTCAAAAATCTCATCCAGAAACTCGGCGAAGCCATTCACGAGTCCGTCTCCGAGTCTGAGCACATTGCAGGCGTCGTCAAAAACATCCGTGAGCAGGGTTTCGACGTCATGCTCATGCTCGAAGCCACCATCGGCCTCAATGAAGTCGAGCCCGAACCCGAGCCGACGGTGCCCCTACTCACCGACGGTTCAACCGTAGAGGGTCCCTTCACCTCCAACGATCTCACGTTCCTCAAGTCCCTCCGCATCAGCCTTACGGAAGAGCAATAATCCGGAGAGGGATAGCCCAATCCCCCTGCAATTGGAGCGCCTCCGCTTCGGAATCACCAGCGGAGTGTCACAACGCACCGCGTATAGCCGCTGCCCTCAAACTTCACCAGCAGCTGATCCCCCTTCATCTCCCCACCCTCCGCCATGACCCTCTGCACCTGCCCGTTCCGCCGAATCTTGAACTGACCCTTCGTCCCCCCGATCCCCTCCACCTCAAGGCGCATCGCCCGCCCATTCAGCGTCTCGTTCAGTACCTTCATCTGCGCTGTCCGGCGACCCGGAAGCGGCAGCCCATGCCCAACGCTCACCTCAACTCCCGGCAGCGGTACGCGGAGCAAGCCGTTCGCCGCACCGAGCAGCTTCACCAGCCCGCCCGAGACCGGCTTCATCTCCACCAACATCGCCCCTCCCTCCCGCCTGTACTCCAGGTCGACCACCGCCGTTCCCACATGCAGCCGCTTCACCTCCGCCGCATCCCAATCCGCCGGCAGCCGCGGCGTCACCTTCACCGTCCCCGCCACCGCATCCACCTCCACCCCGAACATCCCTCGCAGCGCTGGCGTCACCACCATCGCCGAAGACCAGAGCTGGTGGCTCGTACTCCGCCCGAACGGCTCAAAGAAGTCCCCCGATAGCAGCTCCGTCACCGCTCCCAGATCCTGCGCATCCGTTAGATCCGCATTCTCCATCAAGCTTTGGTAACCCGCCAGCGGCCGCCCACCCCGATACTGCGCCATCGCATTCCATCCGGTAAACAGCGGCCACACCGACCCCTGGTGATAGCTGATCGGGTCATACATCGGATCGCTCGCTGCCACATCCCGAGCCCCCCAGTCCGTCGCAAACTCATGCGAGCTCCAACGCCCCAGGCTCCCCCCCGCATGCCCAAGCCCCGCGTCGTACCCCTCCCCCGCATTCCACCAAGCCACCGTGGGAAACACCGTAGACGTCCGGTCGATCTTCCCCCCATCCTGGCTGAACCCGTACTCATCCTTCTCCGCCGAGTAGTACTCCCGCTCAATCACCCCCCTCAGCTTCCCCGCCCTCGCCGAAGCCGCATCCGCAGTCGCCCCATCCTTCAACAGCCGCGCCAGTTGTCCCATCGCCGCCGAGCCCTGCTGATCCATCAGCGCCAGGTAGATCTCCTGCTTCGGCATCCCCGGAGGCCAGCTCTCCACCCACCCCGTACCCTGCGCATTGTCATAGATCCCGTCGCCATCCGCATCATGTGTCGTCTCAAACGACCACGCACTCATGACCTTGTCCTTGTGCGCCTCCAGGAACCCCACATCCCCACTCGCCCGTACATAATCCAGCATCGTCGTCAGGAACAGCGGCGTCGCATCCGCAGCCGCATACCAGTACGGAAGCGCCTTCCAATCCAGGTCCGCCGCCGTCTGCGAGTACTCATGCATCACCTTCCCATCCGCCCGCTGCCGAGCCATCAAAAACTCCAGCTCCGCCTTTGCCAACCCAAAATCCCCATAGCTGTCCACCGCATACAGCGTGTAAAGCGAATCCCGACCAAAAAACCATCCAAACCCCGGTCGCGCCGAGTCCCCCGAGCTGTAATACCCCGCCACCAACCCAATCTCCCCCGTCGGCTGAGCCTTCGCCCTTAGCTGCCCGATCGAAGTCACCGCCCACGAAAAATCCTCATTCAACCGCAGATCCGGCGTCTGAATGCTCGTCAACTCCTCCGCTTGCGCCTTATATCGAGCCGCATGCGCCGCATAGATTCCCGCCAGCCCCTCATCCACCTCCCTCATCTTCGCTTCCAACGCAGCCGTCGAAGCCGTCTCCTTCGTCCGCCCCACCGCCATCAGCAGCGGATACATCTTCCCGTTATCCACCTTCGGATCCACATGCAGGTGAAACTCCAGCGGATGCACCTGCGGCCGTTCCTGGTACGGAGCCATGATCCCCGGAGTCGCCCCCGGCAGCGCCACCGCCCCACTCAGGTTGTCGTAATCCGTATGCAGCACATAGAACCCAGACTTCCCCCGAGCCACCCACTCCGCCGAAGGCACGCCGCTGCTCAGCTTCGGCCACATCTCCCGCATCTCCCCCGTAAACCGCAGCGTCAGCTCCACCGGCCGCGCCGAGTCCACGGCGAACATCACCACCGCCCCCGTCCCCTCCGGCATGGCATCCGCCGCAAACATCGTCTGCCGCACCGTCACCGCAATATGCGAGTACGTGATCGTCGTCCGATCCGGCCGCACCTCAATCTCCCGGGCCATCGTGTTCAAATCCAGCGGCACCGCATACCCCTCCACCTGCGCCTCGATCGTCAGGTGGCTCAGCAGCTTCACCGGCAGCACCCACGCCTCGAACGTCCCCTGCTGTTCCCCCAGCACCACACCCTGCGGCCCGGCCACCGTAAACGGCTCCCCCGCCGCCACATGCCGATGGATATACAGCCCCTCCTCGTTCATCGGAAACGCCGCCACCGCATGCATCTCCGTCGACGGACCCTGCGCCAACCCCACTCCCGCCAGCATCCCGATCAAACCCAACCCAAGCAGAACCCGCAATCCATCACCTCACGCAAAGCGGCCCCATTCTACCTTGCCACCCCTCTTCGCCGTTCCGTACTATAACCAGACGATGCAGACTCGCCTTCCACGCAGGTTCTCCCTCCTGCTCTTCCTGCTCCTCCCGCCAAGCCTGATCCTCTCCGCCCAGTCTCCCGCGCCCGTCCTAACCTCCGCGCCCGCAGCGACCGCAATCATAGTCCTCACCCGCGACCAGGCCGCCCCGCTCCTGCCATCCTCCGTCTTCTTCCATGGCCGCACCGCCTCCATCCAGGCCCGCAACTCCGCCGGCCTCAAGCTCCCCGCAAAGGATGGAGACAAGCTCGTCCTCGTCGCCACGGTCGACACCTCCGGTTACTCCTCCGCAGTCCAGGAGAGCTACCAGGCCTACCTCCTCACCGAAGTCCCCATTGAGATGGGCGAAAAGAGGCTCCCCCCCGGAGCCTACGGATTCGGCTTCCTCTCCAACGAGCGCTTCATCGTCCTCGACCTCGGCGGCAATACCTTGTTTACCGTCCCCGCAACCCACGACGCCGCGCTCGCCCGCCCCAATCCCATGCAGCTCGTCCCCGATCCCTACACCGCCGGTCAGTTCCGCCTCTACTCCGGCCGAAACTTCGTCGCCATCTACCCTGTCCCGCCCGCTCACTAGCGTCTGCCCAGCCTCATGCCCGCTCTCTCTCCATCTGCCCGCCGAGTATCTCTCCTGTGTCTCATCGGTGCGCTGAACCTGGTCTCGATCCTTCCGACGTCCGCCGCCCAGCAATCCATCCCTCCGCCAACACCAGCCGCCTTCGCCGCAGCCTCCGAGGCCATGCGCGCCGGCATCGAAGCCGCCGGCCGCAATGACCTCGCCACCGCCCACGTACAGTTCGCCCGCGCCGTCGAACTCGCTCCTCAGGCCGAGCCCGCCCACGCCGCCCTCGGCTCCATCCTGCTCACCCAGGGCGACCTCCAATCCGCCCTGCAAGAGCTCCAGACCGCCCATCAACTCAGCTCCGACGACCTGCCCACCACCCTCAATCTCGCTCGCACCCAGGCCGCCCTCGGTCATCCAACCGAAGCCCTCACCCTCTTCCGCCAGGCCCTCGCCTCGCCTGCCCCACCCACCCTCACCCCAGACGAACTCATCGCCTACGCCGCCACCCTCGCCGCCACCGGAGACCTCCCCCACGCCGAGTCCCAGCTCACCCAGGCCGTCACCCAGACTCCGGACTCCGCTCCCTTGCAGGACGCCCTCGGCACCCTTCTCGCCCAGTCCAACCACATAGACCAGGCCCTCCCCCACTTCCAGCAAGCCACCATCCTCGATCCCACATCCTCCCTCGCCCAATACCATCTCGGCGTCTCCTCCCTGCTCCTCGGCCACCCGGAAGCCGCCGTGGCACCTTTACGTCTCGCCATCGCAGCCACCCCAAACAACTTCGACGCCCACCTCCAGCTAGGTCGTGCCCTCTCCGCCCTCCATCAGGACGCCGAAGCCCTCACCGCCCTCCACCGCGCCGCCGAACTCCGCACTCCGCAGATCCCACCCCCGGCAACTTACGCCCTCGCCCTTGCCCTGGAAGCCAGCGGCGACTCCCTCGCCTCGCTCCCGCTCTTCGCCGCCGCCACCGAAACCCCCATCCTCGGTAGCCCCGCCCTCACCAACTACGCCCTCGCCAAAGTCCAGACCGGCGACGCAGCAGGCGCACTTCCCCTTTACGCCAAAGCCCTCGCCCTCGGACCCGACTCCCCTACCCTCCGCGAAGACTATGGCGTTGCCTACCTCCAGAAAGCCGACCTCGACCACGCCATCGAGCAGTTCCGCGCCGGCCTTCAGCAAGATCCGCAATCCGCCCAGCTCCATTACGATCTAGGCCTCGCCTTCAAGCTCAAAGACGACCTCGCCCGGGCCATCCCCGAGCTCCAGCGCGCCGCCGAACTCGACCCCACCCTCCCCGACCCCGGCTACACCCTCGGCATCATCTTCATGCAGCAGGGCAAGTACGCAGACGCCGCAACCCAGCTCCGCAAAGCCACCACCCTCCAGCCCTCGAACGGTCAGGCCTGGGCCGTCCTCGGCGGCGTCCTCAAAGACTCCGGCGACACCCCCGGCGCCATCGACGCCCTCCAGCACGCCATCGCCCTCCAGCCCGAGCAGCCCAGCCTCCACGTCCAGCTCGCCGCCCTCTACGTCAAGACCGGCCATGCCGACCAGGCCATCTCCGAACGCAAGCTCGCCTCCGACCTCAGCCGCTCCGCCGTCAGCCAGCAGCGCGCCACCTTCGCCCTCCGCAGCGGCCGCACCCTGCTCGAACAAGGCAAGCTCCCCGAAGCCATCGTTCAGCTCAACGCCGCCACCGCCGCCGACCCCAAACTCGCCGATCCCCACACCCTCCTCGCCGAAGCCCTCGAACGCCAGGGCAAACCAGCCGAAGCCGCCCTCGAACGCCAGCGAGCCTCTGTCATAGAACGCCAGCGCGCCGCCGCCCTCCAATCCACCCCGGCACCGACCCCGTGACCCCCCGTCTCGCAGCCCGCATCGCAGCTCTGGCGCTGATGCTAGCCAGCCTCACCTTCGCCTTAGCCCTCGCTCGCCACCCGCAACCCGTCCTCGCCTCCGTTCTTCCTGAACCAAAAGGTGGTAGTCATCCTGAGCGGAGGTTGGCGGCTCTGCGCCAACCGCAGTCGAAGGACCCCCAAGCGGCCGAAACCACCTCGACCACATCCCATTTCGCGCGAGAATCTAGCTCTTTCCGGCAATCCGTCCGGTCAGGGGAACCCACCCACCTAGCCAACCCAGACGCCGTGTGCGCCACCTGCCACCAATCCATCTACGACCACTACGAACAGACCCCCATGGCCCGCGGCTCCGGCCTCGCCGCCGACGCCTTCCAGCCCGGCCACACCCACCATTCCCCCTCCAATATCGACTACCGCGTCTTCGCCCGCGACAACGCCGACTGGATGTCCTTCTTTCGTCCCGCCACGGCGGACTCACCAGCCCTCGAAGGCGAACGCCGCCTCGAATACTTCATCGGCTCCGGCAAGCGCGGCCGCACCTACCTCTACCAGCTCGACGGCCAGTGGTTCGAGCTCCCCATCAACTTCTACACCCACCGCAACACCTGGGACATGGCCCCCGCATTCGACGACGCCAAGACCATGCCCGCAGTCCTCCCCACCGACCCCAACTGCCTCCACTGCCACGCCACGGACGTCCAGCCCGCGCTCCCCGAAGCCCGCAACCGCTTCGCCGCCGCCCCATTCCTCCAGGGCGGCGTAGGCTGCAGCGCCTGCCACGGCGACCCCACCGCCCACCTCGCCCAAAACGGCCCAAACTCCAAACCAGGCCCGATCCTCAACCCAGACAAACTCACCCCCATCCGCCGCGACAGCGCCTGCATCCAGTGCCATCTCGAAGGCGACGCCGTCGTCTACCGGGCCGGCCGCTCCCTCGCCCAGTTCCGCCCCGGCGAAGACCTCGCCGACACCGCCGTATACTTCGTCCGGGCCAGTCAGCAAGCCGGCGGAGCCCGCGCCACCAGCCAGTATGAAGCCCTCCTGCGCAGCGCCTGCAAACGCGCCAGCGGCGACAAGCTCACCTGCACCACCTGCCACGACCCCCACTCCAGCCCCTCACCCGCAGAACGCGTCCAGTACTTCCGCAACCGCTGCCTCGCCTGCCACACCACCCCCGCCATCGCCACCACTCACCATCCCGAGCAGCAGAACTGCGCCTCCTGCCACATGCCCACCCGCGACACCTCGGATATCTCCCACGAGCAGTCCACCGACCACGACATCGAGATCGCCCCCCACCATACCCGCCCCGCCACCCTCCCCACTCACGACGAGCTCATCCCCGTCGGCCAGGTTCACGCCACGGAAGCCGAGTACGGCATGGCCTACGCCCAGCTCGCCGCCCACGGCAACCAGTACTTCGGCGAGCAGGCCCTCCGCCTCCTCACCCACGCCGCCGACCTCACTCCACTCGACGCCGACATGGGCACCCAGCAAGGCTTCCTCTACCAGCTCAACAATCAGCCCCAATACGCCCGCTCCGCCTATCTCGCCGCCCTCAAGCAGAACCCCTACGAGCCCGCCGCCCTCGCCAACCTCGGCGTCCTCGACGCCTCAACCGGCCACCTTCCGGAGGGCATCGCCCTTCTCGAACGCCTCATCCAGGCCGACCCCAGCCAAACCCCAGCCGGCCTCAATCTCGCCTTCATCGACTGCAAGCTAGGCTACAAGCAGGCAGCCCGCCAACTCCTTCAGCGTCTCCAACTGCTCAATCCCGACGACCCCCAGCTCCGCCTCTTCGTCACCCGCGGCACCTACGCCGGCCAGCACTGCGACCTTACCTCCTCTAACTGACTCGTCCACCCTCCAAGTAACTTTCCCGGAGTGACGAAGGTTGATACGAGCCTAAGTCCCATCGTTTGAATATTTTGCGCAATAAACCAGGGTGGGAGTCCAGCGCACTCAGAAATAATTCACCACCCTCCGGAACTTTTCTCCGCAATCCCGGGTTCGAAAGCCCGAACTCCTCGCCGGAAATTTTGCTCTCCAAGCAGTATTGACGCGCTCTCAGGCCCTGCTTAGAGTAGTCCGCAAGCGAACGCTTTTACGCTCGATCACTCCCATCTCTGCCGGCGCTTACCCGCCGAGTGAACGCAATCAGTTCGTGAACACAGGCCCTTCGAAGACCTGTGAAACTGGAGGCTCTATGCTGTTGAGCACGAAATCCGCCGTCTCCGCTATAACCCTGGCCCTGCTCTCCGCGCCCCTCGCAAGCTACGCGACGGAGCAGCTGGTGCCAGCCGGTTCCCTCATCCAATGCAACGTCGCGGAGGGAAAGATCTCCTCGAAGACGACGGCCATTGGCGACCCCGTGCTCTGCAAACTTAGCCACGTCGAACTCCACGGAAGATCCGTCCTTCCCTACAACAGCTATCTCGTCGGACACTTCGAAGCCTACAAAGATCCCGGCCACTTCGTCGGCAAAGGCTGGATGGAGCTCCGCTTCGATCACATGGTCATCGAGCCGGACGTCGAGATTCCCCTCGATGCCCGCGTCGTTGAAGTGCCTCACTACAACGTGGACCGCGACGGCAAGATCCTTGGCAACGGCCATCCCGTCCGCGACACCGTCGAGTGGCTGATCCCCGTCCTCTGGCCCATCGACCTCATCAATCTCCCGCGTCGCGGTCCCCGCCCCGTCCTTAAGCCTGAGACCCGCCTCACCCTCAAGCTCATGGACGACCTAGGCATTCCCGGCCCCACCGACTACCCCCACCAGCAGACTGCCCTGATCGAGCGCCAGCCCCAATACGCCCCTCAGCCGCAGTACGCCCCCCAACCCCAGTACAATCCCAGCTACGCTCCCCAACAGAACTACGCTCCTCAACAGCAGTACAATCCGCCCCAGCAGATCATCCTGAACAACTACAGCTCCCCACCGCAGATGAACTACGCGCCGCCGCAACAGCAGCAGCAGACCACCGTAGTCTACGGCGGCCAACCGCAGCCTCAGGTCGTCTACCACTATCCACCCCCAGCCCCCCGAGTCTTCATCCCCTACGGCTATCCCCCGCCGGCCTATCGCTACGGATACGGCCCCGGCTACTAACCCTCAGGCCTAGCCTAAACAAGACGGAGCCCGAAAGGGCTCCGATTCTTCTTGCTTCCACCTCTACTAGCGGCGGGCATTCTGAGCGAAGCGAAGAACCTCCGCAGTTGCAGTTGTCGTTGTTCGTTCTACCCCACCACTCCTGTCCGACTTCCCGCCCCCGCCATCTTCACCTTCTCACTAATCATCCCCACCGCTCTCCGAGCACTCAGCGCCGCCCCCTCCTGCCACCCCACAATATGGCTGATCGTATCCCCCGCGAGATAGATCGGCCCGTCATTCTGGATAATCACCTCATACCCCGCAGCCCCGCCGCCATAGTCGGCAATCCACGACCCTTCATTCCACTTGATGTTCTTCCACCCACAGTAAATGGGATTCATCAGTTCCTTTCCATGCCCCGGATGCAGCTTCTCAATCGACGCCCGTGACACCGCGAACTTCTCCTCCATCGTCATCGCATGGAAGCCTTCCACCTGCACCTCATCCATGTAGCCGGAGACCACAATCCCCGTCGGATGCATCAGCCGAGAGCTCGGATACCAGATCGGGCTCGGCCCCTGCGCCACAAACGAAAGCCCCCCATAGATGTTGTAGTCCTGCTCCCAGAACCGTCGGCTCTCCCACGCAATCTTGAAGCTCGCCCCCATCGTGCTCCCGTCGATCACCTGCTGGAACGCCGGCGAAAGATCGTTCGGAATCTTCTTCAGCATCGAGAACGGCAGCGCGCACACACAGTACGCCGCCTCAATCTGCCGCGCCTGCCCCGCGTGTGTGTAACCCACCCGCACCCCGTGTGACGTCTTCCGTATCTCCGTCACCGGCGAGTTGTAATGCACCACCGTCCCCAGCGCCTTCGCAAACGCAAACGGGATCGCATCCATCCCGCCCACCGGCTGCATCATCGTCGCCTGCCAGTCCCAGATCTCCTCATACAACATCCCCTGCCAGAAATCCTCATCGAGCAGCATATGTATATCCTGCGGCGCCTCCGGAATCTCCACCTGATCCCCAGCGCCATTGGTCACCCTGAGCCCCGCCCGGTCCGACCCCACATACGCACCCGTCTTGTCCAGCGGCCCATAGATCCCCAGGAAGTCGACCATCCGCTGCCGGTCCTCCTTCGTAATCTCCGCATCGAGCGCCCCCTGCCGGATACACTTCGCCAGCAGCTCAGACACGTGCCCCCGCGTATCGTTGATCGCCTTTCGCTGCGGAATCGCCTTACCGCCGTTCGCCGTATCGTTCTGCAGCAGTGACGACCGCGTCGTATTGATCTCCACCTCGAGCGGCACCTTCAGCTCACGGCAGTAGCCGAGCATCGTCCAATGCGTGCTCGGCAGACGAGCCGGCCCCAGGTTCTGATAGTTCCCGTCCTCCCACTTGACCTCCTGCTTGGTCCCATCCACAAACTCCACGATGGTCCCCTTACGCCCCGTCCAGTTCCGCCCACCCGGCCGCTCCCGAGCCTCCAGCAGCGTCACCGTATACCCTAGCTTCCGCAGCTCATAAGCCGACACCAGCCCGCCGATCCCTCCACCCAACACCACCACCTTAACGCCGTTCCCCGTACCCGGCTGCGCATGGATCGGCTCCGCCGCCGCGCCCTTCATCGGCATCAACCCCAGCGCCTGCATCGTCGCAAAGGCAGCGCTATAGCCGCCTGCCTGTCCTACGCGCATCAGGAAGTCGCGCCGCGAAACACCCATGGGGTAAGCCTTTCTCTACCGAAGTAGAAGACCGCTTGTTTTAGAATTAAGAAATTCCCTCAATCCTAAACGCTTTCCCCTCACCCGCACAGCCCCACTAGGAATGGAAGGCAGGCTCGCGGAGTCGCTCTATGACCGGGGAACGATCACGCTATTTTTGTCGCCCCTTCTTCTTAGGCTGCCTAAAGCCCTTCCCGCCGGGAGCTGGTGTTGGCTTTGAAGTTGGCTCTGTTTTCGGTATGCCAGCCGACGATGATGCCGGCGGTGAGACAACAGGACCCAGTTTGGCCGCCTGTTCTTCAATCAGAGCATATTTCACTTTCAGAACCCGATCCTCAAATGGCCCACGGAGTTCTGAGGCAGCGAGCGCAACCCGCTTGAAGCCGCTGTTCATATGCCTGAAGAGGATGTTCCAGCCCAGAGCGAGGATTGCCACTGCCTGCAGACCCCCTATCAATTCGATAGGCACGTTTCTGGGAAGGTTCGTAAATGCAATAGGAATGAAGAGCGAGGTCACGAAGAAGTCGGGCCAGTTAGTCGGCAATCCTTGAATCTTCGCAATACCAACGTAGGCGCACGAGAATACGAAGCTGATGTAACAGTAGAAGATGAGTGAGACAACAATGGAAACACCAGCAGTCACCTTCGTGAGAAACCGTTTGTTGTCCGCGATGAACATGAAAATGGATTCCAACATTTTGAGAGCGTTTGCAGCCTTAGTGACCTCGTCGATCTGCGTCATCTCCTCCCACGCCCTGACCTGACCCACATGGGCCGCAATTCGGCTCGCGAACGTGCCTTTGAGTTTTTCTACCCATGTAGAGGCATCGGAGGTGAAATCCCAGAGTTCATAAATTGCCCTCCCGGCGCAGTAGAGAGCAACTAGTGTCGCGACGACTATGATGAAGCGGTTACCAGTAGTGATAATCATTAGCGACCAGAGCATCGAAAACTCTGTAAAAGGTTTCCGCACCCAGGCCGACACGGTTCGGGCGGCAGGTTGTGCTTCTTTTGGCTTTTCAGGCTTTTGGGTGGCGTTGATCGCAGGGACGGCAGCGTTGATCGGACGCGTAATTAAACCAGGCGAGTGAACAACAAGGTTAGATTTCAGCCACTTGTAGAGGACTTTGATGCTAACCCAAGAGACCTTGACGACGATGATGCATGGCCACAGGTACACGTAAATACAATCGGCGAGGATAGATAACCACTCATATTCTGCAAAGTATGAGTAAAAGGCAATAATCAGTGCAAAAATTAGTGTGTCAAGATACTTGGGTGGTTGAAGCGTGCGAAGAAGAGGCAGATTTAGAAACGAGGCTGCGTACAAAGCGTGAAGCCAAAAGACAGCCGCAATAATGTGGCGCCCTATTCGCCTCGGCCTTGTTACGCTGAAAATTGACAAGACCAGATGCTCCTCGGTCGGAGCATATCAAATAGAGTTCTGCAATTCGGATTGCAATCGCTTTAATCTGAGAATCCAGGAGAACGGCCACGCTCAAAAGCTATACCGCAGCCACCCTCCACCCGCCGCCCTTTATCCGCCGCATACGGAACCCCAAACAGCGGCGACCCCAGCACCCCACCCACAGACGTCACATTCAGATGATTGATCACGTTCGATGAACGTACATTCACGGTCAAACTCTGCTGATGTTCCGCCCTCGCATTCCGCGTCACCTTGAACGTCCGCTGCACATTCGCATCGATATGAGACTCCAAGGCAGCTGCCCCTTATTCCTGGGGAAGACAATGCCAGGCGACACTCCAACGTCACTCGTATTCGCCGTCAGCAGACCCAAACCTTGCCACCTTCGGTACCCGGGTTCCATCATCCTTCCACTTCGCATGAAAACGTACCAGCTCTCATCCACCTTCTCCCACCAAAGAGACACCCGGTCCTGACCCGGACGTTTCCCCTCTCAAGCCGCTCCCGCACGCTAAACTGGTGTATCTCTATCCGTGTTCCGCAGGGTCCTCGACAGATGTTCAAGCTTAAGACCGCTTCTCTCCGTGCCGCAGCCGCTCTCTGCTTCCTCCTCATCCTCGCCGCCTGCGGCACCAGTTCTTCGACCAGCGTCTCCGCCGTTTCCATCACCACCTCCGCCTTGCCCGGCGGCACCGTCGGCACTGTCTACAGCGCCTCTATCTCCGCCGTCAACGGCACCCAGCCGTATTCCTTCGTCATCTCCGCCGGCACCCTTCCCGCAGGCCTCAGCCTGAGCGCAGCCGGAACCCTGGCCGGCGTTCCCGCCGCCGCCGCCGCCGCCACCTTCACGGTCACCGTCCAGGATGGCACCGGTAAACAAGCCACCGCCTCGTACACTCTCGTCATCGCCCCCGGCACCGCGAGCACCATCACCCTCTCCCCATCCTCACTTACCGGCGGCACTGTAAGCGTTCCCTACACCGTCACCTTCGCCGCTGCCGGCGGCACCGCGCCTTATATCTTCTCCGCTGGAGCCGGTATCCCACCAGGCCTCGCCCTCAGCGCCACCGGCGTCCTCTCCGGCACCCCCACTGCCGCCGGCACCTTCGGATTCAGCGTCTCCGTCACCGATTCCACCGGCCTCAAGGTCAATACCAACCTCAGGGTGGTCATCGCACCCACACCCGTCTCCCTCACCACCACCTCGCTTCCCCCGGGCAACGTCAGCAGCCCCTACTCCACGACTTTCGCCGCCGCCAACGGCACCAAGCCCTATAGCTTCTCCATCTCAACAGGCTCCTTGCCCGCGAACCTGACCCTCTCTTCCGGCGGCGTCATCTCAGGAACCCCCACGACTGCCGGCACCTTCAACTTCACCGTGCAGGTCACCGACGCCACCAGCGGCACCGCCTCCGCCCCATACACCCTGACCATCGCCGCGACCGCCGCTCCGCTCACCCTTGGCCCCGCCACACTGCCCTCAGCCACCGTCAATATGGCCTACAGCACCAACCTCCAGCTCGCCGGCGGCACCCCTCCGTACGCGCTCACCCTGGTCAGCGGAAGCTATCCCCCCGGCATCACCGTCTCGACCGATGGCACCGGCCTCGCCGGCACCCCTACCCTGGGCGGCGCATACACCTTCACCCTCCGCGCCACGGACTCCGCTTCGCCCCAGCAAACCATCTCGACCACCTTCTACCTCAACGTGCTCACGGCCACCGTAACGATCGACACCACCACCGTCCTCGCCACGGTGCCCCAGACCTTCTTCGGCCTGCACACCTCCGTCTACGACACCAGCCTCAACGACACCGCCAAGCTCCCCGCGCTGCTCCAGACCACCGGCATCACCACCCTCCGTTACCCCGGCGGAAATTATTCCGATCGCTATCATTGGTCGAACTTCGGCGTCACCCCGCCGCACGCCTCCACTCCGCCCGTCTGCAACCTCAACCCGCAGGACGTCTTCCTCGGAGCCGGTGCAGACTTCGGCAGCTTCGTCAAAACCCTCCTTGCCACCGGCACGCAAGGCATCATCACCGTCAATTACGGCACCAGCGTCTCCAACTCCACCGCCTCCCTCTCCGCCGGCAGCAACAACGTACCCAACCATTGCTCCGAGCCCAACACCGCCGGCCAGCCGGAAGAGGCCGCAGCCTGGGTCGCCTACGCCAATGGGCTTCCCGCCAACACCCACGTCATCGGCGTCGACGCCACCGGCTTTGACTGGAAGACCGTCGGCTTCTGGGCCGCGCTCCGTGCCGCCGGCCCCATCGCCACCGACGACGGCTACAACTTCCTCCGCATCGCCCACCCCGCACCAGTCGGCATCCAGCACTGGGAGATCGGAAACGAGGTCTATTACAACGGCTGGTCCAACAACCTCAACCCCGAGACCGACCTCCACGCCCCCTATCTCTACTCCGGCCAGTACGACAACGCCTCCTTCGCCTCGCGCGCCTCAAACCCGCTGCTCTCCCCCACCGCTTATGGCCAGAACGCCGGCCCCTTCATCACCGCCATGAAAGCCGTTGACCCCACCATCCTCATCGGCGTCGACTTCGCCTCACCCGGCGCCACCGATCCAATCGACCTCAGCTGGAACCCATCGCTGGCTCAGTCCGTCTGCACCGCCTCCGCCATCGACCTCGCCATCATCCACTATTACCCCGGCACCTACAACGCCGTCATGCCCTCCGAGCTCCTCAGTCTCCCGCAGTCCGATCTACCGCGCCAGATCGCCGGCATCAAGGCCAACCTCGCCCAGTACTGCCCCGCCAACGCCTCCGCCATCCAGTTCTGGCTCACGGAAACCTCGCCCAACGGCACACTCGCGCCCAACTTTCCCGCTCCGGTCATCGGTCTCTTCACCCTCAACGAAGAGCTCGTCGCCCTCCAGCAAGGCGTCCAGAACATCGACTGGCTCGAACTCCACAATGGCTCTTACCTCGATGAATCTGAGAACCCAGGCCCATCCTACTTCGGCATCCAGCTCGCCCACCTCGTGGCAGCCCCGGGCGACTCCGTCGTCACCGCAAACTCCTCCAGCGCCACCGTCCTCAGCTTTGCCACGAAGAAAACGAACGGCCAGAAGGGCATCCTCCTCCTCAACGCCGACCCTGCGAATCCCGCCCTCGTCCAGGTTACTGTTTCTGGCTCAACCGTCGGCGCAACCGCGACCCAATACAGCTTCGGCAACGCCACCAATCAATCCACCCCCACCCTCACCGGCACCCCCTACCCTGTTGCCGGCAGCACCTTCACCGTCACCGTCCCCTCCTACACCGCCACCGCACTCCTTCTCCAGTAGTCCCCCGCACCCCTATTCTCTTAGGCTCCAACCCCTTGAAGCCATCTTCTAAGCCCTTCTCTGCCGCCCCTGTGCCATCACTAAACCCCGAGGAGTAGGTAGAAAGACGCAAGACAACAATCCTTCCTGCTCCAAAGAGAACGCCGCATCCCTCACCGTCTTCAAATGCGAGCTCGCATCGTGCAACAGGATCAATCCGGTCGGCCGAATCTGCGGCAGAAATCGTCTCACCTCCGCCTCCCGTATCGGCATATCCGAATCCGAAAACAAGAGGTCGATCGTCCCCTTTACCTCCATCTCCAGCGACGATTCATTCCTCAGCTCAATGAACTCCGCCAGCCCAGACCCCGCAATCTTCTCCTGCGCCTTCGCGAACACCACCGGATCGAACTCGCACGAGATGATCCGTCCAAACCCATTCGCTCTCATCCCCTCCGCCATCCAGAGCGTGCTCACCCCCAGAAACGATCCCGTCTCCACGATCAGTTCCGGCTTCACCGTAGTCACCAGCGTCCGCAGAAACTCCAGCACCTCCGCCTCCGCTGTCATTGAGTCATACATCCGCCAACGCTCGGGATGCGGGCACTCCGGCGTTGCCCGGTGATACTCCGGCAGCAGCGCGCCGCCGGCACGTTCCGCCTGCAGCATCACCTTATGTTCCTGCTTCAGTTTTTTCTTAAACAATCCCATTTATCTCGGCTTGAACGAATACGTGATGCCTGTAGTCACCTGCGTGGAGTTCTTCTTCGAGCCGACCGGCGCATTGTTCAGGTAGTCGTCCACCCCGCCTAGATTGAATCCCAGTCCCTTGTACACCGGAAACACGAGGGTTGCATTCGCATGCGCCGAGTACGCATTCTCCACATTCCACGAAGGCGAGAGACTCGCCAACTCGTTCAACGCAATCCCCTTCGTTAGATGTCGCAAGTAGCTCTGTGAAAAGGTTGACCCCACCAGATTCTGATCCATGCCGGCCACGAAGAACGTCTCCTTCTCATAATGAATATCCCCTTTGAAATCGAGCTCTTGCAGCGCATTCTTAACCAGCGTGATTCCCACTCCCGCGCCATAAGCCTGCTGAAGATCCAACGACTGGGAGAAGTCATGATCGAAGGTCGTTGACCTAAAGGCATACAACCGCTGGCTGAAGTACTGGTCCTGCTCCGCCTGCGCATGAAAGATATTCGTCTTCACCGTGTCCATGCCGGCCTGCGACGTATTCCCATACGACTGCGTATAGGCCACCGTGCTTCGGTTCCGCGGCGGCAGCCAATCCACCCCCGGAGTCGCCCGCGTCAGATGAATCGCTCCGTTGAACGTCGTGGAGTCCTGTGTCGCACGAACCAAGCTCACGCCACCCGTCGCGGTCCCCTGCCAGCCATTCAGCACTCCCGGAGGATGATTCAGCGCCTTGTCGAATGCTTTCGCATCCAGTATCCGGTCCACGTTCGCCACGGGAACCGTCTTTGGGCCGCCTGAAGTTGCCACAACGATGTTCTTGTCTTCGACCGTAATCGTTCCTTGCGGAACCACTGCGACCGCACCCCGCCGCGTCAACTTCGCATTTTTGCTTAGCAACGCGAAGTCCTTATCCGTCCGCAGTTCTTTCACGTTCCTCCAGCTCACCTTCAGCTCACCCACCATCGCACTCTTGAACGTGATTCCGTCCGCGTTCGCACTCTCAAACTCGCCCGTAAGCTGCTCCCCATTCACGAAGAGAAGCACATCGGGACTTTGGAGGCCTCCGGCTTAGCCACCGGACCCTGCGCGAAGAGAGGGAAGGAGATCAGCACTACAAGAGAGGCGAAACGGATGGGATACTCCTGTCACGCAGCGACGTGCGTGAACTCAGTGAATCTGATTGAAATCAGTCTCTATAGAATACCGGCTTTACTCTCCACGCAAACAATACACTGCTAACCTGCACCCGGAGTCTCCCAGATGAGCATCCTCTTCCGAGCCTTGGCAAGGGGCCTTCTTGGGCTCGTGGTCGCCTTGGCTCTTCTCTATCTCGCGGACTTCGTCGTATGGCGCATCCGGGTCGCACGCGGAGGCGGGATGGATACCGTTCAGGTCACTCGCACCGTAGTCGCGCCGCTCAAAGGCAATCGCGAAGAGTATTACCCGGACGGAGTGGAACAGGTCGACTGCAGCCAATCCATTTTCCAACAATCCGGCTCCGGAGCCTGCTGGTATCTGCGCCGCCACCGTTCCATCGAAGAACGCTAGCGACTCTCCACAACCCCGACCAGCGAGTCCGCCGACCCGTAGTACAGCATCCATCGGTCATGAAACCGCACCAAACCCTCCACGAACGTTGTTCCCGCCGCATACTGACCGCTCCGCTCCCAATCTAGTGCCGGCCGCAGAATAGGTGTATCCGTGCGATCCAGCAGCTTCCCCGGATCATCCCTCGAAAACAAAGCCTGCCCCGCTGAGTACGCCCCCGGATCGAGCGCCGGATCGCCCCCGCTCACAGCATTCTTGCCGTTATATAGAAGCACAATCCCCTTCTCCGTCAGCACCGGCGGCGGCCCCACCTCCGGCAGCCCGCTATCGAACTTCCCTGCACGAGCCTCGAGCAGCTTCACCGGCACCCCCTTCGCATCCTCCACCGGCGTCCAATGGATCAGATCGTCTGATGTCGCCAGACTCACCACACCTTCACCCCAATACATCCAGTACTTCCCCTTCACTCGAACGGCCAAAACTCTCCCATCTCTTACTTCCGTCAAGATCCCCGCCGACTTGTACTTCAGCCCTCCATACTTGCCCGCCTCTCCAAACGCCGGACCATACTTCGTCCAATGGATCAGATCCCGTGAGGTCGCAACTCCCACGGAATACGTCACTCGGTTCCACTGCGTATAGGTCAGCACATAAAGCCCATCCGCACTCTCAACGATCCGCGGATCCTCTACCCCACCCGGCCATTCCCGGCTCTGCTGTGCATCCTTAGCCGGATAGAACACCGGCTCCGGCCGCGTCGTGAAATGCAGCCCATCCTCGCTCTCCGCCATCCCCAGCCTGGACGTATGCAGCCCAATCCCCATCGCCCCGCTGTCATCCTCTGCCCGATACAGAACGATGACCTTGCCATCCCTCACCACCGCCGCCGGGTTGAACGTATGTAGCGCCTCCCAGTGCACCGGCTTGCCCAGAATGGGGTCCACAAAACTCGCCGCCGCCTCCTTCCGGATAATCGGCTGTGCCTCCGCAACCCGCGCGAACGGCCCGATCATCCACCCGCTCTGGCCACCCTGACTCGACTCGATCACTCCAGAAACACGCACCGGCAGCAAAATAAAGAACATCACCCAGCCCGCAACTCTCATGCACCGAAGCATACGTCTCCGCTTGTCCTCTCGGCCAGTCTCAAGGTCCTCAGCTTCCCCGATCTTTCCGGTCTGGGCTACTAGGGGGTAAGATGAGTGTCACGGAGGCTCCTTGCACGCTAGGACGACGTCAAACCGGAGCCACACTGCGACCATATCCCGTGCCTACGCCGTCCTGAGCGGCGTGTTGATCTTTCTCGCGGCTCTACTGCTCGCTGTCATGCCCGTCACAGAACGGTTCTGGGACTTCGACCACTTCCTCCGCGGCGGCCAGGACTTCGAGTTCGGCTTCCTCGCCTTGCTGGTCGTCCTCTGCCTTGTCCTTCTGCTGGCCCAGAACGCCAATCTCGAGTGCTCGCTCCTCCTCGCGCTGCGCCGATGGCTGCGCTTCGTCTTCCCGCCCGCGCCTGGGATCGATACGGTAACGACCTTCCATGCGGTCTTGGAGGACCAGCCCATCTCCCGCCTGTCGATCCGACTCTATACCCTGCCTCTGCAGGTTTGATCTCTTTCCTCGGCCACGTCAGGCAGCCGGCTCACCTGAGTTCGCTGCAGCGTTCTATCCCGAGGAGCCGTCTCATCGGCCGCTCCCCTCCCGCACTCCGGAGCAGAGACTCATGAAAAAGTCAGAAGTGATCCACGCCTGGGGATCTATCCTCGTAGGCCGCGCCCCCTCCCTTTCCATTGAAATCACCAAGGAATGCCCGCTTCGTTGCCCCGGCTGCTACGCCTTTGACGCAGCACACCTCGGCGGCGACCTCCAACTCCGCCAGCTCTCCGACTTCAAAGGGGAAGAGCTTGTCCGCCGCGTTCTTGCCGTCGTCGACGAGCGCAGGCCCCTCCACGTCTCCCTTGTCGGCGGCGATCCCATGGTTCGCTACCGCGAGCTCGAATCCTTACTTCCTCAGCTCGAAGCCCGAGGCATCCACACTCAGGTCGTCACCAGCGCCTTTCGCACCGTTCCAGCTCTTTGGCAGCGGTATAAAAAGCTGAACGTAGTCGTCTCCATCGACGGTCTCCAGCCGGAACACGACGAACGCCGCAAACCCGCCACCTACGAACGCATCCTCAAGAGCATCCAGGGTGCCAAGGTCACCATCCACTGCACCATCACCTCCCAGATCGTCGAGCGCCCCGGCTATCTCGATGAGTTCCTCGCGTTCTGGAGCAGCCAGCCCGAGATCGCCAAAGTCTGGTTCAGCCTCTTTACCCCCCAGCGCGGAGCCACCGACCCCGAGATCCTCTCACCCGCCCAACGCCTCGCCGTCATCGCGGAACTCCGCGTCCTCCGCGCCAAGTACCCCAAGCTCGACATGCACGACATCGTCATCGACGAGATCGCCAACCCGCCCAGCAATCCCAGCGAATGCATCTTCGCCCGCACCACCGAAACCATCTCCGCCGACCTCAAGACCGCAATTACCCCCTGCCAGTTCGGCGGTGACCCAGATTGCGAGCAATGCGGCTGCATCGCCTCCATGGGTCTTGCCGCCGTGGGCCACTTCAAGGTCGCCGGCCCTCTCACGGCCGGCCATCTCTTCATGGCTTCAGACCGCATCGGCCGATTGTGGCGTAAGCTCCAAAGGGCCACTTCGACCCCACAGCCCTTGGATCGTGGCCTCTCCCAGTTCAAGATCCTCAATTGATCGCCCCACTCGCCTCAGCAAGGAGTCAGAGATGATCGACTACTCAGACGCAACCGAACTCCGTCTTCGCCGGGAACTTGTGCGTTTCAGCAAGTGGCTGCATCGCCTAGGATTCACCCCTGGCACCAGCGGCAATCTCTCGGTACGCCTCAGTCCGCATTGCCTGCTCGTCACCCCCACGGGTGTCAGTAAAGGCTTGCTCAAACCCGGGGATGTTGTCGTCACCGATCTTTGCGGCCGCCTTCTCGCCGGAACCCGTAAGGTCACCAGCGAGATCAGCATGCATCTCGCCGTTTATCAGCAACGCCCCGACGTCTCCGCCGTCCTGCACTCGCACCCACCCATCGCCACCGCCTTCGCCTGCTCCGGCCGCGCATTAGACCAGATGCTCTGCCAGGAGGCCGTCATGACTCTCGGCATCGTCCCACTCGCACCTTACGCCACCACCGGCACGGATGAGGTCGCCGCCAGCCTCGTCCCCTTTCTCGCTCGCCACGACGCCATCCTCCTTGCCAACCACGGCGCCGTCGCCTATGGCACCAGCCTCCTCGACGCCTTCCAGAAGATGGAAATCCTCGAGCACCTCGCCCACGTGGCCTTGGCCACCTATCAACTCGGCACCGCTCAACCCCTTACTGCCCACCAGGTCAAAGAGCTCTTAGAAGCCCGTGGCCGCTATCTTCGCAACACAGCCACACCCACACTCCAGCCCGAAACCACCCACGAACCGGAGTTCGAAACCCTCAGCCAACCGACCTAAGGTAGCTCGCCGTCACTTATACCCAGGCATCCCCTGGTTCTGGCTCTTCCAATCCATCGCATCCAGTATCCGCGTATGCCCACTCGGATGATCGAAGAAGATAAACTCCTCTACCGGCCCCGGATCCAACTTCCGGTACTGCCCCAGCTTCAGGTCCACCTGCGCCGATCCATCCGGCTCCCGCGCCGCATTCAATCCGAAGATATCCGCCTCCCGCTCCATCGCCCGCGTCATCGTATTTGTCACCGGCGTTAGCAGCAGTGAGATCACCGTCACAATCAGGATCACCGCCGGCAACAGCGCCGGATCATAGATGGACGTCGTCCGCCATCTCTCCCCATGCCGCCTCTGCATGCTCTCCAGCCAGGCTCGCAACACAAAGAACGTCAAGAAGACCACCACGATGCTCTCGGTCAGCCCCTTGTAGATGTGGTTCAACACATAGTGCCCCATCTCATGCCCGGTCACATCTTCAATCTCTTCCAGGCTGCACGTTCTCAGCAGGTTATCGTTCAACGTAATCCGCATCGTCTTGAACACGCCGCTCACGTTTGCGCTCACGTGCGTCGTCTGCTTGGAGGCATCCACCTGGTAGATCGTATCCGCCGGGATCCCATTCGCCCGCGCCATCTTCAGCAACGGAGTCACCACCGCCGGATCCTGCAGCCGAGAGTACGTGTTCAGTAGCGGCAGCAGATACACCGGCGCGAACATCTGTACCAATACACCGAACCCCACAACCACCGCCGCGCCCCAGAGATGCCAGGTCCTCGGTAGCCGTCGCGCAATCACATACAGCACCGTCACCAGAACCGCACCCAGCACAATCCCCACACCAATCCCAATCGCCTGATCGTGCAGCCATCCCCCCAGGCTCTGATGTGACTCTTGGTACAGATGCTCGCGATAGTACCCCTCATAAAAACTCAATGGCGCACTCAGCACCAGGTAGAGGAAGAAGAACGGTACAAAGTAGATCGTCGTCTGCAGCCACTCAAACCGCGTCCGCCGAGCCGCAAAATCCCTCAACCGTGCCGAGATCCCACTGAACAGCAACACCAGCGTCACCACAATCGCATACACCGCATCCCAAAGCGTCAGCCAGTACCCACCCTCAAAGTACCTGTCTGAAGCCTTCCGCTTATCCGCCGGAATCGTATCCAGATAAGCCCGCGTAGCCCGTTCCGGATCAAGATGCCCCGCCGCATCGAACTGCGCCTCCACCGGCACCGGCCCCAGCGGCGGATGCGCAATCACCGCCGCATCGCTTTCACTCACTCTTCCCTGTGCCTGCGCACTGCCGCAGAACTCGCCCCCCACCAATCCAAGCACCAGGAGGAATACAGAAATACGAAAACGCTTCCGAAGTGAAGTCACGCGGCGACTCTCCTGACACACACATTGTAGGAACGGGTAAGTTGCCCCGATTGTAGCTGGTTTTCACGCCATCCCGCGCTCAGATACTCCTTGAAAAGGTCCTATAAGCATGCGAGGTCAAGGCCTTCGTTTCGCTGTGATGTGTACACTTTCGAATGGGCTGCTAGGGTGAACTGTGACGAACTCGATGGAGCCTTTGCACATCCCGGCACAGGGAGGAGTTCGCATGCGTGACAACAACACTGAGGATCTACGCGCGGCGGGTACGGCGGTGATCGCCGATGTATTTGACCGCCTGGGGATGGAGCCACCGGTGGTTGACAACAGCCTCTCGCCGGTGGCACGGTCCGAAGCCTTCGCGGGCCCTTGCTACACAATTATGGGCGAACCCGGGATCTACGCGGGAAGCGACCGGCTGAAGCTGGAGGCGATCGATGGAATGCCTAGCGGCGCGGTGGCGATGTGGGCCGGAAATGGGGCGCAAGGTGTCTGCTGCTTCGGGGATCTGCTGGCTAGCGCCATGCGTTCCCGGGGATGCGCTGCAGCGGTGGTGGACGGCGGCGTCCGCGATGTGGCATTTCTTCGGGACTGTGGCATGCCGGTCGTTGCGCGTTACCGAACAC
Organism: uncultured Granulicella sp.; assembly: GCA_965198885.1. Taxonomy (GTDB): domain Bacteria; phylum Acidobacteriota; class Terriglobia; order Terriglobales; family Acidobacteriaceae; genus Edaphobacter. The sequence continues at coordinate 2,571,500 of OZ240677.1, read as the reverse complement.
CTGCGCAAGGCGTGGGCCGATGGCGCGTAACGTCGTACGGCGTACCGGTGCAGGTCAAGGGGGCGCTACGTGCTGCGCTTACGGTATCACCCGGTGACATTGTGGTAGGGGACGCGGATGGGGTGATCGTAGTGCCATCGACGCTCGCGGCGGCCATCGCCGCCGACGTCCGAAAGCTCTCAGCAATGGAGAGCAACGCAAGAGCCGAGATTCGCGCTGGTTTGCCACTGCTGGACGCCCTTCAGAAGTACGGGCACCTCTGAGGCTGTGTGCCATACTGCGGAACTAGCCATATATAAAAGCAGCCTGGGCGAGAGCAGGAGGCCCCTTCTTGGACGGACGAGGTCTCTTGCAATAAGGGCGGGGTTTCCTCACGGTCGCGCTCGCGATCCTTGCGGCCCCTGCCAAATTGCTTGTGAATCACCATCCGCTGGCTGTCGATGTTGATTACCTTTCACTATGATGATGTCTGGAGCGACGATCTAACCTCGTCTCCAGCAGGAGCTGTCGGTGCGCAACGTAGAGAGAATATTGCTGGGCAGTGAGGATGCACTTCGCTCGGAGACTGTGGAGATCCACAATCCGTATGATGGCTCGATTGTGGCTGAAGTCTGCCAGGCCAACCTTGCCGATGCGGAACGAGCCTCCGCACTGGCGCGGCAGGCGTTTGTCCAGACGCGGCAGTTAAGCTCGTGGCAGCGCGCGTCGGTTCTTCACAACATAGCTGATAAATTGATCCAGGAGGCAGCGCATGTTGCGGGCTTGATTGTGTTGGAGGCGGGCAAGCCCATCACAGACGCCCGGAATGAAGTTGCACGTGCGATTCAAACGTTTCGCGTCGCGGCTGAAGAAGCAAAACGGATCGGTGGCGAGGTGACACCGGCCGATTGGACCGCTGGCACAGAGGGCCGAGTGGCTCTCTCCCGACGGTTTCCAATCGGACCGATTCTGGGGATTACCCCTTTTAACTTTCCCCTTAATCTCGTGGCGCACAAGCTTGCTCCGGCCATTGCGTCCGGCAATCCCATCATCATCAAACCTGCGCCGCAAACGCCTTTGAGCTCGCTGTGGCTCGGGCGAGCCGTCCGTGAAGCCGGCTGGCCCATAGGTGGCATCAGCGTACTGCCATGTTCGAATGAAGTGACAGCGCAGCTTGTGGCAGATGCGCGAGTTGCCATGCTGAGCTTCACCGGTAGCGCAAACATCGGATGGATGCTCCGACGCCAATCCGCAACGCCTCGGGTTACGCTCGAGCTAGGAGGAAACGCGGCAGTGATCGTCTGCGAGGATGGAGACCTTGCAAAGGCGGTTCCGAAGATAATCGCGGGCGGCTATACCTATGCGGGCCAGAGCTGTATTTCAGTACAGCGGGTGTTCGTTCATGCCTCGCTGAAGTCGAATCTTGTTGACAGATTAGTGGAAGAATTGCGCAACCTCAAGATGGGAGACCCTGCAGAAGCTTCTACCCGGATCGGCCCGATGATCAACGAAGCGGCCGCCGTGAGGGCTGAAAGTTGGATCAACGAGGCTGTAGACATGGGCGCAGCGCTGCATGCAGGCGGCAAGCGGATTGGAAGCATTCTGGAACCGACGCTGCTTAGCGATGTTCCGGGTACGGCACAACTAAGCTGCGAGGAGGTTTTTGCGCCGGTGGTTATCCTTGAGGCGTACGAGAGCTTCCCAGAGGTACTGAGCACCGTCAATGGCTCGAAGTACGGCTTGCAGGCGGCCGTCTTCACGGGTGAGTGGAAGAAGATGACCCAGGCCTGGAATGAACTTGAGGTCGGCGCCGTCCTGGTGGACGAGTCGTCTGCATGGCGCGCCGACCACCTGCCGTATGGAGGAGTAAAGAACTCGGGGATTGGCAGGGAAGGGGTAAGATCCGCCATCTTCGAGATGACCGAGGAGCGTCTGCTCATTCTGCCGGCTGGATCCTAAGCATGCCTCCTGCTGCTTTAATCGGGCGGAAGAGCAAGACTATGGCGAGGCTTGAATCTCTTGGCCGCTGAAGGAGTAAAGCCGCTGCAATCCGACTTAGCTAAGGACTGTTGTCTGCGGCTGGACATTCTCATATAGAGCCCGCAGATTCTTCTTCAAGACTTTCCCTGTGCCTGTCTTGGGCAGTGATTCCACGAAGAGAACCGTCTTGGGACACTTGTAGTGCGTCAGACAGGAACGGCTGAATTCGATCAGCTCCGCCTCTGTCGTTGCAGCGCCTGGCTTGAGAACGACGAGGGCTTTGGGAACCTCGCCCCAGCGCTGGTCCGCTACGGGAATGACGGCGATTTCCAGCACCGCTGCATGGGCCAACATGGCCTTTTCCACCTCGAGCGAGGAGATGTTCTCTCCGCCGCTTACGATGATGTCTTTCTTGCGATCGACAATGAGGATGTAGCCGTTCTGATCGATCGTCGCCATATCTCCCGTACGCAGCCAGCCACCGCGTAGAGCCTCTGCTGTTAGCTCGGGCTGGTTCCAGTAACCTTTCATGACTCCATCGCCGCGCGCAATCAACTCTCCGACGGAGATGCCGTCCTCGGGAAGCCACTCATCGTTCGGTCCAGCGATATGAAGCTCGCAGCCCGGGAATGGGTAACCCGTCATAGCCTGACCGGCGTAACGCTGCTCGTCGCTCCAGGCCAGCTCCGGCTTCATGGACGAGTAGGTGAGGGCTGGGCAGGTCTCAGTCAGCCCGTAACCGGAAAAACAAGTACATCCGAAGGCTTGCTCCACTTCGCGAATTAAGGTGGGTGAGGACGCCGCCCCGCCGATGACGATGCGTGTCACACTGCTCAGATCGTACTCTTTGATCTTTGGGTGATTGACCAGTACCGTAGCCATGAAGGGTACCGCGTTGAACTGTGTCACGCGTTCGGTCTCGATAAACTTGAAGATGGCCAGCGGGTCGAATGTCTCGACCATCACGTGCTTGCCGCCGAGCATGGTCAGAAAATGAGCAATACCCCAACCGTTCGCGTGGAACAACGGTATAGTGTGCAGTTCCACAGAGCCGTTCTCAACACTGAATCCGTGAGCTGTTTCAAGCGCATGAAGATAGATGTTGCGGTGCGTCAGCATGACGCCCTTCGGCTGCGCACTGGTGCCGCTAGTGTAAAAGATTTCAGCAACTGCATCTTCGTCAACACGTGTGATATCGCATCGGTAAGGCGTTGCCGCGCCGATCCACTGATCGTAGTTCGTCGGCAAAACCCAGTCCGCGCTCACATCGCCATCGAGCTGGCAGAAGATGCGGACGGAGCTCAAGCGTGACTTAAAAGATTCGACGATTGGCAAAAACTGCGGGTCGATGAAGAGTATGCTGGCCCCGGAATCTTCGAGAACAAAGGTGAGCTCGGCGGGAGAGAGCCGGATGTTCAGCGGCAAAAGTATGGCTCCGGCTTCGAGGACACCGTAGTAAGCCTCGAGCAGCCGATGAGAGTTCGTGCCGAGGAAAGCGACGCGCTCGCCCGGTCGAATGCCCACTTGCTTCAATGCCCCGGCGAGCAGGGCGGAACGCTGCGCGAACTGCGCGTACGTCAACCGTTCTCCCCTGGAGACAATGGCAGTGCGGCCTGCGTACTGGCGCTCAGCGTGGCGAAGAAAGCGAATAGGAGTAAGTGGGATATTCATACGATTCAATCCTTGGACAATCCGTAAAGTGTTGCCGTCTTAGCACGCGCTTGGCGCCGCAGAGTGGAACTTAGTCTGGTCAGAGCCGGATGACGCCGGCCTGCCGCAGAGTAGATAAGTTAGGAAAGCCATCGACGGCCATCAGTAGGTCGGCTTCGGCAAGCAAACTCTTGAGTACATGGACGACGCCCGCGGTTCCGTCAAGTGCGAGACCGTAAGCATAGGGCCGGCCGATCCCGATGGCGGCGGCTCCCATCGCAAGACCTTTGACGATGTCGCTTCCGGAGCGCACGCCGGAATCGAACAGAACGGGTGTGCTGCGGGATGCTTCGATGATCGCGGGCAACATGTCGATTGCTGCGGCGCCTCCATTTGCCTGCCGCCCGCCGTGGTTGGAACAATAGATACCATCAGCGCCTGCGTCGATGGCTCGCCGTGCGTCTTCGGGGTGACAGATCCCTTTCAGGATCAGCGGAAGCTTTGTAAGCGAACGTAACCACGGCATGTCTGCCCAGGTAAGCACTTTGCCGAAGGTTTGCGCCCACTGACCGATTGCCGCGGCCAGGTCTTCTTCGGGGGGTCTGGCGAGCATACCCCGAAAGCATGGGTCGCTGAAGTAGTTCTGCAGAACGTGGCCTCGCAGCTGCGGGAAATTGCCCGCGTTGAGGTCTTGGGGGCGCCATCCTGTGACCCACGTGTCGAGCGTCACGACTATGGCCTTGTAGCCGGCTGTCTCTGCACGTCTGACAAGGCTTTCAGCGACCTCTTTGTTCTTCGGCGTGTAGAGCTGGAAGAAACCCGGAGTCGTGCCCAATGTCTCGGCTATCGTCTCAAGTGGATCGTTTGATAAGGTTGACGCTATCATCGGCACGCCCGTTTGAGCGGCAGCACGGGCCACATGGACGTCGCCGCGGCCATCCGGCGTACAGATACCAAGAACGCCGATCGGACTGAGAAAGATGGGCGTGGCGAGCTCCATCCCGAAAAGCTTGATCGAGAGATCGCGTGTGGCGCAGTCGACCAACATCCGAGGGATTAAACCCCAGTGATGGAATGCCTCTGCATTGCGTCGCTGTGTGAATTCATCGCCACATCCGCCCTGAACGTAGGAGAGCACTGAGGCGGGCATGGCAGCTCGCGCCTTTTGTTCCAGTGAACTGAAATCCACTGGAAGACGGGAGAGGACACCGCGCAGGCCGTCTCGGTAGATCTCGTTTTGAAAGTCGCCGAAGTGGGACATGTTTGCGTGCTGCCTCCAACCTGGTAATCCGGCGCGACTCTAACGTCGCTTGCGTGACGGCACTAACGTATGGGAGCCAAGCTGACCCTGCGTATTTGCCAGTTGCCATGAAGATTGACTAACTAACCAATCGGTAAGATACTCGCCCCAGACAACTGCTGTCCAGCCGCATCCGCGAGACAAGGTCTTTCCTGCGGGAGGAGACTTGGTGCGGGCCCAAAAACAAAGACAAAGGCAGTCCGCAATCGGTGAACGTGCCAGGGAGGTACCATCATGATCGTTCCGCCAGTGCCTGAGCTCGCTTCCGCGGACTTCACACCTTCCGTTCACGGCCTTTTGCACACGATCGACACAAGCATCGGCGGAGTCGCGCACGCGTCACAATCCGGACGAAACGGGGCAGTCTGGAACCCCGCTAATCATCAGCCTTTCACGCACGTCAACTTCGCCGACGTTGAGGTCATCCTGGATGTCGATTCTGCCAGGCGGCTTTCTCCGCCTGGCGAGCCAGTCAGCTACTCGCCGCGCGCCGAGATCCTATCCTGGTTTACGTTCAATGATCGACCAGCGATGTGAGGACCTGGCTCGCATTCCCTCGAAGGAAATAGGAAAGTCTCTCGCTGATGCATGCGGTGAGATCGCTCGATGAATAGAGGATGTTGAGTTTGCCTGTGGTACCCGCGGCAAAGTTGTGACAAGCAGGCGGACAGACCCTTCGAGCCGTAAAGTGGATTTCGGCACCCACAGAATCGATGATGCATATGGCGCAGACCAGCCCCGATGAACCTTTAGAGAGATCCGTGATTTCTCATATCCGTATCCCATCCCAGTTAGTAATCGGTGGTGGATCCTTCGCTGAAGTCTTCGGATTGTTGTTAAAGCTCGGGTGCAGGCGTCCACTCATCGTGACTGATCCATTCATGATGAAGAGCGGGTTGCCTGAAAGGCTGCAGACGCAGATACGCGAAGCCGGTCTCGCCTGCGCAATCTTTTTTGACACGTTGCCTGATCCGACGTCAGCGATTGTGGAGCACGGCGTCGCTCTTTATCTGGCCGGAGGTCACGACGGTTTAGTAAGTCTGGGCGGCGGGAGCCCAATCGATACAGCGAAGGCGATCGGAATGCTGGTGAAGAACGGCGGTAAGGTGCGCGATTACAGGTCTCCGAACGTGCCGGCGCTCGCCGGACCAGTACATCTTGCGATTCCGACTACGGCCGGCACGGGTTCTGAAGTGACTCGGTTTACCGTGATCACAGAGACGGAAACACAAGAGAAAATGCTTATCGCTGGTGACGTTCTGCTTCCCACAGCCGCAGTTGTGGATTTCGAGCTAACGCTTACAATGCCGGCTCGCTTAACTGCAGACACGGGAACCGACTCCCTGACCCATGCCATCGAAGCTTATGTGAGTCGCCGAGCAAACCCGTTTGCGGATGCATTCGCGCTCTCGGCGATGAAGACGATCTGGAGAGAGCTTCCTACCAGCTATCATGAACCGCGCAATCGGACGGCTCGTGAGGCGATGATGCTGGCGGCGACACAAGCTGGTATAGCTTTCTCAAATGCAAGTGTCGCACTGGTGCACGGCATGAGCCGTCCTTTGGGTGTGCACTTTCATGTTCCTCACGGCCTTTCAAATGCCATGCTGTTGCCGGCAGTGACTGCATTCTCGGTTTCAGCTGCCCCCGAGCGTTATGCGGTTTGTGCGCGAACAATGGGAGTGGCCGTAGAAGGTAGCACGGACGACCAGGCTGTTGAGGCTCTCGTCCGCGGTCTCTATGAACGCAATGCTCAGCTCGGCGTGCCATCACCGCAGCAATATGGAATCGACAGAGAGCACTACCTGGCCGTTACTCCCACGATGGCGGCGCAGGCGTTGGCCTCAGGCTCTCCTCAGAACAATTCTCGTATCCCGACTGCTGAAGAGATTTGTGTCCTATATCGCGAACTCTGGCAGTAAAGCGTTTAGAACAACGGCGCCTTCTGCCCCAGATGATGCACTCAAATCACCCATTAGCGAGCAAAACGTAAGGACCCATCGTTAACCTTTCCATAGCGCATAGAAACCGAGTCATGAGTGAACTTCTGTTGCAGCGTCCATGGCTTCTTGAGGCCTTGCCTAGGCAACTCTCCGATGGCGCGTTGTACATAGCCGGATGTGAGCCCGACCATGGGCTGCTCGCCTATCGTGCCTTCGACAAAGTTTGGGACGGCGCTACGGTACTTGTGGCGGTCCATGTACTTCAGAAGCCGGCACACGTACAGGCAACTCAGCTCGGCCTTCAGAGTCCAAGAGGCGTTGGTATAGCCGATGCTAAGGGCGAAGTTTGGTATACCGCTAAACATGGTGCCCTTATAGTTAAAGGTCTTTCCAAGTTCGACGCGCTTATCGTCTACGTAGACTTGAACGCCGCTCAACAACTGCATCGTAAGCCCGGTTGCCGTCACGATCACATCGGCCACAAGTTCCTTGCCTGAAGTCAGCCTGATGCCGGTCTCGGTGAAACTTTCGATCGTGTCGGTGACTATGGTGGCGTGGCCTTCTCGGATCGCCTTGAAGAGATCGCCATCGGGCACCAGGCAAAGCCGCTGGTCCCATGGCTTGTACTTCGGTGTGAAGTGAGTGTCGACGTCGTAGTTCTCACCGAGTTGTGCCCTCGCCCCGCCGATCAATGCAGCGCTGAACTTTTCCGGCTGCGTGCGTGCGACCTTGTAGAAGTACATCCCGAGCAGAATATTCCTCCAGCGTGTCACCCGCGACGCCAGACTCTGTGGCATGTACTTTTTCATCCGGATCGCGAAAGGATCCGTTCCTGGCCGAGCAACAATGTAGGTGGGCGAGCGCTGCAGCATCGTGACGTGCCCCGCAGTCTTTGCCATGGAAGGAACGAGCGTCACCGCGGTTGCGCCGCTCCCGATGATGACCACCTGCTTGCCCGCGTAGTCGAGATCCGTGGGCCACCGCTGCGGATGAACGATGCGGCCCTTGAAGCGATCAACTCCGGCGAACTCCGGTGTGTGGCCCTTCTCGTAGCTGTAGTAGCCACTGCACATGAACAAGAACGAACAGGTAAGCGTGCTTCTCTCCCGTGTGGAGCCACGCTCCATCTCAACGGTCCAGCGGGCTTGCTCGGCAGACCAGCTGACCTTTACGACGCGGAGGTTGTATTGGATATGGCGATCAATGTGATATTGTTCCGCCGTCTCCTTTAGGTAGCTGAAGATCTCCGAGCCGTCGGCGATTACCTTATCGTTCGTCCACGGTTTGAAGGAGAATCCCATCGTGTGCATGTCGGAGTCTGAGCGGATGCCGGGATAGCGGAACAGATCCCAGGTGCCGCCGAGAGCGCTTCGGCCTTCTACGATGCGGTAGGACTTTTTGGGGCAATGAACCTGGAGATGATAGGCAGCTGCGATGCCCGACAGGCCCGCGCCAACAATCAATACGTCAAGATGTTCTGGCATAGAATCCTCAATTTCGGTGAATTCCAAGTCGTCGCTGTCGGAGTGGTACAAAGGACGACTGGAGCGAAGAAGCTAATTTGTCAGGCCTTCGAGGGGGTGGAGCTCGCTTAACGCTCGGTGAATGGCAAGCCAAGTTGCAATCGAGCCTAGGATTGCGCCGAAGAGTGTTTTGAACAGCACGAGGTTCCTGAAACTAATGCCATCGGGAAAAGCCCGAGGAAGGAGGAGCCCGCCCATTGGCACCAGAACGCTTGTGAAAAGAATACCAAGGCTAAGGGACCAAAGATAAACGTTTCTTGGAGAAGCCGCTTGCCCGGTTCTCATTGTAGGCAGGTTTCCGGCACGATGGCGCTGGCGAGAAATAAGTGCAGCCGCCATGTAGCTGAGGGATGCTACGAGAAAGGTCTCTCCAATCAAGTCCCGGACCAGACCGAGAGGTCCTGCAATTGGAATCTGGCCTCGTCCGTGAAAGAGGAGAAAGGCCGCGGCACAGTTTAGGATGCCGTTCACAACTCCGCTCCCCGTGCTCTCGACAATAACGTACTTCAGAGCCTTGTTATGCATGAGAATTTTTCCTCGGCGTCGCCCGCCCACTGTTTGCTTCAATGGGCAGGAGCCGCCGTCCTTTACAAGGCAGAAGATCTAGAAAGCCAGTTCAAGGCCAAAGCTGATCTGCCGTGGAGGAGCCGCCGTCTTGAACGCTAGCGGACTGGTTAATTGGGCCGCGCCGGCGGGCCGGAATCCTTTCAGGTTATATGGCCCATTGAGTAGATCCACGGTGCCCTCTGGCGTGTCGACGAGAGCTGCGGTTGTGGCGACGCCGGGCATGTTCGAGTTGCCCGTATTGGGGAATATGTTCTGCACGCTTGTAAAATTGGTGTGGTTTAGGACGTTGGATGACTGCGCAATCAGATTCAAACGCAGCGGCGTATCCCGCCTCAAAACGATCGCCCGCGAGATTCGCAGATCGAACGATGCATAGCCGGGACCAACACCCAAGTTACGACCTTCATGGAATGGCCGCGCTTCACTCGTGTGTGATGAGTTGCCATTAGACGCCGCTCCGCCGATGCCAGGGACAAGTTCCGTGAAAGGGACTCCATCACGGACCTGCACGATCGGGGCTATAACAAAATCGGAGTAAACATTCCTGAAGAGGCCGTCCCCGCCGTGATGTAGAGGGCTTGTGTAGACGGCATTCGCCACAAAGCTGTTCTTGATGTTGAAGTCCGAAACAGCACGGTCTAGATTTAGGAGGCCGGGGCGGAACGGCGTGCTTTGCGAACTGAAGTCACTGACGTTATCAATCGCCTTACTCCAGGTATAGTTCGCTTGAAACTGGAGCCCGTGTCCATATCTCTTGGTCAACGAAGCCGTTAGACCGTTATAGGTCGAGTGACCTGCGGACGTTGTCTCATCGTTCTGTGTAATAGTGTTGTTCGCCTCTCCATCGGTTGAACCAGGCTTAGGAAGATAGTAAGGACCGACAAAGGGATCAACGCCCGCAGGTGCGTAGGGAGCTAGATTAGCTTCTTGAATTTGTTGGATGTGAATGCCCGCATAGTAAATGTAGCCAAGTTCGAACGACAGATTAGGAGCAAGCTCCTGAGCTACGCTTGCACTCGCCTGAATCGAATATTGCTGCTTGAAGTCAGGGTCTACTGTAAAGAATGCGCCGCCGGTCTTCGTCGGCCCGTTCGGGATCACGTTGATACCAACTGTACCTAGCTGTCCGACCGTAAGCGCCGGGTTGGGATTAGCGGCGAACGCCTCGCTTTTCTCTATCGCAAGAGCTCCTTCTAATTGCGGAGCCGAGTTCGCAGCCGTCGTCACCGTCGCAAAGATATGGTTAGCCGTTCCGTCTAGGACCGTCGATGTAAACGGAACAATGAACAGTTCGGGGGCGGTAAACAAGCCGCCGCCCGCCCGGATGACCGTCTTACCATTGCCAAACGGATCCCACGCAAAACCAAGCCGTGGCGAGAAGAAGTAGCCGGTCGGATAGTTGTTTGGGATCGGATCGTAGTCGAACCTGCCACCATAGTTGAGAGTTAAATTGTGGGTTGCCTTCCACGAATCCTGTGCATACACGCCGAAGGGCTTCGTGGTGGCGTTGTATTGTCCGTTGCCTGCTCCCTGCTCCAAGACAATCGGGAGGCCAACACTGTACAGTTGCGCTGCGCTTAGATTGGTCGTCGGCGGGCCGCCTGTTGGATAGCCGAACGCAGCGTTGATGGCGTTGAGCGCACCGATTGCTGCAGGTGACCCTGCAAAAAGGTCATACAGTCGGACCGCTCCATCTTGAAACTGATAGTCGCCACCAAAGAGAAAAGCTTGGAAGATGTTGAACTGCACTGGCCGGAACGAACCGCCGAACTTCAGGTTATGGCTACCCTTGGAGTACGAAAGATCATCGTCGAACTGATATTGGTTTTGGCTCTGGTTATAAGGAATATCGAAGATCGTTCCAACAGTTCCAAGGCTGCCGAAATCGAACTCTGCCCCACCATGCGGTGTGTTGTTATCGGAAGAGTTGAACGGAACCACTTGCACCCGCACTGTGTTCACCACGTTTGGATTGAAGATGTGGTTCCAGTTCGCCGTGATTGTGTAGTCTCGCAACTGCTGAATGACCGAGGTAAAACGCGGGACCCCACCCGCGCCGGTCACTTCGTTCTGCTCGTGCGAGTAAGCAAAGCGCAAGGAATAGGTGTTCTTCTCATTTTGCGTGAAATCCAGACGGGTCACGAGATTGTTGTATCGCCCGTTCTGTCCTGGAGCAGACTGCACCGCGCCCAGCGCGTTACCATCGAAGGTGCCGCTATCCGGTGCAATCAAATTGACAAACTGAGGGTTGTTGATCGGTGTCAAAGCAGGTGCGACCGCACTCGCGATCGCACCTGCGCCGACGGCTGTCAACTGGGCTAAATAGCAAGCCTGCGTCACTGGGGCCGGGCAAGTTACGCCATTGAAGTTGTTTGCCTGCGCGTTGAGTCCCTGCGCCTCCGCCGTTCCCAGCAGGTTCGTAGTGATATTGCTGTCCAGCTTCTGTCGCTCATAGGACGTAAAGAAGAACAGCTTGTTCTTCTTTAGAAAACCACCAACCGAGCCACCAAAGATTGCGCTCTGTTCAAATGGACGCTGTCCGGCGGTGGGGCCGTAGCTGTTGAAGTAATTCACCGCATCGGTGGTCTCATCGTGAAAGTACCCGAAGGCGCTGCCGTGAAATTGATTGGTTCCGCTCTTGGTGACCACGTTGATCGCGGAGCCCAACGTGAAACCAAACTCCGCGCCGAATGAGTTGCGGTTCACCTGGAACTCCTGCACGGAGTCCTGAGGCACGTGGGCTTCGCGAGGCGCACCTGAGCCGTAGTCGTTTTCGCCGCCGTCGATGGTAAACAAGTTTCCACGGCCATTCCCGCCACCAAACGACGCCCCTGAAGACTGATATCCCGTGCCGACGTTCGGGTCCTGAATCGCAGGCGCGTTCGAATCCACGACGCCCGGCAACGTAAACAATTGCTGCGCAAAGTTTCGCGAAAGGTTCGGCAGATTCACCTGCTGCCGTTGATCGATCGTATTAGCCTGCTGGGTCTGCGCCGCGTCGATCAGAGGCGATGAGTTCCCAGTAACTTCTACAATCGTGTCGGCGCTTCCGACTTTAAGGTGAGCGTCATACGCAACCGTCTGACCGACTGAGACCACGATTTCAGCCGCTACCAATTTACTGAAGCCGGGAGCGGTGACTTCAACCGAGTAAGAGCCGGGATTGAGGGTCGGAACCTCATAGGTTCCATCGAGGCCTGTCTTCACAGTCCGGACCTGGGCGGTTCCTGTGTTTTTCACCAGCACGGTTGCGTTTGGAACCAGTGCACCCTGTGCGTCAGTCACGGAACCGCGAACCGTTCCAGTGGAATAACCGGATTGCGCCGAACTCGGAGGAGCAGCGAGAACTGCCAATAAGGCCGGAATCAGGAAGCGGATTAAAGTACCACGAAGACTCCATACCGCCGTTGCTGCGTTAGTGCTTGCGTTGCAATAGAAAGCTGACCCTCTGAAGTTCATTGATTCATCCTCGCGCCAACGGAAAAAGTACTCTGCAAATGCGCCTCACGTCATGGCCCACGCCCTGTTCCGGCGACGCCTGCGTTGCGGTTGGTTTGAGGCTGCACCTACTACGCACCCTGCCAAACTGCTACGCATTGACGGTCGTGAATTTAGTCCAAATTGAGTACTCTAGTCAACACTAGCTTTTCTAGTACACGCTAGATGTGTCAGAATGCTCACTGGCGTCAGACAGTTGGCGAAGAGGCCGGTTCATCGATCCCTATGGCGACGAGTAGAGTAAAACCGAAGAAGAACCTTTCTAAGAGCCGCAAGTCAGATAAACGCCGTGCCGAGATCATTCGGGCGGCGATCCAAACAATCAACGCAAAAAGCTATGCGCAAGCCACAATGGTTGACATCGCTGCGGCCGTAGATCTTCGCGACGCCACTCTGTACCACTACTTTCACGACAAGCGGACGCTCGCCTACGCGTGTCATCGCAGTTCGTTAGAGAGGGCGCAACGCCTCTTGGAGGCCTCCGATAAATGCCCCGGATCTGGGTCCGAAAAGCTGCGTCGCTTCATCGACAGCATGCTCACCGATTCAAGAGACAATGGTGCGCTTCTCTACCTGGGCGATTATTCCTATCTGGACACGGCGCAGCGGAAAGCAATTCGACAATGGGTCGACCGGCTCAAGTTGATCCTGATCCGCTTCTTCAAAGAAGGCATGGCGGACCGCTCTATCGTGCAATGTGAGCCGGAGTTGGTAGTGGAGCTTCTGTTGGGGATGCTCATCTGGCTCGGCAAATGGGTTCCGTCGGTCGATGGCCTGACAGTGGACCGACTAATGAACTCGATCGAAATGTTTGCTCTCAAGGGACTGGAACGTTAGATCAGGCGCTACAAAAAGAACAGAGTGGAAACGAGGGAACGATGAAAACGCTGCAGTTTGTGGAGATCGGTAGACCGTTGGAACTTGCAGAGGTAGCAAAGCCGAGCGCATCGCCCGGAGGGCTAGTCTTCAAGGTGAAGGCTTGCGGCATCTGCGGATCGGACCTTCACGCCGTCGAGGTTCCCGGGCTGCTGCATCCAAGAAGCACGCTCGGCCACGAGTACTCGGGTGAAGTGGTCGAGGTTGGACAGGGCTGTGATGGGTGGCAGGTCGGAGATCGCCTGACCGCGGTTCCCGCACGTCCCTGCGGCGCCTGCCCGGAGTGCCGGGCTGGCCTCTACGGACAGTGCAGTCAGATCATCGCACAGGGCTTCGATCCCAGGATGCCGGGCGCGTTCGCCGAATACTCGACGTGCATGGCGGCTCTGGCAGTCAAGATTTCAGACGCTCTCTCAGACGATGAAGCGGCTACGATCGAGCCAATGGCCGTCGGGTTGAACGCCTGGAGGACTGCCAAAATCGAACCGGGCGCGAGCGTTCTCATCCTGGGAGCCGGCGTGATTGGCCTCGCTGTTGCGAAATGGGCTGAGTTCTTCGGTGCCGGCGACATAGGCATCAGCGAGATGGTGCCCGCACGCCGGACACGGGCTGAGCGGATCGGTTTCGACCTCATCATCGACGCGGCGCAACACGCAAACCCGGTCGCAGAGTTTGAGAGTCGTACGGGACGCAAACCCACCGCGATCTTTGAGTGCGTCGGCCGCCCAATGATCGACAAAATGATTGCGATGGCGCCTTCGCATACGCAACTGGTAATGGTTGGGACGGGAATGCAGCCGGAAAACTTTACGGTGGTCTCAGCCGCCATGAAACGGCTGCGCATCACATTTCCTTTCGCCTATGTACCGGGCGATTTCCACTTCGTGCAGCGGATGATGACTGCCCGCAGGATATCGGTAGATCACTTGATCACCGATATCGTCGGCCTGGATGAAGCCTCCGCAATGTTTGCACATCTCGGCAAGCCGAACGACCACTGCAAGGTGCTCATCAAGCCCTGAGCGTGAAGCATCGTCGGCTCGTAGCCCCTCAACATCAACGCTGTACGGTTTCTAACTGGAAGGTTGAACAATGAGCGAAACACAATGGATGATGCGGCCTCCGCAAAGATTTGCCCACGCGCTGAAGCGGCATGGGGTTGAGTACTTGTTTGGGCAAAGTAATCCGCCGGGCATTACTCTCGCGGCGGACGATCTCGGCATTCGCCAGATTGGCTACCGCCAGGAGAACGCCGGTACTTACATGGCAGACGGTTACGCGCGTGTGAGCGGCAAGGTCCCGGTCGTCACCGCACAGAACGGTCCTGCCGCTACATTGCTGGTGGCGGGGCTGGCGGAGTGCTTGTCCGCATCCGTTCCCATCGTGGCGCTTGTACAGGATGTCGGCCCCGGAACCCAGGATCGGAACGCCTTTCAGGAGCTGGACCAATTGGACCTGTTCAAAGGCGTAGCCAAGTGGATTCGTCGGGTCACCACCGCCGATCGGATCGAAGACTATGTGGATATGGCATTTACGGCCGCCGCGAGCGGGCGCTCCGGCCCAGCGGTGCTCCTGGTTTCGATGGAGTTGCTCATGCAAGCGGAAGAGCGCCCTGCGTCGACGCGCATGGCGAAGTTGGGCACTTATCCGCTGGACCGCAACCAGCCGGAGCAGAGCTCAATTGCACGTGCGGCAGAGATGCTCGCTCATTCCAGAGCGCCGATGGTTTACGCAGGCGGAGGTGTAATCGGGTCGGGAGCGCATAAGGAGTTGCGGGAATTACAGGAAATTGCACACTTGCCGGTAGCTACCACCACAATGGGGAAAGGCGGCGTCGATGAGACGCATCCTTTGTCGATGGGTGTTATCGGCTACTACATGGCGACGCGCGGTATGGCGAAGTTCGTCAAGCCGATGATCACCAACGCCGACCTGATTCTGCTTATTGGCAACCGCACCAACCAAAACGGGACAGATTCCTGGAAGCTACTGCCGAAAGACGCGACATACATCCATCTCGACGTTGACCCCATGGAGATCGGCCGAAACTATGAGGCATTTCGGCTGCAAGGCGACGCCAAGGTGACTCTGGCTGCGTTGAACGCTGCTCTGGCTGGTCAGGATCTAAGCAAGCGGGAGGCTGCGCGTGCGGGGGTTGAGGAGGCCATCGCAGCGGCGCGGGCCAGTCATTACGAAGAGATTGCCGGCGTGACGCAATCGGATGCATCGCCGATTCGTCCAGAACGCTTCATTGTCGAACTTGAAAAGCAGCTATCCAGAGATCACATCATCGTGGCGGATGCGAGCTTTTCGTCCATTTGGGTAGCCAATTACCTATCCGCCAAGTTCAACCGCCGCTTCATCACGCCACGAGGCCAGGCTGGGCTGGGCTGGGGCTTTCCGATGGCAATGGGAGCGCGGCTTGGCAGCCCTGAAAGGCCGGTAGTGTGCGTCGTCGGCGACGGTGGGTTTGGGCATGTCTGGTCGGAACTTGAGACTACTCGGCGCCACGGCATCAAGGTCGTGGTAGCCGTGATGAATAACGGTGTTCTCGGCTACCAAAAGCACGCCGAAGATGCCGGGCTTGGACGCCATACCAATGTTTGCGATTTCGTTTCGGTCGATCATGCGGCAATCGCGGAGGCTTGTGGCGTGAAGGGCATTCGCGTCGAGCGCGCTCAGGATATTGCAGGAGCAATCCAAGAGGCGATGGCGGCGGAGGGTTCGGTGCTTCTCGACATCATTGCCGACCCGAATGCCATGCCGCCGGTTACCGCCTTCAGCGGTCTGCCGAATTACTAGAACGGCGAATCATCATTGGAGATTGTTACGAACATTCCAAAGGGAGAGATATGGTGGAAACGTCAGCGCATTTCAGTCTTCGTGACAAGTCGATCTTTATAACCGGGGGCGCTTCAGGCATTGGGCTGGGCACCGTGCAGCGCTGTCTACAGGAGGGTGCCCGCGTCGTGGTGGCGGACCTGAATCCACCTCCTCAATCCGTTCTAGATGCTGGAGGCATCTACCGCAAGGTCGATGTGAGCGAGCGCGAGCAAGTGATTGAGGCATTCGATCAGGCGGAGATGGCCATCGGCAAACTCAACGCGATCATCCACAATGCGGGTAAGCCGGGAAATGGAAAGCACATCACGGACTCCGACGAGGAGGTGCTGGATGGTGTCGTGAATCTAAACTTCTACGGAACGTACTACATCTTAAAGTATGGGCCATCCCATATGCAGGACGGCGGCTCGATCGTTTTGACGGCTTCCGTCGCCGGTCTTCAGCAAAATGAAGGTTTCTTCGATTACAGCGCGACGAAGGCGGCCACGATCAGCTTGGCGAAGACATCGGCAGTGGAGCTCGGTCGGCGCGGCATTCGCTGCAACGCCGTAGCGCCGGGTCCGGTGAAGACGCCAATGCTCCCACCCACCCACATCCTCAACGCACTAGCGAAGAACCTCTCAGCCCTAGGCCGTATTGCGGAGATCGACGATCTGGTAGGGGTGTATCACTTCCTCGTCAGTGATGAGAGTCGTTACATCACAGGGCAAACTATCATCGTCGACGGGGGCCGTCTGGCCGGCTTTCGGACGGAGATCCTCGGCCGTCTGGCTGGTCAGTCTTAAAGCTGAAGAAAGGAAGGCAGGAGCAGATCAGATTGACGATCGACTCCTGCCTATCAATTCTTTCGTTGCTCAATTCGGAAAGCGTCTAACCACTGGGAACTTGGCCGACCAACTCCGCCGCATGTTGGCCACTCGAGACAAATGCATCAAAGTGCGGTCCTTCTCCCCGTACGACGACGCCGCGCTGGTTTGAAAATTCACGGAAGCCGTCAAGACCGTGATGGCGCCCCATGCCGCTCATGCCGACGCCGCCGAACCCCAAATCCTTCAACCCAGCCTGGATGGCCGCCGCATTGACTGCTGCGCCGCCTGAGATAGTCTCGCTAAGCACGTGGTCAACCATCGGCACGTCGTTCCCCATCACGTAGACGCCTAACGGACGATCGCTGTCATTGATGCGCTCAATGACTTCATCGAGCTCGTCGTAAGGGATGACTGGAATGATGGGCCCAAAGATCTCCTCCTTCATCATTCGTAAATCCTGAGGCGGATCCAGCACCAATGAGAGCGGCATTTGGCGGCTCTGCCGATCCACTTGGCCATCCTTCTCGAGCGTCACAATCCGCACGTCTCGCGCTTCCGCCTCCGCGAGCATTTCGCCGATACGGTCAAGGTGCCGGTCCGAGATGATACCGGTGCAAGCCTGCGACCGCGCATACCCGGGCATAGCCGCAGTCATGAACTCGGTAGCCATCCGCGCAAAGTTATCAAGCTCTCCTCGTGGCACAAAACAATGATCGACTGAGACACACATTTGCCCGTTTTTGACGCTCTTGACCCCTACCACCATATTGACCAGGTCAGGAGTGACACTGCCGGGCAGGAACACCGCTGGGCATTTACCGCCAAGTTCGAGTGTTACCGGGGTGAGGTTCTGGGCGGCAGCCGCCATGATTTCTTTGCCTACATTCGAACTTCCCGTATAGAGCAGATGATCGAAGGGCAGAGCGCTAAAGGCGCGTGCGAGTTCCAGGCCCCCGACTGCAACGTAGGCGAGGTCTTCTGCGAAGTGCTCGGACACCATCTGTTGCATGAGAGCCGAGCATGCAGGTGTATATTCAGACGGTTTCAGCATGAAGCGATTACCGGCCGCGATGATGTCAACCATCGGCCCAATGCCGATCTCGAACGGGAAGTTCCACGGGGCGATATTGCCGACAACACCCTTAGGCTGGCTTTTAACAAAGGCACGCAGAGCGCCCTGATAGGCTGGGTCGACCTCGCGCGCAACAGGCCGCATCCACTCTTCTAGATGAGCGATGGCAAATCGGGCGCGCGCCGTGACGGGCATAACTTCGAAGGTATCGGCGGCGGCACTAGAGTGTGCGCCAAAGTCCGCACTAAGCGCTGCGTAGATAGCTTCCTTATTTGCTTCCATCATGGTGATGATCTGCTCGATCCGTCCACGGCGGTCGTCAAACGTTGGCAGCCTATCCGCA
The DNA here is from genome assembly GCA_965198885.1 of uncultured Granulicella sp. Lineage (GTDB taxonomy): Bacteria > Acidobacteriota > Terriglobia > Terriglobales > Acidobacteriaceae > Edaphobacter. The sequence continues at coordinate 2,553,116 of OZ240677.1, read as the reverse complement.
GCGAAGCCCCGGCGTTGTGCCTGGAATGCTGATTGCATTTTGCGAATTGCTTCCGCATCTTCGGTGCCCGCCAAAGCCGTGGTTATCTCTTCCGCTTCCAACAGTGCCATAGTTTCTCCCTTTGCCAGCGCCAGTGACTCTGGTGCGGATTGGCTGATCCCTGCCATTTCTCAAGTCCAAACTTGAAAAATACGGAACGCGGAGGATGCTAGCAGATTCCAGCAACGAACGGCAATGGGCTTCAGTGCAGGAAGTAATTGCGCTTGTTATGGGCGGTTGCGCCCGAGCCGGTCATGGCTGGAAACCCAATCCCCGCGGACGATCGCACTCGAAAGTGAAATCTCCCCCGCAAGTACGGTGGCGGCACAGATCTCTGCGAACTTGTTCGCTCGTCCTTCGCCATAGCAGCCCAGCAGGTTTAGGCATTCGCGCTGCGTAGCCAATCCTGTGCCTCCGCCATACGTGGCGACGACGAGAGACGGGATCGTAATGGACCAGTAGTAATCCCCATTGGCGAGCAGTTGCGCATACACGATGGCAGCCTGCGATTCAGCGATGTTGGCGACATCCTGACCAGTGGCGATGAACAGCGCTGTAAGCCCGTTCGCGGAATGAGCTCCATTGTTGGAGGATCCCGTCATGAAGGCGCCGGCTTGGGAGATCTGACGAACGTGAAACAGAGTCACCGCATCTACGCCCAGGATGCGCTTCAGAATCTCGCTGGAGACGGTCATCTCGGCAACCACGCGTTTGCCGCGGGTCTCAATGGTGTTCATCTGCGAGTGCTTTTTATCGGTGTCGATGTTACCAGAGAGAACGAAATGGGGACTTGTGGGATGATTTTGCTGAATCCACTGGCACGCTGCAAGCGTTGCCTTTCCGACCATGTTCTGCCCGGCTGCGTCACCGGTGGTGTAGTTGAAGCGTAGATAGAGGAGCGGTCCTAGAACATAACGGCCTATTTCGATAAGCTTGCCGGCAGAGGTGGTTGCTTCGGCGACCTGCCTGATGTCGTGCAGATGGGAGTCGATCCACTCACCTAAGGAGCGAGCCTGCAGTGCGTCGTTGAGCTCGAAGACCGGCGAACGCTGCATGCTGTGCTTGACGACAGTTGCCTTGACCCCGCCGCACTCTGCTAGAACCCGCATGCCTCGGTTGTAGCTGGCTACGAGCGTACCTTCAGTCGTGGCCATCGGGATATAAAAGTCACCCCGTGCATGCTCGCCCAGAATGCGCAGAGGACCTGCGATGCCGAGCGGCACCTGCGCTATACCGGTAAAATTCTCGATATTCCCGGGCAGCAAGTCAGGCGCGAAGGAGTATTGCGCCACATGCTCAAGGTGGCAGCCTGTACGATCCTCCACGAATGCACGCCGACGAGCCGCGGCTTCGTGCGTGTAGTCATTGTTCATGTCGCGCGGAATTGGCGTCCGTTCCAGATTGCTCGTCTTCATCGCCTGTTAGCGTACCATGCAGGGAAGACCTCCGATGTTTGTACCCCAGGGATCGATGAGATGGCAGAACGTAAGGAATACAAGCACTTCGTGTCGATTGCGACGCGCTGGCGTGACAATGATCTCTATGGGCACGTCAACAATATCGAGTACTACAGCTACTTCGATACGTCCATCAACCTGTACCTGATCGAGCGTGGAGGACTTGACATTCACGCAGGCGCTTCGATCGGCGTTTGTGCGGAATCGCATTGCAAATTTCTGGCCGAGCTTGCGTTTCCCGAGATTATAGAAGCAGGGATAAGGGTCGAACACCTGGGAAAAAGCAGCGTCCGCTATGGTATTGGCTTGTTCCGCGAGGGAAGCGTAGAGGCGGTGGCAGAGGGATGGTTTGTACACGTCTTTGTCGATCGCGCGAGTCGCCGCCCCGCTGAGCTGTCGCCCATCTTGCGCAGCTCCCTTGAAAGATTGCGGCTAGGGGTGCAGTTATGAAAGTGAGAGCAGCGGTCCTGCGCGAAAGCGGACTGACACCGCCCTATGCGGCATCGCAACCGCTGGTTATTGAGACGGTGAACCTAGGTTCTCCCCAACGCGGAGAACTGCTGGTGCGGATCCTCGCTGCGGGTCTCTGCCATTCCGATCTGTCAGTCATCAACGGAACCCGGCCGCGTCCTTTGCCGATGGTGCTGGGCCACGAAGCTGCCGGCGAAGTCGTGGAGCTTGGCGAGGGGGTAGAGGACTTGCAAGTGGGCGATCATGTGGTCTTTGCGTTTGTACCCATGTGTGGCCAATGCGAGCCATGCGAGATTGGCAGACCAGCGCTCTGCGAGTTAGGAGCCGCAGCCAACGCTGCCGGAGAACTGCTGAGGGGAGGGCGGCGGTGGACGGACGCGAAAGATAATGTTCTGAGGCATCACCTCGGTGTCTCGGCCTTCGCCGAATATGTGGTGGCCTCGGCGCGGTCGGTCGTCAAGATCGACTGCGAACTCTCCCCAGAGGTTGCGGCGCTGTTCGGTTGCGCGGTTCTGACGGGGGTTGGTGCGGTCGTCAACACAGCGAAGGTGGCACCCGGGGAAAGTGTCGCCATCTTTGGCCTTGGAGGCGTGGGTCTTGCGGCGCTGCTCGGGGCTCGCTGCTCGGGTGCCTATCCGATCGTCGCCGTCGATGTAAATGCGGATCGGTTGTCGCTGGCGCTAGCTTTGGGAGCGCACCATACGATCGATGCGCGGTCGACAAATCTCGTCGAAGCTCTGCGGGATTTCACGCGTGGAGGTGTTCAGTTCGCATTCGAATCGGTAGGGAACGAAGCGGTGCTTGCTCAGGCCTACGCCGCAACTCGTCGTGGCGGAACGACAGTGAGCATCGGCTTGCCCGCTCCCGACAAACGGTTGAGTATCCCTGCGGTCAGTCTGGTCGGAGAAGAACGCACCATCAAGGGATCCTATATGGGATCTTCGGTGCCATCGCGCGACTTGCCTCGTTTCATCGCGCTCTATCGTGCCGGGCTGCTCCCGGTCGACCGCCTCCTGACTCATCGTTTGCAACTGGAAGACCTCAACCACGGCTTTGATCGGCTGGCGAGTGGAGAAGCCATTCGGCAGGTCGTCGTCCTCGAACAATCGCATGAGATTGCCTGAACCTTTAAACCAAGGGTGAAAAATGAGCGATATTTTGATACGTGTGTCTGGCGCTTGCGGCAGAATCACGCTCAACCGCCCGCGCGCCATAAACGCATTGAGCGCTACTATGGTGAACGCGATGCACACGGCCCTTCGGGAATGGGCTCAAGATGCTCAAGTTCAGTTCGTGCTGGTCGACGGCGCGGGCGATCGCGGACTCTGTGCGGGTGGCGACATCCGCGCGATGTATCATGCCATCGTCACCGGCCAGCGAGAATTGGCCATCGACTTCCTTCGTAACGAGTACCAGCTCAATTACTACATCTCACGTTATACGAAGCCTTATGTGGTCATGATGGACGGTATCGTGATGGGCGGTGGTATCGGCATTTCGAGTCACGGTTCTCACCGCGTCGTGACGGAGCGCTCGCTGCTCGCCATGCCTGAGACCGCCATCGGCTTCATTCCGGATGTTGGCGGCACCCATCTCCTCGGCGCCGCGCCCGGCGAGATCGGCACTTACTTGGGCCTGACCGGCAGCCGGATAGGTGCGGCAGACGCAATCCTTTGCGGCTTGGCCAACATCATGGTTCGCGCCGAGGACCTGCCTCGCCTAACGTTGGACCTTGAAGCCTGCCCGACTACGACTGCGATGGAGCAGTGTTTGCATGATTACGCAGCGCAGGCACCTCCGGGCCTGTCACAGGTGCATCGTGCGTGGATCGATGAGTGCTTTGCTGCATCGACTATGGAAGAGATCATGGGAGCCCTGCTTCAGCATCCAAACGCTGAGGCACAGGCATGTGTTGAAGAGCTGATGAAGATGTCTCCAACATCGCTCAAGCTCACCTTACAGGCGATCCGGGACGCTCGGGTTGCCGGAAATCTTGCCGTCTCTTTCAGGCAGGAATTCCTTCTGGCTCAGGCGTGCGCGAGAGGTCACGACATGGTGGAAGGTATTCGAGCTGCGATCGTAGATAAAGATCAAAATCCGAAGTGGTCTCCAGCAAAGCTGGAAGACGTTACGCCCGAGATGTTGGCAGACCACTTCGATGGGAGGAAGGCTCAGGCTTCCGATCTAAGGCTCAATGAGCCGCTTTGAGCTACAGCGTGGACGGGAGATGTGAGCTGATTGTTTGATCTACCTCTGAGGACTGCCTCATAGCATCGATCCGGCTGCGCAGTGCTTTCAGGCCTGGAAGGAGCAGCGCAAATCCGCCGAACACAGAAAATACCAATGTAGTCAGAATGGCCCAGCGAATACCTAGCTTGCTGTCTGGGAAAAGATGATCGGAGAGGGCACCGACCATGTAGGGTCCCAGTGATGTGGCGACAATACCAGCGGTAAGGGCATTCAGTCCGGTAACGCGGGCTCGGATCGTGGGTGGTGCGATCTCGCTGATAGCGCTGTACGCACCGACAGTAGGAACATAGGAAAAGAAGAATGCCACGCTGAAGAATGCCAGAGCGCCTCGGGGACTGGGCGCAAGTAAACCGAGGACTGCAAAGGCGGCGAAGAGGATACCGCCTATCAAGCAGGCGCGCAGCGAAGCGTCAATGTACCCGCGTCTCCGAAGCAGGAGTACGAGCCGTCCGCTCAGCAGGCACCCGAAGATGCTTGTGATGCCGGCGGTAAAGCTAAACGCCACCGCCGCCTCTTCAAGCGGCATTCCATAAACCCGATCGAAGTAGATGAACGCCCACGCGGCCACGGCTACGCCTGGCACCTGTATCAGCGGATAACCGACGAAGAGCGCTGAGCTGAGCACTGGGTGCCCTCGTAGGAACCTCACGGTCGCCCCAAGTTCTCCCGCCTTCGCCTCCTGCAGTTGGTCGACTGAACGCGTGGGGTCTTCCATCCCAAGGAGAATCACGAGAAACAGCACCAGCCCTGGGCCCGCAAGTAGAAGAAATAAGGTTTGCCACGGCTGTATCGTGCCGAGGACGGGCACTGACAGGGGACGACCGCCGAGATGTTTGAGCAGCAAACCGCCGAGAAGAAGGACGCTTAAACTGCCGATCGGACCGCCCGTGAAAAAGAAGGCAACGGACCGTGCGCGTCGAGCAGCGGCCACGGTATCCCCAATGATGGAGACGGCGAGCGGCACCATCAGCGCTTCCCCGACGCCTACGGCGCCGCGGCCGATCCCCATAGCAAGTTTGGTCGTTGCCAAGCCGCAGGAGAAGGTCGCGGCACTCCAGAAAAAGACCGCAAAGAGGAAGATCGCCTTCCGCGAAGTGCGATCCACGAGATAGCCGGCGAGCGGGCTGGCAAGTGCATAGGTCACCGCAAAAGCAAATCCCGAAAGCAAACCGGCCTCTGCATCAGAGAGGTGTAACGTGGCCTCAATCGGCTTGAGTACGAGCCCGAAGACAACGCGATCGCCATAACTGAGGAGGTAACCGAAAAAGAGGAGAGGTACCATCAAGCTGGAAAGGGGCAACGTCTGTGGCTGCCCGTCGACCAGATTATTGGCGGCACGTCGCACCATTTTTCCTTCCCTGCTTCAGCTTTGAATCGTCGGCGAAGAATCACTTCTGTTTGGGACTCTGCGTCGCAGCGCCGCTCCGATGCAGCTTGACCGGTCCGGAATCGTCTGCTGAGCTAAATGTTCCCTCAAACTCGTCGCCGCTCCGTTTCAGCTCGACCGCGATGTGATTCCCAGCATAAACAAGATCCAACTTCAAGATGCCTGCTTGAAAGGATCCGGAAACGATCGTGTACGTACCGACCGACGTGTTCATGGATCCAGCATAGTCACCTTTTTCGCACTTGAGGTTAAGTGTGATGTCGAGGACGCCCGCCTGAGTACTGGTTGCAGAACCGGTGTATGACCCAACAGGATCGCTGTCTTTGCACTGGGCAGCGGCTGAGTTTGGCCACACCAAGAACGTGCAAGCGACGAAAAGACTAAGCAGAAGGGACAGCCGATATCTCTTACTTACGATCATTCGCATCTCCTAACCTTGTGACACTACAGCTTCAGCAGGACAATCTGAGAGACCTACGTTAAGAAGGTAGCTTCTTGAGAGTGTGAGAGCTTTCATCACGCCAAGATTTGCTTGGCGATCGTCGCAAGCTGCATGTTCGACGTTCCCTCGTAGATGCGTCCGATCTTGGCGTCTCTATAAAGCTTTTCGACGGGGTAATCTTTCACGAACCCATAGCCGCCAAATAACTCCACGCACTCGCTGGCTATGTGTTCTGCAACCTGGGAAACGAAGTATTTGGTCATGGCCGCTTCCTTCACAAAGGGGAGCCCTGCAACTTTGCGCCGAGCCGCGTCATAGACCATAAGCCTGCACGCCTCAATCTCGGTCGCCATCTTTGCGAGAGAAAACTGTACCGCCTGGAACTCCGCGATCGGCCTATCGAACTGCCGCCGCTCTTTCGTATATTTGAGCGCATGACCCCAGGCTCCTATCGCCAGCCCAAGCATCTGTGCGGCTATTCCGATGCGGCCTTCATTCAGGGTTTCTATCGCAATCTTATAACCTTTTCCCACCTCGCCGAGTACGGCCGAAGCTGGGACTCGGCAGTCGGTGAATCGCAGTTCGCACGTCGAGGAGGCCCGGATGCCAAGCTTATCTTCCTTCTTACCAACTGTGAAACCGGCCGCTTCGCGTTCAACCAGGAAGGCCGTGATCCCCTTGTAGCCGAGGGAGGCGTCAACTGTCGTGAAGACAATGAAGAGGCCGGCTTCTGCGGCATTTGAGATCCATAGCTTACTGCCGTTGAGAATGTACTCATTCCCTTCCTTTCGGGCTGTCGTCTTGAGAGCGAAAGCGTCAGAGCCGGAGGCTGCCTCACTCAGCGCATACGAACAAATGAGATCCGTTACGATTCGCGGAAGGTACTTATCTTTCTGCGCAGAACTTCCGTAGGAGAGCAGTGCGTTAACCGTCAATGTGTTTTGTACATCGACCATGGTGCCGACTGCTGGATCAACGGAGGAAATCTCCTGAATAGCCAGAATCGAGCTGAAAAAAGATGCGCCGCTACCGCCGTATTCAACGGGAACCTCAATCCCCATCAATCCTTGATCGAATAGTTTCTTAATCAGCGCTGGATCCATCTTCTGCACCTCATCCATCGCATGAGCCAGAGGCGCAATCTCTTTGCGCGCAAACTTGGCCACGGATTGCTGGAGAAGCATTTCATCTTCACTCAGCACGGTGAGCGGAAAACGGTAGTCGATTGTGTCGGGCCGCTGCAGTGTTTCTGTTGTTTCGAACATATGACTTCGCCTTGTGATGATCTAGATGCGCAATCATCCTATTCTACCGGCCGTTCAAATAGATAGCCCCTCGGTTGCAGAATCGTCAAATTCCCTGCTGAAGCATGAATAAGGTGACAATGGATTGACGGAGACTCGAACTGCCGCCGATCTACCGGTGCCTTGGCTGATCGCAAACAAGAATGGGAGACGGTGCCTTGCCCTCGAAGAAAGTCAAACCGAATGCCGAGAAGAGACAGGCAGACGAGCCGTGGAAGGCCTTTCAGGTGCGTCATCGCAGCATGGAAGTCAAGCGGGACGCCGTTATGAAGACGGCGGCCCACCTTTTCCTTGAACACGGCTACCAGAAGACCTCGATGAGCCTTCTGGCGGCGCGGCTGAAAGTCACGAAACCGGCGCTCTACTATTACTTCCGGAACAAGGAAGAGATTCTAGTGGAATGTTACCGCAGCGGCATTGCCGAAATCGAGGGGAGCTTGGGACGGCTGAACCCCGACGTTGGTTCCGCTATGGCTCGACTGAAAATCTATGTCCACGAGTACGCCACGGTGGTGCTGACGCATGAATTCGGGCGTTGCGTCGCGATGATTGACGACTCTGAACTGTCTGCTCAGACACGCCGTGGTGTGCGCGATCTGAAACGCAAGATCGATGCCTCCGTTCGGAGTCTAGTCGCAGACGGCATACTGGACGGATCGATTGCTATCTGCAATCCAAAGCTCGTTTCGTTTGCCATAGCGGGCGCGATCAATTGGGCGGGAACCTGGTACAAGCCTTCAGGAGAGTTGTCGTCGAGCCAGATCGCGCAGGCCTTCACGGATATTCTCACGGGTGGCCTGCGCCCCAAGTCAAGCAAGACGAGAAAGCGCAAGATCCCATCCTGAGGGGTCACGGACGGTTCTGCCTCTGCCGGCAAGCCGTGCGCCTTGAGACCTTACCCACATCAGGGAAGCGCTTCTTCATGAGACATGCCTTACGCCCGGAAAAGCCCACGGTCCAGTCGGCTTAGGTCCAACTTATAGACTCTGTCTCTCAACCAGAAACAGACGCAGTGAGAAGGGCGATGATGTGTGTATCGTCAGGCGACGACCTATCACGAAGTTCTGTGTGCTCATGGATTTGAGCATTTGAGCACGAACTGAATCCGGCTCTTGATTCGAACTCGCTCAGGCGAGGTGGTTAGAGATGTCCATCTGCCGAGGAGTAGCGGCATCGTAGCTGCTCACCCAATCCGAAGTTGCAGAAGCGAATCGCAAGAAGACGTAGGCAGGTCGTAATCTCTGCCGAATAAGCTTCTGCTCAACCTCAGCAAAGAAGCCCGGGTAAGCTACAGCAGGACAAGGGACAGAAAGCCCTCTTCATGTGCTACGGTGATGCGGCAAGGTCGAAAGGCGTCCACTCGGAGCGTTGCGTTTTCGCCGAGATCAACTTGAGCAACCATCTTCGCAGAGCTCTCTTCTGCAACAATCGTGCATCTTCTACAGTCGCCGCGATCATACCAGCTAAGACTTAGCGTCTCTTGTCCACGGTGACGTTCAGCTGACTGATCTCCGTGAAGATTGCTGACGATGCAACCAGAAATGCGCGGATCCTTCATCGCGAGGTCTACGATCTCGTTCAAGTCAAGCTGCGTCATAGGTCTCCTCTTGTAGCTGGCGTTGGATTTTAGCAGATCGTAAACGCTTTAGTGAACGATCGGTAAATTTGTCTTGCTCATCCTTCTTTACGGGTGCTACTCTTCGGCGACGACAATGAGGTCCTGGAGTTTTCACTATGCAGACGAGCTACAACGGCATCTCAATTCCCGCAAATGGTCATCGGATCGAATACCGTGAGGGCAAGTACAACGTCCCTGATCGGCCGATCATTCCATACATTGAAGGTGATGGAATCGGGCGCGATATTTGGCGCGCCTCTCGGCGGGTGTTTGATGCAGCTGTCGAAAAATCCTACGGCGGGAACCGGGCCGTTGAATGGTACGAGATACTTGCGGGAGAGAAGTCGTATCGCAGGACGCAGGAATGGCTCCCTGAAGACACGGTTAGAGCTGCGATGGACTTCCGGGTTTCCATCAAGGGACCGCTCACGACACCGGTCGGAGGTGGTATCCGCTCCCTGAACGTTGCATTGCGTCAAAAGATGGATCTCTACCAGTGCGTAAGACCGGTCAAGTACTACGCCGGGGTGCCTAGTCCGGTGAAACAACCGGAAAAGCTTGACATAGTCCTCTTCCGAGAAAATACGGAAGACATCTATGCAGGCATCGAGTTTCGAGAGGGCACGAAGGAAGCAGCCAAGTTCATCTCTTTTCTGAACGATGACATGCTGAAAGATACGAAGAAGAAGATTCGCCTTGACTCTGGTGTCGGAGTGAAACCCATCTCCATCACTGCTTCAAAGCGCCTTGTCCGAGCGGCCATTCAGTATGCAAGAAAGGAGGGTCGCAGAGTCGTTACGCTCGTTCATAAAGGCAATATCCAAAAGTTCACCGAAGGCGCATTTCGCGAATGGGGTTATGAAGTGGCGACCGACGAGTTTCGTTCCGAGACCATTACAGAGCGAGAAAGCTGGATTTTGGACAACATGGAAAAGTCCCCCGGAATCACTGCCCGTGAAAATGCAGCCATGATCGAGCCCGGCATAGAATTTGCTCCGACAGAGTTTGGTGACTCAATCGTTAAGGAGGTCGAGTCCGTGATAGCCCAAATTGGAGAAACTCACGGCAATAACCAATGGAAGAACAAACTCTTGATTAACGACCGCATCGCAGATTCCATCTTTCAGCAGATTATTATTCGACCATCCGATTACGACGTGCTCGCCACCACAAACCTGAATGGGGACTACCTTTCAGACGCCGCCGCTGCACAGGTTGGAGGACTAGGGATAGCTCCTGGTGGGAACATAGGAGACGGTTATGCTGTCTTCGAAGCAACACACGGCACCGCCCCAAAGTATGCCGATAAGGACGTGATCAACCCGGGGTCTGTCATCCTCTCAGGGGTCATGCTCTTCCACTTCATAGGGTGGCCGGAGGCGGCCCGTCTGATTGAATCCTCGATGGAAATGACGATCCAGCAGAAATTCGTCACTTACGATTTCGAGCGTCAGATGCAGGGTGCGACTCGAGTCGCAACAAGCGAATTTGCCTCCCGAATGATTGCCAATATGTAACTGTCTGGACGGATACTTGCTAGGCTGGATTGCGACCTGACCCTTCCCTTTCGAGCATGGCTAGTAGTCATCTGAGCCATATTCTTCTTCGCTCCTCGGAGAGGACGCTTCCCATTCGCAAGGGTGCCCTCGAAAGAGTCAGAGATCTTGCTCAGTGTCCACGGTCCAATCTACGTCGGCAATTGGGCGAAGAGTCACTCCTTCTTCTGTAACTCATTGAAGGTTCAAACGATTCTTGATCGACCCATGGAGTGGATCCAAACCGAGCAGGTTGAACTTGACCGCGCCCAACCGCGATGAGTGCATCGAGCAGCTGCGGAGCTGCCAAGTGACCTGGTGCTATATGCGACGCGCCAAAAATCTGGCACTGACCTCAAGGATGCGACAGGGACTCAAAAACTGACAACCCAGACTTTGGGCCACGTCGACATCAAGAGCTCGGCTCACTATCAAAACCCAGGCACCAGCAGAGTCGCCGGCGTCATCGATGAACGCAACGCACAAAGAAAAAGTGCAAACCACCGCGAATGGTCACACTTTCTGTCGCACAACCCAGGCTGCGCAGTGAAGCAGGCTCGAAGTGATGGATCTATGGAGCCGATGAGCGGAGTTGAACCGCTGACCTACTGATTACGAATCAGTTGCTCTACCAACTGAGCTACATCGGCGTACCTCAGTCATTCTATCGCCACATCGCCGATCCCGCAAAAAGCGCACCAAAACGACGAAGAGGCCGCCCGGCAACAGGGCAGCCTCTTCCTTAGGGAGAATAGCTCCAACGGAGGCAAAGCCATCGGAACTTTCTGGCGAAATACTAGAAGCGCCAAAAACCCGTGTCAAGCTCTATTCAGCTTCGTTGCAACTTGTTCATTCACGACAAGTTAGATCCGCCGAAAGTTGGCCGAAGGGTAAACCTGCTTCGCTTTTCCTTCTCCTAACACCGGAATTCAAGCAAAGCAAAGCCGTCTCGAATGTAGCGCTTACTTCCCCTCTTGCCTCAATCCTAGTGCAGTCCGCTCACACCCCTGTCGCCCGTCTTCTCTCCCGGCGCAAACAATCCACGCTGATCGCTGCGCAGATTAATCGTCAGAAACTCCGGCTCACTGGCCGCCGGTTTCCCCTGCAGCACCCGTATGCCCGCCCGAGCCCCACCCAGAAATGTTCCCAGCACGAGCGCCGCCACCACGCCTATCCCACAAAACGCCGCAATGCTCTGCAGCAGCGTAGCCGTCTTCTTGACCTCCGCATGAAACTCCAGCGGCATCGGCTTGTCGAAGCTCAGATCCTGGTTCAAATGCAGCCCCGCAATGAACTCGGTCGCCTGCTCCGCCCCCAGCGCTCCCGTCGTCATCCCGAGCATCGGACCCACCCGCCGCATCTTCAACGTCCCGAACTGCCCCACGCCCACGCTGTTCACATACTTCTCCAGCGCCCGCCCCCGATCCCCTGCAATCTGCGGCGTCGGATACAGCATCAGCGTCACCGCACCCTTACCGCCGCGCCCGGCATACTCCGCCGTCGCGACCTCCGCACTCTTATCCCAATCCAGCAGGTCCGCCGGAAGCATTCCGCCCATTGCCTTGTAGCTCACCGGACCCAGCGCATACCGCTCCGTTCCGGGCTCGATCCCCTTCGCCGGCAGATACGTCGGCAGCAGCGGCGCAAGTCCACGCCGGCCGCCGACCTTCGGCAGCATCGCTGTTAAAGCCGCAAGCTCCCCAGCCGACGTCTTCCCCTGCACCCGCAGCATCGCCGTGCCCGCCCAGACCAGCGCCCCATCCGCATCCATCGTCGTCTCGCTTGCCTTCCCCGACTTCGCATCCCCCCCCGTCACCCGAGCCCCATGCTCCAGCGCCCGGTAAAACGTGTAGGCGCTATAAGCCCCCGTAGCATCCCCAAACTCAAACGCAAACACCGGCACCGGAACCCCTGCCGCCCGTGCATACGTCCCCGCCGCATACCGGGTCAGCCCATTCTCCTTCAGCACCGCCGCGCATGTTCCCCCGCCCGCCGCAGCCACTGGCGCACACGTCTTCTCATCGAATCCCGCCGCCGTACTCCCCGCCGCGCTCTGCCCCAGCGTCAGCCCACCCGTCTTACCCGCGAGCAGCGGCGTAGGAGGCTCCACCAGCACGGTCACCGCCGGCTTCTGCGCACCCGCACCCACACTCGCTCCAAGCAACACCAGCACCACGCGCAGTCCCCCCGAAAATAACCTCATAGAAGCATGAGACTATCACTGCGCCCCACAAGTAAGCACCACGCCATCCCTGCGATCGACCGCCTTTTATCCTGTCCCGCTCACCGAAGTGCTACTCGCCGGCGGCTCTCACAATGGGTGCCGGAGCCTTGACCCCGCCAAGCCCACTCTCGTACTTCGCCACCCCTGCAAACAGGCTCTCCGCCACGCGTTCCCGATACTCCGGCCGCCGCAACTCCTCCGCATCCTTCGGATTCGTCACAAACGAGATCTCCGCCAGAATCGAAGGCATATTCGCCCCGATCAGCACCACAAACGGAGCTTTCTTCACCCCCCGATCCTTCAGCCCCTCATTCCCCCGCCGCAAACCCCCATACAGCGATCCCTCCACATCCACCGCAAACTCCCGGCTCTCCGCAATCTTGTCCTTGAGCGTGATCTTCTTCACCAGGTCGCTCAGTTGATGAATGGACGACCCACTCACCGCATTCTCCCTCGCCGCGACATCCAACGCCGTCGGATCGCTCGTAAAGTTGAGGTAATACGTCTCCACCCCCCGAGCCGTCGCATCCTCGGAGCTGTTCGCGTGAATCGACAGAAACAGATCCGCCTGCGCCTTGTTCGCAATCGCCGTGCGCGTCTCCAGCGGAATAAACGTATCGTCGCTCCGCGTGTAGATGATCTCCGCCCCCAGCCGTTCATGCAGCAGCTTACCTAGTCTCAGCGCCACATCCAGCACCACGTCCTTCTCCTCGATCCCGTCCACCCCCAGAGTCCCCGAGTCATGCCCTCCATGCCCCGCATCGATCACGATTCGCCCAATCTTCAACCCCAGCGCCCTTACTAGGCTCGTCTCCCCGTCCGCCGTCTTCGCCGCCGCCTTGGCCGGAGCGCTGTCATTCCCCGGATTCGAAGTCTTACCCCGCCGCGCCGCACTCCCCAGGTAGACATCTTTCACTCCGCTCCCAGCCACAGTCGCGGCAATGGGCTTCGTTGAAGCCTCCCTCGTCGCCTCCACCTTCCCCGGCGCCGCACTCACCGCCGCCACCTCCGTAGCCGTCTCCGGAGCCTTGACCGCCACTGTATTCGGCACCGGCCTCGCCACCGTCGACTTCGCCACCGTCCCTGTCCGCGGCCCCGGCACGCTCTTCGCAATCGACGCATCCGGGTGCCCCATCCTTTCCGGCTTCACCGGATAGGGTGGGGTATCGAGCGAAGCTCGACCGGACTCCTTGCCAGCCCCACCAGTTCCCACTGGCGCTCCTTCATTCGCCGCCAGCAACGTCGGCGCCGTAGCCGGCAGCCCCGAGCTATTCGCCGCCGCACTCGCCTTCACCACGGCCGCCGGAGCCACCGGAGCTTCCGCTACCTCATCCACCGGAGCCTTCACCGCCGCCACATCCTGCGCCGCTCCCGCGCTCTTCTTGCCCCCATGCACGTCGATGATCAACCGATAAGGATTCGGCAGCAGAAACGCTGAATATTCACTCACATCGCTCACATCCAGCACCACCCGAGTCATATCGCCCGAAAACTGCGCCGCCCTGATCCGCTTCAGAAATCCATCATCCGTCACATCGAAGCTCTTCCCCACGAGCTCCTGCGCCAGCCGCGCCCCATGCAGGTCGAAGTAGATCCGATCCGGGTGCGGCACTCGCGCCGCCTCGAACGTCACCTCATCCCCCAGATCGATCGCCACCCGCGTATACGTCGCCGTCGACCAATGCCGGATCCCCGTCACCGAAGCCAACCGCCCGCTCCGCCCCGCCTTCACCGTGGCCGCCTCCACCGGAGCCGCGACAGCATCACCTCCACGCTCCGGAACCGACAGTATGGGACTAGCCCCCACAACCACTCCATCTGTTGCTGCCTTTCCCTCCCCCAACCCATCCATCTTCCGTGCCCCATTCATCACGGCATCATCGTGAGCCGGGGTCTCCGCGGAGCGTTCTTTGCTCGGTGGCGTAGGATTATTGGGAACCCCAACTCCAACCCGTTCCCGTTTCAGCCCCGCAATCCTCTCCTTTGCTCCGAAAGCAGCCGCACTCCCCGGATACTCCTTCCTGAGAAACTCGTACTGTCCCACCGCCGCCTTCAGGCTCCCCGCATCCCCAAATTCCCGCCCCTGTTCCGCCAGCAGTTCCGCGACCGCCTCGACCGCCACCGCCGCGTGCATATCCGCCGGATTCCCGTGATAAATCGCCCGAAACTCATCCAACACGCTGGTGTACTCCGCCGGCGTGTGTGTCCCCGCGATCTCCGCCTCAAACCCCGCCCGATCCCTCACCGCCACATCCCACGCACTCATCCCTCGCACCGGACGAGCCCCCGCAGACCCCACACACAGCCACACCGCCGCCCCCACCCCATACACGAACCGTCCTAGCCCTGAAAACCCCATCACACCCCAAGTTTAAGATGCAGGCCGAGCCCCCGCCCGTGAAAACCGCCCCCGCACCCCACCGGATACCCCCACCTAAGTTTCATTCCGGGGCGCGACCTCCGGCCCACTCCACTCCAAGGCCCCATCCACTCCGAAAAACTCTGCCCAGATCCAGCCCACTTGGCCTCCTAACCTGCTACAGATCCCGTCCGGAACTCATTCCGCCGCCCACCCGCTTCAGCTTGTCTTGGAGCGTACAGACGCAGGCGCGGCAAGAGCGCAAGCTCCTAAGATGGAAGTGCAATCACAGCCAAAGATCATCTTCGCTGAAAGGCTGAACCACGGCATGGTAGTCACCTTTGAGGATGGCAGAAACATCTTTTACTCGGCGGAACTCTTGAACGAAACCGCGGCGCAAGCTAGGGACATCACTGCGTTGTCCGACGACGACCTAATCTGAGTCGCCCGTCCAGAAGCGGTCTCGGAACGAAACCGGCCGCCGGCTGACCCCGCTCATCGATGAGAGCTGAGCCGCGGAATACTGCGCAATACGGCCGTCAGAGAACGTTACAAGAACCAGGTTGTCCCCCACCTTCGTCACGTCCAACACCTTTATGGCTTCTGTCATAGATCACGTCCTCACCGAATCACATCCAGGCTAAGCCGAATGTACGCCGGGATACCAACGTCCTCTGTTCGCCGGCTTACATACCACACGCTTGCAGGAGGAGCGCAGCATGCCGTTTCATGGCTCTCTCTTCCATGGCTCTCACTTCCATGGGTCTCTCTAGGAGCCATCGTGTTTGTCCCTTCGTAGACAAGCCCACCCGCTCAAGTCGTCCTCATTACACTGCGGGACTCTATCCCAGCATCTCCCCCACGACCTCAGCCGCTCTCCCCAGCGCCCCATCCAACCCTGACACATCGCTCCCCCCAGCCTCCGCCAGATCCGGACGCCCACCCCCTTTGCCTCCAACAAATCCCGCAAGCAACCCAACAACCTTCCCCGCCTGCAATCGCCCCGTAAGGTCTTTGGTCACCCCCACAATCAGCGTCACCTTCCCTTCCGAAGAACCAGCCCCCAGCACCACCACGCCTGACCCAAGCTTCCCGCGAAGCTGATCCACCAGCTCCCGCATCTGCGCCTTATCCACCCCATCCACCCGCCGAGCCAGCACCTTAACTCCCTTCACCTCAACCGCACTCGCAGCCGCATCCGCCGTAGAAGCGCTCGCCGCCTTCATCTTCATCTGGTCGAGCTCCCGCCTCAGCCGCTTCATCTCCTCCTCGCTCGCCATCATCCGAGCCCTCACCGCCTCCGCATCCCCGCCACCCGCCGCCCGAGCCACCTCAAAGTCCCGCCGGAACTCTTCGAGCGCCCCCATCCCACTCACCGCCTCCACCCGCCTCACCCCACTCGCCACCGAGCTCTCCCCCACCAGCTTCAGCAGCCCGATCTCCCCCGTCGCCCGCGTATGCGTCCCGCCGCAAAGCTCCGTCGAGAAATCCCCGATCCTCACCACCCGCACCCGGTCCCCATACTTCTCCCCGAACAACGCCATCGCCCCATACTCATTCACCGCGGTATCGATCGGCACATCCACCAGCGTCTCCACCGGCGTATTCTTCAGCACCTGCGCATTCACCATCGACTCAATCTCCCGCAACTCCTCGTCAGCCACCCCCGTAAAGTGGCTGAAATCAAACCGCAGCCGATCCCGATTCACCAGCGACCCCGCCTGCTTCACATGCTTCCCCAGCACCTCCCGTAGTGCCGCATGCAGCAGATGCGTCCCGGTATGATTCCGCATCGTCGCCGCCCGCACCTCCCCATTCACCACCGTATCGACGACATCCCCCACCGCAATCGCCGCCTTCGCCACCACCTTGTGTGCGAACACCCCCTGCACCGGCTTGTTCGCACCCCTCACCTCCGCGACCACGCTCTGATGATCCGCCCCATACAGCCACCCCACATCCCCCACCTGCCCGCCGGAGTCCGCATAAAAGCTCGTCGCGTCCAGCACAACCTCGCCCTGCTCCCCCGCCGCAAGCGCCTGCACCCCCACCCCATCCTGCACCAGCGCCAGCACTCGAGCCCCATCCACCCGCAGCGCCGTGTACCCCTCAAACTCCGTCTTCGCCAGCTCCCTATACACCGGTGCCGCCGTCTTCTGCGACCCACCCTTCCAACTAGCCCGCGCCCTCTCCTGCTCACTCTGCTTCGCTGAGTCGAATCCAACGGAGTCAAACAAGAGACCTGCATCTCTGACCGCATCGAGGATGAAGTCTGCTGGCAAACCGTAAGTCTCATAGAGGTGGAAAGCCTTGCCTCCCTCATAAGTCGGAGGCACTTGAAGATCTGCTTGTATGAGCGTTTGTAGAGAGACATTCAGTTTGCCTGCGAGGTCAGTCATAGCCGTCGCTTCGTGCTGTTCGAGAGGGATACCGTCGTACCCTTTCATGAAGATCCTGTGCAGTTCCACTTGATAAGCCAGTCTTAGGAGCAAGGGATCAAGATCATCCTGAAGTCTCTTCGCGCCAGCGTTCATCACCCGGGCAAACTGCTCTTCCTCCGCAAGCACCACCTTACTCACCCGCTCCGCAGTCTCCACCAGCTCCGGATAAGCCACCTTCATCTCATCCCTTACCGCCTTCACCATCTCGAACATGAACGGCTGTTCCTGCCCCAGCAGCCTTCCATGCCGAATGCCACGCCGCAGAATCTTTCGCAGCACATACCCACGCCCTTCATTCGCCGGCTGCACCCCATCCGAAATCAAAAACGTAGCCGCCCGAGCATGATCCGCAATAATCCGCAGACTAGCCCTGTCTTTTTCCGTAAAGTTCTTCTCCGTAAAATCCGCGCGATCCGCGGTGAGTTCTTGCGCCCTCTTCAGAAGCGGCACAAACAAATCCGTGTCATAGTTCGAAAGCACTCCCTGCAGCACACAAGCCACCCGCTCCAGCCCCATCCCCGTATCGATGCTAGGCTTCGGCAGCGGCGTCAACGTCCCATCGCCAGCCCGATCAAACTGCATAAAAACGAGATTCCAGATCTCCATATACCGCTGTTCATCCTCACCGAACGGCACATTCTTCCCCGTCTCTGAAGCCTCCACCCCCAGGTCGTAATAAATCTCCGAGCAAGGCCCACAAGGCCCCGTATCCCCCATCTGCCAGAAGTTATCCTTCGCCCCCAGCGCAAAGATCCGCTCCGCCGGAACCCCCACATCCAGCCAAAGCTGATACGCCTCCGCATCCCGAGGCACCTTCGCATCCCCCTCAAAGATCGTCACATACAGCTTCGACTTCTCAATCCCAAACCATTCCGGCGAGGTCAGCAATTCCCACGCATACGCAATCGCGTCCTTCTTGAAGTAGTCCCCAAATGAGAAGTTCCCCAGCATCTCAAAAAACGTATGGTGCCGCCGCGTAAACCCGACGTTCTCCAGGTCGTTATGCTTGCCCCCCGCCCGCACACACTTCTGGCTCGTCGTCGCCCGCGAGTAGTCCCGCTTCTCCGCCCCCAGGAACACATCCTTGAACTGGTTCATCCCCGCGTTGGTAAACAGCAGCGTAGGATCGTTCGCCGGCACCAGCGAAGACGAGTGCACCCGCCGATGCGCCTTACTCTCAAAAAAACGAAGAAAATCCTCACGAATCTGCGAACCAGAACGATATTCCATAGCCTGCAAGTTTACCAGCCAGTCCCACGCGAAGCGTCGAGAACAGTGCGAACCACCGCCCGCCCGGCGTCAGGGCGCCTTTGCCCTTAGCAAGCGAGGCGCGAGTCGTACAATCAATCCAGAGGGCATCCCCATGCGGCAGGTCTCGATGCAGGAGTTTGAGCAGGATCCCCAATCCTGCATCGCCGAAGCAGAAGCCGGTCAGCGTCTCGTACTGGTCCGCGACGGTAAGCCCGTCGTACAGATAGTACCCGCCGCAGCCTCGGCTGACACGCCTCAACTCTGGAAGTCGGAAGAAGAACGCAAAGCTGCGGGGAAGGAGTTCTTCGCTATGTTGGAAAAGGGGTTTAACATGGGTGGCTTCAAGATTCCGAATCGCGATGAACTCTACGATCGTGACTAGCTTGATCACAGTCGACACCAACATCCTGATCTACTCCGTGGATGCCTCGGAAACCTTAAAGCATTCCATCGCAACACGGATTGTTCGCGTTCTTGGCGCGAATCGAGCACCTCTGCCTGTCCAGTGTCTGAGTGAGTTCTACTTCGCAGTAACCCGGAAACAAATCCTTACCCCTGAAGCGGCTGAAGAAGTGGTCCGTGGTTATCTCGGATTCTTTCTGTCAGTGTCAGCATTTCCTGCGGATGTCGTCTCTGCTATAGCGATCCATCAGCAGCACAGACTCCAGTTCTTCGACTGCGTGCTCCTGGCAGTGACAAAGCGAGCAGGTTGTACCGTCTTCCTCAGCGAGGGCATGAAGCATAACCAAGTTATTGATGGCATAACCATCCTCAACCCTTTTCTTCTGACACCATCCGAACTGGACGCCCTCTTATCCTGAAACTCCCGGCCGCCAGGTAATCCCCTCGAGCGTCAATCCTTCATCCTTCGTCGCCCGCAGCCCCGCAAACTCCCCCTGCCACCGAACCATCTCCACGCAGCAAACCAGCGCATCGAACCCATCCTCACTCCCCATCGCCCCCGCCACCACGCTCCGCGAAAGCCCACCAAACAAAGCCGCATCCGCCTTCTTCCTCGCCCTCAAATAAGCCGCCCGAGCCACCGCATTCGACTTAGCCACCGGCCCCGTCAGCAGCCGCGTATACATCTCCACCAGCAGCGGCCTATGCTCAACAAAATCCTCAAACGGCCAGACCCGAAACCCACCCTCCCAAAGCCTCAGCAGCCACTCCATCGCCCGCAGCGACCCCGTCCCCACGCTCCCACTCCCTCCCACCTGAAACGGACTCTTCGGCTGAATCCCCTTCATCAACGCCGCCCGCGCCGCATCCCCACCCTCCATCCCCTGCTCCACCTTGTTCTCCCAATCCGTCCGCCGCATCATCCGCGCATAGCCTTCCCCGCAGAACTCCGCGGGCCGCTTATGAGGCCTTCCCCAAAACCTCAAATCCCGATCCGCCTCCTCACACCCCACTCCGAGCCATCGCTCCCCATGCCCCGCCGCCACGTGCCGCCAGAACTCAAACACCGTCCCACACCCATGTTCCCTCAGAAACCACGCCGGATAGCTGAAGCAGCAATCCATCCCCACCACCATCGCCGGAGTCTCCGCCGCCATCTCCAGCAGCCACGCCGTCAACTCCTCCCGCGTCCGCCCAGACTCCAGCGTGACTTTCCCCCCCGCCACTCTACCTTTGTCAGATCGCGTCCAAACCCCCGCCCATATCTTCTTCCGCTGCCCCGGCCCTTTATCCCCCGACCAGTCCACCGCCACCACCCGCTGCACCTCCATCGCTCTCCTCTGTGTCCCTCTGTGTCTCTTCGTGTCCTCCGTGGTCATTCTTGCCTTCAAAACTCCGGCAACCCATACCCATCCTCCTCGTCCATCTCCTCCACCGGAGCCTCCACCTTCCACGCCCTCATGAGCTTATAGATCGCCCCAGAAGAGTACCCCGCCCGCATCAACCGATTCATCACCCTCACCGTCCCCTTCTGCACGTCGACACCACTCGGCTGCTTGATCCGTTTCTTCTCGCAGTAAGCCCGAGCCAGCGCCACTTCATCCGTCTCGTCATACGCCGCCGCCAGAGCCGTCTCCGCAAGTTCTTTTCCCACCCCCTTCACCGCCAGATCCTGCTGCACCCGCCTTCGCCCGAACCCCTGATTCTCCTTCCGCAGCCGTGTATAGTCCTGCGCAAACCGAGTATCCGAAAGGTACTTCAACTCCACCAGCCGCTCCACCACGGCATCCATATCCCGCTCCCCACGCTCCCCCTCGAAAGCTCTCACCTTCATCAGCCGCTTCAGATCCCGAACCGTCTTCATCCGCCGCGAGAGTACCCCCACGGCATACTCAAACAGCTCCGCCTCCCCCACCGGCTCCCGCCTCTTAGCCCGCGCAAACGCCATACTTCATCCCCTCCACGGGAGACTCGTGTCGTCATTCTTCTATGAAGGAAGGCGCACCTGTCCAATGGTATCTGCGGAATAGATCGCGTACAGTCTTCTATTCGTGCTCGTGGCACACAAGGGGGGTTCGAGTCCCAGCCGCTCCATCCGAGGATATCCTTGCCTGCCGCTTGCATCGACGACCGTCAGATAGCAAAATCGCTGAGATAGATCGACTCCTACGTGGGTCTGCACGGCGTACCTTCCTCCAAATGGAATCTCTATGCCTCGAGCACGTCCCTGGAAGGTACGACACCCTTCATCCCATCTGAGCAAAGGTTGGCGGCTCCGCGTCAAATGCAGTTAGAAGACTCCGAAGAGCGATACCTCGCCCATACTTCTGGGCCCACCGGCTCCAATCTCTCTCCCGTGTATGCCCATGGCCCCCAAGACCAAAGCCCGCCTCCTCCTCCTGGCCGTAGTCCTCATCTGGGGAGTCTCCTTCGCCCTCGTTAAATCCGCCCTCACCGATACCTCTCCCCTCCTCTTCAATCTCATCCGCATGACCTTGGCCTCCCTGATCCTGGCAGTCGTCAACCGCAAATCCCTCCGCCACGTCACCCGCCCGCAGTTAGCCGCCGGAGCCCTCACCGGCCTCTTCCTCGCCCTCGGCTACCAGTTCCAGACCTTCGGCCTCGCCGGCACCACCGCCGCCAAATCCGGTTTCCTCACCGGCCTCGTCGTCGTCCTCGTCCCGCTCCTCTGCATCATCCCCGGCATCCGCCCTGCCGGAACCGGCCGCCCCGGCCTCAAAGCAGTCCTCGGAGCCCTCCTCGCCTTCGCCGGACTCCTGCTCCTCACCACACCCCCCGGCACCGCCCCCCGAGACCTCTTCTCCGCCATCTCCGCCGGCGATCTCCTCACCCTCGCCTGCGCCCTCGCCTTCGCCCTCCACCTCCTCACCCTCGCCCGCGTCTCCCCCAAAGTCCCCGCCGGCCTGCTCGCCACCCTCCAGATAGCCGCCGCGTCATGCCTGATGCTCCTCACCCTACCCTTGGAGCCTCTCCGCCTTCACCTGACCGCCGGCCTCATCCTCGCCTGGATTTTGACCGCCGTCCTCGGCACCGCCGCCGCCTTTACCATCCAGAGCTACGCCCAGCAGCACCTGCCTCCGGTCCAGACCGTCGTTATCCTCACCCTCGAACCCGTCTTCGCCTGGCTTACCTCCCTTATCCTCCTCCACGAGCGTCTCGGCCCCCGCGCTCTCCTCGGCGCCGCCCTCATCCTCCTCGCCATAGCCCTCATCGAACTCCTCCCCGCCACCCACCACCCCACCGAGATCCCCGCCTGACCTCTTTCATGGACCCCCCCACCCACACCCACCACCCACCACGGGGTCATTCTGACCCCGAGCAACGCGAAGGGGAAGAACCTCCGTTGCTCTTGCTCTTGCCGTTGCTCTTGCTCTTGCCGTTGCTCTTACCATTGCTCTTGCACTTGCCGTTGCACCTACCCGACTCTCCCAAACTCCATCCCGCCTCAGTCCCCCCCGCTCCTCCAAAGCAAAGCGACCGGCCCCGCAATCTCCCTCGCTTTTTACCTTGTCAAGCCCCCAAAACCCCTCAGAATCGCAAATCCTCAACAAAGACGCGGCTAAAATAGTTGAAAATAGTTGGCTAAACCACTCCCAACAATTTGTTAGAATGAAAGTAGATGAAAAGCACGTTAGGGCGCGGCTTCTAAGCCGCGCCCTAACTCGTTTATCGTCAATATTTTAGCCGTAACCGTAACGAATAGAACAACTTACAAGAGGGGGCCACCCGTAACTCCAACAAAACACGTTCCATGTTACCCAAAAGTCAACACAGGGGGGCACCCCCGGCTACCTCAATCCAAACCGATACACCACACCACCCGAAAGTGCAAAGAACTCCCGAGTCTCCGTCCCAAACTTCTCCAGCATCAGGTCCGGTGAGAGCCGGAACGCCACGTTCTTACTTTTGTTTAGATCCAAACTTCCCCCCAGAGCGACCAAAGGAGCGTTGCCATTTGGATAAAGCCCCACATTCCCCACCAGACCGGACTCTGTGAAGTCCCCATGCACCACTCCGCCGTACGCATGGAAGTTCAAAGCCGCCCGCTGATTCTTCGGACCACGATACTGTGCCCCGAACAGCCCGCTGTAAAGCACCACAAGCGGCCGCGAGGTCCCATTGATATCCCGCGGACTGGGAAACACCGGAGTAGTCCCGGCCTCACCCCGGAACTCCCCGCCCAGGCCGATCTTTGAAGTTAACCAATACGTCCCCAGAATCTCGACGCCGCCCAGATTCATGCGCTTCGGCAGGTTCTGACCTGCCTGAAAGTTCATCAGGTTGATTCCGCCATAAAGCTCGTACTTGTTGTCGTACGTCACGGGAGGAGCGGCCGAAAGCTTGCTGGTCGGCTGCAGAGGCGCATTGCTTTGACTGGTCGAATCCTGTGCTGCTGCCCCGCTCGCGCCCACTACCATCACTACGCCCGCAAACCATCCTGCCAGGGCATTCGTCGCTCTCTGCATCGGTCTTCCTGTCTCCACGTGTCCCGCTCGCGCTCTGAGCCGCGGCGTCACCACCTGCTCTACTAGGAAGGATATAACGTTCAGGCCTCATCCGCCCCACAGCCTGCATCGAAACGTTAGTACAACGCAATCAACAGCGCTTCCCCCAACCGCGCAACGCGCGTACGATAAGTGCGATAATAAGGTCTGCCGGCACGCGCTGCCGCTCGCAACACCGCAAGGGAGACATCAGATGGAACTCTTTCAGCCATGGCACATCATCATCGTCGTCGGTCTCGCTGTCCTGTTCTTCGGCGGCAAGAAGCTTCCTGAACTCGGCAAGGGCCTCGGCGAAGGCCTAAAGGGCTTCAAAGAGGGCATGAAGGGCATCACCAGCACGGACGACACTCCCACCAAGTCACCAACTGCCCAGCCCGTGGAGAAGATGCAGGATAACGCCCACACTGTCACCCCCAAGGCAGAAGAGCCCGTAGCCAAATAGCGGCTAACCCGAGGCAGAGTCACTCCGCCATCCTTCGCCCAAAGATCGCCGTCCCCACCCGCACCACGGTACTTCCCTCCTCGATCGCCGCCGCGAAGTCGTTCGACATCCCCATGGACAATCCTGTCAAGCGCGGCACCACCCTGACGGCCTGATCCCGCAACTCCCGCAATCGGACGAAGTAAGGTCTCGCTTCGTCACCGGCCCTGGAGACATCCTCCGGCCAGGGCGGCACCGTCATCAATCCCACCGGGTCCAGCCACTCCATTCCAGCCAAACCTTCCACCAGCCCCATCAACTCCGCCGCCGCCACCCCATGCTTCGTCTCTTCTGGCGAGAGCTTCACCTCCACATACACCGGCAGCCGCTTCCCAAACCCTCGCGCCGCCTCATTCAGCCGTCCCGCAATCTTCAGCGAATCCACCGTGTCCACAGACCCAAACAGCTCCGCCGCTTTGCCGGTCTTATTGCTCTGCAGTGGACCAATCAGGTGCATCTCCAACCCGGCGAGCCCTCCGGCAAGCCCCGCCTTGACCTGCCACTCCTGCACCCGGTTCTCCCCGAAGAGCCTCTGCCCTGCCTCATACGCCTCCACCAGAAACTCCACCGGATGCACCTTGCTCACCGCCATCAGCGCGACCTCGCCGCACGCCCGGCCACTCCGTGCACAAGCCTCCGCCACCTCCCCCCGCACCCGTTCGAGATTTTCCGCAATCGTCATCCTGCCCCCATCGTACCGTCTTCCTGAAACAGAAAAGACCGGCCACAAGGCCGGTCTTTCGCCTCACCGCGCTTGCTTATGCCGCAGCCGCTTCAATCTCTTTCCACTCAGAGTCACTCAACGTCACATCAGCGGCCTTGACATTCTCTTCCAGGTGCTCGACCGAAGATGTTCCAGGGATCGGCAGAATGACCGGAGAGTGATGCAGCAGCCAGGCCAGAGACAACTGACTCACCGTGGCGCCATGTTTCTTGGCTGCCTCATCCAGTTTTCCGCCCGGCTTCGCAAGTTCACCCGCCGCTACGGGAAACCAAGGGATGAACGCAATGCCATTCTTCTCGCAGTACTCCACCACATCCTCATGGGCGCGATCCCCAATGTTGTACTTGTTCTGTACGCTGACGATCTCTACCGTCTTCCGCGCCTGCTCGATCTCCTGCGGCTTCACCTCGCTCAGCCCCACATGCTTGATCTTCCCCGCCCGCTGCAACCTCTTGACGGCTCCCAGCGACTCTTCCACCGGAACCTTTGGATCGATCCGGTGCAGCTGCCAAAGATCGATCGAATCTGTCTTCAAATGGCGCAGGCTCATCTCCACCTGCTGCGTTAGGTACTCCGCACGCCCCACTGGAATCCACTTGTTGGGGCCCTGTCGTGTCAGCCCGCCTTTGGTTGCAATCACGACACCGTTCGCATAGGGCGAGAGCGCCTCGCCTATCAGCTGCTCACTGACGACAGGCCCATAAGCGTCAGCCGTGTCGATAAAATTTACGCCAAGCTCAACCGACCGTTGCAGCAACTTCTTTGCGCCCTCTGGATCCTTCGGCGGACCCCACACGCCTTCGCCGGTAATGCGCATTGCGCCAAATCCAAGGCGGTTTACTTCAAGATCGCCGCCCAATTTGAATGTCTTCGCCACAGTAGTCATAGTGAATTCGATGCGCCCGCCAACAAAAGGTCGCCCCTTCCGATCGCTTGTTCGTCTCGCTCCAGCAGAAGCGTCTCTCCTTCATCGAGCACACGCACGCGACTCTCCAGTCCGCGCCTCCGAGCTTCCGCCATAAGTCGCAGCGGCGGCTCTTCCATGGGTTCACGTCCCAGCCTGAAGGTGCCAAAGTGCATCGGAACCATCATCTTGGCACCAAGATCCACAAAACCCTGCAGTCCTTCCTCCGGACTCGTGTGCACTGCCCGGTAGCTATCCGGGAAGTATGCGCCGATCGGCATCAACGCCACATCGATCGGCCCTAGCCGCCTTCCAATCTCAGTGAATCCCGGAAAATAAGCCGTATCTCCAGAGTGGTAGATGCTTCTCCCATCCGCCTCCACAACATACCCGCCATACCCCCGATGCGTGTCGGTAAACATCCGTGCACCCCAGTGCTGACAAGGCGTGAGCGTCACCTTCAATCCTGCGGCTTCGGTGTTCTGCCACCACTCCAGCGTCCTCACCTCACTGAACCCCAGCCCCGTTACCAGATCCTCCACGCCCCTCGGCACGACCACAATCGGCCCTCTGCCGCTTAGCTTCCGGGTCGCTCGAGTGACGCTTCGCAGGGTCGGACGGTTCAGGTGGTCCATGTGCGCGTGCGTCAGCAGCACTGCATCGATCGCGGGGAGGTCCTGTACTTTCACCCCGGCACGCCGTTGCCGGCGCATCAGGATCAGCCGCGTCGCGAACACCGGGTCCACCAGAACATGCTTGCCACCCATCCCAAGCAGAAAAGAGCTGTGCCCCAGAAACATCACCGAAGCCTCACCCTCCCCCGGCGCCAACGGTCGCCGTGGAACTCCGGTCATTGGCTGTGCATGGCTCTCACGCACCAGCTTCCAGAGTTGCCTTAGCTTCGTCATCCAGAACGGTCTCCACCGCCGCACACGTTTCATAGCCATCGGATGCGGTTTCAGCACCGTGGATTCCGCTCCCGGGAACGATTGGCCCCAGAACCTGCATCTATCTGAGCGAGGAATCGTTCCATCCGTCCTCCAAACCTCCCTATGACACCAGAAACCACCCAAAACACCGGCAACATCTCCGCCAGACTCAACTCGCCGGCTCCCACTCCGGCAGCCGCCCAGGATGCGAAGGACAACAGCGTCGTCCACGTCGATCCGCTCAAGCAGCGCATCTGGGACCACGTCTCCACTTCGCCCCTGCATAACCTCTGGGACTTCCAGGGCGTCTCGCCGCTCGCCGTCTTCAAGCGCACCATCCACTCCTTTAATGAGGACAATCTGCTCTCCCGCGCCGCTGAACTTGGCTACTACTTCCTCTTCGCACTCTTTCCAACCCTCGTCACAGCCTCCGCCATCCTCGGCCTCATCGTCCGCTCCGGCGACCTGTACATGAAGCTCCTGAACTACCTCGCGCTCGTCGTCCCGCCGGAAGCTTTTAAGCTCGTGCTCGAAACCTTCAACCAGACCACTACGCATTCCTCCGGCGGAAAGCTCATCTTCGGTCTCGCAGCCGGTCTGTGGTCCGCCTCCGTCGGCTTCTCTGCCATCCAGGACACCCTGAACGTCGCCTATAAGGTGCGCGAGACTCGTCCCTACTGGAAGGTAAAGGGCGCGGCTATCCTGGTCACCGTCCTGCTTTCGGTCATCGTCATCCTGATCCTCGGCTCCATGTTCGCGGGAGCCTTCAGCTCACACTGGCTTTACCGCCACATCGGTCAACACCAACTCGCACTCGCAGCCTACGGCATCGTCCACTTCACGGCTTGGTCGGCAGCCGCCATGCTCTGCGTTTTGCTATTCGCTGTCATCTATTACTTCGCGCCGGACGTGAAAAACAAGCGCTGGCGCTGGTTTACGCCCGGTGCCGCAGTGGGGATCGCGGGCTGGGTGCTCGCATCCATCAGCCTGCGCGTCTACCTCCACTACTTCAACAGCTACTCAGTGACCTACGGATCGCTCGGTGCGGTCATCATCCTGCTCACCTGGTTCTACATCACCGGACTCATGCTGCTGATTGGCGCCGAACTCAACTCAGAGATCGAGGCTGCCGCAGCCGAGTGCCGCCTAAAATCCGAAGGCAAGATCCCCGACCACGCCACCACGGACGCTACCGCTCCCATCACTTCCACTTGAGCCGGTCTCCGGTGCTCAAATCTACTCTGTAACCACCCACCCGGCTACAGGACCCGCTTAGGTGCAGGTAGTACCCGTGACCTGCCCCTTTTTTCTCACCCATTCATAACTGGAGTTTTCTGGGTTTGGTTTTGCTTTGAGATTGTGATCTCGCAGCCGTCGTCGGGGCTGTG
Organism: uncultured Granulicella sp.; assembly: GCA_965198885.1. GTDB lineage: Bacteria > Acidobacteriota > Terriglobia > Terriglobales > Acidobacteriaceae > Edaphobacter. The sequence continues at coordinate 2,524,984 of OZ240677.1, read as the reverse complement.
GGGATGTGGGAAGCGTACTTTGCTTTCCACATCTCCATAGCCCGTTTGCAGGTTGAGGGTAGCCCGGAACTCTGCCGGGGTTCTGTAGTCCAGCGAGCTGTGTGGCCGCTCGTGGTTGTACTCCTGCTGCCAGTCTGCCAGCTTTTCCCGCACATCGCCAAGGGTGCGGAACCAGCTTGCGTTGAGGCACTCGTCGCGCAGCCTGCCGTGGAAGCTCTCGACATGGCCGTTCTGCATCGGCCTGCCCGGTTGGATGTGGACCAGGCCGATCTTCCAGTCCTCGGCCCAGCCCAGCATCCGGCGCGAGGTGAACTCCGGGCCGTTGTCCGAGCGCACGTTCTCCGGGCGGCCACGCTCGGCGATCACCCGCTCCAGCACCCGCGTCACCCGGCCAGAACCGAGGCTCGTGTCCGCTTCCAGCGCCAGGCACTCACGCGTGTACGCATCGACCACGCTCAGGATGCGCACCATCCGCCCCGTCGCCAACCCGTCGACGATGAAGTCCATTGCCCACTCCTGGTTCACGCCCGTCAGTCGCGGTATCGCGGCTCGATCCCGCACCAGACGCCTGCGCTTCTTCCTTCGCACACTCAGGCCTTCTTCCAGATACAGCCGGTAGACACGCTTCACGTTCACCTCATGGCCTCGCCGTTCGAGCAGCACATGCAGCCGCCGATAGCCATAGCGCGGCTTCTGCCGTGCCAGCTGCAACAGCTCTTCTCGCAGTTCCACGTTGCGGTCGGGCCGAGACTCATAACGGTAGCTCGACCGCTCCAACTCCAACAGCTTGCAGGCCGTGCGTTCGCTCAGACGATGCACCGCCATCGCCAACGCAACATCTTCTCTCAGACCGGCAAGCTCCACCCGTTTTTTCTTATGACCGTCTTCAGCACTTCGCTGTGCAGACTCAGCTCAGCCACCAGCATCTTCAGTCGGCGGTTCTCGTCTTCGAGGCCCTTCAACCGCTGAGCCTCGGCAACCTCCATCCCGCCGAACTTCTGTTTCCAGCCGTAGAACGTCGCCGCGCTGATCCCGTGCTCACGGCAAACATCCGCCGTCTTCAACCCCGCCTCATGCTGCTTCAATATCCCGATGATCTGCTCTTCACTGAACCGACTCTTCTTCATCGCTGCCGTCCTCTCCAATAATCTACGAGAGAACTCCAGATTCAAATGGTCGAGTTTTCGGGGGGCACGTCACCCGCACTCCATCGCCGTCTGGCACTCAAGCCCTGGTTTTTTGCATTTCTTCCTCAATCATTTCCGGGCAGTTACTCGCTTCTTCGTACTTCGCCTTCCGGATAACGATCAGGTTGTGGAAGAAGGCTATTTCCACAATGTTTTTGTCGAAATAACTAGGCGCGTATTCTCGAATCGGATATTCCACATGATTAAGGCCGTCGACGAGTCTCTTGACGAAATTAATCATCGAATCCGGATTATCAATCCCACCTCCCCAAGACGGCCAGTAGGACGTCTGGGTGTCTTCGATCGAAGAAATTCCACCCTGCCGCAAAAGCGGAAACAATATCCCGAACGTCTTGATCACATGTTCATTCAGGTGGCTGCCATCATCGATGATGATGTCGAACTCGCCATACTCCGCATTGATCTGCCTCAGCTTTTCCGCATCCGTCTGGTCGCATTGGCGAATTTCGATGCGTGGCTCGGACATGTGAGTCTTGTCATGAAGATCAATGCCGACGATGCGAGCTTTGGGGAAAAATGCCTTCCACATGCGCAATGAAGAGCCGCCCTGGGCCGAATCGTCGTAACCGCCCACTCCGATCTCAAGAAGCTGGATGCGCTGTTGCCTAAGGGGGGCGAAGTAACGCTGATAATGTTGCGTATACCAGTGAACGCCCCATTTATCGGTATCGTAGAGCCTTGCCAGCAAATCCAGATTGCCGGCAAAGAGACGTCGCGCGATAGGAACAAGCTTCGGCTGCATCGATTTCGGGAACGCATCACGGATGTTCTTCGCTGAAATCATGACTGAAACAACTCCAGATCTTTGTACGCAATAAGAGCAAGCTTTACTTTGTGAGCGGTTTCAATATCTCATCCAGCCGGTCTGGGCTACCCGATACCCGTTCCAGCGCCGGAAACCTCTCTCCCTCGTGATAGTCCACCTTCAGAACCCGATAAAATCCAGTGTTCTCCACGATGAACTCAAGCGGCGTCTGACTTCCCTTGGCATCTTGAATCGCTGACCGCAGGACCGGTGTCGAGAATGCCCGGCCATTCACTGCGATGATCTTCATCCCCGGCCCGAACCCCGCCTTGTAACCGATGCCGTTCATCTCAGCATCGATCACCCCACCCGACCCACTGATGTGTAGACCAAGCGAATACCAGGTATCGAGTCGCCCTCCGTTCGCTCCGGACGCCATCGCCGACCATGAGTTCATCATGTCCTTGTACACCAGTTTGTAGCCCCCGTTGTTGATTCCGCCCAGCGGAGCCGCCGCTGTCAACATCGTTAGCCGTTCCTTCAAAAATCCAGCCCAATCATTTGCCACCACCGCATTCAGACCGGCGACCACATCCTCAAACGTATATGGAACCACTTTCGGCCCGGTATTCCCGCCCAACCCATGGAACGCCCCAACAAAGTCTTTCAGCGTCTTCTTGCCATTGGTCTTATTCCGGATTGTGGTATCGACATCCAGCCACACCAATTCGCCTTCGTCATAGAAGTCCGTGCCCAGTCGCCAGTTGTCATACGGGCCGCCCACGCTGTACAAGATCTGCGCCATCCTGGCTGTGTCCTGCAGGTCCCGCCAGGTACGTCCCGGTCTATGCTCATACTCGGCCGCAATCGTGGCTAGCCGGTCGCGAAACTGTTCTGGCGTCCAGATCCCTATGCGCGCAGTCAGCACATCCCCAAGGTACTCCGTCAACCCCTCGTACACCCAAAGTAGGTCGCCAACCATCGGCACCTGGTAGTTCGGGGTCGCGAGACCCGCAGGTCGCCGATATTTGCCATTCCAGCTATGCGTAAACTCATGCGGCAGCAGATCCCCCGCCAGCACAAACTCGCTGTCATCGACAAAAGTTCGCGGCCCCACCCGGTCATCAGACGATTGATGATGCTCCAGCCCGAAGTGGTTCGTCTCATCGCTCAGCGTGACCAGAAAGTGATACGCATTAAAGTGCCGGCTCTTATACAAGGCCCCAGTCTCGCGAACCAGCCTAGAGAACTGGTCGATGTGGGATTGCGAGATTGCAAGGTCTTCCGGCCCATCCCCGGCCATGTCCAGGTAATGCTTTGGGGTAACCTCAGGGGCCAGCTCAACTTCTTTGAAGAATCTGCCCGTTAGCACAGGAGAATCGATCAGTTGTTCCAGGGATACCGTTTTGAAGGCTACCTGCTGACCTGCCGCGGGGCTTCCGCCGGGGACTGGTTCCAAGGCTGTGCCGTAGTGCCATCCTTCCGGTAACGATACCGACGGCGTGACCATTACGTCGCTCACCTTCGTCGTTGGGCCACTGTACGGATAGAGGACTACCGTATTCCAGCTCACCACCGCCAGGTTCTGGCTAGTCGAGCCTCCGGCGGTGAAGCCTCCGCCGGTGGCGGCGGTGATGAAGTCCATCTTGACGTCGAGTGAAGTCACGCCTGATGGGACCGTCACGTGGTAGCTGAACATCTCGACGGGGTCGCGTTCCCAGCGGACGGGCTGTCCGTTGGCGGAGATGAAGAGGCCGGCCTGGTTGTTGATGGGGCCGCTCGGCACGTGCTCACCCGGAATCCACTCCGGGTAGACCAGGGTCAACTCACCTGGGGTTACAGGGATGGTCTCGGCTGCGTGGATGACCTTCTTGGGGGCGTCGCGGAGGTCGACGCTCAGGGTGATCGGCGTCTGGGCCGCTGCCATGCCTGAAACCAACGCCAATGCTGAAAGTGCGATGCTGCAAAACCTCATCTGGAGACGCTCCTGAGAACCTCTCCAAAGTCTATATGCAGGCGGAGGCTAGAGGTTTGAGGAGCGGTCGCCGCTGACGAGGCGAAGCAGAAAGGTGAGAATTACCGCGCCAATCACGGCGATGAAGATACTGACGATGAGGCCGTGCTCGCGCACGCCGCCCAGGCCGAGATGGAAGGAGAGAAAGCCGCCAACCATCGCGCCGACGATGCCGACGATCATGTCCACGAAGAAGCCGAAGCCGGAGCCCTTCATGATCTTGCCGGTGAGCCAGCCTGCTATGACGCCGATGATGATCCAGGCGAAGAATCCGTGTCCCATTTTGGTATTTCTCCAGTTTCATTATGGGATGCGAGTAGCAGGTTGTGGAAATTTCGGAAAAGATTTATTTTGACTGGTTCTGGGGGGCATTCCGATGCGAGAGCCGGGTACCTCGGGGTGGTTTGGGGTGGACGAAGTGGAGATAGGGTCTGGCCAGATAGCTTATTGGTTTGGGTTTTGGAGTGGTTACGAGTGGGGGAGGGTAACGTCAACGGAGTGTGAATATGGCGTTTTAGAGCTTTGTCGGTTACTTTTTGCGCTGTGGAAATGTGCGCTTTCGCTGGAGGAATGTATGGCTGAGCGTGGAGTCCGGTGGAGGATTGTGTGGATGATGTGCGGGCGCGACGGGGCGTAATCGCCTGGAGGTGACGAAGGTGGTGGGTGGGGGCAGGAAGGGCTGGGCTGGCTAGTCGTGGAGAGCGTCGGGGGACGCTGGGGAGCCGGTGGGGACGCTAGGGATGAGCTTTCATCCAGCGCTGGGCACCGAAGTCGGTGGCGATGCTGGCGGCGAGGAGACCGAGCGAGATGGCCAGGGCTCCGGCAACCCAGGAAAGTTCGATGTGGCCTTTGAGGACCACGAGGTCGAGGACGCCGAAGACCAGGACGAGGACGGCTGCCTCGGCGAAGAAGCCGGAGCAGCGCCGGGCGGTGATGACGGCCAGGTCGAAGAGCGCCGGGGTGGGGGCGGGCGCGGGTGGGCGCTCATCTGGACGCACTGGATGGCGGACGAGGGTTAGGCCGGCTGGGTTTTGGGTGGGGTTTTGGTCTGGATGGGTGGAGACTTTGGGGCTCAGTACATTTTTGTGGAACATAAACACGCCTTTATGGTGCCTGTCTTAAGGGTAGCAGGAGGGGCGGTGGGTCAGGTCAATGGGCGATGAATTGGCTGATTCTGCTGCTTATCGGGCGGCGGGCGCGGCTTTTCTGACGCGCTGGATAAGGGACGGCCCACGAGGAACAGGTCGGTTGTAGAGGTAGACCCAGCAGTTTTCGCGGGTACCGTCGGCGAGCGTCACCCATATGCGCTTTCGGCGGAAGAGGCTGTTGTGCGGCCTCTCGGGGTCATACTCTTCATATTCGTCGAGTCTTGTGAGGGCAGAAGGATCGCTCGGCAGAGCGAAGACTTCACCTTGAACCCTCGTGGAGGCTTTGTCGTTGATCACGACGCCTGGGTAGTCGCCAAAGTCAAAGCGTCTTGCGCGGATGGTTCCCTTTCCGATCGGGCGCATGGCTCCCATGACATCGGCGATTTCAGCGGGGGCGCGGTCGGGGTGCAAGGTTCCGTAGACGAAGAGTCGATCCGACATGCTTTCCCCTTTCTCCCAATCTTATCGCGCCCTGCGAGATAGAAGCTCGTCGAGGTGCTCGAAGTTCTTCTGCTCGTTCCCAATGTACGCGCGGAGTTCGGGCGTGTCCGCGAGAATTTGGAGGTAGTACCCGAGCAGAGCCTCCACTTGCGCCTCGCTGAGTGTGCCTTCTCTGCGCATGAAGGCGACAAGTTCGAAGAAGTTGAGGAAGTCGGTGAACTCGTAGGGCTCTTCGTTGATGTAGCGCGTCAGTTCGCGGCGGGCGGGACCCGAGCGGTCGTCCAGGCTGTTGCGAACCTTCTTGTAGGTTTCAGCGACGAAGAACGCCTGGTGGAGCGCCATCAGGAACTCGGCGGCTTTGGTCCTTGCGGTATGCCGGTACGTGCGCAGTCCGAAGAACGCCGATGTTGCCGCGATCAGAAGGGCTGCGATCGGCGTCCAGAGTTGGAGGTCTTGATTGCTCAATGAGAACCGTCCCGACTTGAAGGTACCGGCGAACGGAGAGCTCAATCAAGGTCCAAATCAGGAAGGAACTCGAAGGTCTTTGGTTCGGGGGATGAGAGGTAGGGGAGGCGGTGGAACTGCTGAAGGTGATGAAGTGTAGGGACTGAGCAGATTCCCTGTGGATGTGGAATGGTTGGAGCGGTTCAGAGCCATTTTCTTTGGGAGAAAATGGCGTTAGCAGCCAAGCCACCCTGGACACCTACAGGGAATCTGCTTCGGCCTGCTGGAATCGTTTAAGACCGTAGGGCATGGGTTCATCGTACGGGCTGGTTTGTTGGTTTGGAAGTGGCTCGGGAATGGCCGTGGCTAAGACCCACTCATCACGATGAGACTGTGATGAATGGGGCACGGATTTGTGGTTGGGATGAGTGGGCCACCTGCCCGACCTCTTGAAAGCTAAGCTTACTGAGATCCCATAGCTCTGTTCAGCCGAGGCCGTGGGGCATGGTGGGGATTGTAGCTTTTTGTGCCTGGGAGTCGTGGTGACTCGGAGGTGGGCTGAGATGTGTTCGTGGCTTTGGTCCCACGGATTAGTTCTGTTTGATCGAGAACGGGGATGAGGTGAGTGGGCCGCCTGCCGGCCACCTCCCACAATCCCTCCTATTCAGACACATCCAGCTTTTTAGGTTGGTTATCCACTAGTAAGATGAGAAATAGGTTTACACGGAGCCCGCTTGAAGATCGCTCGCACAATGATGGCCATGATTTTCCTCTCGTTTGGCGTAGTGGACTGCGTCCGTGCGCAGTCGCAGTCCGACTCGCGTTTGGATATCAATCAAGAGGAAGTGACGGCGGGAGACCACATAACCCTAAGCCTTGAGGCTGACGCACCACCTCTTTGTGCTACTCGAGTAACGGTGGCTTTTAGGACTTACGATAATTTGCATGGCTTTGCTCTAGGCGGCCCGATCCCGAAGGGACAACGGAAGATCACGTTCGATTCCCAAATAGCTTACGACCAGTTTCCTGGGGCGTACCAATCAACGGAGGGCAGCTATGACCCTTGCCCTGGCTTTACGCTCGTTAAGAGCTTCAAGGTGCCTAGGCGGATTCTAGTTCTTCGGCCCTTTAGTGACCCTAACATCTATCCTGCGCAAGCATCGCTCGTTTTCCTGCCGAGTCAAAAGCAGTTTCTGGACACTAAGGCCGCTCAACTAAGTTCGCTGGATAGCCAGCTTACAACCCGGTTGGAATCGGGTTCTTCAGATGGACTCGATCTCCGCAAATTTCTGTCCGGAATAGTACGGTCCGCCGCAGCAGCACTGGACGAAACCGAGAATCAATATCGGTCAAAGATCTTGAAGGCGGATTGTCCAACGCCTGCATTCTTCGCTGACTTCAGAAGACAATATGAAGATCTTTTAGTTGATTTAGGAGCACCGATACCCGGCACCGCGGCTTGGAATACATTGCCTGAACATCTGGTCTACGTTCAGCTTGTTCAGAGAGGCGCAACGAAAGATTCTTCCGTCCCGCAGAGGAGGACGGGAACTTTCCCCCCGGACGCAATCGCTGTCAAGAAGCTAATTGATGATAACAGCGCCGCGTATAAATATATTAGTAAAACTGGCCGGATTACCTTCACTGCGAGAATCAGAAGCGTACCCAACGGTGCGCAGATCCTATACAAGAAGCTGATAGACGACGCTTACAAAGACTTTTCGGGCGCTACGGATATCGACAGAGTTGAACTCGAATTAGCGACTTGGATATTCACATTTCGTAAGGAAGGATGCAGCGATCAGCCTACTAAGCGAATTGATCCTTATGATGACACTGGTCCTGATATAGCTGTCGAATTCACGCATTGCCGGATGAAGAGATGACATTTCGGGGCTTTTTCCTGCGAGCGTTGCCCAAGACTGTTGTTGTTTTACTTCCTGCACTATCCTATCTCCCTGTGATCGCGGGACAGAGGCATCAGGTGCCTTCTCTGGTGTGGCCTCCGATAGGAAGTAGCTCAGAATTCGCAGGAGGACTCGCCGTAATCCTAATTTGGATTGTAGGGAGGCTTCCGACGCTCTCCAGGTCACGAGCTAACTCACGCAAGCTTAGAGCCTTTACCTTGGCAGCAGCTGTTATAGGCCTCGCCGTTTATGTGGTTTTTCTGGCCCTGCGCGTTAAGGGAGTAGATACGCCGCTGGATGGTAGGCAATATCGAACGGTTGGCAGCGTGAGAACCCCAGTTGCGCTTCGTTGCGGGACGGACAGCTCGGATGAGGATCTTCTAAGCTGCGGGGGCCTGGAAGACGGAGATATCGAGAGGATGTGGACTCCATCTTCTGTCGTTCATTCCCGGCTGGAACTTTTTTTTGCTTATGTCTTTACTCTTAGTTTCATAAACATACTGCTAACTTCTGTGAAAGTAGACGGAAAGCGGCTCCGATAAAAGCGCACTTCTTCTTCGATTCAGGCCCGAGGGCGAAGCCCCTCGGCCTGCCTACTCCACGGTGACGGATTTGGCTAGGTTTCTGGGTTGGTCTACGTCGCAGCCGCGGCGGACGGCTATGTGGTAGGCGAGGAGTTGGAGGGGGACGACTTCGAGGATGGGGAGGAGGAGCTCTGGGGCGGGGGGGATGTGGATGGTGTGCTCGACGAGCTGGGTGATGAGGGTGTCGCCCTCAGTGGCGATGGCGATGACGCGGCCGGAGCGGGCGGTGACCTCCTGGATGTTGGAGAGGGTCTTTTCGTACTTGAGGACGCTGGAGGGGTCGGCGGGATCTTTGGTGGCGATGCAGACGACGGGGAGGGTCTCGTCAATGAGGGCGTTGGGGCCGTGCTTCATCTCGCCGGCGGGGTAGCCTTCGGCGTGGATGTAGGAGATCTCCTTGAGCTTGAGGGCGCCTTCGAGCGCGATGGGGTAGTGGATGCCGCGGCCGAGGAAGAGGAAGTCGCGGGCGGTGCTGAAGGACTTGGCGAGCTCGTAGCATTGGGCGTCGACGGAGCGCAGGACTTCTTCGAGTTTGGCGGGGATGCGGCTGAGTTCAGTCACATAGTGCAACGACTCGTCCGCCGAGATGGTGCCGCGCTGCTGGGCGAGGTAGAGGGCGAAGAGGAAGAGGGCGGTGAGCTGGCCGGTGAAGGCCTTGGTGGAGGCGACGCCGATCTCTGGGCCGGCGTTGGTGGTGATGGTGCCCTGGGCGGCTCGGGTGATGGCGGCGCCGACGACGTTGCAGATGGCGAGGGTCTTGGAACCTTTGCGGATGAGCTCCTGTTGGGCGGCGATGGTGTCGGCGGTTTCGCCGGATTGGGTGATGAGGAGGCCGAGGGTGGTGGCGTCGGGGATGGGGTCGCGGTAGCGGTACTCGGAGGCGTAGTCGACGTCGACGGGGAGGCGGGCGAGGCGTTCGATCATGAACTTGCCGGCGAGGCCGGAGTGCCACGAGGTCCCGCAGGCGGCGATGGTGATGCTGGTGGCGGCCTTGAACTCGGCGGCGGAGATCTGCATGTCGGGGAGGAAGATCTCGCCGGTGTCGAGGGAGACGCGGCCGAGGGTGGTGTCGCGGACGGCGCGAGGCTGCTCGTTGATCTCCTTGAGCATGAAGTGCTTGTAGCCGGCTTTTTCGGCCTGGATGGGATCCCACTGGATGCGCTGAACGTTTAATGAGAGCGGCTGACCTTCAAAATCGGTCAGCCGGACGCCTTGCGGCGTGAGGATGGCGACTTCGCCGTCCTGGAGGAAGTGGATGTTGCGAGTGTGGTGGAGGATGCCGGGGACGTCGGAGGCGAGGAAGAACTCGCCTTCGCCGATGCCGATGACGGCGGGCGGGCCCATGCGGGCGGCTACGAGGGTGTCGGGAGAGTGGGCGGAGAGGACGCCGATGGCGAAGGCGCCGGTGAGTCGCTTGACGGCACGGCGGACGGCTTCGTCGAGGGGGATGGCGAGGGTGGAGGGAGCGTTGGCGGAGTCGGCGACGACGGCCTGGGACTCGTTGGCGGAGACGGTGCGGTCTTGCGTATTTTCACGGGTGTGGGGTTGGAGGGCGGCGGATTCGAGTTCGTCCTGGATGAGGTGGGCGATGATCTCGGTGTCAGTTTCGGATTGGAACGTGTGGCCCTTGGCGATGAGGGATTGCTTGAGCTGGAGATAGTTTTCGACGATGCCGTTGTGCACGACGACGAGGGTGCCGGTGCCGTCGCGGTGAGGGTGGGCGTTCTCTTCGGTGGGACGGCCGTGGGTGGCCCAGCGGGTGTGGCCGATGCCGTAGGTGCCGTGGAGCGGGGAGGCTTCGATGACGGCTTCGAGGTTGCGGAGCTTGCCGGGGGCTCGGCGGAGAGCGAGTTGCTGGGGGGACGCGGGGTCTCCGCCGACGGCGATGCCGGCGGAGTCGTAGCCGCGGTACTCGAGGCGGCGCAGACCTTCAATGATGACGGGGACGACTGACTGAGGACCGATGTAACCGACAATTCCACACATACGAGCAGTGTAAGGCAGGGAGGAGCGGTGACGGGGCAGTGGTGAGGCAGGAAAGCCAAAGGCCCCGCTTCTCTGGAGAGGGGCGGGGCCAGGGTGAGATCAAGTTTACAGTTTGGCTTAGAAGATGATCTTCGCGCCGAACTGTGCGTTGAAGGGTTCACCAGCGCCGATACCAGGGGCTCCGTTGTAGTCGCCGATGGTGTCGTTCAGGTTAGCGCTGCCGTTTGCGGGGTCGAACTGACCATTAGGCAGTGCCGCGAAGCTGATATTCGGTGGGGCAAAGTTGATGCGGTTGAAGACGTTGAAGAGCTCGGCGCGGAACTGGATGGTAAGACGCTCTGAAACCTTCGTGTTCTTGAAGACGGAGAGGTCGACATCGTTGAAACCGGGTCCGAAGTACTGGTTGCGGCGAAGATTACCGAAGGTACCTGGGGTCGGCAGAGCGAAGTGGCTCAGGTCGATCCAGTTTGCGGTAATCGTCTGGCCCTGGTAGCCCGTACGTGCGGGGGAGATCTGGTTGACGCGATCGTTGCCTTCGTTGGTGCCGCTGACATCCGTGTTGGCGAGGATCTCGAACGGCTGACCGCCGTGGAAGTTGAGCAGGCCGTTGACCTGCCAGCCGTCGGTCAACTTCTTGAGGTGCTGCGAACCGGGAATCTCGTAGCTGGCGAAGGTGGTGAAGTTGTTGCGGGTGTCGAAGTCCGAGTTGCCGTAGTCTCCCTTGAAGTTGGTGCTGTCCTGGGGAAGCTGACCGCGGTATGCGGAGACTTCATCCAGGTTGTGCGACCACGTGTATACCGCCTGCATGGTGACGTGGTGCCAGTTGGCGATCCTGGCCTGCGCCTGCAGCGAGTTGTAGTTGGAGGTACCGATGGAAGAGATCTGGTTGATGTTGCCGTACTGCGGGTACAAGCCGTAGAAGGGACGGGTCGTCTGCCGCGCAAGATCGGTTGCGTAGACGCCCGGAGCAGATTGGTTGATGTCCAACAGGGAGAGAAGGTGTCTTGCGGATGATCCGACGTACCCGAGTTGGACGATGAACTTTTCATTGAAGGTGTGTTCGAGGTTGAGGTTGAAGTTTTCGTCATAGGACGGACGGAAGTGGGGGGCAACGCTGAAGACGCCGCACGGAGACGTAGCTGCGCAGGGGTAGGCGACCGAGGTCGGGAAGATAGACTGACCCTGCACGATAGTTGTGTTAGCTCCGCCGTTTGCTGCGGCGACGCTGAAAACGGGGCTTGCGCCACCGGGGTTGCCTTCTACGCCGTTCGGCGCCGCGTTGCCGGGACGGTTATCCAGGAAGGGGTTGAGGTTTGGGGTATCCGCGTAGAAGCCGAAGCCTGCGCGGAGAACGGTCGAGCTATCCGGCGAGTAGCTGATGCCGACGCGTGGGCTGATGTTCTTGTAGTACTTCGGATAGAGAGAGTCGATCTGGCTGCCCTGGAAGGCTAGACCGTTGGTTGCAGTCAGAGCAGGACGGAAGACGGACATGTCTTTGTACTGGTCATGAAGCGGGCCTTCGTAGTCGTAGCGGACCCCATAGTTGAGGTTCAGCTTGCGATTGATCTGCCACGAGTCGCCTGCGTTGAGGAACCAGGTGTTGACGAAGACCTGACGCTCCGGATCTCCAATGGTGAGGCTCGCTCCGTCCGTCTTACCGGCGAGGAAGTCTGCCAAGGCATCCGCGCGCCCGGAACCACCCGGTACAACCTGGCTTCCATCGAAGGTGAAGGCTCCCGTTGCGTGGCGGTGATAGAACTCATCAAGCTGAGCCTGACGGAACTCTCCGCCGAAGCGCATCTGGTGCTTACCCTTGACCCATGAGAGCTGATCGGTCAGGTGGCCGGTGATGTCGTTACGACCCTCCGGAGGCGTCTCGCCGACCGGATCGAATCCTGAGATGGAGATGTGCGGCGCATTAGGGAACGTCGCTCCCGTAATGAAGCCGAGGCTCTGCACGTCCTGATTGGTCTGGTTGTCGTTAAAGACCTGATTGAAGTAGTTGACGCCAACGAGGATCTGGTTGGAGATGGTGGGCGAGAAGATGTGGTTTTCCACCAGGGCGATGTTCTGCACGTGGATAGGTGCGACCTCATAATAAGCAACCAGCTGCGAGCCGACCGGCGCCACCTGATTGCCCTGGCCGACGAACCAGTGAGCGCTGAAGCTGTCCTTCTCAGAGAGATGGTAGTCGACCTTGGCGAGACCATTCCAGCTGTAACCGAACTCGGGGTCATTGGAGTGATAGTTGTTGACGTTTCCGACGGTGTCCTGGGCAAGAACATTGGTTCCCCAGAGATCGTTGAGCACACTCTGCATGACCGGGTTCACGGGTATGCCTTGTGCGGCAAGAACCGCCTCAGCCTGATTTTGCCAGCCGACGGAAGGCTCGGTAGCGGTACCCGACTCTCCAATTACGAAGCGCTGGTGCTCAAAGGTTAAGAAGCCGAAGAGCTTGTCCTTGATGAAGGGCCCGCCGACGGAGAAGCCGGTGTTGTAGTTGCGAACTTTCTGCTTGGTGGGGGAGAAGGGGCTCTTGGCGCCGAAGAGTTCATTGCGGTTGAAGTAATACGCGGTGCCGTGGACCTGGTTGCCACCGGCGCGGAGAGTGAGATTGATGGTGCCGCCCGGGTTACGACCGCCTTCTGGGCCGGCCTGGGTCTGGGCGGAGAACTGATCGACCGCATCGAGCGGGAGGATGATTCCCGCGATGCCGGAGACGCCGCCCTGGTTGACGGCGGGTATATTGTGCCAGAGGTCGTTGTTATCCACGCCGTCGATCTGCCAGTTCATCTGGTTGGCGCGGGTTCCGTTGAGAGAGCCGTAGCCGCCACCCGAATATCCCGCATAGCCGGGCGTGAGGGCGATCATCTGCGTGAAGTCGCGACCATTCAAGGGTATGTCTGCGACCGTCTTTGCGTCGAGCACGGTCGTCTGGGTCACTGTCGTGGTATCGAGGCTGATGCCGGCGGCGTCTACTTCAACCGTCTCGGTCGAGCTGGAGACCGGCATCTTAACCGGCAGGGTGTAGATCACTCCAGCCGAGACCGGTAGCTTATCGACTTTGACGTTGCTGAAGCCGGAAGCCATGACGGAGATGGAGTAGTCGCCAAGAGGCAGATCGTTAAATAGAAATTCTCCGCTGGAGGAACTAACAGAATCGTGGGTGATACCGGTTGCCGTCTCAGTGGCGACGACCTTAGCGCCCGAGATGGCGGCTCCGGTGCTATCCGTGACGTTTCCGTTGATGCCGCCGCGGAAGGTCTGGGCGGACAACGAAAGCGTGAAGGACAGGACCAGAATCAGAGCGAAGAGGGTCCAGATACGACGAACAGTTTTTTGCATGAAGTTAGCCTCGAAAAAGACAACAAAAGTGCGGCGCCGCCGGAATGGCAGTGTCGTGGTGCAAAAAAATCGTAAGAGGGGTCAGGCACATCTTCTCGCGAAGATATGGCCATTTCCGTCAACTGTATCGGTACAACGACGAGCTGTTGTGCGACGTTGAAGTTGAAAAAGTTACAGGGAGTTGAACCAACTTAACCCCGGGAGAAGAATTATGCAAGAATTATTTTTCCTTCTCGCGCAATCCGCCAGGCACCCGCAACTCCACCAACCCGACACGGAGGCGAGATCGGGCTGGGCGCAGGTTCAGTGAGCACACCGGAGCGAACGCGCTGCCGCAGCGGTCTCCCAGTCTGCAGCGCTCTTTGTAACCTGATAAGTTGCTTATGGTGCGAGCGGAAGGCTAGAGCCCCTGGGGTACGCCTTCTTTCCATTGCGCGTGTTCAGAACGCATCAGCCTAACTCGCGGGCAGAAACAGAAACTTGGCAAGAAAGCCTTGTACAGAAAGCCTCGCACCTGCGCCCCCGTCTGAGAATTAGCCCCAATCAAACTTCCATGCAGGTCAAGATGCTGATAGCACGATTCTCATAGGCATTGATCTCCGCTCGAGCCAGGTGCACTCCGCAGACGTAGTCGATCAGGATGTTGGTGTCAAAGACGGACATTCAATCCGGCCACTCGCTGCGGAGTCCTCTCCTGGTAGGCAAGACCATCCTCAACGTCCACGCCAATAGAGCCGATGGCCCGAAAAGATCCGTCTCCTCAGCCTTCCGATGCTGTTCCAGAAAGTGCGAGATCGCCTCCCGTACGAGCTCCGCCCGTGAGACCGAGCGCCTAGGACTCAGCCGGTTCAGCAAGCCGGATCTTCCCCTGGAATGTCCACTAGGGTGCGCAGCACAGTTCCTGATCCCCACAGTAGATCACTCCACCAGCCGAGCCACCTCCCGCGTCAGCCGCTCCGGCGCCACCGTCAGACTCGCATCCCGCACCGCCGCCCTGTACCCACCCATATAAATCGAGTACATCACCGCCAGAGCGCAGCCCACCCCAAACACAAACCCCAGAAAAAACCCGATCACGACCGACAGAGGAAAGGTCACGCTGCCAGTCTAGCAGCGCAACCCTTCGCCTCACCCTACTTCGCCGCCGGTGCTGCAGGAGCCGCCGACGCTCCCGCCGTAAAGATCTTCAGCGCATTCTGCACCGTGTAGGTCAAACCCCAGGTCGTCGGCACAATCACCACAATCCAAGCCACCGCAATCAGCAGCGGAGAAGACTTCCTCACACTCGTATCTGCCATCGTCATCTCTCCTTAGTGTCCGGACCCAACCGGCTGCAGGTTCTGTTCCTTCATCCAATACTTCTCGTTCACCGGCTTTACCAGCAGATTGGCGATGAACCCCACCACCAGCAGTCCGGTCATGATATGCAGGATCAGCGGATACGCATCCAGTTTTGCCCGATGCGTCGCAACGTAGTGATCGAGAATGCCGTTCACGATCAACGGTCCCACAATCCCCGCCGTAGACCACGCCGTCAACAGCCGCCCGTGGATCGCGGAGACGTTATAGCCCCCAAAGAGATCCTTCAAATAGGCCGGAATCGTAGCAAAGCCGCCGCCGTACATCGAGATCACCACCGCCGCAATCCCCACAAACAGCGCCACCGAGTTGAGGTGATCCTGTCGCGCCAGGGGCAGGAAGAAGTAGAGCACCGCCCCCAGCGTAAAGAAGCACAAGTAGGTTCCCTTCCGTCCGATAAAGTCCGATGTCGAAGCCCAGAAGAATCGCCCTGCCATGTTGAAGATACTCAGCAACCCCACAAACCCCACCGCCGCCACCGGCCCGATCGCCCCCTTGAAGAAATCCTGGATCATCGGTGCGGCCTGTTCCAAGATGCCGATTCCCGCTGTCACATTGCAGAACAGAATCACCCAAAGCAGCACAAACTGCGGCGTTCTCCATGCCTGCGTCACCGCCACGTTATGGGTTGAGATCAGCGCGGACGTCCGATTCGAACCCGACCATCCCTCCGGCTTCCAATCCGGCCTTGGCACCCGGATCGTGAACACCCCAAACATCATGAAGACAAAGTAGATCGCCCCCATGCACGCAAACGCCAGCGGAATCGCGGGCTGCCCTGCCGCCTTGAAGTGCGCCATCAACTGGTTGGCCAGCGGTCCGCCGATCATCGCGCCGCCGCCAAATCCCATGATCGCAAGCCCTGTCGCCAGCCCCGGCCGATCCGGAAACCACTTGATCAGCGTCGACACCGGCGAGATATACCCCAGCCCCAGCCCGATCCCGCCGATCACCCCATACCCCAGGTAGATCAGCGGAAGCGAGTGCGCCTGCGCCCCCAGTGCCGCCACCATAAATCCGCCGCCAAAGCAGATGGCCGCATAAAACATCGCTCGCCGCGGCCCCGCCTTTTCCAGCCATGCCCCAAACAGCGCCGCCGAAAGCCCCAGGAACGCAATCGCAATCGAAAAAATATACCCGATCGACTTCAGGTCCCACGCACTTCCATCCGCCGCATGCATCGCCAGCAGAGGATTTTTGAACACGGAAAACGCATACACCTGCCCAATCGAAAGATGGATGGCCAAAGCCGCCGGCGGCACCAGCCAGCGGCTGTACCCCTCCGGCGCAACCGAACGATCGCGATCAAGAAAACTCAGCATCTCTCACTCCCCAAACAACTTCAGCAGCATTCGCCACCAGCCCACATGTGCGCATCCGCGCAGAAGTCTTTGTAGCGCATTCCATGCACGTTTGAACAGCGCGCCCCGGGAAATGGAGTAATAGTTCCTACTTGCCCCCACCCGCTGCCGGTAAACCGGCCGCCTTCGTTGTAATTGGTATGCGATGAGCTCCATGAACGGTTCACCAGGCCCCTGCCTGCCCTATACTTCGCTCGTATGCTCCGGACACTCCGTCTCAGCACGCAATGGCTCACCTTGGGCGCGGCCCTCTTCCTGGCAAGCGGTGCCCCTGCTTTGCCGGCTCCCGGCCAGACCGCCTCCGGCGAGATCGGCGCGGATTGCTCCTCCTACGCCTCCGTTCTCTTACCCCCGGAGGCCGTCAAAGATTCCGCTCCCAAAGCCTTCCCCACTTGCGCTTCCTATCGCTCCTACCGTGGCGTCGGCCGTCCTGTAAATTATGCGGATGCCCGCGCCTGTGCTTGGCAGGAGCGGCTTGCGCAACAGGCTGGCCTGCCCCAGAACCCGGAGGCGGGTACCGCATGGTTCGTCGGCGGTTCGCTCATCCTGGCCGACCTCTACCTCAACGGAGCCGGAGTGCCGCGCAACCTTTCCTTGGCCATGCACTTTGCCTGTGAATCGGACAAAGCCATGGCGGAGCTTGCGCTATCCGACCCGGCCAAGTTCAAGGCTTCCTCTCGCCCTCAAAGACTCTATGAAATTTGTGACGATGCAGCCACCACCCTCACCCAGAACTTCTGCGCCGAGTATGCCTCCGAAATCAAGGACGACCGAAGAACGCGCTACTACAAGTCGCTCAGCTCTTCCATGAGCACGGAGCAAAACACCGCTTTCCAGAAGCTTCTGAGCGCGCAAAACGCATACGTCCTGGCCCACGCCTCCGAAGTCGATCAAAGCGGCACCATTCATGACATTCGAACGCTCACCTCCCAAGACATCCTCAACAGTCTCTTTAAAACGGAGGTGTTGCACCTCCAAAGGAAGAATTGGCCCAAGCTCTCGAGCCGTCAGGTCGCAACGGCTGACAGCGTGCTGCGCCGCCAATACGAGGAGACGCTGAGAAGACTTCGCACCAGACCCAAGGAAGACACCTATCCAGGGGCCGTCACGGCTGACAATCTCTCTAAAGTCGAGAAAGCCTGGGAGACCTACCGCGATGCTTGGGTCGCCTTCGCCCGTCGCCGCTATCCTGCGGACGTCGCAAGTATCCGCGCCGAGATCACCTTCCGCCGATACCTTCTGCTGAAGACAATCTCGTAATCCGCGGCAACCCGGGCCAAGGCAACTTGCTCCGAAAGCAGTCGAAGTGCGCTTCGTTCGGAACAGTCCGCTCCCGTTCCATCCATCATTGCTCCACAGCGAGCCGTTAGCGTACCTTTCTCTTCAGAGCACCCCCAGGCCTAAACCGGAGAGCAACACGCGTGTCCACCCCCCCAGCCATCGCCCCCCAAGCCTCCACCCAGACCTCAAGCCAGACCTCAAGCATGCACTCCCTTCTCCGCGAGGACCGCGTCTTCCCTCCGCCCGCAGACTTCGCCGCCAAGGCCCGGATCGGCTCCCTCGCAGACTACGAGTCCATGTATCGCCGCAGCGTGGAAGACCCCGAATCGTTCTGGTCGGAAGCCGCCGCCGAACTGGACTGGTTCACGCCCTTCACCTCCGTCGTAGAGGGTGAGATGGGCTCTGCCACCTGGTTTAACGGCGGCAAGCTCAACCTCTCCCACAACTGCGTCGACCGGCACGCCGCCAACCCCGCCCGCCGCGACAAGATCGCCATCCTCTGGGAGGGCGAACCCGGTGAGATCCGCCGACTGACGTATGCGGAGCTCCTGGATTCAGTCCAGCGCGCCGCCAACATGCTCAAGCATCTCGGCGTCAACAAGGGCGACCGCGTCGCAATCTACATGGGCATGGCCCCGGAGCTTGCCATCGCCCTGCTCGCCTGCGCTCGCATCGGCGCCGTCCACAACGTCATCTTCGGCGGATTCGCGGCTCACGCCCTGGTGGACCGCATCAACGACTCCCAATGCGTCGCCGTCCTCACTCAGGACATCAGCTACCGCCGCGGTTCAGAGGTCCAACTCAAGTCCATCGTCGACGAAGCCCTCGCCAAGTGCCCGTCGGTAAAATCCGTCCTCGTCTACCAACGCTCCACGGTAGAAGGTTCGCCCGCCACCCAATCCAGCATCCACATGCAGCCGGACCGCGACCACTGGTGGCACGACCTGTTTGCACAGGTCTCCCCAGTCTGCGAAGCCGAACCCATGGACTCCGAGGACCCGCTCTACATCCTCTACACCTCCGGCACCACCGGAAAACCCAAGGGCCTCGTCCACACCACCGGAGGCTACTCCGTCCAGACCTACCTCACCAGCAAGTACAACTTCGACCTTCGCGACGAGGACATCTACTGGTGCACGGCGGACATCGGCTGGGTCACCGGCCACAGCTATGTCGTCTACGGCCCGCTCCAGTGCGGCACCACCGTCCTGATGTACGAAGGCGCTCCCAACCATCCCGAGCCCGACCGCTTCTGGCGCCTCATAGACACCCACAAGGTCTCCGTCTTCTACACCGCGCCCACCGCCATCCGCGCCTTCATCAAGTGGGGCGACCAGTGGCTCGCCCCGCACTCGCTCGCCTCGCTCCGCCTCCTCGGCACCGTGGGCGAGCCCATCAACCCCGAGTCCTGGATCTGGTACCACACCCGCATTGGCCACGAACGCTGCCCCATCGTCGACACCTGGTGGCAAACCGAAACCGGCGCCCACCTTATCGCCCCCGTCCCCGGCGCGGTCCCCACCAAACCCGGCTCCGCCACCCGCCCCTTCTTCGGCATCGTCCCGGACGTCGTTACCAAGGAAGGCGAGCCCGTTCCCGCCGGCCACGGCGGCCTGCTCATCATCCGCAAGCCCTGGCCCTCCATGGCCCGCACCGTCTTCGGCGACCACGCCCGCTACCTCCAGGCCTATCTCTCGGAAGTCCCCGGAGCCTACTTCACCGGCGACGGCGCCCGCCGCGACGCCGACGGCTACTACTGGCTCATGGGCCGCGTCGACGACGTCATCAACGTCAGCGGCCACCGTCTCGGCACCATGGAGATCGAGTCCGCCCTCGTCGCCCACCCCAAAGTCGCCGAAGCTGCCGTCGTAGGCCGCCCCGACGACCTCAAAGGCCAGGCCATCTCTGCCTTCGTCTCGCTCGAAGAAGGCAACGCCCCATCAGATGCCCTCAAGCAGGAGCTCCGCCAATGGGTCGCCAAGGAGATCGGAGCCCTCGCCCGCCCGGACGACCTCCGCTTCACCCAATCCCTCCCCAAGACCCGTTCCGGCAAGATCATGCGCCGCCTCTTGCGCGAACTAGCCACCACCGGCACCGTCACCGGCGACACCACCACCCTCGAAGACTTCGGAGTCATCGCCAGCCTCCGCGAAAACGAAGAATAGCCGCCCCACCCAACCTGTTTGATAGATTTAACCCCATGACGATTACCCTCACCCCCGAGCTCGAAGCGCAAGTCCGCAAAGATGCAGCAGCCGCCGGTTATGATGACGTCGAAAACTACATTCAGGCCGTCCTCTGGAGTTCCCCCGACCTCCACGATTGGGTTCCGGACGACCTCGAAGCACTTCGAGCGCAAATCGAAGAGGGCTGGCAGCAGTCCGAGCGCGGCGAGACGCTAACTGAAGAGGAAGTGCGGCGAAGCATGGAGGAGATGAAAGCGGAGTGGCATAAGAGCCGGTCCGCCGCTTGATCTCCTACCGGATCTCGCCTGCGGCGAGACGCGACATGGATCGCATCTGGCGGTACATCGCCCGCGACAGCCCAAAGCATGCAAATCGCGTCGAGGAAGCCTTCTATACGGCCTGCCGTCTTCTTGCAACGACCCCTTACGCCGGCCACAAACGACAGGATATTACGGAGCGCAACATCTTGTTCTTCCCATTGAGCGAGTTTCCCAAATACCTGATCGTCTACCGTCCCGACACAGATCCAATCTTCGTCATCAGTGTCACGCACGGCGCGCGCGATCTAGCTACCCGCTTCCGCTGACGTCTTTAGCGCAGCTTCCCGCTAGGCTGCATCGGCAGCGTGAAGCTAAACGTCGCCCCTTCACCCGGAGGACTGCTCGCCCAGATTCGCCCCCCATGCTGGTCGATAATGCTTCTACAGATCGCCAGCCCCAGCCCCGTCCCCCCCATCGCCCGCGTATCCGAAGCATCGATCTGCTGGAACCGCTCAAAGATATTCTCCAGCCGATCCTCCGGAATCCCCCGTCCCTGGTCATGCACGTCGAACTGCGCCTCCCAGTCGTCAACCCGCCGCGCCGTCAGTGTAATCTCCCCGCGTGCCGGCGAAAACTTGATCGCATTCGAGATAAGGTTCGCCAGCGCCTGGAGGATTCTATCCGGATCGCCCCAAACCTGAATCCCATTGCCGGCAATGTTGAAGCGTAGATTCGTCTTCAGCGCCGCCGCGTGCTGCAGATCGGCCGCTCGATTCAACAGGTCATCGGCCGAGCACAGCATCGAGTGCAACTCCGCATTGCCGCTGCTGATCCGTTCGATATCGAGAATGTCGTTCACCAGCCGAACCAGGCGGTCCGTATTCCCAATCGCGATCTCCAGCATCTTCTTCATCTTCTCCGGTCGCGAGTTCAGCGCACCGCCCGTAATTAACCCCAGCGCCGCCCGCAAGCTCGTCAGCGGAGTCCGCAGCTCATGGCTCACCGTCGAGATGAACTCATCCTTCATCCGGTCCAGTTGCCGCCGCTCCGTCGTATCCGTAAACGCCACCACCACGCCGATCGCCCGCCCGCCTCTCGCATCGCTGGTATCGATCTGGGGCCGCGCCACATAGTCGACCGGGAAGTACGTCCCATCCTTCCGCCAGAAGATCTCGTCGGTCACCCGCGTCGCATCCATGCGGTCGATCGACTTCATAATGCTCGAGTCCGGCTCCGGAAACGACTCCCCATCCACGCGTGTATGCTGCACCATCCTATGGATCTTCTTACCCAGCAACTCCTGCGGGCGGTAACCCAGCATCTGCGCCGCCGCCGGATTCACCACCGTCACCCGCCCCGAGAGATCCAGCCCAAAGATCCCATCGCCCACCGACTCCAGGATCGAATTCGACTGATTGATCAAAGTCCGCAGCTTACCCTCAGCTCGCACCTGCTCGGAGATGTCCACCCCGAACCCCAGAACGTACGTCTCCCGGTCCGGCACCCGAATCAGCTTATTGCGATACGCAATGATGCATGCGCCGTTCTCGCGATCTCTCAGGTGCAGCCGCCCCTGTGCTTCGCCCGTCTCCGAGATCTCCCGCAAATAGGTGTCGAACGCAGCATGATGCTCCGGAGCCATAAACTCCGTCAGCTTATGCCCGACCACCTCTTCGGTAGGATAGCCAATGCTCTCCGCCCCATGCGTGTTCACGGAGAGCAGCCTGCCCGCCATATCGTGCGTGCACACCATGCCCAGGGACCCTTCCACCAGCTGCCGGTAGCGGGCTTCGCTCTCCTGCAGGGTCGCCTCCGCCTCTCGCCGTACCGTCACATCGATCCCGGTAGCGATGATGAAGTTCGTCTGCCCCTGCGCGTCCACCAGCGCCGTCGCCGACCAGGCAATCCGCCTCAGCGTCCCGTCCCGATGCTTCCAGTAGTTCTCAAAGCTCGCCGGAAATCCACCGGATCGTAGCCGCTCGAAGTTCTCCTTCTCCGCCTGGACAGCATCCGCAGGAATCAGCTTGTCCCAGAGGTATCGCCCCACCAGACTCGCAAACCCGTACCCCGAGACCTCCTCGCAAGTCCGGTTGAAGCGGACGATCCGCCCCGCCGTATCGAAGACCGCAACCAGCGCCCCCACCGTATCCAGAACCGTCGAAACGAAGTTCCGCTCCACCGTCAGCGCGGACTCGACCCGTTGCCGCACCCTGCCCGCACGATCCATCGAACGGATCCGCGCATTCAACTCAAACCGGTTCACCACCTGTCGCGCCAGCACCGCCAACGTTCGCTTCTGCAGGTCGTTCAAAACATGGGGCACGCTGTCCTGGACAAAAAGACACCCAATGCTCACGCCGGAGGGTGTGGTCAAGGGCGCGCCCGCATAGAAGCGGTACACCCGCCCGGCAACCATAATCCCGTCCGGACGATACGACGGGTGATACCGTGCATCGGAGATCTCGTACACCCCATCCCCTTGGATCGTCGTCTCGCACGGCCGGCCCCCGCGCGTCACACGCTCCGGCCCAGGCCCTATACGTGCCTGAAAATAAACCGCATCCGACCCTATCAGCGAGATCCCGGCAATCGTCGTCTGGCACACCTCTCGCGCCAGCGCGGTAATCTCATCCAGCCCCGGATCAGGCGCACCTCCGATGACCTCGTACTCCTCGAGGGCCTCAAGCCGCAGTGCTTCTTCTCTGGCCAGCGTATTTACCATCAAACGAAAATGCTAGGAGGCGCTCCCGGGCCTCGCACTCCTACAAAAGACGTACAGGTACCTTATACATACCGAGAGATGCCATTGTGGGAATTAGTGATAACCCACTTCGATCGGGAAAGTGTCTCGGAGCCCCCCCAAATACGCCCGATCACGGCCCGATCACGGCCATATTACTGCCGGATCACCGTCCCGCCTACGGCTTCGGCAGCGCACAGCACTCCCCAGCCCCCGCCGGCTCGGTCGCGCTCGCATCCATCGCCACCTTCCAACCCTCCACCTTCGTCTTCCGCCAGACAGTCATATACCGTCCCGACGTGACGATCCCCTGCCCCTTCGCATCCACCGCCCTGCCCTCATAGTGCCCCCACGTAAACCCCATGTCGTTCGACGGCCCCATCTGCGCCCCTTCCGCCGTCCACGTCAGCTTGTACTGCTTCGGATCCCATTGTGCCTGTGCCGCGATCGCCCCCCGCCCCAGTACAGCCGCCTTGCCATTGTTCAAGACCACCGCATCCTCGGCAAACCACTCCCCAAACGCCTTCCCGCCCCCGGCAGCCACCGCATCCGCAAACCGTCCCTCCAGATCCAGCAGCTCGATCACCCCGGGACTCAGCGTCGGATTCACCACCGGGCTGATCAGCCGGTACCCCCCGGTTCCCAAACCCGGAACTCCCACCCCCGGAACTCCAGTTGCCGATCCCTGCCCAACTCCAGCACTCCCCAGCGTAGGAGCAGGCGTGCCCTGAATCGTCCCTGAAATCGTCCCCGAAGCCGCCCCTGCGCTCGCAGGCGCTTGCGCCTTCGCCTCAATGGCCAGCATCAGACCACCCAAAGCCATCACCAAACCAAGTCGCAGCATGAGAAATCCTAGCAAATCCCCGCCTCTAAGACTTCAAGCGGCCATCAACCCTCCGCAATCCCCTTCAGCATCCCGTCCAGCATCTCTCCCGCATCCTCCAACGGCCGCCCGCACCTCTCCAGTCGGCTCATCATCAACGCCCCTTCCAGCGCGGCGATCATCCCATTTGCCACCCGCCGGGCATCCGTCCCCGCCCGAATCTCCCCCAGCCGGACTCCCTCACCCACGATCGCCTCCAGCCTCCCTCGCCAATCGCGAAATCCGTCCGCCGCCACGCCTCGC
Organism: uncultured Granulicella sp.; assembly: GCA_965198885.1. GTDB lineage: Bacteria > Acidobacteriota > Terriglobia > Terriglobales > Acidobacteriaceae > Edaphobacter. Next base: position 2,500,849 of record OZ240677.1, on the reverse strand, counting down.
AGCACCGCATTCCCGTCATCCGCATCGATCGCCGCATTCATCAGCGGACATCCCCCCGCCATTCCCGCCCGACCCTCTACAAACCGCCGCACCAGGAACCTCAACTTCTCCACCGCCCCGTCGATCTCCTCCACATCGTCCGTCCGCGTCCGCTCTGACCGCCCCAAGGCATAGCGCAGCGCATCCGCCGCAAGCTCTTCCTTACTCACAAAGTGCCGGTAGATCCCACCCTTCTCCAACCCCGTAGCCTCCATCAACTCCGCCAGCGAAGTCCCTTCAAACCCTCGTTGGCTAAAGATCGGCGCCGCCTGCGCGATGATCCTCTGCCGCGTCTCCTCTCCCTTCGTCATCCATACCCCCCAAATAACGAATCGCCAGCCACCTTACCCGAATCAGATGCAGAAAGAAACCACTCAGTCTCTTTTCCCTGACAGCAAGGATCTCCATGGCCACGGCAACCGCGACCCTCCCCACCCATACCGTCATCGCTCCCCCGCGCCTCGCCGTCAATCCCTGGGTCGTCGCCCTCACCGTCACCATCGCCACCTTCATGGAGCTCCTCGACACCTCCATCGCCAACGTCTCCCTCCCCTACATCGCCGGCGGCCTCGGCCGTTCCTACGACGAAGTCACCTGGATCCTCACCACCTACCTTGTCGCCAACGCCGTCGTCCTCCCCATGTCCGCCTGGCTCTCCCGCGTCTTCGGTCGCAAGAACTACTACATGGCCTGCGTCGCCCTCTTCACCGTCACCAGCTTCTTCTGCGGCATCGCCCCCTCGCTCGCCATCATGCTCATGGCGCGAGTCCTCCAGGGCATCGGCGGCGGCGGTCTCGCCCCCGTCGAGCAAGCCATCCTCGTCGATACCTTTCCCCCCGCCAAACGAGCCTCCGCCTTCGCCCTCTATACCGTCGCCATCGTCACCGCGCCCGCCATCGGCCCCGTCCTCGGCGGCTGGATCACCGACAACTACAACTGGCGCTGGGTCTTCCTCATCAACATCCCCATCGGCGTCATGTCCCTCTTTCTCACCGCCCGCTTCGTCCACGACCCCCCGTCTTTCGAAGCCGAGCGCAAGTCCGTCCGCGTCGGCGGCAAGCTCCACGTCGACGGCATCGGCATCGCCCTCATCGGCGTCGGCTCCGCTGCCCTCGAAATCCTCCTCGATCGCGGCCAAATCGACGACTGGTTCGGCTCCCCCTTCATCTCCTGGTGCTTCGTCATCGGCATCACCTGCCTCACCGCCGCCGTCTTCTGGGAGCTTCGCCAGCCTGACCCACTCGTCGACTTCCGCCTCCTCAAAGTCCGCAACTTCGGCATCGCCTGCGTCTTCTACTTCCTCTTCGGCTTCGGCCTCTTCGGCACCACCACCATGATCCCGCAGCTCCTGCAGTCCCTCTACGGCTACCGCGCCATCGACGCCGGCCTCGTCCTCGGACCCGGCGCCTTCGTCATCACCCTCCTCGCCCCCGTCGGCGCACAACTCGTCCAGCGCGGCATCATCCACCCCCGCATCCTGCTCTTCGGCGCGGTCATGGTTGTAGGCATCTCCATGCTCCACTACAGCCACTTCAATCTCCAGACCGACTACGCCCACTACGCCTGGGCACGAGCCCTCCAGGGCCTCGGCTACGCCTTCTTCTTCGTCCCCCTTTCCGTCCTCACCTATTCGCAACTGAGTCCCGCACAAAACAATAAAGCCTCTTCCCTCACCAACTTCTTCCGCAACTGGGGCGGCAGCTTCGGCATCGCCTTCATCACCACCATGTCCGAGCGCCGCCAGAACTTCCACCAATCCGTCGTAGGCGGCAATCTCAGCCCCACCTCACCGACACTCCAGCAGTCCGTAACCCAGACCGCCGCCTACCTCCACGCCCAGGGCTTCTCCGCCGTAGACGCCACCTCCGCCGCCTACGCCCGCCTCTACAACGAGCTCTACGCCCAGACCCGTCTGCTCGCCTTCATGGACTGCTTCCACGTCATCGGCATCATCACCCTCATCGCCGCCCCCTTGGTCCTCCTCACCAAAAACTTCAAACAAAGCGGCAAAGCCCCCGAAGCCCACTAATCCAACTCCTTCTTCGTGGGAGAAAGCCTGTGATGCTCAAGCGTGCTCAGCCAATGTGTTTTGCCGTTGTTCCTGCTCCGTATTCCCATTATTCTTCTCCGTAATGCCGTTGTTCCTAATCTGTATTGCCGTTGTTCCTGCTCCTGAGATAGGCCCGGACTTCAGTCCGGGCTCCCCGAACCCGCAAAAACTCCGGGCTTCAGCCCCCGGGATACGGTCTTCGACATCAAGCTACTGCGAGAACATGCCAGCGAACGGTCGATCTCGCCCCAGCCTCAGGCCACCTGAGCGAGCCTGATCGCCACCTTTCCGAAGCCTCTACACCCATCTCCTAAGTTTTTAGTTGACAGCCCCGCACCTCGGGTCCTAATCTCCTAATAACTTAGGAGACACGATGCCCGACCGCGATCCAGAAACTCTCACCAAGCTCGAACTCCAGATCATGCAAGCCGTCTGGTCCCTCGGCGGCGCATCCACCGTCACCGCCGTCCAGTCCGCTCTCGAGCAGCCCCTCGCCTACACCACCGTCCAGACCATGCTCAACATCCTAGAGCGCAAGGGCAAGCTCAAGCGCAAGCTCCGCGGCCGAGCCTTCGTCTACTCCGCCGCCGTCTCGGAAGACAAAGCCTCCGGCCATGCCCTCCGCGATCTCATCGACCGTATGTTCGGCGGCTCCTCCGAAGAGCTCGTCATGAGCCTCGTCAAGTCCCGTCAGCTTACCCCCAAAACACTCTCCGAAATCAGCCGCCGCCTCGCCAAAGAATCCAAAAAGGAGGAGAGATGATCGCCCTCCAGACCTACCTCCTTACCTACGCCCTGAACGCCCTCTGGCAGGTTCCACTCATCACCCTCACTGCAACCCTTATCGCGTCCCTCGCCGCCCACCTCACCCCATCGAACCCCGCGCTCGCTCGTCACCGTGTCTGGGTCGGCGCTCTTTTCCTTCAAGTCGTCCTCCCCGTCTGCAATTTCGCTTCCTTCATTCCACTATTCCTCTCCCGTGCTCTCCATGCCCTCTACTCAGCCGGCCAAACCACGCACATCGACATCTCCTATGTCACCGTGCTCGCGGCGCCCGAAACCGCGACCCTCCCCGAATTCGCCCTTCTCATTCTCACCAGCGCATACCTCCTCTCCGTCCTTTACTTCTTTATTCGCCTCATCCACGGCCTACTCAAAACCCGCGAACTCTTGGCCGAATCAATCGACTTACCCCTCGATGTTCCCTGCCTTCCCAACGTCCGTATCGGCACCTCCCCATCTCTCTCCGGCCCGGTTACCCTTGGAATCCGTCGCCCCGTCCTCCTGCTTCCATCCATTTTCCTCGAATCCACCACTCCGCAAGACCGCCAGGCCCTCTTCTCTCATGAGTCCGCCCACGTCCGTCGCCACGACTTCGCCCTCAACCTCCTCTACCTCTTCATCACCCTCCCCATCGCATTCCATCCTGCCCTCTGGTTCACCCGCGCCCGCCTCGCAGAGACACGCGAGATGATCTGCGACACCCTCGCCGCCCAATCTCTCTCGCCCTTCGGCAGCTACACCACCTCACTTCTCCGTCTGGCCCTTACCCTCACCCCAACGCGTCAACCCTCACCCATCCACGCCATCGGCTTCCTCGATGCCCACTCATTTGAAAGGAGACTTATGAACCTGTCCCAACTCACCTCCACTCCCATCGTCCTCAGCCGCAGCCGCCGCATCGTCCTCGCCTTCACCTGCACCATCCTCGCGGTGGCCGCCTCAGCCTCAGCCCTCGCCCTCCACATCTCCGCCCCAATGCCCGCTGGCCAGGTTCACCTCACCGGCGCCCAGCAAGCGGGCCGCTCCACCTACAAACAGCCTCCCGTCTACCCCGCCGAAGCCAAGGCAAACCATGACACCCTCGACGGCCCAGTCATCCTCCATGTCCTCATCGGCAAGGACGGAAGCGTCTCCTCCATTGAAGTCCGCCAAAGCCTTCGCGAAGATTACGACCGGAGCGCCCTGGAAGCCGTTCGCAACTGGCGCTGGGAACCCTTCCTCATCGATGGAGCTCCCACCGAAGTCGACACCGAAGTCACCGTCAACTACAGCATCGACCACTCCCAAGATCCCAAGTAGCCGCCTCCTTACCTTACTGGTCAATTCGAGGGAATCTGCAGTTGTCCTTGTCGTTGCCTGTTCCGGGTGCCCCATCCTTTTCGCGGCTTCATCGCGAACAGGGTGGGGTATCGTTTGCGGCCGGCAAACGACGGCCGTCTCGCGTTGCTCTCGCCTTCTTTTCCCTCTTCCCTTTTCCCTCTTCCCTGTTTTATCGCCCAGATCCCACCTGCTATCCTCCACCCAATGCCCAAGCCCCTCTACGAGCGCATGACCCTCGTCATCGCCGCAGTCCTCTTCGCCCTCGGCGCGTTCCTGCCCCACCCCCAAAGCCCCCCGCACGCCCTCCTCACCCTCCGCTGGATCGCCATAGCCTGCCTCTGCGTCATCGCCATCTCCCGTCGCACCCTCACCCCTTGGATCTTCGTCGCCATGGTCGCCGGTGCCGAACTCGGCTTCGACGCCCCCACCTTTGCCGTCAACCTCCGCGTCTTCTCTGACATCTTCCTCCGCCTCATCAAGACCATCGTCGCCCCGCTCATCCTCACCACCCTCATCACCGGCATAGCCGGGCACGGCGACCTCAAATCAGTCGGCCGCATGGGCATCAAGTCCCTCATCTACTTCGAAGTCCTCACCACGCTCGCCCTCGTCATCGGCCTCGCCGCCATCAACATCAGCAAAGCCGGAGTAGGCCTCACCCTCCCCGTAGCCGCCGGTTCAGAGACCCTCGCCAAGGTCGCCCCCACCCACTGGGACGACTTCCTCCTCCACGTCTTCCCCGAGAACATCGCCAAGTCTATCGCCGAAGGCCAGATCCTCCAGGTCGCCGTCTTTGCCGTCTTCTTCGCCATAGCCCTGGCCGGCCTCTCGGAGGCCAAACGAGCCCCGGTCATGCGCCTCTGCGAATCCCTCGCCGAGGTCATGTTCAAGTTCACCAACGTCGTCATGTACTTCGCACCCGTCGGTGTCGGAGCCGCCATGGCCTTCACCGTAGGCCACATGGGCCTGGGCGTCCTCGTCAATCTCCTCAAGCTCCTCCTCACCCTCTACGGCGCCTTGGCAGCCTTCGGCCTCCTCGTCCTGCTTCCGGTCGCCCTCATCGCCCGCGTTCCAGTCCTGGCCTTCCTCAAAGCCGTAGCCGAGCCCGCCACCATCGCCTTCGCCACCGCAACCTCGGAAGCCGCCCTCCCCCGAGCCATGGAGTCCATGGAAGCCCTCGGCGTCCCCCGCCGCATCGTCTCCTTCGTCATCCCCGCCGGCTACAGCTTCAACCTCGACGGCTCAACCCTCTATCTCGCCCTCGCCGGCATCTTCGTCGCCCAGGCCGCCGGCATCCACATGTCTTGGGGCGAGCAGGCCCTCATGATGGGCACCCTCATCCTCACCAGCAAAGGTGTCGCCGGCGTCCCCCGCGCCACCCTCGTCGTCCTCCTCGCTACCGCCGCCACCTTCCGCCTCCCCACCGAGCCCATCTTCGTTATCCTCGGCATCGACGCGCTCATGGACATGGGCCGCACCATGACTAACGTCGTGGGCAACTGCCTCGCCTCCGCCGTCATCGCCCGCTGGGAAGGTGAGTTCGGCCTGGAACCCGTCTCCCCCATCGTCCTCGAAGCCCTCACCGACTAACCCCTGCCTCAACTCTCCATCGCCACACACACACGAGGCGCGTCATCCTGAGCGAAGGTTGGCGGCTCCGCGCCAACCGCAGTCGAAGGACCCCGAGGGAGCTTAGCCCGCCACGCGCCCAGCCGGCTCGCGCGAGAATCCCGCCCTCGCAGCAACGCTGCTTCCGTCCGGCTAAGCATCACAATCAACGACACAAGCTCCTTTTGCCGACATGAACAGCAAAGATTATTGAAAAGCACCCAAGTCGTATACTTATCGTTTGCAATCTCGTCCCAGTGCGAGGGCCGAATACATGAGCACTATCCTCGAATCGATCAACTCGCCTGCGGACGTAAAAGCCCTTTCCATCCCCCAGCTGACCCAGCTCGCCCAGGAGATCCGCGAGCGCCTCATCCGTTCCGTCTCCAAAACCGGCGGCCACATCGGTCCCAACCTCGGCGTCGTCGAGCTCACCCTCGCCATGCACGTCGCCTTCGACACCCCCACCGACCACTTCGTCTTCGACGTGAGTCACCAGGCCTATGTCCATAAGCTTTTGACAGGCCGTGAGAAAGGCTTCCACACCATCCGCCAGCCCGGCGGCCTCAACGGCTTCATGCTCCGCACGGAAAGCCCGCATGACAGCTACGGCGCCGGCCATGCCGGCACCGCTCTCAGCGCCGCCCTCGGCATGGCAGTCGCCCGTGATATGTCCGGCGGCTCGGAACACGTCGTCGCCTTGGCCGGAGACGCCGCCTTCACCAACGGCATCAGCTTCGAGGCCCTCAACAACATCGCCGCCCAAACCCGCCGCATGATCATCATCCTCAATGACAACGAGTGGTCGATCGACAAAAACGTAGGCGCCATCGCCGAGTACTTCCACAAAATCGCCACAAATCCCACCTACAACTCCCTCCACGACCGCGCCGCCGGCCTCGTAGAGAAATTCGGCGGCAAAGCCGCTCTCCACGTCGCCCGCAAAGCCGAGGAAGCCGCCAAGGGCCTCGTCGGCCGCGGCGTCATCTTCGAGGAGTTCGGCCTCAGCTACTTCGGACCCATCGACGGCCACAACCTGCCGCTCCTCATCGAGACCTTCAAGTTCCTCAAGACCCAGAACAAGCCCGTCGTCCTCCACGCCATCACCCAGAAGGGACGCGGCTTCCAACCCGCACTGGAAGGCCAGAAGAAGTTCCATGGCCTCGGTCCCTACGATCCCGAGACCGGCGAGACCAAGATCCCCGGCCAGAAGACCTACTCAGAGATCTTCGCCGAAACCCTCACCAGGCTCGCCACGCAGAACGACAAGGTCGTCGCCATCACTGCCGCCATGCCCAACGGAACCGCCCTCGATCTCTTCCGCCCGCATCATCCCAAGCGTTACTTCGACGTCGGCATCGCCGAAGAGCACGCCGTCATCTTCGCCGCCGGCATGGCCACCAAAGGCTACAAGCCCTTCTGCGCCATCTATTCCACCTTCCTCCAGCGCTCCTTCGACCAGATCGTCCACGACGTCGCCCTCCAGAATCTTCCCGTCGTCTTCTGCATGGATCGTGGCGGTCTCAGCGGCGATGACGGCCCAACCCACCACGGGCTCTTTGACATCAGCTATCTCCGCAGCGTACCCAACCTCATCCACATGGTAGCCAGCAGCGAAGACCAGCTCGCTGACATGATGTACACCGCCATGCTCCACAACGGCCCCGCGGCCATCCGTTACCCCCGCGGCACCGGCCCCGCGTCAACCGTAAAGCCTAACCCCATCGCCCTCGAGATCGGCAAAGCCGAGATCCTGGAAGACGGCTCAGACGTCGCAGTCTTCGCCCTCGGCGCCATGATGGCTGAAGGGAAGCGTCTGGTGGCGATGCTCGAAGCCCAGGGCCTCTCCGTCGCCCTCATCGACCCACGGTTCGCCAAGCCCATCGACCGTGACTGCGTCGAGCTCTACGGCCGCCGCTGCGGTCTCCTCATCACGCTTGAAGATCATGTCCTCGCCGGAGGCTTCGGCTCCGCCGTCCTCGAATCCGCAAACGGCCTCGATCTCACCGTTCCCATCGTCCGCGTCGGTTGGCCGGACCAGTTCATCGAGCATGGCAAGCAGGACGATCTACGCCGCAAGTACGGTGTCACTGCGGAAGGTGCGTTGGCGAAGGCTGAAACTCACGTTCGTAAGCTGGTTCAGCCCCGGCTTGTAGCGCTTTAGCCGTTCAGCTCGCGTGGGGGCGAAGTAGCGGAAGCAGCGCCGCGGTTCGCTTATGGCGGAAGTTGAAGATCGAGTTGAACTGCGCCGGAGCGAAGAGCTTTGACCCCAGTTCGCCGATGGGACCAAGCGGCAGTTCATACTCCACATGATCCTGTAGCAGCGTTCCCGGAGTATCGCCGTGCAGCGTCGGCCGCGTCTCCGCGGTCAGCCGATGGCAGTGCCGCCAGTACGCGAACGGCCCGCGATGCTGGATGTCGCAAAAGTGTTCGTTCCACACAAACTCAGTAATCTCCGCATCCCACGGCACCCGTAGCGGCGAGTACGGCACCGGCCGGAAGCTGATCGTCATCCGCGTCCCCGCCCCGGCGACGATCCCCGGGTAGAGCAGCCCGGTCGAAGGCCTTGGAGGCGGTGGCGCAAACGAGGCTTCTTCGATGCGTGCCTTCTGCCATGCAGGCATCAGGCGCGGAAGATTCTCCGGATTGGCGAAGAACGCAAAGACGTGTTCGATCGAGTAGGGAAGCCACTGCTCGGCCTGGAAGGTATGTCTCACTGACTTCCTTATACAGATGTCCGAAGCGGCCAAGAGGAAACGCCTCCCGAACACGTACGGGAGGCGTTTGGTTGAAGTTCCAGCAAAAACTAGTTGGGCATCAGCACGGTGTCGATGACGTGAATCACGCCGTTCGACTGGAAGACGTCCGCGGTGGTGATATTGGCCGTGCCACCCTTCGCATCGGTGATGACGATGCTGCCGCTCGGCATGGTGAACGTCAGGGGCTCACCCTGCACGGTCTTCAGGGTCGCGGTACCGCCGCCCTTCTTGATCATCTTCATCAGCTCCTTGGAGGAGATGCGGCCCGGAACGACGTGGTAGGTAAGGATCTTGGTCAGCGTATCCTTGTTCTCCGGCTTCACCAGCGTATCCACGGTTCCCGCGGGCAGCTTGGCAAACGCATCGTTGGTCGGTGCGAACACGGTGAACGGACCAGGCGAGTTCAACGTATCGACCAGGCCTGCAGCCTTGACCGCGGCCACGAGGGTGGTGTGAATGGGCGAGTTGACGGCGTTCTCCACGATGGTCTTCGTGGGGTACATGGCTGCTCCGCCGACCATCGGGTCCTTCTGAGCGGAGGCGGTCATGGACGAGGCGCCGAGTGCAACGAGTGCCAGCGCAGCGAGGAAAGTCTTCTTCAGGTTCATGGGTGATGTCATCCTTTAGGTTTGCAAGTCTTGAGTTGCGCGTGTGTCTACCGCCTCCAGCGAGGCGACTCAATCACATCTACGGGGCCGAGCGCCGTCTGGATTGCAACATAGCGCGGAAAGATGTCCACATCTACTGCGTAGAGAACTCTAAACCATTCCAGTTTCATTGTGGAGAAGGGAAACACCAAGATCGCAGCCGATTCCCATGTCGTTGACATTTGCAGGAGGAGCCCGTCAACTGGAGGGGTAAGCCATGAGTCTCGAGGTTACTCAAGTCGAGCACGATCAGGTCTCGCCGGCGCAGGAGAGCGAGCGGGACAGCGGGCTTCTGCTGATCGGCATCTTCAAGCTCCTGAAGGCCCTCTTCTTCTGCCTGGTGGGCTTCGGTGCAATCCACATGATCCAGAAAAACCTCGGCGACGAACTCATCCGCCTCGTCGTCGCCCTGCGCCGCGATCCCGAGGGTCGCCTGGTCCAGTTGATGCTTGAAAAAGTCGACCTCGTCGACGCTCACCGCCTGCGCCAGATCGGCGTCGGCTCCTTCGCCTACTCCGGCCTCGCCCTCACCGAAGGCATCGGCCTCATGCTCCAGAAGGTCTGGGCCGAGTACCTCACCCTCATCCTCACCATCTCCTTCCTCCCCTGGGAGCTCTTCGAGCTCGCCACCAAGCCAAGCTGGCTCCGCTTCGGCGTCCTTCTAACGAACCTTGCGGTCCTCGGATACCTCATCTGGCTGCTGCAGCGAAAGAAGCAGAGGAACGCAGGCAGCGCATAGCAGGCAGCGCATAATAGAAGATGTGCCTTTTCGCTCCGGATTCGTCTCCATCATCGGTCGTCCCAACGCCGGTAAATCCACCCTCCTGAACGCCCTGCTCGGTCAGAAGCTCGCAATCGTAACGCACAAGCCGCAGACGACCCGCAACCGCATCCTCGGAGTTCTCGAAGTTCCCGCGCTGAAGAAGACCAAGGCTGTCGAAGGGCATCCTGCCGCGCAGGTGGTGCTGGTCGATACCCCGGGCATCCATAAGCCGGATACCCAGCTCGACCGGCGCATGATGCAGGAGGTCCATGACGCCCTGGAGAGCAGGAACGTCGTACTCTTCCTGGTCGATGTGACCCATCGTCTGCCGAACCGAACGAAGACCGGGGAGACTGAAGTCAAGCCGAAGATCACCGGGCGCATGACTCTCTCCGCAGCCGAGGATGAGTTCTCGCTGCAGCTGATCCAGAAGCTGGACTGTCCGGTAATCCTGCTGCTGAACAAGATCGATCAGATCGCTCCCGCAGAGATCATGCCGCTCATCGCGCACTGGTCCTCGCTGTACCCCTTCGCCGAGATCATCCCCATCAGTGCGCGCAAGAAGATCAACCTCGATCTGGCCCTGGCGAAGACAGTCGCCCACCTGCCGGAAGGCCGGCGCTACTTCCCTGCCGACCAACTCACGGATCAGCCCGAGCGCTTCCTCGTCGCCGAGCTCATCCGCGAAAAGATTCTCCTCCTCACCGGAGAGGAGGTTCCCTACTCCACCGCCGTCGTCATCGAGCGGTTCGAAGAGCCTGCTGCTCCAGTCGGCAAAGCCAAGCCCGGGGCAAAGCTTCCCGTAACCAAAATCGCGGCCGCGATCTTCTGCGAGCGCACCGGCCAGAAGGCCATCCTGATCGGCAAACAAGGTGCCATGTTGAAAGAGATCGGAACCTCCGCGCGCAAGGAGATTGAGGGACTCCTGGGCACAAGAGTCTTCCTGGAGCTCTTCGTCAAGGTGCAGGAAGACTGGAGGGCAAAGCCCGGCTTCATCGAGGACCTGGACTGGCGGCGGCAACTGGAGCAGATTGCGGCCAGGCAGGCGATAGAAGCCAGGGAAGAAGGAACCGCAACGGGGGAAGAGGGCTCAAAACCGGCCGTGCCAAGTCCAAGGAACTACTGATTGAGCCGTCGCTTTGAAAGGGCGGGACTTCAATCCCGCCACACCGCTAGCCGTCGCTTAAAAGGCGGCACTTTACTCCGGCCACATGCTAGCCTTCGCTTTGAAAGGGCAGACTTCAATCCCGCCACATGCTAGCCGTCGCGTTTGACCCGCCATATTCTAGCCGTCGCTTTGAAAGGGCGGAACTTCAGTCCCGCCACATGCACAATCCATCGCCCGGCGGCTTTAGCCGCTGAGGGAACTGCTGGGAGTTGTTCAAAGCTTCCTGAAAGTCTACTGTTTCAGACAAAAGACCCGTTTCCACACCAGCCTGAGGCAACGACCGGGCTACGTCTGGTCGCGGCAAGGAAGCCTAATTCCCAATTCGGCACAGCCGCACCAACTTTCTTCCTGAAATCCCCCGAAAACACCCTCAAAAACACCAGCAAATTCACGTGTCAAGCCCCAAATCGCCGTAACTCCTTTGTTTTGTAGGTAACAAAGTTGGCGTAACTACCTTGCTTGATCCCGTAGAATAGAACTACACGGCAAATCAGGTAGAGTTCGCGCGCGAGCCGCGCTAAGTCCCTTGTTGTCAATATTTTAGCCATAAACCCAATAGATGCAGGAATTTACGGGTATACCCCTCCCGTAACTCGTTGCATCCATTGCCCATTTAACTCATAAGTCAACCCCAGGGGGGCACCCCCCCCTGCAGGAGGAATGCATATGCAATTCGATCTCTGCCGTCATATCCGTACCAATGGTGTTCAGTGCCAGTCACCCGCCCTGAGCCTCAAACCCTACTGCTTCTTCCATACCCGCATGGCTGAGCGCCACAGCGGCTTCCGCCACACCGCCGAGACCCACGGCTACCTCATCCCCGGCCAGCACATCCAGCTCGCCCCGCTCGAGGATCGCGAGTCCATCCAGGTCGCCCTCTCCGTCGTCGTCAACGCCCTCGCCACCGGCCAGCTTGAGACCCGCCGCGCCACCGCCATCCTCTACGGCCTCCAGCTCGCCTCCATGAACGCCGTCCGCCTCAACCTCTCACCCTTCGCCCCGGACATCGTTCGCACCGCCGAGCAGACCCTCGACGGCCAGGAACTCGCCGAGCCCGGCGCCACCGGCCACATCCTCACCGCGCAAGAGATCAAACAAGAACAGCAAGAACAAGACGAGAACGAAGAAGAAGAAGACCAGGACGAAGCAGACCAGGACGAAGCAAACCAGAACGAAGCAGACCAGGACGAAGAAAGGTCGCGGGATGAAGTCGGCTAACCGCTCTTTCAACCGGTCTCAACGTTGAACGTGGGTTCGCCCTTGCAGCCTTCCAGCGCCGAAGTTATAACGTTGGCGGAGTGGTGAGGGAGACGCGGACGCGGTCGATGCGGCGGTCGGTGCTTGCGAGGACTTCGAGGCGGAGGCCATCGGCTTCGACGACTTCTCCAGGCAGCGGAATGTGGCCTGCGATCTCGGTGACAAGCCCACCGATGGTGGTCGACTCGTAGTGCTCGGGGAGGCGGATGGCGGTGGCTTCGTCGCGGTCATCGCCCTCTGAGGCGTCAGGCAGTTCATCTTCCGGGGTGACGACGGGCGGGGCGTCCGGGTCCGGAAACTGATCGGCAAAGAGGTCCCTCAAGCGGGAGAGTTCAAAGGTCCCGGAGACGGCGTAGGCCCCGTCGGGTTCGCGAATGGGAGCATCGTCTTCGCGGGTCTCGTCGTGCTCGTCCGCAATGTTGCCGACGATGGCTTCGAGGAGGTCTTCGATGGTGACGATGCCGGCTACGGCGCCGTACTCGTCGATGACGATGCGCATGTGCTGCTTGGCGGACTGCATCTCGCGGAGGAGTTCGGCGACCATCTTGGTCTCCGGAACGAAAGCTGCCGGACGCTGCATCTGGGCGATGGTCAGGGTCGCAGCATCGGTGTCGGCGACCTGCAGCAGGTCGTGGGCAAACGCAATGCCGGTGATGTGGTCCAGCGACTCCCGGTAGACCGGAACGCGGGAGAAGACATGCTCTTCGATCTCCGCGGTAAACTCGCGCAGCGTCAGCGTGATCGGAACGGCGAAGATCTCGGGACGCGGAGTCATCACCTCCCGAACCACCTTATCCCCAAACTCGACGACCGACCGGAAGAGTTCGCGGTCCGATTCTTCAAGGATCCCCTCCTCCTCGCCCGCCTCGAGCAGTGCGTCGACGGCTTCCGAAGAATGGTCCTCCTCTTCCGAGTCCTCAGGCTCCGCAAGCGAAACGATAGAGAGCAACAGACCCAGAAGCAGGGTCACGGGAAGGATCAGGTAGAAGAGCGCCTGCAGGAGGTAGCGGATGCGCAGCACCCAAAAGCCGCGCGTGCGGGTGAAGAGTACTTGAGGGATCAGGCGGTCGAAGATGAGGATGAGAAGGATGAGCTCGAACAGGGTGGTGAAGAGCTCGGTCCAGGTGCCGGCGCGGGCGAGATGCGGCGCGAGGCGTAGGCCGAAGATGAGGGCGATAGCAGCGAGCGAGAGCTGGCGGAGGACGGAGGCGGACTGGGCGAGGGACTCGCGGCCGAGACGCATGCGAGGCTCGATGCGTTCCTCCCAGGCGTCGATGTTGTCCTGATACTGGCGGGCGAGGAACTTGCCCATCTCGCCGTAGATGCGGTCGACGTACGAGGCGAGGGCGAGGAGAATGAGCAGGAGGAAGAGGAGGATGGAGGTCATCATCGGGCTCTTCCCTTCTTCGCTGGCTTAACGGCGGATTTGGCGTTCGACGGACGGGTGGTGCGGGCGATGAGGGTGTTGGGAAGGCGCAGCTGGGTGCGGAGGGTGGATTCGCGAGCTTCCATCCGGCCCTGATCGGTCTCGTGGTCTTCCCCGGCGAGGTGGAGGAGGCCATGGAGGATGAGGATGCGGAGCTCGTCCCGGAGAGAGTGGCCGTGCTCGGCGGCCTCGCGGGCGGCAGTCTCAAGCGAGATGGCGAGGTCGCCGGCATGAGCGGAAGCGAGCTCGGGGGGTGTGGGGAAGCTGAGGATGTCGGTAGGCTTGTTCTTGTTGCGGAATTGCTTGTTGAGACGCTTCAGTTCGGCGTCGGAAGTGAGGAGGATCTCGACGGCACCCGGAACGGGAATGAGGGCGCGGGCCCGGTTGAGGAAGCGGGCAAGAGCGGACTTGCTGAGGAGAGCAGCGGCAGGGACGGTACTTGGAGGGTCGATGTTGATCATCGGTCGTTTGCGAAGGGGTCTGGCGGCCAGCGCTTCTACCGCCAGCCCCTTTTCAGCCGTCAGCCCTGGTTGTCGATGTGTGAGATGCGTGTCTCATGACCGCGGGCGACTGTAACCGGGTCCAGAATGCTTCGTGTCAGCACCGTTACATCGGCAGCGGTCTGCTTCACCTCGGCGGACAACTGCTTCACCTCGGCGGACAACTGCTTGACGAAAGCGGCTATCTCTCGATTCGCGATCGCGAGGAGCTCAACGGTTTGTGCCAGGGCTTCATGTCGTTCCGTGAGCTTCTCGATCCGTTCATCTATGTTCATTGTGTGTGCCTCAGCAGAACCAGACCGTCTAAGCGTAGCAGGTTCTGCGCTTACCAGAGCGGCGGCCCTCCCTAGACGGTCCCTGCGAAGGCCGGAGCCGCGCCGGGCGATCGCAGGGTCAGGTCAGGGGCAGATTACTGGGGTTTCTGGATTTGCTTGAGGGGGATGGTGCCGGGCTGGCCGTGGTCGGGGATCTGGGTGTCTCCGATGGGCAAGGGCAGCTGGGCGCGGGTGTAGGTGTCGTAGGCGCGGACGATGCGCTGGACGAGATGATGACGGACGACGTCGACATCTTCAAAGTGGATGAAGTGGATGCCTTCTACGCCCTGGAGGACGTTGAGGGCTTCGAGCAGGCCGGACTTCCGGGGGTTGGGCAGGTCGGTCTGGGTGAGGTCGCCGGTGATGACGGCTTTGGAGTTGTTGCCGAGGCGGGTGACGAACATCTTCATCTGCTCGGTGGTGGTGTTCTGGGCCTCATCCATGATGATGAAGGCGTCCGATAAGGTGCGGCCGCGCATGAAGGCGAGCGGCGCGACCTCGATGACGTTGCGCTCGAGGAGCTTGTCAACCTTTTCCTGGTCGAGGAGATCGTAGAGAGCGTCGTAGAGCGGGCGCAGGTAAGGGTCCACCTTCTCCTGGAGCGAGCCGGGGAGGAAGCCGAGACGTTCGCCGGCTTCAACGGCGGGACGGACGAGGATGATGCGCGAGACCTTTTTGGACATCAGGGCGGAGACGGCCATAGCGACGGCGAGGTAGGTCTTGCCGGTGCCGGCGGGGCCGAGGCCGAAGGTCATGTCCGAGGCTTCGATGGCTTCGACGTACTTTTTCTGGTTGGGGGAGCGCGGCTGGACCATGCGCTTGACGCCGGCGGATCGCTGCTTGCCGGAGTCTACAAGCTGCTTGAGGGTGCAGTCGGGAGAGGCGACGACGAGCTTGAGGAGGGCGTGGAGCTCGCCGTTCTGGAGGGTGACGCCGGCGCGGCGGAGGGAGTCGAAGTCCGCGAAGACCTGAGCGCAGCGGGCTACCTGAGGTTCTTCCCCGGAGATGTGGATAGCGTCTGAGCGGAGATCGATGAGGACGTGGAGTTTGTCTTCAAGAAGGCGAAGGTTCTCGTCGCGGGTGCCGTAGAGAGGTTCGATTCCGGGAGTGATTTCAAGCGCTTTTTTGATCAAGTATTTGTCTGACCTCCGTCAGGGGTAGGGCTGGGTTTTGGGAGGGACGTACGGGTTCCGGGGCCTTGGGATCTGATCCAAGGGCTCTGGAGATCGGATGATGGGGATGGTTGGAGGATGCAGTGGGGGCGTCGTGTATACGGCCACCGGCTGGATGTGGGGGGATGGAACCGGGATGGCTGGAGAACCAATCGGGTACCGATAATGGTTGGAGAGTAGAACTTCAGGGCGAGAGCGTCAAGGGGCGGAAGTTGAATTTTTTGATGCGGCTTTTGGGGAAGAGAGGAAAAGGGGGGCGGGATTGCCGGAGTGGGAGGGGAATGGCAACAGACGATTGCGGGTGGCCGTCGTAGAGGGATGGAAGTTGTGGCCTGGGTGTCGATTGGGCTGGCGGTGACGTGTGCGTTGTGGATCGCTGCCGACGAGGTAAGGCATCCGCAGGCTATGGGGGTCATGAATGTGGTGTGGCCGGTGACGGCGCTCTACTTCAGCGTCTTTGCGGTGTGGGCGTACTACGGGGTGGGGCGGAAGAAGACGCGGGAGGCGATGAATCGACGGGGCGGTGGGCAGATGGAGATGAGTCCAAGGGGTCAAGGGTCACCGACGGTGACCCAGGTGGCTGTCGGAACGAGCCACTGCGGGGCGGGGTGCATGCTGGCGGATGTGGGTTGCGAGTTTGGGATTGCGGCGGCGGGGTTGACGCTTCTGGGATCGGTTCTGTGGGCGGAGTATGCGATTGACTTTGCGGCGGCGTGGGCTCTGGGGATCGTGTTTCAGTACTTTGCGATCAAGCCTATGAGTGAGATGACGGCGGGGCAGGCGGTCTGGGCGGCGGTGAAGGCGGACACGCTGTCGATTTTGGCGTTCCAGATTGGGATGTATGGGTGGATGGCGCTGGTGTACTTTCGGCTGTTCCCTGCTCCGCACCTGACGCCATTTGGCCCGGTGTACTGGCTGGTGATGCAGGTGGGCATGATTTGCGGGTACTGCACGAGCTATCCGATGAATTGGCTGCTGATACGGGCGGGGCTGAAGGAGGCGATGTAGGCTGTTGGCATGAGTCTGCTGACGGTGTTCGGAGTGCGTACTGGGTGTGGTGGCGTCCGAGGTGCTGCTGATCCTCGTGACGCAAACGACACGGAAGAGCGGCGAGGTTGAGGATCGGGGATCGCTGCTGGTGCTTTGGGCGGTGATCTTTGTGTCAAGCTTGGTGGGGTTCTGGTAGGGGGCGAGCCATGCGCACACGATCTTTGCCGGGGCGGCCTGAGCGCGGCGGTTGGCTCTCGCGGCTGGTGGTGGAAGTGTCGGTGAGGTGGACGGCGATTGTGACGCTGGGGCGGTCGTTCAGCGTGAAGGTGGCGATCCATGCGAAGCAGACGGTGCAAAACGGGGCTGTTCAGGATGGTGCGGCATCCTTCTTACAGCGGGTTGTTGCTGGTGTTCCTGGCGGTGGGGCTGTGGACGCGAAACTGGCTGTCTCTGGCGATCTTCGTGGTTCCGCCTATGCTGGCGCTGCTCTACAGGATGGATGTGGAGGAATGGGCGCTGCGGGAGGCGTTCGGAACGGAGTGCGAGGAGTACAGCCAGGAGACGAAGCGGCTGATTCCGGAGGTCTATTGAGTGTGCTGGTGTGGGGCGTTGACTCGGGTGGGCGGGTGCCGTAGACTTAATGATTGCAGGGAGTGCGGCTGGGTGTGACTTGATTGGATCGGGTCGGGACCGGCTTTCCCCTTCAAAGCATTTTGCCCCGCTGCGGCCGGGCTTATAGAAGAGAGTCTATTTCATGGCAAATCATGTTTCGTCGTTGAAGCGCGCGCGTCAGACGGTTGTGAAGACGGCGCAGAATCGCTCGAACAAGAGCAAGCTACGGGGAACGCTGCGCATCCTGCGCGAGGCGATTGCGAAGGGCGACCAAGGCGAACTGATGAAGGTTTACAGCTCGACGGCGTCGATCTTGGATAAGAGCGTGCAGAAGGGTGTGCTGCATAAGAACACCGCGAGCCGGTATAAGAGCCGGTTGAATGCACGGGTGAAGGCGGCGGTTCTCGCAAAGAAAGCTGCCTAAGAGATTGTGGTGAGATGAGAGGCCAGCTCCAAGCGGGGCCGGCCTCTTTCGTTTTGCAGGCCCGATTGAGAGCAGACGAAGATTCCACTTGCTTCCGGTGGTTACTGGGGAGCGGAGTCTGCGGAGGGTTTGGGGTCACCTTTTTGGCGAGGATGTTCGGGGGTGTAGAGGGTGGGTGGGGCCCGGCGCTGGGTGGGGTCTTGATCGCCGTTGACGGTTTGGTTGGGTTCCTGGATGGCGAGCCGGGTGGGTGCGGCTTGGGTTGGTACAGGTGAGGCGGCCAGGTTCGAGGGTGCGGGGGCTGGGTTTGGTTCCGGTGCGGTCTGAGAGGTGACGCTGTCAGTGGCGGCTTCGGGCTTGCTGGTAGCGGGAGCTTCGTCGGCCACTTTTTCTTCTGGGCGGCCGTTGCGATGGACGGGTTTGCCACCGAGGGAGATACGGGCGTCGGAGTGCTCGGGCAGGTAAGTTACGGCGAGTTTGACGGCGTCCTCATCCTTGCGGGAGAGCGGGGGGAGCTTGTAGGTCTGGATCTTGCCGTCGTGGATGATGGCCAGGGTCTGGCCGTCGGGGGAGAGATCGAAGTTCTGGCCGGAGCGCTGGAAGGGGGTGGAAGGCAGCTTGAAGAGGGTGCGGCCATCCCAGTTCTGGAGGACGGAGACCTCCTGAGCGCCGAGTTCGTCGGCGACGAGGTTGTCGGGGTCAACATAGGAGCTGAGGGTGATCGTCCGGCTGAGCGCGAAGCGGCCGGCGGCGGGGGCGGACACTAGGTAGGGGAAGAGATGGTGGTTGGGGAAGGCGTTGACCCAGGGTGAGTCGCCGTGGAGGTTGAAGGCGGCCATCTGCTGGCGATCTTCGGAGCCGCGGCAGCCGAAGGCGAGGAACTCGGTGGAGCTGATGAAGTGGGGACGCGGGACGCAGGAGGTTGGGAAACCGGAGAGTTCGAGGCGCTTGCCGCCGTGGCCCTGGAAGTCAAAGAGGTAGCCGTTCGCGTCTTTGGAGATGTCGAGGTAGCCATCCGCGGTGGCGGGAATGTCGATGAGGTTGGGGGCGAGGACGACGCCGGAGGATTGAATGGTGAGGCGGTCAGGCTTGCCGGGCTGGGGCTCGTAAATGGTTCGAAAGAAGTTGATCTGGACGCTGGTGGCGGGTGGGGGTTCGGTGCGGCGGGTGAGGCCGCCGGTGGAGCTTGAGGAGGAGGATGAGGCAGGAGTGGGTTTGGGCTTTCCGGGGACGGTGCTTTCGACGCTGATAAGGCCGGGGGTAACGGCGATGTAGCCGACGGTACGGTGCAGCTCGACGAAGGGCTGCTCTTCAAAGGGCTTGCCTGATTCGCCATCGGCGAGGCCATGGAGCGGGTCGAGGAGGGTGAGCTTGCTCCGGTTGCGGAGGATGAAGCGGCCGTGACCGATAGCCCAAAGGTACTGGCCGCGGTCACGCTCTCGCCAGACGGTCCGGGCGAGGACCTTACCGCTGGGGAGCTCAAGGAGGACGGCGGTGACGTTCTGGTCGTTGTCGGTCTCTTCAGCGTCGGGCAGGCGGCTGAGCAGGCCTCGGGTGGTGAAGGTGGCGAGGAGATGGGTGTTGTCGACGAAGTGGAGGGTGAGAATGCTATCTCCGAGGAGGAGATAGCGGGCGGGCACGCCTTGGTAGCCGAGATCCTCAAGCGGTATGGAGAGGGTGGGGACGGGCGGCTTGGCGGCGCGAGCAGGCAGGATGCAGGCACAGCAGAGGGCGAGAGCGGCGCAGGCTCGGGGAGGGGAGATGCGGGGGGTTGGTTGGGTGCGCGGAACCGGCATAGGTCTGGCTGCGTATGACTTGGCTCGGAGACGGATGGACCCCGCGAGCCGGGTTGGATTGGCGTGCCGGTCCGCCTGGGGCGTCCGTGCCTCTACTGTTTCATAGACGAGCGGGCGGGACAAACGGCTGGGCTTGGCGGCAGACGGGAGGTGGGATCGACGTGTACAAAGGTGAAGCGGCGATTTTAGTTTTGAGCAGGTTGAGGAGTCAGGATGACGGCAGCGGTGAGGATAAGCAGGGGCTTGATGGCGATGGCGTTGGCTGGGTTGGCGGCAGGGCTGGCGGGAGGGCAGTCGAGGGTGGCTCCGGGGAGTGCGCCGGGTGAGATCTATGTGCCGCAGCCGAGCTTCGATGTGTCGTCGATCAATGCGGCGGCGGACCCTTGTGCGGACTTCTATCAGTTCGCCTGCGGGAAGTACGCGGCGAACCATCCGATTCCGGCAGATCAAAGCGCCGCGGATGGGTTCAACACGCTGTTCAATGTGAATACACAAGAGTTGAGCGGGATCCTGGAGAAGGCGGAGGCCGGTGGGGATAGCCGGACAGCCAATGAACAGAAGATCGGCGATTACTACAAGGCTTGTATGGATGTGGGTGCGATCGAGAGCAAGGGGCTGGAGCCGATTGCTCCGCTGCTGAAGCGGATCGACAGCATGACGTTCTTTGGGCTGGCGAAGCTGGTGGGCGATCTGCAGCGGGAGGGAGTCTCGGTCCTCTTTTCGTTTGGCGAGCAGCAGGACTTCAAGGATGCGACGAAGCAAATTGCGGTGATCGACCAGGGCGGGCTGGGGATGCCGGAGAAGGACTACTACCTGCGTCCGGGGGCGAAGGACGAGGAGCTGCGGAAGAAGTATGTGGCGTACATGACGAAGATGCTGGTGCTCTCCGGGAGTACGCCGGAGATGGCCGCGAAGGATGCCGCTGCGGTAATGGCGTTCGAAACGAGCTTGGCGAAGGCGAGCATGGGTGTGACCGAGCGGCGGGATGCGGAGGCGGTGTATCACCTGAAGCCCGTGGGTGAAGTTTCGAAGGACTTTCCAATGGGGATGTGGGGGCAGTTCGAGGATGCGGTGCATGCGCCACATGTGAGCGAGATCAACGATGCGAGTCCGGCGTATATCCCGGCGATGATCAAGCTGGTGCGGGGGACGGATCTGGAGACGCTGCGGGCGTACATTCGGCTGTTGGTGCTGACGGCGTATGCGCCGGAGCTGCCGAAGCGGTTCGACGATGCTCGGTTCGACTTTTATGATCGCAACCTGTCCGGGGCGACCGAGCAGCGAGCGCGTTGGAAGCGGTGCAGTGGGCAGGTGAACGATGCGGTGGGCGAAGCGCTGGGACAGGTGTATGTGAAGCAGTACTTCGCCGGGGACAGCAAGGCGAAGATGCTCGAGATGGTGGGGGATATCGAGACGGCGATGGACCACGATATCGACCAACTGGACTGGATGAGTGCGGCGACGAAGGTTCGGGCTAAGGAGAAGCTGCACGGGATCGCGAACAAGATCGGGTATCCGGATACATGGCGGGATTATTCGAACCTCACGGTGAAGCCGGACGATGCGCTGGGGAACTATGAACGGGCGAATGTCTTTGAGAACGATCGGGAGTTGGCGAAGATCGGCAAGCCGGTCAACCACAATGAGTGGGGGATGACGCCGCCTACGGTGAATGCGTATTACAACGCGAGTATGAACGACATCAACTTTCCGGCGGGGATTCTGCAGCCGAGTTTCTATGACCCGAAGGCGGACGATGCGGTGAACTATGGCCATATCGGAGGGGTGATCGGGCATGAGCTGACGCATGGGTTCGACGACCAGGGGAAGAAGTTCGACGCCAAGGGAAATTTGAGCGACTGGTGGACGGCGGAGGATACGAAGAAGTTCGAGGCGAAGACGGACTGCCTGGTGAATGAGTATGGGAAGTTTGTGGCGGTCGACGATGTGCATGTGAACGGCAAGCTGACGCTGGGAGAGAATACGGCGGATAATGGCGGGCTACTGCTGGCTTATATGGCTTATCTGGATCGGGCGAAGAAGAATGGCGTGGACCTGAGTGCGAAGGTGGACGGGTATACGCCGCCGCAGCGGTTCTACATTGCATGGGCGCAGAACTGGTGTGCGAACGATCGGCCTGAGGGATTGCGGTCGCAGGTGCTGACGAATGAGCACTCGCCGGATATGTTCCGGGCGAATGGTCCGGTCGTGAATCAGCCGGGGTTTGCGGGGGCTTTTGGATGTAAGACCGGAACGGCGATGGTGCCGGTGAATAGCTGCCGGGTTTGGTAAGTGATTGGGTGGAACTCCTGGAAATTGTGGACCCACTCGTCCAACCCATCGAGCCAAGAACGCTCGCCGGGGACCCCGGATCGCGTTGAAACCGCGATGAACCGGGCACGGAGGCGTTTGGGGTGGGTTGAGATTTAGGTGCGGTCGAGCCGTGGGCTCGAGACCCCACCCTTTGCGATGAGACTGCAAAGGATGGGGCACCCGGACATGTGGTTGCCTGTGACATTTTGCGGCTTTGTGTAAGTGCTGTCGAGCGGTGGGCTCGATAGCACACCCTGCCACGGCTTTGCCGTATCGAGGGTGGGGCACCCGGGCGGGATGCGGCTACTGCCTGGATGTCGATGGTGTGGTGGTCTGCGTAGGCATCGGGGTGTGCGGCGCCGGTGGGTTCAGGGTCCGGGGGTTCCGGTTGGCTCGCCCATGCTTCCTTGAGGAGGTCTTCGAGGGTTTTGCCGCGCTTTTCGCGCTTTTCGAAGTCCGCGGGAGGGGCGATGAGGCCTAGTTCGGGGTGTTCGACGACCTCTTCCACGGTGTTGGCGGGATCGGCTGCGGGCTGGCGGGGCGGCAGATTGACGGAGGCGATCTGGAGGCCGTAGAGCAGGAGGCCGGCGCGGCGGGGGTTGAGCTCGTTGGCGGCGAGACGAAGGATGACTTCGCCGATGGCGGCCTGGATGGCGGAGCGATCTTCCGGGCGCGGGAGGGTAAAGGCGGCTTTGCGGGCGCGGATGCGCTCCTGTGCTTCCCCTTTTGGAACGGGCTTACGATTGATGTGATGGTGGTAGCAGAATTCTTCGTTTCTGAGGCAGGGTGAGCCGCAGCGGTGGCCGGTGTGATGGATGTGGCGGCACTGGAAGCGGGTGATCTGCTCGGCTGGCTGGGTGGTGGAGTCGGTGGACCGGTCGGTGTTCATGCGTGTATGCCCCCCACGGGCGGTTTTGTGGCAAAATCTTCAAACGATTGAGGTTAGGTCCGGACTTGGAGGTATATCTGGGTCTATCTCCGGTTCTGGACGAGGAACTTTTGGAGGAGATGGTAAGGGCCGGCTCCGAGTGGATTGGGTCGCCTGGCTCCTTCTTCGGTCTCTAATCATATTATACAGTGGCTGTCAAGTGCGAGGAGCGAATTTGCTTCCTGTCGGGTCAGCCGTTAGTTGAGTCGGTCGATCGTGGGAGGATTGCGGTTTCCGAAAACAACGACTTTCAGGGAATCGCGAACGGAAACGAGATCAAGTCGCTCAAGTCGCTCAAGCCGCTCAAGTGGCGCGAGCGGCGTTTCTCAGGATCTATGATTGGCTCTGTAGACGGTGTGGTCAGTTGGGAGCCGCGAGATGAAATTTCGAATACTGTGCATTTTGATTCTTTCAACCCTCTTCGTAGGTGGAGCGATTGGCCAGGAGAAGGCCAAGTCCTCGGTACCTGAGGCCCGAAAAGTCGAGGTGGAGAAGGATGTCAGTCTTGAGGTTCTTGATTGGGGCGGCACGGGCAGACCGCTCGTCTTGCTCACAGGCTTGGGCGACGACGCACACATCTTCGACAACTTCGCGCCCAAGCTCACTGCTACGTATCACGTCTACGGCGTCACGCGCCGTGGTCGTGGTGCCTCCAGCAAGCCTGCCGTCACGGAAGCGAACTACAGCGCTGACCGATTAGGCGAAGACGTGCTGGCCGTGATCGATGCCTTGCATCTCGTCAAGCCCGTCCTTGCGGGGCACTCCTTGGCTGGCGAAGAGCTGAGCTACATCGGCTCCATTCATCCCGGACGCGTGGCTGGTCTCATCTACTTAGAGGCCGGTTACCCCTACGCGCTCTACGATCAGCTTCACGGCCAACTAGATCTGGATGTCATCGAGTTGCGCAAGCAGTTGCGCCCGCTCATCAATGGGTACGCCTTCGAAGCGACCAAGGACTACAAAGGTGTGACCGCCAATCTGCAACGGGTGGAAAAGGAGCTTGAACAGCACCAGCAGGAAACGAAAGATCTTCCTCCATCTTGGGTGAGTCCGCGCATGACGCCAGACCTTTTTGCCATCATGGAGGGGCGCGAAAAGTTCACTTCCATCCGAGCACCTGCGCTCCTAATCTTCGCAACCGATCCCAGTCCCATTCCCAGGGATGACCCCAAATCTCGGGCCGAGGAGGCAAGGCAAGAGCTATTGATGCGCGACAAAGAATTGCAGATTGAAGCATTCAAACGGCAAGTCCCCTCCGCCCGGATAGTCCTCATCCCGCATGCGACACATTATGTCTTTCAGTCCAATGAAGGTCAGGTCCTGCGCGAGATGGAAGCGTTTATCGCGACGCTGCCCCCAGAGAAGTAGTGCTCAAGAACAGGCATCGAAGCCGCGAGGCATTCATTCCATATCGTGGATTCGTCCTAACAAGTCTTAGTGATGTATCTGAACCGCCGGGTGTGAATTGCTGGATTGGCGCAGGTCGGGGGGGGCGGTTCGGATACAGCGACTTGAAGGAAGCCGCGTCGTCCGGGGCCGCTGCTTATGGGAGTTGGATGGGTTTAGTTAGCCTGGAGTCCTGGCAGCGATGCTTTGCGGAGCCGTTGAGCAGGCTGAGAGCCGAGCGGAAGTGTGCTGGATCGGCTTCTGATGTTCAGTTGAGGAACGTGTTTGCGCTTTTGCAGCAGGCGAGCGCAACTTGAGGCGCAGGCTGGGCAGGCATGCTGTTGCATGGCTTGGGTTCGAGGCTGGAGTTGCGTGTTCATGCGACGGCTCTCTCCTGTTGCGGTGGGGAGCGGGGCAGCAGTTGGACCGAGGAGAACCGCTCGACGACGCGCATGGTTCCGCTGCAAAGCGGGCACTTGGGAAGGATCGCGGATGGCGTGGATTCGTCGGCTGTGTCTTCCGCTCCGGTCCGATGGGCCGAGGTGCCTAGCAGGTTGAAGCAGAGCGGCAGCAGCTTCGCTCGTTGGCGATTGCTGAGGAAGCCGAAGTTGCGGATGCGGACGAAGCCGCGTGGGAGCAGGTGAAGCAGGAAGCGGCGGAGGAACTCGTCTGCCGGCAGGCTCATGACGCGCTTCCGGTTGCCATGCGCGGAGTCTCGCCAGCGGAAGCTGACCTGGCCGTCGGCGAAGTCGACCAGCCTGCTGTTCGCGATGCCGACGCGGTGGGTGTACGCGCCGAGATAGCGCAAGGCGTGTTCGGGTCCGCCAAAGGGCCGCTTGGAGTAGACGACCCAGTCGTGGCGGAACAGGACTCTGAGCCAGGCGGCGAAGCGGCTTGGCTCTGCAAGCGATGCGAGGTGGCCGTGGAACTCGAGCTTGCCTTCTCGGAACGCCGCCTTCAGGCCGGCAAGGAACTTGCCACGGAAGACGCGTCCGAGGACCTTGACCGGCAGGAAGAACGTACGACGCGAAGAGACCCAGCTGGCGCGATCCGGTGCAAGCCCTCCGGCAGCGATGACGCAGTGGACGTGCGGATGATGCTGCAGGCGCTGGTTCCAGGTGTGGAGCACGCTGAAGAAGCCGATCTCCGCGCCCAGATGCCGAGGATCGCGTGCGACCTCCAGCAGCGTCGCGGCACTGGCCCGGAACAGGAGGCCGTAGATCACCTGCTTGTTCTGCAACGCAAGCGGATCCAGTTCACGCGGCATCGTGAAGACCGCATGGACGTAGCGGGTCGGCAGCAGCTCGCGCTCACGCTGCTGGAGCCAGCGGATGCGCGCGTTGCCCTGGCACTTCGGGCAGTGCCGGTTGCGGCACGAGTTGTAGGAGATGGCCGTATGTCCGCAGCCGGAACACTGGTCGCGATGGCCGCCGAGAGCAGCCGTGCGGCAGCGCACGATCGCGGCCAGCACCTTCTCATGCCGACCGTTGATCCATCTGCGGCTGCGTTCCACGAAGCCCTGCCCGGCATAGCGAACGACGTCGGCCAACTCCACGGAGGAGCGGCTCAGGCGCTTCGTAAGGCTTCTTCCTGTGGCACAAGTGCAAGCGCGTCGAGTGGACTGGAGGTTGCGCTCAGGTGCTTGCTCGAGAGGTGCAGATAGATCGTGGTCTCTTCGAGATCGCGATGGCCGAGCAGGACCTGGATCGTGCGGAGATCGGCTCCAGCCTCCAGCAGGTGCGTCGCGAAGCAGTGCCGCAAGGTATGCGGATGGATGTTCTTGTGCGCGAGACCGGCACGAACAGCGGCTTGCCGGCAAGCCGTCCAGAGCACCTTGGTCGTGACGGGTCGACTCGAGGTATGCCACCGGTTGCCCGGAAACAGCCATGTCGTGGGCTTGTGCCGAAGCCCACGACAGTACGTGCGCAGCGCTTCAAGCAGAGCCGGACTCAGCATCACGTCCCGGTCCTTGCGGCCCTTGCCTCCATGGATATGAACCACCATCCGCTGGCTGTCGATGTCGCTCACCTTCAGGGCCGCGACCTCAGCCCGGCGTGCTCCCGTGGCATAAAGCGTCATCACCAGGATGCGCTGAAACGGGGTCTCGGTCGCATCGATAAGCCGAGCGACTTCTCCCTGGGTAAGGATCTCAGGGAGGTGCAGCACCTTCTTCGGATAAGGCGTCTCGGCGGCGCTCCAGCCACGCTTGAGCACCTGGATGTAAAGAAAGCGCAACGCAGCCAGCCGCTGCGCGACCGTGTTCGGAGCCAGCTTCCAGGTGCGGAACATCGCCGCCTGGTACTCCCGGATATGCTCCAGGCCAAGCTGCTCGGGTGAACGATGGAAGTGTCGCGAGTAGTGCTCAACCGTGCGGATGTAGGTGTGAATGGTGGACTGGGCGTAGTTGCGCCGCACCAGCTCTTCGAGCATGATCTGACGTAGTTGGGTCACAGAGAACCTCCTTCTCTGCGACACACGCTAACTCAAACGCCACCAACCTTCACTCAGCCACACGCGAACGCGTCCGCCGCACAGCGGCTTCGTTCAAGTCGCAATATCGCCACTAACGGGGTAAGTGCAGACGCTCAATTCGCGGAAAACGGCGTTGTCGGAAACGTCGACATTCAAAGACGTGGTCCTTCGTCGAGGGTCTCGCGGTGGAGCTGCGAGTCCCCCGCTCAGGATCGGGTTTGAGTTGGCCGGGCTTGATGCCAAGGCTGAAGCCTTGGCCTACCTAGAAGCCAAGAACCTATGGGTTCGGAGCGGTTCACGGGAAATGGGGTTTTCGCCAACTTAGCGGTGAGACTTCCGCCCGGGCTCAGTGATGCGGCTGACTGTTGACTTCAACGCGCGTCTTGTTCTGCCGCCTTCGAGCCAAGATCGAAAGCAAGCCCAACCCGAACCAAAGCAGGCCCGGTATCGCAAGCCACCGGAATTCCGCATGCAAGCCGTCAGGATCGGGTGCCAGGGAGATGCCGATGCCTACGATTGCGCAGAGTGTCCCGATGACTCCTCCGAGGATCGCTTCAACACGGTGGATGTGGGGGGGTGAACCGCTACTATTTCCTCGGAGAGCGTCGATGGCTCTC
Source organism: uncultured Granulicella sp. (assembly GCA_965198885.1). Taxonomy (GTDB): domain Bacteria; phylum Acidobacteriota; class Terriglobia; order Terriglobales; family Acidobacteriaceae; genus Edaphobacter. Next base: position 2,473,505 of record OZ240677.1, on the reverse strand, counting down.
CCAGCAATCCACCACAACGGTAGCGCATAAACCGGCCAACTTACAGCCCTCCAAAAAAAGAGATCGCCAAACGGAAATGGGAATCTCGGAAACCAGCTATCGGGCCAAGTAGTCGGCAGACTTGTGACAACCTCTACCAAAATTGCGGGCATGTTGAGGAATGCAGCCACGGCCAACGGATCGGGCAAGTGGGCCTGCTGCTCGGCCTTATCCATATCGATCATGGCCTGCAGCATTGCAGGATCGAAGGAGCGGTCGAGAACCTGACGGCCGTGGAGCGCGGCTGTCTTTTGCACGCGAAGCATCTTCGGAATGACAGAGACCACGAGAAGAAGCGCAACGATAAAAGCGCCTACCGGGAGTGCCCAGGAAAGACGGATCGTTCTTCGGGTGGCTGCAGACACTGGTTGCATTCCTTCAGGCTAAACCCGGCTCGCTCAATTGGCGAAAGACGGCGTTATGGGAAACTCTGACGCTTAAAGGCGTGGTGCTTCGTCGAGGGTCTCGCGGTAGGACCGTGAGACCCCCGCTCAGGATGGGGGTGTGGAGCGGTGGTTGGATGTCCGGGCTGAAGCCCGGACCTATCTCAGAGGTAAGTACCCTTTGAGGCACGGCTGATGCCGTTCCCTGAGCGAGACGTTGTGGTGCGCGGGGAGGCGTGGTCCTTCGTCGAGGGTCTCGCGGTGGGGCTGCGAGCCCCCCGCTCAGGATGGGGTGTGGAGCGGGGGGTTGGATGTCCGGGCTGAAGCCCGGACCTATCTCAGAGGCACGTGCCCTTTGCGGCACGGCTGATGCCGTTCCCTGAGCGAGACGTTGTGGTGCGCGGGGAGGCGTGGTCCTTCGTCGAGGGTCTCGCGGTGGGCTGCGAGACCCCCGCTCAGGATAAGGTGTGAGCGGTGGTTGGATGTCCGGGCTGAAGCCCGGACCTATCTCAGAGGCACGTGCCCTTTGCGGCACGGCTGATGCCGTTCCCTGAGCGAGACGTTGTGGTGCGCGGGGAGGCGTGGTCCTTCGTCGGGGGTCTCGCGGTAGGGCTGCGAGCCCCCGCTCAGGATGGGGGTGTGGAGCGGTGGTTGGATGTCCGGGCTGAAGCCCGGACCTATCAGAGGCAAGTATCCTTTGCGGCACGGCTGATGCTGTTCCCTGAGTTGGATGTCCGGGCTGAAGCCTGGACCTTTCCCAGAGGCGTCTTTGTGCGAGAGTTGAGGGTATGGGGATTGTTGCGGGGAAACGGCGGGGGCTGGGGTTTGCGGCTTGCTGGGCGGCGAGTGCGCTGTGGGGGAGCGGGTTCTTCTTTGGGCGGATTGCGTTGAATGAGATGAACGTGGGGGCGATGGTGTTTTATCGCTTTCTCTTTGCGATTATCGCGCTGTTGCCGCTGCTGGTGATGCATAAGCCGGGGTTCAGCAGGCGGGAGTGGTGGGTGCTGGCGGGATGCTCGTTTCTGGGGGTGCCGCTGCAGTTTTTGATCCAGTTTTATGGGCTGTCGCTGACGACGGTGAGCCATGCTTCGTTGATGGTGGGAACGATGCCGGTGATCCTAGCGGTGGGGGCGGCGGTGTGGGCGCATGAGCGGATGGATGGGGTGGGATGGACGGCGCTGGCGGGGTCGACGTGCGGGGCGGCGCTGATTGCGCTGGGTGGGCGGCATGGCGGGGTGGGGCAGGCTAGCGCCGCGGCTGTGGGCTCGGTCAAGGGGGATCTGCTGGTGGTGGGGTCGTTGATGATTGCACTGGGATGGATCTTGATCAACAAGCAGATGATGGAGCGGCACTCGCATGTGGTGGTGACGGCGTATGGGCTGCTGCTGGGGACGGTGATGCTGGCGGTGATTGTGCCGGTGCTGTTTGGGGTTCCGCCGGTGCATGGGGTGAGCTGGAAGGCGTGGGCAGCGCTGGCGGCGAGTGGGGTGCTGTGTACGGCGACCACGACGCTGCTTTGGAACTGGGGGTTGACGCAGGTGCCGGCGTCGCAGGCGGGAGTGCTGCTGAATATGGAGCCGCTGGTGGGGTCGGTACTGGGTGTGGTGGTGTTGAAGGAGGTGCTGGGGGCGAGTGCGTGGGTGGGGGGTGGGATGATTTTGGTGGCGGCGGTGTTGCTGACGACGCGGTCGAAGACGAAGGTTCGGGAGGCTGTGGGGGTTTAGGAGAGGCGGTTGCAACGGCAATGGCAATGGCAACGGACCGGTAGTGAGCAAGTCGATCGGGTGGCCGGGATGAGGCGAGTTGCGCGCTGAGCCGTTGTGCGTTTATCGTTGTAGGAGTCCGTCTATCGCACGATGAGGATTTCCGGCGGGCTGAAGGAGTTTCATGATGCCGCTTCGTACCCTGGTTCCGCCGGCTGCTTTGGGGGCTGCCGAGACTCCTGCCGCAACGCCCAATGCGCGGGTTACGCCGGCTTCCACGCTCGATGTGTACCAGGGCGATCCGAACTTTATGACGTCTCTGGCGCGGGGGCTGATCGTGATCCAGGCGTTTACGCAGCAGACGCCGCAGATGACGATCTCGCAGTTGTCGGTGAAGACGGGGCTTTCCAGGGCGGCGGTGCGGCGGGTGCTGTATACGCTGACCAAGCTGGGGTTTGCGGGGGCGGAGGATGGGACGAGGTACTCGCTGCGGCCGCGGATGCTGACGCTTTCGCATACATATACGACCTCGTCGACGCTTTCGACGGCGGCGCAGCCCATCATCGAGCGGATGTCGGCGGCGTACCGGGAGAGCTTTTCGGTGGCGACGCTGGATGGGGATGAGATTGTGTACATTGCGCGGACGCAGGTTCCGGCGCGGGTGATGGCGGTGGACCTGCATATCGGGTCACGGCTGCCGGCGTACTGCACGTCGATGGGACGGGTGCTGCTGGCGTATCTGCCGCCGGAGCAATTGGAGGCTTACCTGGGGCGGGTGGACCTGGTGCCGCATACGACGCGGACGATTACTACGGTGGAGAAGCTGAGGCTGGCGCTGCGGAATGTTCGGCGGCTGGGGTATGCGGTGGTGGATCAGGAGCTGGAGGTGGGGTTAAGGTCGCTGGCGGTGCCGGTGCAGGCTCCGAATGGGCGCGTCGTGGCGACGGTTAACTTGTCGGGGAATGCGCCAAGGATGCCGGTTTTTGATATGCAGACGCATTACCTGGGGCCGCTTAGGAATGCGGCGGGGGAGTTGGGGGCGTTTTTGCGGTAGGCGAGGAAAATCGCTATTCGCGGTTGACTTGCTTCAGGGGTTCCCAGCAGCGGACGAAGGTGGCGCCGGCGCGGCTGGTCATGGTGACGGAGCCTACGGGGACGATGACGGCCTGGCCGGCGGAGAACTCGACTTCGTTGACGGCGGCGGCGCCTTTAAGGGCGACGACGCAGCCGATGCCGTCCATGGGCATCTCCTGAGCGTCACCGGCGCGGATCTGCCAGAGGTCGACGACGAAGTACTCGGATTCGATGAGGCGGGTGAAGCCGTTCATTTGTTTGGGCTTGACCTTGCCGGCGGCGGTCTTGGTTTTGACGACTTCGAGCCCCTGCTGGAGGTGGAGTTCGCGGGGGCGGCCGTAGTCGTAGAGGCGATAGGTGACGTCGGAGGATTGCTGGACTTCGAGGAGGGTGACGCCGGCTCCGATGGCGTGGACGGTGCCGGCGTCGACGAAGATCATATCGCCGGGGGAGACGGGGAGCCACTCCATGAGGTCCTCGGCGGTGCCGGCGGCGACGGATTTCTCGAGGTCGGCGACCTGGACGCCGTGCTTTAGGCCTAAGGCTACGGTGGCTCCGGGGACGGCGTCGAGGACGTACCAGCACTCGGTTTTGCCACGCTCGTGACCCTGGGCCTGGGCTTGCTCGTCGTCGGGGTGGACCTGGACGGAGAGTTTGTCGGCGGGGAAGAGCATTTTGACGAGGAGAGGGAAGTTTTCGACGGCCTGGTCGAGGCGCTGGCCCTTGAGTTCGCCGGTGGCTACGATGGAGGCGTCTCCGGTAAGCCAGACCTCGCCGACGAGGGCGTCCGGATCGGTGTGGGGGCCGGTGTTTGGGTACCAGGGGGAGAGATCACGGCGGCCCCAGATGCGCTCGGAGAAGGTGGGTTCGAGACGGAAGGGCAGGAACTCGGCGAGGGTGAACTCACTGTCCTGCGGGGGATTTTCACTGGTCATGGTCATGAGGCTGGGCCTTTTTTCGGGTGGACTCCGTTTGCTTGCGCATGGCCGGGGCTTACGCCGGTCTGGTCAGGATTTCGACTTCGCTTTCTTGCTCTTCTTGGACTTGCCTTTGGCGGGAAGGTCGTTGTCGCCGATCATGTGCAGACGCATGAAGTTGGTGGCGCCGGAGAGGGTCCGGGTTCCGGCGACGATGCCTACGATCTGACGTTTCTGGACGAGGCCGTGTTGTTCGAGGGTGGTTTCGGCCATTTTGACGAGCTTATCGGTGTCCGAGAAGCGGTCGCAGAGTATGGGGAAGGTGCCCCAAAGCAACATGGCGCGGTTGATGACCTTTTCATAGGGCGAGAGGGCGTAGATGGGGGGGTCGGGGCGGTATTTCGAGAGCAGGCGCACGGTGGCGCCGGTCTCGGTGAAGATGGCGATCGCGGCGACGTCGAGGTCGTCGGCGGAGTGGGCCATGCACTCGCAGATGGTCTCGGCGACGGAGAGTTTTGCCATGCGGCGGGCGGTGGTGCGGGGCGGGGGGTCGAGACGCATCTGCTGCTCGGTTTCGATGACGATCTTGGCCATCATGGCGACGGCCTGAACGGGGTATTTGCCGGCGGCGGTCTCGGCGGAGAGCATGACGGCGTCTGTGCCGTCGTAGATGGCGTTGGCGACGTCGGAGGCTTCGGCGCGGGTGGGGCGCGGGTTTTCGATCATCGACTCAAGCATCTGGGTGGCGGTGATGACGGGCTTGCGGTACTCGGCGGCACGCTTGATGATGTGCTTCTGGATGGCGGGGACTTTTTCGGGCGGGACTTCAACGCCGAGGTCTCCGCGGGCGACCATGATGCCGTCGGCGACCTCGCAGATGGAGTCGAGGTGCTCGATGGCCTGGGGCTTTTCGAGCTTGGCGATGATCCAGGCGTCGGAGTTGAGGGCGGCGAGGCGGTTCTTGACGTGGCGGACGTCGTCGGCGGTGCGGACGAACGAGACGGCGATGGTGTCGACGTTCTCACCGATGGCGAAGATAAGGTCTTCCTCGTCCTTCTCGGTGAGAGACGGGACGTTTACGGCGATGCCGGGGAGGTTGATGCCCTTGTTTTCTCCGAGCATGCCGCCGTTGACGATCTCGCAGATGACGTCGACGCCGTTGACTTTTTCGACGCGCAACTCGATGAGGCCGTCGGAGAGGAGGATGCGGGCGCCGGGCTCGAGGTTTTCGGCGAGGGTGGTGAAGGTGGTGCCGACGAGGGCGGCGGTGCCCTGGATCTCGCGGGGAGTGATGGTCAGGCGCTTGCCTTCGATGAGCTGGACGGCTTTGTGGTCCTTGAGCTTGCCGGTTCGGATCTTGGGACCCTGGAGATCGGCGAGGATGCAGATGGGCTTGCCTTCTTCGCGGCCAACCTGGCGGACCATGGCGATGAGCTCGGATTTCTGCGCGTGAGAGCCGTGAGAGAAGTTGAGGCGGGCGACGTCGAGGCCGGCCTGGACCAAGGTGCGGAAGACTTCAATGGTGCTACAGGCAGGGCCGAGGGTGGCAACGATCTTGGCGCGGCGGATGTTCGCGGGATCCTGCGAGAAAGCGTGCTTGCTGGAGGTGGAGCCGGAGGAAGCCATGTGTGGGGGTTAGATCTTTCTGAGCCGTGGTTGAGCGACGGATCGGCGTGCGTGGTCTGACCTGGATTAGGCTGCGTCGCCCATTCTAAACGCCGCGCAGGTTGATGAACCACCGGAGGGTTAATTCTGGGGCGATCGGCGAGTGGTGCTGAGAAGCGTGCAATCGAACGTGCATTGTGGATCGCCAGCCAGGGTTAGTCCGATTGCTTTGTCTCGTTGGCGGCTTCAACGATGGGTGGAACGGGCATATCCGGGGTCAGGACGGGCTTGCGCCGATGCCATTCCGTGGCTTGCTGGAAGGCGTAGGCGAGCGCCAGCACCTTGCCTTCGGAGAAGTGCGGGCCGGCGATCATCAGGCCCACCGGCAGGCCGCTCCTGGAGAAGCCACACGGCAACGTCAGCGCGGGGACACCGTAGACGTCGAAGGCGACGGTGTTGTTGCAGCCGGAGGTAGGGTCGAAGAAGTCGTAGGCCTTCTTCGGTTTGCGGTCGCTCATCTCCACCTTGAGCGAATCCTTGATGGGCTTGGGCAGGCTGGTGGTCGTCGGCACAACGATGAGGTCGATGTCCTTGAAGAAGGCATCCACCTGACGCCGAATCATCGCCAGCCTGGTGTGTGCGCCGGCGCTGTCAGCCGCGGTCGCAGGGGTCAGGATGGCCTTCATGTCGATGACACTGGGAGGCATGTAGTCCATGCCGTTCTGCTTGATGAGGGGTTCATGATAGGCCGCAGTGTCGCCGAGGGCGTTGAAGAAGTTCTCGCCCAACGGGATGTCGAGCAGAGGTGCGTGGGAGGTTATGCCCTGGGTCAGCTTGCCGAGAACGATGACGGCAGCCGCGACGATCTCCGCGACCTCCGGTTCGAGGTGGTCGTAGAACTCTACGGGTGCGCCGAGCCGGAAGCTGGAGACGGGCTGCTTCATCAGCTTCAGGTAATCCTGTTTGGGAGCCTGGACGCTGAAGGGATCGAGATTGTCGTAGCCCACGAGCTCGGTCAACAGGAGCGCGACGTCCTCCACCGTGCGCGCCATGGGGCCGCAGTGATCGAGTGAGGCGAGGCAGGGGATGATGCCACGAATGGAGACCAGGCCGATGGTCGGCTTGAGGCCGACGATGCCGCACCAGGAGGAAGGCACACGGATGCTGCCGCCGGTATCGGTACCCAAGGCGCCGTAGCAGAGATCCCCGGCGACGGCAGCGCCTGAACCGGCGGAGCTGCCGCCGGTCAGCAGCGCGAGATTCCAGGGATTGCGCGATGGGCCGAAGTAAGAGACATCGCCGCTGCAGCCGAGTGCGAACTCATGCAGATTGACCTTGCCCAGGATGACCGCGCCGGACGCTTTCAACTTCGTAACGACTTCGGCATCCTCGGCTGGGACGCGGTTACGAAACATGGGGCTGGCGGCGGTGGTGCGGATACCCGCAGTGTCGATGTTGTCTTTGAGAGCGATGGGGATGCCGTGCAGCGGACTGCGGAATCTTCCCGCTCCGGCCTCTTGATCCAGCTGCGCGGCCTGCTGGAGCGCTTCAGTCGCCATGACGGTGATGTACGCGTTCAACTTCGGGTCGTAGATGGCAATGCGGGCGAGCATCGCCTTGGTCAACTGCGTGGAAGTGACCGTGCGAGTGCGAATGCGGGTCGAGGCGTCGAGGAGGGTCAGACCGGTGAGATCATCCACCGCGTCCGGCATGGAAGCGGAGAGCGTTTGGGGCCAGGAGGCCAGCAGGCCACTCGCGGTCAGGACACCAGTGCACATGGTCGTAAAGTTGCGACGCGAGATCGTCTTCATCAGGCTCCTAAGTCAAGGGATGGATACAAGCCTCCCTGGAATCGGATCAGGGCGCAAGGGAAATGTGTGAGACGCGAGGGACCCGCACGAGGCTGATGGCGTCGCGTAGCCTCGGGCGTTTTTAGGTTGCAACGGTCCGCCGCGGTTCCTAGTTGGCACGATGCTTTGCTCGTCCGAATGAAGGGGGCGAGGGGTGAGGAGTTGCCTGTGGGATTCCGGACAGCAAAAAGGGAGGACGGCGTGGGCCGTCCTCCCTTTTGTATAAACTTGCGCGTTACAGGGGCTGAATGTCAGCCGCCTGCCAGCCCTTGGGTCCTTTGACCACGTTGAATTGCACTGCCTGACCCTCGGTGAGGCTCTTGAAGCCGCTGGAGGTGATCGCGGAGTAATGGGCGAAGACATCCTCGCCGTTCTGCCGACTGATAAAGCCAAAGCCCTTGGCGTCGTTAAACCACTTCACTGTTCCCTGTTCCATTTTGATTCCTTCTTGATGCTGAATTGACGCTCGGACTAATTGGGCATGTATCGTACGGCTACTGCAAAAACCAATCTGTTCAACCGACATGTTAAGGCTAACACGGGGACGGGCGTTGTCTGCGTAAATCGGCAGGCCATGTGTACAGCTTCCGCTTTTTTGCGGAAATCTGCGTGCCGAAGCCTGAATCGAGGCAGGGCTTCAGGGCGATGGAGACTCAACGCGGGTTGTGGTTTGCAGTCTGGTTTGTTCTTTCACGACGGGACGGCGAGGTGAGCGCGGAGCTGGGCGTTGAACTCGGCACCGAAGAGGACGCTGAGGAAGACGATGTAGAGCCAGAAGAGGAGAGCTACGCCGGCTCCGAGGGAGCCGTAGACCTGGCTGTAGTTGGCGAAGCGGGTGACGTACCAGCCGAAGCCGAGGGTGGTGACGAACCAGACGACTGTGGCCACGACGGCTCCGGGGAGGGTACGGGTCCAGCTTTGGCGGAGGGGGCTGCCGAGATGATAGATAAGGGCGGTGACTCCGACGACGCCGCCAAGGGCGATGGTCCAGCGGATGATCAGGGTGACGGCAATGAAGGCGGGTTTGACGTCGGTGGCGAGGCGGAGGGCAATCCAGGAGGTGATGAGCTGGCCGAAGACAATGAGGGCAGTGGCGAGTACGAAGGGTATGAGGGAGAGCGGGACGAGGAGGAAGGCGCGGCTGCGGCGCTGCCAGAAGCTCCAGCAGTCGCCGGGGAGATGGTTGGCGCGGGCGATGCCCTCCATGAGGCTGGCAAAGATGCTGGAGGCTCCGGTGAGGGAGACGATGGCGGCAAGGATGAGGGCGCGTCCGGTGTGGGGGCTTGGGGGCGAGGTGACGAAGTAGCTGGTGAGCAGGGGAAAGACGCTGGCGGGGAGGACGCGGTCGAAGAACTCGCCGACCTGGTCGCGGAGCGGAGCGGTGTCCGGAAGCAGGGAGATGGCGGCGGCGGTGACGATGAGGGCCGGGAAGAGGGAGACGAGGGCGGAGTAGGCGGAGGACTGGGCTAGGTTGAGGCAGTCGTGCTGGAGCGCGCTGAGGAGGGCGCGGTGAATGAGGACGGGGGTGCGGAGCGCCGTCTTGACTCGATGCATGCCAGGTCCAGCTTTCGGGCCGGCGGAGACGGTTAGGTCTTCCAACGGTTGAGGAATGCGGTTACAGAGCTTGCGTCCATGTAGCGCATATCGCTGAACTCGCCGGTCTTCTGGGAGCTGAGGACGTTGCCGCGGTCATCGAGGACGGCGAGTGCGGGGACGCCTTTTTTCAGGGGGACGCCGTACTTGGCAGCGATGTCGACGTTCCTGTCAAACTCTTCCGTGGTGAAGATGTGGACGACGATGAAGCTCTTGTTGAGGAGTTCTGCGTTGGCGGGCTGGTGGAAGTAGATGTCGAGGACCTGGCAGTCGCCGCACCAGTCTCCGCCGAAGTCGAGGAGGATGTGCTTATGTTCGCGCTTGGCCTGAGTGAGGGCGGCCGCGATGTCGGCGCGGGGGTCGGCGGTCTCAGAGTAGAGATGGCGGTGGCCGATTGGAGCGCTTGCCTGGGCGCTCGCCTGTGAACTGAGGGCAGGGGCGAGTAAGAGAGCGAAGGCTAGGACCGGGAGCTTGAGGATGTGGTTCATGGCAGGACCTTTCGGGTCGGTTCGGAGCGAGGAGAGTGCGGCGTCAGGCGCAGTTCTTCAGGACTTCACTATAACGGATGAGATTTGAGGCGAAGAGATGCAAAGGGATTTGGGGAGGGAATGGGGTGGCCGTTGGCTTGCTTTGGAGGGACGGTAAGTGCAAGGGCAACAGCGGTTATAAGGGCAATGGCAGCGGCAGATGCAACGGCAAGTGCAAAGGGCAAATGCAACGGCAACGGCAACTGCTACGGCAACTACGGAGGTTCTTCGCTTCGCTCAGATGATCCCGCTGGTGCTTTGTTCCGGGTTAGATGGGGGTGATGATGCCTCCTACGGGCATGGATTTGGGGAGGGTGCTTGCTCTTGCTCCGGGGCGGCGGAGGTGCATGGCTTGGGCGATGGTGTCGGTGTACTTGAGGCCGGCGCCGGTGTTGAAGAGGACTACGGTGTGGCCGGGGGTGAGTTCGCCTGAGGCGAGGAGACGGTCGTAGGCGGCGGTGGCGGCTGCGCCCTCAGGGGAGAGGAAGATGCCTTCGTTGCGGGCGTAATCGAGGAGGCTGGCGAGGATCTCTTCGTCGGTGGAGGCGATGGCCTGGCCACCGGAGGCGCGGAGGATGTCGAGGATGATGCGGTCGCCGTAGGGCTTGGGGACGCGGAGGCCGGAGGCGAAGGTGGCGGCGTGATCGAAGAAGCGGCTGGTGGAGGCGTGTTCGTCGAAGGCTCGGGTGATGGGGGCGCAGCCGGAGGATTGGAGGGCGTACATTCTGGGGCGAGGGGTTCCGGGGGCGATCCAGCCGAGTTGCTCCATTTCGTCGAAGGCCTTCCACATGCCGATGAGGCCTACGCCTCCGCCGGTGGGGTAGAAGACGGCGTCGGGGTATCGCCAACCAAGCTGCTCGGCGAGCTCATAGCCCATGGTCTTTTTGCCTTCGACGCGGAAGGGCTCTTTGAGGGTGGAGATGTCGAACCAGAGGTCTTCTGGGGAGGTCTTGGTGGATTTTTGGGCGGCTATGGCTTCGGCTACGAGGCGAGCGCAGTCGGAGATGAGGCCGTCGATCATGTGGACGTCGGCTCCGTAGGCGATGCACTCGAGGAAGTTGGCGAGGGGGACGTCCTGGGGCATGTAGACGTGGGCCTTGATGCCGGCGGCGGCGCAGTAGGCGGCGAGGGCTCCGGCGGCGTTACCGGCGGAGGGAACGGCGAGGTGCTTGAGGCCGTAGTGCGCGGCCATGGAGACGGCGAGGGCGAGGCCTCGGGCTTTGAAGCTGCCGGTGGGATTGTTGGCTTCTTCCTTGATGTAAAGGTTGGGGTGGCGTTTGGAGCGGAGCATGGGGGTCCAGCCTTCTCCGAGGGTGACTGGGGTGACGGCGGGGAGGACGTCTTTGTAGCGCCACATGCCGATGCTCGTGGGGGATTGGGCGGCGTAGCGGGCGGGGTCTTCGCGGCTGGCGGTTTGCTTGAGGGAGTCCATGTCGTAGCGGACGTAGAGGGATTCGGCGGTGGCGGGATCGAGGGTTTGTGGGGTGCCTTGTTCATTCAAGGGGGAGAGGCGGTTTTTTGTGAAGGCGGATTCCAGGTAGGCAATTCGAGGCATGGAGTGATGGTAGTGGAAGGGGTGGGCTACCGGTTCAAGGCATCGGTTACCCATCCTTCAATGCATCACCCCAGGGTCTAAAGCCCGCTCCCTGGGCGGCTTGTGAGACCCAAGGCTAAAGCCTTGGGGTACCTAGAAGCGGTCTTGTAAGCAGCCAAGCTGAAGGAAGCGAGCTAAACGGCTGGAGGCAAGTGAGTTGCAAAACGAGGGTGTCCTTGACGGGTGGTGCTTTGGCGGGATGGGTTGGTTGCGGGGTGAGTGAGAGAATGGGGCTATGACTTTGGCGGGGGATGGCGTGGGTTTGCGGGCGGTTCGGATGATTGCGGTGGATATGGATGGGACGCTGCTGGGGCTCGATGGGAAGGTGAGTGCGCGGAACCTGGCGGCGGTGAGGATGGCAGAGGCGGCGGGGGCGGAGGTGGTGGTCGCGACCGGACGGCGGCACAGCTACGCGATGCGGGTGCTGCGGGGGCTGGGGTTCAGGGATGATGCGGTGCTGGTGAGCTCGAATGGGGCGGTGGTGCGGACGATGGGGGAGAAGACGGGATCGCGGCTGATTGAGAAGATGCACATGGAGCCGGAGGCAGTGACGATGCTGCTGGGGCTGCTGGGAGAGTTCAGGAATGCGCTGGTGGTGACGTTCGACAAGCTGGGGGCGGATGGGGAGGATGCGCGGGGGGCGCTGGTGGTGGAGGAGATGGCGGACCTGCATCACAGCATTGGGAAGTGGATGGAGGCGAATGAGCCGTATATCGAGCATGTGCTGCCGATTGAGGGAGCGCTCAAGCGGGGGGATGCGCCGATCCAGATGATGCTGTGCGGGACGGTGGAGCGGATGCGGAAGGCGGAGGCGAGGCTGGTCGAGGATGCACGGGTGGCGGCGGTGGGCGAGGTGCGGACGAGCGGGTTGATCCAGCTGAACCGGACGGAGTATCCGGAGCGGAATCTTTCGATCCTGGATATCCTGCCGGCGGGATGCTCGAAGGGAGCGGCGCTGCTACGGCTGGCGGAGACACGGGGGATTGAGGCGGCGGAGATGATGGCGATCGGGGATAACTGGAACGATCTTTCCATGCTGGAGGTGGCGGGGTATCCGGTGCTGATGGGGAATGCGCCGGAGGATCTGCTGGAGTTTGCGCGAGGGCGGGGGTGGCGCGTGGGGCGACGGCATGAGGAGGATGGGGTGGCGGAGGCGATGGAGGCGGCTTTGGCGGTGGGGGCTTAGGAGGGAGCGTTCCATTGCTGACGATGAGGCGGGTGTTTTGACCTACGCTGCATGAGCGGCTACCTTTCTCTTAGGAGTTTCCTATGGCTGTGACCTCGAGCAGAGTGCAAGAGATCGAGAACGCAATTGCTGCGTTATCGAATGATGATCTGCGGGATCTTTATGTGTGGCTTGAGCAGAACCGGCCGCAGCCCTTCGACCTCCGCATCGATGACGATTTCGCGGCGGGACGCCTCGATAACGTGATTCAAGAGGCGCTGGACGACGCCAAGAACGGTCGGTTGCGGCCGCTCTGATGCAGGAGCTGAAGCACTTTACCGTGCCGCGCTTCTGGCGAGCGTATGACGAACTACCGCGCGAGATACGCGATCGAGCCGACAAGCAATTCCAGCTGCTGAAGGAGAATCCGCGGCACCCGTCCGTGCAATTCAAGAAGATATGGGTGAAGGATGGTGTCGAGCTTTGGTCTGCCCGCGTGACGCAGGGGTATCGGGCGCTGGCTGTTCGGAGGCCGAATGATTTTCTCTGGTTCTGGATTGGAGACCATAAGAACTACGACAGCCTCATTGGCTAGCCTTATGCTTACGGGGTAGAGCCGGTGATTTGAGAGGGACAGGAAAGGCACGAGGAGGATAGGGTGCGGAGGCGATGGAAGCAGCTATGGCGGTAACGGCTTAGTGCGGAATGGCGCCTAGTTGAAAAGCGAAGGGATCAATGAGCTCGTTTGGCGAAGGGGTCGTTTGGATCGATGCGCGCGTTTGCTTCAGTCAGAAGCGAGGCGACGAGATCTTTGAGCGCTTTTCTGAGCCGGTCGGAGATCTCATCCGGCGCTGTCACCTGCAAGAACCATTGATTGTCAACGGACGCGGGCACATGGGTGTCCGGGCGGCGGCTAAAGCAGTCCACGCGATCCGTGCATTCCAAGATGAACGTAGAGTGCTGACCCTGCTTTGACCAGGAACCGATTCTGACGAGATTCAGGCTGAAGATGGGTACCGACAAGGTCTGAACATCCGTGCATCCGCCATCTACAGGCTTGAAAAAGATCTGCTTGATGTTCAAGCTTCGGCGATTCTCTGAGATCGTGAGGACTTGCTCAGAACCGGCGCAACCGGACTCGGCAAACTCGATGGTTGGATACTTCTGGAGCGTGGAGTTGATGTAGGCAAGTGAGTCGTCCGCGGCCGGGGCCGGGCCTTGAGCTTGAGAGGCCTTGAGGGAGCAGAGCATGAGTGCCACAAGCGCGATGTTTCTGAAAGACTGTGCCAATTTTCTTCTCCACCTGAACAGATGTCCCGCAGGGACTTCAAACAGTTTTTGCCTGTCTTCCGCAGCCCGATGCGAAGCGGAATTCCCTTAGCATGACCGCTTCCGATGAGCCGAGCCATACGTCGTCGGCGCGCTGGCCTAACACGTTAATGGGAGAATGCGGCGGACTGAACCATGTGGTCTGGTAGGCTTCTCTGGTGAGCTTTTTCTTCAGGCGAATGATCTTTGGCGGGGTGGCCGTGGCGCTGCTGGCGGTGGCTTCGGCTGCTTGGGCGGCGGAGCGGGTGACGCTGAAGAATGGGTCGGAGTTTGATTGTGTAAGGCGGGTGGTGGATGGGGACCGGGTTCGGCTTTACTTTCCGGGGGCGGCGGGGAACGAGGATGGAAACTACCTGGAGGTTGCGTCGGAGTCCGTCGTAAAGGTGGAGGCGATTGCTGACCTGCCGGTGGCGAAGGCGGAGGCGCATCCGGCGATGTCGGCGGTGATGAGTGCGGCGGGGGTGCTGAACCCGACTCTGAACCTGACTGGGGCGGAGTTGCACGAGATGCTTTCAAGAGCGGGGTCGGCGCACCATATCGATGAGGACCTGCTGGCGAGCGTGGTGAAGGCGGAGAGCGGCGGGCAGGTGCGGGCGGTGTCGCGGACGGGGGCGAAGGGGTTGATGCAGTTGATGCCGGGGACGGCGGCGGAGCTTGGGGTGCGGGACTCGTTTGTGGCGGAGCAGAATGTTGAGGGTGGGACGAAGTATCTGGACGAACTGCTGACGCGGTATCACGACAACATTGCGTATGCGGTGGCGGCGTATAACGCGGGGCCGGGGGCGGTGGACCGGTATCACGGGGTGCCTCCGTTCCGGGAGACACGGGCGTATGTGAGCCGGGTGATCCGGGAGTTCAACCGGCGGAAGACGGACTTCGACCAGGCAAAGGCGGGGCTGCTGGCGCAGGTGCGATGAAGCGGGCGTTGCCTTGGGTGCTGCTGGTGGCGGTGGCGGGGTTTGTGGGCTGGAAGATGCACAGCTCGCACTTCGACTGGGCGGGGTTCGGGCGGAGCCTGCGGATGGCGGACTGGCGGCTGATCCTGGCGGCGGTGCTGGTGATCTACTCGATGAACTTTCTGCGGGCACTGCGGTGGGCGGTGTTTCTGCGGCCGGCGTACCGGGCGGCGGGGGTGAAGCCGGTGGGTTGGGTGGGGCTGGTGGGGTCGCAGGTGGTGGGGTTTACCGGGCTGGCGATCTTCGGGCGGATCGGGGAGTTGATCCGGCCGCTGCTGGTGTCGCGACGGACGGGGATGACGTTTGCTTCGCAGGTGGCGGTGGTGGCGGTGGAGAGGGTGTTCGACCTGGGGGCTTTTGCGCTGATCTTTGCGGGCAACCTGGTGCTTTCGCCTTCGCTCGATCAACTGCCGCATCATGATTACTTCCGGAGAGTGGGGCTGGCGATTGCGGGGATGACGCTGGTTCTGGTTATTTTTGTGGCGGCGGTGCGGCTGGCGGGGCCGGTTGTGGCGCGGCTGATGGAGCGGGCGGTGGGGGTGATCTCGGCGAAGGCTGGGGCGGCGGTGAGTGAGAAGGTGCTGGCGTTTCGCGAGGGGCTGGTGGTGATCGACGGGGTGGGGGACTTCTTAGCGGCGGCGGGGATCAGCGTGGCGATCTGGGGGGGGATTGCGCTCTCGTACATGCTGGCGATGCGTGCCTTCCCTGCCCCGGTACATGACCTGACGGTGGCGTACGGACTGATCCTGATGGGGTTCAGCGTGGTGGGCGGAGTGGTGCAGTTGCCGGGTGTTGGAGGCGGGGCGCAGGTGGGGACGATCTCGGCTTTGACGCTGCTGTTCGGGGTTCCGAATGAGCTGGCGGTGAGTGCGGGATTGATGATCTGGCTGATTACGTCCATGAGCATCATTCCGGTGGGTTTGATCTATGCGCAGGTGGAAGGGATTTCGCTGCGGCAGGTGGCGGAGCGGAGTGAGGCGGCGGAGGTGGGGTAGTACCCCCCTCCACCCTGTTTTGGGGCAAAGTCTTCAAAACAGATACTTTAGGTCTGGACTTGGGTATACCTGTGTGGACCTTTGAGCAGCGGAAAGTTACTTTGAGGTGGGCGAAGTCGAAGTCCGGTTACTTGGGCTCGTCTTTGGGTTTGGGTTCGTCTTTGGTCTTGGGCTCGTCTTTCGGTTTGGGTTCGTCTTTTGAGGCGGGCTTGGCCGGAGCAGGTCTTGCCGGGGCGACCTGAGGTTTGGCCGGCTCTGGGGTGGCAGGGCGTGCCTGAGGTGCAGGCAATGGACGAGTGACCGGAGGCGGGGGCTGCGAGGCCGGGTTTGGAGTGGCTGGGCGAGGCATGGGCGTAACGGTGGATGGATGCTGGGTCTCGGGCTGCGTCACTCGGCCCGGCTGAGCGGGAGCGACCGTCGAAGGGTTCGGGCGGGTTTGTGCGGGCGGCAGGGGACGTGTTGCCGGGGCTGCGGGAGCGGCCGTCGCGGGACGGGTGACCGGGGCGGCGGGTGCTGGTTGCACGGGGCGAGTCACCGGGGCTGCGGGTGCGATGGTTGCGGGTCTCGTCTCGGGTGCTGGATTATTCGGTCTCTGAACGGGAGCCGGTTGACCGGCCGGTGCGGGACGTTGTATAGAAGCCGGATTCGAGGCGGGTGGAGAGGAGGGTCTCGTGATTGCCGGGGAAGCAGTTGCAGGAGATGGTCTGGCGGCGGACTGGGTTGGAAGGGAGTGGGTGGGTGTCTCGGCGGGCTGGCCGGGACGGAGGCCGGGTGCGGGTGCGGGGCGCTGGACGGCCGCGGGGGCTGCGTTTTGCGGCACGACCCGGGGCGGAGGCAGACGGTTTACGGCGACGGGCTGGGTGTGGGCAGGGCTGGGGACGGCTCGGGACTGGCCGGTTGTGGTCATGACGGTGGGACGGGCTGCGGGGATCGGGACGTTGGCCCGGGCTGCGACGAGCGATGGATGCGGCGTGGCGGGGGCGGGGGCGGTGGGGCGGACGGAGATGGGGGCCTGGGCGAGTTGCTGGGTCTGCTGGGGGGAGAGGCGGACCTGCTGACGGGCGACCGAGGTGCCGGAAGAGATGGCGGCGACGGGGACGGCGGTGACCGAGGCTCGGTTGGTGTAGTTGAAGTGGTTGTCATGCACATCCACGACGTTGGTGGTGTTGGTGACGTGGACGTTGGTGATGTAGGTGTTGTAGTTGTTGACGATGGTGGTGTTGCGGATGACGGTGGTGTTGACGTTGGAGGTGTTGACGCGGCGGGCGTAGGTGTCGGAGCAGCGGTACCAGGGGACGTAGGGCTCGCCGACACCGATGGGGAACCAGGCTGCGACGCCTCCGCCTCCGCCGCCGAAGTTGATGCCGATGGAGAGACCTCCGCCGCCTCCGCCGGGGTTGCCGCCTACGAAGGCAACGAGGGCCGGGGAGTAGATGGGGCGGACGCGCGGTGGGCCGGGAGTCCAGCCCCAGCGGCCTTCGACCTGGGTCCAACGGCCGTAGTGGAAGGGCGCGAAGCCCCAGGGGGCGTCGTCGACCCAGGTGTAACCCCAGGGGGCGACGTAGGCCCAGTGGCCGGTGGAGTATGGGCGCCAGCCGTCGGGGACGCTGTTGGGGAACCAGACGGGGCCGTACTCGGTGTCAGGCTGCCAGGAGCCGTTGGCGTCGAGGTCCGCGTAGCCCACCATCTGGGGGCTGACGTAGCGGGCGGAGATGGAGTTCCGGTAACGCTGGTCGAGGCCGGCGCTCCAGGAGTCGAGGGCGTCGTATTGGGGGAAGTCGGTGTACTGGAGCTGGATGGGGTTGGCGCCGAACATCTGCATGGCGTAGCCGCTGGAGAGGGGCTGGTTGACGCCGGGGCCGGCGATGAGGGCGTTGCCGGCGAGGACGATGAGGTCTGAGGAGCCGCTGGCCTGGTCGGCGTCGATGCGGTAGTCGCCGGGGGACTCTACGATGACGGCGCCGTTGGGAGTGTCGACTTCAATTTGGCTGCCGGGGTCCAAGGCGAAGACGCGGAGGTGGACGGAGCCCTGGGCGAGGGCGAGCTGGTCGTACTGGTCGGCGAGATTGGTGAGGGTGACGTCGGTGCCCTGGCCGATGCGGAGCTCGGCTCCGCTGAGCTGGAGGACGGCGCGGGAGGACTGGGCGGTGTAGAGGCGGTCGCCGCCGATCATGGGGTAGTTGGGGGGCGCGAGGGACCAGTCGTCGGTGCCGTAGGCCTGGAGGGAGACGTCGCCGGTGAGGTAGGAGAGGCGGGCTACGCTGGCGGGCGGATCCTGATTATTGGGATCTTGGGCGTAGGAGGTGGAGATGAGGAGGAGCGAGGCGGCGATGAGGGCTTGCTTGAATGCTTGCATGGGTCTTATCTCCGGCGGCGACGCTCTGGATATGTCTTGCGGCGTGCGCTGCCAGTTTATAACCCGGGTATTGGGCGAGGGATTCGGTAAGAGGTTGGATATGTCTGGCTTGGCAAGCATAGGAGGGAGATGGATAGGGATCAAGAGAGCCGGCACTCCGGCGGTTTACGTCCCCACTCATCGCGGTGAGGCTTGCGATGATAGGGCACGGAGAGGGCGGGCTTTGACTAGGCGAGACCTGCAATGGCAAGGGCAGACGCGGGTTCTTCGCTTCCCTCTGAATGACAGACAAAGTGGAAGAGGCGACTGCAGATCTCACCGCTCGCTCAGAAGAAAGGCGGTCGGGCTTTGCCTGATACCCCACCCTGCCACGGCTTCGCCGTGTCGAGGATGGGGCACCCAGGACAGGCAACGGCAACGGCGAGATACGGAGGTTCTGAGCTTCGCTCAGAATGACGAGCAAAAAGAACAGGTAAGGACAAACAAGTAGAATCATGGGAACGATGAAGTGCCCTTATTGTGGATTTGCCGAGGATCGGGTGGTCGACTCCAGAGAGAGCAAGGAGGCGGACTCGATCCGGCGGCGGCGCGAGTGTGCGTCGTGTGAGAAGCGCTTTACGACGTATGAACGGATCGACGAGATTCCGTACATGGTGGTGAAGAAGGATGGGCGGCGGGAGCGGTTCGACCGGCAGAAGGTGCTGCGGGGGCTGCTGCAGGCTTGCCAGAAGCGGCAGGTTTCTTCCGCGCAACTGGAACGGATTGTGGATGAGACGGAGGCGTATGTGGTGGACTCGCCGGAGCGGGAACGGCTGACGAGTGAGGTGGGAGAGTTGATTATGGAGCGGCTGAAGGGGATCGACACGGTGGCTTATATTCGGTTCGCGAGTGTGTATCGGGATTTCAAGGATGTGAGGGAGTTCAAGGTGGAGTTGGAGGAGTTGTTGAGTGGGAAGGATTCGCGGAGGCGGGTTGTGAAGGTTTGAGTTCGGGGGAGAACGGCCCGGGGCTAAAGGCCCTTTCTTTTTGTGGCCCTGGTCGTGGGGCTGAAGCCCCACGCTCATCCCAAAAGGCAAGAGCAAGAGCAAAGGCAGGCAAAGGCAGGCAAAGGGAAATACAGGGCCTTTCGCTGCGCTTAGGATGACGTGATTTTTAGTTGTTCAGGATTGATTTGGAGGATGGATTGGCTAAGATGCATGCGATTACTTTGATTCCGGGGGACGGGATTGGGCCGGAGGTGACCGGGGCTACGGTGAGGATTCTGGAGGCTGCGGGGAAGAAGACGGGGGTCTCGTTCGACTGGCGGACCCATGATGCCGGGGCGGATGCGTATGCGCGAACGGGGGAGTACATCTCGCAGGGGCTGTATAAGTCGCTCGAAGAGACGCGGGTGGGGTTGAAGGGGCCGGTGGGGACTCCGATTGGGGGTGGGTTCAGCTCGATCAATGTCGCGCTGCGGAAGAAGTATGAGCTGTTTGCGAACTTCAGGCCGATCAAAAATCTGCCGGGGCTGGAGACCAGGTATCCGGGGATCGACCTGATTATTGTGCGGGAGAACACCGAGGACCTTTATGCGGGGCTGGAGATGATGGTGGCTCCGGGGGTGGCGCAGGGGTTGAAGATTATTACCGAGAAGGGCTCGACGCGGGTGGCGAAGTTTGCGTTTGAGTATGCGAAGAAGCATGGGCGGAAGAAGGTCCACGCGATCCATAAGGCCAACATCATGAAGATTACGGATGGGCTTTTTCTGGAGTGCGCGCGGAAGATTGGGAAGGGATTTCCGGAGATTGAGTACAAGGAACACATCGTCGACAACACGTGCATGCAGCTGGTGCTGCATCCATATCAGTACGATGTGATCCTGACGGAGAATCTTTATGGGGATATTCTAAGCGATCTTTGCTCGGCGCTTGTGGGGGGGCTGGGGCTGGTTCCGGGGGCGAACCTGGGGGCGGATATGGCGATCTTCGAGGCGGTGCATGGGTCGGCTCCGGATATTGCGGGGAATGATATGGCGAATCCGACGGCGGTGCTGCAGAGTGCGATTCTGATGCTCTGGCATCTGGATGAGGGGGAGACGGCGGAGATGGTGCAGGGTGGGTTGGAGACGGTGTATGCCGAGGGGAAGAGTCTTACGCGGGATGTGGGGGGGAGCAGTGGGACTACGGAGTTTGCGGATGCGGTGATTACGGCTTTGGGATAACGATTGCGGGTTCCTGGCGAAGACTTGACCGCGGATTTGCGCGGATGACACGGATAAAGACGGGATAAAGCGATATGACGATGGGTCGGGTAGTGGGGTTGGTGGGACTGGTTGCGGCGATGGCGGTGGGTGGGTGTAAGACGGATTCGGCGGTGAAGACGGCGGAGAGTGGGGCGGGGGCGAGTCCGGCGGTGAGTGCTCCGGCGGCGGTGAGTGGTGCGCCGGCTTATAGGGGGCCTTCGGGGTCGGTGAGCGGGACGGTGATGTTGGCGGGGAAGGCGCCGGCTAAGGTGGAGATCGATACGTCCATGGACCCGGCTTGTGGGCTGGCGGGGGGGACGGTTTATAGCGAGCAGTATGTGGTGAATGCGGGCAAGCTGGCGAATGTGTTTGTGTATGTGAAGTCCGGGCCCCAGGCGGCTATGCAGGCGGGTTCTTCTGGGGGTGGCGGGGCGATGAAGGCGGTGGTGCTCGACCAGAAGGGGTGCCAGTATGTGCCGCATGTGATTGGGGTGATGCAGGGTGGGAGTGTGGTGTTCCGGAACTCCGATCCGACGATGCATAACATCCACACGATGCCTACGGTGGTGGGAAATGAGACAGTGGATGTGTCGCAGGGGCCGCGGGGTACGCCGGTGACGAAGCAGTTTGCGAA
The DNA here is from genome assembly GCA_965198885.1 of uncultured Granulicella sp. GTDB lineage: Bacteria > Acidobacteriota > Terriglobia > Terriglobales > Acidobacteriaceae > Edaphobacter. The sequence continues at coordinate 2,452,561 of OZ240677.1, read as the reverse complement.
GCCGGAGGTGATGATGCCGGTGCGGTGCAATAACCATCCGTGGATGAATGCGTTTATCAACGTGTCGCAGACGCCGTTCTTCGCGGTGACGGATGCGAGCGGCACGTTCAGTTTGGCGGGGCTGCCTCCGGGGGAGTATGTGATTGGGGCGGTGCAGGAGAAATTGGGGGAGAAGACGATTCCGGTGACGGTGGGGGCGGGTGGCGTGGGGAAGGCGGATTTCAGCTTTGCGGTGAAGTAGGAGGGGCTTACGAGGTTCGAATGCTGACACGGTTTATGGGGAGCTGGCCTCGCGTAAGTGGATGGCCAAGGGCGACCGCTACAGTTTTTCACATGAGATTGTGGCTGATGGAGTGCGGGACGATGGGCCGCCAACTGCCCGCATCATTTTCTACTATCGCGACGGATCGGCGAATGTCCAGAGTGGTTCTATTCTCGTCGATAGCCTGACCTCGCTTTACAACGTTCGAAAAGACGACACTTTCGGAATTCGATATGACCCGCATAGAACCTCGCGATTCCATTGCTCAGAAGCCGGAAGCCTTTTCACGACGTCTCGACTCGTGTTCTGGATAATGTTTGCGACTGCTTTGTTCGTTGCGTTGATAGTGGTAGCTGCGCGCCACTGGCTTCCAACTTGAGAGGACGAGTTCCTGCCTTCCCCCCTCGGCGCTTGAGTAGAGCGGTGAACGCTTAGCGTTCTTTACCATTCGCTGCGGAACTTCCGCTCGTATGCGAGGCCGTCCTCAAGCTTTCCGGCGAGGATTGCGAAGGCTTCGGTCTGCTCGGACTCGCGGTAGGGGAGCAGCGAGGCGGAGACGGCACGGCGGACGAATTCAGCGCGCGAGATGCCCAACTTCGCGGTGACGTTCTGAAGGGTGGCCAGGTCTTCTTCGGGGATGTCGATGAGGGTGCGCATAGGAGGGATATCGCTCGATTAACTCGAACGATATCACCGCGTGATATCGCTGGGAGATCTCCTGATTAGTTTCTTGGCGCTTTCAATGCAAACCATCTGCATTGCCTGGGATTTGTACGGGGTGAACGGGCAGACTTCGAAGTCGGCAAAGACCTGTTCTCCGGTTTCAATGTGCAGAGAGCTTGGGAGAACGGGGGCTTCTGCGTCGTCGGCTACGCTCCCAGCAGTCACTCCGAGTTTCCGTTTTGTACCAACGATCCAGATACGAAGATTCGGGGTGCCGTTGCCGTACTCAGCTCGCCCATGCACGGTGAAGCAGCGGCCAACAAGCTTCGGATTGCCCTTACATGGTGGAGTTGCTGCACCGCGCGCTGAGTATGCGATCAGACATGAGGCTAACAAACCGCATGTAATCCACTTCTTCTGTGTTTGGGATTGCATTGCAGCCTCGCTTGCAAAAAGAGCTTATATGGAAATCGTGCTCGTGATGGTGAAGAATTCATTCTGACTCAAGCTGAGGTGCGGTCGAGCTTTGCTCGATACCCCACCCTGCCCGGCGATAAGACTGCCGGTCGAGGATGGGGCACCCAAGACATATTTTCTCTTCGGTGATCCGGTATTCTAGCTGGATGGAGTGGCGCGGATAGATGGAGCGACGGAAGGTTGGGATTCTGGGGGCTACGGGGATGGTGGGGCAGCGGTTGATTCAGCTGCTGAGCGAGCATCCGTGGTTTGAGATTGCGTGGCTGGCGGCGAGCGACCGGAACGCGGGCAAGCGGTATGAGGATGCGTGCCGGTGGAAGCTGGATACACCGCTGCCGGCGAGGATCGCGGGTATGACGCTGATGGCCAATACGCCCGAGGGAACGGCTGGGCTGGAGCTGCCGAAGATTGTGTTTGCGGCGCTCGATGCAGACGTGGCGCATGAGCTGGAACCGAAGTTTGCGGCGGCGGGATGTGCGGTGATCTCGAACAGCAGCGCTTTCCGCATGACGACGGATGTTCCGCTGGTCGTTCCGGAGGTGAATGCGGGGCATCTTGCGTTGATCGAGAAGCAGGCTTGGCGTAAAGAGTCGGGTGGGTATATCGTCACGAATCCGAACTGCTGTGCCATTGGGCTGGTGCTTGCGCTGGCTCCGCTGCAGGAACGGTTCGGGATTGAGAGTTTGTTTGTAAGCACGATGCAGGCGGTGAGTGGGGCGGGGTATCCGGGGGTGGCGTCGCTGGATATCCTGGGGAATGTGGTGCCGTTTATCAAGAACGAGGAAGAGAAGCTGCAGGAGGAGATCGGCAAGCTGCTGGGGTCGGTGAAGGGCGACCACGTGGAGATGCTGCCGGCGAAGCTGAGTGCGCATTGCAACCGGGTGGCCGTGGTCGATGGGCATACGGAGTGTGTGAGTATCAAGTTCAAACAGGCCGCGACGTATGAGGAGATTCAGGCGGCGTGGGCGGAGTTTCAGCCGCTGAAGGGGGTCCACGAAGGGCATGATCTGCCGAGCGCGCCGGAGTTTCCGGTGGAGTATGTGGAGGCGATCGACCGGCCGCAGCCGAGGCTGGACCTGATGCGCGGCAACGGGATGACGACGACGGTGGGCAGGCTTAGGCCGTGCAACCTGCTCGACTGGAAGTTTGTGCTGCTGAGCCACAATACGATTCGTGGTGCGGCGGGCGCGGCGCTGCTGAATGCGGAGATGCTGGCGATGCTAGACAAGCTAGACGGGCCCGCTACGCGCGGGGCGGTCACTTCGTGACTCCTCTTAGGCTTCGCGTTGCCCTCCCGTTGGTCGGCACGGTGTTCTGCTTGCGACCAATGGGAGCACCATCGCGAAGCGGAATACACGTCACGAAGTGACCGCTGCTCGCGCAGGGCACAGTTTGATCTGGAAAAGAGTGTAGAGGCCGTATGAGCGTGGCACGTCCGCAATTGGTGGTGATGAAGTTTGGTGGGACGTCGGTTGAGGATGCGACGGCGATGCGGCGGACGGCGTCGATCGTGCAAGGGCGACGGGAGCGTGGGCTGCAGGCGGTGGTGATTGTGTCGGCCATGGCGAAGGTGACGGATGCGCTGCTGGCTGCGGCTGCGGCGGCGGGTCGGGATGATCGGCAGGGGGCGATTGCGATTGCGGTTCGGCTGCGGGAGCGGCATTTAGAGACGGCGGCGGAGTTGGTGACGGGTGAGGCGCTGACGCAGGTGGTGGGCAAGATTCATGGGGAGTTCGACGCGCTGGATGATCTGCTGCGCGGGATTGCGGCGGTGGGGGAGTTGACGCCGCGGACGAACGATCTTGTGGTGAGTTTTGGAGAGCGGATTTCGAGCCGAATGGTGGCGGCGGCTTTCGAACAGCTTGGGCTGAATGGCGTGCATGTGGATGCTCGCACGTGCATTCTTACGGACGCGCATTATGGCAAGGCGGCGCCGATCGAGAGTGAGATTGAGGCAAAGCTGCATGAGCTGGTGCTGCCTTTGATCGAGGCGGGGCAGACGCCGGTGCTGGGTGGGTTTATTGGATCGAATGCGGAGGGGATTACTACTACGTTGGGACGTGGCGGGAGCGACTATACGGCGGCGTTGGTGGGCGGTGGACTGCACGCGGGGGCGATCGAGATATGGACGGATGTGAACGGGATTATGACGACCGATCCGCGGATTGTGCCGGAGGCGCTGCGGGTGAAGACGATCAGCTTTGAGGAGGCGGCGGAGCTTGCTTATTTTGGGGCGAAGGTGTTGCATCCGGCCACGATTCTTCCGGCGGTGCAGAAGAGTATTCCCGTGTTTGTGCTGAACTCGCGGAACCCGGCGAATGAGGGGACGAAGATTACGGCGATGGCGGCGCGGTGCGCGAGCCCGTTCAAGAGCATTGCGGCGAAGAAGCGGCTGACGATCATCGATGTGGTGGCGAGCCGGATGTTGATGTCGCATGGGTATCTGAAGGCAGTTTTCGATGTGTTCGACCGGTATCAGTGTGCGATCGACATGGTGTCGACGAGCGAGGTGAGTATCTCACTGACGGTGGACTCGAACGAGCAGCTTCCGGCGATCTGCGCGGAGCTGGGGAAGATTGCGGATGTGAAGTATGAGGGGCGCAAGGCGCTGGTGTGCCTGGTGGGGGAGGATATTCGCGGGCATAACGGGATTGCGGGGCGGGTGTTCTCGGCGGTGAGCCATATCAATGTGCGGATGATCTCGCAGGGTGCGAGTGAGATCAATATGAGTTTCATGATTGATGAGGAGGATGTGGATGAGGCGGTGAGGGCTTTACATCGGGAGTTCTTTGCGGATCCGGATGAGGCGGTTTTCGATGTGGCGGGGATTGCTAGCGTCTAGGGCACACAAGGGCAAGTGCAAGAGAGAGTGATTCTCAGGCTTGCTCAGGCTGTCAGAAGCTGGGCTTGATGGACCGGTCGCCGGTATGTTGTGAGGGCAGTAGCTTGATGGCGGAGACCATATCTCGGGGGCTGAAGCCCCGGAGGTATTGCAGGTTTGGGGAGCCCGGACTGAAGTCCGGGCCTATCTCAGGAACAAGAACAACAGCAAAGAGGAACAAGAACAACAGCAAAAAGGAACAAGAACAACAGCAAAGAGGAACAAGATTAACAGCAAAGAGGAACAAGAACAACAGCAAAAAGGAACAAGAACAACAGCAAAAAGGAACAAGAACAACGGCAAGAACACGTCGGCTGAGCAAGCTTGATGATCACCTTCGGGAGGTTGCTTTGAACGTTGATGGGCGTTCTATGAGAGGAAGTTCGGTGTTGGAAGTTCGCTGTAGGTAGACTTGAGGTAAGAACGGGAAGGAAGATCGATGCGCGTTTTGGTTTTGGGTCACGGGAAGACAGGGAAGCTGGTTGCGGATGTGGCGGCGGAACATGGGCATGGGGTGCATGTGCTCGATGCGAAGGAGAACCGCGATGCGGCGGCGCTGACGCCACCGTTTGTGGCGGGGTTCGATGTGGTGATCGACTTTACGACGCCGGAGGCTGCGGTGCAGAACATGCGGGCTTGCCTGGCGACCGGGGCGAAGATGGTGGTGGGGACGACCGGCTGGTACGACAAGCTGGATGCGATGCGGGAGCTAACGGGGCGGAAGGAGGCCGGGCTGCTGTATGGGACGAACTTTTCCGTCGGAGTGCAGGTGATGTTGAAGGTTGCGGCGGAGATGGGCGCGGCGTTGAAGGATGCGGGATACACGTTTTCGATCATGGAGACGCATCATGTGGCGAAGCTGGATGCACCCTCCGGGACGGCGATCAGTTTGGGGGAGATGGTGAGCCGTGCGGGGCATGGCGAGGTGCCGATCACGTCCAAGCGCGAAGGCGATGAGCCGGGGCTGCATGTGCTGGTTGCGACGGGCGATGCGGACCGGATTACGCTGCAGCATGAGTCGTTTTCGCGGCGTGGTTTTGCCGAAGGCGCGGTGCGGGCGGCGGAGTGGCTTTCCACGCGAACGGGATGCTATGACTTCAGGGATGTGTACGAGGGGCTTTGATTTTTTGACGACGGTGTTTGCGTTTCGGGCCGGTTCTGCCTAACCTTGGAGGATGTCCTCTGCCGTTGTCACGCCTGTCTCCGGTGCTTCCACGTTTGACTTTGCCGCGCTTCCGTTCAATGAGAAGCTGGACCGGTTTGCGCGGCTTGCGGTTCACGTTGGATTGAATCTGCAGGCTGGGCAAGAGCTGTTGATCTCGGCGACGACCGAGATGCTGCCGCTGGTGCGGCGGATTACGGAGCATGCGTATAAAGCTGGGGCGACGCTGGTGACGACGCTCTATGGCGACGATGAGACGTCCCTGGCACGGTACCGGTTTGCGAGCGATGCGTCGTTTGACAAGGCTCCGGTGTGGCTGGCGGACGGGATTGCGGCGGCGTTCAAGAGTGGGGCGGCGCGGCTGGCGCTGGCGGGAGCGGATCCGGCGCTGCTGGCGGGTGAGGATCCGGCGAAGGTTTCCCGGGCGAATGTTGCGGGATCGAAGGCGAACAAGCCGGCGATGGAGATGATTACGCGGCATGCGATCAACTGGTCGATCGTTGCGGCGGCGACTCCGGCGTGGGCCAGGCTGGTGTTTCCGGGGCTTGGCGAAAAAGAAGGCGTGGCCAAGCTTTGGGATGCGATCTTCGTGGCTTCGCGGGCGACTTCCGAGGATCCGGTGGCGGCGTGGAAGGCGCATAGCAAGCATCTGCACGGCCGGGTGGCTTATTTGAACGCGAAGCGGTTTCATGCGCTGCGGTTCCGGAGTGCGGATGGCGCGACGGACTTGAAGGTGGGATTGGCGGACGATCATGTTTGGGCTGGAGGCGGTGGAGAGTCGGGCAATGGAGTTTTCTGCAACGCGAATATTCCGACGGAAGAGTGTTTTACGACGCCGCATAAGGATCGGGTGGACGGCGTGGTCAGGGCGTCGAAGCCGCTCTCGCACCAGGGGACGCTGATCGAGAACATTGCGTGCAGGTTTGAGGGTGGAAAGATTGTGGAGGCAAAGGCTTCAGCGGGGGAGGATGTGTTGAACCGGCTGATCTCAACCGACGAAGGGGCGCGGCGGCTGGGTGAGGTGGCGCTGGTGCCGCACTCGTCACCAATTGCGCAGAGTGGGATTCTGTTCTGGAATACGTTGTTCGATGAGAATGCGGCGAGCCACATTGCGCTGGGGCAGGCCTATGCGACTTGCCTGGCAGGCGGCGAGCATATGGATGAGGCGACGCTGGCGGCCAAGGGAGCGAACAATAGCCTGATCCATGTGGATTGGATGATCGGGTCCGGCGCGATGGATGTCGATGGGGTGACGAAGGATGGGAGTTCCGAGCCGCTGATGCGGGCCGGGGAGTGGGCCTAGATTGGGTTCGGGCGCATCACTGCGGATGCGGACGGGCGTTCCGGGGATGGTGCGGCGCCTGGCGCTGACGGCTGTTGGAAGTGTGGGGCTGGTTGCTCTGGGGACGATGGCTTCGTTTGTGACGACGTGGCCGAAGTGGTTGAGTATGTCCGTCGAGCCGTTTAGCCTGTTACTCCTTCCGGGGGTGTTCTCCTCGATGATCTTTCACGAAAGTCATGACTATGTATACGACCGGATCCTGAAGGGATCGTCGGAGTTCTACGTTGTCGTGCTGTATATGCTGCTTTGGCGGTGGGATCGATGGGTGGTCAGGCGGCGTGGGGCGGGTTCGAGTCAGGGCTGACGCGGTTCAAGTAGACTCATTTTTGTTATGGAACTTTTCGGTTGTGGGACGGCCTTGATTACTCCTTTCGGCGCGGATGGCGCTGTGGACGAGGCGGCGCTGGTGAGTCTGGTCGACTGGCAGATCCAAAGTGGGGTGGAGCTGCTGGTTCCGTGTGGGACGACCGGCGAGGCGGCCACCCTGGGCGGTGAGGAGTGGCTGCGGGTGGTGGAGGTGACGTGCGCGGTGTCGGGCGGACGGGTGCCGGTGTTTGCGGGGTGTACGCATAACTCGACGCGCGAGGCGGTGGCGCGGGTGCAGCAGGTCTCCCGAGTGCGGGGGCTGAGTGGGGTGCTGACGGCGAATCCGTACTACAACCGGCCTGGGCAGGAGGGACAGTATCAGCACTTCCGGGCAGTGGCGGAGGCGACGGAGCTGCCGGTGCTGCTGTACAACATTCCGGCGCGGACGGGGGCGAATCTGGAGGCGGCGACGGTGCTTCGGCTGGCGGAACTGCCGAATGTGGTGGGGATCAAGGAGTCGAGTGGGAACCTGGCGCAGATTACGGAGCTGCTGACGACGGCCCCGCAGAGCTTTGGGGTCTTTTGCGGGGATGACGGGCTGGCGCTGCCGGTGCTTGCGCTGGGTGGGACGGGATTGATCTCGGTGGCTTCGAATGTGATTCCGGGGCAGATGAGCGATATGGTGCGGGCGGCGCTGGGCAATGACTGGGCGACGGCGCGGAGGATCAATCGGCACTTCTTCCGGTTGATGCAGGGTTTGTTCTGGGAGCCGAGCCCGGCGCCGGTGAAGGCGATGATGGCGATTCTGGGGCGGGGCGAGGAGAACCTGCGGCTGCCGATGGTTCCGGTGAGCCGGGCTACGCGGCACCGGCTGGAGGTGCTGGCGGGAGAGTTGGGGCTGATGGTGCATGCTCCGGCGGGACAGACGGATAATCTACGGGTGTTTTAGGGACAGTGAAAGGCAGTGTGGTGCAGTGGTAAGGCAGTGAACGACACTACAATCAGGAACATGAGTGTATTCGGGAGTGGAGTGACGGAGCTTTCGGAGGCGATTGAGTATTTTTTTGGGCTTGGGGCGGGCGCGGTTGGGAGTGCGGAGGCGGAGACGGCTTTTGCGGAGCTGAGAACGAAGCTTGAGGCGGGGGAGCTGAGGGCGGCGGAGCCGGATGCGGCGGAGGCGACGGGTTGGCGGGTGAATGCCTGGGTGAAGCGGGGGATCTTGCTGGGGTTCCGGCTGGGGCACCTGGTGGCGTTCGAGGGGGGAAAGTATGTGGATAAGAACACGTATCCGGCGCGGAGCTTTACGGCGGAGGACGGGGTGAGGATCGTGGCGGGGGGGAGCTCGGTACGGGCGGGGGCTTTCGTGGCGAGGGGTGTGGTGGTGGTTCCCCCGGCTTACGTGAATACGGGGGCGTATGTGGATGAGGGGACGATGGTGGATAGCCATGCGCTGGTGGGGAGCTGCGCGCAGATTGGGAAGCGGGTGCACCTGAGTGCGGCGGCGCAGATCGGCGGCGTGCTGGAGCCGGTGAATGCGAGCCCGGTGATTATCGAGGATGATGCTTTGATTGGGGGAAATACGGGGGTGTACGAGGGGACGATCGTGCGGGCCAAGGCGGTGCTGGCGGCGGGGACGGTGTTGACGCGGGGGACGCCGGTGTATGACCTGGTGACGGGGGAGATCCATCGCGCGACGGGGGAGATGCCGCTGGTGATTCCGAGTGGCGCGGTGGTGGTGCCGGGGTCACGTGCGGTGACGCATGGGAAGGGGAAGGAGTGGGGGTTGAGCGTGGCGACGCCGGTGATTGTGAAGTACCGGGATGGGAAGACGGAGTTGTCGCTGGCGCTGGAGGAGATCTTGCGGTAGGTGTCGGGGCCGATGAGAGTGGTAGGATGGATGGCAGTAAAGCCCTCCAGCGGGTTACAGGCCACTGGAAGGCGGTTTGATTGCTACTCGAGCAGCAAGACAACTGCTACTACAAGCACGGCGAGCAGACATAGAGTTGCCAGGATTAGGAGTCCTGGCACTTCCAGTTCACCCGAGGCTCTTACGCGAAACAAGTTTCGCAAAGCGTCTCCATCAGTGGATTGAGCGGTCCAGCGAAGATGCTGGGCCGTTCTGCTTTATCAGGGCAGAACTGTTTGGATCCCTGAGCCCTGAGGTGCTAAAGCCCTGCAACGATCCACGGAAGGCCGGGCCTATTGTTTCATCGGTTCACACCTGGATCGCGGCGCGCGGCGATCTTGGAGCGGCGGCAACGGTAAAATCAGGCCCATATTGGCACGGGCCGGGCGCAGCAAAATTCTTGATGGCGTATAGCTGGTAAACTCAGGGGTTGATGGCACACGATAAATTACGTTTGATACCGCTGGGTGGACTCGGCGAGTTTGGTATGAACTGCATGGCAGTTCGGTGGCAGGATGACATTCTCGTCATCGATGCCGGGTTGATGTTTCCTGAAGAAGAACTGCTGGGCGTGGATATCGTCGTGCCGGACATCACTTACCTGACCGAGAACCGGGACAAGGTGAGGGCGATCCTGCTGACGCATGGGCACGAAGATCACATCGGCGGACTGCCTTGGATTCTGTCCGAGCTGAATGTTCCGGTGTATGGGACGGAGTTCACGCTGGCGCTGGCTGAGGGCAAGCTGGATGAACATCGGCTGCTCGATGATGCGGACCTGATCGAGATGATTCCCGGCAAGACGTTTCAGCTGGGACCGTTCAAGATTCAGCCGATCCATGTGACGCATAGCCTGGTGGACTGCGTCGCGCTGGCGATCCATACGCCGGTGGGTGTGGTGCTGCATACGGGCGACTTCAAGATCGATCTTTCGCCACCGGATGGGAAGGCTTTCGATCTGCAGAGTTTTGCGGACCTGGGCAAGAACGGCGGGGTGCTGGCGCTGCTGCAGGACTCGACGAACGTGGACCGGCCGGGGTGGACGCCGAGTGAGCGTGCGGTGCGGCCGCGGCTGGACGAGATCTTCGGGCATGCGAAGAAGAAGTTGTTCTTTAGCTGCTTCTCGAGCTCGATTGCGCGGATCGCACTGGCGTTCGATCTGGCGGCGAAGCATGGGCGCAAGGTCGCGGTAATCGGGCGTTCGATGGACAATGCGACGGAGATTGCGCAGGACCTTGGGTATCTGAAGGTGCCGCAGGGGCTGCTGATTCATCCGGGACAGATTCGGGATTTTCCGGCGGAGAAGCTGCTTCTGATGATCAGCGGAACGCAGGGCGAGCCGATGAGTGCGCTGAGCCGGGCTGCCGTGAATAACCACAAATTCGCGAAGATCGACGCGGGCGATACGGTGGTGATGAGCAGCCGCGTCATTCCGGGCAATGAGAAGGGGATCTATCGCGTCATCGACCACCTGGAGCGGCGGGATGCAAACGTGATCTTCGACGATGGGACGAATGGATTGATCCACGTCAGCGGTCATGGCAGCCAGGAGGAGTTGAAGCTGATGATCAACCTGGTGCAGCCGAAGTTCTTTATCCCGGTGCATGGAGACTTCCGGCACCTGAAGCATCATGTGGCGCTGGCCCAGTCGACGGGGGTGCCGAAGCAGGCGATCCTGATTGAGGATGGCGAGATCCTGGAGTTGACGGCGGATACGGCGCAGAAGAATGGGAAGGTTCGGACGGGGCGGGTCTGTATCGACTCGGGCGGATCGATCGATGTTGTGGACGATGTGGTGATCCGGGACCGGCAGCATCTTTCCGAAGACGGCATCGTGCTCGCGATCATTGCGATCGATAAGCGGACCGGTGTGTCGGAGGGTGAGCCGGAGGTTGTGATGCGCGGGTTTGCCATCGATGATGCCGATACGGTGACGGAGGCGAAGGCGATCGTCAAGCGGACGCTGGATGGCTCGAGCGCGGAAGAAAAGCAGGATTACGGAGTGATCAAGGAGAAGATTCGCGGGGATCTGAAGCGGTATATTCAGAAGTCCACGAGCCGCAGGCCTTTGATCATGCCGGTGATTATGGAGATCTGACGAAGATCGGAAGTGGATGGCGCGAGGGGTGGAGACTTTGTCTTCACCCCTTTCGTATTGCGTTCGTGCGTGTGCGGTAGAGTATTGACGGCATCTGAGTGATGCAGGATTGAGGATTGACGACGATGCGCCGCCCTGTTCTGCCTCGGAGACTGCCGTCACGACGAATCGGTGTGGCCCGGCTGACGGAGCGGCTGCGGCGGACGCGGACTGCGGCGGTTGTCGAGGAGACGCGGAAGCGGGTGGCGGAGAACTGGCTCCTCTTCTCCGGGCTGCTGCTGGCAGGGCTCGTCGTTCTCGGAATTTCGGTGTGGCCGTTTGTGAGGGCGCATCTGCAGGCAGTGGCGATCCTGCAGGAGGTCTCCGGTCAACCGGTGCCGCGGCTTGTGGCGGCGATCGTTGCGGAGCCTACGACGACCGAAGATGTGACGCTTGAGACTGAGTCAGGGCCGGTGCGCGGGCGGCTTTACCTGCCGAAGGGACATCCGAATGCCCCGGCTCTGGTGGTGTTTCATGGGGTCCACCATCTTGGCATCGATTATCCATACCTGGAGAGCTTTGCGGCGGCCATGGCGAGTTGCGGGCTACGGGTGTTGACGCCGGAGCTGCCGGATATCAAGGACTACCATGTGGACTCGACGTCGATTAAGACGATTGGGGAGTCGACGCAGTGGTTTGCCGAGAAGACGGGCGGCCCGGTCGGCGTGATGGGGTTGAGTTTCTCCGGCGGGCTGGCGCTGCTGGCGGCGGCCGATCCGCTGTATAAACCGGAGTTCAAGTTTGTGTTTGCGGTGGGGTCGCAGGACTCGATGAGCCGGGTGGCGCAGTACTACCGGACGAACGAGGATGAGCGGCCGAATGGGACCACGGAGCTGCTGCCCGCGCATGAGTATGGCCCGCTGGTGCTGGAGTATGAGTACGTCGAGGACTTCGTGCCGCGGCAAGATATCGCGCGAATCCGGTCGGTGCTGCGGGCGCATTTGTACGAGGACAAGAAGGCTGAGGAGACGGCTTCCGAGAAGCTGAACGAGCGGCAGAAGCTCGAGGCGCTGGAGTTGATGGATGCGACGTCAGAGCGGACGCGGGCACAGATCGCGGCGGCGGCGGCGAAGCATGCGGATGAGCTGAATGGGCTCTCGCCGCGCGGACACTTGAAGACGATGGTGACGCCGGTGTACCTGCTGCATGGGCAGGCGGACAACATCATTCCTTCGGCGGAGACGTTGTGGATGGCTTCCGAGCTGCCGAGCGTGACGCTGCAGGCGATGCTGGTGAGCCCGGTGCTCTCGCATGTGAACTTTGGCGAGACCAAGCCTGGACTTTGGGAGGAGTGGAAGCTGATTCACTTTTTTGCGCTGGTGATGCACGCAGCAGAGACGCCGGCGGGCCGGACGCCTCTGCTGTAACTCTGAAGTGCGAACTTGAACTCTGAAGTATGAACCTGGACTAGCTATGATGACCGCGGTCGTGGATGACGGCCTCGTTCTTGCCGAAGTGGAAGCTGGGCCCGATCGAGACGCGGTAGGTGGTGCGTCCGCTGGCAAGGATGTCGTTGAAGGGATGGTTGTAGACGATGTCGAGCTGGGTGCGAAGACCGAAGTGCTTGTTGATGGCGAAGTCTCCGCCGCCTCCGACCCCGTAGAAGCCGGTCCAATCGGACTTAGAGCCGTGGGGGACGAGTTGGGCGATGATGGCGCCTTGGAAGGGATCGGTGGCGGCTCGAGGAGTGGCGTGCTCATGCAGAGCACCCAGTGAAGGACGAGCGAAGAAGGTAATGCGCTTGAAGTGACGGTTGATGTACTGAGGACCGAAGGCGTAGGTCTGGGTGTCGACGTCCGTTGGTACGACGAGCTTGTAACCGGGTGGCAGGAGGCCGAGCGCGGTGTACTGTTGCTGGGCTCCGGCGACGAGTGCCTGGAGATTTGCCGGCAGGAGGCTGGGGGTGAGGAGCTCGGAGCCCGAGGCGATGGAGAAGTCGAAGCCGACGGAGTACCAGGGCCGTGGGTTGACGCCGAGCTGGGTGTGGAAGCCGGGTTGATTGAGGCCGAGGGCGGGAGCATTGATGTCCGCAAAGCCGACATATGCGTCATAGAAGCCGACGTAATTCTGCTGGGCTTGAGTGACGGCGCCGGTGGCAAGGGTAAGGAGAGCGGAAGCGGCGCCGGTGAGGAGGGAGAAGCGGAGTTTCATCATGGAGGACGGAAGACCTTTCGGGACGAGAAAGTTATGGCGAACTTAACCGATGGGTAAATTAGTCCAAGCGGAGGGTGTTTGTCACTTTTTCTCCCGGCTATGCGGCGAGGACGGCGAAACAGACAACGAATGATCCGCAGAGGACGTTCAGGAGAGGATGCAAAGAGCGCAAGGGAAAGTCTCGGGGGAGAATGGGGGTGGAGGGTCTATGAGGCTGGTGAGTCTGGCGGAGATCGAGGCGGCTGCGGAACGCATCAAGGGGGCTGCGGTGAAGACGCCGCTGGTGCGGCTGGCGGGGACGAAGCTGTGGATCAAGTGCGAGTCGGCTCAGCCGATCGGGAGCTTCAAGCTGCGGGGGGCGTACAACATGATCGCGCAGCTGAGCCCGGAAGAACTCGGGCGTGGGGTGATCACGTACTCGAGCGGGAACCATGCTCAGGGAGTAGGGTATGCGGCGCGGGCGCTGGGGGCGAAGGCGGTGATCGTGATGCCGGACAATGCTCCGGGAGTGAAGGTGGAGGCGACGCGAGCGCTGGGGGCGGAGGTTGTGTTTGTGGGGAACGCGAGCTCGGCGCGGCGGCTGAAGGCTGAGGAGCTCGCGGCAGAGCACGGGTACACGGTGGTGCCGCCGTACGATCATCCGCACATTGTGGCGGGGCAGGCGACGTGCGGGTTGGAGATTGTGCGGGAGATGCCGGATGTGGGGCTGGTGATCTCGCCGGTAAGCGGCGGAGGACTGCTGAGCGGGACGGCTACGGCGGTGAAGCTGTCGGGGTCTGGGGCGCAGGTCTGGGGGGCAGAGCCGGAGCTGGCGGCGGATGCGAAGGAGAGCTTCGAGACGAAGACGCTGGTGGAGTGGCCGACGGAGAATACCTCAAGGACGATTGGGGATGGATTGCGGACACAGTCGCTTGGGGTGCTGAACTTTGAACATATTCTGCGGTTCGTGGACGGGATCGTGACGGTGTCGGAGGATGAGATCTATGAGGCGATGCGGGTGTTGCTGCGGGAGACGGAGCTGGTGCCGGAGCCGAGTGGCGCGGTGACGCTGGCGGCGGCTTTGTTTCATGCGGGGGAGATGCCGGGGGCGGAGAAGACGGTGGTGATCTTGAGCGGGGGGAATGTTGATCCAGGATTGAAGGAGAGGCTGGTGGCGGAGGTTGGGAGAGATTGCGTCTAAGGAGCTATGGGATGGAATGAAATGATGAGTCGGGGAATAGAGAGCGTACCCCAGGGGCTAAAGCCCGGTTCTGGGCTGGGGGATGGGAGACCCAAGGCTGAAGCCTTGGGGTACCTAGAAGCTTGGATGAGGCGGTGCGGGCCCAGCGCTGGAGCCTTGGGGTACCTAGAAGCTTGGATGAGGCGGTGCGGGGCCAGCGCTGGAGCCTTGGGGTACCTAGAAGCTTGGATGAGGCGGAGCAGGCCCAGCGCTGAAGCCTTGGGGTACCTAGAAGCTTGGAACTTGGGATGCCTGGGAGAATCGATCAGGCGGGGCAGGCCCGGGACCCGAGGCTTGGGGTATCTAGGACCCTGGCTTGGGATGACGCTTTTGTTGGCGACGGTGTGCTTACCGGCGGTGGGGCAGAAGAAGGGGAAGGATAACCGGTCGGGGTATGACCGGTCTGCGCGGGCTACGGTGGTGCATGATGCGGTGGTGTATATCGCGGCGGATGGTACGTCGCAGAAGCTGGCGGTGGTGACTCCGGGACATGAGCTGGTGGTGATCGAGCGGTCCGGGGCGTGGGTGAAGGTGTATGCGAATACGGATACGCCGGACGATGAGGATCGGGACAAGACGCCGGAGTTTACGACGGAAGAAGGGGTGACGCCGGAGTCGGGGTGGGTGAAGGATAAGGGGATCGTGTCGCCGCAGACGGTGAATGGGGATGCAATTCTGTTTGGCGCGGCGGCGGATCTGGAGGATGAGGCGAGCCGGCCGCATGCGCGGAAGGGTGCGGCGGCAGGAGCTCACCTGTTGTACAAGCGGGTGTATGAGTACTACCCGGACTCGCCCCTAGATGGGGAGGCGGCGTTCCGGTCGGCGGATATACGGTGGCAACTGGAGAAGAGCGATATTTCGACGCTGCCGTCTGCGAAGGAGCAGGAGGCGTATCTGCGACCACAGATCTATGAAGGCGAGATGAAGGCGATCATGAAGAAGTATCCGGGGAAGTATGCGGCGCTGGCGGCGTATGACTTGCTCGATAACAAGCTTTGCGGCGACTGGCAAGGACTGCCGAAGTGTCCGGAGATGGAGGCGAAGCTGTACCTGAAGTATGCGGATCAGTATCCGGATTCGCCGAAGGCAGCCGAAGCAGAGTACAACGCGGTATACCGTTCAGGAGTGCTGGTCTCCATGTACAAGGTCGACGATGACCGGCGGAAGGCGGAGAGCGCGGCCAAGCAGACGCAAGCGCTGGCAGATGAGATGCGGACGAAGTTCAAGGACTCAGACTGGACGCGTAGAGCGCAGAGTATCGCGTACCGGGTCGGCCAGGGGATTCCGGTGTATGGGACGGATCGGGACTGACCGTACCACCCCTGTGGAGGGCGGATTGGTAGAATGAGGTATGCCCATCCTCAAAGTGATTGTCCTTGCGATTGTGCAGGGTCTTGCCGAACTTCTGCCTGTTTCGAGCTCCGCCCACGTTGTCGTCGCGGAGAAGTTGATGGGGCTTGACCCGACTTCGCCAGCGATGACGCTGCTGCTGGTGATGCTGCATACGGGCACGATGTTCGCGGTGATCGTGTACTTCTGGCGGCGGTGGGCGCATACCTATTTCCGGTCCGGGGATGCGTTCAAGAGCGTCGCGGTGCGGATTGTGGCGGCGACGATGCTGACGGGTGTGGTGGGATATCCGATTCAGAAGGTGATTGAGAAGACGATGTTTCATGGGGCCCCGAAGGCTGAGATCGAGCAGCTTTTCGGGCGGCTGGACCTGATCGCAGTGGCTCTGTTCTGCGTGGGACTGCTGATCCTGCTGGCGGGATTGATCGAGCGGCGAAGCATGACCGGGCGGGCTCATGGCGCGGATGATGAAGAGATGACGATGGGACAGGCAGGCGTGATCGGGGCGACGCAGGGGCTTTCACTTCCCTTCCGCGGATTCTCGCGCTCGGGGTCCACAATCTCCGCGGGCATGCTGGCGGGCGTGAACCGGGAGCATGCGGAGACGTTCAGCTTTGCGCTGGCGGTGGTGCTGACGCCAGCGGTGCTGGGCCGCGAGGCGCTGCGGCTGATGAAGGCTTCGCATGAGGCTGCGGCGGCAGGGATGCCGCTGGACCTGCACGGCGTGGTGGGTGCTAGCGTGCTGGGGATGGTGCTGGCGTTTCTGGCTGGGCTGGCGGGGCTGAAGTGGCTCTCAAGCTGGCTGGAGAGTGGGAAGTGGTGGCTGTTCGGGGTGTATTGTCTGGCGGCGAGTGTGGTGGTGTTCGGGCTGCATTTGAAGGGGTACTAAAGACGAGGCGCCTGTTGCTCCCATGGGTTCAGGATAGGAACTCCGGTTGTTTCAAAGTCGGCGACGTTGCGGGTTACTACAGTGAGGCCATGGACGAGAGCGGTGGCGGCGATTAGGGCGTCGTTGTCTGGCCGCTTGTTCGGGACGTGAAGTGCAGCGCATTGGCGGGCTACCGCTTCATTGATGGGGTATACCCTGCCGACGAACGCTGAGTGCACGCGGTGTGTGAAGCATCGTCTGAAGAGCCCTCCCTGCAAAGGATCACGCCGTTCCATCAGGAGGACACCGACTTCCAATTCCATCAGCGTGATGACGGAGAGATAGAACTGTGCGGCTGGCGCTTGCGAGATCCATCGAACGACGTTCCGATCAGCCCTGCCTGACCCTTCCTTGCGAAGCTCTGAGACGACGTTCGTGTCCAGGAGATACATTACTCAAGGTCCAGGGGTCTCTCGGGGCTTATCTCACGTGGAGGTAGATCGAAGTCGATCTCGGCGACTGCGGGATCACCTAGCATCTCAAGGATGGTTTCTCCGGAGCCAGCAATGCGGGAGTACTCGTCAAATGAGAGCAGTACATGGCTTGCGCGACCGTTTTCCGTTAGGAAGACAGGGCCGTAAGCCGCTGCACGAAGTGCGGCTGGATCGAAGTCAAGGCTAGATAGCGTCGTAATCGGCATAGGCACCTCCGGTAGCCTTATGTTACGCCTGCCGAACGGTGCGATGTAGTGAACGCGGGGTTAGAGGCGGGAGCGGCCGCGGCCGAAGAGGAGGTAGACGATGACGAGGCCGAGGATGATATCGAGGACGCCGCCTCCGTAGTAGCCGAGACCGGGGCCCATGGCGTAACCGCCACCGCCAACGAGGAGAAGAACGAGGACGAGGATCAGGATGAGAGGCATGGGCGGAAGTCTAGCATGCTGATTCCCTGCTATGCGACAAGGCTACGACTTACGCGTATAGAGCCAAGCCCAGTAGATGAGTGGAAGTTGCAAAGGCAGGCGAAGCCAGGCGGCCCAGAGGGGAATGGTGGGAAAGCGGGCGTGATCTGTGACCATGGTGAGGTTGGCGGGGAAGACCGCGATGAGCAGCGTGATGATTCCCCAGGCCGCGGCACTTTGCGTGGCGGGAACAAGGAGGCCGATGCCTCCGAGGATTTCGGCCAATCCGCTGAGATAGACGAGGGTGCGGTGGGCTGGCAGATAGTCCGGGACGATGGCGGTGTAGGTGGGTGTGAGGAAGAAATGCAAGGTTCCCGCCACGATGTAAAGGACGGCCATGATAACGCGAGCGGGCTGGGACATAACTTGAGAGTAGGCTGTCGTAGCTGTTAAGGGCAAAAAGAGGCGGCAGTCTTGAAGACTGCCGCCGTATCGTCGCTGCGTTCTGCTTACTTGGACGCGAGAGCGTCGCGATGGTCACGCACGTAGTTGTGAGACGAGATGATGTGGGCCTGCTGCTCGGTGAGGAGTTGGCGGACGGGAAGCGGGAGTTCCTGCTCGAGAGCATCCTTGTAGGTCGCCTTAGCTTTGTCTTCACCTTGCTCGGCGGTGGCGAGGAGGGAGTGATCGTCGGGAGTGGAGATCTTCGCCATGAGATCGCCCCAGGTGCGATGGATGGCGCCGAGGGTGGTGCCTTCCTCGTGGACGTCCTTGACACCGTGGCGATGGAGTTCGTTCTCAAGCTCGGCGCGGAAGTTGGCGCGCTTGAGCGACTCGGCGAGGAAGTAACGCTTGATGGTGTCGTCTTTGAGGTGCTCGCCCAGGTCGGCGAAGCCCTTCTGGCCGTCCTGCAGGACGTTGATGACGTTCTTGAGGACTTTCTCTACTTCTTCGTTTTTGTCTGTGGCTGTGGACATAAGCAATCCTTTTCCTTGTGGCGGTAGGTAAGGCCGGATGTTAGGGGAACTGGTGCAGGGTCTCCCGATTACGCGCGATTCTCATTCACCGGGAGCAAGCAGGAGAAATCGCGAAAATCCCGCTCCCCTGCCAGTCCTTAGCTGCGCTTGCAACTACATGAGATAGATGCCGGGACGGGGTGATGGTTTGTATCTGGATTCCGGGGCGGGCGTCGAAGGATCGCGCGGTGCTCGCGGTGATGTAATGGTGGTTGACTATGAAGACACTGCGCCTGACTTCCGCGCCGACACGGAGCCGTCGGCTGAATGAGATATTGGGGATGATTGTGCTGGTCGCAGCGGGTCTGTTTCTGCTGGCGCTGGCGAGCTATACGCCGACGGACCTTTCTTTCGACACGGTGGGTGGATATGCGTCGGGACGGCCGGCACATAACTTCATCGGGTTGCTCGGGGCCTGGATTGCGGACGCGAACCTGCAGGTGCTGGGCGTGGCCGCGTTCTTTCTGCCGCTGGTGCTGGTGCGGCTTGGGGTCTGCTGGCTGCGGTCAAGGCCGGCGGGGGCTCCGACAGCCAAGTTCGTCGGGCTGAGTCTGTGGGTGATCTTCGCTCCTGCTGCGCTGGCGCTGCTGCCGGGTAGGCTGCTTTGGCGTGGGGCTTTGCCGGTGGCGGGACTAAGCGGGCGGATCGTCGCGGATGCGCTGGTACGGGTGCTGAACGTGCCGGGAACGGTGATCGTGGTGGCCGCTTCGGTGGTGATCTCGCTGTACCTGGCAACGACGTTTACGTTTGTGGCGGCGCAGGAGTGGGCGACGGCGCGCTTTGGGTTTGTGGCGACGATGCGGGGCGGGTGGAACCGCTGGAGGGCGAAGCGGCAGGGGCGGTTGGCCGAGGACGAGCTTGAGGTCGTGGACGACCACGGCGTGGTCTATGGGGCCAAGCGGGAGAAGATGGCGGCGCAGGCCGAGAAGGAACGGCTCCGGGCGGAGAAGCTTGCGGCGCGGGCGGCTAGAGAGCCGAATACGCTGCTGGGCGGGCTGTTTGGGTGGATGAGCCGCAGGAAGAGTGCGGGGATGCGACCGGCACTGGAGGTTGAGCAGGAACGAGTGGCGGGGTCGGTGTGGGAGGCGATGCCCCGGGTGGATGTGGATGCACCGCCGGTCACTCCGCTGAGCACGGCTGCGGCTGCGGCGGCCCCGTATGCGCAAGCATTGGCGGCTGCGGCGGCTCCCTTGTCTTTGCAGCCGGACGAGTGGGAGGAGCCGACTTTGGCCCACCGTGGGAGTGGGGTGAAGGTTGAGGATGAGGAGCCGTTTGCATTCCTCGCCAAGCCTGTGGTTTCGACTGTGGCTGAGACGGTGCTGGAGATGCCTCGGAGGACCGCTAAGGCGAAGGCCGAGGAGGGATTTGCGGCTCCGGCGGCGGCGGATGCTCCGGCGTTTGCGGCGGGGTTCGAGGCGGCGGAGGCTGCGGCGGCCACCGCAGCTACAACCGGGGCGATCTCGTTTGGGCGGCGAGCGGATGCGGGGCAGAAGGCGGTGGCGATCACAGCGAAGTCGGTGCGGGGGTATCGGCTGCCTTCGTCTTCGCTGCTGTACCGGAGCGAGGAGCAGGCGGTGGTGCGCGAGGAGGCGCTGCGCGAAGAGGCTCGGGTGCTGGTGGAGAAGTGCGGGGAGTTTGGCGTGGATGGGCAGGTGACGCAGATCAATCCGGGTCCGGTGGTGACGACGTTCGAGTTCCGGCCGGATGCGGGGGTGAAGTACAGCCGCGTGACCGGACTGGCGGATGATCTCTGCCTGGCGATGGCTGCGGAATCGATCCTGATCGAGCGGATGCCGGGGAAATCGACGGTTGGGATTCAGGTGCCGAACCATGACCGGGAGACGATCTGGCTCAGGGATGTGGTGGAGTGCGAGTCGTTCGCACAGAGTAAGAGCAAGCTGGCGATTGCGCTGGGCAAAGACATCAATGGGCGGATTGTGACGGCGGACCTGGCGAGCATGCCGCATGTGCTGATCGCGGGTTCGACGGGATCAGGGAAGTCTGTTGCGATCAACGCGATGATCATGAGCGTGCTGTTCAAGAGCACGCCGGAGCAGGTGCGGATGATTCTGGTCGATCCGAAGCGGGTGGAACTGGGGATGTATGAAGGGATTCCGCACCTGTTCACCCCGATCATTACGGAGGCGAAGCTGGCTGCGAATGCGCTGCGGAACGCGGTGCGGGAGATGGAGCGGCGGCTGAAGCTACTAGCCGCGAACCATGTGCGGAATATCGATCAGTTCAATAAGCTGTTCGATCATGGCAGTGAGTATCTGTTTGAGGATGTGAATCAGGAGCCGCTGCCCTACATCATCATCATCATCGATGAGCTGGCGGACTTGATGATGCTGGACCGGTCGAACGTTGAGGAAAGCATTACGCGCCTGGCGCAGATGGCCCGAGCGGTAGGGATTCACCTGATCCTGGCGACGCAGCGACCGAGTGTGGACGTGATTACGGGGCTGATCAAGGCCAATGTGCCGACGCGGATGAGCTTTCGGCTGGCGACGAAGGTGGACTCGCGGACGATCATCGATTCGAATGGCGCGGAGAGTCTGCTGGGGCGAGGCGACATGCTCTATCTGCCGCCGGGGACGAGCCGGTTGAGCCGAGTGCATGCTCCCTTTGTGACGGAGAAAGAGATTTCGGCGGTGACGGAGTTCTGGCGGGCGCAGGGTCAGGCCGAGTATGTGCAAGGGTTCCTCGAAGGGCCGAAGGACGAGAAGGATTCGGGCGAAGAGGGTGATGGATCGGCTGAAGGGGACAATGATCCGATGTTCGACGATGCGGTGCGGTTGGTGTTCGAGTTTGGCAAGGCGAGCACTTCCCTGCTGCAGCGGCGGCTGCGGATCGGGTATGGTCGGGCGGCGCATTTGATCGACCTGATGCACCGGGATGGGCTGGTGGGGCCGGCGGATGGATCCAAACCGCGGGAGATCTTGAAGGCTCCGGATTTCTACAAGGAGATCGACGGGGCGTTGCGGTAGCGGCAGGGGTACGGGGGCAGGTTTCCGGGGGATGGACGGAACTGCTTGCGGGTTGGGTGCGTAGGATCGTGGCAGACGGATTCCGAGGTGTGCCTGATGGTTCGAGCGATCGTGGTGGGGGCATCTTCTGTGCTGTTGCTGGGGGCGGCGGGGTCGACCCGGGGTGGGGGATGGGGCTTTCTATACGGCGGATGGGCAGATCAAGTACCCGGCCCAGTATCGGGAGTGGGTGTTTCTGGCTTCGGGGCTGGATATGAGCTATGACTCGAAGCCGCAGGGCATGGGTGATGGCATGTTCAATAACGTGTTTGTGAATCCGGAGGCGTATCGGGCGTATCAGGCGACGGGGCACTGGCCGGAGGGAACGGTGATGGTGCTCGAGAACCGGGGGGCGCTGGGGAGTGCGCATCAGCCGCTGCTGAAGCAGGGGAAGGTGCAGACGACGGAGTTGATGGGGATGGAGTTGCATGTGCTGGATTCGGCGCATGCTCCGGGAGATGGATGGGCGTTCTATGGGTTCGAGAACGCGTTGAGTGCGAAGGCGATTGCCCGGCCGGCGAGTTGCTATACGTGCCATGAACAGCATGCGGCGGTAGATACGACGTTTGTGCAGTTCTATCCGACGCTGCAGGCGGCGGCGGAGAAGAACAAGACGTACAGCGCGGCGTATCTGAAGGATGTGGCGGGGAAGTGAGGCCAATCTGCCGGCGATCCATTATGTGGCGGTGAAATGGAGTCTGGTTTCGCTTGGCGAACCGGCATGGCCGGTCTAGGATGATACTGAGGGCGGATGAAGTATATGGCTACCACTCTTCTTGAAATTGCTGATCTTCTAAAGGGAATACCGGCCGGGGCATGGGTCGCCATCTCTGAAGACAAACATTCGGTGCTTTCTTACGGGCCGGATGCGCAAGCGGTGGTGCGAGAAGCGCGGGAACAGCAGGAAGAACGTCCTCTCCTGGTTCGCGTGCCGGAGAGACAATCCTCCATGTTCTTTTGATCGGGGGATAGCTATCGTCCACTTCCCGTATGCAACCTTCAAAACGCCTCCCAGTGCACCCTTCCCAAACGGCCAAACGCTCAGGAAACCTATGGCCATTTCAACTCTGACGGCGTCGAGCGGTGAGGGTCTGCGTTGCGTCGTACTGCTGGATACGGGCGCAGACTCGTGCTTGTTTCCACTAGCGATTGCGATAAGCCTCAAGATCGACGTGCTCTCTTTGCCGAATCATTTGACTGGCGGAGTTGGCAGCAACTCCAATGTCACGTATTACGACAAGATTCGGATCGACCTTGGAAACGGGGTTTCGTTTAACACCTATGCAGGCTTCACTGAAGGCCTGAACTCACATGGCATCGGGCTACTCGGTCAAGAGGGTTTCTTCGACCATTACGATGTGGCTTTTTCACACGTGAGAGGCATCGCCTTAGTCGAGGTGCCGCTTAGAAGTTAGCGGCGGCTTAGATTTCCGGCAGAAGGTACTTTCTGACTCCTTGTGACCGTGGGAAGTTACCGCGAGAGTGGCGGGATGTGTCTGCTGGAGCGGAAGGCTACGACGGCGAGGGTGGCGACGACGGAGAGGAGGGCGAGCCAAAGGAGTTCGGGGTGGCGTTCCGTGAGGTCGCGGGCGGGCGACGGTCGGGGGGTGTAGATGGGGTTGGGCTGCTCGGGGGTTAGCGTGGCAAGGGTGGTGGGAGCGGCGGGGTTGAAGAGGCGGGCAAAGTCGTAGACGGGGGCGCGGAGGGTCGGGTCGCCGTAGTCGAGGGTAATCGATTCGCCGGCTTGTGGGGCGAAGCAGAGCTTGCGCTGACGCATCTCGAGCGTGGCGGAGGCGAGGGGGATGGGGCGGTCGTCGCCGTTTTCTATGGCGAACTCGACGGTAGCGGGGTATTTGAGGTTGGCGCCGAGGGTGGCGGGGATGGTGAGGAGCTGGTCGTCGATGGCGGGGGTGGAGGCGACCGCCGGGAGATGGATTCGGGTGATCTGGCCGGAGAGGATCTCGGGTTGTGCGTGTGCGGGTTCGTGAGGAACGGCGGTGATGCGGATGGTGCGGCTGAAGTTGGTGGGGTTCCCTTCGTGAGCCAAGGTGAAGGATACGCGCTCGATGGGAATTTGGGCAGGGATGTCGATGAGGGCGACGGTCTCGTTGCCACGTTGGGTGAAGTGAGTGGTGGCGGCGACGGGGGTGTAGAGGGTCTGGGCTTCGCGGCTTGGGGGGATCTCGGCGCCCTGCACCATGGCGGGGGTTGGCACGAAGGTTGAGCCGGGGGATGGGGTGACGGTGAGCTCAATGTGGAGGAGGGGGAAGCTGGATTCGGGCAGGGGGATGGTGGTGGAGCGGGAGAGGTGCTGGGCGGTGAGGTCGAAGAGGGTGAAGGTGCCGAGGGCAGTGGGGTGAGGGTCGGTGGCGGCTTTCAGGCCGGAGACCTGGGCTGCGGCGATGAAGTTCTTGCCGATGAGGGTCAGGGCGAGTTCGGTATAGGGGCGGGGGGGCAATGCAACGTCGAAGGCGATGTGTTTGTTGCGGAGGCCGAGGTTGAGGATGCGGGCGGGGTCTGGTGGGGCGAGGGTGGACTCGGAGATGGTGACGGCGTACGGGAGCTCTGCGGAGTGGGAGTAGAGACGGAGGTCGGCGAGGGTGGGGGAGGCGTGGGCGAAGACTGGGGGGTCGAGGACGGCGCAGGCTTGCGGGGATTGGGCGGCGGGGATGACGGTGCGGGTGTAGAGGAAGTAGCGAGGGTTGGGGGTCGAGGCGATTTGCAGGAGCAGGGCGGCGAGGAGACCACTTCTCATGCGGCGGCCTCCGGCATGGTGGGCCGAAAGAAAGGGAGGCATACCCCAGGGGATAGAGCCCCTTTTCCATTGGGCCATGTAAGACCCAAGGCTAAAGCCTTGGGGTACCTAGAAGAGGACCAGTGCTCAGGAGACGAGAGCAAAAACCAAAGCAGCGGCAACGACCGATTCAGGTTGGTAGCTGAGTGGTTCGGGAGATGATAGGGGGGCTGAGACCTTCGGGGTCCTTCGACTCTACGTCGCTTTGCGACGCATTCGCTCAGGATGACATGCGTTTCGTGTTGAAGGAACGATGAGGAGCTAAGCATGGTCGGGGGCGTTGGGTTCTGTCGGCTCGGGGGATTTGAGGGCCAGCCAGTCTTTCTGGTAGGCGAAGCTGACGGTCATGAGGACGACGCCGAGGCCGAGGACGCTGGCGACGCGATAGCCCTGGCTGAGGGTGCTCATGTCGTAGAGGAAGACCTTGGCGACGGTGAAGAGGAGGAGGATGAGAGCCTGCCAGCGGGTGAAGGCGTTGCGCTTCAGGAAGCCGAGGGCGAGGAGGGCGGCTCCGTAGAGCATGAGGAAGCCCGAGATGGCGAGGGAGCGTTGGAGGTTGGCGTCGGAGCGGGTCCAGAGGGCGGAGAGTTCGCGCTCGATGGTGAGGATGGTGGCCAGGTTGAAGAGGATGAAGGTGAGGGCGGCGAGATAGGTAAGGTCGGTGAGGCGCGAGATGCGGATGAGGCGAGCGAGGGTGTAGGTGGTGGCGGCCAGGGTGGCTAGGCCGATGAGGGCGGTGAAGAAGTCGGGGTTGGCGAAGGCGGGGTGCTGGGTCGGAGACTGGCCCCAACTCCAGGTGGAGAGCACGATCTCGCGGAAGGTGAGGAGGAGGGCGATGGCGTCGATGGCGAGGAAGTCCGACCAAGCGACGGGGAGCCAGGCTATGGGTGGATTTGGGGCGAAAAGGGCGGCTTGGAGACCGAGATAGGCGGCTCCGGCGAAAGCGAGTAGGCCGACGAGTGCGGAAGCGAGGTCGGCGTTGAGGAAGGCTGGTGTATACGAGGCGGTGAACCAGAAACGGCTGACGAAGAGGGCGAGGAAGCCTAGCGTGTAGCCGGCAAGGGAGAGGAAGCGGAGGACGGACGATGGGGTGAGGAGTTCCGGGACGGTGCTTTCGGAGTCAGCTGCGGGTTTGGGGATGCGGGTGGCGGTCCAGAGGAGGGCGAGGCCTTCGACGAGCCAGGCGATGGTAAGGGTGTGGCCGCTGGCCTTGAGGGGGATGGCTATGGTGAGGAAGATGATCGCCAACGCAAGGTGCACGGCGGAGGAAAGGGCCGTGCGTTGGAGGCGCATCAGGGCGAGGTAGGCGGCGGCGAAGGCGACCATGAGCCAGGGGAGGAGATCGTGGCGGAGCGAGTCTTCAAAGAGGGAGTAGAGGGCGAGCGAGGCGAAGGCGGCGTTGCCGAGAGGGATGAGGACGTCGAGGATGAGGGGGAAGCGGCGGGGTTTTGGCTGAACTTCGGGTTCAAGCAGGGCGTCAGGCCAGGAGAGGAAATGCTTGATGGATGGAAGGAGGAAGAGGACGAAGAAGAGAAGGGTGAAGGCGACCGTCAGTGCGAAGGGTTGGGCTGGTTGCGGGTAGGGCGTGGCGGTCGTGACTATGGGGTAGAAGCTGGTGTACCAGCCTATGTAGAAGGAGACCGTGCCGGCGAGGGTGGCGAGGAGGAGTCTTGGCCAGGGCTTCCACCGGACCAGCGCGAGCGTGCAGAGATCGATGGCGGCGATGTAGGTGAAGAGGAAGATCTCGTGGTCGCCGCCGGTGGAGAGCAGGACGGGGGTGAGGAAGGCGCCGGTGAGAGCGTAGGCGGCGAGGAGCTCGGAGTCCTGGGACCAGGCCATGAAGGCGTTCCAGGCGGAGACGAGGATCATGGCTCCGAGGGCGGCGGACGCGGGGAGCAGATGGTAGAGGTGGAAGGCGGCCCAGAGGGTGAGATAGAGAACGCCGGTGCCGACGGCTTTGAGCGAGTACGAGAATGGGGGGAAGCCCTTGCGGCGGAAGCGCTCCGACCAGAGCACGAGGCCTACGCCGAGGCCAAGACCGATCAGGATGCGGGCGACGGGGCCGAGCCAGCCCTGCTCGATGGCGAGCTTGAGGGCCCAGCTGGTGGCGAAGAGGAGGGCGACGATGCCGATGCGGTTGAAGACCTGGGAGCCGAGGCGGTTCTCAAGGGATTGGGCGGGCTTGGCGGGAGCGATGGGGCGAACTGGCTCGTCCTGATCTGAGTCTTCCTGAACAAGGCGTTGCAGGGGAGCGGGAAGTGGACGAGGAGGCGGGGCTGGAGACCGAAACTGCCACGGGCGGGTCGCGGCTGGGCGGTCGTCGCGGAGGGATTCAGCTTGGGGCTGGCCGGCCTGGAGGGGGGAATCCTGGAAGAGAGCATCTTGCAGGTCGGAGACCTGGCGCTCGAGATCAGTGACGCGCGTGAGCAGGGATGCGAGCAGCTCGGACGCAGACTCCGGCGGCGGCTTCAGCGGCGTACTCGGGCTCTCCGGGGGGTTCGAGTCCATGGAGGTACTGTACCGTGCGGATGGTAGATTGCGGGGATGGAGTTCAGGGTACGGGTGGCGCATGCGGGGGATGCGGAGGCGATTGCGCGGGTGCAGGTGCAGAGCTGGCGCTCGACTTATACGGGGATTGTGCCGGCGGCTTATCTGAGGGCGCTCGACGTCTTGGAGCGGACGAAGGGCTGGATCAAGGTGATCGAAGGCGGGCAGGCGGCAATGTTCGTGGCGGAGAGCGCAGGCGAGGTCTTTGGATTTTGCTGCGGAGGCGGGCTGCGGGATGCACAACTCGGGGGAACGGAAGGGTATGACGGCGAGCTTTATGCGATTTATGTGCTGGCAGCGCGGCAGGGGTCGGGTGCGGGTCGGCGGCTGACGGAGCGGCTGGAAGGAGCGCTTCGCGGACAAGGCGTGCAGCGAATCTTGACGTGGGTGCTGAAGGATAATCCGGCGGTCGGGTTCTATCGCAGGGTGGGTGCGGTGTGGGTGGCGGAGAAGACGATCGAGATTGGCGGGGAGATGCTGGTAGAGGTTGCCTATGGCTGGCCGATAAGGAATGCAACGAACGTGGCAGAGTAATAGAACCTAAAGTTTGAGATAGTTCTCGTGTGCTTTGGGCCAATGAGGGTGCAGTGCGGGACGTGTTGGTGATCGACGACGACGAGGTAAGCCGGGAACTGCTGCTGCTGTTCTTAGCGGAGGCCGGATATGAAGGGCAAAGCGCCGCCTCAGGCGATGAAGGGCTGGAACTGCTGCAGGCACGAGAGGACAAGCCGTTTGCCGTGCTCGCGGACATGCAGATGCAAGGCACGACTGGAAACGCTCTGGCGCGGGAGTTACGCCGGATGTGCGGAGCGGAGACAAAGGTGATTGCGATGAGTGGAAGCACAGTGGCGGCGGCAGCGACGGAGAGCTTTGATGGATTTCTGCTGAAACCCATGACGGTCAGCGGTCTGCGGGTTGCGCTGGAGGATGGAGTCGCGGCAGAGCCAGTGGGGGATGAGAGTGTCCCTGGAGTGCTGAATGAGGCGACCTATGCGAGCCTGGCGCAGAGTATGCCGGCGGCGCAGATGATGCAGCTGTACCGGATGTGTATCGATGATGCTGAGCGGCGCATTCAGGAGATGCGTGAGGCAGCGGCCGTGGGAGATGCGGGGTCGTATGAACGCTCGGCGCACGCGATCAAGGGCGGATGCGGTATGGTGGGCGCGGCGGAGCTGGCTGCGCTGGCGGCCGAGATGGAGCAGAACGGGATGAAGGCCGGTGGCAAGATTGAGCCGCTGGAACAATTCCTGGCAGCAAGCGCGCGGCTCAGGCGTATTCTGGACTCGCGAGTGGTTTAGGTTACTGAAGTAAGTTTCGCGACAGGTTGCTACGAACCACAGAAGATCAAGCACTCATGGGGAACCCAATGATGAAAACAGCTTACAGTCCGACGCCGACCAAGAGACCCGTGACCACGCTTTCAGGAGTGATCCGTATCGTCGTGGCCGATGATCACCCGGTTGTTCGTTTCGGTGTGAAGAACATGCTGCAGAGCGAAGAAGGCTTTGAGGTTGTCGGCGAGGCTGAGGATGGCGATGTCGCCATTCAGCAGACGCTGGAGCTGGAGCCGGATATTCTGCTGCTCGATCTGCAGATGCCGCGGCTGCCGGGCATTGAGGCCATGAAGGCGATCATGGCGAAGTCGCCGCGGGTGAAGATTATCCTGCTGACGAGCACGATTTCGACGCAGCAGATCATCGAGGCGCTGCAGATTGGCGCGCGTGGGATTGTGCTGAAGGATTCGGTTGCAGGGGATCTTTCGCAGTCGCTGCGTGCGGTGCTGCAGGGGGATTACTGGATCGGCGGGGAACGTGTCGCGAACCTGCTGAAGGCTCTGCATGAGCTGATGGCGAAGGCTGCCGCGGTTCCAGAGCGGAAGACGTATGGACTGACGCCGCGGGAGTTGGAAGTCGTACAGTGCATTGTGGAAGGGTGCTCGAATAAAGACATCGCGAAGCAGTTCACGATCTCGGAGGAGACGGTGAAGCGTCATCTGAGCAACGTGTTCGATAAGACCGGGGTTTCGACGCGGCTGGAGCTTGCGCTCTTCGCGATTGCACACAAGCTGGTGGTTCCGGAGCCTATTGATTAGGCACTTCGTGCCGTTCTCGGGGCGGCGCTGGTGCAGTGAGAGTAAGGGTGCGGACGTTGTCCGCCTGGAGTTTGGCTGGATCGAGACAGATCAGCGATTCGCTGCGGCTTGTTGTGGGGGCGGCGCATCCATAGGATGGGGGTATGGATGCTGTGAGCTCAACGATCTATGATGTGCTGGTGATTGGGGCGGGGCCGACGGGGCTGGCCTGTGCGATCGATGCGCAGGAGGCCGGGTTTTCGGTGGTGATCGTGGATAAGGGATGTTTGTGTAACTCCCTGTTTCACTATCCGGCGCACATGACGTTCTTTACGACGCCTGAGCTGCTGGAGATTGGACGGATGCCGTTCTCGAGTCCGAACCAGAAGCCTACGCGGAGTGAGGCGCTCGAATATTACCGGAAGGTCGCGGAACACTACCGGCTGGATGTGCGGCAGTACTGCACAGTCGAGGGTGTCACTGGGTCGGACGGGGAGTTTGTAGTGTCGACGAGCGACCGGTTTGGACGGCCTATGGAGTTCAAGGCTAGGAAGCTGATTATCGCCACGGGCTACTACGATCTGCCGAACTACCTGGGGATCGACGGCGAAGAACTGAGCAAGGTCAAGCACTACTACCATGAGCCGCATCCCTACTTTGGGTTGAATGTATTGGTGATTGGGGGGAAGAACTCGGCGGCGATTGCGGCGCTGGATCTTTGGCGACACGGGGCAAAGGTGACGCTGGTGCATCGCGGGGCGGAGATGCATCGGCATGTAAAGTACTGGATTTTGCCGGATATCAATAATCGCGTGAAGAACGGGGAGGTTACGGCTTATTTTGAATCGACCGTGGAGAAGGTGACCGAGGATGAGGTGGTGCTGGCGACTCCGGAGGGGAAGGTCACGCTGCAGAATGACTTTGTGTTTGCGCTGACCGGGTATCACCCGGATTTTGGGTTCATCGAGCGGCTCGGGGTGAGGCTGGATGAGGCAAATGACCGGTGTCCGGTGTGTGATCCCTCGTCGCTGGAGTCGAATGTACCCGGGATTTACCTTGCCGGCGTGATTGTGGCGGGCGAGCGGACGAATGAGATCTTCATCGAAAACGGAAGATTTCATGGAAAACTCATCGCGGACTCGCTGCTCAGCAAGGCCATGACGCAACAGTTAGAACCTGCCTGAGACTATCCTGCTGGACGGGCCCGCTGCGGGCACTTCGTGCCACGTATTGGTTGACGGGGTGATGCTTGCCTCCGAGGACTCCCGTCGGTCGGCACAAACTTCTGTTTGCGACCAACGGGAGCAGCACGCGAAGCCGAAAACGGCACGAAGTGCTAGGAGGCGGTCATCTGGTCGTTGAAGTGATTGAAGAAGGCGTAGTACTTGTCTACGTTGATGTCTCCGGCGAGGCGCAGGGGGTAGACGCTTTTGACGAGGATCTCCCTGGCTTCGGGTTGGTTGGTGAGGATATCCATGACCTCTGCGATGTAGTCCGCGAGGGGCATGGCCCGGGGATCTTTGGCCTGGCGCTCGCCCCCGAGTTCGGTCTGGACGTAAGGTGGGGCAAGCTCGAGTACTTCAATCCCGGTCTTCTTGAGCTGGTAGCGGAGCGATAAGGTCCAGGAGTGTAGGGCGGCCTTGGTCGCGCAGTAGGTGGGGTTCATGGCCAGCGGGATGAAGGCGAGGCCGGAGGTGACGTTCATGATGACGGCATTGGACTGCTGCTTGAGGTGAGGGAGCAAGGCGGCGGTGAGTTGGAGCGGCGCGACGAGGTTGGTGGCGATGGTGTCGTCCACGATGGAGGGGTCTGCGCCTTCAACGAGATTCTCCGGCTTGGAGACGCCGGCCATGTTGATGAGGACATTGAGCGCGGGGTACTTGGCGACGACGTCTGCGGCGAAAGCGTTGAGCTTCGCGGGATCTGAAACGTCGAGGACATGGGAGGTCATCCCGGGGTTGGCGGCGGTGACCTCGTCGAGAACGTTCCGGCGGCGACCCGCGATGATGACGTGATTGCCAAGCTTGTGGAAGGCCTCGGCGAGACCGCAGCCGATGCCGGAGCCTCCGCCGGTGATCAGGATAGTGTTCTTTGCTTGAAGGTTCATGGGTGCTGTGTACTCCTTGAGTTACTGTAAGAGAGTGGCTCACTCTTGGGAAGTAGGCACTTTGCCGTGGGTGAGTTACCGGGAGGTAAGCGATGGCTCGTACCGGGAAGGTGGCGCCGCACGCGGTGTTGGATGCGATCCGGTTCCAGAGCGCTGAGGGAAAGACCGCGGGGCCGGAGATCGACCGGCTCGTGGAGGAGATGATCGGTCGGGTGGCTGACAAGTGGACGCTCTTGCTGCTGGAAGCGCTGGCACAGCATGAGACGGTGCGATTCAGCAGGCTGTCGGAGTTGGTGGGTGGGATCAGCCAGAAGATGCTGACGCAGACGCTCAGGCAGATGGAACGAGACGGGTTTGTGACAAGGACGGTGTATCCGGTGGTGCCGCCAAGGGTGGAGTACACGTTGACTGGGCTGGGCGAGAGCTTGGCGGCGGCATTCTGTGGCGTTTGGGAGTGGGCGGAGAGGAATTATGAGGCGGTGGAGCAGGCGCGGGCGGAATATCAAAGGCGGACAAGGGCGGCGGGAGCATAGTCAAGGCGGAGGGCGCATGGCTACAGCGACACAGACCGTTCCTGCACTTCTAAGCCTCGAAGAGTATCTTCGGACGTCCTACCATCCCGACTGTGATTTTGTGGACGGCGTCCTGGAGGAACGGAACGTGGGCGAGTACGAGCATAGCAATCTGCAAGCGGCGCTCAGCGCATGGTTCTTCAATCGCGGGCGGGAGTGGGGGATCCGGGTGCTGGTAGAGCAGCGGACGCGGGTGGGTGAGACGCGGGTGCGGATTCCGGATGTTTGTATTCTTCAACGGGATGGGGCGCTGGAACGGGTGACGGTGACGCCGCCGATTCTTTGTATTGAGATTCAGTCGCCGGAGGATCGGACGTCGCGCACGGTGAAGGTGCTGGAGATTATCTGGCGATGGGGGTGCGGAATCTGTGGGTGTTCGATCCGGTGGACCGGGTGGCGATGACATATACCGAGACGGGGTTGAAGCTGGTGGAAGGACGCCGGATGACGGTGGCGGGGACCGCGATTTCTCTGGATCTGGATGAGGTCTTTGCGGAGTTGGATTGAAACATCGGGAGACAAAGCAGGAGCTAGAACCAATACCAATACGGAGGTTCTGAGCTTCTCTGGGTAGGCTTTAGCTTAGCTGATGACGCGGCGGAGGAAGCCTCTGATGCCGAGCCAGCTGAGGAGGGCGAGGAAGACGCAGAGCATGCCCAGGATGCCGACGGTGGGCATGTGCTGGAGGGTGGGGGTGAGGGCGGCGCGAAGGCCTTCGCTCATGTAAACGATGGGGTTGAAAAGGACGCCGTACTGGAGCCAGGGGATGGGGGTGAGCGCGGCCCAAGGATAGTAGACGCAGCCCAGGAAGGTGATGGGGACGACGACGACGCCGAAGATGAGGCCAATTTGGTTGGGCTTGACGCTGGTGCCTACGGTGAGGCCGAGGGCTCCGGCCACGAGCGAGGACAGGACGAGGACGGTGATGAAGAACGGCCAGTTGGTGATGTGGGCTACGGGCGGCGTGGCGGGGATGAAGTAGGCGAGGGGGACGACGACGGCGGCGGCGATGATGCTCTGCATGGCGGAGAAGATGACCTTCTCGACGGCGACGAAGGGGACGGGGAGCGGGCACATGACGCGGTCGTCGATCTCGCGGGTGGTGCCAAACTCGACGGCAAGCGGAAGGGCGACGGCTGCGATGCCGGAGAACATGATGGCGACGGCCATGAGGCCGGGGAGCAGGACGGTCGAGAAGCTGACGCCGGCGGAGGCCATGCGGGCGGTGGGATTCATCGCGGCGCCGTTGGTCATGTGGGGCATGACGTAGGTGAAGACGAAGAGGAAGAGGAGCGGGTTCATGCAGCAGCGGATGACGAAGGGGAAGAGCTCGCGACGGAGGACGTAGAGGTCGCGGAGGAAGAGGCCGAGGAAGGCTCGGGTGTACATGGAGAGGTTGGAGGCGGGGGCGGCGATGGTCTGGGCGGGTGTGGTGACTGCAGTGCTCATAGGGTCTCGTTACTCGCGGAGGTCGCGGCCGGTGAGTTGGATGAAGACAGTTTCGAGGCTGGTTTCGGTGATGGTGAGATCGCGGAGGCCGTAGGGGTTGGCGGCTCCGACGACATCCGAGAGTAGGCCGTCGGCGTTGTGGGCGAGGACGCGAACGCCGTCGCCGGAGTTCTCGGCTTTACTGACTCCATGCATGCCGGAGAGAGTGGCGATGAGGGTCTCGGTGGCGGAGTGGTCGGCGAGTTTGAGGTGGTAGACGCGCTGGGCGCCGACGGAGTTCTTGAGTGCGGTAGGGGTGTCTTCGACGAGGATCTTGCCGTGGTCGATGATGGCGACACGGTCGCAGAGCTCGTCGGCTTCCTCCATGTAGTGGGTGGTGAGGACGACGGTAATGCCTTCGTTGCGGAGGCCGCGGACGGCGTCCCACATGGCGATGCGGGACTGCGGGTCGAGACCGGCGGAGGGCTCGTCCAGGAAGAGGACCTTGGGATGATGGGCGATGGCGCGGGCGATCTGGAGGCGCTGCGCGAGGCCGCCGGAGAGCTGCTGCGGATAGGCCTTGGTGCGCTCGGTGAGGAGGAACTGGTCCAGCAGCTGGGCGGTCCGGGCGCGGGCTTCGGCGCGGGAGAAGCCGAAATAGAGGCAGTGGAAGAAGATATTTTCGGAGACGGTGCAGGCGCGGTCCAGAGTATTGAACTGGGGGATGACACCGATGTTGCGGCGGGCGAGCGCGGGCTCGCGGACGACGTCGATGCCGGCGATGCGGACGAAGCCGGCGGTGGGCAGGACGCGTGTGGTGCAGATGGAGATGCTGGTGGTCTTGCCCGCGCCGTTGGGGCCGAGGAGGCCGAAGATCTCTCCGGGTTGAACGGAGAGATCGATGCCGTCGACCGCGACGACCTGGTTCTTGCCTTCGTAAACTTTCTTGAGCCCGGACACTTCGACGATCAAGGTGATTTCCTTCGGTGTTCCAGGATCAATTATAGGGAGTTGTGCCGACGCGGATTTGGCGGGTGGATTTCGGATGTGTGCGCGTAGAATTCTGGGTATGTCTCGTGGATGGGAGAGTAAATCCGTGGAAGATCAACAGGCGGCGGCGGCTCAGGCTCCAGTGACGGCGGAGAAGGTGAAGCCGCGAGGGAATATCCATGTGGATGCCGAGAAGAAACGGCAGATGCAGGCGCTGGAGATGCAGCGGGAACGCATTCTCTCGGAGCGAACGAGCAGTCCGCATCGGCGAACGGCGCTGGAGGACGCGCTGAACCGAATTGAAGAGAAGCTAACGGAGTTGGGCTGGGAGATTCATCTTTAGGGCTGAGTTATAGGTGGTCAACTGTATGTTGTCCACTGGAAACTGAGTTTTCACGGACAACGGAGAACCTGCAACTTACAACGCTTTGCTACTCCGAGCGGCGGTTGAAGACGGTGGAGTTGGCCTGGTCGATCGTTGTAAGGATCATCTGTTGAACCTGCACGTGGGCGGGGCGGGTGGCGGCGTAGAGGATGGCATCGGCCACGTCTTCCGGCTGCAAGGGTGTGATGTTCTGGTAGACCTTGGCAGCTTTGGCTTTACCGTCCGGGTCGCCGTGGAAGCGAACCTGGGAGAAGGCGGTCTCGACCATGCCGGGATCGATGGAGGTGACGCGGATGCCTTTGCCGATGGTGTCGATGCGGAGACCTTCGGTGATGGCTTTCTCAGCGGCTTTGGTGGCGCAGTAGACGGCTCCGTTGGCATAGGTCTGGTGACCGGCGGTCGAGCCTAGGTTGATGACGTGGCCGGAGCCGCGGGCGACCATGCCGGGAACGATGGCGCGCGTGACGGAGAGAAGCCCCTTGACGTTGGTGTCGAGCATCTCCTCCCAGTCGTCGGGATTGTCTTCGTAGAGCTTGCTCAGGCCGCGGCTGAGGCCGGCGTTGTTGATGAGGATGTCCGGCTGCCACTCGGCGGAGAGGCTACCGAGCGTCTCGGCGACCGCTGCGCGATCCTGAACGTCCAGACGCAGGTTGAGGATGTCCTCGGCTCCAGCTTCTATGAGGGCGGGGGTGAGTTCAGTCAGGCGATCCAGACGGCGGGCGGCCAGTAGAAGACGGACACCTTCAGCCGCAAAGGCCAGGGCGGTGGCCCGGCCGATGCCGGAACTCGCACCGGTGATTAAGACGATCTTGCCGCGAAGAGATTGCATGCTTTTGCAGGTTCCACTTTCTGTTCAGGGGTGGAGCAGGCAAACGAGAAGCGGCTCACGCTGCGTGTTCCTATCAGATGCATCTGTGCTCCGCTCGGCGTGGGAGATCTGACTTGATAAGTGTCGTTAACTCGCGAAGCCCTGGTAAGGGAGAAAGAGCTGGAAGACCGTCCAGCTCCTGCCCGGCTTCTGCGAGCTCCGCACCCGCAGCCGTCCGTTGTGCCGCTTGACGATCTCCGCGCTGACCCACAGTCCAAGTCCAGTGCCGCCAATGCCTTTGGTCGTAAAGAACGCCGTGTACAGCTTCGCCATGGTCTCCGGCCCGATACCGCTTCCGGTATCCGCGATGGTCAAGACCACGCCATGGGAGTTGCCGCGCCACTCCGTGGCCTCCCGACTGCGTACGATCAGCCGCCCACCCTTCCCATGCATCGCATCGATCGCATTGCGAACCAGGTTGCTCAGCACCTGGCGGATCTCGCTCTCGAAGCAGACGATCGACTCGGCCATCCGCTCACGCACCTCCAGCTTGACGCCGGAGTTCTCCATCCTGCCCTGGTAGATATCCAGCACACCGCTCAACAGCTCCGCGCACCGAATCGCCATCGCCCGTGTCGACTGTTTATAAAAGCGCAGTGACTGCGAGGTGATCTGCGCCACACGCTGTAGCTCCTTATCCGCCTGCAGCACGTAGCTCCGCATGGAGGCGCCATCGTCCGACTCTCGCGCGAGATAGAGCAGGTTCATCACGCTCTCCAGCGGATTGTTGATCTCGTGGGCGATCGATGCCGCGAGCCGTCCCACGGCAGCAAGCTTCTCGCTCTCCCGCAGCGCCGCCTCAAACTCCACACGCGCGGAGACATCCATCTGGATGCCGACGACATGCGTGAGCACTCCATCCCGATTACGGATAGGGGAGAGCGAAAGCTCATTCCAGAAGCTGGTGCCGTCCTTGCGGTAGTTCTTCAGGATCGCGACCACCTCGCGTTCTGCCTTCAGCGCCTCGCGCAGCAGAGTCAGCCCCGGCTGGTCGGTTTCACCGTTCTGCAGAAACCTGCAGTTCTCTCCTCTCACCTCTTCCAGGCTGTAACCGGTCATCACCTCGAACGCCGGATTGACGTACACCAGCGGCATGTCCGGCAAGGTTGCGTTGGCGACCGAGATCCCGCTCGTCACCGACCGGAAGATGCGCCGGTTCAGGTGCAGCTCCTCCATGGCGGTCACATATCGCCGTGCGTAGGCCCGGTGCGCATAGAGAAAAAGCCCCAGTTGCGCGACGACCGTCCCGGGCTCCTGCGGCAGGGTCAGCACCCCCTCGAACTCCTGCTCACTTCCATCCAACGTCACCGGACCGCCGCTGATAGCCGCTGCCTTCATCCTCACCGCGATCACCGCGGGATTCACACCGTCTTGCTCTTCCCTTTGGAGGAGCAACGCCCGGATCTGCCGCGCCTCGTCCTCATCGGCCACGATCATCTCGAGCTCGCCGATGCCCATCTGCTCCACTTCCTGCAGGCTCAGCTCCCACGGGATCAGCTCCAGATGCACGGATGCGGCCTCAACCAGCCGGCGATGGACACCATCCGCAACCACGATTCCAACCTTTGGCCGGATTCCCAGAAGATCCTCCACCTCGACGGCGCTTTGGCCCCCGATCGTACTGGTTTGCTGCCTTGTTTCCTTCCTCATCATCTTCTGCCGGCCCTCAACTCGATCTGTTCAAACCTTGGATGCCGGCGATGACCTTCCCTGTCTTCATCGGCAACCTTCTAAGATGAACTATGGACCTGTTTCCGATCTTCCTCAAACTGTCCGCCCGTCCCTGCATCGTGATCGGCGCAGGGAATCTGGCCGAATCCAAGATTGAAAGCCTCCGCGCCGCCCACGCCCGGGTTACCGTGATCGCACCCAAGGCTCGCGCTTCCATCATGGATCTTCACGCCGCCGGCGAGATTCACTGGCAACAGCGGTGCTATGCGGCCGGTGATCTCGCAGGCAACTTCCTCGTTGTTGCGGCGACCGACGACGCCGCGGTCAATCGCGCCGTCTTCGCCGAGGCGGAAGCCGCCGACATCCTTTGCAATGCGGTCGACGACCCGCCCTTCTGCGACTTCTACTTCCCTTCCGTGGTGCGGCGCGGCGATCTGCAGATCGCCATCTCCACCGCCGGGGCGAGCCCTGCGCTGGCGCAGCGGTTGCGCAAGGAGATCAACGCGCAGCTTCCGCTCGATCTCGGCGACTGGCTGACGGACCTTGGCAATCTCCGCCGCGAGGTGGTCGCGGCGGAGCCTCTGAACGAGGAACGCAAGCTTCTGCTGCATCAACTCGCTCAGCGCGATGTGTGCGGCTACGACGCTTGCCCCTCGCGCGCCATGGCTCGCCGCCACGCCCTCATTAATCCCTTACCCAACCCATCATGAAACCCGCAACCAATCTTCAAGGCGACCAACGGGAGCCCCTCGCGAAGCCCAAGGAAAGTCACGAAGTGACCGCCGCCCGTGCAGGGCAAAGCTTTGGCACCGTTTACCTCTGCGGGGCGGGTCCCGGCGATCCGGAACTCCTTACCCTCCGCGCCGCCCGCCTGCTAGCCACCTGTGACGTTATCCTGCCCGACGATCTCGTCTCCGATGAGATCCTCGCACTTGCAAATCCCCTAGCCCAGATCGTCCCCGTCGGCAAGCGTTGCGGTCTCCCCCGCATTACCCAGGCGGGCATTCACGCTCTCATGCTGGAGCACGCCACCCAGAACAGGTCCGTCCTCCGCCTGAAATCCGGAGATCCCCTCATCTTCGGACGCGCCGGCGAGGAGATCGACTTCCTCACCGCGCACTCGATCCCCTTCGAGATTATTCCCGGGATCACCACCGCCTTTGCCGTCGCCGCCTCGCTCCGAACACCGCTCACCGACCGTGCCGCCGCCTCCAAGCTGATCTTCGCCACCGCCCACCACAGCGAGTCCAACCCGCTCACCGTTCCCTGGCACGGCGCCTTCCCTCCCGAGGCTACCCTGGTCCTCTACATGCCTGGCCGCGACTTCACCCGGCTCTCCTCCGAGCTGATCGCCTCCGGCATCCCCCCCGAAACCCCGGTCGCCGCCGTCTCCCGCGCCTCCACCCCCCACGAGCAGGTCACCGCCACAACCCTCGAAGCTCTCCCCGCCTCAACCCCGGGCCCTGCGCCGCTTCTGCTCCTCATCGGCCAGGCCATCCGGCTCCCCTGACTCGCGTCTCCGCCCGCCATGTTGACCTTGGAACAAATCCTAGCCTCGCAGTAACGCGCCGCCGCGAACCTGCGTCTGACGTGCGTACCCTTCTCTTCGATGCGGCTCAAGTGATTGACCGGAGAGGACGAGACATGCGAGCAGACGCTCGCGTATGCCGGCTTGCAGAGACGCGGCGATGACAACGGATAAGTGGCAGTCGATAGCAGGAGAACGAAATGGCAGACACAATAACGGATCACGAGATCGGGAACGGCGGAGAGCTTCACCAGGTTGCAGGCGGCACCCATCCGTCCATGTCCTCGCAACGCGGGCTGATCATCGCGGACGATGAGAACTCGCTGAAGGCGAATGCGCGGGGACCGGTGCTGATCGAAGACCACCTCCTGATCGAGAAGACGCAGCATTTCGATCACGAGCGCATCCCCGAGCGGATCGTTCATGCACGCGGCTACGGAGCCAAGGGCTACTTCGAGCTGACCGACTCCCTGGCCGGCATTACCAAGGCTGGCGTGCTGACCCGAATGGGCGAGAAGACGCCGGTCTTTACCCGGTTCTCCACCGTGGCGGGCAATGCGGGCTCCAGCGACATGGCCCGCGATGTCCGTGGCTTCGCGGTCAAGTTCTATACGACCGAGGGCAACTGGGACATCGTCGGGAACAACATTCCCGTGTTCTTCATCCAGGATGCCATCAAGTTCACTGACCTGATCCACTCCGTCAAGCAGGAGCCCGACCGCGGCTTCCCGCAGGCGCAGTCGGCGCATGACACCTTCTGGGACTTCGTATCGCTAATGCCCGAGAGCACGCACATGCTGATGTGGATCATGTCCGACCGCGCACTCCCACGGTCGTTCCGCATGATGGAGGGCTTCGGCGTCCACACCTTCCGGCTGGTCAATGAGGAAGGCAAGTCCACCTACGTGAAGTTCCACTGGCGGCCGAAGCTTGGCATGCAAAGCGTCATCTGGGATGAGGCGTTGAAGATCTCCGGAGCCGATCCGGACTATCATCGCCGCGACCTCTGGAACTCCATCGACGAGGGCAAGTTCCCAGAGTGGGAGCTGGGCGTGCAGCTCTTCGACGAGGAGTTCGCCACCAACTTCGACTTCGATGTTCTCGATGCCACGAAGCTGATCCCGGAGGAGATTCTGCCGCTTCGTATCATCGGAAAGATGGTGCTCGACCAGAATGTCGACAACTACTTCGCGGAGACAGAGCAGGTGGCCTTCGCGACGACCGACGTCGTTCCGGGCATCGACTTTACCAACGATCCGCTGCTGCAGGGGCGCAACCTTTCCTACATCGACACGCAGATTACGCGGTTGGGCACCCCCAACTACGTACAGATTCCCGTCAACGCGCCACGTTGCCCGGTGCTGAACATGCAGCGCGACGGCCACATGCAGATGCGGGCGCAGAAGGGCCGCGTCTCTTACAGCCCCAGCTCGCTTGAGGCGGATGCACCCCGGCAGGACCCCCATAAGGGCTTCAACTCGTTGACGGCTACGGAGAACGGCGATAAGCTGCGGGTTCGGGCTGAGTCGTTCGCGGATCACTTCTCCCAGGCGCGGCAGTTCTTCTACTCCCAGACCGAGCCGGAGCAGAATCACATCATCTCCGCATTCATCTTTGAGCTCAGCAAGGTGGACACCAAATCTGTACGAGAACGGATGCTCGGCCAGTTAGCCAATGTCGATCTGAAGATCTCGGCACGCGTTGCGACCGGTCTAGGGATGCCCGGACCGAAGCCAGTTGCCACGACGATCAAGGTTCGTGAGGATCTTGCTCCCTCACCCACGCTCAGCATCCTGAAGAAGTTCAAGCCCTCCATCGAAGGCCGCATGATCGGCTGCCTGGTCGCCGATGGCTCGGACGCCTCACTGGTTCTGGCACTGGAGACGGCAGTGGCTCAGCACAAGGGCGACTTCAAGATCGTCGCACCGAAGATCGGCGGGGCGATCACCGCAGATGGACAGACGCTTGAAGCGGACTTCCAACTCGCGGGCGGCCCGTCGGTCTTGTTCGATGCTGTGTTCGTCGCGCTCTCGGAAGACGCAGGCAAGCTGCTCTCGACCGAGGCTGCGGCGGTCGCCTGGGTGCATGACGCCTTCGCGCACCTCAAAGTGATCGGCGCAACGGCGGGAGCGCAGATGCTCCTGGACGCAGCGGGCGTGGTTCCGGATGAGGGCGTACTGGTCGGCGGAGACGCGAACGCCTACCTGACGGCGGCGGCTGCGGGAAGGATCTGGGATCGGGAGCCCAGCGTCCGAACCGTCTTCTAATCCAGAGTAGTCCACAAGATTCCATGCAAGGTGGGGCGAGTCGACGGCGTCCCTCCTGCATGGAATCTTGTCGCGCCAGCAATCTGCTTCCCACGAAAACCCCTTATAGTCGGCATCTTGCGTGCTACTCTGGGTTTAGTAGGAGAGATTTCGCCTTGCGCGCCATCTTTATCAGTTATCGCCGCAGCGACTCGGAGGGCGAAGCCGGCCGGCTCTCGGATCTCCTCACTCACCGTTTCGACGACAAATCCGTCTTCATGGATGTCGACTCCATCCAGCCCGGCCGTGACTTCCGCAAAGCGATCGATGAAAGCATCCAGGCCTGCAGCGTTGTTTTGACGCTCATCGGGCCCAACTGGCTGGATGCGCACGATGACTGCGGAGGACGCCGCCTGGACGCGCCCAATGACTACGTTCGCCTGGAGATAGCCGCCGCCCTGCACCGCGACATCCCGGTTATTCCCGTGCTGCTTCGCGGCGCGAAGATGCCGCATGAAGAGCAGTTGCCCGCCGAGATCGCGGAGCTCGCCTTCCGCAACTCGGTCGAGTTGACGCACGCCCGCTGGAAGTCGGACCTGCAGGTCCTCATCGACGCGCTTGAGGCTCTCATCGGCGCGCCCCCCGTCCAGCCGCCGGCCGCTCCCGCAT
Organism: uncultured Granulicella sp.; assembly: GCA_965198885.1. Lineage (GTDB taxonomy): Bacteria > Acidobacteriota > Terriglobia > Terriglobales > Acidobacteriaceae > Edaphobacter. The sequence goes on along the minus strand of OZ240677.1, from coordinate 2,411,015 downwards.
TTACCCGAACTCCGCCGCCGCCGGAGCGCAGACCGGAACCCAGACCGGAGCCCAAGCGTGAGTTTCGTCCGCCGGCCTACGTCCCTTCGGCTCCAAACCCGCAGCCGCCCCAACCCACTCCCGTCGCCCCCCCGCAGAACTATCTTTCTCCCTCGCAGCGCGCCGCGGAGCGAGGCCGGATGGTCTCCCCCAATCGCAATGTAGACGTCGTTCATCCCTACCGGCCGCCCACCCCGGTGCAGCCGCACATCGAACTCCGTCCTCAGGCCACGTCGGCTCCGGCTCATGATGCAGCGGCTCACATCGCGCCCGTCACCATCCCGCCTGCTCGTGCCGTGTCGCACCCTGCCCCAGCGCTGGGCCCGGCATCGGCACCCGTCGCGGCCGTAGCCCACCCGGTGGCAGCGCCCGCTGCTTCTGCTCCTGCTCCTGCGGGAGTACAAGGCAGCCTCCCGGATGCGTCCGTGGACAAGATCAGCAAGCATCTGGCTCACTTCATCGGGCCGATCGCTGAGATCGTCGTCAAACGCGCCGCGCGCCAAGCCGGTTCCAGCGAGGATCTGGCCCTTACCGTTTCGAAAGAGATCGAGTTGCCCGCCGAGCGAACCAAGTTCCTCAACCTCTGCAACCGCTAGGAGCTGCCGGGCAACGGCAGGCAGGTTGCTGAGCAGCTTCGACCTACTCCTCCAACATCCGGAACGCCTTCGCCAGGCTCATCTGCATCCGGTTGAACGACATCGTCACCTGCGAGATCTCATCCTTGCCCGTCACCTTCAACGTGGAGACGTTCTTCTCCCCGCGGCTCATCTTGTCTGCCGTCATCGAGACGATCTTCAACGGCCGGATCACGAAGAGGTATACGCCAAGATCGAGCGCCGCAATCGTGATCAGCAAGGTCGTGATGAGGAAGATGAGCAGGTCGTGAAACGCCCGGTCTGCCGCGGAGATAGGCACGGACATGGGCACCGAGATGATCTGCGCCCCAACTACGTCTCCCTTCTTCCAACCGAACCCGTGGGCTGTCCCATACACATTCAACATGGACTTCGGCGCGGCGGACGGAACACTGTGGCACTCCATGCAGCTCTGCTCGGGCTTGATGGCGTTGGCCATGTACAGCTCGCGACCCGCAGCTGTATCCCTCTCCCCAACCAGCGGCGTGCCCATCGGTTGATTTTTCAGGTCTTCGATCACTCCCACCTCCCAGCTCGCCGCCTGGTCAGCCGTGTTGGTCGGGTTCAGCGTCGCCTCCTTGTAGGTGTACTGCGGATATTTCTTTTGCAGATTTTTGAACGTGGTGGTCGCGCCGAAGGCAGGGACAGTCTCCGCGATGAACTTCACCCGGTGCTGCGGATTCTGCAGCAGGAGCGGAGACAGGTCCTTCGACGTGTAGTCCCGCACCGCCTTCGCACTGGCCATCATCAACTGCGCCTCTTCCATCACCTCCCGGCGTGCATTGCTCACCAGGAAGTTATAGGCAAAGTGCGAGATGAGGAACCCGCCCGTACCAAAGATCACCAGCAGAATGAGATTGAACTTCGTCAAAAGCTTCAAGCGCGAACCTCCAACCCCCTGCGTTCGCGGGGACATTGCGCCCAGTGTACAACCACGCTTTTCCCGCAGAGGAAACACCGCGACTGGTCCCGGGAAAAGTACCGCCCCCGGTCCATGCCCGGACACTGCGGGTTATGCGTTGTCCTCGGTCCTCAACTCCAACCCGGCCTTCTCCTTGCCGAAGATCGTCACCAACGCCAGCAGCAGCGCGATGATGACGACCGTCGCCGCCATCACCGTCTGCAGCCCTCCGGGAAACCGCTTTGCCAGCAGCGCCTGCAATCTCCCATTGCGTGAGGTCACCAGATTCCCCACCTGGTACGCCAACCCCGGAAAGATCGCCCGCACCGGCCCTGGCGAAAGCTCGTTCAAGTACGCCGGCACCACGCCCCACGCACCCTGCACCGCAAACTGCATCAGAAAGCCGCCCGCCGCCAGCATCACCAGAGAATGCGAGTAGGCCCACAACGGGATCATCGGCAACGCCAGCAAGGAGGCCCAGAAGATCGTCCGCTTGCGCCCAAACCGTTCCGAGAGCGTCCCGCACGCAATCCCGCCGCACAGCGCACCCAGGCTGGCAATCACCACCACTAGACCTGACGTCCCTCCGGTAAGCCCCTTGCTTTTCTCCAGGAAGGTCGGATAAAGATCCTGCGTCCCGTGGCTGAACGCAGTAAACGCAGTCATCAACAGCACCAGGAAGAGAAAGGAAGGGAGATACTCCAGCAGCTTGGAGAACTCGTACGGACTCCTTCTCTTCGCCGCTCCCGCTGCTCGTCCTTCCACCCATGCGGGAGACTCCGCCACGTTGAACCGCAGATAAAACGCCAGCACGGCCGGCAAAGCCCCGATCATGAACATCACCCGCCATGGCGTCATCCACCCAGTTCCATGCAGATGCGGGAAGAGCAGCCAGTACAGCGCCGCCGCAAGCAGGTTCCCCACGACATACCCCTCCTGCAGCAGCCCGGAGAAGAATCCGCGTCCCCGTGCGGGCAGCGTCTCCAGCGCAAGCGCCGCTCCCACTCCCCACTCGCCGCCCATCGCGATCCCAAACAGCGCCCGACAGACCAGGAAGCTGCGCAATCCCGGAGCGAACGCGCTCGCGAGTTCGAAGACGGAGAACGAGATGACATTCACCATCAACGTGGGCCGCCGCCCAAACCGCTCCGCCATGGCGCCGAAGATCGCCGCCCCAAATGGCCGCATCACCAAAGTCCAGAAGATCGCATCCGCGATCGCCGGCAAACCTACCTTGAAGTCGCTCGCAATCGATCCCAGACAAAGCGTCAGCAGGAAGAAGTCAAACGCATCCAGCGTCCATCCCATGAAGCACGCCGCAAAGGTACTTCGCTGCGCCCGCGTGAGCGCCTTCCAGTCGGCTGCAATCCCCATCGTTCCGCAATCCTAGCATCCTGAATAAAAGATGGGATCGAAGAAGAGTGTTGTAACATCGAATTCTCATCCAGTATCATGGGACCGCATCCACCCTTCTTCCGAAAGGCATCACTATGAAGCTTCTACGCTCCGCCGCCCTCCTCGCGCCTGCCATCCTGCTCTTCGGTGGCGTTGCCGCCCAGGCGCAGGCTTCGTCCTGGACCATCGACTCAGCCCATTCCGGCGTCGAATTCCAGATCCGCCATCTCGGAGTCAGCAACGTGCACGGAACCTTCCACAAGGTCGCCGGAACTGTCAAGCTCGACGAGAAGGACATCACCAAGTCCACGGTAGAGGCTACTATCGACGCCAACAGCGTCAACACCGATGAACCCAAGCGGGACGAGCACCTCAAGAGTCCAGACTTCTTCAACGTCGAAAAGTTCTCCACCATTACCTTCAAGTCCACCTCTCTAGCCAACGCCGGTGGCAAACTGAAGCTGACTGGAGATCTGACGCTCAACGGCGTAACCAAGCCCGTGACCCTGGACCTCGACGGTCCAGCCGCTCCGCAGAAGGGGATGGGCGGTAAGACGGTCAGTGGCTTCTCCGCTACCGGCGTCCTTCATCGCACCGACTTCAACTTCGGCGCAAAGTACGGTGCACCGATCCTCGGCGACGACGTGAAGTTCTCCATCGATATAGAGATGGACAAGAACTAGTCCCAGTGCTCAGCAAAAAAGGTCCGGCGAACCTGGGCCGGGCCTGCTTGACTGCCCACTGACTCAACCTGCGTCGACTGCCTTACCCTGTCTCTAGGCCTTGACCCGCGCGGCTGTTGTTCCATTCGCAAGCATTCCATCGTCCGGATCCTGGTTGTACTTCTTCAACAACTGGTGGTGCAGACAGTAGAGCGCCAGCTCCAGCCGGTCGGAGACGCCCAGCTTGTCATAGACCTTGCGCAGATAGTTCTTGATTACCTGCTCGGTCGTTCCGATCTGGTAGGCGATCTCCTTGTTCCGCATTCCACGAGTAATGCAGCTGATGATCGCAAGCTCTTTCTTCGAGAGCTTCGGCTGCGAACGTGGATTGGTCAAAGTCGAGGCCTGCGAACGATACGCATCAATTACCCAGCTGATCGACTGATTGTCGATCCAGGTCTCACCCGCCGCGATCTTGCGCACACACTTGATCAGCAGATCCGGCGAGATCGACCGCGGCACCACGCCGCGCACGCCGCGCCGGTAGAGCTCAACGGTGTTGGTCTCATCGCTCTCCACGACCTGGACGATCAGCTTCGCATCCGGCGCCCGCCGCACCAGCTCTGGAATCGCATCGATCGTCCCTGCGATCAGCTGCCCCTCAAGGACAACCACATCCGTGGGGAAACGATGCAGGGCGGAGTAAAGGTTGGGCAAAGTCTCCGCCTGCGCGACGACACGGATATCGTCTTCGAGCGCAAAGACCTTCCTCATGCCGACCCGGTAGATCGCCTGCGAGTCCGCAAGAATAATACGAATGGCCGATGTGACTTCGCTCTCTGCCGCTTCCAACTCCAGGTGGTCTGTGCTGCTGATATCTATCACCGTCATCTGCTAAGCCCTCAGGGAATACTCGTCGATGATCGCTGCGGCTTGCATCTCATCACCGTGCTGCTGACACCGCACTACTCTCCCTACGCATTGGACGGAGACATCCTCCGGAGTGCCCATCACCGCTGCCGGCATGGTGATGGTGAACTCAATTAGACTGTCGACCGCAGGCAAGGTCTTGCCACTGAAAAGGATGCCGTTGGCCGAGATGTTGTCGGTCATGGCTTCCACCTCTCCCTGCTGCGTTCTGATCAGGAGCCCGAGTTGCATCGGAAAACGGACTGCCGTTCTCACCTGGTCGATCGCGCCTGACCTGCTCCAAGTCGTCATGGATTCCTTTATAGGGGGTCGAAACATAGGACCGAAGTCTCTGCGCCCGCTGATGAGTTTACCGCAGCGGTCAAGAGGCGCAGTAACCAATCTGTGCTACCAAGTGTGACCGTTGGTTCCCTTCAAGTCGATCTGGGAATCCGTTAGTTACCGGGAATTCATCTTTTCCAGACCTTTAGTCCCTAGTCAAGTCCGCTGTCGGCCGGATAAAACGCAGCCGATCCGCCGATCCACTCCTGCTTCCGGTTGTGATCGACGCCCATCATCAGGCCACGGCCCAGCCGCACCAGGCTCTGCACCGGTACCATCTCCGGCTCATCCTCCGGCCAGAGGTACATGATCCGCACCTCCGCCTGCGTCATCCCGAACGGCGTCTCGATCAGAGGCTCGAATCGCACCCGTTCCTGCAGAAGATAAAGATGCCGTTCGTTCTCCGGAATCGCCGCCAGATCCGCGTCCGTCGGAGCAAACTGGATTCCCTTCCCGGCAAACGAGTAAAGCGGCTTCAGCAGCACGTTCTCCCGGTTGTCTCCGGTTACTGCCGCCAGCCTCGCCCGGCCCGGCCCAGCGAACCATTCGTCCAGAAACACAGCCAACGGCACCGACGCATGCTCCAGGTAAGGCAGGGAAAACTTGCTGATGCGGAAGTACCAGTTCGGCTGGCCCGCCCATTCGACCTCCAGATCATCCCGGTAGTCGAACGCGGGAACCACCCCCTTGCGCTCCATCTCATCCACGATCGCCCGGTTGTAGATCCGCTCGATCGGCACCCATCGGCCGTCCTTCTGGTAGAAGAGCCTCTTGCCCTCCTTCTTCAGCTTGGCGATATCGACCGTCACAACTCCCAGCCGGTCCTCATACACATGGAAGTCCGGCAAAGTCTTCTGCGTCTCCGGCTCAACCTCGGTCAGCACGACGTTCTCCGGCGCGTGATCGCCGACAATCGTCCGTCGCAGCAGATCCCAGTACCGCGTCTCACTCACATCGCCCAGCCGCCCCTCGAGCCCCCCGCCCAATCCGTACGTCCGCCGGTACTCCTCCGACAGCGTCGCCTGATATCCGTAGATGGAGGGAAAAGCCTGCAGCTCCACCAGCTTCGGCATCAACCCGCCATCCGCCGTGCGTACCAGCCCGAAGTCCACTGTCATGAAGTTGGGTCGTGGGTTGTCGTTGGGCACGCGGTACTGGTTCGGGATTGCTCCATCGGACCGCCGCATGTACTCCGGGCTGTCGATCAGTTGATGCGTCAGCGCCCGCCCGCTCGCGCTCATCTCTTCCAGCAGGGCCTTGGGGAAAAAGCATGGCGTCTCACAGATGCGAAACTCGATCTTGGTTCGCGTCGCCTGGTCAAGCCGAGCCTTGAGCGATTCGTACTTCGCCGCAGAAAACTGTTCCTCGTTGAAGCGCCTGCGAAAAGGCTGCAGCATCCCACTCTCCGAATCGACGGCAGATCAGATCAGCTTGGAACTTGCGACATCCGCACCTGGAAGGCACGCCTAAACATCAATGAGAAACTGCCCATCCCGCATGATCTGTTCTTCCCCATCCGCATCCCCCAGCCAGATATTGAACCCCAGCCCCACCACATCGATATGCGTCGACGACTTCCACTTGGCCCCCGTGTGCGCGCCGTACGGATCGCCGAAAGCGATATGCACGCCGGGAAACTTCTCATCCTGCAGGATGTTCCCGATCACGCGCTCCACCCCGATGTTTGTGCCGATAGCAAACTCGCCGACCCGGTCAGAGTTCTCATCCGTGTGCGTATACGCCCAGAAGTCCGCCTCCAGCTTCTTGTTCTCGGAGACCGCCCGCACGATCCGGTTGCCTTCAATGTGGATCGTCAGCGGAGTCTCCGTGATCAACCCGTACTCCTTGCACAGGAAATCCCCGACCACGCCATCCACCACGAATACGCCGTTCACCTCGCCCGGAGCCGTAAAGCACTCCCCGCCCGGCAGGTTCCCCCACTTCTCCTGGCTGATGATACCGCTCGTCTTGAACCACCGGTACTCCGGCTCCATCTGAGCGTGCAGGTCCGTCCCCGCCGCGGTGGTCGCGCGCACATAGGTCGCCTTCCGCACCCGGTCCAGCACCGCCTGGCTCAGCTTGTCGACCTCATTGAAGTCAGCGCGCATCCCTTGCGTCATGATCTCCGGCGTGATGTTCACCATGTGCGCATGCCGCATACGCCGCCGATTCACCACGTCCGTCATCTGCATCCGGCTCTTCAACTCGTTCGGCTGCACCTCCACCGCGAAGATGCTCACCTGCGAGCTCTCCATGTCATCCAGAACCTCTTCCGGCATCCCGTTCAGCGGCCGGGTCGCAATCTCCTCCAGCACAAAGCCATTCCACGCGCAGCCCAGCTTCTCCAACTCCGTCGCAATCGAGGCCGCGATCTGGATGCAGCTCCTGTCCGTAATCAGCGTGACCTTCTCATCTGCCTGGATCTTCAGGCAGGTGGTCACCGCATTCCGTGCCCCTTCACCGAACGCTCCCGGAAATTCGACTGCAAGCAGATCGGTGACCGGTTTGGCCTTCTCCCGTACTTCCGCGACTGCAACTGCATCGACCATCGGTTCTACCCCGCTCGTTGACATACCCTAAGTTTACCGGGAATTCACCGGCCAGTCACAGTCTTGCATAGGTATTAAGGCCCTTGAGAACCTCCGTTAGAGCCCCGCTCTCGTCTCCTGTGCCATGAAATCCACAACCGCTCTCAAACTGCCGGTCTCCCGGAACTTGCTGAGTTGCCTATCGGCTCCCGAACCCTGCTCCAACATAGTGTGGATGTACTCCACCGCTTTTCGGCTGCCCAGCTCATCCAACACGTCGTCGACCCAACGCAGATACTCCAGGATCAACTCCCGTGCCGGCAGCTCCTCCTGCTTGCCGAAGTCGATCATCTTGCCGTCCAGTCCGTACCGTATCGCCCTGAACTTGTTCTCCATGAGCAGCGCCCGCGAGTACTGCCGATAGTCGATGTTCGCCGAGTGCAGCTTCCACAACTTGCAAGCCGTGGCTTGGATGAGCCCGGCGATCGCGACCGTCTCCTCCGCCCGCATCGGAATATCGCAGACCCGGACCTCCACCGTGTCGAAGAACGGATGCGGCCGTACATCCCACCAGATCTTCTTCGCGTTGTCGATACAGTTCGTCTTGATCAGCAGATCCACATACTCTTCAAACTCCGAGTAACTCACAAAGCTATCCGGAATATTCGTCCGCGGAAATCCTTCGAAGACCTTGCACCGGTAGCTCTTATAGCCCGAGTCCATCCCCAGCCAGAACGGCGAATTTGTGGATAATGCCAGAATATGCGGCAGAAAATACCGCAGCGAATTCATAATCCGTATCGCCGATTCCTTATCTTCGATCCCCACATGCACATGCAATCCAAAGATCAGATTGGATCGCGCCGAAAGCTGCAGATCCTCCACCACCTGCGCATACCGCGGATCCGGATAGATCTCCTGCGAACGCCAGTCCGCAAACGGATGCGTCGCACCCGCCACCAACATCAACCCATTCTCCTCCGCCAGCCGGATCATATTCCGCCGCAGATCGTATAGGTCCTCGCGCGCTACTTCGATATTGCTGCAAACTCGCGTTCCCACCTCAATCACGGATTGATGCAACTCCGCCTTCACGCGCTCTTCCAGCCGAATCTTCCCTTGCGCCAGCATCTCCGTCGCAATATGCGACCGCAGATCCCTCGTCTCCGGATCAACCGTCTGATACTCCTCTTCAATCCCCAGCGTAAAAGTCGGTCGCATCTCGTCCTCCACTTACCCCATCAGTTGACGCCAGCCAGCAGCATCTTGCATTGAATCTGTACGCCTGCGCGTTCAACCACGGTCCGAACCCGCTCCAGAAACTTCCAGCCTTCCTCATCCGGCATATGCAGGAACCTGATGTCGATCACCAACTGCTGCCCCTTCGCCGCGGGATGAACCCTGTAAACCTGGCCGCTCTCGATAAACGTCATGTAGCGGTTCAGTTTCTTCTGCAACTTCTGCTGATGCGTTACACTCTGCGTCCAATCCAGCTGATCCGTTATCAAGAGAAACCAACGTCCGTCAGGCCCCATGCTCACCAGATCGACCACATCCAGGTCCTCGACGGACATCGACTACTCCTTCTTCGCCTTCTTTGCCGCAGCCTTCTTCGCCGGAGCTTTCTTGGCCGCGGTCTTCTTGGCCGCCGTCTTCTTGGCCGCGGTCTTCACTGGAGTACCCCCCGCCGCACCGTTCAAAAACGAAGCCCAACGCAACTCAGGCTTCCCTAGTCCTGCCTGAGCCTTCTTGACTGCAAGCTTCGCGACCTTATCCACGATCCACTCAAAACTCTCCGGCCCAACCGAGTGGTAGTCCGCATCCGGCGCCGGATTCATGAAGTCGATCGCATACGGCACACCATCCTCCACCGCGAACTCCACGGTATTCAGGTCATACCCCAGCGCGCGGCAAAGCGTCAGCGCATCCTTCTCCACCCGTGCCAGCAGAGCCGGATCGTAATCCGGCGGCTCCAGCAGATAACGCTCATGGTGCGGACGGCTCGGATCGTAAGGCATGATCCGCACATCCTCCTGCCCAACGACATAACAGCGGAAGTACTCCTTGAACTTCACCGCCGCCTGCAACGTCATGCAAAGATCCCGAGTCTGGTCATATGCATGAAAAAAGTCATCCCAGCTATGCACATGGAACACATCCTTCCATCCGCCGCCGTCATGCGGCTTCAAAAAAGCGGGGAAGCCGATGTATTCAAATATCTCTTGCCATTTCAGCGGAAATTCCAGGTTTCTCACCGATTGAGCATTAATTTCCGGCGGAAAGTACTTGTGCGGCAGCAGCACCGTCTTAGGAACGGCTACACCCAGCTTCGCAGCCAACGCATAGTTGAAGAACTTATCGTCCGCACTCCACCAGAACGGATTGTTGATCACCTGCGTTCCGGTCAGCACCGCATTTTTCAGATAGGCTCGATAGAAAGGCATGTCATGCGAGATCCTGTCCACGATCACCGCATACGGACAAGGCTCCGCCATCACCACCCCGCCTACCTTCACAAACTCCGCGCTGATCCCATCGATCGCCATCGAGTTGATCCGCTCCACCAGCGCACCGGGGAACGTATTTTCCATCCCAAATAAAACGCCAATCTTCTTCATCTCACCTCCCAATACTTCAAAGATACGTCTGAACCATCCTCTGCCAATAAGGCCAGTCGTGCATACTCTGCTCGCCCCACACATCCAGCTTGCAGGGAATCCCCTTCGACCTCATCACCTCCGCCATTCTCTGGTTTGCCCCCAGGCAGATGTCCCACTCGCCCGTCGCCAGCACATAGGTATTCTGCCGGTACCGTTCGTAAAACCATGGATCGCTCATGTTCGCCAGGTATTGCATCGGCTCATGAAAATACACATCGTTATCGTGATAACCCGATAGAAAATTCGTCGTGTCGAACGCCCCGCCCATCGACAGAAATCCCGTAAAGTAATCCGGATGCCGCAGCGCGATGTTCGCGGAGTGGTACCCGCCAAAGCTGCACCCCATCAAGATCCTCTTCGGACTCCAGTTCCTTTGCTGCACCAGCGGCAGCACCTCCGCGCAGATGTAATCCTCGTACTGCATCTGCCGCGCAATCCGCCAGCGCGGCGGCACGTCCCGGTTGTACCAGCTCTCACCGTCTACCGAATCCACGCAGAACAATTGAACCTGCCCCGCCTCGATCTTCCCCCACAGCGCTCCCACCATCCCCTGATCTTCAAACTCATGAAATCGCCCGCACGACGTCGGAAACACAATCGCCGGCAGCCCTCCATGCCCAAAGATCAGCATCTCCATATCCCGCCCCAGCCGACCTGAGTACCACCTGTGATATTCCCGGTTCAATCCCACCGCCTCTCCATAACTGGGCTGCAAAACTCCAAAACGGCCATCTCCCAGATCCAGACATGGGCCCCGCCTCTGCTAGTCTGATGCCATCGTAGCGTACCGGAGTCCCGTTCCAATCTTGAAGATCCCCACCAGTCTCAGCAGCAGCACGTCCGCCGTCGCACCCCGTAGAGCCCCGGCCAGGAAGCGCCCAGCCGCGTTCACCCCGCTCCCCGAGTACCCCGGCCCAATCCCCCGCCTCGACTGTTTTCTCCTCCACTCCGCCATCCTGCCAGACCCAGACGCCCGCCAGATCTCCGTCTACCTCCCGGAGGCCTACGCAGCCGAGCCCGCCCGCCGCTTCCCCGTCTTTTATCTCCACGACGGCCAGAACCTCATCGATCCACGCACCTCCTATATACCCGGCCGCACCTGGCAGGCTGCCGCCACCACCGACCGCCTCACCGCGGAGGGCATCATCGAGCCCGTCATCCTGGTCGGCATCGCCAACACCGGCCTCCGCCGCATGGCCGAGTACACGCCCACCCGTGACCCCCGTATGGGCGGTGGGGATGGCTCTCTCTACGGCGGGCTCATGGTTCAGGAGCTCAAGCCCTTCATCGATGCCACCTTCCGCACTCAGCCCGGCCCACAAACCACCGGTCTCGGCGGCTCCTCGCTGGGCGGCCTCATCAGCCTCTACCTTGGTCTCGCACATCCAGATGTCTTCGGCAAACTTGCCGTGCTCAGTCCCTCAATCTGGTGGGATCGCCGCGCCATCCTCCCCTTCGTCACGGCTGCGCGGCCTAAGCCGGCCTTGCGCATCTGGCTCGACATCGGCACTGCAGAAGGCGCACGCCACGTCCGCGATACGGAACTTCTTCACCGTCTGCTTCTGCAGGGGGGCTGGCGTGAAGACGACGACCTGAAGCTGCTCATCGTTCCCGGGGCCGCTCATAACGAGGACGCCTGGGCCGGGCGCTTCGACCAGGTTCTCGCCTTCCTCTTCCCGGCCTCCTCTTGCACCTGACAACTCGCAGCGCCTGTGCCATACTTATACGGTTGGGTTGATTTTCAATCCTGTCCCGCCGCAGCGTGCTGCTCTCCTTTGCGCTCACAGGGTGCTGGCATCGCCCAAACATAAAGTTCCTTTTCTCTGAGAGGTTTTACCGTGTTGATGATCCGTCTGGCGCGTGTCGGCGCCCGTAAGCAGCCCCATTACCGCATTGTTGTTATCGAAAAGGATCGCGCCCGCAACGGCCGCTCCGTTGAAGTTGTCGGAACGTACAATCCCCGCACCACGCCGGCCACAGTTCTCCTCAAGCGTGACCGTATCGACTACTGGACCGGAACCGGTGCCCAGCTTTCGGATCGCGTGGCGAAACTTGTCGCCGCTACCCCCGTAACGGCTCCTGAAACCGAATCCGTAGCCGCTTAATGCGACGGATTGGTAACTGAAAGTTACCACATCTATCCTTTGGGTAATCTCCGGAGCCATACCTAAAGGGTTGATTAGAAACCTCTTGGACTCCTTCCCGCCCTGAGCAAGTCGCGTAGACTCACCCCATAAGCACACACTGAACAAGTCTGTGCCTATGAAATGACCCACTTCGGCATCCAACATCGAAGTGGGGCTAGTTGCCGACCCTGATCCACTTTCCTCCCCGCCGACACCCTCGCAGAGCAGATGAGGTTCGCAGGAAGACGGTCAGAAAAGTCGAATCTCTGCTCGAGGTGAATGTCCGATGACGTACGAAACGGCGAGGGAGGATCTCGTCCGCTCCATGAAGCAATTAATCACCGAGATTGCCAAGGCCCTGGTTGATTCCCCGGATAGTGTCTCCGTAGACGCGGAGACGGAAAGTGACTCCTCCGTTCTCATCCTTCAGGTCGCCCCTGCCGATCTCGGAAAGGTCATCGGAAAGCAAGGTCGGACAGCCCGGTCGATCCGTACCATCCTGGGAGCAGCAAGCATGAAAGCGCAGCATCGCTTTGCTCTCGATATCCGTCAGGAGGGTATGCCGCCCAGGGTCCCCGGGTCGGCATCCTCTTCTGCCTCGACCACCCGCGAACCGGACTCTGACGGCGAGTAGATCGTACTGAAACGTGGCAGCGCAACCCGGGCGGCATCCCTTGACTCCCTTCAGAAGACTCGGGGGTTCTCCGGAAGGGTGCGTAAACTGGATCGATGAATCCCGTTGCCACGCCCGCTTGGACTCCGCTCGCTCATCTCCTGCGTCCACAGGGGCGGAAAGGCGAGATTCTCGCCGAACTCCTCTTCGACGCACCCGAGCGTTTCCTCGAACATCCAGCAGTCTTCCTCGCCGCCTCCGACTTCACCGGTCCGGCATCGGAGGCACACGCCGCGCACGTCTCGAACTTTTGGCTTCCCTCCGGCAAGAATCAAGGCCGCATCGTCCTCCACTTCGCCGGCATTGACTCCATCTCCCAAGCCGAACGACTGGCCGGGCTTGACGTCCTGATCCCAAGATCGGACCGCCTGCCCTTGGAAGAGGGAGCCGAATACGTGGAAGATCTGATTGGCTGTGCCGTCTTTGACGGCGAGTCTCAAATTGGGACACTCGAGAGCATGGAGTTTTCCACAGGTGCGGACGGCAAAAAGCTCCTCGATGTTGCTCCTCTGCTAACTGTGGTAACCACAGGGGGTGACGAAGTACTAATCCCCTACGTGCGCGAATTCCTGCTCGCCGTGAACACCCAGGACCGGCGGATCCGCATGGCTCTTCCTGCAGGCCTTGTCGAGCTCAACCGCCCGGGAACCGCTTCCATCGAGGAGCCTGAGTAGCTCCCGCCGTTCTCGCTGCAGCCTCACGCTCGCCCACGACTCCCCATGCGCTTTGATCTCGTCTCCATCTTCCCGTCCTTCTTCTCCGGCCCGCTCGACCACGGCGTCGTCGCCCGTGCCATTCGCTCCGGCCTCGTCGACCTCCACACCCATGACCTCCGTGCCTTTACCCACGATCGCCACCGCACCGTGGACGACCGGCCCTTCGGCGGGGGCGAAGGCATGGTCCTCAAGCCCGAACCCATCTTCGACTGCCTGGACTCGCTCGCCCTCACCCCCAGACCCGAACGTGCCGCGGCCCGCGAAACGGTCGTTCTCCTCTCCGCCCAGGGCCGGCCGTTCACCCAAGCCGTCGCCGCGGAGCTCGCCACCCTCGACCGTGTCGTCCTTCTCTGCGGCCGCTATGAAGGCGTCGACGAGCGCATCAATACCCTCCTCTGCGACCGCGAGATCTCCATCGGCGACTACGTCCTCTCCGGCGGCGAACTCGCCGCCCTCGTCGTCCTCGACGCCGTCGTCCGCCTCCTGCCCGGCGTACTCGGCAATCCGGACTCCGCCCGCTTTGAATCCTTCGGCTCCCAGGACTCCGGCCCGGCCTACGTCCCCGGCGATCTTCCCCCCAGCACGCACGGCTCCGGCGGCTTGCTCGACTACCCTCACTACACTCGCCCCGCGGCCTTCCGCGGCCTGGAGGTCCCGGAGGTCCTGCAACAGGGAAATCACGTCGAGATCCGCCGCTGGCGCCGGCAGCAATCCTTGCTGAAAACCCTCCGCAACCGCCCCGACCTCCTCACCCGCGCCAGCCTGACGCAAGAAGACCGCGAATACCTCGCAAAACTCCCACACTCGCTCGATCCTTGACCCGGAAGTGCTATCGGCAACATGACCGCGATTGAGGAGACTTGACGCCAGCCATCAAGCCGTAGAGCACGTGCGGCGATCGAGTATCAGCCCTCACCGGAGTAGAGCCATGGAACCTCGTAAATGCACAGCTTGCAAAGATGGAATCGATTCCCCGTTTGCCATAACCATGGCCTTTCAACCCATCGTCGACGTCACCGCCAACGCCGTCTTCGCCTATGAAGCCCTCGTGCGCGGACCCCAGAATCAGTCCGCCTACTCTATCCTCAGCCAGGTCACGCCGGAGAACCGCTACGCCTTCGACCAGAACTGCCGCGTCACCGCCATCACGCTCGCCGCGCGTCTGGGTCTCGCCGAAAGCGGCGCCATGCTCTCGATCAACTTCATGCCCGGCGCCGTTTACAGCCCCGTCGCCTGCATCCAGCTCACCCTCAAGACCGCCGCCGCCGTCGGCTTCCCCACCTCGCAGCTCATCTTCGAGATCACGGAAAATGAAGAGGTCCTCGACCACGCCCACATTCACTCCATCGCCCACGAATATCAGCGCCAGGGCCTCAAGATTGCACTCGACGACTTCGGCGCAGGATACTCCGGCCTCAATCTCCTCGCCGACCTTCCCGCCAACATCATCAAGCTCGACATGGCTCTGACCCGCAACATCCACCTTCGCCCCAACGCCATCGCCATCGTCCGCAGCATGGTTCATCTCGCGGATGTCCTCGGCAACCGCCTGGTCGCGGAAGGCATCGAGACCGTGGAAGAGTACACCGCCCTGCGCGACTGCGGCATCAACCTGATGCAGGGCTATCTCCTCGCAAAACCCGGCTTCGAGACCCTCCCCGCCTTCACCTTGCCCACCGTCGCACCCGACCGTGCCAGCTTCTCCGAAGCTTCGCTCGCCACCCTCAACTCCCGCTTCCCAGTCGAACTGAAGCGCGCCAGCTAGACCGTTCTGGCGCTCCTCAGACTCCCTTCAGAACGGAGTTTTGATGTACACTAAAACTTCGAGTTCTGAACAGGAAAGTTGCTATGTCTATCCATCCCATCATGCAGAAACTGGCCGCCAAGCACGCGCGGACCGATCTCCCCGCCTTCGCCCCAGGCGACACCGTCCGCGTCCAGGTCAGGATCAAGGAAGGCGAGAAAGAACGCCTCCAAGCCTTTGAGGGCATGGTCATCGCCTACAAGCGCGGCCCGCAGGGCACCTTCACCGTCCGCAAGATGAGCTTCGGCCAGGGCGTCGAGCGCATCTTCCCCTTCAACTCCAAGGTCGTCGACAAGGTAGAAAAAGTCCGCTCCTACCAGGTTCGCCGCTCCAAGCTCTTCTATCTCCGCGGCCTCCGCGGCAAAGCCGCCCGCCTCAAAGAAGTCGAGCGCGCCAAGTAGATCCGCATTCTCCGCTTCACCAAAGCCGTGGCCAACCGCCACGGCTTTTCCTTTGCCCCTCCGTCACTGCCTCCTCACTGCCTTATCACTGCTCCTCACTGCCTTACACTGCCTTTATGACCTTCCGGACCCGAGCCCTCGCACTCGCTCTCCTCCCGCTCTCTTACGCGAACGCCTCCGCCCAGACCATCGACGACCCCGCCAACCTCATGGGCGAGCGCGTCTCCGCCCCATCCCCCGCCGACACTCTACCCATCAATCACGGCGCCCCCGCTCTCCAGCAGCTTCTGCTTAAGCTTCGCACCCGCGCCTCCCTCATGCTCATCGTCGCCCACCCTGACGACGAAGACGGCGGCATGCTCACCTACGAGTCGCGCGGCCACGGCGTCCGCGTCGCCGACCTCAGCCTCACCCGCGGCGAAGGGGGCCAGAACCTCATGTCCGCCGACTTCAACGACGCACTCGGCCTCATCCGCACCCAGGAGCTCCTCGCCGCCGACCGCTACTTCGGCGCCGATCAGTTCTTCGGCACCGAAGTCGACTTCGGCTTCTCCAAGACCAAGGAAGAGACCTTCGCCCAGTGGACCCACGACCGCGTCCTGTACGACGCCGTCCGCGCCATCCGCCTCTACCGGCCGCTCGTCCTCACCGCCGTCTTCGTAGGCGGCCCAACCGACGGCCACGGCCAGCACCAGGTCTCCGGCGAGATCTGCCAGGAAGCCTTCCTCGCCGCAGCCGACCCCAAAGTCTTCCCGGAAATGGGCCTTCCCCCGTGGGCCCCGCTCAAGGTCTACGCCCGTGTCCCCTTCTCCCGCGTCACCCCGGAAGGCATGTTCGACTACGCCACCGGCAAGACCATCCCCACCCGCTTCCACAACTACGTCACCAACCAGGACTCCACCAAAGAGCCCGTAGCCACCGTCCAGATCCACGAAGGCGAAAAGTCCAACGTCCTGGGTATGGACGGCGACTCCTACGTCCAGTTCGCCCGCAAAGGCCTCGCCCTCCAGAAGACCCAGATCGGCTCCGGCGTCCGTCTCGCCCCCGCGGGCGCCTTCGACTCCGGCTACACCCTCATCGCCTCCAGAGTCGGCTGTCCCAACCTCGAAAACTCTTCGCAAGCCGAGCCTTTCGGTACCCCGCTCCAAACGATGGCCTCTCAAGGTCCGTCCGACAACAACAACGACAGCGACAACAACAAGAGCGACAAAAGTGAGGACATCCATGGCATCGTCAACAACGACAACAACGGGCCTCTAGGTACCCCAAGGCTTCAGCCTTGGGTCTCTCAGCCCCCCACAAAAGAAGGGGCTTCAGCCCCTGGGGTATGCCCTCTTCCATCCTCCGAGCAATCCCTCTTCGAAGGCATCGACGTATCTCTCCCATCCCTCGCCACCCTCACCCCATCCCCCGCCCCGACTCTCCGCCCCACCCTCGAAGCCATCGACAAACACCTCGCCGAAGCTCAAAGCGTCTTTGATCCCGCCCATCTCAATCTCACCGCCCCCCCGCTCCGCGAAGCCCTCCGCTCGTTAGACACTCTCCTTAAACAGACTCCCGACACCCCCGCCAACTTCAATCTCCTCCACGAAGTCCGCATCAAGCGCGTCCAGCTCAACAGCGCCCTCATCCTCGCCCATGGCCTCACCATAACCGCCACCCTCACCGACCCGCCAAGCCCACAACCTCTCCTCACCACCCAGACCCACATCGCCGTCTCCACCAGAATCACCAACGCCGGCCCCGAACCCCTCGCCTTCAGCGCCATCGGCCTGCCATCCATCCTGGACGCCAAAAGTCTCTACCGCTGGCCCCACAACAAAGCCAAGATCCCCATCCTCCCGGCCTCAACCCGCACCGACAAACTCGGCTCCGACATCACCTACGCCCTGCTCCCCGCCACCCGTCCATACTTCTCCCGCCCTGACCTCTCCCAACCCTTCTACGACGTCGCCAATCCAGCCCTCCGCAACGCCCCCGCCACCCCCGCACCCCTGACGGCCAGCGCCTTCCTTGAAGACCAAGGCCTCGAACTCGAACTCGCGGCCACGGTCACCGAACCCGCCAGCCCTATCCAGCCCATCGCCGTCGTCCCACCCGTCACCGTCAATCTCACCCGCACCTTCGGCGTCCCACCCTTCCAGACCCAGGCCGACCTCACCGAGAACCGCAAAGCCCAGACCGCCAGCTCCAACGGCACCGTCCCCCTCGGCACCTCCACCTTTCAACTCGGCGCGCTTCTCGGTGTGGAAGCTACCGAAGACACCATCCTTGGCCCCGCCCGCATCGGTCCCGACAAGATCCCAGTCAAACTCCTCGCCCCGTCCACCTGGCAGGTCTCTACCGCAACCTATGACAACCACCTGGAGCCAGTCCTCGAGCACTTTACCCTGACCCCCACCCCGCTGGCCGCCAACCACACCTACCCGATCACCGCCGAAGCCGTCTTCGCCGGACACACCTATAAAGAATCCTTCCGCCCCGTAGGCTACCCCGGCCTTACCCTGACCAACTACTACACCCCCGCCACCTACCGCGCCACCGCCATCGACGTGCACGTCGCCCCCAACCTCCGCATCGCTTATCTCCCCGGCACCGGAGACACCGTCTCCGACTTCCTCCCCGACCTCGGCATCACCCCCACCCTCCTCAAGGTCTCCGACCTCACCCCAGAAACCCTAAAGAACTTCGACGCCATCCTCCTCGGCGTCCGCGCCTACTCCGCTCACCCCGAGCTAGCCGGCCCCGGCTCCAAACCCCTCTTGGATTTCGCAACTGCAGGAGGCGTAGTGGTCGTCCAGTACAACAGCGGCGGCCCCTCCGGCAACGCCGCCCCATACCCCTTTGACCTGCCCGGCGACTCCGCCCACAACGTCGTCGAAGAAGCCGATCCCGTCACCTTCCTCGCCCCCGCCAGCCCCATCCTCAACTACCCCAACCACCTCACCCAAGCAGACTTCACCGGCTGGATCGAAGAGTGGGGCCACGGCTTCGCCAGCACCTGGGACCCCCACTACACCTCAATCCTCGAAGTCCACGACCCCGGACAGGACCCCCAAAAAGGCGGTCTCCTCCTCGCCCGCACCGGCAAGGGAGCCTACATCTACTGCGCCTTCGCCCTCTACCGCCAGCTCCCGGAAGGCGTCCCCGGAGCCTACCGCCTCCTCGCCAACCTCCTCAGCTACGCCAAATCCCCAAACCCCTAGCGCTCCTCTGACTTAGCCGTCGCTCTGCAAGGGCGGGACTTATGTCCTACCCTCAGGCCAAATCATTGCAACGCACCTTTAGCCGCTGAGGCAACATCAGGGAGTAATTCAGGCTTCCCAAGCGCCTTACTCCGCCTTGAATCGCCTTTCAGATCGGTGGCAGATCGGTGTCAAGCCTCCTTCCGAACCGGCAATCTGCCTCGGCTAAGTCAGATCATCCGTATCGAACACAGGCACCTTCCGCCCCAGCGCTGACGTATCCCGAACCCCCACCACCAGGCTCTCCACCACCTCATTGACATCGTCGATATCCGCCGTAGCCGCCATCCTGCCCACATCTTCGGTCCCATCCAGGCTCTCCAGCAGCACCGTCGCATACGCCACCGCCACACCGTCCTGGTTCAGCCCCTCCGGCGTCTTTGCCTTGATCCCCACCTCCCCTGGCTTGATCTCCAGCAGCTCCGCCACCCGTTCCCTTAGCTCATTCGCGATCGGCACGATCTTCGGCCGCATCATCACCAGCACCGTATCCACGTTGACGATCTTGTATCCCGCCGTCCTGATCTCATCGAGCGCCGTCCGCAAAAACAGACTGCTCGCCGCGCCTTTCCAGCGCGGATCGCTCGGCGGAAAGAACGTCCCGATATCCCCCGCCGAAACCGCCCCCAGCAGAGCATCCGTAATCGCATGCAGCAGCACATCCCCATCCGAGTGCCCGGCCAGCCCCTCGCTATGTTCAATCTCCAGACCGCCAATCACCAGCGGCACCCCCGCCTTGAACGAGTGCGAATCAAACCCAAACCCAATCCTCATACCCATAAAATCCTCACTCTCAATGACCGGCCGCGGACACACACGGATCGACCCGGATTGCCTTCGTTCCATTCTCCAGCACAAATCTCTTGAATTGCGGCCGCGGGCCGAAGTTCAACAACAGACCCACCTCAAACGTTGTCGCCCGCAGGTAGTTCAGGATCTGCGACTCATGCGCAGAATCAAGACCGCTTACGGCCTTCAACTCAAGCAGAACACACCCGTTCACCGTCACATCGGCCTTGAACTCGCCAACGATCACACCACGATAATGAACCTGAATAGGCACCTCAACGGCAACGTTCAAGCCAGCGTCCCGCAAAGCCATAGCAAGCGCGCGATGATAGACACTTTCAACAAATCCGCCGCCAAGTTCCCGATAAACACCATAAAAACACCGCAGCACCACATCGCTGACCTCTGAGTGCAGTCCAGCAAAGGCCCGCTTGGCAGTGTCCTTATCCGTGTTCATCCGCGTTTATCCGCGGTCGCTCTTCCTAAATAAAACTCCGCCAGTTCCAAATCCCCCGGCTGCGTAATCTTGAAGTTCCTCGCCGACCCCGCCACCACCGCAACCTGAACTCCAGCCCGCTCCAGCAGACTCGCCTCATCCGTCCCCGCAAACCCGTCCGCCGCTGCCTCCTCAAAAGCCCGCCGCAGCACCCCAAACCGAGCCCCCTGCGGCGTCTGCGCCAGCACTACCCGCTCCCGCGGTATCGTCGAGCTCACAATCGCCCCGTCCGCCGTCCGCTCCACCTGCTTGATCGTATCCACCGCCGGCATCCCCACGATCGCCGCGCCATGCTTCTCCACCGCATCAATCGTCCGCTCGATCGTCGCCGCATCGATCAGCGGCCTGACCGCATCATGCACCAGCACCACATCGTCCTCGGCGCAATTGAGCGCCGCCAGCGCATTCGCCACGGACCCCTGCCGATGCTCGCCTCCCTCCACCACCTTGACCTTCCCATCGAGCCCAAACCGCCCCACCAACTCCGTCACCCGCTCCATCTCGGCCGCCCGAACTGCCACCAGCACCTGCTCCACCCGTTCGATCTCAACGAAGGTCCGCAGGCAATGCACCAGTACCGGCACCCCGCCGATCGTCAGAAACTGCTTCGCCGCAACCGGCTTCCCCACACCCGCGGACACACCCGCCGACATCCTCGTCCCAATCCCTGCTGCAGGCAAAATCACAGAAACACGCATAGCCCACCTACTATACCAAGCCGAAGCCGCTTACCCTGTCGGCACAAGACGCCAGTTCGTCCACCCTCCAGGTAACTTTCCGGTCAGTTACAAAGGTTGATACAAGCCTAAGTGTTTTGTTTTGAATATTTTGCACAATAATGCGGGGGGGGGGTACTATCCCAGCCGAGCTTTCAACAGATCCCGGGCGACCGCATCCAGCACCCCATTCAGAAAGTTCACCGACTCCGGAGCCGCATACCGCCGCGCAACTTCCAGGCTTTCATTGATCACGATCGCCGCCGGCGTCTTCGGAAACCCAAGCATCTCCGCGATCCCCGCTCGCAGCAGGTTACGGTCAACCACCGGCATTCGCTCCAGCCGCCAGTTCTGGCTATGCTCCTCGATCAGCGCGTCGATCTCCACCGCCCGGCTCGTCGCCACCCGATAAAGATCCTCCGCAAACCCCCGTGTCTCCGCATCCACATCCGTCACCGAAGCCCAGAACAGCTTGGTCACCTGCTCCGGCGTCTGCTTGCCCAGATCCCCCTGGAACAGCATCTGCATCGTCAGTTCCCTGCTCTTGCGCCGCGTCCCCATTACGCCTTCACCTTCCGTAACAGGTTGACCATCTCGATGGCCGCACTCGCCGCCTCGAACCCCTTATTCCCCGCCTTCAGCCCCGCCCGGTCAAGCGCCTGCTCCAGCGTCTCGCACGTCAGCACCCCAAACGCATGCGGCACCCCGGTCTCCTGCTGCGATTGCCCAATCCCCCGCGCCACCTCGGTATAGATGGCCTCATAGTGCGCCGTCTCCCCCCGCAGCAGGCACCCCAGTGTCACGATGGCGTTATGCTTCCCCGCCTCCGCCAGTGTCCGCGCCGCATTGGGTATCTCCCAAGCCCCCGGCACCCGCACCACCGTCACATCCCCCCGTGCCACCCCACTCCTCAACAAACAGTCCATCGCCCCCTGAAGCAGCCGATCCGTAATCACCGTATTCCACCGCGTCGTAATCACCGCAAACTTCATCCCGACAGCACTCAGTTCCCCTTCAATGGCTTCTACATGCCCATGTAGCGGATTCTCCGACTGCCAAAACCCAAGCTCAAACCCACCCAGATCCACCGTAAACATCCGCGAGTTCCAATGCGTCGCCTCCACCTCCGTGAGCTTCGCCGCACCCTCACCGACCCACCGCTTCACCGCCGCATGTACATGCTCGAGCCCGGTCACCTCCACCAGGAACTCCGGCGTCGCGGGCATCCGCCCCGTCACCAGCTCCAGATTCCCCATCGGCGCGAGGAACGCCGCGCCCTTACCCACACCATCCTCCCACCCCTTACCCGCCTCAAATCCAAGCGCCTCAAACAAGCTGGAAAGCCGTGCAAATTCATCCGCCCCCGCCACCGGCCGGACCACTGTCATTCCCTTGATCATAGGTCTGATTGTATCGTCATACCTGCGCCGCCTTTCCTCTGTGAACCTCTGTGCACCGTCGTGTCCTCAGTGGTCATTCTTTGTCTGTTCCTTCGCCCCCCCGGAGCCAAAATGCCCTACGAAACCCTGCTCCTTGAAACCACCGGCGCTATCGCCACCGTCACGCTGAACCGGCCACAGGTCCTCAACGCCCTCAACGCCCAGCTCTTCACAGACCTCGACGCCGCCTTCACCACCCTCGCCGCCGACCCCGCCATCCGTGTCATCCTCCTCACCGGCGCAGGCGAGAAAGCCTTCGCCGCCGGAGCAGACATCGCCGAGTTGGCCCAGACCGACGCCGCCACCGGCCGCTCCCTCGCCCTTCGCGGCCAGGCCATCTTCCGCCGCATCGAAACCTGCGGCAAACCGGTCATCGCCTGCATCAACGGCTTCGCCCTCGGCGGTGGCTGCGAACTCGCCCTCGCCTGCACCTTCCGCCTCGCCTCGGACACCGCCCGCCTCGGCCAACCCGAGGTCAAACTCGGCCTCATCCCCGGCTATGGCGGCACCCAGCGCCTGCCCCGCCTCGTAGGCCGGAGCGCCGCCCTCAAGCTCCTCCTCACCGCCGAAGTCATCACCGCCCCGGAGGCCTTGCGCATCGGCCTTGTCGACGCTATCTACCCCGCCGCCTCGCTCCTGCACGAAGCTCGACTCCTGGCAGAGAAGATCGCCGCCCAGGCGCCCCTGGCCATCGCCGCCACTCTTGAATCCGTCTACCAAGGCGCCGAGCTGCCCCTCGAAGAAGCGATAGCCCTCGAAGCCCGCATCTTCGGCCGACTCAGCGCCACCGCGGACAAGCACGAAGGCGTGACGGCCTTCCTCGCCAAGCGCGCCCCCACCTGGACGGGCCGCTAGCTTTCTCTTCCCTCTTCCCTAATCCCTCTTCCCTGCATTTATCCTTAGATCCGTGACTCCCGTGCGATTCCCGACCCTGCTCCTGACCGCAGCCCTGCTCCTCACCGCCTGCAACGCCGGCCCATCCACACCCCCGGCTCCCGGTTCCGAAGCTGCCACCCGTCAGCGCCAGCAGATGGATCAGATCCGTCAGGAGCTCGAGTCGATTCCGCCGCCATCCAAGACTCGCTACCTGGCCGTAAAGTCCCTTACCGGCTGGGAGAACCCTTACCTCACCATCCAAGGCAACATGGTCACCCTCCATGTCACCGTGGCCGATGCCAATCCCAGCGAGCTCGGCGTCGGCGGCATCCTCCGCCCGGTCGGAGCCCGCCACCAGGATCTCAACGTCCGCACCTCCGACCTCGCCACCGCGCTCAACGCCGTCCCCCAGAACTCCTGGCCCTACGGCCGCGTCGTCGCAGTAGAAGAGGCTCATGACACTCCCGTCTCCGCCCGTCCGGAGGTTCGCCGCAACATGGAAGCCGCCATGAAGATCCTCTCCGATGTCGGCGTCGTCATCTACGAGTGGCAAGAAGGCGGCCCCGGCCTCCGCTGATCGCCCGAATCGAACCCCTGTAGCCGCAAGGCCTTTTATCGGCGCTTCTCGGTCGCAGGCACTGATACCGGCATGGAACCTCCTGCCGAGGTCGTTCGAATCGTTGCAGGAGTCCCATAATGGAGCTAAACTGAATCGACGCCGTTTGAGGACAGGACTTTCGATTGATTGCAGCCGATTCCGCGCCCCGGAGAGTCGCAGCAGGAGAGACATCGAACATCGAGCCCAGCCCTCTCGCGCATTCTGATCATCAAATTTCGGCGCCACAGCAAAAATTCTTCTTCATCGATAACGTCCGCTTTTGGTCGATGTTCTCCATCGTTGCCGCACACTGCGCAGGCGGACTCTGGGGTGCGGTGAACAAGGGCGGCGCGCCCTTCCTCGCCGGCCTTGAAGATTGGATGAAGTTTGGATCGATCGCCTTCTTCCTCGTCTCCGGTTTTCTCCTGGGCAATCGATTCGAGACCGCCAGCCGTACCGGATTTCTCGCCAAACGGCTGAACAAGGTCTTCTTGCCCTGGCTCTTCTGGTTTTGCATCCAGGTCGTCTACTACTCCTTCGGACTTGTTCATTACCATGGTCAGCACTTCGGCTTCGACTTGCAGACCATCTCGTTCGTTGCCGTTGTCTCTGAGACTACTGCCTTCGCGACCGCCTTCTGGTTCGTTCCTAATCTGCTCCTCGCCATCGTCACCCTGCTCGTTTTCCGCGGCTTTCTGAGGAGCACCTGGTTTGGTCTGACCTTGTTCGTGTTCACCTGCCTCTATTCCGTGAACATCTACACCCGCTGGATACCCGCCTCACACACGATGGCTCTCTTTGGCTTCGTCTTTTATCTTTGGCTCGGCGCCTGGGCCTCGCGCAACTTCCAGTGGGTCAGTCAGCGCATCGCCCTTGTCCCAGCTTCTCTCATCTATGTCTCCATCGCACTCACGTTCATCGCATCTCTCGCCGAAACTCGACTGCTCAACCATCTGCACTCGCTGGATCCGACCAACTCCATCCGCATCACCAACCAGCTTTACTCATTTGCCGTCGTCATGCTGATGATGAAGTTCAAGCGTGAGATAACGCCCAGCTTCGTGGATGTCCGCAAGAACATGTTTGGCGTCTACCTGACCTTGACGTTTGTCCTCGGCATCGTTGAGACCTCGACAAAGCGCCTGCTGCCTCACATACCAGGCTCCGCAATCGTCCACACCAACCTTGGTTTTGTCGGATTGTGGGTTTTAGGTACAGCGATAGTCTTCTCTATCTGTCTTTCCCTTGCAAAATTCTGCTCGCACTTCGCCGCGCTCGCCTGGACTGTCGGCGATCGTGCGTCCGCCCACACCCCGTCTCATCAGCGGCATTCCCCCTCCCGTTCCGCCGCTCTCCAGCGGAAACTCCAAAGCATCAAGCGCACCAGGGTCGCCTGAACTCCCAAGCCCTTCCCCTGCATCGAAGCTATAACAACAGGAGGCGGTTGAAGATGAAGTTTGCTCGCAGGCTGGCGGTCACGGCAGCGTCTCTGGCCGTTTCATCCCTTGCCTTTGCCCAGTCCGCCACCCCCGTCCCGAACCTGGACTTGAACCGTCTCGCCGGCGTCTGGTTCGAGCAGGCTCACCTCCCCAATAAAGCGGAGAAGCAATGCACCAGCAACGCCACCACTCTCTATGCTCTTGCAGACAAGCCCGGCCGCATTCAGGTCGTCAATACCTGCCTGCTCAAAGACGGTTTTAGCAACACCCGCAACTCCGGCGGGCGCACCGCGGACAAGTCGGGCGACGGCAAGCTCAAGGTACCGTACTACTTCTTCCTCTCCAAGAAATATTGGATTCTGGGCCTGGGACCGGATTACGAGTGGGCGCTCGTCGGCACACCGAATCATAAAACGCTCGCCGTACTCACCCGGTCCAGCACCCCGCCCCCCGCGCTTATCACCGGCATCGAGTCCCGCGCCGCCGCACAGGGCTTCAACATCAGCAAACTCATCCCGGTCCCCTACGTTCCGTAAGCTATCCTCGTAGCCTAAGCTTCATACCGTCTTACGGAGTTTCACGGCATGAGCTGCAAGATCAAAGCCCGGCACGTCGTCACCATTCTCGAGGTCAGTGGAAGGCTTTGTCCCGCCGAGAGCGGCACCGTTCTCACCAAGGCCGTGGACCGTGCGCTCGATGATGGCGTCCTCAACCTCATCCTCGACCTGCGCCACGTCACCTATATGGACTCCACCGGGGTCGGCGAACTCATGGATCTCGCCAAAGCCGCCACCCGTCGCCAATGCGACTTCAAGCTCCTCCACCCCAATCCAAGAGTCGAAGATCTTCTGCAGATCACCGGCGTCGCCTCCACGCTGCACATCTACTCGGACGGAAACGAAGTCGCCTTCACGTTTTCAAAGCCTTGATGCAACCTTCTTCCGAGCCTACCTCAGAGCGCCTCCCGCGATACGCTACCATCACTCTCAACCGTGCACACCTCTGCCCTGTTCGTCTTCCTCTTCTTCTTTGCCTTTGTCACCATCGCCGGCTTCTGGGCCGCGCGCTGGCGCAGACCGCACGCCGGCATGCACACGCTGGAGGAATGGGGTCTGGCCGGCCGATCCTTCGGCATCTGGATCACCTGGTTCCTGATCGGCGGCGATCTCTACACCGCATACACCGTCATCGCCGTTCCCGCCGCGCTCTATGGAACCGGGGCCAACGGCTTCTTCGCCATCCCGTACACCGTCCTCATCTACCCCTACATGATGCTCGTCCTGCCTCGCCTCTGGACCATCTGTCATCGCCACGGGTACATCACCTTTGCCGACTTCGTCCGCGGCCGCTACTCGTGCCGTCCCCTTACGCTAGCCGTCGCGCTCACCGGCATCCTCGCACTCATGCCGTATATCGCCCTACAGCTCGTAGGCATCCGCGTCGTAATCTCCGCCCTGGGCATCCACGGCGAGTGGCCCTTGGCCGCCGCGTTCATCATCCTGGCCGCCTACACCTGGTCTTCGGGTCTCCGAGCCCCCGCCGTCATTGCCATCGTCAAGGACGTCATGCTCTACGTCATGGTCCTCGCCGCCGTCATCTACCTGCCATACAAACTCGGCGGCTACGCCCGCATCTTCGAGCTGGCGGACCAGGCCCTCGCCCGCCACACTCCACCCGCCTCCATCCACCTGGCCCAAGGCCAGTTCCTGAGCTACAGCACGCTCGCCATCGGCTCCGCCATCGCGCTGATCCTCTATCCCCACACGGCTACTGCTGTCCTTAGCGCCCGGTCTGCCGATATCGTCCGCCGCAACGCAGCCCTGCTGCCTGCGTATAGCCTCCTGCTCGGCCTCATTGCCCTGCTCGGCTACTTCGCCCTGGCGGCGGGCATCGTCGTTCCCATCGTCTCCGGTAAGCCGAACACCAGCGCCGCCGTCCCGCTGCTCTTCCTCAAGATGTTCCCCGGCTGGTTCGCCGGTTTCTGCCTCTCCGCCATCGCGATCGGCGCCCTCGTTCCCGCCGCCATCATGTCCATCGCCGCCTCCAATCTCTTCACCCGCAATCTCTGGGGCGAGCTCAAACCCACCGCCATGACTCCCGCTCAGGAGTCGTCCATGGCCCGCGTGGTCTCGCTCGTCGTCAAGTTCGGAGCCCTAGTCTTCGTTCTCTATCTACCCTCTCCCTATGCCATCGAGATGCAGCTCCTCGGCGGCATCTGGATCGCCCAGATCTTTCCCGCCGTCGTCCTCGGAGCCTTCACCCGCTTCTTCCATCCGTGGGCGCTCTTCACCGGCTGGTTCGTAGGAATGATCTCCGGCACCTGGATGGTCGCATCCCTCGGCCTCAAGACATCCGTCTACCCCGTTCCGTACGCCGGCAAGATGTACGCCGCCGTTCCTGCACTCGCCTTGAACTTTCTTCTGGCCGCCGCGCTGTCTGTGATCCTCCCCATCCTGAAGGCCCCGGCAGCCATCGACCGCACAGACCCTGCCGCATACCTCGACTAACCTCCGCGGAAACCCACATCCTCTCCCGCCTCATCCCGCATCTCACCCGCCATGGCCGCAAACGTATTCCTTCACTTCATCGAGCAGAAGCTGGCTCAGCCCGCCGAGCAACAAGCCCATCCTCACCCCAGCACTCGTTCGCTCGCGAAGGGTCTCGTCGCAGGCCTCGTAGCGGGGCTCGTCGCCACCGCCGCCAAGTCTGCCGCCGAGAAGCTCTACCCGCCCCGCACCCACGGCGAACCTGAGCCGCCCGAAGTGCTTGCGGAAAAGATCGCCGGTCACGAGCTGGAACCCTCCTCAAAGATCATCGCCGCAGAGTCCATCCACTGGGGATTCGGAGCCGTCACCGGCGCAGCCTATGGCGCACTTGCAGAGTTCTACCCCGCCGCAACCGCACGCGAAGGGGCGACCTTCGGCATGACCCTCATGGCCCTCACCCACGAGACCGCACTCCCCGCCATGGGTCTCTCCTCCGATCCCGCCGAACAGACCACCCGCGAGAAATCCAGCGAGATGGTCACCCATGTCGTCTTCGGAGTCGTCGCCGAGACCGTTCGCCGCATCATCCGCAAAGCTCTCTAACGAAAGCCGTTCACTCTGAGCAAGGCGAAGAACCTCAGTAGCTGCATTCGCCGTTGCTCTTGCCGTTGCTCATGCCTGTGCCGTTCCTATGCCTCTGCCGATCCTCATGCCTTGGCCGCTTCTCGTCTTTACCGCGGCTCCCGCGTAGCGACCCTGCCTCGCCCTAGCTCGTCCTAACCAATAGCCAAACCAAACACCACTCAGCCCCACTTCACCGAACCGACCGCTGCGGAATCCTAACCCACGCCATCCCCGCAGCCTCCGCCGACTGGATCCCCGCATCCGCATCCTCAAACACCAGGCAGCTCTCCGGCGGCACATTCAACTGCGCCGCCGCCGTCAGAAACGGCTCCGGATTCGGTTTGCCATGCGCATAATCCTCCGACCCCACAATCACCTCAAACCTATCCAGCAACCCAAGCGTCGTCAGCGTCCGAAAGATGGAATTCCGAGGCGACCCTGAAACCACCGCAAACGGCAGCCGCCCATACTCCGCCGCGATCAGGTCCGCCACCGCTGCAACCGCCTGCACCTCATCGATCTTCTCCAGGTAAAGCGCCTCCTTGCGATACACCGTCGCCTCGGGAGGCATCGTGGTGCCAAACCGCTCGTTCAATATCTCCACCGTCCGCAGCAGCGGAACCCCGCCCAGCGCATAAAACAACTCCTCCGGAAACGTCCCTCCAAACTCCGTCACCGCCTGCGTCCACGCACGGAAGTGAATCGGCATCGAGTCCGCAATGGTGCCGTCGAGATCAAAAAGAAAAGCACGAAAGCTCCCGGCAGGCAGCACAAGGGGAAGAGGAGATACGGATTCACTCATGTCTCGCTAGAATATATGCAGGCAGGATTGAAGCACGCCGGATAGAAGCACGCCAGAATAGCCTCCCGCCTCCGCAATGATCCCTTTACTCGGTCCCCGTATCCCGCACCGTGTCGTACTCCGTCGGATCGCTCGCCCACCGCTGCATCAGCGCGTATCGGTCTGAAGCCGGAACCAGCACACTTCCGCTCGTCAGTGGAATCGCCGGAACCGGACCACCCTCCACCGGCCCCTTCACCCATATCTTCCGCGGGTTCGCACCCGCGACTTGCAACTGATCGTCGCCCACCGGCTGCGTCGAGTTCACCGGCAGAAAGTCGCCCTCGTACAGCACCGTCCCCTTCTGATCCGTTACCCGGCACCAGTCCAGTCCGTCAGAGGAATGCAGAGAACACGCCACCCAGTCGCCCTGCGGCTCATTCGTCGCCAGATCGAAGCCGGACTGTAGAAACTTCGCGTTGGCAGGCATATCCCGCGGAACCGCCACCTCCTCGCGACGCGCGGAGCGGATCACCAGAACAACCACGCAAGCAACAACAACAGAGATCACCAGCTTGGAAGCTGTCGTCAAAATTTCCCCCGAACCAGGTTCCCAACAACGGCCACACTAGTGACGTTCTACTCAAACTCTTGGATTACATCGTGCTGCCATATTTTGCAACCACGCCCAGATCGACCAGTCCGTTCACGAAATACTGCACTGCCAAGGCTACAAGCAGCAAGCCCATAATGCGCACCAGGATCCGAATTCCAGTCTCACCCAAACCCTTCGCCACCCGGTCCGAGTTCCCCAAAACCAAAAAACAGATCGCCGCCGTCACAAAGATCGCCCCCACCACCACCGCAATCATCGCCCACCGGCCCTGCGCCTGCCCCACCAGCACCATCACGCTCGTAATCGAGCCCGGCCCCGCCAGCATCGGAATCCCAAGCGGCACAATCCCCGCATCTTCCTTCGACGCCGCCGCCTCCGTATCGCCGCCCGTCTCCTGCGTCGGAGACCGCTTCGCTTCCAGCATATCCAGCCCGATCAGCAGCAGGATCACCCCGCCCGCAATCTCGAACGCCGGCAGCGTAATCCCAAACAGCCGGAAGATAAGCTGTCCCGCCAGCGCAAAGATCGAAAGCACCACGCACGCCGTGACGCTGGCCTTCCACGCCATTCGCCGCCGCCGCTGCGGGTTCGCCCCCGCGGTCACCGCCAAAAAGGTAGGCAGCGCAGCAAAGGGATCCACCAGAAAAAACACCGAGCTCAGCGCAAGCACCGAAAACCGGACATAAACAGAGTTCTGTAGACCGGTAAGCAGGACGCCACGCGATTGCAGGACCGTCAGAAACGCATGAGAGTGCAACAAATGGTTCACAGTCCATTCTCCCATGCTGCCCACCGAAGTGCGAACCCGCCCCACTCCCCTCGCACTTGCGCCAGACCGTTATAATCGCCTCAGAAGCTTACGCCGAGACGCCTCAGGAGCCCACCATGCCTTTACAGACCACCAAAAACATCTGGCATAACGGCCAACTCATCCCGTGGGAGAACGCCAACATCCACATCATGTCGCATGTGGTCCACTACGGCTCCTCCATCTTCGAAGGCATCCGCTGCTACGCACAGGCCGAAACCGCCGGCATCTTCCGCCTCGAAGAGCACATGCAGCGCTTCCGCGACTCCGGCCACATCTACCGCATGCCCCTCGGCTTCACCGTCGACGAACTCATCCAGGGCGTCATCGACACCGTAGAAGCCAACAGCGTCGCCCCCTGCTACATCCGTCCCGTCGCCTTCCGCGGCTACGGCGAGGCCGGCATCAACCCCATCACCAGCCCGGTTGAGGTCTATATCGCCAACTATCCCTGGGGCAAGTACGTCCCCGGAAACGAAGGCGCCAACGTCTGCGTCTCCAGTTGGCACCGCCACGCCCCCAACACCATGCCCACCATGGCCAAGGCCGGAGGCAACTACCTCAACTCCCAGCTCATCCGCATGGAAGCTGAGATCAACGGCTACGATGAAGGCATTGCCCTCGACGTCAACGGCCTCCTCTCCGAAGGCTCCGGCGAAAATCTCTTCCTCGTCCGCGGCGGCGTCCTCTACACCACGCCCTTGTCCAGCTCCGTCCTCAACGGCATCACCCGCAGCTCCATCCTGTCCCTCGCCAAAGACCTCGGCATCCCCGTCGTCGAGCAATCCCTCCCCCGCGAGCTCCTCTACGTCGCCGACGAAGCCTTCTTCACCGGAACCGCCGCCGAGGTCACCCATCTCCGCTCCGTAGACCGCATCCTCATAGGCGACGGCACCATGGGCCCGGTCACCCGAGCCCTCCACGACGAGTTCTTCGGCATCGTCAACGGCACCATCAAAGACCGTTACAACTGGCTCACCCCCGTCAACGTCAAGGTAGCCGAACCCGTCACCGCCTAGCCTCCCCGCACACCAAGGCGCGACTCCCCGGAGAAGTCGCGCCTTTTCTATGCCCTCATTCCCATTTCGAGAAGCCAAAACTCGTTCAACGCAGGAATCTTTCCCGAATCTCGTCCCTCCAACATCCCACGCTGGATTCATCCCTTACAGTCGTCTCAGAAAAGTTTGCCCCCAAGAACTTCTCCGGACACATCGCTCACATGTGCCGAGACAGGATGATCCCCATGTCGAACCCCCTCTGCTCACCCCTCTGCCCTGACTGTAAAAGTCCCTACATCGATCGCGTCCGGCGAACCGGCATCGTTGAGACCATCTTCCTGCCGCTTCTGGGTTTCTACCCCTGGCGCTGTGAAGACTGCGTCAACCTCTTTCTCTGCAGGACGCGCCGTAAGCCCAGGGTGGACAGCCGCGCCACGTCCTGCGTCCCGTCGCTCTTCAACTAGCACCATTGACCGGATAAGTCCACCCGCTCCAGCTGGATGCGTCTACGTCGTCTTGGGCGACCCCATATCAAGCTTTGCCACCGTCTCGTCGAGCGTCGGCGTCGTCAGCTTCCCGCGCGGCTCACCCTGCTTCTCCCATCCCGGCAGCGCCTGCGATCCCGTAATCAGCCGCGCCCCATCGGAGAGGAAAAGGTACGTCCAGGCCCACTGACGAAACACCGTAAACCTGCTCCGAAAACCGATGAGAAAAAAGATATGGATCGAGAGCCAACTCACCCACGCCGGGAAACCGCCCCAGTGCGCCTTGAACGGCCACTTGATGTTCGCCACCGCCGCCGATCGCCCGATCGTCGCCATATCGCCCTTGTCGAAGTAATGGAAGGGCTTCTTGTCCAGCTTTCCTTCGAGCTCCTGCCCGATGCGCTTCGCCGCGTACGTTCCCATCTGCATCGCAGGCTGCGCCACCCCCGGAACCTGCTTCCCATCCTGCTCCACATGCGCCAGGTCCCCGCAGATAAACACATTGTCGAGACCCTTCGGATGCAGAAACCCATCCACCAGCACGCAGCCCTTCTTATCCGTCTCCACGCCCAGCAGCTTGCCCAGCGGCGACGCCTGCACCCCAGCCCCCCAAAGTGTGCACACGGAGTCAATCCGCTCGTTCTCCACCATCACATACCCCGGCTGCACATCCGTCACATGCGCTCCCGTCCTCACCTTGATGCCAAGCTGCTCCAACTGCTTCCGTGCGCTCTGCTGCAGGTCATCCGGGTAAGCAGCCAGGATCTTAGGCGACCCCTCCAGGATCAGCACCTGCGCCTGCGCCGTATCGATGTGGCGAAAATCCTTCGTCATGTAAAGCCTTGCGATGTCCGAGATAGCGCCGGCCAGTTCCACACCCGTTGGCCCGCCTCCAATGATCACAAAATTCAGCGCCGGATGCGTCCCGGACTCCTGCATCTGCCGCTCCGCTAACTCAAATGCCAGCAGCACTCTTCGCCGAATCTCGGTCGCGTCCTCAATGGTCTTCAACCCCGGCGCAACCGCTGACCACTCATCATGCCCGAAGTAGCTGTGTGTCGACCCCGTCGCCACAATCAGGTAGTCGTACTCCATCTCGCCGCCCGTCTGCAGCTTCACCCGGTTCTTGGCCGTGTCGAAGCCCACCACCTCGTCCATCAGCACTTCCGTGTTCTTATGGTCGCGCAAAATCGACCGGATCGGCTGTGCGATGTCCGCCGGCGAAAGCACCGCCAGTGCCACCTGATAAAGCAGCGGCCAGAAGGTGTAATAGTTCTTCCGGTCGATCAACGTCACATCCACCGGCAGCTTCGCCAGACCCTGTGCCGCCCGCAGACCCCCAAAACCCCCGCCGATTACCACTACCCGCTTGCGTATGCTGCCCGACATTCTCGCCGCGACTTCCGCCATGAGAAACTCTCCAATGTTTTGACTATCACACTATGAGATGCGCCCCCGCGACCAAACTCCTCCCCCACCGATTCACGTTTTCACCGCATGAGCAGTATCCTCTTCGAACATCATCGTTTTTCAAACATCATCCTTTAAGGATCAACCGGATGAACCCAGGCATCGGCTGTCGCACTCCCGTGCATCCCCACCGTCAGCAGCATCCGGGTCTCGGTCGCACCATCCGCCGCCGTCGTAGGTTGCACCGTCACCTGACCCATCGCGTCGGAGACCGCCACGCTTGACCCAAACGCCACCACCGGCATCGCCGGACACCGCCCCAGAGCCGGACACATCCCACCCGCGTTGACGGTCTGGTAGATCGTCACGCCCGCACCCACAACCGCATTCCCTTCCCCATCCGTCACCTTGGCAACCACCGCCCGCAGCGCGTCCGCAGAAGCCGCCGTCTGTTCGCCACCGCTCAGGATCTCCACCTGCAACACCTCCTGCGAAACCCCGCTAGCCGTAAACTCCGCGCACACCGCCACCCACGCACACGCACGTACGCTCGCACTTGCGCCTCCCGCCAGCGGCCCCAGCGTCACCCCCAGGGTCGCCATCCCAAGCCCGTCCGTCACACTCGTATCCCCTGCCAGCGACACCGCACCCGTCCCACTCCAGGCCACCGGCAACCCGACTCCCAGCCCGCCGTTATACCCCGCCGCGACCGCCAGCGTCGTGGTTACGGCCGCGCCTTCCGCGATCCACCTCGTAGGATTCACCGCAACCAGGCTCTCCTCATCCGCCACCACCTCCACCATTCCGCGCACACTCTGCGTCACCCCGCCCAGCACCCCGGACGCGATCAAAGTCGCCGCGCCCGGCAGCAACCCCACGACTCCCGTCGCCGCTACTCCCGTTGCATCCGTCACCACCACGCAAGCCGGTCCCCCGCACGCATCGAACGACACCTGCCCCGCTCCGCCGTTCGCAAACGTCACCGCGAACCCGGAGACCGGCGTCACCCCATCCGCCAGCGTCACCTTCACCTTGAAAGCCGTGGCCGTCGCCACCGCCACAAACACACTCCCGCTCGGCGCGCTCACCGCCTGCAACAGATCTGGCGGCGGGATCGCCGTCACCGTCACCGCCTGCGACGCCGCCCCATCCGCCGCCACCACGGACACCTGTCCCGCCGCCAGCGCCGTCAACGTCACCGGCGCAAGCCCATTCACATCGCTCGTCACCGTGCACGGCGCGACCGCGCACGCACTGAACTTCGCGCTCCCCACCGTCGCCGCAAACGTGATCTTGCGCCCCACGGCAGGCGTCACCCCGTCCGCCTGGAAGACCTGCACCGCAAACGGCGTCACTGCCGCGACGCCGACAAAGATAGGACCCACCGGCGCACTCTTCAGCACCATCACATCCGTCGGAGCCGTCGTCGAAAAGCTCACCGCCTGACTCACCGCCCCGTCTGTCGCCTTCAGCGTAACCATCCCCGCCGCCAGGGCCCTGCCCGTCACCGCCGCCTTGCCATGCGCATCCGTCGTCACGGAACAGGTCGTCCCCGTACACCCGTCAAAAGCAAACGTTCCCTTGGTCACTGAAAAAACGACCGTATCCCCCGCTGCCGGAGTCATCCCATCCGGCAGGATCACCTGCACCGCAAAGCTCTCCGCATCCCCGGTCAACGTCCCCGCCGCCGGCGACGTCAGCACCGTCATCGTGTCGCTCGTCCCGATAGCCGTAAACGTGGCCTGCTGACCCAGGTTTCCATACTGCGCCGTCAGCAGGATCGAGCCCGCCTGCAGCGGTGTCACCGCTTCGGTCGCAATCCCATTCCCATCCGTTAGCGCCAGGCACGCGCCCAGCCCGCACCCCAGCCGAACCTGGTTCAGAGCCCCCGCCACCGCCACCAGCGCACCCCCAATCGGGCTGCCATCCGGATACAGCAGCTGCACCCGGAGCGGCTGGTTGGTCACCTGCCCCACCGTCTGCCCGTTAGCAGGCGAGCCCAGCAGGATCATCTGGCTCATCCCCACGCGGAACGTCACCGTAGCCGTCTGGACCACCTCCCCAAACGACGCCTCAACCGTAAACGTCCCCGGCTGCTGCGAAAACACCGCCACCCCCGCAAGCCCGTTCGCTCGCGTCGTCTGCGCACACGTCGCCATCCCGCACGGATTCAGCGTAGCCCCCCCCGAAACCGAAAACACCACCTGCTCGCCCGCATCCGGACTCACCCCATCCGCATGCAGCAGCAGAATCCCAAAGCCATCCTGCTGCCCCGTCAGAGCCATCGCCGCCAGTGGAGTAGCCACCTGCATCAGGTCCGTACTGTCCTGCGACGTAAAGCTCACACTCTGCCTCAACCCGCCGTCCGTCGCCGTCAGCGTCACCGTCCCCACCGCTGTCGGCGTCACCGTCACCGAAGCCGTGCCATCCGCCCTCGTCGTAACCGCACACGTCGCCGCCGCGCACCCGCCGAAGATCGCCGACCCTTGGGTCACCGTGAACGTCACCAGCCGCCCACCCTGACCCGTCCCATTCGCCCCCAGCACCTTCACCGTAAATGGAATCGTCACCGCCACCCCATTCGCCACGCCGCCGCTAGGTGTGCTCACCACCGTCATCGCCGCGTCCGCGGCACTTGCCCCAAAACTCACCGTCTCGCTCACTTTCCCATCGGTCGCCACCAGCGTCGTCGTTCCCGCCATCAGCGGAGTCACCCCGGTCATCGCTATCCCGTTCGAATCGGTCATCACCGAGCACATCGCCGCCGGGCACACCGAAAACAACCCCGCCCCACCGCCCGCCGCGGCAGAAAACACCACCGTCTCCCCCGACACCCCGGTCACCCCATCCGCCGCCACCACCTGCACCCCGAACCCCATCGCCTCCGCCGTCCCCACAGACCCGCCCGACGCCGGCGCACTCACCAGCTTCATTCCCTGCGCCCCGCCCGCCGAGTCATACGTCAAAGCCCCGAGCATCGTGCTCACCCCCCCCGACGAAAGATCCCTCACCTCAACATCCACCGCCACCTTATCCGTCGCCCCCACCACCGCCAGAGCCGGAACCGCAACCGTGATCGCATTCGCAGTCCACCCCGAAGCCGCCGCGTTCACCCCGTTCACCAGCACCTGGTTCCCCGCCCGAAACCCCATCCCCGCGATCGTCACCGTCCCACCCGCAGTCGGCAGCCGCGCCGGCGAGACACTATCCGCATAAAAGATCCGCTCCTGGTACGCAAAGTCCGGACGCCCATCCCCCCGCTCATCCGCCACCCCGATCTTCACCTGCGTCAACCCACCCGTAGCCGCCACCACCCGCGTCGTCCCCAGCCCCAGCGCATTGAACGCCCCCGGCTGCACAGCCACGCTCGGCAGCGCCCCCACCCCATCCGTAGGCGCAAAAACCCCAATCGCCGGCATCAGCTTCCCCGTCGTGCCATACCCCTGCTCATCGACCCCCGTCACCTCCACCGTCAGCGTCCGGTTCGCCTGCACATCCAAGCTCGCGTAAGCCGCATGCCCATACCCGCAGATCAGCCCCGATCCAAATCCACTCGCCGGAGCCTGCACCGGTGTTCCCGCCGTCCCATCCAGCCCCGTCCCACAGCTCGACGCCGCATCCGCCACCGTAAAGAACGCATACGTATCCCCGTTGTTCGTCGCCTGCGGAAACACCACCGGAGCCGGTGCCGATCCCGAAGGCGTCACCGCCCCCGCCGCATACGGCTCCACGCTATGCGTCCCCACATACAGCGCATTCACCGCCTCCGTCGACACCACCACCGTCTGCTCCGTCGCCCCATCCTGCAGCGGCAGATACGCCACGTAGTACTTGCCTTCGTTCCCTGCATCATTCGACCCTTCGCTCCCCTGCGAACTCGTATCCTTCACCACAAAGGGAGACATCCCATTCCTCCGGTAGAACGTACCAGTCACCCCCGAAGCCTCAACCCATCCCTCGCGCACCCCACTCTGCGCCCCCTGCCGCTGCACCAGCACGTTCACCCCCGCCATCCCCTGCCCGGTCGGAAAATCGACCTCCCCAAACACCCCCTCAGCCTGCCCCAGGCTCACCACTTTCCCTGCCGGCGGAGTCGACCCCACCGCATTCGGATACAGCAACACCAGTCCGGCAACATCATCCGGCCGCAGCTGAAACGGACTCGGGAAGCACTGATACGTATACGGCCCGCAGATAATATCCAGCGGATGCAGGATCGGCCAGTGCATCGCCTGGTCATACGTCGGCTGCGGCGTTCCCGTAAACACGTTGTCGTTCGCCTGCGACCAGGCCAGCCCCAGCACCCGCCCAAACACCCGTTCCAGCTGATACCGCAGCTGCATCTGCATCTCCGGAGCCGCCCCCGAACACCGCCCGTTCACCACCACGATCGCGTGCCGGATATATCCCGCCGGATCGAACTGATCCACGCTCTCCGTCACCCCGTTCTGCCTGCAGCTTGAAGGCGAACTAGCCCCCACCCCCAGCAGTAGATCCGTCACCGATCCATCCGTGTCGTACACCACCGCCACCGGCACTGCAGCCGAGTTCCCGCTCCCCACATCCGCCGGATACACCAGCCCATCCGTCCCCAGGTAAACATTCGCGCTGCTTACATGCTCCGCCAGTCCCCCGCCCTGACCCACCGTGATGCTCGCCTGCGGCACATTCCAAACCGCCGCCGCAGCCGCCACCAATGCATCCGCGGCCGCATGATCCACCGCCGCCCCCAGCCCCCCAGGATCCGTGAAATACAGCAGCTTGCTCTGCGGCCAGACCACCGGCCGTCCTTGATTCTGGTAGAACGGATACCCTGTCACCCAGCGCGGCCCACTCCCCCACGCCGCCCCCGCCATGACCAGAAAACTCAGCAGCCCAACCCACCCCCGTCGCCGCCGTTCAACGAGCTTCATGCACCATCCCGCTCCCCACCTGCAGCAGCGCGACCACCGCTTCCAGCTTCATCCCTGCACCCGCGCTCCCCAGCGGCGCAACCGCCCCGCTCCAGCTCTTCCCAACGCCCAATCCACCCCGCTCCGGGGCATCGATCGGCCCCTCAACCCCACCCATCAGCACTCGCCCTTCCGCGCGAACGCCCCGCCCCAGTCCTTGCCCCGCAACCCCGCTCCCCAGCATTCCCCGCTCCACCCGAGCCTCAATCCAACGCAGATCCACCCCCATCTCCGTGCCCGTTCCCCCACCCGCCGCGATCAGCGGAATCGCCCCATCCATCCCATCCACCGGCCCACTCAGCCCAGACGCCCCCCGCGGCAGCAGCAGCATCAAGTAGCTCTGCCCCACCCTGTACCGACTCGCCCCCGTCCAAAGCCCCGCCCACTCCCGCACCCCATACTCCCCCGAACCCACGCGCCCCACCCCGCGCACCGGAACCTCAACCCGGAACCGCACCTCCACATACCCGCCGTCGTCCTCCCGCGCAATCCCCATCACCTGCCCGGCAAAGATCACCCCCGCCCGTGAGGCCATCTCCACCAGCACCGCCCGCGCACCTCCGCCGCCGGCCTGCCCGGCCGCCCGCCCTGGCCCCAGCAGCAATCCCGCCCCAGCCATCCATCCCAGCCACTGCCACCCGCGCAACCTGACCATGGTCACGTTACCTCCGTCCTGTCCCCTGTTTCGTCAAGGAACAGAACGGCGTGACCACTGTCCTATTTCGCTACACTCCTCAAATCTCCGGATAAAAATCAAAGAACGCATCCACACTCAACTTCAACTGTGCCTCAATCTCCTCCCGGCTCCCCTCAAGCACATGCATCGTCACATGCGCCTCATTCCCGGTCTTCAGCTCCACCGGAGCCTCACCCACCTTCACCACCTCATCCGCCGGCAGCAACCGCATTCCATACACCAACACTAAATTCGTCATAGCCTCCATTCTCCCACCTCTGCCTGATCACTGCCCCACCACTGCCTCTAACTGCCTTACACTGTATTAAGCCCATGATTACGCCAAACACGAACTCCGCGGTCCCCGAGATCCGCGACACCGTCATCCTCGGCTCCGGCTGCTCCGGCCTCACTGCCGCCATCTACGCCGCCCGTTCTAACCTCAAGCCCCTCGTCTTCGAGGGCCACGAGCCCGGTGGCCAGCTCTCCATCACCACCCTCGTCGAAAACTTCCCCGGCTGGCCCGAGGGCATCCAGGGCCCCGAGCTCATCGAGAACATGAAGCAGCAGGCCACCCGCTTCGGCGCCGAGCTCCGCATGGCCCACCTCGCCGCAGCCGAGTTCCCCACCCAGCCCAACACCCCCATCACCCTCAACCTCGGCGGCGAGACCATCCAGACCCGCACCCTCATCATCGCCTCCGGCGCCTCCGCCCGCTGGCTCAATCTCCCCTCCGAGCAGGCCCTCATCGGCCACGGCGTCTCCTCCTGCGCCACCTGCGACGGCTTCTTCGCCTCCGGCAAGGAGATCGCCGTCATCGGCGGCGGCGACAGCGCCATGGAGGAAGCCCTCTTCCTCACCCGCTTCGCCACCAAAGTCACCATCATCAACCGCACCGAGAAGTTCCGCGCTAGCCCCATCATGCTCGAGCGCGCCAAGTCCCACCCCAGCATCCACTTTCTTCACAACACCCTCGTTGAAGAGGTCCTCGGCGTCGAAGAGAAGGACGTCAAAGGCCTTCGCCTCCGCGACCGCAGCGACGGCAACGAGTCCATCCTTCCCGTCTCCTTCATGTTTCTCGGCATCGGCCACGAGCCCAACGCCACCGCCTTCAAAGGCATGATGGATCTCGACCCCGACGGCTACATCCTCTGCCAGGACGACGTCTACTGCACCCTCAACGGCAAGATCATCCCCGGCGTCTTCGCCTGCGGCGACATCAAGGACCGCAAGTACCGCCAGGCCATCACCGCCGCCGGCTCCGGTTGCATGGCCGCCCTCGAAGTAGAAAAATACCTCGAACACCACGGCCGCTAACCCCAATTCTTTCTGGCCGGCATTGCTGGTCGTACAATTCAACCATGGCTGCGATTCAGATCCCCGATACGCTCGACCGCTCCCTTCAGCAGTCTGCGGACCGTCTAGGCCGCCCCAAGGATCACCTAATCCAGGACCTTCTCCAGCAGCACATTGAGGAGCACAGCGAGCCCGAACTTACGGAAGCTCAAATCGCTCGTATGCGTGAGAGCATCGCGCAACTCGATCGCGGCGAAGTCGTCACGAGTGAGGCGGTGGACGGCTGGTTCAACGATCTGTTCAAGAGACTCGCCGCACGGTGAGCCGCTTTCTGCTTTCAGCTCACGCCCAAGCCGATCTGGAAGTCTTCTCGCAGGACCTCGATTCCTTCTCCAGAACGTCCGGCGACCGCATAGCGCGAAGCCTGTACAACATGCTGAACTCCATCGCGGAAGCACCGTTCCAAGGACCCGCGCATTCCGGCTATACCTTCCTCTTCGGCTACGAAATCCGCAGTCGGCTCGTGGGCTCCTACCGTGTCTACTACCGGTTCGTCCGTTCCTATCCAGAAATCATGGGAGTCATCCACGGCGCTCGCGACCACGACGCCATCATGGCCGGTCGTCTCACCTAAATCTCCATCCATGCTCCAGACCCTTACCCTCCTCCGCGATCGCATCGCCGACCCCGCCGCCTACCCGTTCTCCGTCCCCACCATCGCCTCCCTCACCCACCTCAAGCTCACCGCCCGCGTCACCCTCTTCGCCGGCGAAAACGGCACCGGCAAGTCCGCCCTGCTCGAAGCCCTCGCCCTGAGCTACGGCCTCTCGCTCGAAGGCGGCAACCGCAACTTCGCCTTCGACGCCGACCTCCCCGCCGGCGATACCTACCCACTCGCCCGTGCGCTCAGGCTCGGCTTCCAGCCGTCCCGCTCCGGCGAAGGCTTCTTCTTCCGCGCCGAAACCCTCTTCAACTTCGCCACCCGCGTCGACGAACTCGCGCTCAAGGCAGGCTACGGAGGCATCTCCCTCCACCAGCGCAGCCACGGTGAGACCTTCTTCACCGTCCTCGACCATAAGTTCCGTCGCTCCGGCCTCTTCCTCCTCGACGAACCCGAAGCCGCCCTCTCCCCCCAGCGCCAACTCGCCTTCCTCGTCCTCATCCACGACACCCTGCGCGACTACAAGGACGCCCAGTTCATCATCTCCACCCACTCCCCCATCCTGCTCGGCTACCCAGCCGCCCAGGTCCTCTCCTTCGACGGCGGCCGCATCCACGAGATCCCCTTCGACCAGGCCGACGCCTGGCAGATCGCCCGCCGCTTCCTCAACGACCGCGAAGCCCTCCTCAAAACCCTCCTCGAAGACGACCAGCCCTCCCTCTTCAAAGAACCCTGACCCCACTTCGGGCCCTTCGCGTGTCCTTATTGTCCTTCGTGTACCTTGCTTGCTTGTTCTTCTCCTTCGAACCCAGCCCATCGAAGTCAGAACTTATGAAACATGAAGAACGCCCCTGCCACTAAACACCCAAAAGCCGCCGCATGATTCCAGTGCAGCTTATCCCCAAAGTAAAACGTCGAGAACACCCCAAACACACTCAGCGTCACCACCTCCTGGATCACCTTCAGTTGATCCGGCGAGTACACCCTCGACCCCATCCGATTCGCCGGCACCTGCAGGCAATACTCAAACAGCGCAATCCCCCAGCTCACCAGGATCACCTTCCAAAG
The DNA here is from genome assembly GCA_965198885.1 of uncultured Granulicella sp. Lineage (GTDB taxonomy): Bacteria > Acidobacteriota > Terriglobia > Terriglobales > Acidobacteriaceae > Edaphobacter. The sequence continues at coordinate 2,368,765 of OZ240677.1, read as the reverse complement.
CGCCACCTCCTTGAACTTCAGGTGCCCATACCACGCAAACGTCATAAACACATTCGACCCAACCAGTAGCACCACCGGCAAAACTCGTCCACCCATAGCATCTCTCCTCACAAAGTCGGTTGGATGCAAGAGACGTGGTGCATCACGGCTGCATGGCAATCGGTCGAACCTCGGAATCTTGTCAAGCCCCCAAAATGCCCTGAAATGCCAAATCCCCAAGAAAGACGCGGCCAAAATAGCTGAAAATAGTTGGCTAAACCCCTCCGCTCCATTTGGTAAACTAGAAATAGTTGATAAAGGCTTGAAGAGCCGAGCGATCCTTTCCGACAACATGCACCCTAGCTCTTTTGTTGGCAATATTTTAGCTGCAACTCCTTTGTCGCGAATATTTTACGGGTAGGGGTACCCAGCATCTCCAACAAAGGAAAAGCATGATTGATGCATAAGTAAACAGAGGGGCCCACCCCCCTTCTGCTGAAGAAACTCACCCCACGATCATCACCACAGCCACACCAGCCACAGCCATTCCCCATCCTTGCCGCCGCGTCGGCCACTCACCCAGCATCCCCGCAGCCATCAGGATCGTGGAAGCCGGATACAACGAGGCCAGCACCGCCGCCACATCCAGCCGCCCCGCCCGTGTCGCCGCGATAAACAGCAGATTCCCGGACGTGTCGAACAGCGCGGTGGAAAGCACCCAGGCAATCGTTCGCCGCGACACCGCCGCCGCACCCGCTCTTCCCCGAAGAGCCACCAGGATCAGTCCGCAGGTCGTCAGGCTCCCCATCCGTGCCGTCGCCATCGGCCAGATCGGCCCGCCCGGCCCCGCGTACTTCAGCGCGACAAAGTAAAGCCCGAACCCCGCTCCAGCCCCGATCGCCAAGGCCATCGTCCCAGCCTGCTCGTGGCCTGCATCTCCAGCCGCAATCAGCCAGATCGCCGCCCCAGCCACGACAAACCCGGCCCCACGCCTCCAACCCGGAACGCCGTCGGCAACCATCGCCATCGCCACTGGAATCGCCGCGGCAAGCAGTCCACTGATCGCAGCCGAAGCACCCATCGCACCACGCGCCAACGCCACGTAGAAAGCCGTCAACGCAAGCCCGCCAATCACGCCCGCAGCCAGCCCGGAAGCCAGCACCCACCCCTGCGGAGCCGAATCTCCCTTGGCGAACGCAAGCCCCAGCAGCACAGCCAGGCTCAACGTATGACTCAGCAGCACGACGCGAAGCGCCGCTCCCGTCGTGCCACCCGCGCTCTTCGCCCCCATGCCGCCGGAGAAGTCTCCCACTCCCCAAAGTCCCGCGGCAAGCAAGGCCAGCATTGCATTGCTCGTGCCTAAAACTCCCACAGCTAAGGCTGTACGGAGGTGGGTGGTTTACCCGAGATCACCGTCTGCGACGGCACCGGCGGACGCTGCCTCTCCGGTGTCGGGTAGTACCCATCCTTCGCAATCACCTGCAGGTTCGGCCGCATGATCTGCACTTCAATCTTCCGGTATTTGCCATCGATGAACGGCTCCCGGCTATAGTACCCGACCGTGTATTGCGTCCGGATCTGCTCCGTCACATGCTGGAAGCTTTCCTCGATCCCCTTCGTCCTGAACTCCGCAAACGTCTGCCCGCCCGTAGCATTGGTAAACGCTGGCAGGTTGTTATCCCGCATCTGAAACGGCAGGTGATACTTGTCCAGGAATCCCAGGCCACTTACGCTCGAATCACCCGTGAGCGTGGCGTAGACGGCGATCTTGTTCGTCTGCAGGTACCGGATCACGTCCTTGGTCTTCGCCGTGCTTCCATACTCCTTGCCGTCGGAGATGACATAGATGATCCGTCTTCGCGGCTCCGGAACCTTGCTCAGGGAGATCGCCGCCGCCAGGATGGCATCGTTCAGCGTATGCACCTCACGCGGCACCTGCGCGATCCCGTGCACGCCGCCCGGCGCGCTGTTGTTCGTCAGCGGCGTCAGGTTATCCTGCGCATGGTTGTTGATGTCGATCCCACCACCCAGCGCTTCGCCCGGCGCGTAGTACATCGCATCGCGACCACCCGTCTTCGACCGCTCGATCACCGCCGCCAGAAGGGCACTTTGTCCGGCCGTGTAGCCTACCTGCAGCTTCGGCCCATTATTGTACGTAAACAGCGCCACCTCGTCATACGGCGCGAACGCTCCCTGCAGCGCACCCAACGACGCGTTCACCCGGTTCATCGCGTCGAACGGCATACTCTGGTCGATCACCAACGCCACCGACATCGGCAGCGGATCCACGGTAAACACCTGCATCTTCTGCCGCAGCCCATTCTCATAGACCCGAACATCCCGCCATGTGATCCCAGGCACCAACCGGCCCTTGTTGTCCTTCACCGTAAACGGAATATCGACGAAGTTGACCTGCTGACGGATCACATATGCCGGGAAATCGCCCGACCCGGGAAGATCCGGCGGTGGTCCAGCGTCTCGATCCGCCGCGTTCTGCTGCGGGGAGTCCGGCAACGCCGCCGCCGGAGCATCCGGATCGCTCGCCGGCTGTACGGTTGCTCCATTCGAGGAAGTAGTGGTGCCTTTCCCCGGAGCCACGCCCGCCAGGGGTACCGTTTGCGGCTTCGGGGCATCCGGAATCGTCTGAATCTGCTGCTGGTTCTGCTGGCCCGTCGTACTCTGCTGCCCAGTCTCCTGACCCGGTACACCGGCCATGGACGTCCCCTGCCCGAGCATCGCCAACACCACCGCGCCCGCCAATACCGTCTCTTTCACTTGCCTCTCCCAAGGCCGGCTCACGCCTCCGGCCAACCATCAGACTATCAGTATGTCCTTTGGACGCACGAACCGCCGCGTCAGGGTGCCCCGCAGGAGATTGCGCTTCCCGTAGCGTGCAGCCGCCAAACGAACCTCGAACTTTGCACCCAAAACCATCGTCTAATCGGTATGCGTCTCTTTGTCTCGCTCCCAGCTCTCGCCGTCACAACCCTGTTTTCGCTTCTCTCCGTCTCAGTCAAAGCGCAGGAGGCTCCAAGCCCCTCCGGTCCGCCCCCCAGCTCCGACGCTCCCGCCCAGGTAGAGCAGCAGGGGGAGGTCCAGACCCTCAAGATCGGCACGAACCTCGTCAACGTCTACTTCTCCGCCCGCGACAAGAACGGCTTCCTCACCAACCTCAAGAAGGAGGACTGCACCGTCCTCGAAAACAAGGACCCGCAGGTCATCAAGCAGTTCACCCAGGAAAAGAAGCTTCCCCTCACCATCGGCATCCTGCTCGACACCTCCGGCTCCCAGCAGAACGTTCTTCCTCTCGAACAGGAGTCCGGAGCCACCTTTCTCAAATCCGTCCTCACCCCCAAGGACGAGGCCTTCCTCATCTCCTTCGACATCAACGTCGACCTGCTCTCCGACTACACCAACTCCGCACGCGAGCTCAAGCGAGCCATCGACAAAGCCCAGATCAACACCGGTGCCGGCACCGGCTCCGTAACCGGAAACGGCACCCCTCGCGGCACCCTCCTCTTCGACGCCGTCTTCCTCGCCGCCCATGACAAGCTCCGCCAGGAGGCCGGCCGCAAGGTCCTCGTACTGCTCACCGACGGCGGCGACCAGGGCTCCCAGGAGACCATCAAGACCGCCACCGAGGCCGCCCAGAAGGCCAACGCCATCATCTACGTCATCCTCATCGCCGACCGCGGCTTCTACAGCGGTTTCGGCATGGGCTACTCCGGAGACCGCGACATGGAAAAGCTAGCCGGCGACACCGGCGGCCGCGTCATCAACGTAGGCAACAACGGCAAGAAGCTGGAAGACGCCTTCGACCAGATTCAGGACGAACTCCGCACCCAATACCTGCTCAGCTACACCCCGAAGAACCTCGAAACCGACGGTAAGTATCGCACCATCACCGTTGACTGCGGCAAAGGCGTCAAGATGCAGGCCCGCAAAGGCTACTACGCCATCCCGGACAGCGCCCAGAACGACTAACCGCTGACCCGTATGAGGTTGTGGCGTACTATCTACGTCAGGAGATCCATATGGGAGCCGTCGAAGACGTTCGCAAGCTGCTCCAGGACGTAGTCACGCCTGACCTGAAGGCTCTTCAGGAGCGTATGACCGCTTCCGAAAAGCGCCTAGATGCAAAAATTGAAGCTCTTGATGAGAAGCTGGGGCTCACCCGAGACCTTCTGGTTGCCAAGATCGAGTCCCTTGACACTGTCATGAGAACGAATCACGCCGCCCTTTTGCGTGCTCTAGACATTGATCGCCGTCTTGAACGAATCGAGCGCGAAATGTCCTCCGAAGCAGCCGCAAAGACTATGGAACGGGCGTCCTAAGCTCCTTCTCCTAGAACGCCACCCTTAGCCCACTTCCAGCGAATGCCACTCACTTCCTCTGCTCCGAATCAACTGATCCGCCGCATCCGGTCCCGATGACCCCGAGTCATAGTTCGGGAACGTACCTTCCGCCGGCGGCGTCTTCCACGCATCCAGAATCGGCTGAATAATCGCCCAGCCCGCCTCAATCATCTCCGCGCTGTTGAACAGCTTCTGATCCCCGCGCATGCAGTCATACAGCAGCCGCTCATACCCCTTCGCATACTTGCCGATCGGGCTCTGCGCCAGCGTAAACGTGAACTGACCCGTATGCGTGTTCAACGCCAGATGCGGCGTCTTGCTGTCGAACGAGATCGTGATCCCAGCATCCGGCTGAATCCGGAAGATGATGCGGTTGTTCTGAATCTCCGACGCGACTTCCTTCTCGAACAGATCCACCGGCGGCTTCTTGAACGTGATCACCACCTCCGTCAAAGCCTGGCTCAGCCGCTTCCCCGTCCGCAGATAGAAGGGCACACCCTCCCACCGCCAGGTATCGATCATCACGCACACAGCAACATACGTCTCGGTAAACGTCCCCGGAGCCACATTCGCCTCATCCTTATAGGCAATCTGCGGACCCTTAGCCGTCTCGCCCTTGCCGTATTGCCCGCGAACCGCCCACTTATCGACTTCGTCGGGCGGTATCGGCCGTACCGCATCCAGGATCTCCGCCTGCTTCTCCCGTGTATGCGCCGCACTCAGCGAAACCGGAGGATCCATGGCCACGAGCGAAAGCAGGTAAGCCAGATGGTTCGGCACCATATCCCGTAACGCGCCGGACTTCTCATAGAATCCCGCTCGCCCCTCTAGCCCGACCGTCTCCGCAGCGGTAATCTGCACGTTGTCGATGAAGTTGCGATTCCAGAGCGGCTCGAAGATCGTATTCGAGAAGCGCACGACCGTCAGGTCCTGCACCCCGCCTTTACCGGCAAAGTGGTCGATCCGGTAGAGCTGCTCATCATTCACCTCGCGCAGCAGCTCCGCATTCAACTGCTTCGCCGACGCCAGGTCATGGCCGAACGGCTTCTCGACGATGATCCGCCGCCAGATCTCCCCCTCCTCGCAGCAAAGCTTCAGCTGAGAAAGCTGCGTCACGATCGGGCCGATAAACGAGGGCGCCGTCGCCAGGTAAAACAGCCGGTTGCCTTCCGTCTTATGCTCGCTCTCCAGCTTCTCCAGCGTGCCCTTCAGCGCCTCGAAATCTTCCGTCTTGCTGAAGTCTCCCTGCTTGTAAAACGCTCGCTGCTGCATCCAGGCGACCGTCTCCTGCGGGCAGTCCGCGCTACGAAACTGGTACAGGCTGTCCGCGATATGCTTGCGAAAATAATCGTCGTCCCAACTCTCATACGCGAAGCCAAGCAGCACAAAATCATCCGGCAGCTTGCCGCCCAGCGCCAGGTTGAAGAGAGAAGGCAAAAGCAGCCTACGGAACAGATCGCCGCTTGCTCCGCAGACCACCATCGTGCACGGAGGGGCGCAATCCCCCTCCGGCTTCAAATGCGCCGATTCGATCAAGGCTTACTCCTTCGTTTCCTTGTGGCCGCCGAACTGGAACCGCATCGCCGACAGCAGCTTGTTCGCAAACAACCCATTGCCGCGCGAAGAAAAGCGAGAATAAACAGAAGCGCTCAGCACATCCGCAGGCACCCCTTCGTCGATCGCCGCAATCAACGTCCAGCGGCCCTCGCCCGAGTCCGAAACCCGTCCGCCAAAGCTGTCCAGCGTCGGCTCGCTCACCAGCGAGATCGCCGTCAGATCCAGCAGCCATGACGCAACCACGCTGCCTCTCCGCCAGACTTCTGCAATCTCCGCCAGCGGCAGGTTGTACTTGTAGTGCTCGGGGTTGCGCAGCGGAGTCGTCTCGGCGTCCATCTTGCCTTCTTTCTCCCCGATGTTCGCATTGTGCAGAATGTTCAAACCCTCCGCATACGCCGCCATCAGCCCGTACTCGATCCCGTTGTGAACCATCTTCACAAAGTGGCCGGCACCCGAAGGTCCGCAATGCAGATACCCTTCCTCAGCCGTAGAGTTCAGCTTCTCAATGCCCGGCGTCTTATCGATCGTTCCCTTGCCCGGAGCCAGCGTCTTGAAGATCGGATCCAGATGCTTCACCACAGCCTCCGGTCCGCCGATCATCAGGCAATACCCACGCTCCGCGCCCCACACACCGCCGCTGGTGCCTACATCGACATACTCGATGCCCTTCTCCGCAAGCTCCTTAGCCCGCCGAATGTCATCGATGTAATACGAGTTGCCGCCGTCGATCAGGATGTCGCCCTTGCCCAGCAACTCCTTGAACGTCTCCACTTCCTTATCCACCACGCCCGCCGGAACCATCAGCCACACCGCCTTGGGCGACTCCAACTTGTCCACAAAGTCCTTCAGCGACGAGCTCTTGGTCGCGCCAAACTTTGTCTCGACGTTCGTCATCGCTTCCGCGCTCATGTCGAACACCACGCAGCTGTGGCCCGCCTTCTGGAGGCGCTGTACCATCTGCCCTCCCATTCGTCCCAAACCAATCAATCCAATCTGCATGGTTCTCCTTTAGGCCTTGACGCTTCGCCTCTTGAATTCGTGCGGCGCAAGGATTTCTGTTCGATGAGAGTGTAGCGCGACCTGCCGAACGGACCCAATAAATCCTTCAACAAACCGCCAGGGCCCACCTGCATCTGCCCAGCCTGTATATCACGCGAGTTTCGAGACTCACAACAAATCTCACAGCTACCCCCGAAACTGCTTCTACACTGCTCCCTCACTGCTTCACCGCTGCCTGATCACGGCAGTTCCATCGCCCCCGAGTAAACCGCCATCCCCGCCACCGCATCCACCCCCATCGCATCCAGAGCCTCCACCTCCGCCATCTCCTTGATCCCCCCGGCCACAATCAACTGCTTCGCCGTACATGCCCGCAGCACCGCCGCCACGTCGATCGGAAACCCCGTCATCGTCCCTTCCGTATCCACATGCGTGTACAGAAACGCGGCACAGCAGTCCTCAAGCCAAGTCACCGCCTCCTCCGCCGTCAGATCCACCGAATCCTTCCACCCCTTCACCGCCACCCGCCCCGCCTTGGTATCGACAGAAAAGCAAAGCGCCTCCTCCCCCAGCGCCTTCTTCAGCCCCTCCGCAAACTCCAGCCGAATCACCTTGTGCCGCCGCTTTCCCACCATCTCCGAGCCACTTCCCTCCCAAGCCCCATTCACCGCAGCATCATGCGATGAGTGGGGCTCCCCAACCGTCTCAGCCCCAAACAAGCTCGACCCATAAATCACCCGCTTCGCCCCCGCATCGAGCAGCCGCCGACCATCCTCGGCCGTCCTCAACCCCCCACCCACCTGGCAAGGCAGCCGCTTGCAGATCATCTCGATCAGCCCGGTATTCTCCCCCTGCCGCATCGCCGCATCCAGATCGATCAACTGCACCAGCGGATACGTCGCAAACCGCTCAATCCAATACTCAAAGTCATCGAACGCCAGCTTCAGCGTCTCGCCCTGCACCAGCTGCACAATCCGCCCACCCATCAAATCAATCGAAGGAATCAGCACCGCTTAGATCTCCCAAATTCGTTTGTCATTCCGCAGACCTCGGATTCATTGCGCCCCCTGAGCGAAGAGAAGGGGGGGGAATCTGCAGTTGTTTGTTGTTGTTGCTTGATCTTCCTTCACCACCCTTGCATCCTTGACTTCACGCTCTCGCTGCGTTCCTGGCCCTTCGCTGTTGGCCCACCCTCCAGGTAACTTTCCTGGTAATTACCAAGGTTGGTACAAGCTTAAGTCTTTTCTTTTGAATATTTTGCACAAGAATGGGGGGGGGGTACGCTAGCAAGGCAGCCGCACACTCACCCCCGCCCGCCTCAACTCCGCCTTCAAAGCCCGCGAATCCGTCACCCCAAAGTGAAAAATACTCGCCGCCAGCGCCGCATCCGCCCGCCCACGCCCGAACACCTCCGCAAAATGCGCCGCTGATCCCGCCCCCCCACTCGCAATCACCGGAATCTGCACCGCCGCACTCACCGCCGCCGTCAGTTCGCAGTCGAACCCCGCCCTGGTCCCATCCGCATCCATACTTGTCAGCAGGATCTCCCCCGCCCCCCGCTGCTCCGCCTCCTGCGCCCACTCGATCACCCGCAGCCCCGTCGCCTTCCGCCCCCCACTCACATAAACCTCCGCATCTTCAATCCCCTTTACGCCTCTTCGCCCATCGATCGCCACAATCACCGCCTGCGCCCCAAAGCTCGACCCAATCTCCCCAATCAACTCCGGCCGCGCAATCGCCGCCGAGTTGATACTCACCTTATCCGCCCCCGCATCAAACACCGCACTTGCATCCTCCGCCGACCGGATCCCCCCACCCACCGTAAACGGCACAAACAGCGTCGCCGCCGTCCGCCGCACCGTTTCGATCAGCGTCCCCCGCCCCTCATGCGTCGCGGTAATATCCAGCAGCACAATCTCATCCGCACCCTCCGCCGCATGCCGCCGCGCCAGCTCCGCCGGATCCCCCGCATCCACGATATCCACAAACTGCACGCCTTTTACCACCCGCCCCCCCCGCACATCCAGGCAAGCAATCACTCTCTTCGTCAGCATCCCAAACCCTCAATCCCCATCAGCATTGTTCCGCTAGGTATCCCGACGCTTCAGCCTTCGGTGTCTCAACCCCAGCGATGCTAAGCCGTGGCCTCTAGGTACCCCAAGGCTTCAGCCATGCCACGCCTTGGCCTCTAGGTACCCCAAGGCTTCAGCAATGCCAAGCCTTAGCCTCTAGGTACCCCAAGGCTTCAGCCTTGGGTCTTTCAAACCTGAGCAACGAACCGGGCTTTAGCCCCTGGGGTACGCTCTCCTGTCCGTCGCCGCACACTTCATCCCAGCCTCATCGGCACAGCTCCCGCTACATCCACCCGCTCCCCCTCACACACCACTCTTGCCATCCCATCCCCGCCTGCAACCCGTCCCCCATGCTCTACAAACCACTCCACCACCAGCCCTTGCCGTGGAGCCGGCACATGCCACTCCATCGCCCCATCCGTCAGCGTCGCCACCGCCTGCCCGATCCCGACCAGCGAACCCACCGGAACCAGTTGCTGCACAAACGTAAACTCTCCCTCGCCATCCGCCAGCTTCAAGTCATAGACAAAAGGCATTCACATCTCCACAAAGTTCTTCAACACCTGTAACCCCACCCTGCTCGACTTCTCCGGATGAAACTGCACACCCATCACGTTCTCCTGCTCCACAACACCCGTAAATGCCCCGCCATAATGTGTAACCGAAGCAGTAGCCTGCACCACCGGAGCCCGCCAGGAGTGCGTGTAGTACACAAATCCACCCGGCGCCACACCCCGCAGCAGCCTTGACTCCGTCCTCACCCGCTCCAGCGAGTTCCACCCCACATGCGGCGACTTCAGCTCCGCCCCGCCATACGTCATCGGAAACCGCTCACACAGCCCTTCGAAGTGCCCCAAGCCCGGAATCTCCCCCGCCTCCGTCGAGCCTTCAAACAACCACTGCAGTCCCACACAGACCCCGAAAAACAACGACCCCCGCCCAATCGCCTCCCGCACCGCATCTGTAATTCCCAGCTCCCCCAGCAGCCCGGTCGACCGAAAATGCCCAACCCCCGGCAGCACAATCTTCGAAGCCTTCCGCACCAGCTCGGGATCCTGCGTCACAACCGTCTCCGACCCCAGGTAGTGGAGCGCCTTCACGACACTCGTCAGGTTCCCCGCCTTGTAATCGATCACCGCAATCATGACGGTTCCCCGACTCTCGCTAAAGCCCGCCCAAACAGTGGAAGCGCAATCCCGGCATAGAATGCATACCCCGCGCCGAAGCTCCACATCATCAACTCCAGCACATGCCCCTCAACCGGAGCGTATCTAAACCGAACCATGACCAGAGCCACCAGCACGATCGAAAGCACAACCATCCCGCCGCCGCCGGCAAACAGCCGCCGTTGCCAAGCCTTCAGCGTCACCAATCTCACAACAGCCCCTTCGTACTCGGCAACATCTCCCGCATCCTCTCATCCCTACTGCAAGCCCCACGCATCGCCCGCGCAAACGCCTTGAAGCTCGCCTCAATCTTGTGGTGATTGGATCGCCCGTACATCACCTTCACATGTACATTGCACTTTGCGCCCCGCGCAAAGCCCTCAAAGAAATCCGTTACCAGCTCCGTCTGCAGATCCCCCACCACCGGCACATCCACCAGCGTCTCCACCGCATACGCCGTCCGCCCGCTCAGGTCGACAGCCGCCACCGCCAGCGTCTCATCCATCGGCATCACGAAGTACCCCGCCCGCATGATCCCCCTCTTATCCCCGAGCGCCTCCAGGAAGGCTTCACCCAGCGCGATACCCGTGTCCTCTACGGTGTGATGCTGATCGACATCCAAATCCCCAGTCACTTTGAGGTCTAGGTCGAACCCGCCATGCCGGGTAAACAGCTCCAGCATGTGATCGAAGAAGCGTATACCTGTCGATACCGTGTAAGTCCCCCGGCCGTCGACAGTCAGCCGGAGAGCAATCTGCGTCTCCGTCGTATTGCGGGTCACCGTTCCCACCCGCACAACATCACTCATACTCGCGCACTCCCGGCTCATCATGAGCCGCCTGATAGCCCGTCCAGCCAACCTCCGCCAGACTCTCCTTCAAGGCCGCCAGCCCCGCCGTCACATGCGCCTCCACCCCGACCGTAATCCGCACATACCCATCGCACCCCGGATCGGTTGAGCGGTCCCTGACCAGCACTCCATGCCGCCGCATCGCCGCCACCAGCTCCGCATGCTTCACGCCGATCCGCATCAACACAAAGTTCGCCTCGCTGCGGAAGTAGGGCACCCCAAGCACATCCAGCCCAGCCATCATGCGCTCTCGCCCAGCCTTCACCTGCCCCACATACCAATCCAGATACGCATCATCCTCAAGCGCCACCCGCAAGCAATCCAGCGCAACGCCATTGATGTTGTACGGCGAGCTCGCCTTCCGCAGAAAACCCATCAGCCGGGCATCCCCGGCCATCATCCCCACCCGCAGATTCGCCAGCCCATACGCTTTGCTGAACGTCCGCCCCACAATCAAATTATGGACCGCCCCGACATCCCCCAGCGTCGTCTCCCCATGGAAGTGGAAGTAAGCCTCATCCACAAACACCACCGCCTGCGGGGCCGCCTGCGCCAGCGCCAGCACATCTGCCCGGCTCACCGTAGCCCCTGTCGGATTGTTCGGTGACGCCAGCAGGATCAGCTTCGTCCGCTCCGTGATCCCAGCCATCATCCGCTTCATCGGGAACTCAAGCGAAGCATCCGACTGCACCTTCCGCAGCCCACCCGCCGTCATCAACCCCACACTGACGTCGTACATGAAGAAGCTCGGCGTACACACCAGCGCCTCATCCCCCTGCTCCAGGAACGTCACGCAAAGCAGGTGAATCCCTTCATCCAGCCCATTGCTCAGCAACACCTGCTCCGGCCTCAGCCCAAACTTGGCGGCGACAACACGCTCCGCCGGCTCACGCTCCGGATACTTCGTCAGCCCTTCAGCCGTAATTTCCCGCAGGCGCTCCACCACCTTCGGCGAGGCCCCAAACGTATTCTCGTTGAAGTCCAGCCGCAGCATCTCCCGGCTCGCTAGCGGCGGATGATACTCGGGCATCGCCAGCACCGCAGCCCGCGGCATCACTGTCCGTACAGCCTCTGCAACACTCACTCCTGACCTCCCAGCTTGACTCTCACACTCTCCGCGTGGCCCAACAAACCCTCAGCCTCAGCCATCGCAATCGCATGCGGCCCCAGCTTCTTCAGCCCTGCCTTCGAGTACTCCTGCACGGTAATCACCTTCACAAAATCCAGCACGCTCAACCCCCCACGAACCCTCCCCCCGCGCCCGGTCGGCAGCACATGGTTCGGCCCACTCACATAGTCCCCCATGCTCTGCGGCGAGTACCGCCCCACAAACACCGATCCCGCACACTCCACCCACTCCAGATCCTTATGCGAGTCCACCGAAAGATGCTCAAACGCCAGCCGATTCGTCAGCTCCCGCGCCTCTGCAACCGTTTCAGTCACAAATACCGCGCCCTGCCCCGCCAGCGACTCTTCCGCAATCGCATTCCCCCTCGCCTTGAGAAAACCAGCCTGCTTCCTGGCCTCGCTGACAACCGCCTCTGCCAGCTCCTCATTCGGCGTAACGAACACCGCCAGCGTCTCCGGATCATGTTCCGCCTGCGCCACCAGGTCCGCTGCGATCCCCGCAGCATCCCCATCCTCGCTCATCACGCCAATCTCCGTCGGCCCCGCTGGCATATCGATCCCGCACTCATGCGACACCGCCGCTTTCGCCGCCGTCACATAAAGATTCCCCGGCCCCACAATCTTCTCCACCCGCCCAATCGATCCCGTCCCAAACGCCATAGCAGCCACGGCCTGCGCCCCGCCCATACGATAGAACTCCGTGACGCCACACAACCACGCCGCCGCCAGCGTCTCCTTGCCCGGCTTCGGCGAGCACACCACAATCCGCTTCACCCCCGCCACCTGCGCCGGCGTCACCGTCATCAGCAGCGTGCTCGGCAGCGGATACCTTCCCCCCGGCACATAGCACCCCACACTCCCCAGCGCCCGCACGATCTGCCCCGTCTTCACTCCAGCCGCCGGCTCAAAGCTCCACTCCTTCGGCATCTGCGCCTCCGCAAACGCCTTGATATTCGCCTGCGCCACCCGCATTGCCTCCTGTAACTCCGTCGCCGTGTCCGCCCAGGCTTGCTCCATCTCCTCGCGCGTCACCCGCAGCGCCAGCAGAGACCCATCCTCCTGCTTCAGCCCATCGAACCGCCCCGCATACTCGAGCACCGCCTCATCGCCACCCTGCCGCACATCCGCCAGGATCGTCGACACTACGGCCTCCACCTTCGTCGTATTCACGGCACCCCGCCGCTCGATCGCCTCGATCGCCGCCGCCGCACTCTTCGCCGTCTTCCCGTACGTCCTAAGCACCTTCATGCCACAAACCTCACAACCATTCGCTTCCACGCACCCAACTACCAACTTCAGTCGCACAACTCCTTCGCTTCTAGGTACCCCAAGGCTTCAGCCTTGAGTCTCACAGCACAGCCGCGGAATCGGGCTTTAGCCCCTGGGGTATACCCTCTCTCACAGTTGCACGACTGCCGTTACAACACAACCTTGCTCAACGGATACTCCACGATCCCCGTCGCTCCCGCAGCCTTCAGCCTCGGAATCACCTCTCGCACCAGCCGCTCATCCAGAATCGTATTCAGCGCAAACCCCGCACCGCCGCTCAACGTAGACACCGTAGGCGAGTTCAGCGCCGGCAACTCCGCCACCACCGCATCAAGCTCCGCAGCCGACACATTCAGCATCAGCCCCACACGCCCCTGCGCCGCGATCGCCGCATTCAGCATCAGCGAAATATTATTGATCTTCTCCCGCTTCCACTCATCTGCATACGCGGCCTTATTCGCAATCAACTGCGTCTCAGACTCCATCAGCGTCTCGATGATCCTCAGACGATTCGCTCTCAAGGAAGACCCCGTCTCCGTCACCTCAACAATCGCATCGGCCAGCATCGGCGGCTTGACCTCGGTCGCACCCCAGCTGAACTCCACCTTCACCGGGATCTTCTTCCTCGCAAAATATCGCTTCGTAAACTCCACCAACTCCGTGGCAATAATCTTCCCTGCCAGATCCTCCGGCCTCTCAAACGGCGAGTCCTCCGGCACCGCGAGCACCCACTTCACCGTCCCCCGGCTCACCTTGCTGTACGTCAGGCTCGTAATCCGCTCCACATCGGATTCGTTCTCCAACACCCAGTCATTCCCCGTCAGCCCCGCATCCAGCGCCCCATGCTCCACATACCGAGCCATCTCCTGCGCCCTCACCAGCATGCATTCAATCTCGTTATCATCCACCTGTGGAAAGTAGCTTCGCCCATTCGCAAAGATCCGCCACCCGGCCCGCTCGAACAGCGCAATCGTCGCATCCTGCAGACTGCCCTTCGGAATTCCTAGCCTCAACTTACCGATCATCCCGTACTCCCATCGCGATCGGCTTTGTAAAGCAGCTCACCGAACCCTCGTGGCACACCAATCCATCGCCCTCAACTTCCACCCGAAACAGCAACGCATCGTTGTCGCAATCCGTCGCCGCCGTCACCACCCGCAGCTTGTTCCCACTCGTCTCCCCTTTCATCCAAAGCTTCTTCCGGCTCCGCGACCAGAACGTCACATACCCCGTCTCCAGCGTCCTTTGGTAGCTCTCTTCATTCAAGAATCCGAGCATCAGCATCTCGCCCGTCTTCGCATCCTGCACCATCCCCGCGACCAGCCCGTCCGTCTTCCCAAAATCAATCTTCACCTCTGCAACTACGGTCATCGCATCCATTTCCATCTCTCCTGTCTCAACTCGATAAAGCGCAAACAAAAGGCCCGCTCGCGATATTCGCGCCGGCGGGCCTGTTCCGAATCCTGTGATGCGTCGCTTACTTCACCGCACCGGACACAGCCGCCAACACGCCAATCGCATGATGGTGGTGATGCTCCCGATGCTGTACCGAGCCACGCATTCATACCAAGGCTATCCACCCCCTAAGCCCTTGTCAAATCCCACAAGCATCAGCATCAATGTTCCAGTTGATTCGTACTCGGCTGCTGCCCGACCTTCGTGACCAAAGCCTTCGGCGGACCCTTCCGCTTCCGTTTCACTACCGGCGTCTCCACGGATTCATCCAGTCTGTAAACAATCAGCAGATTCCTATCCGGATCATCCATTGCCGGAAACGCCGCCACCCGCTCGATATGGTAGTACGGAGTCAAAGCATCCATCTTGTCATCATCAATCTGGTTCCAAGCCACATACCATCCCGGCCTGTACTTCTTCACGCGATCCGCCAACTCGAGCGTCCCAAAGTCATCGCAGATGCTCCGTATCCCGGTCATTAACGAGAGCTCCGACCCCGAAATCGAAAGCACCAGCGGGTTGTGTGTCGGATCCTCGCGTTCATGTTCTGCGATCGTCTCCTTCACCTCCTGCGCCGCCTCCGTCAGCGTGTACTCCGGATGCCTCACATACCCAATCATCGTCACCGCCTGCCGAAGGACAATCGTCCCAAGCCCAACCGCCGTCAGCGCATAAGCCCAACGCCGCAAACCCACTCCACGAATCCCGCTCAGCACCAGTTGCTCGATCGTCACCGGGATCAGCAGCGTCAGCGGCACCGCCACCACCAGATAATACCGAGGCTGCAGATTATTGTGATACGCCAGAAAAGCCTCATACCCCACGGCCCAAAGCACCAGCGCGGGAATCAGTGGACACCTCCGCAGCCGGCTGACAAAGACCGCCGCAATCGCCACGCACCCGATCGCCGCACAGTAAGGCGCAAGCCCCATCCAGGCACCGTCCTTCAACGTGTTCAGCAGCACATCGCCCGCCGTTGCCGGCGTGATCCGCGTATACCCGTTCGCGGAAAACAGATATCGGTAATCCAGCAGGTAGTGCGGCCGCACCACCGCTCCGTAGTACATCAACCAGAACGCGGCCGCCAGCCCCGCCGCGGGTATCCCAGTCCGCAAAAACGTTCCGACGCGATAGCTCACTGCACCCCACAGGAGAAACGCAACACACGGCACCAGGAACAATCCAGTCGTCTTCGTCAGCACCAGCAGCGGAAGCAGGACGCCAATCCCCACAATCTGGCGGCCATTCGCACGGAAGTTCCGCACCAGCGCCGCCACTCCGCTGCCTTCACCCTCCGGAGCCTTCGCGCCTCCCGCAACCAGTAAAAGCAGCAGAGTCATCAGCACCAGGAATGGTTCCAGAATCGCCAGCCGCGTAAATACGAAGCAGAACGCGCTGCTCACCAGCAGCAGCACCGCCGCCTCCGCCGTTAATCCTCGACCGCTCCACCGGCGAACCAGAAAATGACAGGCCAACAGAATCCCACCGAACACCCCCACGGTCAGCGCCCTCGCGGCAATCAGCGACACGCCCGTAAACCGGAACACCAAAGCTTCCAGCAGCGGCCACACCGGCAGCGCTGCCGCCGGGTTGAAGTCTCCCGGAACATACCAGTGGCCCAGGTCATAGTGGCGAATCGCCGCATCCCCGTACCAGCCCTCATCGGTGTACTTGGACCAGTCCATCCACGGCGAGTAGTTTGGAAAGTCAGCCGACAGATGAACGAAATGAAGGGCAAACAACGCCGCGGAGATCGCGAGCAGCAAAACTCGAAGCACACGAAGCCAGGCACCGGAAGAAAGCAGCATGAAGTCCAAGACAATCCACTATAGCGTCTTCACCCCCGGGAGATCGCATGCATACAGCCTTTAGACCACCGGCGATTCCTGACCCGCCTCACGCAGCCTGCGGGGCCGCAGCGGCACCCGCTGCTGCACCGCCAGACCAATGGCTCGCTTACGCCGGGTGAACAGACGCGATAGATAAGGCATCAGCCAACCGGAAAATAACGCCGCGAAGATCACCGACTCCGCCCCATATGTCGCCAGCCAGATCGGCCCCGGCACGCCTCCCTCCGGCGCAGCATGCGCAAAAAGCGCCAGGAACAGCAGTCCCCAGGGTGCCTTGCGCACGTCGCCCGAAAGCGTATCGCACACAACGAACATGATCAGGGTGATCAGCGGCAATATGACGATCACCCCAAACCACTTCGCCTCATGGTACGCATCGCCCGTCGGGCTGAACGAGATACCCGTCGTCTCATCGTTCTCCGACAAAACCCCAATCTGCTGTCCATAGACGTTGCCCGTCTTATACTGCGGCTTCTCCGGCCAGATAAAACGAGGGATCGCGTTCATAAAGGTACCCAGCGCAGGAGTCAGCCCAAACACGTTCCCCTCATCGGTAATCGTGATCAGCGCATCGTCGAAGGCAAGCATCTGCAGCCGATCGAAGATCCCCTCCGGGCCGTTGTAGAAGTGAGGCACATCGGAGATGTTGACCACGTCCGCGCCCTCCAGGTACAGAGACCTGGTCCCCTCAAGGTCGGTCAGGTAGACCGAGGCCGCACTGATCTGTTCGCTCAGGCTCGCATCGGGATCGCGCGACGCTCGACCCGCCTGGGAGAAAGGGACCAGGTAATAGATCGTGAACAGCATCGCAGCGGCTCCCGCAATAACCTGTGCTCGGGAGAAATCGAACCGCAGAATCACCGCGCAGATCAACCATGTGATGATCGGCGTAAACATGCCTTCCTTTGAAAAAGTCAGCAGTCCAAGCCCGAAGAGATACCCGCCCGAGGCCCACACCACCCAGTTCGTGCTGCTCTTTCCGCCCGACTTCTTGATCTGGTACATCGTGCCCAGCAGGATCGCCAGTTGATTGAAGTGATTCAACTGGTTCAATGCACTCCCGACCGTGCCGCTCTCATCATGTGACTTGCGAGTTACATAACCTAGCCCCACCCCGATCGCCAGGCACCCGATCGCGGAAAGCTTCATCGACTCGCCCACCGACAGACCAGCCAGCCACCCCTCCTTGGGCCGGATGATCCGGCTCAGCCAGCCCGCCAATCCCATCCCCGCCAGCCCCGCGCAATATACCGCCATCGTGATCACAGGCTCCTGCAGATTCGCGTCGCCGGGCTGGAGGAGCAGGGCCTTGTACACGATCCCGATCAGCGCTGTCTCCAGCCCCGTGAACAGGATCCACGCGCCCGAAGGATAGTTGATCCCACCCGCCATGTTGTAGGAAAACGCAAGGATCAAAACGTACGCAAAGGTCAGCAGCGCGAACGGCAGATCCGTTCCCTCGACCAGCTGTACGCAAAGCAAGGTCACCGCCAGCACCAGGGTCTGCTTGGTCGTCACTCGCTCTGGGATGGGAAGCCGCATCGGTTGAATTAAGTCTAGCAGTCTGCCTCCACCGCACTCGACCGCACTCGACCGCCCTGACCCGCGCAGCCGGCGCCGGCATCCCTTCCATCATCCGCAGGGGGAGGAACCTTTCTGATCTACTGCCACCCCGTTCCCTTCCCAACGCACCGAGGTTACGATAGGGCAGGCGCGTCCCAAGGCACCACCTTGCCCGCGGCAGGTTCCCATAGATGACTGGATTCGGCAGTGCCCTGCGGGCGGAGCGCGAGCGTTGTGACCTCACCCTGCAATCCATCTCCGATCGAACCAAGATCTCCATCCGAAATCTCGAAGCGCTCGAAGCCGAAGACTTCGCCGTCCTCCCCAGCGGTGTCTTCCGCCGCGGAATCGTCCGCGCCTACGTCCTCGAACTCGGACTCGACGAGCATCCTTGGCTCGAACGCTTCCAGGCCAGCCACGACACATTCGTTCGCCGAACCGGCATCTCAGGCCCTGAACCCGAAGCTTGGGAGACCTTCGCGGAAAATGTAAAACGCGGCCGCACTCCAGAACGGCGATCCATCGACCTCCGCTGGCTCTACCTTCTCCTCATGCTCCTCGCTCTCGCAGCCGCGGCCTGGGCAACTTGGCAATACGTCCTGCTCCCCCGCATTCCCCACCCACCCGGCGAAGCCCATAACAATCCCCATCTGCCCCACCACCGCCGCACCGCCTCTAACTCCTCCTAAGCCTCTAAGAGTCCATACCGCCGCTGCCACTGCAGCTTCAACCGAGCCCAGACCCCCTCAATCTCCTCCTTCGTCAACTCCGGATCAGGCCGTTCCGCAAACCGCGCCGCCTCCCGCTTAGCCTCCTCGAGCACCTCCCGATCCCGCACCAGACTCGCCACCCGAAACTCCGGCATCCCTGCCTGCCGCGTCCCAAAGAACTCCCCCGGCCCCCGCTGCTGTAGATCCAACTCCGCCAGCTCAAACCCGTTCTGCGTCCGCACCATCGCCTCCAGCCGAGCCTCCGCCCCCTCACTCACCTTCCCGCCAGTCATCAGGATGCAGTAGCTCTTCGCCTCCCCGCGGCCGACCCGCCCCCGCAGTTGATGCATCTGCGCCAGCCCAAACCGCTCCGCATTCTCGATCACCATCACCGTCGCATTCGGCACATCCACCCCCACCTCGATCACCGTCGTCGCGACCAGCACATCCGTCTCTCCCCGTTGAAACCGCCGCATGGCCACTTCTTTGTCATCCGCTCCCATTCGCCCATGCAGCAGTCCCACCCGCAACCCCTTCAAGGCCCCGCCCCGCAACTCCTCATACATCTGCGTAGCCGACCGCAGCTTCGCCTTCGGAAACAAACCCGCACTCTTCTCCCTCTTCCCTCTTCCCTCTTCCCTGCTCCCTTCACCCTCATCCTCCCGAGCAAAGTCCAGCTCCGGCTGATCCTCCCGCGTCCCCTCGATCACCGGATACACCAGATAAGCCTGCCGCCCCATCCCCACCTGCTTCCGCACAAAATCCCAAACCTGCCCCGCCTTCTCCTCCGTCGTCCGCCGCGTCGTGATCGCCGTTCGCCCCGGCGGCAGCTCATCGATCACGCTCACCTCCATATCCCCATAGATCGTCAACGCCAAGGTCCGCGGAATCGGCGTTGCCGTCATCACCAGCACATCCGGATCGGCCGCCGTGTCAGAAGCTGCCCCCGCCTTCATCAGCTTGAATCTCTGCTGTACCCCAAACCGATGCTGCTCATCCACCACCACCAGCCCCAGCCTGGCGAACTCCACCTTCTCCTCGATCAGCGCATGCGTGCCAATCGCCAGTTGCGCCTCCCCGCGATAAATCCTCCCCCGCCCTTCCCGCTTCCGATCCTCCTCGAGCGACCCCGTCAGCAAAGTCACACCGTACGGCCGCCCCGTCGCCGGCGAAACCTTATCCGCCAGCAGCTTCCGCGCACTCAAATAGTGCTGCGTCGCCAAAATCTCCGTAGGGGCCATCAGCGCCGCCTGGTACCCGTTCTCGATCGCCACCAGCGCCGCCTGCATCGCCACAATCGTCTTCCCCGACCCCACATCCCCCTGCAGCAGCCGCCGCATCGGCTGTGGACTCTTCATATCCCCGACAATCTCCCCCAGCACCCGCTTCTGCGCCGCCGTCGGATGAAACGGCAGCACCTGTTTCAACGCCTCCCTCACCCCATCCGTCGTCTCAAACCTCGTCCCGACTCTTTCTCTCAGCCGCCGCCTCTTCAACTCCAACCCCAGCTCAAGATAAAAGAACTCCTCAAAGATGAGCCGCCGATGCCCCGGCGTCCGCGCCCCCATCAACGCCTCCAGCGAAGTCCCCGCCTCCGGGAAATGCACCTCCCGCAGCGCCTCTAATCGCCCGGGCAAGCCAAGTCTTGCCCGAAGCCCGAGAGGCATCGACTCCTCCACCTCTGCCCCGCCTTCCATCAACTCCTCGAACACGCTCCACATCACCCGCCGCGTCCACTTGCTCGTCAGCTTTGCTCCCCACGGTGTCGTGCCTCCCAAGCTCTCGTACACCGGCACAATCCGCCCCATCTCGAGCGTCGCAAATTCAGCATCCGCCCCCGTCGCCCCCGCCTCCGGCAGCATCTCGAACTGCGGCTGAATCAGCTTGTATCGCCCCGCCCCGCCACTCCTCGAAGCCTCAAGCCTCCCATACACCGCCACCTTCTGCCCCAGCTTGAATCGCTCCCGCAGATAGTGCCCGTTGAACCATATGCACTGGATCGTGGCCTGCCCATCCTTCCCCGGCGTTCCCCCAAACCCCGGCCCCCGATCCCCCAGCGGCACCAGCCCCAGCGTCATCTCGAAGATCGTCGGCCCTTTCGTCTTCAGCAGCGCACTCCCGCGCACATCGCCCACCAGCGACGCCATCTCCCCCGCCTTCATCTCCCCCAGCGGCTTCGGATTCAGCCTGTCTTCATACCGGAACGGCAGGTGATACAGCAGGTCCTCAACCGTCTCGACCCCCCGCTTCGCCAGCCCCTCGCCAACGCGCTCCCCCACCCGCTTCACAAACTTCACCGGAGTAGAAAGCGTCAGAGCCACACCCCCGATGCTACCAAGCCAATCGCAGTGGAACTCTAGTTCCGCGTTTCAGGCAAACGTCTGCCGTGGCGGATATTCAAAATCACTACGGACTCATCTTCGATCGTGAAAAGAACCCGATAAGAATGCGGCTTGCGCCCATAGATGAGCTGTCGCACTTCAATGCCAAACTCCTTCGACTCCGGAGCCAACCCGCAACGCAGAGGATGCTCACTCAACGTTTCCATTGCCGTCTGCAACCGGTCGAACCAACGCAGGCCGGTCTCGCCTGCGTGCTGCTCCAGCAGCCAATCAAGAATGCGCGCTAAGTCACGATGGGATTCGTCAGTTTGTAGAACGCGGTAAGCCATACTTCTCTCGCATTTCCGCAAAGGAATCAGCCAGAGACCGTGTACGTCCGGCTTTCAGGTCCGCATATCCGCGGCCGATCGCTTCCACGGCTTCCTGGTACTCCTTCCGCTCCCACGCCAGCGCGTCCCCCACAATCTCGTCCAGTGCCGCAGCCGGGTCTTGCCCATGACGCTCAGCGTAATCGGCAAGCTCTGCTTGGCGTTCGTCGGAAAGCCGCAATTCCATACTCCCGAGAGTAGGAAGCCGAGCGACAGGTGTCAACTCCTTTCACCACCCCCTGCTAAACTCACCCATAGCCTTCATGCCCATCGTAGAACTCCACAACATCCGCAAGGTCTACGACACCAAAGTCGCCGTCGACAGCCTCTCCCTCACCATCGAGCCCGGCACCATGTTCGGCCTCCTCGGCCCCAACGGCTCCGGCAAATCCAGCACCATCCGCATGATGATCGGCATCACCCGCCCCGACTCCGGCACCGTCCATCTCTTCGGCAAGCCCTTCACCCGCGAGGCTCTCCACCGCATCGGCTACCTCCCCGAGGAACGCGGCCTCTACAAGAAGATGAACGTCCTCGATCAGCTCGTCTTCCTCGGCCAACTCCACGGCCTGACCACCGCCGTCGCTACCGACCGCGCCCGCACCTGGTGCGACCGCCTCCAGATCGCCGACGTCATGGACAAGCGCACTGAAGAGCTCTCCAAGGGCATGCAGCAGAAGATCCAGTTCATCGCTTCGCTCCTCCACGAGCCCGACCTCATCATCATGGATGAGCCCTTCTCCGGTCTCGACCCCGTCAACGCCACCCTCCTCATGGACACCCTCCTCGAGCTCCGCCGCGACGGCAAGGCCATCCTCTTCTCCACCCACCGCATGGACCAGGTCGAAAAGCTCTGCGACGAGATCGCCATCATCTATAAAGGACGCCTCGTCCTGGAAGGCGACATGCGCGCCATCAAGTCCCGTTACCCGGCCAACCGCATCCACGTCAACTTCACCGGCGACGAGACCTTCCTCCAGCACCGCGAAATAGCCGAGTACAAGAATTACGCCGGCCTCGTCGAAATTATCCTCCGCGACTCCCCCGATCGCGCCCTCGCCGCCCAGCAGATCCTCGCCCACGCCCTCCGCAGCGGCACCGTCATCACCCGCTTCGAAGTCCTCGAGCCCACCCTCGAAGAGATCTTCATCGAGACCGTAGGAGAAAACGTCGATGCCTAAGTCGCTACCAAACCAGACCCACTTCGGCTCCAACTCCCTCCACAACATCTGGCTCATCGCCCGGCGCGAGTACCTCGAGCGCATCCGCACCAAAGCCTTCCTCGTCGCCACCATCCTCATCCCCGTCCTCATGGGCGGCCTCGGCTTCGGCAGCGCCTATCTCGGCTCCCGCACCAAGTCCTCCGCCCACATCGCCATCCTCACCTCGGACGCCCCGTTCGCAGCAGACCTCAAGCACGAGCTCGAAAGCGGCTCTGACAGCCGCATGTCCGTCGACACCTCTCCCAACTCCCCCACCCTCCGCCAGCAGCTCAACGCCGAGCTTAAATCCGGCAAGTCCCACCTCGCGGGCTACCTTCAGATCATCCCGCCCACATCCCCGGACGCCCGCCCCCAATTTCTCTACAAACCCCGTTCCGCCTCCGACATCTCCACCAACTCCGCCCTCCGCGTCGCCATCAAGAACGTCCTCACCCGCGAGCGCCTCGCCGGCCACGGCATCGCCGCCGCCGAGATTGAAGGCCTCATGGCCCCCGTCGAAATCGACACCTCCGAATCCGGCGACACCACCGTCGCCTTCTTCGCCGCGTACGTCCTCTTCTTCCTCATGTACATGGTCATCATGCTCTACGGCATGAACACCGCCCGCTCCATCATTGAAGAAAAATCCAGCCGCATCTTTGAGGTCCTCCTCGCCACCATCCGCCCGGACGAGATGCTCGCCGGCAAGATCCTGGGCGTAGGCTCCGTCGGTCTCACCCAGATCGGCGTCTGGATGATCGCCGCCGCCCTCATCGGCACCTTCTTCGGCAGCACCATTCCCGGCGCCGCTCCTGGCCACGCCATCATCACCGCCGGCCAGATCTTCTTCTTCGTCGCCTACTTCCTCTTCGGCTTCCTGCTCTACTCCTCGATCGCCGCCGCCCTCGGCGCCATGACCAACTCCGAGCAGGAGCTCCAGCAGCTCAACATGTTCCTCGTCCTGCCCCTCGCGTTCAGCATGCTCATGCTCTTCAGCATCATCAAGGACCCTGACTCCACTCTCTCCCGGATCGTCTCGCTCATCCCCTTCTGCAGCCCGCTCCTGATGAACTTCCGCGTTTCTATCGGCAACCCCCAGCCCTGGGAGCTGATCCTCAGCTTCGTCCTTATGACCGTCACCATCCTCGCCATCCTCTGGATCGCCAGCCGCATCTACCGCGTCGGCATCCTCATGTACGGCAAAAAACCCAATCTCCCAGAAATCCTCCGCTGGCTCAAATACAGCTAAAGCGCGGCAATCGATCTCCGTAAAGACACGTCTGCCTTTACTCTTTCGTTGTCATTCCGAAGGAATCTGCAGTTGCTGTTGCCGTTGCCCTTGTCGTTGCCCCTTTGGTTGTCATTCCGAAGGAATCTGCAGTTGCTCTTGCCTTCGCCCTAAATCTCCCTTCCACAGCGCAACACTCACCTCTCCCAATCCTCCGCCAAATCCCGCCAGGTAGGATTAACCGACTCAATCAGCTCAATCTTCCGCCCCCGGTTCCAAGTCTTCAGTTCCGTCTCCCGCGCAATCGCGTTATAGACATACTGAAAGTGCTCGTAATAAACCAGCCGATCGATGTTGTACCGAGCCGTATACGTCCCAGAGCGCCGCTCCCGATGCTCCGCCATCCGCCGCTTCACGCTATTAGTCATCCCCACATAAAGCTGCAAAGACCGGCTAGCCGCAATGTAGACAAAGAAGTCGTATTCCCGCCGCGCCATGCCCGCGATCCTACCCCAACAATCAGGTTCCCCAAACCATCGACCCTTTTTGGTTGTCATTCCGCAGCGCAGCGGAGGAATCTGCAGCGCAGCGGAGGAATCTGCAGTTGCTTTTGCCGTTGCCTCTCTTGGTTGTCATTCCGAAGGAATCTGCAGTTCCTTTGCCCTTGTCTTTGCTTTTGCCTTTTTGGTGTCCATTCCGGAGCGCAGCGGAAATCCTCAGTTGCCCTTGCCCTTGCTTCTTGGTTGTCATTCCGAAGGAATCTGCATCTGTCTTGCTCTTGCCGTTGTCTGTTCTTGGCACTCATTCTCGCGACGTATTCTTCCGTCTTCGCTCTTCTCCACGCCGGCAGGCATTCTCCCATTCAAGCTGACTCATTTTGTTGTCATTCCGAAGGAATCTGCAGTTGCTCTTGCCCTTGCTCTTCTGGTTGTCATTCCGCAGGAATCTGCAGTTGCAGTTCCCTTGTCCTTTTGGTTGTCATTCCGCAGGAATCTGCAGTTGCCCTTGTCGTTACCCCCCTTCGGCCGTCATCCCCAAAGGAGATCTGCTGCTGCATTTGTCCGTTCCGGGTGCCCCATCCTCGACACGGCGAAGCCGTGATCCCGCCGGACGTTCTTGTCCGGTGGGATGGAGCGTGGGTATCGGGCAAAGCCCGACCGCCTTCTTCATCCCGCCACCATCTCTCCGTCTACCATGCCGGTACATGGAATCGGAAGTGTTGTCACTGAGGTATGTACAACTCATCGCGGCCAGCCCATACTCGCAAAATGCACCTGAATACTGAGGTCCGAGCGGCAATCACAGCGGGTCAACCGAACAGCGGCGTTCACACATACCGCGTTTCCGCGGCTAATAAGGCTGTCAGCCTTTTGGTGAGCGGAATCTTGATCTGCGGCGCGGCATGGTTCTGTGCAGGCATGTTTTTTCCACTCCTTCGAGCACGACTCGCACACCAGGGCTGGAGCACTACAAGCGACCTGATCGTCACACTGGCATTACTTGGTTCTGCACTTTTTTCGGCAATTCGACCATTCCAAATGCACGTGACGGTAACAGACTTACAGCTTGAAATCACAGACTCATTCACCAGCCACACAATTCCTTTCGCAGAAGTCCGGGGAAGACGCTCTGCCGGCGGTTATAAGGTCTCCGGGATGTATCTCTATCGTCGCGGCAAATCGCGCGTGTTTGTGCGTGAGTCGATGTTCCAACTAGACAACTTCTACAAGCGTTGGAAAGACTCGATCTATGACCTTGACAAAGCAGACAGGCTCAACCGAAAGAGGAACGGCAACGAGCGGCTAACGGACTGGCTCTCGGTCGACGGCGACGAGCAGCATCCGGCAATCGGCGGCCCGGAGTCCATGCTTTAGCCACATTGCAAGAGAAAGCGGCAGCATAAACTTCAGTCACCCCAAAGGATCCACGACAACTCCGGGATGTAGGGATCGAACAACGAGTGAACGATGCTGCGCCCTTCAACGTGGAAGACCAGGAGAAGACAATGCCTACCAGACATCGCAGTGACGCCTTAGCCGCCATACACGAGACCGCGCCGCCCTGCACCGCGTCCGCGGCATGGATCAAAAGACAATGCGCAAGTTCGACGCCCTTTGTCTCACGCCCATCCAGGAAATGACGCCGAAGAGAATCCGCGCTCTGCGAACCCGCGAGAAGGCCAGCCAGACGGTTTTCGGAGCCTATCGCAACGTCACACTTAGCCTGATCAGCAAGTGGGAACGTGGAGAAAAGCACCCTTAGGAAGCGTCCCTGAAGCTGCTCTCCCTCGTAGACAAGAAGGGCCTAGAAGTTGTGGACTGGTTCTGAGTACTTAGGGAACAACGATTTCGGTGAGTCCAAGCTGTCGGGTGATGGTCAGTAATCTCTGCCGCCTGCATACAAGGCCTTCGAAACGTTGAGGCGGGAAAGAATACCTTCAGAACGCTTCTGAAGCTCTGAAGCATCCATTTCCACAAACGCTGTTCGTCTTCGGCCGGCCACATCCTATGCAGCTCGCTTTTGGCCATCTCTTCCCGTCCGCTATACAAATCTGAAAAGACGATGCCAAGGACATAGCCTTTAACCTGTCCGGAACGGAAGGCATCCTCGATGCGGTGATTCCTGAGTGCATCCAGCTCCTGGGGCGTTACCTGGGATTGGATGGCCGCGATCCGATGATCAAAGTGGGATTTGCAGGCTGGCGTTTCATTTACAAGTGCGTTGCCGTGAACGCTGAGCGCCACCTCAGGGACAAAGAGGTCTTGGTGGTAGACATCCGCGAGTTCCGGGTCTCCTTGAAAGGCATCGACTGCAGTCCAGATATGCCAGCGGCCACCCTTACACCCCTTCTCAATCCAGAACCCGGTAGTGTCCACTATTTTGTGTAAACGTTCTGGTTGGAGTTAGTTGATGGAAGCCTGATGGTTGTGTGGGAATCGGTCTTGCCACAGCACCATGAAGCGGTTGAGCGCCTCTCGCCAGCCCTGGATGTGCTTCCATTTGGCTGACAGGTTGCGCAGGGCCAGGTACATCACCTTCAGCGCGGCGTCTTCGCTAGGGAACGCGCCTCGGGTCTTGATCGCTTTGCGCAGACTCATGTTCAGGCTTTCGATCGCGTTGGTCGTATAGACGATCCGGCGTACCTCGACCGGGAACTGGAAGAACGGCACGATCCCCAGCCAGTTGCGCCGCCACAGCGCCGCGATCGGCGGATACTTCCTATCCCATTTTCAGAGAAGTTTTTGAGCTGTTGTTCCGCCTCCGTCTCCGTCGCCGCCCGGTAGATCGCCTTCAGGTCCTCGGCCACCTGACGGCGTTCCTTCCAGTTCACGAAGTTCAGGCTCGCCCGCACCATGTGCACCAGGCACAGCTGCACCATCGTCTTCGGGAACACCGTCTCGATTGCGGCCGGGAAGCCTTTCAGCCCGTCCACGCACGCGATGAAGATGTCCTTCACCCCGCGGTTGTTCAGCTCCGTCAGCACCTGCAGCCAGAACTTCGCACCCTCGTTGGCCGACGTCCACAGCCCCAGAACCTCCTTCTGGCCCTCCAGCGTGATGCCGATCGCGACATACACCGCGCGGTTCTCCACCCGGCCCTCGGTTCGCATCTTCACCACCAGCGCGTCCAGGTAGACGATCGCGTACACCTCGTCGAGCGGCCGCGACTGCCAAGCCCGCACCTCGTCCATCACCGCCTCGGTCACGTTCGAGATCAGAGCCGGCGATACCTCCACCTGGTACATCTCTTCCAGATGGCCCTGGATCTCGCGCGTCGTCATGCCGCGGGCATAGAGCGACAGGATCTTGTCGTCGAAGCCATGCCAGCGTGTCTGTCCCTTCGCGATCAACTGCGGCTCGAAGCTCGCCGCGCGGTCGCGGGGAACCTCGATCTCGAGCGTGCCGAAATCACCCTTCAACCGCTTGCGGCTCGCGCCGTTGCGGCTGTTACCGCTGCCATGACCGGTGGCCGCGTGCTTCTCATA
Organism: uncultured Granulicella sp.; assembly: GCA_965198885.1. Lineage (GTDB taxonomy): Bacteria > Acidobacteriota > Terriglobia > Terriglobales > Acidobacteriaceae > Edaphobacter. The sequence continues at coordinate 2,340,687 of OZ240677.1, read as the reverse complement.
GCCAAGATGCGTCGTCAGCTCCGCAGACAAAGCACGCTCCAGAAAAGCCTTCGTCAACTGCTTCAAAAGGCCGTTCTCTCCGGCGATCGCCTCCACAGAGTGACCACCCTTCAACAACTCGTCAATCAACTTCGGATCAAATCCCATACGATCTCCTCACACTACCGGAAAAGACCGTTTACACATTCTCGTGTACACCCTCCAGAACCCGTAGCCATTGGTAATGGTTGCGAGAAGCCGGAGACGAGATCCTAAGCCAAGGACAAAGAGTTGGTTTGGGCTGGAATCAGCCTGTATTACGAAGAAATCACTCGCTTCGTCAGCGGTACCTCGCGCAGAGGAAACCTGCATTCCGGTTGCTAAGTACTCAAACAGAAGCTTCCCTTCCAGGTCCGCCACTTCAACGTGGCACTTCCTCTCGCCGTGTATCAGCCGAACCGTGACGCCTTGAAGGCGCATAGTCCGACTGCTGCCCTTACCAAGGTCACAGTTGAGGGTATAGGGGAGCATCTTGGCATGTGCTGAACACACCAATCCGAAGAGCAAACTAAGAAGGATCCTGCTTCGAAACATGCCCGAGCATTGTAGCTCTCATGCCTCGGGTGGCCGTCACACGTGGTAGTGCCGACGACAAACTCTGTCTGTCGCGGGCGTACACAACACTCCCTGTTCTCCAATCCGCCGGTGGCTCATGATGCGAACAAGTTCCCCAGAATGAAGACTTTGCAGCCACTCACGTTGCAAACAAAGACTTTATCTCCATCACGCTCCCCAAGTCCAGACCTAAGTCCAATCCTTTGAAGACTTTGCGCGAAATCGCGGGGGGAGGGGGGGTACCCCCAGTCCCTACTCCAAGCCCACTACCCCAGCCCCATCCGCGGTCTCACACACCCATACATCCCCCACGATCCCCATCCTCCCCCGGTAAGCCTCCTTCAGCCCCTCCGCAAACCCCTCCGCCTTCTCCGCCTCCACTAGACTCACCGTACACCCACCAAAACCACCGCCCGTCAGCCGAGACCCCAAGCACCCCTCCAACCCCATCGCCAGTTCAACCAACGTGTCGCACTCCACACAACTCGCCTCAAAGTCATCCCGATAACTCGCATGCGCCGCAGTCATCAACTCCCCAAACTGCGTCGCATCTCCCACCCGCAGCGCCGCCAGCCCATCGAGCACCCGCTGCGAGTCCGTCATCACATGCCGCCCCCGCTTGAACGCCCCCTCACTCATCTTCCCCCGCCCAGCCTCCAGCATCTCCAGGTTGGCATCCCGCAGCATCGCCACTCCCAGCGCAGAAGCCGCCTCCTCCACCTCCCGCCGCCGCACCCCATACTCCCCACCCCCCACCGAATGCCGCACCATAGAATTCGCCACCACCAGCCTCAACTCGTCCGGAATGGGTGCAAGCTGCGCCGTCAGCGCCCGCGTATCCAGCGCCAGCGCCCGTCCCTTCACCCCGTTCGCCGAGATGAACTGATCCATAATCCCGCACGGCGCCCCCACATACTCGTTCTCCGCCCGCTGACAAACCAGCGCCACTTTGGCCCGTCCCAACTCCAATCCCGCAAGTCCCAGCAGCGCCGTAGCCGTCGCCACCTCCATCGAGGCCGAAGAACTCAACCCCGCGCCCAGCGGCACATTCCCCGTCAAAGTCAAATCCGCTCCGCACAAAGCCACACCCTCCAGCATCAGACTCCAAGCCACCCCCGCGCAGTAACCCGACCACCCCGCAGCCGTCGCCGGAAGCCGATCCAGATCAAACTCCCGCACCTCCCCAAACTCTAAAGACTGCACCCGCAGCCTCCGATCCTCCCGCTTCGTCGCCGCCACCAGCGTGTTAAAGCTCAACGCCACCGGCATACAAAATCCGCCGCTATAGTCCGTATGCTCCCCCAGCAAATTCACCCGTCCCGGAGCCTGATACACCTTTACCCTCGCCGAGTCTCCAAACGCCTCCGCATGCTTGCCCAGCAATCCTGAGACCCGATCCTTCACTTGCGCACCTCGCTCGCCATCCGAATCCGCTCCGCCGCCACTTCCGGCGTAATATCCCGCTGCGGCATCCCCAGCAGCTCAAATCCCACCATGAACTTCCGTATCTCCGCACTCCGCAGCAGCGGCGGATAGAAGTGCCCATGAAACTCCCACTCCGGATACTCTCCCCCATCCGTCGGCCGCTGATGGAACCCCATCGTGTAAGGAAAGCTCGTGTCGAAAAGATTGTCATACTTCGTCGTAAGCCGCTTCAGCAGCTCGGCCAGCCCCCTCACCTGCGCCGCCGAAAAATCGACAAAGCTCCCCATACGCACACGAGAAATCACGATCGTCTCAAACGGCCAGACCGCCCAGTAAGGCACCACCGCCACCCACTCTTCGTTCTCACATACAACCCGTTCCCCCGCTGCAATCTCCTGCGCCAGATAATCCCCCAGCAGCGTCCGCCCATGCTTCTCGAAGTACGCCTTCTGCGCCGCCCCTTCGCTCGCCGGTTCATTCGGCACATGCCCCGTAGCCCATATCTGCCCGTGCGGATGCGGATTACTCGACCCCATCATCGCCCCGCGATTCTCAAACACCTGCACATACCCAATCTCCGGCAATGCTCCCAGCGCAGCCGTCTCCGCCCGCCACACCTCCACCACCCGCACCAGGTCTCCAAGCTCCATCCCCGCCAGCGTCAGGCTATGGTTCGGATGGAAGCACACCACCCGGCACCGCCCCACCTCCGCCTCCGCCACCAGCAATCCGTCACGCTTCTCCTCGCCCCCTCCCTCCGGCAACAACGCCGGATAGTCATTGTCGAAGCAATACACCCCCTCATACTTCGGAGTGACCTCCCCACCTGCCCGCTTGTTTCCCGGACACAGATAGCACTCCGGGTCATACGCGACTCCCGCTGCCGCCACCGGCTTACTCACCAGTCCCTGCCAAGGCCGCTGCGTCCTCTGCGGACTCACCAGCACCCACTCCCGCCGCAATGGGTTATACCGACGATGCGGCCTCATCCTCTGATCCAGTGCCATGCTCACTCAAAAAGCATACGCGGCCCACTCGCATTGCACTCCCGCCCCGCTCCGGTAGATGATGGACCCGTGATCACCCGAGCCCTGACCCTCCTTGCCCTTCTCACCACCCTGATCCCCGCCGTCGCCGCCAAGCCGTCGCCCGCACCCGATCACTGGGTCGGCACCTGGGCCACCGCACCCTTCGCTGAGCCCAACTCCGCCAACCTCTTCGCCGCCGACACCACCCTCCGCCAGATCGTTCACGTCTCCCTCGGCGGCCCACTCGTCCGCATTGAATTCACCAACGAGTTCGGTGCCCAGCCCCTCATCATCAGCGCCGCCCACATCGCCCTAGCCGCAGCCGCCCGTACGGATATCCAGCTCTCCTCCGCTAACGCCCTCACCTTCGGCGGCAGCCCCTCCATCACCATCCCACCCGGCGCTACCGCCCTCTCTGATCCCGCCGCCCTCACCCTCCCCGACTTCGCCGACCTAGCAATCACCCTCTTCCTCCCCGCGCAGAGTCTCTCTACCCTCTCGACCCATCAGCTCGCCCTTCAGACCAGCTACTCCATCCCCGGCAACCGTGTCAGCGCCGCCTCCCTAAACAATCCCGTCCCCCTCACTCCGCACGTCGACAGTCCAACCTCCATCTCCGAGTGGTACTTCCTCAAAGCGGTCGACGTCCGCATGCCCGCGGACACTGGCGCGGTCGTCACCTTCGGAGACAGCATCACCGACGGCTATCGCAGCGCCCCCAACACCAACCAGCGCTGGCCCGACCTCCTTGCCCACCGCCTCCACAACGACAAAAAACTCCGCACCCTAGCCGTCCTGAACGAAGGCATCGGAGGCAACCGCCTCCTCCACGACAACACCGGCCCCAGCGCCCTCGCCCGCTTCGACCGCGACGTCCTCTCCCGCCCTGGCGTCCGCTTCCTCATCCTCCTGGAAGGCATCAACGACATCGGCCGATCCACCGGCCCCAACGCCAACCCCGCCGATCCCGTCTCCGCCGCAGACCTGACGCAAGCCCTCGAACAAGCCCTCGCCCAGCTATCCGAACGCGCCCACACCCACGGCATCAAGGTCCTCTGCGCCACCCTCACCCCCTTCACCGGAGCCGGCTATGCCACCCCCGCCGGCGAGACCATCCGCCACTCCGTTAACCAGTGGATCCGCACCACCATCGCCTTCGACGGCTTCATCGACTTCGACAAAGCCACTCAGGACAAATCGAACCCCGCCGTCCTCTCCTCCACCGCGGACTCCGGCGACCACCTCCACCCCTCGGACGCCGGCTACAAACAGATGGCCGATTCCATCGACCTCAAACTCTTCCTCCCCACCGCAAGCTACGACATACGCCGCGAACCCTAGCCATTCGCCCAAAGAGAAAAGTGCCACGAACCCTCCGTGGCACTTCCCCGTGTCCTTCGCATCCTTAGTGTTCGTTCTCTACTTCAGCTCAATCCCAGCAAAAAAATATCCAATCTCAAACTCCGCTGTCTCCACGGCATCCGATCCGTGAATCGCATTCTCCCCAATCGACTCCGCAAACATCTTCCGGATCGTCCCGTCCTCAGCCTGTGCCGGATTGGTCGCACCCATTAGCTTCCTGAAGTCCGCAATCGCATTCTCTTTCTCCAGCACCATCGGGAAGATCGGCCCCGAGCTCATAAACTCCGTCAGCTCCCCAAAGAAAGGCCGCGCCGCGTGTACATAATAAAATCCCTCAGCCTGAGCCTTCGAAATACTCAGTCTCTTGATCGAAATAATCTTGAACCCCGCCTTCTCAATGGTCGCGAGAATCGCGGCGGTATGACCTTTACGGACGGCGTCCGGCTTAACGATGCTGAATGTACGCTCTGACACTTCTTCTCCTTGAAAATCTAATCTTCAGTCTAATTGATCGCCCAAGCCGGACAACGTCCGGACCTAATCGGCCCACCCCACCCCGACCAGATCAAAAGTCACGAAGTGACCGCCCCGCGCGCAGCGGGCCCGTCCGGCAGGACAGGCCTTCAGGCCAGCGCCAGCGGAACCGCCTCGTCCCATCGCCCCTGCGCCTTCAGGATCAGTTCAAGCACATCCCGCGCCGCGCCTTTCCCGCCGCCGCGCCGCGTGACGTAATGGCACACCGCCTTCAACTCCGGCGCACCATCCGCAACGCAAACCCCCAAACCCGCCCGTTTCGCCAGCACGATATCCGGCAGATCATCCCCCAGATACGCCACCTCGTCCTCCGTCACTCCCGCCTGCCGCATGCACTCTTCGAACGCCGCCGTCTTGTTCGCCTGCCCCAGGCAGACGTAGTCCACCTTCATCTCCTTCGCCCTCTGCGTCACGGCAGGCGAGTGCCGCCCCGTAATAAACCCCGTCTTGATCCCCATCGTGTGCGCCAGCGATAAAGCCTGCCCATCCTGCGCATAGAACGTCTTCATCTCCGTCACCATCGCCTCCACGCCCGGCTCCGCCCTCAGCGTGGAGATCAACGACACGCTTCCATCCGTCAACGTCCCATCCACATCCATCAGGAACAGCTTGATCTTCCTCGCTCGCGCCAGCACATCGTCAGAGAGACTCTCATCAAAGCTCGCCATCTCTCGATCCTAAACGCCCATTCAGTTGCATCCTCAGTACTTCCAGCTCATATCCGCACCAGCCGGAGCCGTCCTCGCAATGCGCTCCAGAATCATCGGCAGATACATCGTGTTGTAGTGCAGCCGCGAGTACGCATTCGACAGCGTCGGATCGCCATTCCAGCAATGCTCCGCCCGGGGCCCATACTTCACCTCACCGTCATACGCCACCCCATGCCCCGGAGTCCCCGTGGTCTTCAGAAAGTCCTCCATCAGGTACACCGCATCGTTCAGCATGTATGTGTCGTCACTCCCCACATACAGGTGCAGCTTTCCCTGCAGCTTTGGCCCCAGAGTCGTCCAGTCCCGCTGCAGAATCGCATTCAGATCGTAGTGTTGTTTCCAGTACTCCGCCGTCGCATGGTCGATCGCCCCCGTCTCCTTATCGAAGATCGGCTGCGGATACCCATCGCTCCCCACCGGCCCATACACCGCCTGCCATATATCGAACTGCTCCCCCGACCTTCCCTTATCCCCCAGCGCCGCCTCATACGCCACGTTATCCCGAACCGTAATCAGCGTCTGCCCCAGATAATTCCGCATCGCCGGCTGCTCCACCCGCTTGTTCGCCCCCTGCAGATAAAACATGTTCGGCTGCCCATACAGATCCACAGTCGAGTACGCATGAAAGTCCACCGGATCCGGGCAAGCCACAAACGCCCCGTTATACCTCTCCGGATAAAACATCTGCACTGCCAGCGACTCCCACCCGCCCGTCGACCCCCCATACAAAAACCGCGCCCATCCCTGCCCGATCCCGCGAAACTGCTTCTCTATCGCAGGCATCAACTCCGTCTCAATCGCATCCCCATACGGCCCCAGGTTCGCCGAGTTGACCGCATAGCTGTCGTCATAAAACGGATTCGCATGCTGTATCTGGATCACCAGCACCCGCGGAAACCCTGGCGAGATCCAATGCTTATACTCCGCATACGCCTCTTCCTGCTGAATCCTGTTGTACCCCGCAAGATGAAACCGGTCGCTGTAATCCGGCTTCAACCCCGCATCGGGCGGGGTCGTCCTGAAGTCCGGCACGCTATCGGGAAAATGCCCTTCAAACAACATCTCCGGATAATGCGCATTCGGATGCTCCTCAAACCCCTCCGGCAGCAGCACGATCGCCGACAGGAACATCGGCCGCCCCCAGAACTTCGTCAGCAACGCACTTTGTACCTTCAGGTGCTTGACATATTTTGTATCCGCCTCAGGCACAATGGTCGGAATCGTCTGATCCAGCACCACATTCACCGGCGCCGCTCCATGCCCGATATGCACCCTCTTCGGCGCGGAGTAAAGATTCCCCGGCGCCAGATTCCAATGCTGCCCCTCACCCCGATCCGGCGCCAGCTTCACCGTCTTCCCGTCGCCGCGATGGAACGTCTCATACACGTTCAGAACCGCCTGCACCGTATAGTCCCCCTCCGGCACCTCGCTGATCCGCCGCACCGGATACCCACTCGCCGCGTCATCGATCGTCACGGCCTGCCCAGGTTTCAGCCCATCTACCGTCACTCCAAACACCATCTGCGACTTCGGCGTGTCGTTGATCTGCATCCGCGGCTCGGCACTCGCATCATTGGAGAGCAAGAACAAGAGCCGCCCATCCAGCGCCTTCGCCGAAGCCGCCCCGGCAAAGCTCACCGTGATCGTCTGACCAGACGCGCCCATGGAAGCGCATAAAACTGCAGCAGCAAAGACAAATAGGAATCGAGGCATACGAAAGTATAACCAAGCGCCCAATCTCCCCCCAGCGCACGAATAGGTCGTACAGTTTCAAGGGCAAAGGCCCGCACCATACCAGCCTGGGGCGCAGCCCCATGTTTCAACCCACAGAGAACCTGAGCGCTGAAGACGCGATCCAGAAGGCAACGGGCGTTACCCGCCTAAGCCTTCCCCAGCAACCTCGCCATCGCCTCCCCAATATCCGCCGGCGACTTCACTACCGTAATCCCCGCCTCTTCCATCGCCTTCATCTTCTCCGCCGCCGTCCCTTCACCGCCTGAGATAATCGCCCCCGCATGCCCCATCCGCCGTCCCGGAGGAGCCGTCTGCCCGGCAATGAACCCCACCACCGGCTTCTTCACATGCTCCTTGATATACCGAGCCGCAGCCTCCTCAGCCGAGCCCCCAATCTCCCCAATCATGATGATCGCCTCTGTCTCCGGATCCTCATTCAGCAGCTTCAGCGCATCGATATGCGTCGTCCCGATAATCGGATCGCCTCCAATCCCAATCGCCGTCGATTGCCCAATCCCCCGCGTCGTCAGCTGGTACACCGCCTCATACGTCAGCGTCCCGCTCTTGGACACGATCCCCACCGAGCCCTCCTTATGGATCCGCCCCGGCATAATCCCCACCTTCGCCTTCCCCGGCGAGATCACCCCCGGGCAGTTCGGCCCCACCAGCCGGCTCTTGCTCGTCTTCACATACTCCCAGACCTTCACCATATCCAGCGTCGGAATGCCCTCCGTAATGCAGATCACCAGCGGCACCGCCGCCGCAGCCGCCTCCAGAATCCCATCCGCCGCAAACGGCGGCGGCACAAAGATGATGGACACATTCGCCCCCGTCTCCTTCACCGCCTCCTCCACGGTATTGAACACCGGAAACCCATCGACGGTCTGTCCGCCCTTACCCGGAGTCACCCCCCCGACAACCTTGGTGCCATAGTCGCGGCACCCCTGCGCATGAAACAGTCCCTCACGCCCAGTAATCCCCTGGACAATCAACCGCGTCTCTTTCCCAACCAGTACCGCCATGCCTTAGCTCCTAGCTCTTAGCTTTTAGCTGAATCGAAGCGATGAGTGCGCTGAGCATCTTGCCTACTTCAACGCTGAGCAACTCCGCTTTGTCCAGTGAGGTTATATTCCCGAGTCCGAGTACTCTTGCAACCTCGAGCTGCGTTTGAACCTCAAAATTTGACCCTTGAGCTGTACCCAGGAACTGCCGAAACTCTCCTGGAGTCAACCTTCCGCGACCTTCTGCAATGTTGCTTGCAACTGAAACCGATGCGCGACGGATCTGTGAGGTAAGTCCATAAATCTCTTCGCGAGGAAAACCCAGCGTGACTGCATAAACTGCGGTCGTCATCTCTATAGCTCGTTTCCAGACCACAAGGTCGCGATAAGACTGTGCCATTTCAGCCTCCGTTCGGCTAAAAGCTAACGGCTAAAAGCTAACAGCTAAAAGCTAAGAGCTGCCCTTCGCGGCAGCGACCGCCAACTCAGCGGCTTCTTTCATAGTCGTTCCGACTTCGAACTTTAATCCGGACTCAGCAAGTATCTTCCTACCCTCTTCAACATTTGTTCCTTCGAGCCGCAATACGATCGGAATTTTCACGCCTAGATTTTTCGCAGCCGCGACTACCGCCGTAGCCAAAACATCCACTCTAAGAATGCCACCAAAAATGTTGATGAAAATAGCCTTCACATTCGGATCGCTCAGCAGAATCCCAAAAGCATTCTCAATCTGTTCCTGATTCGCCCCACCCCCCACATCCAGGAAATTCGCCGCTGCCCCACCCGAATAAGAAATGATGTCCATCGTCGCCATCGCCAGCCCGGCCCCATTCACCATGCAGGCGATATTCCCATCCAGCTTGATGTAATTCAGCGCAAACTTACTCGCCTCAACCTCCAGCGGATCTTCCTCCGCCAGGTCGCGCAGTTCCTTCAGGTCCTTGTGCCGAAACATCGCGTTGTCGTCGAAGTTAATCTTGCAATCGAGCGCCAGCAGCTTCCCATCCTTCGTCGTAATAAATGGGTTGATCTCCATCAGCGTCGAGTCCGTATCCATAAAAGCTTTATATAAGCCAGTCATAAATCCCACCGCCGGCTGGATCTGTGCCTGCGTCAGCCCCAGCTTGAACGCAAGCTTCCGCGCCTGGTACGGCTGGAACCCCACCGCCGGATCGATGTACTCCTTATAGATCAGCTCCGGCGTCGCATGCGCCACTTCCTCGATCTCCATCCCACCCGACTGCGAAGCCATAAACACCACCTTCGCACTCGCCCGGTCGAGCACCAGCCCCAGGTAAAGCTCCCGGTCGATCGCCGACCCTTCCTCAACCAGCAGCCGCCTTACCTTCTGCCCGGCCGGCCCCGTCTGATGCGTCACCAACTGCATCCCCAGGATGGCCTTGCTCGCGGCATTCGCCTCTTCGAGCGACTTAGCCAGCTTCACCCCGCCGCCCTTGCCCCGCCCACCCGCATGAATCTGCGCCTTGATCACCACAACCTTGTTACCGGAGGTAAACAGCTGCTTGGCAGCCGTATCCGCCTCTTCCAAGGTCGTCGCCATCTCGCCGCCGGGAACCGGCACATTGTACTTCCGCAGAATCTCTTTCGCCTGATACTCGTGAATCTTCATGGGAGCGGTCTCTCTTCGCCGGGGGATACGGCGCGAGGCCATGGTAGCGAACCCAAACAACCGCAAGCAATTCCGCCGCCCGTTTACCGCACAAAAGTTCGATGTAAGGGGCTCGCCAAACTGAGGTCCAAGCGCATAACTGCTTCACCCAGTGATCGAGCCAGTGCTCCCGAACGAGCCGCTAAGCCATTGCCACCGTTTCAGCTTCTAGGTACCCCGAGGCTTCAGCCTCGGGTCTCACAGGATCAAGATAAAACCGGGCTTTAGCCCCTGGGGTATGCCGTCCGTAGGACTAGCACAAAGCCACAATTGGCCATCTCGGCAGCTTCACCACGTGAGGCCCAGATCACGCCCCGTGCTACCCTTCAACTCGCCATGCCCCCCTCCGAAACCCTCCTGCTCGCCGCCTTGAAGCAAGTCCTGGAGCAACACCAATCTCTCCCCCGCGAAACCGCCAAAGCCCTCCTCGACTCCATCCTCGAATCAGAAATCCCAACCCCGGATCTCCGCCTCGCCGCCCTCCTCGGAGCCCTAGCCGCCCGAGGCGAGACCGAAGACGAACTAGCCGGCTTCGTCGACTCCCTCCGAGCCCACGTAACTCAAATCCCCCTGACACAACCTGAGCGGGAAACCCTGGTAGACACCTGCGGCACCGGTGGAGACCTCAGCGGCACCTTCAACATCTCAACCGCCGCCGCACTCGTAGCCGCAGCCGCCGGAGCCACCGTAGCCAAGCACGGCAACCGAGCCATCACCTCCCGTTCCGGCTCAGCCGACGTCCTCGAAGCTCTCGGCATCCCCGTCGATCTCACCCCCGTAGAAGCAGCCACAGCCCTCCGCACCCACCGCTTCGCCTTCCTCTCCGCTCCCGCCCTCCAACCCGCCATGAAGGCCCTCATGCCTCTCCGCCGGGTCCTCGGCGTCCGCACTGCCTTCAACATCCTCGGACCCATGACCAACCCCGCCGGTGCCAGCGCGCAGGTTCTCGGCGTCTACTCCGCCAATCTGGTCCCTCGCGTCGCCCACACGCTCGCCCGCCTCGACACGCGCCACGCCTTTGTCGTCCACGGAAGCGACCAGCCCACGGAGGGTCTGCAGCACCTCCCGCGCCGCAACGGTCTGGACGAATTCTCCCTCTCCGGCCCCTCCACCGTAGCCGAAGTGACTGGGGACCAGGTCCGCTTCTTCACCGTCATGCCGGACGACTTCGGCCTGCCCCTCGCCCCCATCGAGTCCTTGGCAGGCGGAGATGCTCCCGCGAACGCCGCCATCCTCCGCACTATCTTCTCCGGCCAACCCGGCCCCCGCCGGAACGTAGTCCTGATCAACGCCGCCGCCGTTCTCGTCACCGCCGGCCTCGCGCAGAATCTCCTTGACGGAGCCCGGCTCGCCGCAGCTACTATCGATGCAGGAAAAGTCCTCAAACTGGTCGCATCACTCGCTGAATCCGTCCGGCCTTCAGGTAACTTTCCAGACAGTTACGAACGTTGATACAAGCTTAAGTCTCCTGTTTTGAATATTTTGCGCAATTAACCGGGGTGGGGGTGTATGGCAAGAGTGACCGGCATCGGAGGAGTCTTCCTCAAAGCGAAAGATCCCAAGGCGCTCAAAGCCTGGTACGCCGAGTATCTCGGCGTCGTCCTCGAAGCGTACGGCTCCGCCACCTTCCAGTGGTCGGACGAGATTCCCGCCGGAACCGGATCGACCACCTGGTCTCTCTTCCCGGAGAACACCGATCACTTCGGGGGTGGCCCCCAGACCGCCATGATCAACTACCGCGTCGACGATCTCGATGCATTGCTGGAAAAACTCGCCACCTCGGACCCGCCCATCGAGATCGACCCGAAGCGCGACGACTACGACTTCGGCCGCTTCGCCTGGATCAAAGACCCCGAAGGCAATCGCCTCGAACTCTGGCAGCCCATAGCAAACTAGCCCTCACTGATTCCGCGAGGTCACCGCAAAGATCGCCCCCTGCGGATCGACCCCCTGCACAATCCATGCCCCGCCCGGAACCTCGTGCGGCCCCATCATCACCTTGCCCCCCGCCTTCTCGATCCGCCCCACCGCCGCCTCAACGCTCTCCACGTTGATGTAGTAGAGCCACAAGGGAGCTGCAGTCTCAGGCATCCTGGTCCTCATCCCCCCACCCGCCGCGCCCGTCTCAAACGTCTGATATGTGCCCATCGTCCCCATATCGACCGCAGTCTCCTTCGTCCATCCAAACAAGCCGGAGTAAAACTCCCATGCCTTCTCCCAATTACCTGCATGCAGTTCATTCCAGCCGATCCGCCCCACTTCATTCGCGCTGTGTGCCGGGGGTGCCTCCCTATTCCCCTTGAAGAGGATGAAGGTAGCGCCATCTGGATCCGCTACCACCGCAAAGCGCCCGATACCCGGAATATCCGTCGCCTCACGTCGCACCGCACCACCTCCCGCCTTCACCTTCTTCGCGTACTCGTCCACATCCTCCACCCCGATGTATCCCATCCACATCGGCGGCGCCCCAGCCGCATCCACCGGAAACGGCATCAACCCAGCCACCATAGTCTCCCCCGTGGACAGGAGAATATACTGCCGATCCGGCAACCCGGAGTCTGCGGCACCCCACCCCACCACCTCCTTGTAGAACTTCTCGGCAGCAGCCGTATCGGTCGTCATCAGGTCATACCAAACAAATGCCGCTTTCCTCTTGGACAAACTTATCTCCATCTGCTTCACATTTCGAAAGTCAGCTTCATGACCAGGCATTTCGCCGCGCCGCCCGCCTTCAGAAACTCGTCCAGAGGCGTCTGAATGACATCAAAACCACGGTCTTTCAAACTTGCTTCCAGATCAGCGCTGATCAAATTGCAGATGATTGTACGGCCAAGATTTACGGCGTTGCAGGAAAATGCAAGCGCGTCTTTTTCGCTCACCATAATCCGTTCCTCCGGTCCATAGCAGGCCTCAATCCGCCCTCGCGAAGGTGCATCGAACGCCGCTGGATAGTACAGCAGAGACCCATCCGAAAGCGGCGCAAAGCAGGTATCCAGGTGGTAGAACCGCGGATCGATCAGTTTCAGGCTCACGACCTCCACATCCCAAACGTTGCGGATCGCCGCATGACTAGCGAGACTCGTGCGTGCTCCATATCCAACCCAAAGTCGAGTCCCATCATAGGAAAACAACGCGTCCCCTTCCCCTTCAAACGGGGTCTCGCGCGGCAGGTCGATCACCTCATACCCCTTCTTCACAAACCAGCCGCGAAAGTGCTCCTCCTCCCCCTGCCGTTCGGCATGGTGGAAGCTGCTGATCACCACCTTGCCCTCGCGCTCGAGCCCCGCGTTTGCGGTAAAGACCATATCCGGAGATCCCGCCTGCGACGCAATCAGCAGCACCTTCGCATGCTGCGTTAGCACTTTGTACAGCGCGTCCCACTGCTTCGTAGCCAACGTGTGCGAGGCATTCCCCAGATTCCCTTCCATCCATGGGTTGATGACATAGCTCACCTCATAAAGGGTGGCGGGCACATCAGCAGCGTCTCTGTCTTCTTTGAGCTCTCCTCACAACAACACTTCTTCCTCAAAGTCCTCCGCGAAATCGGTAATCGTAACCATAGCTGCTCAACTCCCAACCCGAGCATGGCAGTCACCAGTAACCGCGTCAACGCGAATGATTATGCGACTTTTCGCATAATCATTCGCACCGTGAGCCCTCGGTTCCACCCGTTTACCATGGAGGGAAGTCAAACTGAAGGCTTCTCATGTCCAACTCTTTTCCGGCCCGCACCACGGTCCCTCCCGGTCGCCTCGAAGTGATCGTAGGGCCAATGTTCTCGGGCAAGTCCGAGGAACTCATTCGCCGCCTTAAGCGTGCCCGCATTGCGCGCCAGCGTGTTGTATGCTTCAAACCGGATATCGATCTCCGCTACCATCCGACGGCGATCGCCTCACACTCCGCCCATTCGCTTGAAGCGCAGACCTTCTCCAGCGTCGAACACCTGCGCGAGATGCTCTTTCGCGTGCTCTCCGAGGTTGAGGTCATCGGTATCGACGAAGCGCAATGGATTGAGCCCTCTATCGTTCCTCTCAGCATGGAACTTGTGCATCTTGGCAAGCGGGTGCTGATCGCTGGGTTGGACACTACCTTTGCCGCAGAGCCGTTCGGTCCTATTCCCGTGCTGATGGCACTCTCGGATGAGGTGGTGAAGCTAGCAGCGGTGTGTATGGTGTGCGGGGCTCCGGCGATCCATACACAGCGTCTCGGGCAGTCGCAGGAGTTGGTGGTTGTGGGAGCTGCCGGGCTTTATGAGGCTCGCTGCCGCGCGTGCTTCAGTCCGTCCGTTGACGAGCACCGATCTGAGCAAATGGAGCTTCCCGATGTGGTGCAAAGCGGGCTTTAGCGTGGAGAAGTGCGAAGATAAGCTGGGCAGACGACAACCACTAACACGACGAAAGGCGCTTCTGGGGCGGGTTTTTTCGATTTAGAGCAGATTTAATTGCCGCGAGAAAAGGGTCGTTTGGCAAGCCACGTGCGCGTTTCGCAGGTCACTTTTTGACACCCGTCCCGAGGTGTTGGAAGGGAAGACGGCAACTAAGACGCCTCTTCCGGCAGCGGACAATCCGAAACAGCAGCGATCAAAAGACTGATTGCTGCGCGATCGTTATCATCGGTGATGGCGAATGCGAACCCCACATCCTTGCCTTGCAGGCGAGCCACTCGTGCGCGGATGGTGAGGTAATGCTCACCGGCTTCGAGGGCGAGCCGGCCATCCGTCCAGAGGTCGGGCAGGTCATCGCATCGAGCGAGCAAGCCTGATTCGCTCACGTTGATGCATCGACCTTCATGCGTGCGTCCGTCGCCTGAGAAGGAGACAGGCAAATCCAACTTGAAACGAGTCGCACGCGCTTGACAGGCGGTGGGACTCGCCAGCGGCTGTTCCTGCTGAGGGTTTGACCGAAAACGATCAAGCCACATCCCGGGCCTCATACAGAACAAATCGATTCTTCCCTGCGCGTTTTGCTTCATACAGCGCCTGGTCGGCTCTTGCCAGGAGCACTTCCCAGCATGCCGTAGCGATGTCCAAGGAAGCTATGCCTATGCTTATGGTGACAGGAGGGAAGTCCTCTGTCCCGATGGCGAGCAGATTCTGAATCCGTTTCGCGATGATGGTGGCCTGCTCCGACGTCGTTTCGGGCAGAATGACGGCAAACTCTTCGCCGCCTATCCGGGCCGGGCTATCGGCTGCCCGCAACGCCTTTTGCAAGATTTCACCGACGTGACGGAGCGCTTCATCTCCGGAGGCATGGCCGAATCGATCGTTGCGTCTCTTGAAGTCATCGATATCCATTACGAGCAAGGAGAGTGTTCTGGATTTGCGGATGGCACTTGAGAACTCCGCGTCGATTCTGTCTTCAAAGGCACGCCGGTTTAGGATTCCGGTCAGCGAATCAGTTGCCGCAAGCAGCTCAAGTTGGGCATTCGTCTGCTTCAGGAGCTGGTTGCTCCCTTGCAACTTTGCCGTAAGTTCACGATTCTCGGCGAGAGCGCTAAGCAGTTGTTTCCTTTCAGAGCGCAGCTCAAGGCGTGCCTGCACCTGATGACTCAAGATGGCCAAGGCTTTGACCTGCCCGGGAGAGAGTGAGCGGGGTACGGTGTCGATGACACAGAGGGTACCGATCGCAACTCCGTTCCCGGCATGGAGCGGCACTCCCGCGTAAAAGCGAATATGAGGTGACTCAAGGACCATAGGGTTTTTCTTGAAGCGCGTGTCCTTGGTCGCGTCTTCGATCATGAAGAGTCCTTCCTGCTGGATGGCGTGCGCGCAGAAGGAGGAGCCGATAGGGGACTCACATGTATCCACTCCGATGGAAGCCTTGAACCACTGGCGTTCGGAGTCAACCAGCGAGATTAAGCTGATGGGCGCGGCGCAGATCTCAGCAGCAAGCGCGACGAGATCGTCAAACTCCGCTTCTGGCGGCGTATCGAGGATTCCCAATTTGAGGAGCGCCTGTTTGCGGCTTTCCTCAACCTCCGATTGAATCGAAGTACAACCGACATTGCTTGCCGCAGGGTCACTCGACAGATTGTGTGCCGATTCAGGCGGCAGCCCTGGGAGTTCGGTGGGCCCCTCAATATCCTGGATGCTGCCGTACCAACAGACAATGTCCCCGGTGGCGTTAAACCTTGGCGAACCGACGGAACGTTTCCATTGCCATCCTCTTTCTAAATCTCCAACCCGGTATTCCACATCGATTCTTGAGCCGGTGCGACGAGACTGAGCGATCGCCTGAATGGTCTTACGGGTATCATCCGGATGAACTGACCTCAACCATTCATGGTCGGTGGACTGCGACTTCATCAAGCCCGTGCTCTTATCCCATCGGGGAGTGACATCGAGGTTGCGGCCTTGCGGATCCATGATCCATAAGACCTGCGGGTTGAGCTGGACCATACTTCTGTAATGGGCTTCGCTGGTTCTCAATGCATCTTCTGTACGCCTTCGTTCTGTAATATCCGCTACTGCGATGGCAACCCCAATCACTTCACCGGCCTCATCGAGGCCCGGCTGGAAAGAGACGAGACGTGTTTGTCCCGTGCCGGGGACGTTTGCCTCGACGTTGGCTACGGGTTCCCCGGCCAAGGCGCGCAAAATGTACGGCTCAACGTATGGAAAGAGGTCAGGGATCATTTCGGACACTTGGTTCCCGAGGTGAGTTTCAACCGGGGCTCCGTTCAGGTCCGCAAGGCGCTTGTTGAGATTGACATAACGAAGGTTCTGGTCAATGAAGGCAAGACCTATGGGTGCGCCATCGTAAAGCGCCTGGAGTTGTGCAAGACGCTGGGATGGAGAGACATCCAAGTTCGCAGCCGAGATCCTCTTCCAGGCGCTCAGGTTTTTGGTCACGATCTTTTCCCGGTGAGCGGAGATGCAGGCTACGAGGTTTTCAGCCGGCATGGGCCTGTCATAGAAGTAGCCCTGACCCAGATCGCAGCCGAGCCAAAGCATCATCTCCGCTTGCTCCTGGGTCTCGATCCCTTCAGCGACGGTGGTTAAACCGAGGCTCTGGCCAAGTCCTATGACCGCGGAGACGATCTTTCGGCTCTCCCGCTTCTCCGTCATCGAGCTTACGAAGCTGCGGTCCACTTTTAATTCATCAAAGGGTAAAGACTGGAGATGATGGAGGCTCGAGTAGCCGGTACCGAAGTCGTCCAAAGCCAGCTTGCATCCCATCGCCTTGAGTTCCATAACGATGGTGGCCGCGCTCTCGATGTTATCGATGAGCGCACTTTCGGTGATTTCGATGATAAGCCTTGAAAGTGCAAAGCCCGTATCCAGGGCGATCCGTTGAATGCTTTCCGGCAAGCGCAGGTCATGCAGTTGAACGGGGGAGATGTTGATTGAGAGCGTCAAGGGATCTGCAAAGGAGACTGCCGCGGCAAAGGCTTTCTCAAGCAACTGCTGCGTAAGCGCTCCGATCCAGCCATCCTGTTCTGCCTTGGGGATGAAGAGGTTCGGCGGGATCAGACCAGCGGTTGGGTGCTGCCATCTGGCAAGCACCTCAAAGCCGGCCAACTGACCGTTACGCAAGGTGACCAGAGGTTGGAAGAACGGGACGAATTGGCCTTCGGTGAGGCCCTGGTGAGCGGCCCGAGCGTCGGAAAGAACTTTGGCCTGCTCCGCCTGCAGGAGCTTCTGGTTCTCTGTCATGTCTCTTTTCTCCGCGTTGTATAGAGACATCGACGCAATAGCTCCTATCAGCTGCTTTGCGACAGATTGCACTTGTCTGATATCAGGCTAGCCCTTTAATGAAGACAATTGCGTCGCTCTGACGACAAACGACTACGCCTTTCGGTGCAGTGAGAGAGATCTGCGGCGTCAGCAGGCGGGGTGCAAAAGTTGGGGGATCTGTTGCTTGCAGGTGGTTGCATTTACGTCTAGGCCGGAGATGAGTTACAGGGGCTAATGCCTGCTAACCATCTCCTGGACGTCTTTGCGCAGGGCAAGGGAACTGCCGAGACGGGCGTAGTACATGTGGCCTCCGGCGTACTCGTGGACCTGGAGGCGGGTGGGGTCGCCCATGATGGGGATCTCGTTGACGGTGAGGACAGAGCCCATGAAGGGGCAGGAGAGGTCTGCCCAGCCGTGGGCGATGAGGACGCGGAGCTTGGGATCGCTGGCGAGGGCTACGCGTAGATCGGTGGAAGAGGCTTCGCCGGCGAAGGCTCCGTTGCGGCTGCCGCGGTCCCAGTTGCGGTTTACCTCTTCCGAGAGGGCGTTGTAGCGGGCGTCGGTCTTCCAGCCTACGACGCGGGTGACGAAGTCCACCATGGCCGTGGTCGTGGGGGCGATGATGGAGAGGAGGATGGGATCGTTCGTCTCCTGCTGGGGGGCGTAGGGGAAAGGATCGTAGGCGGTGACGTTGGGGTCATACCGGCTGCCGAGCTTGCCGGTCTCACGGAACTCTTCGCGGAGGAAGGCCTGGGTTTCCAGGCGGCCGCCGGACTGGCGAACGAAGGTAGGATCGAGGCCCGTGAGTTCGGTGACTTTTTTGACTAAGCGGGGGGTGGCCGCGGGGTCGGAGTAGCCGTGGATGAGGTCGGTGGCATATTCGGTCTCGGCGTACTGGATGACCGGGGCCATGGCTTCGTTGGTGAGCATGCCCTTGCGCTCGTAGTTGGCGGCGACGATGGACGGGAGGGTGATCATCCAGTCGACGGGGGAGATCTGGTCGGAGCCGGTTTCGGGAGCGAGTGCGGGGGAGACCATGACGACGCCGTTCATGGCTACGCCGATCTTGGATTGAAGATACGAGGTCAGGCGGGGAGCTCGGTATCCGCCATAGCTTTCGCCGACGAGGTATTTGCGGGACTGAAGGCGGCCGTTCTTGACGAGGTAGTCGTAGACGATGCGGGAGAGGTAAGCGATGTCCTGGTCGGGGCCGTAGAAGAGCTTCTTGGTCTCGTCTTCGGAGACGAGCGAGCGGGAGAAGCCGGTGCCGATGGGGTCGATGAAGACAAGGTCAGTGAAGTCGAGCCAGGTGCCTGGGTTGTCGGTGAGAGTGGCGGGGTCTGAAGGGCTTTGGCCTTCGGCACCGAAGCCGACGCGCTTGGGGCCGATGGCTCCGAGGTTGAGATAGACAGAGGCGGCGCCGGGGCCGCCGTTGAAGGCGAAGGTGATGGGGCGGTCGGGACCTTCCATGGTGTAGGAGGTGAAGACGACCTCGCCTGTAGACTTGCCGGCGTTGTCCTTAACGGGGAGGGTGCCGACGGTAGCGGTGTACTTGAGGGTCTTGCCTTCAAACTGCATGGTCTGGGCGGCGTGGGCATCGGCGGGGAGAGGGTTGACAATGGGGTCTTTGGCCGGGGTGTCGGGCTTGTCTTCCGGATGTCCGGGGTGAGCCTGGGCATGGAGAGAGGGAGCGGACAAAGCGAGCAGAAGGGCGATGCGGGGGAGGTTCATGGGAGAAGGATACATGCCGGAACGGGAGCGGCTAGGCTTAGACTGGGATGAAAGTACCAGGTGGGAGAGGTGACCTTGAACAATCGGAAGAGTGTGGTTTTGTCGTTGGTGCTGACGTTTTTCTTCGGGCCGTTTGGGATGCTTTATAGCACCGTAGTGGGCGCGGTGGTGATGCTGGTGCTGTACCTGGCGTTGGGGATTCCGACGCTGGGCTGGGCGCTTGCGGGGCTACACCCGATTGCGATGGTGTGGGGAGCGTGGGCGGCGCATCGGGCGAATCAGTAGAGGCAAGGATTTCGACCGGTGAGCCGGCACGGAAGGCGGCGAGTGTGGACTTGATCGGGGGGCTGCGAGCGGAGTGAATGGGGGGAGAATTCATCGGGCAGCAACATCGCTTTATGGGACAATCGGGAGGATTGCAATTGAGGTGAAGGATGCGGCTTGGAATGAGGAAGTTAGCAGTCGGCGTGGCGATGAGCTGCATGCTCGGAACAGCGTATGCGAAGAAGCACGAAGATAAGGGCGTCGTGGTGCCGCTGAAGACGAGCTCGGGGCAGGATGCCGGGACGGCGACCTTTCGTGAGAGCAAGAAAGGTAATCTGACGATCAAGCTGGCTTTGAAGAACCTGCCGATGGGGGAGCATGCCGTCCATATCCACGCCAAGCCCATGTGTGACGCTCCCGACTTCAAGACGGCGGGCGGGCACTTCAACCCGGAGATGAAGCAGCATGGGACGCTGAATCCGCTGGGACACCATGCGGGGGATCTGCCGCAGAATGTGACCGTGGGTGGGGATGGGACCGCCAACGTGAGCTTCAAGGTGGACTATCTATCGCTGGGAAGCGGTGGGGCAAACGATATTACGGCGAACGGCGGGACTTCGATCATGGTGCATGAGAAGCCGGATGATATGAAGACGGATCCGACGGGGAATGCAGGGAATCGGATTGCTTGTGGAGTGATTCTGGCTCCTCCACCGACACAGTGAGACTCCCCCCCCCCCCCAGGTTTATTGGCTAAAATATTCATTTTAGGCGGGTTAGGCTTGTATCACTTCCGTTACCGGTTGAAAGTTACTCCAAGGTGGGCGGGTGAGTGATCGCCGGCTGTAAGCGACGGCAACGGCACGGCAAGACAAAGGCAAATACGGAGGTTCTTCGCTTCGCTCGGTATGACCGTTCGGAAGAGAATTTGGGATGGGCGGGAGCTTTAGGGGGCTTTCAGTCGCGGGGAACCAAGGGTGATGCGGTTGCGTAAAGGGATGCATGGGTGTGCTGAATATCCCGATTCCTTTTGCGCATGGTCTGGGAACTTTGCCTCTTGTGAAGCGGCTTGTGCCGGGGAGCGCGGGTGGGAACGGCGCGGGTCTGGGGTCGCGGGAGAAGGATCGAGTTCAGAGGGCGCCGCCCTACAATCAAAGTCCGAAGTCGCCCGAGGTGAGAGTGCAGCGGACGCCCGAACAGCAGGCCGAACAGGATGCGTTGGCTTTGCTGGTCTCTCGCTGCATGGCTGGGGATCAGGGGGCTTGGCGGCAGATGGTCGCGAGCCAAAGTAAGCGGGTTTATGGGATCTGCTACCGGTTTACCGGGAGTCAAAGCGATGCCGAAGACCTGACGCAGGACGTTTTCCTAAAGGTTTACCGGAATCTGGCGAGTTTTGACGGAGCGAAGGGCAGCTTTCAGACGTGGCTGACGACGTTGACCAGGAATATGCTGGTGGACCAGTTTCGGCGGAGTAAGCTGGAACGCTCCACCGACAGCATGGACGTAAGCATCAGCGGTGAGGACGATGGGCCGACGATGTCCGAACGTCTGGCGGATACACGGCCG
Source organism: uncultured Granulicella sp. (assembly GCA_965198885.1). GTDB lineage: Bacteria > Acidobacteriota > Terriglobia > Terriglobales > Acidobacteriaceae > Edaphobacter. The sequence continues at coordinate 2,319,394 of OZ240677.1, read as the reverse complement.
AACCAGGAACAGAACTACGCGGGCCTGGAGTTGAAGACGAAGATCCAGGATGCGCTGACGAAGATCTCCCCGGAGCTGCGCGAGGCGGTGATTCTAAGGGACCTGGAAGATATGGATTACAAGGAGATTGCGCTGGTGCTGCGGATTCCGGAGGGAACGGTGAAGAGCCGGATCAGCCGGGGGCGGGCGGAACTGGCGAAGCTTTTGCAACGTATAGAAAGGCAGGTGATGTAAGTGGCTCAGATGCTTATTTTTGATGACTTTGATGGATATCACGCGAAGGCGGGGCCGTACTGCATGGCCTGCGAGGCGATGCTCGCAGATGCGGTGGACGAGACGCTGGGTGAGATCGACCGGAGGTGGTTCGACCAGCACGTTGGGAGTTGCACGGTTTGCGCGGAGCGGTTTGCGAATGCGCAGCGCGGGTCTGCGTGGCTGGAGCTGCTGAAGACCTCGCGGCCGGAGCCGGGCGACGACCTGGTGGCGCGAATTATGGCGAACACAGGAGAGCAGGTCGAGGTTCGGCCGGTTTTGACGCCGATTCCTGCTGCTGCACCATGGCGGGTGCCGCTGATTGCGTTTCCGCATCTTGTGCAGCCGAAGGCTCCCTGGCGCATGATGCTGGAGCCCAGGATGGCGATGACGGCGGCGATGGCGTTCTTCTCGCTGGCGCTGACGATGAACCTGATGGGGTTTCGGCTGAACGAGGTTCGGGCGAGCGACCTGAAGCCGGCCAACCTGGAACGGAGCCTGGACGCGGCGCATAACCGCGCGGTGCAGTATTACGACGGGCTGCGGGTGGTGCATGTGATGGAGTCGCGGGTGGAGGGACTGAAGCAGGCGAACGAGGATCGGGAGCTGCGGGATACGGGTGCGGGCAGACGGGATAAGCCTTCGCAGAGTACTCCGGCGCCGGAACAGAAGTCCGAGCCGAAGGATGAGAGGAAGCCTGGGGCGGGTTCGGGGACGAGCCGGCGGGAGAGCCCGGGCAGAGCTTCGTCTGTGATGGTCGCCGAGGATGAGGCGGGCGGCGGGACCAGTGTGTGGACGAGGAGTGCGCTGCTGGCGACGGTTTGGGAGTTCAATTTCGCAGGGGGCCGGGTATGACAAACGATGAAAACATCTACGAACAATCCCCGGTGAACCCGGGCGCGAAGCCGGTGGCTTTCTGCCAGCATTGCGGCAAGCCGCTGGATGAACAGACGGTTCGAGTGGTTGGGCCGGCAGTGTATTGCGAGCCTTGCCTGGAGGCTCGGGTGAGCGGCGGTCCTGCGGCGAATGCCGGGGCCGGACCGGCTGCGGCAGGCAGCTTTCCATGGGCCGGGAGCGGCAGCTGGATACCTCCATCAAGCCCGAACCCGGGGCTTGCGGGACTTCTGGGAGTGATCCCGGGGGTTGGGGCGATGTACAACGAGCAGTACGCGAAGGGGATCTTTCACCTGCTGGTGTTCGCGGTGTTGATCAGCTTGTCGCATTCGGTGGGATTGTTCGGGCTGTTTGCGTTTGGATGGATCTGCTACATGGTGATCGAGGCGCACCACACGGCGCGAGCGCGGCGCGATGGGACGCCGCTGCCGAATCCGTTCGGGCTGAATGATCTGGGTGAGCGGCTGGGGTTTGGACGGGCGTGGCCGGGCTCGGCTGTGCCTCCGGCGACGGCGGCTGGGACGCCGCCGTATGTTGCCCCGGCACCGGCGGCTGATCCTGTGGCAAATCCTTATACGGCTCCGGCATACACAGCATCTGGATATGCTGCTCCCGGTTATGCTGCTCCCGGTTATGTTGCGCCCGGACATGTTGCGCCTGGGTATGTCCCTCCGGCTGCTCCTTATCCTCCGGCGACGGCGTGGGGTGCGCCCGCGAATGGGTTCGATCAGCAGGCATTTCAGAATGCGGCGCAGGAGCAGCATGCGTACTGGATGAACTATGCGGCGCAGTTCGGGGGGACGCAGGGCGGGAGCAATTATGGCCAGACCGTGCCTCCGGTGCCTCCGGTTTCTCCTTATGGCGTACCGTATGCTCCGGTGCCGCCGATGGGTGTTGGGGAGGCTCCATTTGTGCCGCGGCCGAGCCGGTTTCCGGCTGGTGCGGTTTGGTTGATCGGGCTGGGAACGATCTTTCTGCTTTCGACTACGGGCGTGTTTCAGACGCTGTTCGGCTGCTCGCTGGTGGGATTTGTGCTGATCGGGCTGGCGGTATGGATCTTTATCCGGCGGATGATGGATACGGGAGCCGGCCTAGGGAACGACGGAACCGCAGGGTACACGAAGCGGGTGGTACGGGCGCTTTGGGCTTCGGTGTGGCTGGCCGCGGTGGGTGTGCTGCTGCTGCTGAATGAGTTCGACGTGCTGAGGTGGCATCGGAGCTGGCCGCTTCTGATCATCCTGGCGGGCGTGATGGCTCTGCTGCAACGGGCGGCTTCGAATGCGGCTTATGCGGGTGCGGGGTACGGATGGACGGTGCCGGTGGCTGGTGGAGCGAGTGCTTCGGCTGCGGCTTCGGGGAGCTCATACAGCATTGTGCCGAGCGAGACTCAGCCTCTGCGGCGGGATGAAGCGACGGGCGACGTAAAGGATACAAGTACGCGCGAAGGAGACCTGTAATGGCCGGCTATCCTCCTCCGTATCCTCCACCGCCGGGATCGTATGGATACGATCCGCGGCAGCAACGGCGTATGCTGCGCGACCAGGCCAAGGCGCAACGTTCGGCCTACAAGGCTCAGCGAGACTTCTACAAGCAGCAAAGGCGCGGGGCGCAGATGCAGGCGCGGGGATTGCGGCGGGGTTCCATACTTGGACCTCTGATCGTGGTGACGCTGGGTATCCTACTGCTGCTGATCCGCATGGGCAGGCTGCCGTTTGCGCGGTTCGCGGACTGGTACGGACGATGGTGGCCGCTGTTGCTGGTCGCGGGCGGACTGGTGCTGGTGCTGGAGTGGGTATTCGATAAGGCGACGGAGTCCAGCGATGGGCCGTACGTGCGGCGAGGCGGGGGCGGGGCGGTGTTTCTGCTACTGCTGGTGCTGGGAGTGTCCGGGATTATCGTCCATGTGACGAACGGCCGGGACCGGTGGATGAATCACCTGAACTTCAACGCGGATGACTGGACAGAGTTCATCGGCGACAGGCATGAGACCGAGCAGACGATCGACCGGAGCTTTCCGGCGGGAACGAGTCTTTCGATCGAAGACCCGCATGGCGATGTGACGGTGACGGGTAAGAGTGGGGACGACCAGATCCATCTTGTGGCGAATAAGACGGTGTACAGCGATAGCGACTCGGATGCAGAGGAGAAGGCGCAGGAGCTTTCCCCGGATGTGCAGATGAGTGACGGCAGGATGACGGTGAAGGTGAATGCACGGAACGGGGCGAGCGTCGACCTGACGGTGACGGTGCCGGATTTTGCGATGACGACGGTGGACTCCGGGCATGGGGATGTGACTGTGTCCGGGTTGAAGGCGGCGGTGAATTTGACTGCAAACCATGGGGAGGTGGAGGCGACGGACATCCATGGGAGCGTGACGGCGCACCTGAGCCATCGGGACTCTTCTTTTTCCGCGCACCAGGTTACGGGGGATGTGGCGCTGAAGGGGAATGCGGATGATTTGAACCTAACGGGGATCGGCGGCGTGGTGACGCTGGATGGGGATTTCTACGGGGATACGCACCTGGAGCATATTGGGGGGCCGACGACGTTCAAGACGAGCCGGACGGCGTTCTCGTTTGCGAAGCTGGATGGGACGGTGGATGTCAGCCCGGAGGCGGAACTTTCAGGGAACGGGGTGATCGGTCCGACGGTGCTGACGACGCGGAGCCGGAATATCGAGCTGCAACAGGTTTCGGGGGATGTGAGCATTACGAACAGCAATGGCACGGTAGAGGTGGGGAGTGCGGTGCTGGGAGATGTCGCGGTGAACAATCGTTCCGGGTCGGTGACGGTGACGGTTCCGGAGGGATCAGGATTCAATGTCGAGGCGGAGACGACGGAAGGGGAGATCTCGAATGATTTTGGGTTCGAGAACCGGTCGACGGAAAGCCGGAATCGTGTGAGCGCGAAGGTGGGGTCGGGAAGGTCCAGGGTATCGATTTCCACGACTCATGGAGATGTGGCGGTGCGGAAGGGGAGTGCGGCGGTGGAGGCTGTACCGGCTCCTGCGCCTGCTGGAGCGATTCCTCATGGGCCGGCGATCAAGGGTGAAAAACACAAGGGAAGCACCGTCACTTTCTAAAGGGCTGGGGTGACTTGTTGAACAAAGGTTGAGTGCCACGAAAGTGGCAGCTTGACACACCTGCGTGCATGCTGGCTTACTCTCTAGCGATTCAGTTCACGGAGAAAGTCATGCGTCTAAAGTCTCAGCTTCTTTTTGCCCTCGGATTTGTGTTTGCGGTGTGCGGATTCAGCTCTGTTTTGCGGGCACAAACGCCACCGCCAGTCGCAGCAAACACCATCCGGATCCACTATCACCGCCCGGATGGGGTTTATACCGGTTGGACGGTCTACGCCTTCGGGGACACCACCGAGGACACCGGCAACTTTGGGGGCGGGCCGGTGCAGGTGACCGGAACTGACAGCTTTGGAGCTTATTTCGATGTGGGCGTGACCGCGGCCGCTTACACAGATGGCGCGCAGGCTGTGGGGATCATCCTCCACGTGGGGGACAACAAAGACACGCCCAATAATGAGTATGCGGACCCTTCGCAAGGCAACAACTTCTACCAGCTTTCCGGTGCGACTGCGCTGACGACGACGCAACCGCCGATTCCGGTGGATCATAAGAATCCAAATATTCCGGCGAACACGGCGAGGATTCACTTCTACCGGCCGGATGGGATCTACACGAACTGGACGGTGTATGCGTTCGGCGATACGACCGAAGATACGAGCAACTACAACGCGGGGCCGATCTTCCCGACCGGCACGGACGCTTACGGGGTGTACTATGATGTTCCGCTGAAGCCGGGCGGGAGCGATCTGGGATTCATCGTGCATAACATTGCGACCGGGACGAAGAACACACCGGCAGACCTGCACCTGGATATCGTGGATTACAACGAGGCCTGGATTATCTCCGGCGATCCGATGGTTTACCTGACGCTGCCTACGGCGGCGGAGTTGCTGAATGCGAACTTCCTGAAGGCACAGGCTTTCTGGATCGATCGCAACACGGTGCTGATCCAGAGTGTGTATGCGCAGTCCGGGGGAAGCTACTATCTTTCGAGCGACAAGAGTGCGGCGCTGGCGCTTGGCGCGAACGGTGTGACCGGTGGCACGACGGTTGCGCTGAAGGCGGGCGGATCGCTGACGGCGGAACAGATGGCACGATTCCCGCAGCTTGCCACGGGGTATACGGTGCTGAAGCTGCCCTCCAACCTTAGCGCGGCGAGCTATCTGAGCCTGGTTCAGGGGCAGCTTGCGGTGACGGTGTTGAAGACGGATGGGACGTCGAGCTACGCAACGGGGGTGCAGGATGCGGGCGTGCTGGATGACCTGTATGCGTATACGGGGAATCTGGGCGTAATCGTTCGCCACAACGGTTTCGAGGACTGGTGGTCTGATTTCGCCGACGACGAGAACGGCACGGTGAAGGTGAAGGTCTGGGCTCCGACGGCGCAGTCGATGAAACTACAGTTGTTCAAGGCCGCCACGGACACTGCTCCGGCTGAGGTGATCGCCATGCACGAGCACAATGGCGTGTGGGTGGCGCAGCTAGAGGAGAAATGGATCGGGAAATACTATCTGTTCGACGAGATGGTCTATGCGCCGATTGTGCGGCAGGTGGTGGAGAACATCGTCTCCGATCCTTACTCGATCGACCTGGCGTTGAATGGGAGTAAAAGCCGGCTGACGGATGTGGATTCGGACGTTAATAAGCCGTTCGGCTGGGACTTCGATCGTTCTCCGCGGCTGGACCGCATCAACGATCTGACGATCTACGAGCTGCATGTGCGGGACTTCAGCATTGGCGACAAGACGGTGCCGACGAAGTACCAAGGCTACTATCTGGCGTTTACGGCGCAGAACTCGGATGGTATGAAGCACCTGCGCACGCTGGCAGACTCCGGACTGAAGGCGGTCCACCTGCTGCCGACGTTCCACTTCAACAGCGTGAACGAGGATAAGAGCACCTGGAAGTTTACGGGTGACTTGTCCAAGTTTGCGCCGGATGCGACCGATCAGCAGGCTGCAGTGGCTGCGGTTCAGGGTGCGGACGCTTATAACTGGGGCTACGATCCGGACCACTACCTGGCGCCCGAGGGCAGCTACGCGGTGAACCCGGACCAGCGGGTGAAGGAGTATCGCGAGATGGTCATGGGTCTGCACCATGCCGGCCTTCGGGTGATCCAGGACGTGGTGTTCAACCACACCAGCAGCTTTGGCGAGGCGACGAACTCGATCCTGGACGAGGTGGTTCCGGATTACTACAACCGGCTGGATGCGGACGGGAACCTGGAGACGGGCTCCTGCTGCGCGGATACCGCGACCGAGCACTTCATGATGGGCAAGCTGCAGCAGGATGCCGTGCTCTGGAATGCCAAGAAGTACAAGATCGATGGCTTCCGGTTCGACATCATGAGCTTCACCTTTGTGAAGAACCTGGAGGATATCCGCAAAGCGCTGGCGAAGCTGACGCTGGAAAGGGATGGGATCGATGGATCAAAGATCTACATCTATGGCGAGGGCTTCAGCTTCGGCGAGACGGCGAACAGCGCGCTCGGCGTGAATGCACAGCAGTCAAACCTATATGGGACCATGCTGGGATCGTTCAACGACCGGATACGCGATGGTGTTCGCGGCGGCGGCCCCTTTGACGATGAACGGGTGCAAGGCTTTGCGACCGGGTTGTTTACGGCACCGAGCCAGTACACGACCTCCATCGCCGCTACTTCCACCGCAGACCAGTTGTCCACGCTGCTGCACCGCACGGACTGGATCAAGGTTGGTCTGACCGGCGATCTGAAGGACTACTCGTTCGTGGATGCCACCGGCGCCGCGATTACGGGTGGCCAGTTGGATTACCAGGGACAGCCGACCGGCTACACGCTCTATCCGATCGAGGCGGTGAACTATGTCTCGGTCCACGACAACCAGGACCTCTTCGATACGGTGCAGGTGAAGGCGGCGATCAGCGAGGACTCGACGACGCGGGCGAAGCGGCAGGTGCTGGCGATGAGCATCGTGGCGCTAGGCCAGGGAGTTCCGTTCTTCATGGCCGGCGACGATCTGCTGCGGTCGAAGGACATGGATCAGAACAGCTATGACTCGGGCGACTGGTTCAACAAGATCGACTGGACGGGCAATGGGAACAACTGGGGGATCGGACTTCCGATCGCCAGCCAAAACCAGAGCCAGTGGCCGTTCCAGCAGCCGCTGCTCGCGAATGGCGCGCTGAAGCCGCTTCCGAGCGATATTCAGAGCACGACTGAGGCGTTCCAAACGTTCCTGCGGGTACGGGAGAGCTCGCCGCTGTTCCGGCTGGGTACCGAGGCCGAGATCCAGAAGCACCTGACGTTCCTGAACAATGGGCCTTCGCAGATTCCGGGATTGATTGTGATGGAGCTGCAGGGTTCAGGAGTGGAGTATGGGCCGTACGGACATATCGTTGCGGTGTTCAACGCGAGTAGCCAGGAGCAGAACTTCACGGCAACACAACTGACCGGGCTCGGACTGAAGCTGCACCCGCTTCAGGCCTCCTCCAACAAGGCGCTAAAGGAAGATGCCAAATACGACGGGAAAAAGGGAACAGTGACTGTGCCTCCCTTGACGACGGCTGTGTTTGTTGGAGAGAACTAGAACAGTCCGCTCAAGCTGGGTCGGTGAGGTTTCATAGGGGAGAGCCGGAAATTCCGGTTTTCCCCTATTTTGTTGGCTGTCCTTCAACGTCGCTCGGAGTCCTATGTTTGTTTGGATCGGAACTAAGGAAAACTCTATGTGCTCTCGCGGCGGGAAGCTTGTGTTCGGGATCGTTGCCGCTTCGATGGTGGCGGCGAGTCCGGCTTTGACACAGGGCAACGGTGCCGAAGGTGGGAACGCCCCTCCTCCGGTGCTGGTGGAATTGTTTACTTCAGAGGGATGCTCGAGCTGTCCGCCGGCGGATGAGCTGCTGCGACAGGTAAATGAGCAGCGGTCCTCGCAGGGTCAGCTGATTATCGGGCTGAGCGAACATGTGACGTACTGGAATCAGCTTGGGTGGAAGGATCCATTTTCCGCGGAGGAGTTTACGGAGCGGCAGAATGAGTACAGCAACAGGTTCCATACCGAGGGACCCTATACGCCGCAGATGGTGGTGAATGGGCGGGAACAGTTTGTGGGAAGCGATCGGGCGGGGCTTCGGGCGGCTCTGAAGCAGGAGAGTACCCGGCAGCAGGCCAGGCTGAGTGTTTCGGAGGCGAAGGTCGCGGGCGGGAATGTTTTCTTCAGCTACGCGGTTCAGGGGATCCTGCCGGGGAAGCCGCTAATGATGATGGCCGCAGTTGTCGATGATGCGGATCGATCCAGCGTGGAGCGGGGGGAAAATGCTGGTCGGGCACTGGAGCACGTGTTTGTGGTGCGAAGGCTGGAGGAGGTTGGAAAGGTCTCGGACGATGGATTGAGGACGGCGAGCGTAGCTTTATCCCCGGGGTTCCAAAAGAATGGTCAGGGTCATCACCTTGTGGTGTTCCTGCAACAGAGTGGCCTGGGCTCTGTGGAGGCTGTGGACGCGAAGGCATTCTGAGGACTTTCGGAGACTTTTTTGGTGTCCAACGTGAAAAGCCCACTCCGAGGAGTGGGCTTTTCGATGTTATGCCGGCGATCACCTAATCTCCCACACACTTACGCGTGCAGTACCATCGGCCCAACGAGGCTTAACTTCCGTGTTCGGGATGGGAACGGGTGTGACCCTCGCGGTAAACTCACCGGCAAAGCGTTGAAGTTGTCGCTCTCGCGATCCTTCACAACTGAATAGATTGGGTGTTTCCCAGACGGTATTGCTTGTATTGCGTAGTTTCAAAAAGGATATAACTACAAAGCTTGTTATTGAATGACTCTAGAACAGTGGACTTTCTCACTGCGCAGAGTAAATTCTATGGACAAGCCGAACGGGCGATTAGTACTGGTAAGCTACACGTGTTACCACGCTTCAACCTCCAGCCTATCAACCAGGTGGTCTTCCTGGGCCCTTCATTTCCCTTTTGGGTTGGGAGATCTCATCTTAGAGCGTGCTTCCCGCTTATATGCATTCAGCGGTTATCACAACCGAACTTCGCTACCCAGCCGTGCCCTTGGCAGGACAACTGGAACACAAGAGGTTCGTCCATCCCGGTCCTCTCGTACTAAGGACAGCCCTCTTCAAATCTCCTACGCCCACAGCAGATAGAGACCGAACTGTCTCGCGACGTTCTGAACCCAGCTCACGTACCACTTTAATAGGCGAACAGCCTAACCCTTGGAACCTTCTACAGCTCCAGGATGTGATGAGCCGACATCGAGGTGCCAAACCGAAGCGTCGATATGAACTCTTGGCTTCGATCAGCCTGTTATCCCCGGCGTACCTTTTATCCGTTGAGCGATGGCCCTTCCATACAGAACCACCGGATCACTAAGGCCTGCTTTCGCATCTGCTCGACTTGTAGGTCTCGCAGTTAACCACACTTATGCCTTTGCACTCGACGGCCGATTTCCAAACGGCCTGAGTGTAGCTTCGCGCGCCTCCGTTACAATTTAGGAGGCGACCGCCCCAGTCAAACTACCCGTCTTACTATGTCCCTCTTCCAGATCATGGAAGGAGGTTAGAGTCACAACAACCGCAGGGTGGTATCTCACCGTTGGCTCCACCAAACCCGAAAGTCTGGCTTCAAAGCCTCCCACCTATCCTGCGCAGCAATGGCCGTAACCCATAGTAAAAGTATAGTAAAGGTGCACGGGGTCTTTTCGTCTAGCTGCGGGTAACCGGCATCTTCACCGGTACTACAAGTTCGCCGAGCAACTCGTTAAGACAGTCGAACGATCGTTACTCCATTCGTGCAGGTCGGAACTTACCCGACAAGGAATTTCGCTACCTTAGGACCGTTATAGTTACGGCCGCCGTTCACCGGGGCTTCAATTCAAAGCTTCGCCTTGCGGCTAACCTCTCCTTTTAACCTTCCGGCACCGGGCAGGAGTCAGCCCCTATACGTCGTTTTTGACTTTGCAGAGACCTGTGTTTTTGTTAAACAGTCGCCGTTCGCGTTTCACTGCGGCCCATCTTACGATGGGCGACCCTTCTCCCGAAGTTACGGGTCTAATTTGCCGAGTTCCTTAACAAGCTTTCACTCGAGCGCCTTTGGATATTCTCCTCGTCTACCTGTGTCGGTTTGTGGTACGGTTCCCAATTTCTCTCCTTAGAGGTTTTTCTTGGCACCATGAAATCAGCTGCTTTCAGCCATTCGGCTTACTGCTTTACGCCTCACTGTTAAGCCTCGACGGATTTGCCTATCGAAACCAGCTTACGCGTATCGAACCCCATAGCCATAGGAGGTCCAGCTTATCCTTATGCGTCACCCCATCGTAATAACGAAAAATCGGGAGTTCCGGAATATTAACCGGACATCCATCGCTTACGCCTTTCGGCCTCAGCTTAGGGACCGACTAACCCTGAGCGGATTAACCTTCCTCAGGAAACCTTAGACTTTCGGCGTGAAGGGTTCTCACCTTCATTATCGCTACTTATGCCGGCAGGGTCTCTTCTCTAATGTCCACGTATCTTCCCAGTTACGCTTCATCCACGAGAGAATGCTCTCCTACCACGTCACGCTTGTCTCGAAAGACAGGTGACATCCGCAGCTTCGGTATACAGTTTTAGCCCCGTTGTATTGTCGGCACCGGACCCCTTGACCAGTGAGCTATTACGCTTTCTTTAAAGGATGGCTGCTTCTAAGCCAACCTCCTGGCTGTCTGAGGGTTCCGACTTCCTTTCCCACTTAACTGTAATTTTGGGACCTTAGCTGGCGGTCTGGACTGTTTTCCTCTCGACTGTGAAGCTTAGCCCCCACAGTCTGACTGCCGTGCTGGTTGTGATCGGCATTCGAAGTTTGGTTGGATTCAGTAAGCCGGAAAGCCCCCTAGTCCATCCATGTCTCTACCACCGATCCAAATCACACGACGCTAGCCCTAAAGCTATTTCGGAGAGAACGAGCTATCACGGAATTTGATTAGCCTTTCACCCCTACCCTCAGCTCATCCGAGCTTTTTTCAACAAACACCGGTTCGGTCCTCCAGTGAGTGTTACCTCACCTTCAACCTGGCCAAGGGTAGATCATCCCGCTTCGCGTCTATTCCTGCCAACTTAACGCCCTATTCAGACTCGCTTTCGCTGCGGCTCGCTCACGCTTAACCTTGCTGACAAGAATAACTAGCCGGCTCATTATGCAATAGGCACGCGGTCAGACATTGCCTTACGGCCATAGTCCTCCCACTGCTTGTAGGCACACGGTTTCAGGTACTTTTCACTCCCCTCAATGGGGTGCTTTTCGCCTTTCCCTCACGGTACTGGTTCACTATCGGTCAGAAACGAGTATTTAGCCTTACGGGATGGTCCCCGTGGATTCAAGCAGGGTTTCTCGTGCCCCGCCTTACTCAGGTACCTGCTTCGAGTCTGGATCACTTTCGCCTACGCGACTGTCACGCTCTTTGGTTCCCCTTTCCAGAGGACTCAGCTAGCGACCAGATTGGTAACTCTACTGTTGCAGGCCCTACAACCCCCGAACTACCTAAATAGTACGGGTTTGGGCTGTTCCGATTTCGCTCGCCACTACTCTCGGAATCGAGGTTTCTTTCTTCTCCTGGAGGTACTGAGATGGTTCACTTCCCTCCGTTCGCTTCATCCAACCTATGTATTCAGTTGGTGATAACCAGGTTTTGCCTGGCTGGGTTTCCCCATTCGGAAATCTCCGGATCAACGCCTGTGTGCGGCTTCCCGAAGCTTATCGCAGCTTGCCACGTCCTTCATCGCCTGTTTCTGCCAAGGCATCCACCGTGCGCCCTTAGTAGCTTGACCATAGAATTTACTCTCGCGCAGCTGAGAACCAACCTCAACCACACTGAAAGCTTCTCGATCTCTGTGTGTGTATTACGTCCACTTTCGCCGGTACAGCCTCTGTTGTCTCAACGTGCGAGACGTCATTGCTGTACGAATATTCTAAAGACACTCAATAACTGACAGCATATTTGACTCATCAGAAACAACCTGATGCGCCTTCATCGCTGCTCAGCCTTGTAGTTATATTTACCCAATCTATTCAGTTGTCAAAAATCGTAGAGCAGATCGCATTGCTGCGGCACTGCCTGTCGCGCCCTGAGGCGGCCTGAGCGTTCGAGCTCAAGGTTCAACCTCCGCTTAGCAGCGGGGGCTCAACCTTAAGCTGGGTTGCTTATGTTGCTCTTTCACCTTTTGAGAATGGTGGAGCTGACCGGGATCGAACCGATGACATCCTGCTTGCAAAGCAGGCGCTCTCCCAACTGAGCTACAGCCCCATATTGCCATCTTAGCAAAGTTGGCGGATAAATGGTGGGCCTGGGTAGATTCGAACTACCGACCTCACCCTTATCAGGGGTGCGCTCTAACCAACTGAGCTACAGGCCCGGTGTACTCGACCACATACGCTGGCCTACTCCGGTAGCTCTGTTGCGCTCAGTGAGTCATCCTCGCTGAGCGCTTGAGCTCTCTCGAAAGGTTTCGAGGACACAGTTGAACATGCAGAGCAGCTAGGCCGCTCTTTACCATCGTTGTTGACAGATTGCAGAAAAGAGAAGGTTTAGTTCAGGCTCATCCAGAGGATCCGAAGAAGCTCTGGATGGTACTCGGATCACAACCTCAACTCAACAGGATCGTGAGATCACTGCTGCCCGCATGCGCGGGGCGCTGAAGTGTGCCGAGAGTGTTCTCTCTTAGAAAGGAGGTGATCCAGCCGCAGGTTCTCCTACGGCTACCTTGTTACGACTTCACCCCAATCATGAATTACACCTTGGGCGGCTGCTCCCTTGCGGTTAGCGCACCGACTTCTAGTGCAACCCACTTTCGTGATGTGACGGGCGGTGTGTACAAGGCCCGGGAACGTATTCACCGTGGCATGCTGATCCACGATTACTAGCGATTCCAGCTTCATGGAGTCGAGTTGCAGACTCCAATCCGAACTGAGGCCGGCTTTTTCCGATTAGCTCACCCTCGCGGGGTTGCAGCGGTTTGTACCGGCCATTGTAGCACGTGTGTAGCCCTGGACATAAAGGCCATGAGGACTTGACGTCATCCCCACCTTCCTCCCCGTTATCCGAGGCGGTTTCGTCAGAGTGCTCAACTAAATGGTAGCAACTGAAGATAAGGGTTGCGCTCGTTGCGGGACTTAACCCAACATCTCACGACACGAGCTGACGACAGCCATGCAGCACCTATACTAGTGTCTCTTGCGAGACGCCGACGTTTCTGCCGGATTCACTAGCATTTCGAGCCCAGGTAAGGTTCTTCGCGTTGCGTCGAATTAAACCACATGCTCCACCGCTTGTGCGGGCCCCCGTCAATTCCTTTGAGTTTCAGCCTTGCGACCGTACTCCCCAGGCGGATTGCTTATCGCGTTAGCTTCGGCACGGCAGGATTGGGTACCTGCCACACCAAGCAATCATCGTTTAGGGCTAGGACTACCAGGGTATCTAATCCTGTTTGCTCCCCTAGCTTTCGTGCATCAGCGTCAGTAATTGTCCAGTGAGCCGCTTTCGCCACAGGTGTTCCTTCCGATATCTACGCATTTCACCGCTACACCGGAAATTCCACTCACCTCTCCAATACTCAAGCCCGACAGTTTCGCCTGCAGACTATGGGTTGAGCCCATAGATTTCACAGATGACTTATCAAACCGCCTACGCACCCTTTACGCCCAATAATTCCGAACAACGCTTGCCCCCCTCGTATTACCGCGGCTGCTGGCACGAAGTTAGCCGGGGCTTCTTCTATGGGTACCGTCATTATCTTCCCCATCGAAAGGAGTTTACGTACCAAGATACTTCATCCTCCACGCGGCGTTGCTGCGTCAGGGTTTCCCCCATTGCGCAAAATTCCCCACTGCTGCCTCCCGTAGGAGTCTGGACCGTGTTTCAGTTCCAGTGTGTCCGTGCGCCCTCTCAGGCCGGATACAGATCATCGTCTTGGTGGGCCATTACCCCGCCAACTAACTAATCTGCCGCGAACTCCTCTCCAAGCGCATTGCTGCTTTGACTCGTAAGTGTTATGCGGTATTAGCCAAGATTTCTCTTGGTTATTCCCCACTCGGAGGTAGATGATTCACGTGTTACTCACCCGTGCGCCACTATACTCAGGACCGAAGTCCCTTTCTCGTTCGACTTGCATGTGTTAGGCACGCCGCCAGCGTTGATTCTGAGCCAGGATCAAACTCTCGTTTAATCTTGGTTTGCATGCTCTCCAGCGACAGGGGTCGGGAGAGTTACCATGCGCCCCCGAAACTCGAAAGTTTCCGGAGGTTTATAACTAGTGAGAATGACTAAACCAGATTCTGCATCATCTCACGACTGGCATGTTCAACTATGTTGTCAAAGATCCGAACTCATCAGGCCTAAGCCGTGAGTTTTGGATCAAGGACCAACCGGGCATAAGCCACGATCCGTGTCCTCGAACTTGATTGCGCTGCGTCTCCTTTGGGAGACCGTCTCTTGGAGTCTTTCGACTAGCTTGGGACCTGCTTACCGGAGAAGCTTGCTCAGGGCTCGACTCAACCCGTTTGCATCTCGCTCAGCAGTTCGTGACGTTTACCGCGAACTTTCTTAGATTACTAACTTTTGCATCTCGTGTCAACCTTTTCTTTGATTTTGTTCCTTGCGCCTCGCCAGAGGCTTGAAGAGACAATCACCAGAAGGTCTGACGTTCGCGTCAGCGCTAAAAATCTCAAAACAGCGGTACGACGACGCATCGTCGCGGAGCACTCAGCTCCAAATAGCCGGTTGAGCCGGTCAGGCTTGGAAGAAGCAAAGGTAAAACCCTCGCTGGATCCTGTAGTGCAGTGGCTTGGGTGGATTCGGCTGGCCTGTACTTCCCGGGCTCTACTGCCGCGATCAACGCTTGGACTGCGCTCCGTCTTCCCTCTTGGTTCACCCTGCTGTTGCCAGGGCCGAGGTGCGAAGCTTGTTCTGTACTGCAAGTGAAGCTTTGTCAGAGTAGCGTATCTTGCGGTCACTTGCAAGCTTAGCTTGCTAACGCGCTTCCGGTCGACATCGCCGCTCGTTGCGACTTCCTGAGAGTATCAGCGGAAGGCAGGTGGCGCAACCTGGGCCCTGTTAGTAAACGCGATTTTTGGTTGAAAAGCGCTTTCAAGGCAACAAAGATGCGGTTCTAGAACAGGCACAGGCCTTATCGCGCCCATAGAATCCTCAGCATGGAACCTACCGAGATTCAAGAATTTTCGAACCAACTCAAGGAAGCAAACGAAGACGAGAGGTCGAAAGAACATGGCGAGCCGCTGGTTAACATCTCGCTCGCGATCTCTATTCTGGCTGTCCTTGTCTCGATGGTCACTGTCCTGGGACACCGCAGCCATACCGAAGCCGTACTCGCGCAGGCGCGGGCCGGCGACCAGTGGGCGCAGTACCAGGCGCAGAAGATCCGCTCCGACAACACCTTGGTCGCCATCGATCTGCTGCATCTGCAGCCCTCATCCGATGCCGCAGCCGTGGAGAAGAAGGTGCAGGAGTACATGCTGCACGAGGAGAAGTGGAAGGAGGAGCTGAAGGAAGACATGGCAAAGGCGCATGAGTTCGAAGGCGAGGTAAGCCATGCCGAGTTGCAGGCCGGCCGCTATGACCTTGGAGAGGCGCTGCTTCAGATCGGGGTGGTGCTGTGCTCGATCACTCTGTTTACACGGCAGAAGCTGTACTTCCTGCTTGGCTTGAGCCTGGGTGTGATGGGCGTTGCCGTTGCCGCCTCGGCATTGCTGGTTCACTGAGAAAGAAGTATGAAGTTCTGATGAGAGCTTTCAAATAAAGCTTGAGCTACTACCGGCCGAACCACGTTTGGTACGCGATATCCACCTGTTTTTGCAATCACGGTCCAGCGGGGTCTTGATTGGATTGCACTCGCCTTGCATACTCCGAAGAGAACCTTGCAGGCGAGACGCCCCATGACCCGATACACCCGTCAAGACGTGCTCCGCATCCTTCATCTTCCGAGCCGGCAGCTTATAGCTTGGGAACGAGCTGGGTTGATTGCAAGCTTTCCCCGGCAGGAAAAGGCGTATGACTTCGAACATCTTTCGCAACTGCGCGCGATAAGAGCGCTGCGGGAGGTGCGGGGGAAAAGGCTTTCCGTCGGCAGCATCCGGCGTGCGATGGATGCGATGCAGAAGGTCTCCGGAATGCGGAATGCGCTGCTGGAGTCGAGTGCGGTGCGAAGCGGGTCAGGGCTGGCGTTCCGCTACGCCGGCGCGCTGGTCAATCCGGTGACGCAGCAACTGGCTTTCGACTTCGAGCAGATGCAAGGGCAAGCGAGCACACTGGTTGC
This sequence comes from uncultured Granulicella sp., assembly GCA_965198885.1. Taxonomy (GTDB): domain Bacteria; phylum Acidobacteriota; class Terriglobia; order Terriglobales; family Acidobacteriaceae; genus Edaphobacter. Next base: position 2,302,881 of record OZ240677.1, on the reverse strand, counting down.
AGCCATTCAGCGTTCTACCCGGCCCGAGTTGGCACGGAGTAAGGAGCAGCTTGAAGCCCAAGTTCAAGAGATGTTCCTGCGCGGCGTGCAGCTGGAAGAAAACGCGTCGACGATTCCGGACGCGACCAGGGTCTACAAAGAGATTCTGGAGTTGAAGCCGCAGCATGCGCCAGCGTGCATCAATCTGGGGACGATCTTCTATAACCAGCAGGAGTTTGGGCGGGCCGAGGAGTTGTACCGGCGGGCAACCGAGGCTGATCCAGGCTATGCGCTTGCCTTCTTCGATTTAGGCAATGTCCTGGACGAGATGCAGAGGCTGGACGAAGCAATTGAAGCGTATAGCCGGGCGATCGCGATCGTGCCGCAGTACGCTGACGCGCATTACAACCTCGCGCTGGCGTTTGAACGGCAAGGTGAGAGGCGCCGTGCCTTGCGGCATTGGACTGCTTATGTGCGGCTCGATCCTGTGGGGCCATGGGCGGCGCACGCCAAAGGACAGACAAGGAAGATCCTCTCGCTGGAACGGCTCTCGATTGTGAGCCGCAGCGGGCGGAGAGTCGCGGTGGCGGGGTAGCTGAAGCGAGTCTCGCCCAGGAACTCTTGCATCCAACCGTCCTGAATGGACACGAGCCAACAGGTGCAAGACAGCAGCGGAGCGCCACTCTCCTTCCTAGGATTGGCGTGTGCTGTCGGCGTCTCTTCCATCTACCTGAACCAGCCGCTGCTGCTGGACATTGCTCGTAGCTTTCACACCACGCCGGATCATGTGGGGCTGATTGCGATGGCGACGCAGATCGGCTATGCGCTCGGGTTGTTGCTCTTCGTGCCTCTGGGCGACGTGTTGGAGCGGCGCGCCTTGATGATGCGGATGTACGGCGCGGTCAGCCTCGCGCTTTTCTTCGTCGCGTTCGCACCGACGCTGGGACTGTTGATCCTGGCGAGTGCGCTGACCGGGATGATGGCTTCAGTAACTCATATTGTGCTGCCGCTGGCGCCCGATCTAGTGAAGGAGTCGGACCGCGGAAAGGCGATCGGGGTGGTGATGACCGGGCTTCTGCTGGGGATTCTGCTGGCGCGGACCTTCTCCGGCTGGGTCAGCAGAATTCATGGCTGGCAATGGGTGTTCGTGCTTGCGGGATGCATCAATCTGCTGTTCGTGCCGCTGCTCTGGAAGAAGATGCCGGTGCTGCCGCCGAAGCAGGATCTCTCTTACCCGGCCGCGATGCGATCGTTATGGCACCTGTTCAAGACGCAACCTCTGCTGCGGGAGAGCAGCTTCATCGGGGCGTGTGGGTTCGCATCCTTCAGCTGCTTCTGGACGACGCTGGTCTTTCTCCTAGGCAGTCACTACAACATGGGTGCCGGTGTGGCGGGAACGTTTGGACTGGTGGGAGCAGCAGGCGCGCTGGTCGCACCCGTCACCGGGCGACTCGCTGACCGGCGTGGTACGCGGTGGGTCTTGACGGCTGGGATCTCGATCTTGTTTTCATCGTTCGTGCTGCTCTGGGCGGGTGAAGCGGCTCATCTTTCCTTCGGGATACACATGGCTGTTCTGGTGGTAGGGGTCATTCTGCTGGATACGGGAGCCCAGATGACGCAGGTAGGAAATCAGACCCGGATCTTCGGGCTTGTCCCATCCGCGCGCAGCCGCTTGAATACGATCTATATGACCCTTTACTTTGCCGGCGCGTCGCTGGGCTCATGGGTCTCGGCGCTGGCATGGCTGCACTGGAGGTGGAACGGTGTCTGCGCGGTGGCTCTCAGCTTTGTGACGCTGGCCGCGGTGCTCCATGCAACGGGCAAGAAGACTACGAGGGATCGCGAGTCAAGGCCCATTGCAGAGACAATCACGGCATAAGGGCAATGCTTTGGATGACTTTTCAGCTCTGCTGAGCTCCTTGGCTATGCGCTGTTCAACATCTCCGGACCATTGTTCCGCACGTTTCCGACGAGCGGGTTGGCGGGTGCTATCTGCATCTCCTCCGACTCGAACGGACGCATGAGGTCTGCGGGCGGTTGATCCGCTGGCTCCCTGGAGAGCCATCGGTCATAGTCTCGGGAATGCAGTATTACAGGCATCCTGGTATGAACCTGGGACATCAGCTCGTTAGCCTCCGTGGTCACGATGGCGAAGGACTGGAGCCACTTCCCTTGCTCATCTTTCCAGGCGTCCCAGAGTCCGGCAAACGCGAACAAGGAAGCCGATGTGCCGATCACATAAGGCTGCCTGGTCTTCGCGTCGAGCTTCTTCCACTCGTAGAAGAAGCTCGCGGGGACGAGACACCGGCGTTTCTTGAAGGGCTCCCGCCAAATTGCGGACTTAGGAACCATCTCTGCCCTTGCATTGATGGTGGAGACGCCCTTGATATCAGAGAGTTGCTGGGTGAAGAACGGGACAAGTCCCCAGCGCATGAGGACCATCTCGCGGTTGCCATCGTCCCGGCTCTGGCGGATGACCGGCTGAAAGGTCGTGGGTGCGATGTTGTAGTCGTTGTGCGGCATGGAGAGCTCCGTGAGGTCGTTGTTGACGTAGAAGGCCTCGGCTATCGTCTGCTTGTCCGATCTTCGTCCGTAACGTCCGCACATGGCCTCAATCCTTCTTTACCGATTCCGAGTGGAAACCGCGCTCGAACCAGAGGGGGGCTCGATAGGCATTCCACGCACAGAATAGATCGCCTTCCTATTCGAGTGAAAGCGTTCAAGAAGACGGGTGATCCCAATGGTTTCCGGTCTTCCCGCCCGGCCGGTCTACCGCGTGCAAACCGATCAGTGATCAACATCACCAATGATGGACCGAAGGCGATGTCCGATCCGCTCAAGGCCCGGCTTGATCTCGCCCACCCACAATAGGCGTCATCGACTCTGCAGGAAGACGAAGGCAAGCCCGCGGGCGCGAGTTCGTCTTCCCGAGGCCATCATCGTCGTGCAGATTTGAGCTGTTTCCAAGAGCCTTTGCCGCTCATGCGCGAGTCTGTTTTTCTGAAGCCTTCAGGAGTGTCATCACTGCGTAGACACTTCCGCGAAGTCTCTGGAACAGGACGATGGGGCATTTACCGGGTTGCAGCGGGCGGCGACTCCGCCCGGCAGGCTTACGACGAAATGGCCGGGAAAGGATGCGGGCTCGTTGATCGGGTAGTCGGTGCTGAGAATCTGGGCGCCGCTGGCGAGCATGGCATCCCGCATGGTCGTGTCGTTGCCGCGAGCCTGTTTGGTGTCGGCGTCGGTTCGGGCGCGGATCAGATAGCCCTGCCGGACTAAGGTGGTGATCTCGTCCGCGGGGCCTTCGTTGCGCTCGAGGAAGGCCGCGTCCGGAGCGCCGGCGGTGGAGTTGGTAAAGAGCACGCGGCCCTGCAACGACGGGTGGCCCGCCGTGTAGACCGGAGTGACGGCGTGCTGGTCCAGCAGGAAGACGACTTTGCCGCGGGCGCTCTGGAATGTGGGCCACGCTCCGGCTAAGATAGCGGCGTTGAGCGTCGGGTAATGGCCGCGAACATCGTCCGGTGTGATCATCTCAGACGAGGAAAAGACGGAGCGGATCTCAACGTCGAGCGCATTGAAGACTGAGGTGGTGAAGGGTTCGGGCTCGGTGAGTTTCAGGTTCTTGGGAGAGCCCTCTTTGGTCTCGACCAGGATGTAGATGGGCACGTGCTCAGGATGAGCGAGCGACCACGTTCGTACCTGCTGGAGGCAGGCGGTGAAGGGCTGGCAGTTGCTGCGGTAGTCGACATCCTGGATGTGCATGACCTTGAAGCCGGGCTTGAGCATAATGCCGGCCGGATCGAAGTCAGGGTCTGCGGGCAGGCCTGCGGCAGCGGCCATGCCAGGGCCGGCAGGATGAGCGTAGCGGCCGCCCTTGGCGTCTGCGTAGATGTCGAGTTCAATCTGGCGGACGCCGGCATCAAGCTGCTGCGGGAGCGGTGGGTGGCGGTAGTCCAGGGCTTTGTAGGCGTCGGCGTACTTGGCCTGCCAGACCTTCGACTCATTGGGCGAGATGCCTGCATGGTAGCTGTTATGCGTGCCGATCACCTGGATCTGATTCATCCTCAGGGTCGCATCCGGAGCTGCGAGGGCTGCGGGCAGGAAGGCAAGGAAGAGCGGAACAGCGATACGCATGCGATGGTCCTCGGCGAAGTTTTAGGCGCGGAAAGGTTTGCTGTAGTGCGTGGACCACTCGACGAGGCTTTGGTTCATAAAACGCCAGGCACCGCGTCGGCTGTCGATCTCAAGCAGCATGTAGGCGTTTGGATCATAGCGGGTGGCGGCCATGACATAGTGCTGCGGACCATAGGTGTGGGCGAAGTCGATCCACTTATGCATATGGCCGGAGACGACGAGGCGGATGTTTTCCTGGTACTTGCGCAGCAGCGGGTGAAGACCGTAGTCGCCGAACTCGGTCGCGGTGTCCTGCAGCAGCGGATAGTGGATGAAGACAAAGGTCGGCTTGCCTTGCTGGAGCTCGGCCTCAAACCAGTGCAGTTGGGTCTCGCCAAGCGAGCCAAGGTTGGGATTGAAGTCCGCGGAGGCGCGATCCTGGGTACTTCCGAGGAAATTGTTCAGGTGGATGAACTTGCAGCCCTTGTACTCCAACGAGGTGTACGGCGCCGTGTTGAACTTGGCGGCGAAGAGCCGGTGACTCATCTCGCGGGGGACGTTCCGGACATCATAGTCGTGATTGCCAAACCCGAGGTGGACGGGCATGGTGAAACCGTCGGTAATGACCTTCGCGTTGTCGAGCCGCGTGGTGTGCTGGAAGTAGAAGTCGTAGTCAGTCGAAGGATAGTTGTGGAAGTAGTCACCGATCAGGAAGACCTGCTCGATCTTTGGGTGAAGCGAGTTGATCAGGTCACGCGCGGCGATCAGTCGCGGAGTGGTGACGAGGATGCTCTGGTTATCTTCAAGGCCGTTTTCGCTGCCCGGCACATAGTACTGGTCAATGATGTGCGGGTCCGCAACCAAGGCGATGTAAAAGAGGTGCGGCGAAGCTTCGCGAGCCTGCTCAGACCAGAGCTTCCGGGTGAGCAGGCTGCCAAGCGTAGTGCCGGCCAGGGTGGAGAATTCTCTACGATTCATCGCTGGCCCTATTGTTCCAGGTTAGAAGATGATCTTGCCGGCGAACTGCAGCACACGCGCCGGGAAGGTGGAGGCCGCGGCAACGACGCCGAAGCTGCTGGAAGTAGGGCTGAAGGTGCTGGACGGGAAGCCGTAGTTGGTCTGGTTGAGAATGTTGAAGGCCTCCGCGCGGAACTCGAAGACGGTGCCTTCGCGGTAGAGAGCGAACTGTTTATGTAGGCCCAGGTCAAGGTTATAGTACGGGTCGAAGCGGCCGGAGTTGCGTCCCGCACTGCCATAGGGCTGGTTGACGGTGGGCAGCGAAAGCAGCGGTTCGGCCACCGTCATGAAGGCCGGGTTTTGCAGCGCGACTAGATTTTGATTGCCATTCACCTTCAGCCGCTGCGACTTGGGCAGGACCAGATTGCCGGGAATCTCATTGGGGCGCTGCACCAGCAGAGGACTCACTTGCTGGAAGCTGTTCGGCGAGTAGGTGACGTTGAACGGCACACCGCTTGAAGCGGAGTTGATTGCCGTCACCTGCCAGCCGCCAAGCGCTTCCTGCAGGTAGAACGGAGCGTTGGCACCGAAGCTGCGACCCTTACCGTAAGGCAGGTCGTAGACCACCGAGAGAACCTCATTCAGTGGCTGGTTGTAGCCTGAGGGGCCGATCTCGCCCAGCGGATTGGCAAGATTGATGCGGGAGTTATCGCCGGCCGGTGTATCCAGGTGACCGGACGCGTTATCTTCCGCACGCGACCAGGTGAAGGAGTTGAGGACATACAGCCCATGCGCCGTACGGTGCTCGAACTTGGTTTGCAGAGAGTTGTAGTAGAGCAGGCCCGCGGGCAGCGTCTGCTCGATGGTGGTAAAGGTTGGGATCGGCCGGCGCTGCGCCAGGGAGAGACAGCCCGAGGTGACGGTCGTATTGCAAGTGGCGGTCACGGCGTTGGGTGCAGCCTGGTTCAGATCAGACAGAACCTGGATCTTGACCCCGTGTTCGCCCACATAGGAGACCTCGAAGCTGGAGGAGCGGCCGATCTGCCGCTGCACCGTAAGGTGGTAGCTCTGCACATAGCCGGTTGGCAGGTTCTTTGGAATATAACGGGCCTGGGTGGAGAGATTGCTGGCCGCGGTTACATTGGCCGGGTTGGCGAAATTGATCGGGTAGCCCTGTTGCGAGAGCCGGAAGCACGGATCAGCATTCGACGGATTGAACGGCGTGTTCAACTGCGCGGCTGTACAGACCGGCTCCGGAGTCTGCTTGCCGATGATGCCGGGAAGTGAGAACAGCGGCGGCTGCTGCACCACGTTGGTGTTGACGATCGCGGGCAGGTTGTACACCAGCAGATTCTCTCCCCCCTCGCGATTGAACTGGGCGTAGTTGATGCCATAAGCCGCGCGGATCACGGTCTTGTCGTCCACGGCGTAGGCCAGGCCGAGGCGTGGAGCGAAGTCCAGCTTGGGTGTATTGACCAGCGCGCGATTGTAGATGGAACCTGAACTGGCCTGGATTAACGACTGCGTGGCGGGATTGTAGTTCGCCAGCATGTTGTTGGACTCCCACTGCGGCGTCACAAGTTCGTAACGCAGGCCGGCGTTCACGGTCAGCTTGGAGTTGACGCGGATGTCGTCCTGCACGTAGTAGTACTGCATCCTCTGGTTCAGGTGGGCGATGACGAAGTTGTTCAGCTGGTAGGTGTCGCGTGCTCCGAAGATGAAGTCCGCCAGGCCGATGGCTTCTTTCGTACCCGTGTCCGAGGCGCTCAGCGTACTTGCGCCCGCATTGGGGGTCGTGCTGTAGAAGCTGAAGCCGCCATTGTAGGTATCCTGGCCGAAGGTGGGGTTGAAGTCCTCCACCTCGGTATAAATCGCCTGGTACTCAAAGCCAAACTTCAGTTGCTGGCGTCCATGCAGGTAGGTCAGGTTGATCTTGGGATCGTAGACGGTGGGGTTCTGAAACTGGGGGTTGCTGGTCTGGTTGCCGAACTGCGAGAAGCCGCTGACCGACTGACCGTTCAAGCTTCGGGTGACGATCGGGCTGGTCGGCAGGCCGGTAATACCACCTTCGAGACTTTGCAGATTGGCACCGTACGGGCTCTTGCCGCCATCGGTCAAGGTAAAGCCGAAGCGCGCATCCAGGATTACGTTCTGGTTGAACGCATGGGTGACGCCACCGGCAGCCTGCTGATTAAAGATGTTGACAGTACCGTTGCTGTTGCCGCCGGCCGGTCCCTGGATCGCCGGGGGCGATGCGATCAGACCCTGGTGCTCGCTGTAGCGGAAGAAGGCCGTGGTCCGCGTGGTGGCCGTATAGTCCATGCGGATGTCGCCCTTGTCGTCGTTGATGGTATCGGAGGGCAACGAAACATAGTTGTTGCTGAAGGGGCTTCCCGGGGCATTGCTGGCCGGCAACGCGGCGAGCACGCCTTTGGCAAAGCTTGAAACCGACGGGTCGCCGAACGGGATCACACCGTTGGCGTAGATCTGGCCGGTCAAGGGATTGACGATCGGGACCGGCTTGCCGTTTTCGGTGCTCTTGCCGGAGATGAAGGTGTAGCCGCCGTTGCTTTGTGCAAGAGCGCTGGTACCGTTCTGGTTGGCTGTGGGAACGGTTGCATTCAGCACCGCGTGGACGATCTGGCGGGTTCCCTCGTAGTCGCCGAAGAAGAAGAGCTTGTCCTTGAAGTGAGGAACCGGAACGGGTCCGCCGAACGTGCCGCCGAACTGATTGCGGATCAGAATAGGCTTCTGCGGGGCGCCAGTCAGCGAATTTGTGGGCGGCGTGAAGGGTCCGATCGCATTGAAGACGGTGTTGCGGATGTAATCGTAGGCCTTGCCGTGGAAGTGATCGGTGCCGCTTCGAATGCTGACGTTGACGACCGCGCCGGCCGACCGGCCATACTCGGCGCTGTAGTTATCGGTCTCCACCTTGAACTCGTTGATGGCGTCCGGGGATGGCGGGATCGCCTGGTTGGAGAAGCCCTGGTTGGACGTGCCGTAGGCGTTGTTATCCAGACCGTCGAGAAGGAAGTTGTTGAACTCACTCCGCTGACCGTTGACGTTGAAGGACGCGTCGCGGCTGGTGTCGGTCGAGTTTTCCAGGATATTGCGGCGTACCCCTGGAACCAGCGCGGCGAGGTCCGCATAGGCGCGCCCATTCAGCGGCAGGTTCTCTACCTCATGGGTGCCGATGACCTGACCGCGTTCACTGTCATCGGTATCGAGCAGCTGCGCCGCGTCCGAAACGGTGACCGTGTCTGCCTGCGAGCCGATCTTGAGGGCGAGGTCGACACGTTGCTTGGCGGCCACCTGCACTGTGAACGGCTGGGTAGTGCTAACGTCGAAACCACCGGCCTTGGCGGAGATTTCATACTGGCCCACCTTCACGTCTGTAAAGGTGTAGGCGCCCTGAGCGTTGCTCTGCACGGTCTCCTGCGCCTGAGTCTCCTGGTTGATCAGCGTGACGGAGGCACCCGGAACAAAAGCGCCTGAAGCGTCGCGCACATAGCCGAGCACCGAAGCTGTCTCGAACTGGGAAAACAGGCTGCAGGGCATAGCGATCGCTGTAGCCAGAACGAAAGCAGGGGGCACGAGGGACGAGTAACGTTTCAGGCGCAAGGGTCTCCTTCAAGAGCCGTAAAGCGGTGGCGACTCAGGGGCAAATGGGCTCGGGCAAATGGGCTCGGGGCCGATTGAGGTTGTCCGTACAGGGAAGAAGCTAGAAGATGAAGGTTAACGAGGCATGTCTAAGAGATGACAGGTTGGAGAACTGCACTCTGGAGCGCACCTTGTCCGCACCGCATCCTTGCTGCGAGGTCTGTAGTTCGATACAGCTCACGTCAACGCAGCCTTTTACGCCAAAGCCTTGTTCATGTCAGGACTGAACGTCGAAAGCTAACAAGCCGATCGTCCGGCATAGTCAGACCCGGGCAATCCACTATGTTTCTTCGCGTACCGGTAAGATTGACCCCAAATAATTCCTAGAGGTGGTAGGCGAGGCAGGGATCGAACCTGCAACCCCGAGCTTAGAAGGCTCGTGCTCTATCCAATTGAGCTACTCGCCCACGAGGCGGGCTTGACTGATTGTAATGGGTGGCTGGATTCAGGCAAACGAAAGGTCTTTGCCTCTCATCACCGCGACCACGGCAGCGAGAGCTTCGCTCCAGTTGCCGTGCGCATCGGCCGCGTCCGGACCAAGCGCCTTGACGTAGAGAGTCAAGGCGAAGCCTTCCTGAGGACCCGCAAGATCGACGAGGGCAGGACGCAACGTGCATTCGAGTGCCGCGTAGGGCAGGTCGAGCGGCTCGACATGACGGATGAGGCGATGCAGAAGTTGCTCATGCTGGTGAAGGGAGACAAAAAGGGACCGCTCGCGCCAGAGAATGTCGATGTAGTTCGCAAAACCGTGGGACAGATCCGCGGCATCGAGGACAAGGTCCATTTGAAGCGCCTCGATCTCCCCGGCACTCATCTCCCAGGCATCGCACTTCGCGGTGAAGACGGGTGAGCGGCTTGCGTTGAGCGCACGTAAAGCCTGCAACAAAGCGGGGTGGCGTTCCGCTTCAGGAATCTGATCCAGGTCGTAAGGGTTCTCGCGCAGGTCGACGAAGTTCCTGCCGAGTTGTGGGCTCATCGGAACCTCGGGCGACGCAGACCAGGGAACGACCAGGACGGGGTCGTCCGCACCGCACTCAACCGTCCAGTCTGCGAACATCGTTCGATTATCTCAGGGATAGGAAGAGGCTTAGAGCTGTGCCTGGACAAAACGCAGCAAGGTGGATTCTGCCCAGTAGCCATCGTCACCAGAGGCCGGGTCCGGCTCTGCCAGGAACGCACAATGGCCGCCGTGTTCGGGCTCGACGAGCGTGATCTTCGGGTTGGCCAGGATCTTCGTCCGGCTCTCCGGGGTCAGGAAGACGAAGGGATCATCCACCGCGTGAAGGATCAGTGTGGGAACCGAGATCCGGTCCAGCACACGTGCAGCCGAGGCACGGTAGTAGTAGTCCTCCGCGTTCTGGAAGCCGGAGTAGAGAGCGGTCACACGGTCATCGAAGTCGCGCACGGAAGAGACTCCGTTGGCGCGGAGAGGGTCATAGACGTGCGGGAAGAGCATGGCCTTGCGGCGAAACCGCTTCGTCAACGCTCTTAGGAACCGCCACTCATAGAGACGGTTGATCGGCTTGTGAAGCGCTGTCGAGGATGGTCCCAAATCCACCGCGGGGGAGACGCCGACCACGGCTTTGAGCTGCGAGGGTGCGTGGCCATCGAGATCGCCGGCAAGCTTCAGCACAAGATTGCCGCCCATGGAGTAGCCGACGAGCGCCACCCTCTCCAGCGCGTACTGCGCGGTGAAGAAGCGCATGACTGCCTCTACGTCGCCCGACAGGCCGGAGTGGTAGAGGGTGGATGAGAGCGCCTCCGTCCCGCCGCAGTTGCGCATGTTCATCCGGACGACGTTCATGCCGGCTGACCACATCTTATTGGCGTTGCCGATGACATATTGCGAGTTAGATGAGCCTTCCAGACCGTGCAGGAGGATGATCGTCAGGCGTGAGGCTCGGATCTCGGCGGGTTGCCAGTGGCAGTGGCAAAGCACCTGGCTGGCGATCTGCCCCGGGCTCTCTGGAGAGACTTCGACGAGCTCCGCGGAGGCAGGAGGAAGGCGATCGATGCGCCGGCGGAAGTTTCCCGCAATCGTCTGGGCGTGGCTGTTTGAGAGGAAGCGGCGTGGAACGAAGGGTATGACCTCAAAGAGGGGCGACCGGCTCATGCGGCGCCGTTCCGTTGAAGAGCGGCCGCCTGGGACAGGAACCTGGTGGCATTCTGGGCTCCAGTGGGTTCATCTTCATGGCGAAAGTAGGCGTAAACGTCTCGCTCCTTAGCCAGGCCGGAGAACCGGGCGGCGAATCCGGCTAACTCGTCGTCCGTGTACCCGCCGTGACGACGTAAACGGAAGGCGACATGATCCCCAGCAGTAAGAACTTCGGGCGTCTTCAGGTCGTCCGTGTCCGCGACGCAGAGGGAGGCATTGTGTTCGCGAAGCAAGCGGTAGACGTTGTCTGCAAACCAGCTTTCATGGCGGAACTCGAACGCAATACGAGCCGGCCCGGTGCTTCGGAAGGCTGGAGAACTGAGGAACGAGCTGAGGCGATCAAGGTCGGCTTTGAAGTTGGGCGGAAGTTGAAAGAGGAGAAGTCCCAGCTTTCCGGCAAGCGCTGCAGGATAGAGCGATGCGAGAAACTGGGCGAGAAGTGCATCGCAATCGCGCAGCCGGCTGAAGTGAGTGATCCGCTGCGGCGCCTTGAAGCTGAACCGAAAGCCGGCAGGCGTCTGGTCCAGCCAGCCCTGCAGGATCTTCTCCGTTGGAAGCGTCCTAAAGGTGTAGTTCACCTCAACCGAGTTGACCTGGGTCGCGTAATAGGCGAGGAAGCTCTTTGCGGGCAGCTTCTGGGGGTAGAAGTCCGGCTTCCACGTCGGATAAGCCCAACCGGAGGTTCCGGCGAAGAGGCGTTCGAGCGAGCGCGGGGCCGTATAGGGCGCGCCGATCAGGTCATTCTTGAGGGATTTTGCAGGAGGCACAAAGACGTCCGGTCAGGTCCAGCAGGAATTCCGGAGAGTAACACTGCTCTCGAATCGTTCCTTGATTTGCTCTGCAGGAGGGGAAATTGGGGCGGCTAGTGGGTTTCGAAACTACTCTCGCATGGACAATCATAGACTTACGCGGACAGGCGCGGCAACCTTGTACCGCTTTATCCCCCTGCGGTCAGGTTTACGCCCTCTATCTGCCCCCAGCCTGGAGAAAGATTCGTACGCTTTTTTGTGGACGAAGTAACTCTTTTTTAGGCCACCTTTTTATGGCCATCTCCAAGTCGGTTCACTCCCGTCGGTCATTCTCCTTCCGGTTACCACAAGCATTTATCGTTCCCTTAGCACGCTGGCGTGCTCAAGGAGAACATCGTGAAAAGCAGGAGTCCTCTCTACCTGGTCGCAGCTGCAGTCCTGGCTTTGGCACCGATCGCAGGTCTCGTTCAACACGCGCGAGCAACTACGCCCCGCAGTTCCATCGTCAAGCCTCCGCCGAGAACTCCTACCGATCCGCCGATCGACTCACCAGACAGTGGGCCACCCGGCTCTGGGATACCCTGCCCACCCTGTATCCCGCCAGTAGGCCATTAGTACTGGTTACCAACCACTCCTTTATGCACAGGGCCGCCTCGATCTATAAAAGCGTTTCCAGACCTTCGGAGCGGCCCTGATGCAACACACAGAGATCTCAGTAACACGCCTGGTGTTTTGGGCAGTACTCATCCTCCTGGAAGCGCTCGTCGGTTCTTCAATCCGTCGCCGCGATCTCTCCTTTCTGAGAAACTACCTCCTCATCGAGAGCGGGATCGGTGCATCGCTCTGGATTCTTTCGCGCACGATTCCACCGTGGCCCTACTTTTCGGCGTGGTGTGTGGGGACCATTCTCGATGAGGCCGCCGCCGCCTACCTGCTGGGTTCCATCTTCGCGCGGATCCGCCGTGGTGCACTTCCTGGCCGAGAGGGATTAGGCATCCTTACGTGGTCGACGTTCTTGTCGCTCGCGCTGGGGATCTACACTTCTGGACTCATCAATCTGCTCGCACAATCCATCTGGCGTTTGATTCTGAGCTGGGACCACGCGTTCTGGTGCGCCATGTGCTGCATGGCAGCCTTCCTGCCGTTCTACGTGTGGCGGACGTTCTCGACGCTGCGCGGCCTCGGAACCATCTTCGGTACATTCGCGGTTTTCACGGTGGTGCACGCCGGCCTCTTCGATCTCCTCGTGATGAGGGGCAAACAAGGCGCCCTTGTGTGGCTCTCCGACCTCACTTTCCTCCTCTGCATAGCCGTCTGGTTCTTTCTATCAAGAGCTCAGCCAGTGGCAGCACGCGCAGTCTCCTCACAGAGCTTAGATCCGGGTTTCAGAGGCTAAATGAACACTCCCCACCTAGCATGGCTGTTTGCTGGACCGATCATTACGGTTTCCGTGACCGTCGCGCTCGGAGCAGGCTACATCGCGTTTCAGCGCTTTCGAAGCATCGCTCTTGTGCGGATGCGCGAGCTCCGCCACCTGAGCGAGGCAGGGAACGCTCGGTTGAATCTGATTGCTGAGCTGCCCAATCCTTTTCAGGAAGATTCGCCGTCAGGCCTTCTCAGCGGGCAGGATCTGCTTACGACGTACCTCAACTCACGTGAAAATCTGCGGATCGCGAACTGCGCACATATAGAGTCTTCAGAGCGCTCGGAGCTAAGCGCCGCCGCTTACCTGGTTCAGAGATTGGCAGCGGACCACCGCAAGATACGGGCTCTGGTCCTTGGCGCACTTTTCGAGAAGACCCTTGGTCGTCTCGTGCCCGGTTGGTATCCTGTGTACGCTAATGCGCTCCTGTGGACATACTCGGAGGAGCAGGAGCTGCTGCTGCATTTGGCCGCACACTGTTCTCCGCGTTCCAGTGATCTGCTGCTCACGAGGGTTTGATGAATTCGAAAGAAGTCCTGGAACGTGAGATCGCGGAGCTTGAAGCCCAGATAAGAATCAGGCGATCCGCGCTTCATGCTCTGCAGAGTGGCCAGTCGAAGGAGGGGGATCCCAAGCTCCGCTTTTACGACTGGCGGCCGCTCGATGCTGTCCTGCTCCTCATCGACGAGAACGGAGGACAGATTGAGCGGACGAGAGCGGAGGACCTGCTACTCGAAGGCGGCTTAGCAACAGGCAAGAAACGCGGGCGGCACAACATTCGGATATCGTTCGACACTAACCTCGCGATCGGGAATCTTATAGAGAAGGACGGTATCCTCTCGAGGCCTAATTAGAAAGCACTCAGGGCCACCCGTTTCCAGGTATTCAAAGCCACACACACATAGTGAAAGTTGGTATCGTCCTCGCTGTCTCCAGCAAGACACGGCGCGGTGGAGGATGCGGGCGTAGCAAGCGTCCCCGATAACACAACGCCAGCACCGAGGCTAAGATGAGCCGTCATGCCAGTGGGGCAGCCGCTTGGCGCGTTGCAGACCATAGTGATGTTTTCGGTTAGAGAAGTAGGGTCGGTTCCTGCCCCGATGCTCAACTGGTGCTTGAGATGGATGTACTGCCACAGCCCGGTGAAGGTGGTGCTTGACGTAGACAGGGCAGTGGTGGTGGCGTTGCTTATTGCCACCATGTTGTTCACATAATCTAGCGCCGTGACGATCGTACTAGCGGGAATTCCCGCACCCGTAACGGTCGCATTGAGCGCAACGCCAGTCATCGAATCTAGGGTTAGGCTTCTGGTGCCGGACACTGCCGTCACGTTGTGGGTGAACACAGCATCAGAGCCCCGCGTGCTCCAATATGTCCCGTAGATATCGGAGAAAACTGGGGAGCCATAGTTGGTGCCAGGCTTCGCATTTGCAGCGGGATTGAGATTTAGAAAGGTTCCGGCAGTGCCGAGCGCACCCGTGGTCGCACTCAAGCCATTGAGCCAATTCCCTAAAGCGGTGGGGAATGAGGCGGTGTTGTTGTTCACGCTAATCTGGAACGCGGTGCCAGGGAAATTCCCGCTGTTTCCCCAGTTGTTGACAAGTGCGCTGTCAACGCCTGAACTGTAGGCATAGGAGCCGAAGGGGTTATTGGCTTGCGTGTCGGCCTCTATGGGGACCAGCTTCCTGCCTGTGAACCCGTCGCCCATCACATCGCCCGAGCCCGGGTTTATCCCCCAAGCCAAGGTGTTAGGCCCCTCCGCTGAGCCATAGAAACTGCCGCCCACAGCTACTGTTCCGCTTAGGCTGGTGGCCGCGTTGCCGTAGTAAGCGGAGATTTGAAATGGAGCAGAACCACTGGTTGGGGAGCAGATCGTGACCATGTGACCTACCGTCACGTCGTAGCGAAACTGCCAGTTGTAGAGCAGCCGCTTTGGGTCGCAGTTGGATGTGCCTCCGGTGACACGGATGTCGGTCTGAGGATTGAAAGACGCGGTTGACTGAGGTGTCGCACCGAAGACGCCGATTTGATTGGGAATGCTAAAGCTTTGGTTTGGGACGCCGTTCACCGTCGCGGTCTGCCCGCATAGAATTGCCGGGCAGACCATTAGGGAGGAGAGTGCTACACGCTTCCACATGAGCACTCCTTAGTAGTTGGTTAGACCCACAGACTCAGCCACGTAAGCCGTCTGTGAAGGTGAGTAGTCGAAGCACTGCATGGAGCGTTTCGCTGCCGTACCAGTGGGGGTGAAGCCTCCCAGGACGTTGGCCGGCCATGTGACCGTCCTTCCACCCGTGGCGTCCTGAACGAACTGAATGCACTGTCGAGAAGAAAGGCTAAGTGAGGTGGGGGTGAAGGCACTCGGGGCAGCCCACGTCGGCACGTAGTTTCCAGCCAGAGTGATAGTGACCAAACCAAAGCCGATGGGGATGGCGGTTGTGGTGCTCGTCTGCGTTGTCTCGGCACTTTGGAATACGGGGGCGCCTGCGGGGCCGAGTTGATAGCTGGCACCGTCAGAATGACGAACGCCGTACTTGCAGACGTAGCTGGATGCGGGGATAACGGACGTTGGAAGGAAGGTGGAACTGGCGAGGGAAGTCACACAGAAAAAGGTCCCGTTGATCGAATTGAAAGCCATAGTGTTGTAGGCACCCGACCAAGGCTGTCCGGTACTCGCATCAACGTTCATGTTACCGAACCCGGCGCGGTTCGTAGAGGAACGGTAGAAATCAATTCCTACTGCGGGCGTGACAGTCCCGGCGTTCCCGTTTGCGAACGTCTCAGCGAGAGTGGTGCTTCCCCCTGGATTGATTGTGCCCCATACTGGCGGCCCTTGGGCGACCGAGGTAGGTCCGGCATTTCGGTAGAAGTAGCTGTAGTGAAAACCCGCTGCTGTCTCCGCCGCATCAACGGTCTGCGCAAGCTTCAATTGGCCGCAGTCATTGAGATGTGTTGAAAAGGTGGAAGCCGGGCAGGTAGCCGTCGCCGTGGTGGATATATCCGTTGTCGCGTTCGTCCCCGGCGTCCCGTTCACTTGACTCGCGAAATAGGACTGCAACCCCAGGTTGCGTTCCGCCGTCGTCACCGCAAGCGAGATGCCGTCATAAACCGAGGCATATTGAAAGGTTGGGTTGGGTCCGATGTCCATGCGAGCGTTCTGATACGTCACACTGGCAGGGGGTACCCAGTCAACCGATACAACGTCCGCTAGGTTTGTGGAGGTGTTGGTGACCACCACTGTGTGGGTTTGATTGGGGGTAACGGTGAAGTATTGGCGGAAGAGGGTGGTGGAAGTTCCATAAAGGGCTACAGCCGTGCCGGTCCCAGCCTGCGAGGGACCCGAAGTCCATGTGGTGCTTCCTGTCGAAGCATCGGTTTGCAGCACTCCATCCATTGAGACAGTGAAGGTGCCAGTCTGCGAGTTCGTCACTTCGTAAGTCAGCCCCAGCACCGTAGACGCGGAGCTTGGAATGCTGAAGGTTAGGGTATTGCCGCTGGTGGAAGACTTCATCGGGGTACCGATAGAAGCCAAAATCGCAGATGTGAACATCGGCAACGTGGTGTCTGCGGAGAAATTGCTGCCCCCGCCCTGTGTGGCATTTGATGCCATGATCCGGTAGCCCACCGGGATCGTTGTCCAGCCAATCGTGGCGTCCAAAGATAGCCGGTAATTTTGAGCGCATGCCGTTGTCGCAGTTCCACCGCACGTATCGTGCAGTCCGTCGTTCGCGCCCTCCGTCTGCTGAGTAACGCTTTTCTGTAAGGGCGTGGGGGCAAACAGAGCGAAGGTCCGAGCGGCAATCTGCGGCTGGGTCGTGCCGCCAACCCCGTAATTGTAGGTAGGAGCAGGCGTACCCGCTGCAATGAGCGCCATGGCACAGGCTTTCGTGTCGGTCGCGCCGTAGCACTGCGTATACGAGTCGCCGAATTCCCACAAAGCTGCAATTTGGATCGGCGTAATGTAGGGGACTGAACCATCGGATGCGATTGGGACGACACCACCCGATGCGCCCTTTTGACCGACCGGGATAGCGTTGTTGGCCGTAGCCTGGGCGTTTCCGGCGGCGTTCTGCGCGGTGGTGACGCTCGCTAGGGTCGGGTAATCCGTACCTGGAATCGCGGGCCCTATACTACCCGGGCTTGTCACCTTCGTGAGCGAACCGACCGCGCCTGAAATGAGCGTGCTCGCGCCCCTCACGCCGTACCCACCCTGAGCTGTCCAGGTAGAGCCCGTCCAGGTCAGCGCTGCGTCGCCTGGGTAGAAGACCGTCAGTGAGGTCGACAGGTCGATGTTGCCAGAAGCGGGCGTGATCACGAGACTTGAGCCGCTCGTCCCCAGTGCCTTGAGTCCGACCCTGCATCCGGCCGTCAATCCTGAGACTGGCAGAGTGATCGCAACGCTTGAAGCGTTGGTGTACGTGACGAGATTGCCACCCGCCGTGCAGTCCGCGGGGACAATCGTGTCCGTGGCGGCTGAGGTGGTGCGGACAGTGGTGTACTGAACGGAGCCGCCGGGTCCACCACCCTGAGCGACGCAGGTGTTCGAGGCCGGCACCCAGACATATCCAGCCGTGGTGCAGCCGGTGGATGTCTGGATTGCGACCGCGATGTCGTTGGCTGTTGGGGGGCCGAAGGGCGAGAACTGGGAGTTTAGTGCCTGGCCGTGAGCAGGAAAGATCGCCGCGGA
Organism: uncultured Granulicella sp.; assembly: GCA_965198885.1. GTDB lineage: Bacteria > Acidobacteriota > Terriglobia > Terriglobales > Acidobacteriaceae > Edaphobacter. Next base: position 2,285,158 of record OZ240677.1, on the reverse strand, counting down.
GGTGAGCAGCAAAAGAGAGAGGAGAAGGGCGGCGGCTTTCGGGCTTCGTTTCATTGTGGTTCTCCTGGGCGCGTGAACGCCTGAGCTCAGCAGAATGATATTTTTCGGAGTGTTTATGGCTTACCCGATCGGAAAGCGTCAAAACCGCCGTTCAATCGATCGCCAGCTGGTCCACAACGGCATCCAGGTCCTTGACGGAGATGGGTGCGGCAGCCGCATCGGAGAAGGAGCCGGCGGCGGAGGCTACGCGCTCTGCGTGGTACTGCCCAGGCCTGGGGATGAGCTCGATCGAGACGGGATCCACCCACCTGCACTCCTCACCGGCCTGAGCGGCGCAGTTGCGGCCGTCAGGCATCAGCTCGGAGTGCGGGCAGGAGGTTTCGATCGGGGTCATGCTTAGGTGCTAACTGGTACGGTGACGGTCTTGAAGTTCAGATCGGCTACGACTAGGTTCACCAGGTTCTGCACGTAGGTTGCGCTGGCGGGAAGCTTCGCCTGCGTGAGGAGCGTAGTTACCGCTTGGCCCGCAAGCGCAACCACATCAGCCGACTTCTGTTCGCCGGTAAGACCGTCAGGGAGCAGAGCAGCCTTTGCTTCCACCTCCATGACTGCATTCTGCGTAAGCACGAGCGCCGTGGAGACGAGCGCCGCCTCCGGAGCGGCCGGGGGACACAGGAAGCCGATAAGCTGGCTTACGCCGGGGGCATACTTGGCGGCGAACGCCAGGCCCTTTCCTGCGTCGATCGCGACGGCTTCCATGATGGTGACGACTTTCTTCTCTACGCCCTCGATCTTGTCGATGAGGGATTCGTGCTCGGTGGCGGGTGCGGTTTCGGTTGGCATGGTCTTCTCCTCCGCTTTCGCGGGTGTTTCTGGTTTCGCTGCGAGAGCCGCAGAGAAAATCTCCGGCAGCGGTGCCGGGGGCGGGGGGGGCGCTGGTGCGGGCGGCGCGGGCGTAGGCGCGAGCTTGTGCTTCTCGAAGAAGCCGAAGGGATGGATCACGCCGCCACCTCGCCACCAGAACGCAGGAAGAGCTGCTCCTCGTCGCCACGACGCCGCACCAGGCCGCCCAGCGTCTTACCGCCAGCTTTCACCCAGTCGGCAAAGTGTGCGGCCGCGCCGGCATAGTCACCCGCGTTGAGCTTCGCGAGCAACGTAGATCCGAGGAAGTGACCCGCACCCTCGTTGAAGACGAAGTCAACAAGTCCGTCGAACTCGTTCTGAGTCAGAGGAACTCTCACGGCGTGGTTGACGCAAGCCACGGCTGCAGCGGTGTCAGCCCGGAGCAGGATCACGGCCTGGTCGCGCGTGATCACCAGGCCCAGCCGCACGTCCTTGCCTGTGTGCCCCCAACCGATCGTCAGGACGCCGGTCGAATCGAGGTACGTCTTGAGGGAGAGAGATTCCTCTTGCTCCGTAAGCGCGATCCCGATGGCGCTGTACTGAAGATTGTTGACCGGGGCGCCTTCGTCGGTGCCGGCATGCAGGAAGTCAGCCACTCCGGCCCGCTTTGCCAGGGCAAGGTGCAGGAGCTTCTTGATGTCCTGCGTCGTCTCGTGGATGTAATCGAGCGCTTTCTGAACCTCGGTCCGAGGCACGTACTCCTTCGGAAACTCGTCGACCTTCTTCTCCAGGTGTGCGATCTGCTGGCCCATGAAGCGCAAGGTGACTCGCATTCCCCCGAACACGATCAACCCGCCGCTTACGGCGCCCGCCAGCTCAATCCCCACCTGCGTCCACGCGTTTTCCATGCTGCGAGGTGTAACGGCCAGCCGCGGAATCGGTCAAAACCGCTCTAGTCAAGAGGCGTGATGCCGTTCAGGGCGAGGTTGATCTTCGGGATGAACATGTGCTGAAAGCCGAAGGTAGACGGATGAACGAGGTCGGTAAGCAGGAGAGTTCCCCAGGTGTAGCTATTCACGCCGGACTCGCTCCACATTTTGATCACCGGGTCGCCGTACAGCGCACACTCCTGCTCGATCGCCTGCGAGACGATGGGCATCTGCGAGGCGCGGCCGTTGGTGGTGTCGCCGACCTGTAGTGGCTCGATCCAGATCACCCGCATCCCGGGCTTGGCGTGGTGGACACCGTTCAGGACGGCCTTGATACCGCCGTGCATCGTCGCCGCGCCCGCTGTGTCCATGGTGGTCCCTACGGTCATGAACGAAAAGGAATTGGTCCCAAGGGCGATGAAGAAGAGATCCGGATTCGCCGCCGTGACGTTCTGCGTGAAGGTGTTGCCGGAGACCGCCTGGGGACTGGCCGCGGCGCAGGTGCCGTAGCTCGTCTCCGGTGTGTAGGTGGGGGTAAATGTCCCGCTGATCAGATCGTTGCCATAGCACTCCCCCGCCCCGGTCCCAGAGCCGTAAGCTCCACTTCCCGCACCGAAGATGGGCCGATCGGCGCGTGCGTCCTGGAAGACCTGCGTCATGTTGTGATATGCCGCAACGCCGAGCTGCCAGATATTCGCGAACGCGGCCGAGTAGGAATCGCCTAGCACGCCAAAGGTCTTTCCGTTCCATGGGCTGCGAGTCTGCGTCGTGCTGGGGTTCTGCGCAAAAGGTATATAAGGCCCGGTGTAGGCCGTAGACCCAATCGTCATCATCGCAGTGGAGACGCTGGCGGTGCGCATCGGGATACGGACATAGCCAGTCACTGGAGCGGTAATGGTGAAGCCGGCTGAGAAGGGGACCGCGAAAAGCGAGCTTGCGATCGGGATCTTGTTCGCGTCGAAGAAGACTCCGCCTTGAACGGAGTTTGCGTCTGCCTCCGCATAATTGAGTGTGTAGGTGGTGCCCGCCGTGACGGGAATGAAGTCTGATAGACCTCCGTTGGCGTAAAAGCCGAGGTACCCCGGGGCGACGCAACCACCCAAGCCGGACGAATAGTAGGTGGGGTGGTTGTAGCAATTCGCATCGAAGATGACGTTCGGCACATATCGAGATGCGTCGAAGAGGTTTCGTTGCGCGGGTTGGATCGCGTCGAGCAGCGCGAAGATCTGCGCCTGAACGTTGGCGATCGTCGTTAGGTCTGGGCTTTGGAAGCCGTAGGGGACGTAGGCACCGCCCGCCGGAAGGCCCGTGCCGCCCACAACCATGAGCGTGCTGGTGGTGACGAAGGTGCGAAGTGAGAGGCCCAGGTAGACAGCACCCGTTGGCACAGTCCAGGTTCCCACCGTCCCGTTGCAATCGTTGATTGTGCCCGCCGGGATGATGGCTTTGTTCGCGTCGAGAAAAACCGAGCCGATCCCCCCGCAGCCGTCGATTGTCTGGCTGGTCGTGATCTGCGAATAGCCTGCGACGTAAATCAGGCTCGCGTAGTTGTAGATTCCCTGGCCACTGACAATGCTGCCGTCCGCCGTGCTGTACGCGCCCGCACCCACCACCATGGCCGGTGAGAACAGGTTCTGAGTGCTGGACTGACCAAGCCGCGCCCAGATATCCAGATCGGCGGCTCGGCTCGCGGTCCCCAGCTGTGCCGGCGTAGTCGGACCTACCAGGGAAGCGAGAAATTGCGTCTGCGTGCCGGTGTTGCCGACCGAGAGCCACACCTGGTATGCAGAGAGTCCTTGTGGGCCAAGTTGCACGACAGCCTGGGGTGCGACATCCGGTTGATACGCATCCAGGTTGCAGCTCGTGACCCCGGCGGAGGTCGAGCACCACGACGCGGCCGGTGTTGCCTGTCCAGCCACGGAAAGAACGCTACTGGGCTGGACCAGCTTCAGCGTAGAAATCGCCGTGCCGGTGGCATCGCGAATGGTGAGCCGAAAGCTGATATTCGCCGGCCGGGTTAGCGCAGTATCAGCAACGAAGGTTCCGGATGGAATAGCGCCGTTGGTGACCGGGATCGCGATCGGGTTGGTGGTGATCTGGCCGCCCACTCCGCCCGCGCTCGCGGTGATGGGATTGTTGCTGCCGTCCGTCGGCTGAATGTTCAACGTCCCGGAGCTCAGCGGTCCACCGGTTGCTCCCTGAATCCGGGACGCGGTCAACGCGACGAAGCCGGCGGGCGGGGTCGACTGGGCTGAGGCGACGCAGCTGAGGCAGAGGAGAAAGAGCGCAAGGCGGCGGGTCATGCCGCAGGTGATAGCGGCATCGGGCTCAATCGGTCAAAACGGATTAGGATTCGTCCGGTCCGTAGGGGTAGCGCACCGGAGGCGGCTTGGGAGGGATGGGTCCACCGCCGCCACCGCCGCCGGTCGATCCGGTTGCGGCCGTGGTGAAGGTGAGGCCGCCCACAGCGAGCGGCACGCGGCCGTCTTGTTTGCAAGCCGCATCTGCGCCAGCATCGTACGCGGTGGAGAGGATAGCCGGAGAGCCCACCGGTGTGCTGGGGGCCGCGAATTGCACTCCGCCATTGACCACGTCGAAGTAGGGATACGCGTAGTACTTGGTCACGGCGGTGAGTCCCGTGATGGCCACGCTGGAGTCCGGAACGAAGGTGTAGGCGGCGTCAGCCCAGAGGATGACAAGGTTGCTCCAGGGGATAGCCGCCGTCGTGGCGGTGAAGATTGGGGAGAAAGAGCCGGTAAAGCTGGGGACGGTGGACCCCTGGACGCGTAGACCGGTGCTGCTGCCGGTCTGAAACAGATCCAGAATGTGGCCCATGGCGTCGATGTCCGCCCATTCGCTAGCCAGCGTCTGCCCGGAGCTTGAGTTCTCGAGCAGCAGGTGGCTGGCACTCAGAATGGATCCCACGGGAACGTTCAGGCCACTGCCTGAGATTGCGATGCTGACGGCGACCTGGACAGTCCCGGTGGGAACCGCGGTGCTTGCGCACGTCACCCGCCTCAGGCTGGGTGTCACTCCGTTGAGGGCAGCTGCGGCGGAGACGGTGCTGATGACACCCCCGGACGCGTTGAGAAAGATGAGGAAGGCGACGAGCTGGCCGACGTTGGGAGCCGATGATGAAGCGCAGGAGTCCTGCAGGTAAGCCGAGAGCATCAGGTACCCGCCGATGGACCACTTCGAAGGCTGCACCACCTGGTACAGAAGAGTCTGCGCCGCCGTAAGCGCGGTCCCAGCGACGGTGTAATTGGCTTGGCCATCGTCGCCGAGGGTGGCGGTGAGCGTATCGCCCGCCCTCGGCGTGAGGTTCCAGTACGTGAATCCTGACGCAAAGCTCGATCCGAGCAGAAGGTTGGTGGCGACGCCGACGGCGGCGATCGTGACCGTCGGAGCAGTCTTGAAGGCGGCATAAACGTCATTCTGGTCGAACCCCACAGCGATGTACGTCCAGGTCACGCCGGGCGTCACCTGCGTCTTCCAGGTGGTGGGCTGGTTGGTGAGTCGTGCCAGCAGCGTGGGGAGCCCGCCCACGTCCGAGCCGTTGCCGCCCACGATGAAGCCATAGATGGCGACGCCGGCTGTGTCCGGGCCGAGCTTCCAGGCGAGCTGCGCGTAGGTGACATAGCTGCCGCTCACTTGCTCGAAGGTTTCCTCGCCGGTGAGGGTGGTGACCCCGGGGTTGGAAGTTATCTGGGCTGAGGTCTCGCCGATGACCGGGGTGGCGTCGACGTAGCAATTGACGTCGTAGTCGATCCACTCGAGCGTGGCCCGGAACTCGGATGCCTTTCGGACGTTGACGATGCGGATCAGCTTTTGCCCGCCAACCGGTCCGTAGACGTACGTGGAGAAGTCGGCCGGCACCTGGCTAAGAGGAGCGCCCAGCATGATGGCTCCTGCAGGTGAATTGCCGACTCCTCCGGCAGAGATCCCGGTGACTGCGCGCGTCTCCAGCACGTCCGTGTCCCATAACTGATACGCCTGACCGCTCGCCCCCGCGAAGCCCGCAGCTGGCTGGATCGTCACCGTCCCCGCGGCCGAGCTCAGGATGGGCGAGTCCACGCCGCCGACGATGCAGCGGGTGACGCGGTTGTTGTTGTCGAAGGAAGAGAGCGCAAGCGCAGTGCCGAGACTCCTGCCAGTCACCGAGTCCACCAGCGGCGTGACGGAGGTGAGGGTGCCTGCGTAGCGTTGCAGCGCTGGGTGCAGCACCACGGCGTTGTAGCTCGTGCCAGCGACAAAGGGGATGTCCGAGCGATCGGGGATCAGGGCAGAAGCGGTCGAGCCAGGCAGCAGCCGCCCGCCCCACCCCCACTGCGGGATGTCGTGCTGCAGGATGGCCGCGTTCCCAGGGCGGCAGGCAACCGCATCGATGTCCACCTTGAAGGATCCAGTCCGGAGCAGGAACTGGTTGTTGCGCTGCTTGAAACGCGCCAGGTGCCAGGCCTGGGCGGGGATAGTGATTCCCTTCCCGTCGATCCGGACGTTCTTGATGATGACCCCGGCATTCTGCTGGGCGGGGTCCATGTAGACCAGCGGGTTGTCCGTCTTGTAGAAGCGCGTCGAGTCGGCGAACTGGATCTCCACCTGGTTCGCGCGATCGTCGATCGCCAGCCAGGTTTCCTGGAAGCTGTCCTTGACGATGTTCCCCATCGTGAACATCTGCACCGGATCAGAGGGCTGGTCGACGAAGACGCCGTAGTCCTTGCCCATGGGGATGAGCGCGGCGCGGGACATGCGGCCGACGGTGGTGACGGCGTCCCAGAGGCTGCCCTCGGAGTCGAAGATGCCGTTGAAGACGTGCCGGCGAATGCTGCCGCCGTTGCCGTCGTCCACCAGCTCGTCGTTCAACGCCGCCCACGCCATCCACTCATCGATGAAGCGAGTGATGTTCTCCGGCCGGATCCCCGGCCACTCTCCGCCGCCGTAGAGATCGTCCAGCATCATGTCCGCCGCGACGCATGCCGGGTTGTCCTCCTCGAACGCATCGAAGGCTGCCGGCAGCAAACCTTCGTCCTTCGAGCGAAGGCCGTGCGTGATGAGCGCGGTGACATTGAGGTCCTGGCCGTTCAGTTGGTTGGTGGCGAGCGCGCGGATCCCGACCAGGATCATGTTGGGGTACGCAAGATCCAGCAGTGAGATCTCGTTGATGGAGTGGATCCACACCTGCTCCCCTACGTTGGGTGCGTTGTTATCCCCGAAGACGGCATCGTCGTGCAGGCGGGCGGACCCGTACTTCGTGACCCGGACGTCATACTTCGCGGGCGCGAGGCCGTAGATGGTAGTGCGGTTGTAGAGCGGCTGCCGGCTGGCGCCAACGAAGTCCTGGTAGCCGGAGCGGAAGCTCAGAACCAGGACCTGATTGAGCAGCGGGTTGGTGGGCTGCCACTCGCCCACGACGGTCTTGTTGTACATCGTGTGATTGCCGTTGGCGATGAAGTTCTCGCAGGGAATCGTTCCCGTCCATGGGTCGCCGGGCGTGTGCGGTCCATTGTCCAAGTGGTAGACGATGCCGGAGTTCGGCGGCATGTCGGTGGCGACGACGCACCAGTCATGGGGGTTGATCGGCGAGCCATCGGGGTTGTAGCTGACGACGTCGGCCGTAGTGTACGGGAAGACCACCTGCTGCCAGTTGTTCGCTCCGGAGACGGAGTACTCGATCGTGTAGGTGATGACGATCGGAATGGTGTTGCTGAGTGACGTGAGAACGAAAGCGCCGTTGGGGAAGGCGATGTCGACCTGAATGGCTTGCGTGAGTGTGCCCGTGCCTGGGACGACGACGGGCTGGCCAGCCAGGCACTGGACATCCTGGGGGTAGCCATTCACGACGCGGTTGAAGTTTGGGATCGGCAGCTGGGTGTTCGAGCCAAGCCGCACGTAGTACTGGACGTTCTGGTAGCTGGAGATGTCCTTGCCGTTGATCTGGATCTCTGCGATCGCCCGCGCGGGACCGAATCCATAGCAGACCAGCGCGTTGATGTACTGGTCCAGACCTTCGAGGTCCGTGAAGCTGGCGATGACATTTCCGCCCCACCGCATCGTACCCGCGCCTTTGGGGATGACAGTGCCCGATCGCGCGAGCGACTTCGGCCCATCCGGATCGTAGCTGGCCGATGCCGTCTTGCTCGATGGCGCAGAAGGACCTAGGAGCGCCCCAACGAGGAGATTCCCCGCCACCGTGATTGCGCCGGCAACGATGGAAGAGGCGGTCGCCCCTAGCCCCAGCCCGGTGAAGCCCAGCGTGAAGCCTCCCAGCGTTAGGCTGGCGCCCTGCGTAACGATGGCCGCGGTGGCCAGGACGGCCACGCTCGCGAGTGTCCGGAGCAGGTTCCCGTTGGCGACGACGGGAGCAGCCACCACGAAGTCACCGTCGCGGAGAATGACTCCGCACCAGAGATCTCCGGGGATAATCCCCCCGTTGACAGAGACAGTGAAAGAATCACACGTCGTGAAAACTTCACGCAGGTACTCGTCTAGGTGCTTGCCCTCAACAAACGGCAGCTCGTGCGTCTTCTTTGCCACCGAGGGCTGCAGCGGATTCGTGACGTGGATGATGGAGATCAAGCAGAGGCCTCCATCCGGTAGAAGCCCAGGATCCGCCGCGTCCAGATGGGCGCGAGTATCCGCTCAACCACCGGCCCGCCAGTTTGCCTTGAGGTGTGCAGTATTCGGTAAGCGTCCAGCATCGTGCCGATGTGGTGCTCGTCCCCCACCATGCGGATCAGCGCGATCGCACCAGGCTCCGGACAGTCCAGCCGTCGTGAGTCAGACAACGAACCGCCCGTGGCAAGCTGGCGGTGCAGCTCCGCTTCGTCCGAGAGGTAGGCTGGCAGCATCCGGCCGATCCGCCGCTGTATTTCGCAGGCCAGGCCAACACAGTCGTAGGTGTCGGGACCGCGGCCGTGATGCTCGAAAGGCTTCGAAAGCAGGTCGGAGTAAAGGCAGGCGGAGAGAGCTGTCATCATGCGACGCTCGCGATCGCGGCGCCGTTGGAGTCGATCCCCGGGAACGTGCCGATCCGGACCAGGTTGTTATGCGCGATACAGCCCGTCGACCCATCGATCGTGTGCGAGCAGGTGGGCATGGTGCCGGTGTAGCCGCACTGAGCGCTCTTGTACTTCCACATGCAGAAGTTCGGCCGGTAGTAGAACAGCGGGAAGAGCCGGCGCAGCGGCGAGCTCGCGCCCAGTTTGAAGTGGACCAGCTCGGCGTCGCTGGTGCTTTGCTTTACCTGGAAGCTCAACGCGAGCTCCGGTTCGCCGGCGGGGTTGCTGGTGTTGACGACGTAGAGATCCAGCGAAGCGCCCACCACGCCGGCATACTGCTCGATCGTCTGCTGCAGCACCAACATCACGTTCGAGGCCTGGACCTCGCACTCCGGCACGGACCCGTCCGAGCTGACCTTCAGGTCCCCCATCTTGAAGTTGAACGGCGTGTACTCCTGGACGCCATTGCCGTCCGCCGCGTCGAACTCGATCGGATTCAGATCGCGTACAAAACGAACGTGCGGATCCGTGAGCGGATTCGTTCCAGGCCAGCAGAGGTCCATCAGCAGAAGGAACGGCTCACCCGAGTCGAGCTTGTGCCGCTCGATGTTGGAGACGACGGAGAGCAGGGAGATGGGTGGCCGGGTGGACACGCTCAGACCTCCCTGAGCTCAAAGGTGCAGGGCCGCCGGAAACCGCCGCCCTCGGCATCCTCCACCCACACCAGGTCCCCGAAGGAAAGCAGTTTGGAGAAGCGAACGGTCAGGCTTCTCGGGTTGCTTGGATCGGTATAGGGATCGGCGAAGATGAAGATATTCGCGCCGTAGACGGCCGTCTTTTCCTGGAACTCATCCAGGATTCGCTTGTCATCCGCTGTGAGCAGGTCATAGCTCACAGCCCACTGGCGCCGCCGGCGAGTGAATTTGGCGCGGGTCGCTTCCATGCCGTTGTCCATGTCCGCACGCAGCGTAGGGTCAAGAGTCTCCTCTTTGTCCTTGAGGGAGGGTGCGCGGCTCAGATCTGGAAAGGACGGGTAGCTCACGGGGGCATCATTGGGGCTCGTCTGACCTTTCGTCAAAACGGCGGATGGCCCCCGGTCTACTCGACGAGCTTGATGCTGGTGGAGTGGTATGCGGCCTTGAGCCGCAGCATGATGGCGGCGCCTGAGAAGGTGACCCGGTTGAAGGTCCAGATGGCCGCGCGAAGGTCATCGATGTGGATGTCGAGGAGCTCGTGACTCATGCCCATATCCATGCTCCGGATCGCCTCGGCCACCTCCGGAAAATCGTGATCGTACAAGTAACCCACGATTCGAAGCTCGTCCCGGATGACCTCAGCATGCGTGATCACTCCGCACTTGCGTCGCGGATCGTGGCCGTCCCAGCCTTCCTTGAAGGCTACGGCCATGCCGATCAGGGATGGGATGGCTTCCTGTGCCGCTTCGGAGGTGAGGACAACGCGATGTCCGCGAGCTCCATAGGGAACGCCGTCGCTGGGCTGATCCACGCGCGTCAGCACACCTCCGAAGGGAAGCCGGTTGGGGTGATTGACAGGTTTTCTGTGGCCGCTCACCGCACCCTTATGGCTTTGGAATTGCGGAGTTGGCAAAGCTGGGGGAAAATCGCGCCATGGCAAACCTGCGGATCGATATCGATGTCACCGGATATGTGGAGCAGGTCGACCAGGCGCGCAACAAAGATATCCCCTTTGTAACCGCCAAAGCGCTCACCAGAACCGCCCAGGACGGCCAGACAGAGGTCCGTAGAGAAGAGCAACGCCTCTTCAAACTGCGAAACAACTGGACCCAACAGGGCGTGAAGATCACACCCGCACAGAAGCTATCCTGGCCGATCGGAAGCGAGGTCTACACGGACACGGCGAACGCCAAGACGGGTGCCCCCGACTACCTGGTCAAGCAAGATGAGGGTGGTGAAAAGGTACCCCACGCCGGCGGAGGACACATCGCTGTGCCAACGAAGTACCTCCGCGCCCACGCGCCAGGCGTCATCCCAGACGCGCTGCGCCCTCGCAATCTTCTGCCTGCCGATGCGCAGCTCGACACGGTGTACCGCGGCCGTCTGGATGGCCCATCTACCGGATCACGCTTCCAGCGGCTTAGCTCGAAGCGAATTGCCGCAATTGGGTCGGCCGAGTTCGTGGCGTTCCTTAAGTACGATCACGCGGGCACCCTCTGCATCTTCGTCCGTGTGAAGGGAAGCCGCGATCCGCAGCCGTGGTACGTGCTTGTCACGTCAGCGACGGTGCGGGCGGTGCTGCAGATGGTGCCCACCATCGAGAAGGTCGTCAACGATCGCTTTGAGACCCACTGGGACGACGCCTGGGATGAACTCCAGCGCTGAGCTCTACGCGAAGAGGTGCGAGAGAGGGCCGCCGCCGGCCATGTCTTCCAGCACCGTGTGGACGATGAACTGCTTGGCGTCCTGGTCGAAGCTGCCGCTGGTGTCCGTGGCCTTCACCGGGTTGCTTCCGGAGTTGACGATGTTCAGGATCACCTTCGCCTCGCCGGACGTCTTGCCGACGTCCGGGAATGCACCGCCAAAACCAGGAATCTTCGGCAGAATCCCGGAAAGGGTGCCCCCGGTGCTTCCCGGCTTCGGTAGGTTCTGCCCGGTGGAGTTCGGGATCAAAATGCCCAGCGCTGCCTGAATCCCCGGTTCCACTGCGCTCTTGTAGATGTCCTTGAGCAAATCCGACTCGAGCGACTTTGCGAAGTCCTGAAAGGCTTTCTTCCCACGATCGATGTTCTCAAAGAGCCGTTCGAAGGCTGAGTCGAATTGGCCGCGTATCTCCGCCGCAACCTCGTTCACCGGCTCGCTTAGCTCCGCGATCTTCCGCTTTAGATCGATGACCTTTTCGGCGGCCGCGAGATCTCCCTCAGCCGCCAGCTTCTCGTAAGCCTGGAGGACCGGCTGCATCGCGGCGGCCTCGTCGCGGTCCAGAGCGATCTTCTCCCGCTGCGCCTGCTGCGCGGAGATCTGGCCACGCGTGGCCTGGTCGTCGATGCCCTGACGCTGCGACCGCCTGGAAGCATCACCCAGGCCCAGATCCTGGTCCGCAGCCTTGGCGGCGATCGAGTCTTGGTCGATACCCTGCTGCTGGTCGAGATTCGCCACGGCCGGCGCCTGGTCGCTGCCGAACTCCGCGATGAGCTGCTGCCGCCGCCGAAGGTACTCGTCACGAGACTGTCCCTGGCGCGCTGACACAGAGCCACCCCGCTCTGTCTCCAGCTCGGCGGCGAGACGGTCGGCGTCGGCGATCTTGCGCTGGGCGAGCTCCGTCTCGGCATCCGCGCGATCGCGCGTGTTCTTGGCTGCCTGACCGGTGAGCTGCGCGTCCTTGATCCCCAGCTCCACGATCTTCGCCTTGAGTTCGACGATCCTGGAGTTGTTGTTGACGGCATCGTTGCCGGTAAGCCCACGGCCGCTCTGCTCAGCCCCGCTGACCTGTCGCTCGAGGTCAGTCCGTTGCGCTGTGATCGCATCGCGCTGAGCCTGGATAGCTCGCGCCTGGATGGCCTCACGCTGCTTGTAGAAATCCTCGTCGGAGACCAGTAGCGCGCGGTGCTTTGATTCCAGGATGTCGAGCTCCGCGTCCGTTGCCCCCTTCGCCGTCGCGGCCCCGGCTTTCGCATTCGCATCCTCCAGCGCCCGCTGCGCTGCGGATGCCTTCTCCTGCGCCTCAGCCCGCTTCAGCCGTTCCGCTTCCTCTTTGTTGCCAAGATCCTGACGGGCCTTCGCGCCTTCGAGGGCGCTCTTCGTCTGCTCATCTTGAGACTTCCGGAACTCGCCGCCGATCTGCTTTTGCTCCTGCAGCAGGAACTCCCGCCCGCCAGAGAGGATGTTGAGGTTAGCGCTGTTATCCCGGTCCGAAGAGTACTTCACCCCACTCGCCGTATCAGTCAGCCCCACCCCAAAGGTGGATGCGGGAGAGTTCCTATGATCCTGCACCCTCTGTGCCGCATCTTGGGCGTTGGCGAGGGCGGCATCTGCTTTGGCGTATGCCTTCTGAAGGGCTACAAGGCGAGCCTGCTCAGCCTGAGCTATGTTGTCCGCGTCACCTGAATCACGGGCCTGCTGCACCACCTTGTCGTAATCGCCACGGGCCTTGTCGACGTCTCTCTTGACCGAGAGAAGCAGGTTGGAGGTGTCCTTTGTCTCGCCGGCACCCCCAAGCAGTCCACTGAAGAATCCCACCTCGTTCTTACCCAGTAGCTGGGTAAGCTTCTCCAGGTCTCTATCGATCGCACTTCCCAGCCTCTCGAATGCCAGGGTAGCTTCATCAGCTCCGGTTCTGAGTCCGTCACCTGGTCGCTTCTCCAGCTTTGCGATGTCGTCTTCCAGCTTGTCGCTCGTGACGGTGAGCTCGAGGTTCGAAATGCGCAGTTCTTCGTTGAGGGACGCGAACCCTTTCTTGGTCTCCTCTCCAGCCAGAGCGCCTTGCTTGCCAAGCTCGCGCAGCTTATTGACGCCCTCGAGGATGACGCCGCCGAACGCGATCGCACCTACCAGCGGGAAGGCGGCGGCGAGGGCGGGGCCCAAGCCTAGCGTTGTGGTGAGGAAGCGCTCCACGGCGCGGATCGGCAGGTTGCCCTCGAGCTCGCGTACGGCGCCGCTGGCGGCGGCAATCTGGGGTGTGGCGTGGCCGAGCCCATCCGCGAGTGCCTGGCCAGGTCCACCGTTGGCGAGCTGAGCTCGCAGGGAGGCCACCTGCTGACGGAGCGCCTGGACCTGCGCCTGAACACTGGCGAACGCTCGCTCGGTGTTATCCGTGGCTTGGATCGGTACGACGATGCCGCGCTGTCTCGCCATTACTCCTCGCCTCGCATCTTCCGCCAAATCTCGTCGATCGGGAGCTGGTCTGGCTCAGCCTTGACCTTCCGCTTCCGTTCCTTTTCACCCAGCAGCTTTGCTGGAGTCACCTTGTCAGCGTCGCAGCCGGCGGCGATGAGCAGGTGGGAGACGGTCCAGGCCTGGGCCCGGCGATCCCACTTCAGTCGCTGGGCATAGCCGCTCAGCATGCCGCGCCACTCCGCCAGGCTGAGCCTCCAGAAGCGGTGGGGCGGAATCCCCATCGGACCAAAGGCTAGCGATAGTGTTTGGTGCCAGTTCCAGCCGCGGTTCTTTTTCGAGGCGCGTCCACCGCGGTTGCGACGGCCTCGATGGATTCCCCCGGTAGGCCGAAGCCTTTCAGGACAACCTTCAGCATCCTCAGCTGGATTTCCGGCAACTCGACTGGTGGAACGATACGCCGGAGGCTCTTTTCGCTCTCTTCGCGAGGCGCGTCTTCCCGATCGGTTGCCAGCAGCGCGTAGAGCGCAGTGATGGTGTCGATGGGGGTGAGTGGGGCGACCTTGCGGGTGCCTTCGTCGAGCTTGCCTAGGAAGCGATCCCCAAGCCACTCGTTCCAGCCATCTCCCTTGGATTCGAAGAGCGCAGCGGCGCAGTTCATGTCGAAGGCAAGGTGCCTCTCCTCGCCTCCGAGCATGATTGTCGACGCGCCCGTGATCGGGTGTGCGCTCATCGTCTACCCCTTTAGGAATTAGGCGGACCCGCCGGTTGTCACAGTGCCCAAGGTGAGCGCACCACGCCCCTCAATCCCGAGATCGAGCGTCTGCAAACCGCTGCTGGGAGAGCTGTGCTTGTAGCTGGTGATTACAAATGCGCCCGTATAGGCGATTCCGCCGGTGACATCTTGGGGACGAAAGCTGCCAGTGAGAGTAAGGCCGCCCGTGAGTGCGGCAAAAAACGCCTCCAGATCGACTCCGCTCTGGATCGCGTTTGCCTTGATAGTCCCACTCCATTCCTTCAAGCCACCCAGCTTATCCTTCCAGCCCTGGGTTGCCCGATCGCTGGCATCAATGCTGTCAACCTTTACGTCGATATCAGTGTCCACAATGTTGGCGAAGATCGCGGAAGCGCCGCCATTCACCGCATAGTAGACCTGGCCTTCGTAGCCCCTCATCTTGGTTGGGAGAGGTGCACTTCCGGTGGCCATGATGCTGGCGACGTTCCCCGGAACTCTATCGGTCGACGGCTTCTGCTTGGTTACCTGCTTCGTTGGCATTTTCTTTACCCCTTCTGCGTGGGATCGCCACGCTTTGTTGCGAATGTGATCTGAAACTGCATCTCCAAACCGATCAGGTCTTTGCCGTTCGGCTGGAAGATCACGGCCGCGCTCAACTCCTGGACGTCATCCACCACGCCTCCGAGCGTGGATCCGGAGCCGGTGAGCTGCTGGACCGCGAACACGTAAAAGGGGTCGAGCGCGGAGTCATCGACGGAATTGGGTGAGCCCTCCTGTGCGGAGGCATCCACCAGAGCCCGCACCGCGACGGGAAGAGTACGCGTCACCGAGTTGTGGTCCCCATAGCTTCCCTCGTCCTCAAGCTTCTCCTCACCGGGCGTGATGTCGTAGCACGGCAGCTCCGTCTGCTTGATCTGGTCCAGCCTCGATCGGGAGACACCACTTGCAGGACTGCCCGTTGCGCCTAGCGCGGCAACAATGGCGCGGAGGCCAAGCTCACGGACTGAGAGGGCAATGCTCATAGCTTCCTGAGAGTGATCGCGATCGTGGATCCATCGCTCAACGCGTTAGGGTTGCGGACTGCGTACTGGCCGGCGAAGGGACCTGAGAGCAGGGTGATGACGTCCTTGGTGTCCGGCATTGGGTTGAAAGCGTTGTAGGGCAAGGTCAGCGTGTAGGCAGTGTCCTCAACAGATACGCGGTCAAACACCGCGTCCTGGCCGGGGGCATCGAAGAGACCCTGGACCGGCTGCCCGTCGGGATAGGTCCCCACGCCGCCGAAGCTGACCTGGGGACCTGTCCTGAAGAACGCACGCAGCTCCGGATCTCCGAAGTTCACGGCTAGGACTTGCCCTTCGCCGGCTTCTGCGCTTCCGCCACTTCCTCATCGGTAGCAAAGGACGCACGGCCGGAGCGCTCCAGGTCCTTTGCATCCGTCTCGCCGACCTGGACGAAGTCGCCTTCGTAAACCGGTTCTCCTGCGACACAGAAGTGCATGTCGGCCTTCACCCACTGCAGCTGACCTGCAGAGGAGAAGCCCCGGACAGCCCCCGCCTGGATTGATTCCACCGTGCCAGCGGCGCCAGCCAGGATGGACTCGACGGTGCCCGGTTGAGGGAGGTTGGGATAGCGCGCCTCGTAGCCGGCCGCGAGCAATGCAATCGAGAGGATTCTCATGGTAAGTGCTCCTGGGTATCTCGGGTAAAAGAGTCCGGGCTCCATGCTGGCAGCCCGGTCGGAGATCAGTGACTAGCTGGGCAGCGCGGAGGTGCACGCCGCAAATGCTTCAACGTGGCGAACGTTGACGTCGTAATAGGCATGCTCCCAAAAATTCATCTGTGCGTTTGCGGCGCCAGTGTACGGATCGACGATCAGCTCACTGAGACCCCAATCACCGAAGAGGAACTGATCGAAGACGCCCATGATGACCGCGTGAAGGTTGCTGACACCGTTCGCGGTGAAGCCAGTCAGGACCGAATTCGAAGTGGTTATGGCCTTGTATCCAAGGGGACCTTCCTGTGTGCCGTTCGCTGCGACTGGCGACGTCGGCCAGATGTAGTCGGTAGCAGTGCCCGGTGTCTTCGGCGTGCTTCGCCCAGCTGCGCGAACCCGGGGCGTGGTGATGATCCCCATGGTGCCGATGTCCGCATTGGCGGTGGCGATGACAGCTTCAAGGTTGTTGTAGTCGACAAACGTCATCGGTAGGCCACCAGCGCCGGCCTGTACAGTTCCGTTTGCCGCTCGGGTAGTTCCGGCGAGCACCAGCGCTAGGCCGGTCAGGTTCAGAAGCCCCTTTGGTACCGGAGTAGTTCCCGAACCGGCCAAACCTGCGGTGTCCAGCGAACGCGCCAGCACTGCGTTTCGGTCGTTTGCCAGGAACGAATCCACAGACAGCCCGGACTGAGCCAGAAAGTCCCGGAAGTAGCTGCTGCCCATGGTGAGACGGTTGGGCTTCATGGTGAAGAAGCCCAGCGTCGGATCACTGAGCATGGCCGCAGTGCCTTCCGTCACCCAGTTGCTGGAAGCTGCCCCCGTCTGTTTGGTCATCTGCACCGCACCATGCAAGCCGGAGAGCATTTGAGCTCCCATCGCCAGCAGGACACAGCGGTTGCGGAGCAGCTCGACCGGATCCGTGCTGACGGTCGTGAAGTTGGTGGCGGTGCCGGCATTGCCTCCCGACGCAATCGTGCGCTGCGCGCGGGCGAGAGACAGCGTTGTCGAACTGGGAATCGCCACGCCGGCACCTAGATCACGGACGCCGCGCTTCTCAGCGACCTTGCGGAGTTCATGGCCCACCTCGCGCTCGTACCCGCCCTCATTCTCTTTGCCCGTGAAGGTGCCAGGGGTGCGAATGTTCGCCGCTGCGCGGTATGCACCGGAGATGCTGTATCGGGTGAGATCGCGCTCCGTCATGCCTCCAAAGACTTCGTCGGCAATCGTGGGCACGTCGTTACGCTGCGCTGCACTGATCGCTGCATCCGCCACCCGCGACTTGGCAGTCTCCACGGAGACGCCGAGATCCTCGGCCAGCTTGAGCGAGCGCTCGTTGAAATGCTCCGGGAACTGCTTGTTGAGGGCTCTGAGCCCCTCCACGCGGACCTGGTTCTCAGCGGCGACATCTTTGACTTCGACTTCCATGGTGTTCCTCTTTTCCGTAGTGGGTTGGGGTGGAGCTGAACTTGGTGGGGTGGGGGAGGGGGCTACTTCTGCAGACCGCTCGTTCTCTGCCTCGTCGTCCTCTTCGTCGTCGTCGGCATCCTCCCCGCCGTCACCCTCAGAAGAATCGTCTTCGAGCTTGCGAAGGGTGTACTTCACCGGAACTTCGCCCTCGCCGGAGTTACGACCCACTCCGGATCCTTTGGCGTCGGCAGGCACGGTGACCAGAGATCCCTCGAACGGCTCCCAGTCGGTTGCGGTAAAAGTGCGATTACCCTTGGTGTCCTCAACGATCTCCCACTCGTAGACCATGTAGCCCACGGAGTTGTCCTTGAGAATTCCGGTGCGGACGTCCAACTCTTTTTCCTGCGCCAGCGGGTTCGATCCAAAGCGGCTCGTCGTGCGCAGCGTACCTCCGCTGATCTCAAATCCGACGCTGACCCCCAAGTGCTGGTCCATGTCGTGGTTGAAGAGAAGCGGAATTCCCTGCTTCAGCCGCTCGGTCCGTATCGCGCCAGGCTTGTGGCTGAGGATCTCCGTTCCGTAGCTCCGCTCGACGGGCTTGTCGGAGCTGAGGGCCATGCTGACGGTGTGGGATTCCTCGTCGTAGCCCGCGCGCTCCATGGCGCGGAACTGGGGCCCCATCGTCAAGGGCAGACCGCGCTCCACGACAGCGGCGGCGCTGAGCACTGCAATAAACCCCGGAATAGGCGCGTTGCTGGACATCGTCGCGGTTATCGCGTGTTGGCCTGAAACCGTCAAATCGGGCTGATTCGGGAGCTCACTTTCCACCAGCTGCTCCCTTCGATCCGGAGCTCTGTTGGCCACCAGTGCTCTCCGCCGCTTCCTTTTCGTCCCCGGCGGCAACGCCCTTGCCGCCCTGGTCGCCGGTGATGTCGACGCCGTACACCACGCCGATCGTGCCGAAGTAGTCCTGCTCCTTCTTCCGCTGCAGTGCCAGCTCCTGCCAGTCGTATCCCTTCTTCGCGCACTCGATCTCATACGTGCTGAGGCCTTCACCGAGCATCAGGATGGTGGCAGCGGCATCCTTCTGCGGATCCACCCAGTCCCAGCCACGGCCGCGCATGGAGTACTGTTCCATCTGGTCCGGCGTGAGGGTGATGTCGCTGAGCGTGGTCAGCAGCGCCATCTTCAGCCACGCCATGCGGATGGGGGCGCAGAAGCTCTCCGCAAACCAGCGTTGGACTATGCGCCACATATCCCGCTCGTCGATGAGACCGGCGCGGATGGACGAGAAGTTCACACCTTCCAGGTCGTTTGCCAGCGAGGGATACATCACCAGCAGACCGCTAGCAACGTTGCGCAGCATGGTCTGCGTGAAATCCTTATGCGTGTTGGTGGGGAAGCGGGGATCCGTGAAGTTGAGCGTGTCGCCCGGATCCAGGATCATCATCTCGCCAGCGTTGCCAGACATGAACTGCGTGCCGTCGTTGCTGGTGGCGTTTCCCTCGGAGTCCTCATCCTCGCCGCTGTACTCATCCCCGGTGGCGACGTTGCGTTGAATCACGCCGAACTTGGCGGCCGAGGCGCGGGCTGCCACGACTACCGCCTCTTCATACCGCTGGTACTGGTTCAGTGCCAGGATCGACGCTGCCAGCCAGGTGTAGCCGCGCGTCTGTCCCGGCCGCTCCCAGATTGCAGTGTGGCAGATGTACTCCGCGGCGATGCGCTTGCGCTCCCTCTTGCTTCCCAGGATGTCGGATGGGTGGCCACCGAAGAGCCAATATCCGGTGGGCTTGCGGTACTGATCGACCTCCACCCCCATGCGGATCTCGCCGCCATCCGTCCCCTGACTCATCATGGTGTCGTCGAGCTGGTCATTATCCAGGGGCTGGAGCGCGATCCCGCACTCGTTGAACTGGCGGCCGTAGACGAACTTCGTCAGGTTTTCGCCTTCTCGGCCGCAGTTGGCGATCGCGAGTCTCTGGAGATCCGCAAAGCTGAACTTTCCATCGGCGGTGCATCGGCCGCGTCGACACCAGCGGCGCCATTCCTCGTCGATCCTTTTGTTGATGTCCTTCGTGACCGCAGTCTCTTTGCCGTTCGCGCCGGTGACAGTGGACTTGATCAGGATGCCGGCTTCGCCGACGACGTTCTGCCGGCACATCTGCAGGAACTTCCGCACGAAGGGATTATCGAGCGCCAGTTTGCGAGCCCGGGCGCGGAGAGCGCGATTGTCGCCGAATAGATCCTGGTCGGCCGAGGTGTTGTTGGCGAGAAAGTCTTGGGTGAGCCGGTTCACCTTCGCCGCAGCGAATCCGGAGCCGTTACCATTGCCACCCGCACCGAACATCCACGGAGCGGATGCTGGCGAGAGAGTTCGCTTAGCGGATGTCTTAGGGAAGAGCGGCTTGGCCCCTGCGAGATCAAGAATCGGCATCAGCGGCCTCCAAAGACGATGCCGATGGTGTTGCTAGGAACCTTCTCGCCACGGCCGCGACGCTCGCGCCGCACCCGCGCCTCGATCACGCCTTCCCAATGAAGAAGATCTGAAATCGACATCTTGGTCAGCTCTCTCTCGCCGATCTTGTACATCGTTACGTCGTCGAGCGACTTACCCTGCTGCAGAGCCTTGATGTTCGCCAGCAGGATCTCGTTCTGGGTGCGGGGGTCGGCGGGGTTTGTGCCGGCGGGGTCCGGCTGGACGATGATCTTGCCCTGCGCGAGTTCGTCTCGATTGCCGTTGGCGTCGACCGAGAAGCACACCCACTGATAACGACCGGGCAGCCAGGCAGCCGTCACTAAGCTGGCGGCCGAGAAGGTAGCGACACCGTTCGCGTCGACGGCAACCTGGGGGATCTGAACCCGGGTGGGGACGTTGTTGATGACGCCGGTGAGGACGTAGAAGATCTCCACGCCGGCGAGTTGGGTCTGGATGGCCCAGGCGAGAAGATCGCCGGAACGCACGCGCGGCGGCAGACTCATATTCGGAAGCTGAGGGACGGGCGGCGTGGTGCTCACTCACGGGTAATAGAGATACCCAAGATGATCGGTCAAATCAGGCGTTGGTTTGAGATCTGCTCAAATGCGAAAGACGCAGAAAAGCCGCCCCGGGGCGGCTTTTCTGTACTACCACTGCTCTCTTTTTTAGGTTGTGACTTGGAGCGGCCACGTCTCGCTCGAATTCTTGAGGTTGAGATTAGCACAAGGTTCAGCTGTTGATCCATACCGATCCGGGCCGCATTATGCGTCTTTTCCCCTTTTTTCCCGTAATTCGCGCCAAATTATGCGCCGGCGCCGTGTTTTCTTTGTCCGGTTCCGCTTCGTCCGGAACCAGCTCACGGACCGTGCGGCGTCCCATATTCTTCGCCAGAGCATCCCACCGGACGTTGAGGTCCTCGAGCGCGGCCATCGCGTACACGCGGCAGTCGAGCGCTTCGTTCCGGGGGCGTTTCTTCTCCCATCGCTTCACCGTCGTCATCCCTTCGGTGGTGCTCACCAGCTGCTCGGCCGTCAGTTGCTTGAAGTGCTCCTCGTCGTATACCGATAGGTGGTGCTTCACCCCGAACTCATCCAGGTATGCCGACGGGAAGAAGCAATAGCCGGTGCCACCGTTCTCCTCACGGAGGTTCGCGTAGAGCGATTCCTTCGCCGTGTCGACGCCGACCAGGCGCAGATCGACCGAGCCGCGGTGCGTACGGCTTTGCGCCCTGGGCCGAATCAGCGTCTGGCCCGGTCCCGGCACTCCCTTGCAGGCGTACACGCGCCGCACCTGGCGCGGACGGCAGAACCAGTAAATCCGCTTGGTCTGATTGCCGTCGCTCGAGTCGATGAACGCGCTGGTTATCTTCAGCTGCGTACCGGAAGCGTGCCGGAAGCGAGCTTTCAGCACCCTCTCGTCGAGTTCTTCCCAGAGCGGCGGCATGGCGGGATCGCCGCGCAGTATTCCGTAGTCGATGGACCAGGATTGCTCGTTGGCTCCCCAGCCCACCACTTCGTACTCCAGCCGATTGCCCTGGACGTCGACGCCGCAGGTGAGCACGAGCGCACCAGCCGGGACACGAGCCGGATAGACGATGCGCCGCCTCAGGAGGGACTCATCATCAGCCGTCTCTCCCGTCACCTCATAGGTGAGGCCTAGACGGGTGTTGGTGAAGACTTTCAAGAGCTTGTCGTTCTTCCCAGCCTTGACGTACTGCTGAGCCATCTCAGGCCACTTGAACCAGGGCGAGTACATGGTGCTGAGCTGGAAGCTGGCGCACTTGGCATCGACCGGGTTGGGGTTCGTCTTTCGCCACTCCCCTCTGCGAAGCATGAGCGGCTTATCGGCCTCGATAATGACGCACCCACCATGTATGCACACGTAATAACAGGCGCTGACGTCCTGGACCTCGCCGGTCTTATCCCGGCCCGGCCAGCGGAGCTGCTCAAACTCCAGGGTCTGGAACTCGCCGCACTGGGGGCACGGGGCGAAGTAGCGCCGCTGGTCTCCTGTGGCCTCCAAGCGCTCTATGAGGCTCTCGCCTTTGTTGGTGGGCGTGGACTCAAAGACCAGCTTGCGGTTCCAGAAGTTGGTGGCGCGGGCTGTCATCAGAGCGATGGGATCTCCCTCGACTCCGACCGAGGAGTTCATCCCGTCTACCTCAGACGCCAGGACGATGCGACAGGAACGGCTGGCCAGATCGCGTGGAACGTTGGCTCCGACCATGGCAAAGTAGCCGCCGGGGAAACTCTTGTTCAGGATGCTATTGCCGGCGGCGCGGCTCTTCTGGCTGCCGAAGATCAGCTTGAGCTTGGGCGACGCCTCGATGCCGGTGCTGATCCGCTCCGTCGAGAACTGGGCGACCTGGTCCTTCGTAGGCATCACGATCAGGCACGGGCTCGGATCGTTGTGGGCGTAGTAGAAGGCGACGTTCTTCAGACAGGCGGTCTTTCCCAGCTGCGAGCCAACCATGTAGACCGCCGACTCCACGCCGGGATCGTTGAGGCAGTCCATCATCTCGCGCAGGTAAGGCGCGCGAGCGGTGCGCCAGGGGCCGGGCTCGGAGGCCTCCTCCCGAGAGAGGACGATGGTCTGGTCCGCCCATTCCGAGATCGTAAGCGCAGGCGGCGGCGCCATCGTGGCCAGACCGGCGTATACGCCGGCCCAGAGCGCTTTGAGGCTGGCGCTACTCATCGGCGTCGGGTTCTTCGCGAGCGGATGTCTGGTCGAAGCGGAGTTGGGACAGGCGCGTGAGAACGTGGTTGGTTTCGTCGGTCAGGAACGTCACCATTTCATCGCGATCGGTGATGGCGAGGGTCTGCTGCACGATGCGCGTGGGGAGGCCGCGAACCTCCGTCTGCATGTCCTTGACGACTCGGCCGAAGACTTCCAGAACGTCTTCCATGCGGACTAGCTGCCCCTGGCGCTGCTCCAGGTCCAGTTCCTTCAGCGAGGCGATTGCAACGTCTTTCCGATAGGTTGGATCGCGCGATTGGTCGCCATCGGCACCCGATCGCGGATCCACGCCCTCTCGTCCCGCATATCGGGCGAGGCTCGCCTTGTACTCCAGATACCAGGCCAGTGTGTCGCGCCAGACGAAGCTGGTGGATCGGCCTTCCTTCCGGGCAGGCATCCCCTTTTCCTTGATCCAGGTCCGGATCTGCCGATCGCTCACGTCGAGGAGTTCGGCGACCTCGTCGGTCGTTAGTGCGTCGTAGTTAGGTGCGCTCACTTAGGCGTTATCAGCCAAAGGGCGGAATCGAGCAAGTTGCGGAAGTCGCGGAAGTCGATGCGGCGACCCCACTTCCGCCAGATGGACCATGACTTCCGCCAGATCGAACCGCAAGTCGTTTGTTTGCAACGTTCACAGCTTTGGCGGAAGCGGAAGTGCCTGAAAATTTTTCATATCTGCGTTTTCAACGCGGTGGCGCGTTACCCGCGACGAAAAAAGTCCAGGGAGGACCCCTCACGATCTGCCAAGCTGACCTCCCTCCCAAGCCGCGCGATCCCTTTCACTGAAGCAGATCCGATGGTGTCGTCTCAAGGGCGATCGCAATGCGTTCTAAGGTGAGCAGGCAGATCTCGCGCTTACCGCTTTCGAGATCGGACACGTGCGTCTTACTCAGTTCGGCGTGAGCGGCCAGGTCAATCTGTCTCCACCCGCGCCTGCGCCGCAACGCACGTATGCGCCTGCCCAGCCGCACACAGATGTCTTTTGCCATGGAGACATCGTCATCCTTCGTCCGCGCCTAGAGTTCAGGCATACACGAACTGAGCTTGCCCGCGCTTTTGAGTGGAGCTAGAGTGCGCGGCATGAACGCACCTTTTGCATGGCCTGGTGGTAAACGTAACCTGATCAAGCAGGTTCTTCCTCGGATTCCCAAACACACGATCTACGTCGAAGTCTTCTGCGGCTCAGCAAAGCTCTTGTTTGCCAAACCACCGTCCGTTTCGGAAGTCATCAATGACCTGAATGGTGATCTCATCAACTTCTTTCGAATAGCCAAGCACAGACCAGCTGAGCTCGCGGAGCTTATTGAACACGACCTTCTCCACCCGGAGCGATTCCGTGAGCTTCGCACCTCGGTTGCTTTAGACGAGGTCCACCGCGCGCTTCACTTCGTCTATTGCACTTGGCATAGCTATGGCGCGAAAGGTGAGCATTTTGCTGCCGCTCAGCTTCAAGACCTACTTCGCGGAGGAAAGCGAAGGCCGCTCGATCTTGTCCGGTTGCTTCTGGAGAAGACATCTTCGCGGCTGCGCGGAGTGCGGATTGAACAACGCGACTTCGCATCGATGTTGGGTCGTTTCGATTCGCCCGAGACTTTCTTCTATCTGGATCCCCCGTATGTCCATTTCGGAGAAAACGGACGCTATAACGCTCTGACGAACGCTCGTCGAGAGGAGCTGTTCAGCATACTCGCGAGAGTCCGCGGGACATTTCTGATGAGCTTCGATAATTGTTCCGAGGTGCGCTTTCTAGCGGCGGAGCACGACATGATCGTTCATGAAGCCAAGACGAGGTATGCCCTCGGGAACACTCTTGAGTCGAGGAGGATCATCACAGAGCTTTTTGTCGAGAAGGGAAAGGTCTAAGCGGCAGGCGCGAGATGATCGCGCTGGTCGTACATTACGTACTCATCGCCGAAGTCGATCCCTGCGACGTCCTCATAGTCCTTCTCCGACACCAGCGGCATCATGTACTGCCGCGCGATCGTCGTCGGAAATCCAGCGCAGCTGAGCACCATCGCTCGCCGCACGTAGATCACTGACTGCACATGAGCTTCATACTGACGGTGCAGGCTGTGGTCGATGCGTTCGATCAGCCGTTTGCGTTTTGACGCTGCATCCCATCCCAGCCACACGCAAGCACACGCAAACGACCGTTCCCAGTCTTCCTTTGCTGACTCCGCCGGCTGATGTTCGGCGATCCACCACCGAGCCAGAATTGCTCCGTCGGTTGGAAGGCCTTGAACGGTACGCTTTGCATCCTGCACAGCCTGGTCGATCAGCTTTGCCCACATCCCCATGACCGGGTTGCGTTCGATTCGCTTCTGAGCTTTTGCCTGCACCAGACTGCGATCTGTCCGCGCCGCATCGATCTGAACCTGCACGCCTGCACCCATATCGACTTCGATCATGGCATCCAATCAGCCGGTTCCCGCGATCATGTACATACTTTCTGCGGTGGGGTTGGCAACGAGTTATGAGCATCTTCGATCAGCCGTTCCATTACGGCGACGATCGTCTCAGCTCTGCCTTCATCGTCCAGTTCGATCAGATCGACAAGCTTGGTATAGACGGACACTCGTAATTCCACGCGCAGGCTTTTTCTCTGTCGTGGCAACATCCTCCGTTGTTTCGACACAAACCCGTCTGGTCGTCTCGTCTTCATCGTTCCTCACGTCAATACGCCGCTTTGCCCGCTGTTCTCCAATGTGACACTCTCCTGCCCGAGAGGTCGCGTCCATGACAGTCCAGAAACGTACCGCCTGGCGCTCCAAGCGTCCTGCACCGTACACCTTCGCCGGCAGTCAGCCGGCCGCTGCGCTCACGGACAACGTCGAGTGGACGCGTGAAGTCCAGCCTCGCGAGCACTACCGCATCCAGTACAAGGATCGCGACGATGAGATCAGCGTACGCGAGATCGAGCTTCGCAAGGTCGGTACCATGTCCGGCGCCATCTACTTCGGCGTCATGCACCTGGGGAAGTTCAAAACCTTCAAGGCCGATCGCATCCTCCACGCCGAGCAGCTCACCGAAGGTCATCCGTCCTCGATTCGATCCTTTCCCACCTATTCCACGGAGTTGCCGCCGTTTCCCGTTCCGGGTTCCGTGTTCCGTGTGCCGACTGTCGCGGGAAAGCGGACCTGGCTGGTAGATCTCAACCAGTACACCTGCACCTGTCCGGAGAAGCGGGAACGCGCCGCCCGTGGCTATACTCTCCCCCAGCTCGGCGCCATCTGCCCCCACGTCGCCCGCGCCATCCTCGTTCACCTTCCCGCGAACCTGCACAACACCGGACCCTGGTCGCCCGAGCTGCTCAGCGTCCTTGCCGATCCCCGCAAGATGCACCTGGACAACCTCTGCTAAGTGTTGGTCTTCACAGCTTGCCCCTGCTCCTCGTTCCATTTGTCCAACTCATTCACGTCGGCGAGGATCTTGTCTCGTTCCACCGCCAGCTCCGGATGAGCCGCCACCAGGCTCTGAAGGATGTACTCGGCCAGGCTCAGCCTTCGATACAGGCTCACCGCATAGGTGCTGCTCTTCATCAGCTCGTGCCATAGATACTGCTGGCTGGCCGTGAGCGACGGTAGTGGTCGGGGATTTTGATCCATACGGAATTCCTCCTCAGTTGTTTCCCAGGTGGTAGTTCGAGCATGCCTTGCAGAAGTACACCGAGAACACGCCATGCCCGAACGCCTGAAGCGACCGCCGCTCCGGGCTCCGGGGGATACCTCGCAGCGCTTTCAGCGCGTGTCGCCGGGAGAAGAACGGGGACTTGTTGCAGAATTGCGCAGGCGCAAAGCCCGGAGCTTTCAGGAACGCGTGGCTCACCTGCGCCTCCGCTTGACGATGACAGCGCCGGCGAAGATCCACCACACGCAAACGACCAAGATCCCCGCCAGCAGGAAGGATGGACGCCGCCACCATCCCCGCGGCAGATCCCCGGCTTCAACCACAAAGCCCAGGTACAGGAACATCAGAACGCCGGCCGCCAAGTAAAGCTCCAATCCGTACTGCCAGTTCATCGCTGCCTCCTCGAGTACTTCCGCCTGAACCCGCCCCCCCCCGCACGCTTTGTTCCAAAACCAGGTACTTGTCGTGAAGGGATAGATCGGACCAAAGCTGGTTGATTGCGTGCTCGTCGTCCGTGCTCGCCACCAGCAGGACTGTCATCGCTGATGGCGTCTCAGGGCGCGGGGCAATCGTCTCAGGCAGCGTGGCAATCGTCTCGATCTCCAGCTCCATGAAAGGAATCGCGGCCGGCAGCCTGGAAGCTTCTGGGGGTTGTGTCACAGGCTTTCTGCAGGCCGCGCACAGCGCGTGGGAAGAACGCCGCGGGATCTCGGCCGTGCACTGCGCACAGGGCTTCGTGGCCGGCAGCTTCAGACACTCCCGGCACTGGTCCCGCTTCGCGCGTCGATCGATCTCCGTCCGGCACGTCGAGCATGTCCGGGACGGCGTTGCCGGCTGATTCTTCCGAGGCGCGAGAATGACCTGGGCAGTCGGCTGCTGCCGTCCAACCTCCGCCTTCGGCCGAGTCATGTTCAGGTTCGAAAGACTCAGCTCCCGTTTGAGTGGCCAGGCAGAGCCCACCTTGCGTTCGCGCTGAGCTCGAGCGGCCGCATCATTCGCACGCATCTCTGGCGTGATGGTGTAGACCCGCACCGGCGGTGGCGAGTACGGTGCCTGGTCCGGATCCACGTAATCCCCGAAGACGTCCATCACGAGGCCTGCACGCATGTAGTCGCCGCCCATGTTCATGCTGACCTCCGGAAGTCGTTTGAGCGGGTGCAGGTCGCAAAGTGGGAGATCGCCTTCGCGGTATCGTTTGCCATCACGTTGTAGGGCGCAGGCTTGCCGTTCGGTGTCCGGAACCAATGCAGCTTCTGGCCACACCCTGAGCACTCACCTGGATTCAGGAAGACGAACCCACGCTTCACCAGGTCAGCGCGCGTACGCGGCGGAGCGGTGGCACTGGATGGCTTCGCCTGTTCACGACTGTCCTTCTGCTGGGCTTTCAACGCAGTCAGAAACTCATGCCGCGGGCACAGATCCTTCCCAGGCTCCGGAAGCGTGGTGCAGAGCTCTTGATCGCCCGGCCGTTCTCTGAAGGTGCACTTAGGCATGGGTCACCTCCGCGGCTGACAGCGCCAGCGATCCTGCCCGGATCTCCGCCGTCCAATGTGCAAGGCATGCGGGCGCAGTGCAAACCGTCTTCTCCGGATTCGCCCAGGCGCAACCACCTTCGCACGCATGCTCTTCCGTACATCCACAGAACCTGCAGCTGATGACCAGCGCCGCATCCCAGAAGAGAACGTTCTCCGGCTCCTGCTTCAGCTGCTCGATCGCGGCGCTCTCAGCCTCTGCATCTGAGTTCGCCTCAATCTCCAGGTCACCCCAAAACGCCACGAAGTATTTAGGCATCGTGACCTCCAGCGGTCCTGTTCATAGGGACGGAGATCAACTCAATGTCCAGGTGAGCTGCAAGTGCTAGGGAGTCACGCAGCAGTTGCTCTCCATCGCCCATTGCCGCCTCAATGATGTTGCCGGCTAGCAGATTCGTTAGGTTTTCTACTTCGGCTAATTTGCCAGCGAGAGCGAAAGGCTCAACATCGGACAGGTATTTGCCGCAACACTGCAAAACCACGAGACAGCGGCCAAAAGCGAGCATCCGTTCATCCACCACCTCGCTGCCGTCTTTCTGCACAACCATGCCACCGAACCTAAGTGCCATCACTTCCTCCCATTCACGAACAGCATCTCTGTGCCGACGACGGTTCCGGGAGCTGGCGTCGACGCCAGGCCCATGGAGACGAGCTTGCCCATTGGCTCCGTAAAGCCGCCGGAACGGGGGTTGGAGTAGCCCATCTTTTCCGCCAGGCCCGCGCGTGTGATCGAGCGTGGATAGAGCCGGATTAGGTAGTCGAGGATCTTCCACTCCGGACCGCTGAGCAGGCTTTGCAGCTTGGTGTGGAGATCTGCCGTTGTTGCCGCCGCGGCCGGTGGTGCCACCTTCCTTCCTGCAGGCGTCAGCGCAAGCGTTCCGGATGCCGACTGCAGATATCCCATGCCGACGAGCTGTCCCGTGGGTTCCGTGAAACCGCCACTACGGGGATTGCTGTATCCGCTGAAGAGCGCCACGTGTTTGCGCTCAGGCGACTGGATGCCGACGGCGTGCAAAGCGGCAACGGACTGCAGCACCTTCAACTGCGGTCCCGTCAGGCCCGGGGGTGCAGTGACCTTCTCCGCAACGGCCGGCATCGCCCTGGCAGCCTGAACAGGTTTAGGCTCCGTCACCTGTTTCGGTGATGCCTCTTCCTCGAGGTCAGCGCTCTCACTCGGAGTGGATTCGGTCAGCAGCTGCACCAGCGATTCCGCATAATCCAGTGCCCTGTCTCTCTGCAGCAACAGATCTGAGACCTGACTCCCCAGCCTTCGGTTCGCCACCTCCAGGTAGCTCATCTCCGCTTCCTGGCCGGCAGACGGCTTTGCGGATCGCAGTGCCGCTTCCAGCTCGGCGATCCGCTGCTTCAACGCTGCCGGTGAGTTCTCCCGTACCTTCTGGACGGTGGCGGAGATCTCTTTGCCCAGCTTCTCCAGGTCCACCTGTGCCAGCACCTTGGGTGCAGTCAGAATCTCACCAGGCTGTGGCGTGCGGGAGCTGTCGAAGGTTTCGCGCCGGCGCACCGGCACCTTCGCCAGGATGTTCATGTCGGGGGCCCACAGCCACGCCGTGCCCGTTGGCAGATCGGGAAGGCTGGCCAGCATCTCCTTCGCGACGCGCGGATCCGCGTGTACGTCGACCCACTCCTTGATCGCTTTCAGGTCCTTCGGATGATTCATCCGCAGCGCCCAGAGGATGTCGGCTTGGGTGAGGACATCCTTGTTGAGCACCTGCGGCCGTTGCGTGATCATCACCACGCCGAGACCTCGCGCACGGCCGCGGCGGACAACGTCCTGCATCGCGCCGAGCACCTTCGCTTCATCGCCGTACGGCTTCTGCGGCGCGACGGTGTCAGCCTCATCGACGATCAGCAGCATGCTTTCCCGATTGAGCCGGTAGAGCGTCGTCAGGAAGTCTGTCATGAACCGGATCAGCTCACCCTTCCGGAAGTGGCTGAGATCCAGCACAAAGGAAAATCGGCCTTCAACCGCCGATCGCGCGACGACCTCGCCTGCGTCAGGCTCAAGCGGAAGATCCGCATGGTCTCCGCCGAAGACGACGAACTCCAGGCCCACGCTCTCCCCGTCGGCCGAGCTCTTGATTCCCCACCAGGAGCCGACTGGGTCGACGACGCCGACCTGGCCGCCAACCTTCCGGACTTCCTCTGCGATGACGACGGCGGTGTTTGTCTTTCCGGCGCCCTTCTTCGCCAGGATGACGCTGGTCATCGTCATCACGGCGTGAGGAAGCCGCTGTCCATCTTCGCCGGTGCCGATGTGGAGAGTGACAGGCGCTTTCGCAGGCTTAGCCATGCCGTCGCTCCTGTGCCACGCGTTGGTGGATCGCGTTATAGTGAGATCTGCCGAGCTGCGGTTGGTTCATTGTGGGAGCCTTTCGTTGGATCGGGTTGTGGTTGGGGTTGAAGGCGTCGGCCGCAGCAACGGTCGACGCCTTTTTTTATGCGCTAAAAAGGGCCTTGTGGGTCATCTTCTTCGTCGTCGGCGTCCTCTTCGTCATCACCTCCGCTTAGCTGCGCGGGTCTTCTTTTGTCTTCCAGCTCTACAAGGCGACGCGCGTCATAGGCCGTGATCGGCGCGGAACTTATGCGCGAAGCGACAGCTCTCGCAGTCTCCTCAGACATCGGGGTGATGGCGTAGATGGAAGCAGGTCCGAGGAACTTCGTGAGTGCCTGTGAACCCTCTTGTTCGGGAACGTCGACGCGCACAAACTTCGAGCCGCCGATCTCCGCCTCTGTGACTCGGCCGGCGATCCGCTGATGACCCATCAGCTCCACCAACGCCCATTCATCAAAACTCTTCTCTTGCATCTGCTCTCCTGTCGCCGCCGCCCGCGCGGCTGGGTTGTGGTGCGTGAGTGTTGTTCTTACTTCTCCAGCGCGATCGCGGCATTCGCCGTCATCACGCATACTCGGAGCTCGCGAATCGCAGCTGATTGATCCGAACTTTGCGGGGTATTTGCAACCAGCACAGTTGCGAAATCAAGGGCGGCGATGCGGATCGCTTGGTACCGCTCCAGCTGCCCGGGCTTCAGTGGGTGATGGGTGAAAAGCTCCTGCAGTACTTGCCTGGTGAACATCGGTTCTCCTCTCGCCGCTTCGCACGGCCGGTTTGTGTTGCATTGGCGGATTCAGCGCTTCGGAGCTTCTTTGTCTGCGCCGGGTGTGCGGGTGTTGTCGAGTTGAACCTTCTTCACGGCCGTGATCTCGATCCTCTGGATGTCGAACCACTGGCCTTCGCGGTAAGCGCCGTCGGCTGCAACCGGTGGAACGATAAGCGCCTGACTGCAACCGCTGATGTACTCTGCTTTCCCGGTGATGACACCCGCAAAGCCAGTCACCACGTCCTTCGCGCTGTCGCCTAAGTAGGGTCCGATCGGCATCTGTTTTCCTTTTTCCACCGTCTCGCACGGCCGGGCTGTGGTGCGTGGGTTGTGCTCGCGGATCTCGCGCTCAAAGTCGGTGTCGATCAAGCGGCCTCCGGCACGTACTCTTTGCCGAAGCTGTCGACGATCTTTGCGACGGCCGCCTTGCGCTTGCGGCCGGGCGTCCCACCGCTGGGCAACGCCATCACGTAGAGCGCGATCGCGAAGACGCATATCACTACGACATCCATGACAAACCGGTCGGGCCATACAAGCTCCGCACCGCAACAGAAGAGGCTCGCGACCAAAATGCCGACGCGGGCCAGTACCTCAGACCGCTCTGCGCTGAAGAGCCGGACGAGGCGATGCTGGTTCGGCGCGCGATGGAGTGAGATCAGCCCGTACACCCCGAACGCCAGGCCGATGTACGACCACCGGGCCTCATGGTTCAGCTCGACCGAAGCGATGAAGCCCCCCGCATAGGCCGCGATCAGCACACGCTCGATCGAGCGTTGCCGCCAGGAGAACCACTCGACCAGAAAGCCGAGTGCACCCTGCACCGCGATGAGTATCCAGACGTCGATGGCGGCAATCCAAGTGAGCATGCGTTTCCTTCCTAAGCTGCGGCGGTTGCGTTGCTGGTGCGTGCCTCTGGGACCTTCACGATGAAGCGGATCGCCTGGGAGGTCGGGATCGGGAAGTAGATCCGGACTCTCGCTTCCAGGCGGGAGCGATACTTCTCGATCCCGCGGCGCGTGGCGTCTTCGTTGCCTGCATGCGTGGTGAACTCCCACACGGTTCCCTCGCGGCCCAGGCTGAGAAACCACCAGTCGCGGAAGCATCCATCCCAGTCGCTGCTGGTGCCGGGAACGATTTCGGTGAAGTTCGGATGGAGCGACGTGCCGACGTCGAGCTTGAGCGAGAGCCGCATCGCGTCCCAGCGCTGGAGCACCGGCGGGGAAGGTCCAATCGGATCGACCTCGAAGGCGGGCGGCGGGGTGGACGCTGCATCACGCCCACCGCCTGGCTCTGGCGATTTTCCGCGACCTCCCTTCGGTTCCGGATTGTGATCCCCAACCTCATCAACCTCACCCCCCCGGGGGGGTAGGGGGGGTGGTTCTACGTCGTTAACGGTTCCCTTACGGTTCTGCTCATAACGGTTGTAACGGTTAGGGTGACAAGCTCTGTCACCTGAACCCCCCGTTTTTGTCACCTGAGTCTCCGTTTCTGTCACCTGAGGGGGCTGTGGATTGTCAGTTGAAAACCGGTTCGTGTCACCTGACTTTTCAGGCGCAAAAATAGGTGTCAATCTGTCACCTGAAGAACGCAAAAGCCGCATAAACAAAGGGCTTCTACGTCCGTTAGGTGACACCGTGACACCTAATTTCGAGAGATTGAGGATGTACACGTTGCTCTTGCCGTTCAGCACCTTCCTGGCCCGGTAAAGCCAGCCATCGTCCACCAGCTGGTCCAGCGTGCGGAAGACGGTCCGCTCATTGCAGCGCGAGTCGGCCGCGATCGTCTCCACCGAAGGACAGCAGAAGCCGAAGTCGTCGGCGTAGTTCGCCAGCGCATTCAGCACGCAGTAGGTGTTCTGTTCCCGGGGCCCGCAGCTGATCACCGCGCCCATCAGTTGCACGCTCACTTGGAATCTCCTTCTGGGCCCGAAGAGATTCCTGCAGCTGCAACCCCGGCGCGGAACATGCGGGCGCAGAGCCGCTCCAGCGCGAACTCCTCCGCACGCGCAGCGTCTTCGCTTTCGTTCAGGAGGATCGACTTCAGCTCTTGCTTGTAGCTCCCCACCGCCAGCCAGAACATCGGCGAGTGGGACAGCATGGCCATAAACTCGACGAGGTTCTCGCCGGCGGGATCTTCGAGATCGGCAGCAAGCGCGAGGCCGCTGTTGACGATCGAAGCCGCGGACAGGAACGTCACGTCATCCGGTTCAGATGTGCGGGGTTGCAAAGCATCGCGTAAAGACGCGAAGCCGCGAGGGCTTTCAGCCATGATCGGTGCTCCTGTACGAGACTGGTCCATCCCCTGTTTTCAGCAGGTGATGTGGTGCCGGGGTTGAAAACACGAGTACAGTCGTGCCTCCATCCTTACGGGCAGGAGACCCCGGCGTGTCAGACGATGCATGGGAGCACCGGCGCTGACGTGCGCTGGTAAACGCTGTACTTAGGGTTTTCAGCCCTTGTGCGCTTAGACTGCGCCGCAGCGTGCCAGATGTCAAGTGGTGGGGGAGTGATAGTCTGACTCCCCTATGAAGATCCTTGCCTCGTTCCTTTTGGCTGCTGCAGCCACGTTCCAAAACGCCGCCCCCGCCCCGCCCACACCGGGTGCGACCACGTCGACGAGCTCCGCCCGCATTCCTCGCGGAGCAAAGATCTACATCGCAGACATGAACGGCTTCGAGGGCGAGATGCGGGATGCGCTGACCGCCACGGAGCTCGTCAGCTTCGTCGACACTGCTGCGGAAGCGGACTACATCGTGACTGGATGGTTGAAGCTTGAGGATCGCCACCGCGGTGGCTTCTACGTTGAGTCCGCCCCACCCGCGATTGCCGCCATGACAGTGACGCCGGCCAAGGGTGGCGATCGGGCGTACTACAACCAGATCCGCGTCCGCTTCGCCGACCACGGCAGCACCGACGCAGCAAAGAAGCTGGCGAAGAACTTCTTCGCCTATCTGGCTAAGTGAAGACCTAAGCATAGACCTGGCCTCGAGCCTCGTTACGTTTGTGCCGCTCAGCCTTAATGGCTCTCTTCCACTGCCGCGCAGATACGCCTACAGGTTTCTGGGGGCGGGGACTTCGGTACGGCGCGCCGTTGTTGACGTGAACCGCTCGAGGGAACTGTCTTACCACTCTTTGTGAGTTCAAAAGGCCTATCGGCTGCATCGCCTACTCCTCTTTCGCCTGCCGGTAGGCGTTCTGGAGAGTGTCGAAGTCCGGGAAGCACTTGCCCTGGCTCCAGCGCAGCATGTCTTCGTACCCTGGCTGGGACCGGTCATTCTTCCGCGCTAACGCCCACCACTCGTCGGCGCTCATCTCCAGCAGCGCGGATCCGCAGTGCGGGCAGCATGGCAAGCTGATCGATTGCCCAGCAATGATGCGAGGCTTTGTCTTGCCCGCGTTCTCTTCGCGGTCATGCCAGGTGCATGCAGCACCGTAAACGTGGCGGCTCTCTGTCGGGAGTTCCATCGCCGTGGAAGCTTCGGTGCGGTTCATCGCGTAGAGCTCACAACGGCTGCTGCTGGAGCGGTGCAGCGGGAGCGCACCATGAGTGGGAACACCACGAAGACAAAGAGCAGGATCACCAGCAGGCTTAGGCCGTTGACCAGGCCATCGATGGCAGTCGGTTCCCGGTAGGTGCTGAGCTCCTCCGCGCTGGTCCGCATCCTGGTCAAAGCCCTGCAGCGCTCGATCGTCAGCTCACGGAGCCGATCGGCATGCTCCTCGGAGCAGAGCTCCACCCCCACCTGCTCGCGATACCAACTCGCCGGCTCCCACGCCGCCCGCACACCGTCCCCTTCAAACTCCTTGGCCAGGTGATCGGCGAACTGCAGGAGATCGGTTTGTGTCAGGGTCTCGTCGCAGATCTCCGCGCTGATCACTAGCGGGGGAAGCATCTGTAGACGGCCTGGTTCTGAGATGGGGGGCGGAAAGGTTACTGGTCTGCGGGAAGCGTTCATGCGCGGGCTCCTGGGGGATCGCCGGGAGTAACTCACCGACTCCTCACACCCTAGCCACAACTTTGGGGCACGTCAAGACGGTATTTTGTGGCATCATGCGGATGGGGGTATACAGGAATGGCCACACCGAACACTCGCGCCCAGATCCACATCAACGGCGACATCCTGACTGCAGATGAAACCGCTGCGCTCTTGAAGATCGGCAGAAGGACTGCAATCAGGCTTTTCGAGAAGAAAGAGATCCCGGCGAAGAAGGTTGGGAAGCAGTGGCGCTGTTTTCGGTCATCTGTGGACAAATACATGGAAGCGAGGTAGTCTTTAGTCCGTACCCGCCACAAAAAGGTGGACTAAAGCATGCAGCAGGCAAGAAGGTACCAGTCTGGGACCCTTGAGAAGAAAAGCACGGTCGAGGGGATCTGCTGGTACATCCGCTTCACGTATCCGGACGGAAGTCGGCCCCGCACCCGGATCGGCCTGGTGGCGAATCTTCCCACCCGCACCCTCGCCCGCAAGGCCGCCGCAGACCTGGTCAAGGCGTTCAATGAAGCGCCCCTCATCGAGCCGCCGCGGTACACGATGGCCGACGCGATCCACCGCTACATCCGTGAAGAGCTTCCCGCCCGTCATGACACCGGACGCGGATATAAAAGCTACCTGAACGGTCACATAATGCCGAAGTGGGGTACGCTCCGCGTCGAGGACGTAAAACCGAAAGACGTTCGCGCCTGGCTGGATAAGCTCGAGCTGGCGCCGAAGTCGAAGTCCCACATCCTCGGCCTCATGCGCCAGCTCTTCCGCTACGCGATGCTGTGGGAGTGGATCCCGCTCAGCGAAAACCCCATGAATCTATTCCGCCTCAAAGGAGGCAATCGACGCAAGGCGAAGCCGCGGGTGCTGTCGACAGCTGACTTCCTGAAGCTCGTCGCCCAGGTGAACCGTGAACCGCACTCGACGATGATGCTGCTAGCCGGCTGCCTCGGCCTCAGCTGCAGTGAGCTGACGGCGCTGCGCTGGTGTGACATCGATTGGAAGGAACGCGAGGTGAAGATCGAGCGCGGCATCGTCAACGGTCGCGTCGACGATGTGAAGACGGAGAAGCGCGGCGCCAGCCTTCCCCTCCACCAGCTCCTAATCGAACGCCTCAAGGCGCTCTTCGAGGCCTCCGAGTACCAGGAAGACGATGACTGGATCTTCGCCAGCCCCTTCTCCGCCGGCGAGAAGCCCTTCCACGCATACCGGATCCAGCAGTACGTCATCGCGCCGGCTGCGGTGTCATGTGGCCTGGGGGAAAAGATCGGCTGGCACACCTTTCGCCACTCCTACCGCTCCTGGCTGAGCAAGCAGGGGGCGCCGGTGGGGGTGCAGAAGGATCTTCTTCGCCACGCGGATATCCGCACGACGATGAACATTTATGGGGACTCTTTTATGGACGATCTGAGGAAGGCCAACAAGGGGGTAGTGGAGGTGATTCTGCAATGAAAACTGCGACCTGCCCTCTAACTACCCCTGACGCCCCGTATGTTGTTGAAAATTTGGGGCGGCTAGTGGGTTTCGAACCCACGACATCCGCTGCCACAGAGCGGCGTTCTGCCACTGAACTATAGCCGCCGTATTGGGGTAAGTATAGCATCGTGGCAAAGATTTGCATCTATCAGGTATGGCGATCACCGCTCAACCCGAGATTCTACGTCCGCGTCAGAGTGGAACGCGGAGCGCGATCGATGACGAGCATCTGGATCTGCTGTCACATCTGCTCGATGACTTTATCCGTATTCCGGGCACTCCGATTCGCTTTGGGCTGGACGGAATCGTTGGATTCATCCCGGGCATTGGCGACGTTCTTGGGGGACTCGCGTCCTCGATCATCATTGTCGCGGCTTGGATGCGAGGCATTCCGAAAGCCGTTGTGGCGCGTATGGTGCTGAATGTCGCCATCGAGACGGCAGTCGGCTCTATTCCGTTCGTCGGCAACTTCTTCGACATTGCCTGGCGAGCCAATCGGCGAAACTATGCGCTTCTGCGCGGGGCTCTGGATGAGCCTGAACGCAAGACGCAAAGCAGTTGGCTGTTCATCGCGGGCGTTTGCATTGTGCTTGCAGGATTGATGATCGTTCCCATGCTGCTCATCGGATGGGTCTTCGTGCACGTCGGCGGGTCTTTGCACGCGCTGCTCCAGCAGAGACGCTAACGAGCCAAGTTTCTGACTCAGTAAGGTAAACTGAACGATGTCGGGGCGTAGCGCAGTCTGGTAGCGCATCTGGTTTGGGACCAGAGGGTCGGGGGTTCGAATCCCTCCGCCCCGACCATCAAAATAAAGACGGGGCTCGCTCGCTAGATAAGGGGATGGGATGCTTCCGCTCTCAAGCTTGGGCTGCGTGCATCGGTGCTGCTCGCAAAGGGAGAGATCTCCTCAAAATCCATCCCTTGTTGTGGCGCGACGCGTCGGTGCAGATAGAGCGAGGCCAATCCACAGCTCTCTGAAGTGAGACCCGGGTCATCGAGTATCGGACCGGCGGTTCGCCCGGCTGGGAGTCATCGATGCTATGAAGAAGCGAAGAAGCATCTCATCCCCATGCCAGTCGACGAGTCCGAATCAAGCGCCGCGCCACAGAAGCTATGGTGGCGCGATGGCGTCATCTACCAGATCTATCCGCGTTCGTTCCAGGACTCGAACGGCGACGGCGTTGGCGATCTCGCCGGTATTCTGTCCCGCTTGGACTACCTGGTCACATTCGGAGTCGATGCGATCTGGATCTCGCCCTTCTATCCGTCGCCGATGGCTGACTTTGGCTATGACGTGGCTGATTATTGCAACGTCGACCCGCTCTTCGGAACGCTTGCGGACTTCGACGCCCTACTTGCAGCGATTCATGCTCGCGGGCTGAAGCTCATCCTGGATTTTGTGCCGAACCACACCTCAAACCAGCATCCCTGGTTCCTCGATTCGCGCAGTTCCCGCGAGAGTGCAAAACGGGATTGGTATCTATGGCGCGATCCCAGCCCGAATGGCGGTCCGCCCAACAACTGGATGTCGAA
Source organism: uncultured Granulicella sp. (assembly GCA_965198885.1). Classification (GTDB taxonomy): domain Bacteria; phylum Acidobacteriota; class Terriglobia; order Terriglobales; family Acidobacteriaceae; genus Edaphobacter. The sequence continues at coordinate 2,247,243 of OZ240677.1, read as the reverse complement.
CTTCGGGGGCTCGGCGTGGACCTGGGACGAAGCCACGCAGCAGTTCTACTATCACTCCTTCCTCAAGGAACAGCCGGACTTGAACTGGCGTAATCCGGCCGTGCGCTCCGCCATGTATGACGCGATGCGCTTCTGGCTCGACCGCGGAGGTCATGGGAACGGCATCGACGGCTTTCGCATGGACGTGCTTTGGCTCTTGATTAAAGACGACCAGTTCCGCTCCAACCTTCCCAACCCTGACTTCCACGGGGGTCCAAACGACTCTTCCTTCTGGTCCGTACTTCCCACCTATACTGCCGATCAGCCTGAGACCCATCAGATCGTCCGCGAGATGCGTACCCTGCTCGATGAGTATCCGGAGCGTGTGCTGATCGGCGAAATCTATCTTCCGCTCAAAGACCTCGTCCGCTACTACGAACCGGAACCGGCGGGTGGCGGCAGCGTTCCCCAGCTGCTGGGTGCGCAGATGCCCTTCAACTTCCAACTCATCCAGACGCAATGGCAGGCAGCCCTGATCGCAGAGCTCATCCGCAGCTATGAGGCGTTGCTACCGGACGGCGCGTGGCCCAACTGGGTCCTGGGAAATCACGACCAACATCGTCTCGCGTCCCGCATCGGATCTGCCCAGGCGAGGGTGGCGGCCGTGCTGATTCTTACCTTGCGAGGCACGCCGACGCTCTACTACGGTGATGAACTGGGGATGCCGGACGCCTCCATCCCAGCCGGCCAGGTTCAAGATCCGGCGGAGAAGAATCAGCCGGGCAGAGGCTTTGGCCGCGATCCGGAACGCAGCCCCATGCTCTGGGACCAGACCAGCAACGCGGGCTTCACGACCGTTGAAGCCAAGCCTTGGCTCCCTCTGATTGAAGACGCGCCGGAACACAGCGTCGCAGCCGCTTCAGTGCAGCCGGACTCGATCCTGAATCTCTACCGCAAACTGCTGATCCTGCGCCGAACCACTCCCGCCCTTCACGCCGGCTCGATCTCCGACGTGGTCGAGACGAACGGAGTCCTGAGCTACACCCGTACCTCAGGTCCGACTCGCGTACAGGCTCTCCTCAACTTTACCGATCAGACTCGGAGCTCCGACGCCCTCGCCGGCCGGCTTCTGCTCAATTCGTACCTCGATAGCAACCGAACCTCAACCGGCGGAAGCTTGATCCTGCGCCCCAACGAGGCCGTCCTCATCCAGGCCGACTAACCTCCAACGCTCTGCCGGATACGATCTTTGTTCTCTCGCACCAGTCGCAGGAAGTCCTGGACGACCGGCCCTTCGTTCAGCGGATTCCAGGCCAGGCAGATGCCAACGTGCGTGGTCTGAGGGGCAAGCTGGCAAAAGGTTAGACCCGGCGAGCGAAAGTGGCGAGCGCCGGATGGAACCAGCGCAATCCCCTCCCCTGCCTCCACCAGCGTCAGTACTCCCGACCAGGTCGAGGAGCTGTTGACGATGTTGGGCGAGAACCCTGCCGAGGCGCAGAGCCCGACGATGTTGTCGAAGAGCGCGGGCGAGACCTGCCGCTCCACCATCACCAGCCGCTCTCCCGCCAGCGCCGCAACCTGCACGTGTTCCGCGGCCATGGGATGATCGTTCGGCATCACCGCGACCACCGGATCGTTGTAAAGAAGCTCAGCCTTCAGCAGCCTGTCGTAGGGCGGCTCCAGCGGCCGCGTAAAGCCGACATCGATCCTTCCGCTTTCAAACGATTCCATCTGCACCGACGTATGCATCTCCAGGATGGTCAGCTTGATGGTTGGGTGCAGGCTTCGGTACTCGCGGATGATGCGCGCGAAGAAGCCTCCCGCACCCCAGGAGAAGAACGCGATGGAGAGTTCGCCTTCCTGCCCAAGCAGAGATCGGCGCGTGATATCTACGGCATGATCCGCCGATCGCAGCGTCTTCTTTGCCTCATCCAGAAAGATCCTGCCCTGTGCCGTCAGGCGAGGCGCACGTTGGACGCGGTCGAGCAGCGGCCCTCCGACCTCGCCCTCCAGGTCAGCGATCTGCTCACTGATCGCGCTCTGCGAGACATGCAGCCTCCGGCTCGCCTCGCGAAAGGTTCCATACTCCGCGACAGCGCAGAAGTATCGTAGGTGGCGTAGCTCCATGCATCCAGTGTCCATGAATCGGTATTTCCGTTCAAGTAGAGCGGAAAATCCCGTGAAACCTTACGGCGATAAAAGCTGTCCTATAGCTACGGATTTTTGCCAAGGGTAGACTGAAGAACTGAAGCGCCGATGTAGAACGCCAGTTCTGAAGGCCATCGCCCTCGGCCTCCCGCCGGCTAGCAAACGAGGAACTGCTCCCCATGTGGATTGTCAAGATCGCGCTCACCCGGCCGTATACCTTCATTGTCCTCGCGATTCTGATCCTGATCGCCGCGCCGGTCGTTATCCTCAACACGCCCACGGACATCTTCCCCGCGATCAACATCCCAGTGATTTCGGTGGCGTGGCAGTACACGGGTTTGAACCCGGAGGAGCTTGAGGGCCGGCTTACCACGCCGTACGAGAAGACCCTCACCACGCTCGTCGATAACATCCAGCACATTGAGTCGACGACGGTGAACGGGCAGGTCGTCGTAAAGGTCTACCTGCGGCCGGGGGCTTCGCTCGATACGGCGAACGCGCAGGTCACCAGTTCGTCGCAGTTCATTCTGCGCAGTTTGCCTCCCGGAACGCTGCCACCTCAGATCATCAACTTCTCCGCCTCGTCCGTGCCGATCCTGCAGCTTGGTCTGTCCGGTCAAGGGCTCAACGAGCAGCAACTCAACGACTACGGCCTCAATTTCATCCGAACCTCCCTGGTCACGGTTCCAGGCGCTGTCGTGCCGAATGTCTACGGCGGCAAACAACGTTCCATCATGGTCTACCTGGACCCGAAGAAGCTGCAGGCTCGCGGCTTGAGCCCCCAGGATGTGCTCACCGCGCTCTCCAACCAGAATGTCATTCAGCCCTCCGGAACCGCAAAGATCGGTCCGGATGAGTACGACATCCGGCTGAACTCGGCGCCGGAGACACTGGCCGGTCTGACCGATCTGCCTCTGCGTCAGGTCAACGGGACCACAGTCTATGTTCGCGATGTGGCGAGCATCTCAGACGGCTCCATTCCCCAAACAAACATCGTGCGGCAGGATGGACACCGCGGCGTGCTGCTGGTCATTCTGAAGTCGGGCAGCGCGTCCACGCTTTCGGTCGTCGAGCAGGTCCTCGGACTGCTGCCCCAAATCAAGGCGACACTCCCCGATGCGTTGAGAATTACGCCCATCGGAGATCAGTCGATCTTCGTGCGAGCGTCCGTGCAAGGGGTCATCCGCGAGGCGGTGATCGCCGCGGTACTCACGGGCCTGATGATTCTGCTGTTCCTCGGATCATGGCGTTCCACGGTGATCATCGCCATCTCCATCCCGCTCTCCATCCTCTCCTCGATTATCGTGCTGGGCCTGCTGGGACAGACCATCAACATCATGACGCTGGGCGGTCTGGCGCTGGCGGTCGGCATCCTGGTCGATGACGCAACGGTGACCATCGAGAATATTGAACGCTACCTGGAAGAGGGCAACGAGCTGAATGACGCGATCCTCGAAGGCGCGGCACAGATCTCGGTCCCGGCGCTGGTCTCGACGCTTTGCATCTGCATCGTCTTTCTGCCCATGTTCTTTCTCTCAGGCGTGGCACGATACCTCTTCGTGCCACTGGCGGAAGCCGTCGTCTTCGCCATGCTGGCGAGTTACATTCTCTCCCGTACCCTGGTTCCCACGCTGGCGATGTACCTGCTCAAGAAGCATGATCACCATGCCGTCCCATCCCGCAATCCGCTTGCTCGCTTCCAGCGCAGATTCAACGAGATCTTTGAGCGCGTCCGCCTGGGTTACCAGGGTCTGCTGAGCAGCCTGCTAGACGCACGCCTCTTCTTCGTTCCCATCTTCCTGGGAGTCTGCCTGTGTGCCTTTCTGCTGATTCCCTTTCTTGGACAGAACTTCTTTCCATCCAGCGATAGCGGCTCATTCATCCTCCACCTGCGTGCTCCCTCCGGCACCCGCATTGAGGATACGGCCAAGATCTGCGATCTGGTCGAGCAACAGATTCGCCGTGCAATCCCTGCCGCTCAACTGAACAACATCCTGGACAACATCGGACTTCCCTACTCCACGTTGAACTTTCAGCACGCGACCTCAGGATTGATCGGCGCCGGCGATGCTGACATTCTCGTCTCGCTGAACGAAGGCCACAAGCCTACTGCCGACTTTGTGCGTCTTCTGCGGTCACAACTCCCCAAACAGTTCACCGGTACGACCTTCTACTTCCTGCCGTCGGATATCGTCAGCCAGATTCTAAACTTTGGTATCCCCGCGCCGATCGACGTTCAGATCGAAGGCGCCAATATCGACGCAAATCGCGTCGTGGCAAACAAGATTCTGGCGGAGATGCGTCAGGTTCCGGGTCTCGTCGATACGCGCATCCAGCAACCGGATGATTACCCCGTCTTCAACATTGCCGTGGACCGCACCAAAGCCTCTCAAGGCGGGTATACGGAGCGGGACGTTGGCGGCTCACTCGTCAACATCCTCTCCGGCAGCACGCAGCTCTCGCCGCAGTTCTACCTGAACTACAAGAACGGCGTCGTCTACAACATCGTCGTCGAAGCGCCGCAGTATGCCATCCAAAGCCTCAGCGATCTGCGCAACATACCCATTGCCTCGCCGACGGCGGGTCATCCCGAGATCCTCGCCGACGTGGCCAATATCCAACGCGGAACGGAGATGGAGGTCGTCAATCACTACAACATCCACCGTGTCCTGGATATCTACGGCAACGTACAGGATCGCGATCTCGGAGCGGTCGCCACGCAGATCAACAAGATCGTGGAGCGCAACCGGAAGCTTCTGCCCAAGGGCAGTCTCCTCCGTGTTCGCGGCCAGATTGAGACCATGCACGCCTCATACGTTGGTCTGCTCGGCGGCCTCGCCTTCGCCATCGTGCTCGTCTACCTGCTGATCGTGGTGAACTTCCAATCCTGGCTGGACCCCTTCATCATCATCACCGCGCTGCCTGCCGCGCTCGCCGGCATCATCACGTTCCTCTTCCTTACCGGGACGACGCTCTCGGTGCCGGCGCTCATGGGAGCGATCATGTGCATGGGCGTCGCAACCGCCAACTCCATTCTCGTCGTCAGCTTCGCCACGGAGCGGCTGCAACACCATGGCAACGCGGTTGAAGCGGCGCTCGAGGCCGGCGCAACCCGCTTCCGCCCGGTCATGATGACCGCGCTCGCCATGATCATCGGCATGATCCCCATGGCGCTCGGAGCAGGAGAAGGGGGAGAGCAGAACGCTCCGCTGGGACGCGCCGTTATTGGTGGCCTCTTGGCGGCAACCCTTGCGACTCTCGTCTTCGTTCCCTCTGTCTTCGCACTGCTGCACGGAAGCCGCGGACAGCGCGTCCCTTCTCCTGAAGAGCAGCAAGCGCTGCAGGATCAGGAAGCGCTGCAGGAGCAACACGCTTAATCGTTTACACAATCCTTAACCGACCCGGAGTTCCGCCACTATGAAAGCCATCGACGAGCCTGACATCCAAACACCCGCAGCAAGAACTCCCGGAGCGAGTCTCTCCCGCGAGTCCGGCGGCCAGGATCGCTATCGGCAACAGGACGGCTACGACGCCGGCGAGACCAACACGGCGGCCACGCACGGCGACCGTCTCGATCCTCACGCCGTCCCCGTGCACGAGCAGGACGCGCCTCTGCCAAAACCAGGTCTGTCCAAGTCCATCTGGGGCATCGTCTCCATCCTTGCCGTGTTGCTCATCCTTGCAATCGTCTTCGGTATCTTGCGCCGCCACCATGCAGAGACGACCCTTGAAGATGTGACCGTGCAGGATGCCATTCCCACCGTGAGCGTCATCTATCCCTCAGGCGGCCATCTCGCTTCAGAGCTCTCCTTACCCGGAGCCACGCAGGCCTTTGTCGATACACCCATCTACTCCCGCACCAATGGCTATCTCAAGCAGTGGTTTTTCGATATTGGAGCGCACGTCAAGAAGGGCCAGCTCATGGCCACCATCGAGACCCCTGAGGTAGACCAGCAACTTCAGGTCGCCGAAGCCGACCTCAAATTCGCCCAGGCCAACCTCGATCTCGCCAACACCACCAGCGCCCGCTATCAGGCGCTGCTCAAGTCCAACTCCGTCTCCAAGCAGGAGACGGACGAAGCCGTCGGCGGCGCTCTCGCACGCCACGCTGCCGTGGAAGCCGCGGAAGCCTCTGTCCGCCGTCTGCAGCAGCTTCAGTCATTCGAGCGCATCTACGCTCCCTTCGACGGCATCGTCACCGCCCGCAACACGGACGTGGGAGCTCTCATCGTGGCCGGCCAGGAGGGCAATGGCGGAAACGCCCGCGAGCTCTTCCACCTGGCCTCTACCGATCGTCTCCGCGTCTTCGTTCCCGTCCCCGAAGCCGACATGACCGGCATCCACGACGGCGATCACGCCACCCTCACCTCCGATGCCTATCCCGGCCGCTCCTTCGACGGCATCCTCGCACGCAACGCCAACTCCGTCGACCCTGCCTCCCGCACCCTCACGGTAGAGGTCGATGTGCCCAATGCGAACCATACCCTGCTTCCCGGCGCCTACGTCTTCGTCCACTTCAAGCTCCCAGTCCTGGGGCAATACCTCACCATCCCCTCGAATACCCTGATCTTCCATTCCGCGGGCCTGCAGGTTGGCATCGTCCGGAACTCAGGCGGGACTGACCGCGCCCAGCTTGTACCTGTCACGATCGCCCACGATGGCGGAGCCCTGGTGGAAATCTCCACCGGCCTTACCACTTCGGATGCCGTCATCGTCAATCCCTCGGACTCGCTAGCCAACGGCCAGCAGATTCGCGTGACGGCCAAGGGAGCATCAAAGTGAAGGCCCCCTCTCGTTCGCGAATGAAACGCAGCGTTCTCGCCTTCACCTCTGTCGCTCTTCTTCTAGCCTCCGGCTGCATGGTCGGCCCCAAGTACGTCAAGCCGACAGTTGCCACCTACCAGGCTCCCGACGCCTTCAAAGACGCGTACAAGGAGACCGATCCCAACTGGCACCCCGCCACACCCGCCGATGCAGTCCTTCGCGGAGACTGGTGGACGATCTTCCATAACGACGATCTATCCCTCCTCGAGGTGAAGGCGGGCATCCAGAATCAATCGTTGAAGTCCGCCGCCGCCCGCTACGAAGAAGCCCGCGCTCAGATCAAGATCAACCACGCCGCACTCTACCCCACCCTCGGTGTCGCCCCTTTCGCCGGCGGCCTCCGTGACTCCAACAATCGCCCTTACTTCAACACTGCACTCGGCAACAACGGTGAAGCGGATGTCCAACTTCCCTTTACCATCAGCTACGAGGTGGATCTCTGGGGCCGCATCCGCCGTAACGTCAACATCGCCAAAGAAGAAACGCAAGCCTCCGCTGCCGACCTCCAGAACGCCCAACTCTCCATCCAGTCAGATCTCGCCATCGATTACTTCGAACTTCGCAGCGCGGACGCCCAGCACAAGCTGCTCGAAGAGACCATCAAGGACTATCAGGAAGCCCTCCGCATCACCACCAACCGCTTCGAAGGCGGAGTCGTCGCCGAGTCCGACGTCTTCCAGGCTCGTACCCAGCTGCAGGCCGCCATCGTGCAGGAACGCGACATCCTCCAGCAGCGCGCCCAGTTTGAACACGCCATCGCGGTCCTCATCGGACAGCCGCCCAACAGCTTTTCGCTCCCGGAAGCCCCGCTGAACGCCACCCCGCCCTACGTGCCCTCCGGCCTGCCCTCCGAGCTTCTGGAACGCCGCCCGGATATCGCTGCCGCCGAACGCCGCACCAAAGAAGCGAATGAACGTATCGGAATCGCCCGCGCCGCTTACTTCCCCACGCTTAGCCTCACCGGATCGGTTGGTCTTGAAAGCACCACCCTGGCCAGCTTCTTCGGCGCCTCCAACATCGCCTATGCTCTCGGCCCAACCCTATCGGAGACGTTCTTCGACGGCGGGCAACGCCGCGGAGTCTCCGACCAGGCGATCGCAGGCTTCAGCCAAAGCTCCGCCGACTACCGCCAGACCGTCCTCACCGCGTTCCAGCAGGTGGAAGACAATTTAGCTGTGCTGCGAATCCTGTCCCAGGAACAAGAGCAGCAACGTCAAGCCACCATAGCCGCTCAGGGCGCCCAGAATATCTTCAACAATCGCTATGTCGGCGGCATCGATACCTATCTCCAAGTCGTCACCGCACAGCAGACCGCGCTCGTCAATGAGCGCAACGATATCGACATCATGCGCCGCCGCATGGATGCCAGCGTACTCCTCATCAAGGCGCTTGGCGGCGGCTGGTCCACGGCGAATCTCCCGCCGAACTAGCCTGGTCCGAACCTACTCTTGCCCTTCTCCCACGTCCGTGTTTTGATCGAGCAAGCAGCTTGAGGACCAACAGGAGCAACCGGTGAACTTCCAGATCTCTCGGAACGGCCAGATCTACGGTCCCTACACTCTTGACGACCTCAAGCGATACCTGGCCAGCGGCAACGTTCTCCTCACCGACCTGGCAAAGAGCGAGAACATGACGGAATGGCTGCCCGTCTCGGAGGTCCTCGCCAATGACGGCGTGCCCCCGGTTCCGCCTCTGTCCGAGCAGCCAGCCACCGCGTACTCCTCGCCCGCAAATCCGGCCGCTGCGCCGTACGTGCCCGTTCCTATCTCCGCCCCGGCAAGCGCGGCTATTGCCATGTCCGCCTATCCGGACCCGCCCAGCCTGCACTGGGCTTTGGTGATGCTCTTCACCCTGCTCACCTGCGGCCTCTTCATTGTCATCTGGAACCTGATCGTGTCCTACTGGCTTCGCCGTGTGCAGCCCAACGCCAACGCGTTCTACTTCTATGTCGCTCACGCTGTGCTGCTGCTGTTTGTCTTCATCACTCCAGGCCATTCCAGCCACTGGTTTATGTTTGGATATCATAACGGCTCCGGCTTTTTCGGCGGTCTGCTGGTGTTGGCTACCTGGGTTGTCAAGTTGGTCGCCCGCTTCAGCGAGATGGCCTCACTGGAAGAACACTTCAACGGCCCGGAGCCGATCGGTCTCGTGTTGAATCCAGTCATGGTCTTCTTCTTTGGCGGCCTCTACTTCCAACACCACCTCACCCGCATCTATGCCATCAAGCAGGCGGCCCGCTTCGGACGAGCCGCCGCGCCCTATGCGTACTAGAGCTGTCATCCCGGCTCACATGGTTCCACTGGCCTCCATGGCTGTGGCCATCACGCTGCTCGCGGTGGTCCCATCGTCCCGGTACTACCCGCCCTGCCTCTTCCATCAAGTCACCGGGCTGCTTTGCCCGGGCTGCGGCGCCACCCGCGCTCTCGCCGCTCTGCTCCATGGTCATCTGGACGCGGCTCTTCACCTGAACGCGCTTGTCGTTCTTCTCCTGCCGCTGGTTTTTGCCTATGTGACGCTCATCGCCCTACGGCAGCGCCGGCTCGCCCTCCCCGCTCCCGCCATCTGGGCAACCCTGCTGATCACTGCGATCTTCACCTTAGCCCGGAACTTTATCTAGTCGCATCTTTGGGGACAAGAAGACAAAAGGCCCCAACCCAGTCAGGGTAGGGCCTTTTGGTCAAAACAAGGCTAAGCCGTAACCGGCTCTTTCTCTGCTGAGGCCGCCGTCGCGGGAGGCACACCAGACTTCTGCTCCCCGGTGCCCGGCTTGCGAATATCAATGCCACCCTTGAAGAAGGCGCCATCCTCAATCGAGATGCGTGCCGCGATCACATCGCCGGTCAACGAACCTTCGCTCCGGATGTCGACTCGGTCGCTGGCGTGGCAGTTTCCGCGAACCTTACCCAAAACCACGATCTCGCGCGCCATGATGTTGGCAGCGACCTGGCCGTTGCGGCCGACGGTGACCCGGTTGCCCGGAAGATTGATCGCACCTTCCACCTTGCCATCGATGTAAAGCGACTCGGAGCCGGAGAGTTCACCTTTTACGATCAGCGACTTCCCGATGGTCGCCTGCTCCCCCGTCACGGCGGCGGCACTCGCGCCGGCATTGGGAGCAGCTGGACGGGCCGGCGTCGGGGCGGTCGCGGTCTCAAAGCTGGTCTGGGGGGGTGTTGCCGGACGCTGCGGCTCCGGCGTCTGGGGTGTGCTGCCGGGCTGGTTGGGCTTCCACATAGATACTGATTCCTTCCTTGACTGCCTGAATGTTTCCGCTCAAAAACGCGGTCGTTGGGAGAGCTTGCATAACCGCACGGTTACGCGCTTAAAACACAATACTACTTTCGCTGGGGCCTACTCTCTGCAAATCTTCAACCCGCGAGACACCCGCCAGCAAGTATCTTTCGCAGGGAATCGAGTTCGATAGCCAAGCTTGAACTTTCTTTCCCACTCGCGATCCATTCCGTACCAAATCAGGTACAAACACCAACTTTCGGAGTAGTCAATTCGCAGCTCTCGGAGGGCAAGCTTCTACACTTGTTGATCTAAGACTGAAGTTGTCGCATATAATCACGACAAGATCAGTCCTAGATGGAGTTCAAATGTACGGAACCGCCCGGCTCTGGCGAAAATGGCCGCTTGCGCTCGTCTCTCTTGCTTTCCTCTGCGCCCGAGCCAAGGCGCAGGAGCCGCCGTACCTGGTGACGTACTCGGACGTGCTGGAAGAACCCGGCAACCTCGAGATCGCCAGCCAGAACCTCTACAGCACCCCAAAGGACACGAATCCCTTCTACGCCCAGACCGTGGAAATGGAGTACGGCCTCGCCGCCTGGTGGACGACCGAAGTCTACCTGCAAGGTCAGGTCAGCACCCACGACTCGACCGTCTTCACCGGCTTCCGCTTTGAAAACCGCTTTCGCCCCCTGCGCCGCACCCACTGGATCAACCCCGTGCTCTACGTCGAGTACGAGGACATCAGCCAGGCAGACAAGAGCTTCCTCGAAGTCACCGGAAACGCCGTCATCCAGGACAAGCAGGTCTCCAATGCGCTGCTCCGCAAGGATGTGGAGCGTTCCGTTGAAGGCAAGCTGATCCTCTCCAGCTACGTCAAAGGCTTCAACCTCTCGGAAAACATCATCTCGGAGAAGAACGTCTCCAATGAGCCTTGGGAGTTTGGCTACGCACTTGGCGTCAGCCGCCCGCTCGCGAACGGCGCCCATCCCGGCCATTGCGTCTTTTGCCGTCAGTACTTCTCGGTCGGCGGCGAGCTCTTCGGCGGCCTCGGCACCCGCTACACCTTCGGCACCTCCGGCACCTCGCAGTACGCCGGCCCCACGCTCTCGTACAGTGCTCCTCGCAATCTAACCGTCCTGGTCGGGCCGGAGTTCGGCCTCAACGCGAACAGCGCGGACATCCTCTGGCGGCTGAAGGTCGCCTACGAGATCAACCAGTTCCGAGACCTCTTCCGGAGATCCAAATGAACCCCCGTCGCACTCAAGTAAGTCGCACTCAAGCTAGACGAGCTCTCGGCGCATGTTGCGGCGTCATCTCCACCGCGCTGCTGATGGGCGCGGCCAACGGCGCATGGCTGACTCGTGTCCCACCCGCCGATCACGCTCGCACCAACCCTCTCGTCGCCACAGCCCAGGCGCAGGAGAACGCAGCCAGCGCAGGCGCGCAGATCTACCACAATGAGTGTGCCAAGTGCCACGGTGACAACGGCGCCGGCCTCCACTCTCGCCCGCCCGTCGTCAGCGACCGCGTCGCCAACGCCACCGACGGCGATCTCTTCTGGCTGATGAGCAACGGCGTTCCCTGGCGCGGCATGCCCGGCTGGAGCATGCTTCCCACCGCTGAACGCTGGCAGTTGGTCGCCTATCTCCGCGCCCTCAACCCATCCGGTGCAAACGAGACCCCCGCCCCAAACCCCACTTCGACTCCACTGCAAGGAAACCCGCGCTGATGCACCTCGCCACTGTCGATCCAAAGCCCAAGAACTCCGCCCGCTCCGCGCGTTTCCTGCTCGTCGCCCTCTGGTCCGCCGTGGCCGCCGCCGCCATCTTCGTAGGCTGCGGCTCCGGCGTCGCACCCGCCATCAGCACGGAGAACGAAGCCGCCACTCCCACCGCCGACCCCATCGGCGAGCGTCTCTTCCTCGACACCCGCTTCGCCAAGTTCTTCTTCGAGCACATGACCGGCTACAACACCGCACTCACCAGCGGCGACTCCGTCGTCGCAACCACCCTTAATCCCTCTGGAAATCTTCCCGGCCCCTTTGCCGGCCAGAGCATCAACTGCCGCTCCTGCCACTTTGTCACCGAGTTCCAGGGCGTCCCGAACGCCGGCAATCGCACCTACGCCGATTTCACCACGCGCAGCCCGCTCCCCGTCTCCCAAAACGGCTTCGACACCACCCCGCGCAACTCCATGCAGATGGTCAACACCTTCCGCCTCGACGGCGGCACCCAGTTCCTCCACTTCGACGGCGAGTTCGCCTCCGGAGAAGACCTCGTCGTCGGCACCATGACCGGCCGCAACTTCGGCTGGGCCCCCGAGGACTACAACACCGCCATCCATCACATCGCCAACGTCATCCGCAACGACAACGGCTCCGACCAGCTCGCCGCCGACCGCTCCAACGGCCTCTCCTACGGCATCCTCTTCAAAGGCGTCGACTCCCGCATCCCATCGGACATCCTGCTCTCCCCTTCTCTCCGCATCGACGTCACCACCGCGACTGACCAGCAGATCGTCCAGCTCGCCGCCATCTGCATCGCGCAGTACTTCAAGGACCTTCAATTCAAGAAGGACAACGACCAACGCTACGTTGCATCCCCCTACGACCTGTTCCTGGAAAAAAATCAACTCCCCCGCCAGGCCCTCGTCGGCGAGACCAAGCTCGCCTACAATCAGCGCCTCTACAAAGACATCCTCGCCCTCTCGAACCCGACCTGGGTCACCCCCGCCGACGGCAGCTTCGCCTATCACGCGAACCCCTTCCAGTTCGGCGCCACCGAGCTCGCCGGCCTGAAGATCTTCCTCAAGGCCGCGGCAGCAGGCTCCGGATCAGACCAGCACGCGGGCAACTGCGCCTCCTGCCATACCGCCCCGGACTTTACCGACTTCGGCTTTCACAACAACGGCCTCACTCAGGACGAGTACGACGGCGTACACGGCTCCGGAGCCTTCGCCGCCCTGCACATCCCCTCGCTCCCTGAGCGCAGCGCCAACCCCAACGCCTTCCTGCCCCGAACTCCCAACCACCCCCAGGCCACCGAGACCTTCCGCCGCCCAGCCAGCGCCTCCAACATCAACTACGTCGACCTCGGCATGTGGAACGTCTACCTGAACACCGACTACCCCAATCCCCAGTCGAACCTCGGCCTCTTCGTCTGCGCCTCCGGCAAGGACTGCTCCGTCGATCAGGGCCTGGCCTCCACCATCGCCCTCTTCAAAACCCCCGACCTGCGCGATCTCGTCGACTCCGCCCCCTACTTCCACAACGGCAGCCGAGCCCAGATCCCGGACGTCATCAACTTCTACATTAAGAGCTCCGCCCTTGCGAAGGCCGGCCAGCTCCGCAACGCTCCTCCGGAGTTCGCCAACATGAGCCTCTCCGCAGACGACGTAGACGCCCTCACCGCCTTCCTGCTCTCCCTAACCGAGGACTACGACGACGCCTGAGCTAACAAATTTACGGGTAGTTGTTGTTCTTGCCTTGCCCCTGCCAGTCAACAGCTCAGATCAAGCCGCCGGAGCAAACCGCATCGCCGCCGCGTTCATACAATACCGCAGCCCGGTAGGCTCCGGCCCGTCGCTGAAGACGTGCCCCAGGTGACCTTCGCACCGCGCACACTTCACCTCGGTCCGCTCCATTCCCAGCGACCTGTCGCTAACCTCAGCGACATTCTCCTTCGCAATCGGAGCCCAGAAGCTGGGCCACCCCGTCCCCGAGTCAAACTTTGTCTTGGAGCTAAACAGAGCCGTCTCGCACCCCAGGCACCGGAACACCCCATCCCGATGCTCCTTCAAGCTGTTCCCCGAGAACGGCATCTCTGTATCCGCCAGCCGCGCAATCCCGTACGAGTTTGCCCCTAGTTGACGCCGCCACTCCCCGTCCGTCTTGACCACCTTCGCCACTGCCTCCTCCCCAAGCCGCATCCCGTCATCCCCAAAGTTTACGATTGTTACCTGCCCCGGTGTCCCATGCACCGCCGTACTCGCCTTAACCCCGGGCGACGCATGCATCCACACCGCAACACCCACCGTCGCTGCCACACCCCCGCCCAGAAATACCCGTCGCGTCATCGTCTTCGCAGCCTCATCCCGGCTCACATCGCTCTCGAACATCTCTTCTCCTCACAAGCCTCTTCTCCATTCGACTCCACGACCTCCCAAACGTCAACCTACCGATCACCGCATCCGCACTCTCGTATCCCGTCCCAATCCGGGAACCACCGCGATCCCCTTCGGCTCACCTGAACCACTCTTTTCCTTGCGGTAACCCTCACCTACCCGCTACCGTCCCTCCATGCAGACCCTCCGCTTCGCTCCCGTGCCTCTGCTGCTTCTGATCCCCTGCCTCTGGCTGACACGGCTCCCCGCCCAAACCTCAGACAAACCCAGGCTGGCCAAGCCCCCACGCATCCACGTCGTCACCCTAGGGCCCGCCCGCCGCGTCCCCTACACTCCACCCGACGTCACCCCCGACACCAAGGACGAAGACACCACCTCCCTCAAAATCCGCGCCCTCGTTGTCGACGACCGCCAGCGCGAGTGGACCACGGGCGACCTCCACGACGTCACCGACCGCACCTTCACCATCCGCCGCGCCCTCCACCTCAACGACGCCCTCCCCCACGACCACGAGCCCCGCTGGGTCTGGCAGCCCGGCCCCTGGCTCCTCGTCGACCGCGTCACCGGCCGCATCACCGCGCTCCACCTCCCCGACTTCGACCCCGAGATCTCCAACGCCACCTGGTACCGCGACTACGCCGCCTACTGCGGCCCATCCACGAGCGCCTCCAAGAGCGGCCAGTCAGGCCTCTTCGCCGTCGTCACCCAACTCGGCACCCGCCGCCCCGCGGTCTCAAAGCAATTCGCCCCCTGGCCCCAGCCGAACCACTTCATCCCCGTCTGCGCCCCCGCCGAGTGGCAGCGCCTCCCACTCCGCGTCACCCTCAAACCCACCGGCGGCACGCCCCTCACCTTCGACCTCCTCGGCACCAGCTCCCTCATCGAAGACGGCGACCCCGAAGACCCCACCTAGCCCTCGAAATGAAGAGGGGCTTCAGCCTTCTCTCAACCACCCACAATCCACGGCATGAGAGTCTGTTTCCGCCGTGTGCCCATCCTTCGATCGCAACAACATCGGCCTTATCCTGATCGGCATGTCAGGCATCGAGAAGCGCATGTCCCGCTACCCGTAGCTTTACAGCCGAGCCGGCTTCGCCCATCACTATCGTTCACTTCTCGGCGACGAACTCTCTTTCGTGCTCACACGTGACTGGCGAAAGCCTGGCTTGCAGCTCGATGGGGCGGACTTCACAGACCCTCAGGCGGGTGCGAACATCGCCAGAATCACAGGAGGCCACGCCCGGCTCCTACGTAGACTGTTCCCTCAGATAGAACGAGTTCTCAGGATCAACGGAATCGACGGTTAATCACAGACGACGTGGTAAATGCCGCCCAAAGCATACTTGTTATTGGCGTCGGTTAGCGCTGAAGAAAGCCCTCCATATAGCTCTGAAGGTCACAAGCTAAGCGGTTTGCTGTTTGCGGCTGCATTGCTCTCGTAAATCTACGTTTACGAGAACAGTTCTTTCGGTGAACCAAGAACCTGATCGCAGCAAGAGTGCTGATCTGTTGCTCAACTACGCCCTTCAAAGCAAATTACAAGTAGGGCAAACTAAACGTTACGGTGGTGCCATTTCCTAATTGACTCTCTAACGAAATCGTCCCGTTGTACCGTTCGATAAGGCATTTTGCGATCGCCAAACCCAGACCAGCACCTTCGCGGCTTGCGCTACGGGCGGTATCGACGCGATAAAATCGGTCGAAGACCTTGTCCCGATGCTCTGGGGCGATACCAAGGCCAGTGTCGGATACGCTTACATGCAACAAATCCCGCATTTTGTAGGCGATCGAGATGCTTCCACCTAGGGGAGTGTATTTGATGGCGTTCTCGAGCAGTATCCCCAACAGGCGGCGAAGGTCGGCGTCGTAAACTAGCAGCGTAGGGCCTTCGCCGTTGGGGAAGATTGTATGAAGCGTTTGTGCGCGTTGCTCTGCCGATGGACGGAGCCGGTCGCAAACGTCGACAATTGCGTCACATACCGATGTGCTGCGCGTAGTCGGCACGCTGTGAGCCGCGTCGGCGCGGGCAAGCGTCAGCAAGTCTTCGAGCAGCGCGGTAGTGTCCGTTGTTTCATCGAGGATCGCTTGCAGGGCGTTCCGGGCGTCTTCAGAAAGTTCGCCGTGCAAGAGGCTGTCCTGCGCGGTGGCGCGGATAAAAGCGATTGGACTACGGAGTTCATGCGAGGCGTCCGCGGTGAATTGCTCTACGCGTTTGAGCGAGATCTCGATGCGGGCGAGCAGGTTGTTCCACTCGAGTGCCAGCCGTTTTAGCTCGTCGTCCGCTGCCGGGATAGGTAGCCGCTGGGTAAGATCCCTCGCTGTCATCGAGCGTGCCTTGCTGACCAGCACTCCAACCGGCCGCAAGGAGCGTTTGCTGAGTATGTAACCGGCGAGGCTCGATACGATCAGCATCAATGATGCCATCTGGATCAAGCGAGTCGTGAGCACACGCGACAGGATCTGGTCCTCAAGCAGCGAGCTTGGAACTAGCAGATACGCGGGCCGGGCATCGAAGCGTATGGGACTACAGAGAACGCGAAAATAACTCTTGCCCACAAGAACATTGCTAATCACATTCCGTTCGCATGGCTTGACTGAAAGTGCAAGCAGATTTCCTTCGGCTGCCGGGAAGAGGCGTACCCCATGCTTGTCAAGAATCTCGATCAACTCACCTTCCGGCAGGATGCCCACCAACTCGTCGAGACTTAGCGTGAGCTGTGCCGACGAAGTTGAGCCTGCCACTGAGCGAACGCGCGACGCCCGCATCTCAAGTGTTCGGTCCTTCCATGAAAGCACCGAACTGCCTAGTGCGAACCACATGACATATCCGCAGAGGAATATGCCCACGAACGAGATGCAGGTGTACCAGATGGCAAGTCTCAGGCTGATGGAAAGACTACGCATTAGGCCGGCACCATCCTGAGCGTGTATCCCACGCCTCGCACCGTATGCAGAATTGCCGGCTGCCGCGCAAACTGGATTTTGTTTCGCAGTGCGCGCATAAAGACGTAGAGCGTGTCGTCGCTTACGTCCGCGCCGCCGCTCCATCCAACGCGGATCAGTTCCTCTTTGGTCACTACGAGGCCCGCGCGCTGCATGAGAGTTTCCATTAACGCCAACTCGGTGGGCGTCAGGGCGATTGACTCGCCACCACACTCCAATGCGTGTGTATCGTTACGCAAGGTAAGGCCGCCCACCTCCAGCCGGCAATCGAGCAGTACGGGACTACGCCGGGTAAGAGCGCGAAGCCGGGCCAGAAGTACGGCCATCTCAAAAGGCTTCGTCAAGTAGTCGTCCGCGCCGAGGTCCAGCCCGTGCACCACATCCTGGCTTGTATCCCGAGCGGTAAGCAGGATGGTCGGCACCTTTCCTCGGTCCTGCCTCATACGGCTCAGCACCTCGAAGCCGCTGAGTTTCGGCAGCATTACGTCCAGCACAATGGCGTGCAGATGGTAGTTGGAAATCGCATCGAGCGCGGCTTGCCCATCATGGGCCAGCACGGTCAGATACCCCTCGCGACGGATCGCCTTGTCGAGTAGCGCAGCCATTCGTTGACGGTCCTCGACAATCAGGATGCGCATGGGAACAGAGTAGGTGAGTTCTATGAAAATTTGGTTACCCCGGTCAATCTTTAGGTTGTCTTCAGGCAGGCACCCTAATGTGAGGCAAGCGGAGAGGAAAGCAATGCTCCCGCCTCGGAGACAGCGCTGTGAACATTTCTCGAAAGGTATTTTGCGCTTCGACTGCCATCCCCTTCGCCCTTTGCGTTTCGCTTCACGCTCAGATCGATCGCGCCAACCTGAAGGGCACCTTGACCGACCGGTCGGGCGCGCTGGTTTCAGGAGCAAGCGTCTCCGTGCTCTTCCCACAGACAGGCTTTCAGCGCTCGGTTGTATCATCGCCCGCCGGAGATTACGTCCTTACCGGGCTTCCGCTGGGCACATGCACCCTGACCGTGACCGCTCCGGGGTTTGCCGCCGCACGAGTGGACAACATCGTGCTTGAGGTTGGCGACGTGCGCACAGCCGACGTACAGCTTGGCCTTGAAGGCATCTCGCAGACGGTTGCGGTCAGTGCTTCGAGCGTGGACCTCGACCGGGACAGCGCCGCGACTGGCGGTGTGATCTCGCAGCATCAAGTAGAAAACCTGCCGATCAATGGCCGAAACTGGGCTGCCCTGCAGCTTCTCGTTCCGGGTGCCATCAATACCGGAGCGGGCAATGAGCTTACCATCCGGTTTGCCGGCAGAGGCATCGACGATAACCGGGTCACCTTTGATGGCGTGGACGCGAGCGGCATCCTGCGTCAAGCGCAAAAGCTTGATCTGCGGCTTCAGTTTTCGTCCGATTCGATTGGTGAATTTCGCGCCCAATCCACGGTCTACTCGGCACAGTTTGGCGGGACCACCGGCGGGCAGGTTGACGTGGTCTCACGAACGGGAACAAACCGTTTTCACGGCAGCGTGTACGGATTTCTGCGCAACGATGTGCTTAACTCACGTGCGCTGTTTTCGACCAGCCAGTTGCCCCTGCGGCTGAACCAGTACGGTGCGAGTGCCGGCGGTCCCATCTTTCGCAACCACACTTTCTTCTTTGCCAACTACGAAGGGTTACGTCAAACGCTCGGACAGCCCCTGGTCGGCTTCGTTCCCAGTCCGGCGTACCGAGCGGCGACTGTGGTGAAAACGCCGGCGGTTGCACCCCTGCTCAGCTTTTACCCGGTAGGTCAAACTGCCACGGCGAATGCAAATGTGTACGAGTTCAACGGCTCAGGCAGAGCGGTCCAGAACGAAGACTATGGACTCATCCGCATCGATCAAACCTTCAGTTCGCGCACATCGGCCTTGGTACGGATCAACGTGGACCAGGGCCGGCTGTTGACGCCGAACGGCGATTCAACCGGCTACATCGGCGATTCGCTCGCAACACAAGATGATCCCAAAAATGGCGTGGTCGCCCTCCAGCATACCTTCCGCACCACCGTGCTGAACGACCTAAAGTTCGGCATCAACCGCACGCCATACTACGCTCAGAACGTCAGCCTGGCCCCGTTCCAACTCGCGGTCGCTGGTTTCTCCACTTTGCACGATACCCTGCAGCAAACCCAGGGCTCAATGGCCTACTCGCTGGTCGACACACTCAACCTCTCCTTCGGCAAGCAGAGCATCACGACTGGAGGCGGATTTCGCCAAGTCGAGTTGAACCTGAACAGTACCCAGGAAACGCAGTACGCCGCGACGAGCACGACTGCGCTCGCGGCCGATACTTTGAGCGGCGCGACCTTTCTTACCGCAATCCCCAATGAAGATGCGCGTAAAACCGAGTTCAACATCTTTTTTCAAGACCAGTACAAGGTACGGCCGAACGTCCTGCTGAGCTTGGGGCTCCGCTACGACAATTTCGGCGCTTTCGGCGGCGTGAACGGGCGTGACCTGCCATTCGACCCGCTCACCTGCCCTGCAGGCTATTGCCAGGCAGGCATCCCGTTTTACAAGATCGACCCGGGCTCGGTCCAACCTCGCTTGGCGGTAACCTGGACGCCGGCAACCCTGCATGGGGACACGGTCATTCGGGCGGGCTATGGACTTTATGCGGGCGAAGCGCAGCTTGGGGACCTCATCTCTCCCTTATCTAACCTGGGTCAGCGCCTTTCCTTTACGGCGTCGCAACTGGGTACGCCAAGCTTCCCCGTGTCGCCCGTGCTGACCTCGCAGGCGCTGGTGTCGAACGCCCCTAAAGGTCTATATCGCGGGAGGATCAATGAGCAGGTGAGCGAGTTCGGCGTGTCCGTCGAGCAGCGCTTTCCGTTTCAGATTCTGAGCAGTATCGGGTACATCGGCAGCCATGGAGCGCACCTGCCGGAGCACACCGTGCTGAACGTCCTTAATGCCGCTACAAGACTCGCGCCACTGCCGGCGTTCGGGTTGATCGACTACAAGCTGACCGGCAGCAACAGCAACTACTCGGGGCTGGTCACGTCGCTAGAACGTCAGTTCTCCAGGGGACTGTCGTTCGGAGCAACCTATCTCTGGTCGCACTCACAAGACGACGGAGCCAACGTGGGCAACAACACGGGCGCGGAAACGGATTTCCCGCAGAACGTCGCGTGCCGCCTCTGTGAACGTGCGAGCAGCGACCAGGATATCCGCTCATCGTTTACCGCCAACACCGTGTATGAGCTGCCCGTAGGCTATGGCCAGGGCTATCTAAACCATGGTGTTGTGGGCCACCTGCTTGGCGGCTTTCAACTGAGCGGCATCGCGGTAGCCCGCACCGGCCTGCCGGTCAACGTCACGGTGGCGCGCACCGCGGCCAGCCTGCCCGACGGCAATACGTTGTCGCCGCAGCGTCCGAACCTCGTTCCTGGCGTATCGATCGTGCCTCACGCAGGTCGCACACCGGCCAACTGGATTAACGCGGCTGCCTTCAGCGTTCCGGCCAACGGAACCTTCGGCAACGCACCGCGCAACCTCGTGCGTGCGCCTGGAACGTGGCAGGTCGACGGCTCACTCCAAAAGGCACTCGTCACCTCAGACCGCCTCGCCGTGAACTTGCGCGGCGATGTGTTCAATCTACTCAACCACGCGCAGTACGGCTCGCCCTCCGTGGTGTTCAACACTGCCAGCTTTGGTCAGATCACGACGCAGATCAATCCGGGTCCGACTGGTACGGCGACGCAACGCGTCATCCAGGTAAGCCTGCGCCTGACCTACTAACCCTGGTCCGCACAAGACATATCTTTCACTAGGAGAATCGCCATGGCTCTACTCAACCGCCGCATCTTCTGCCAACTCGCCTCTGCCGCCGTGGCTGGACATCGCCTTGCGCTGCATGCCCAGGAGTCACCCCGCATCCTTTTGCCCGTAAACGTCTGCGGCAGCTTCGGCTATATCGACGGCAAGGGCACCCTTGCCGTTCCGGCACGCTACGAGGCCGCTCTTCCGTTTGCCACGGATTGGGCCGCCGTGCGCCGCGAAGGCAAATGGGGGTACATCGACCGCAGCGGCAAGGAGACAATTGCACCGCAGTACGATGAGGCACGCAACTTTCGTTACAATTGCAGCCCTGTCCGCATGGGAGCCGAATGGCACTTTATACGTCCGGATGGCTCGGAGGCCTTCCCGCAACGGTTCGAGCTGACCCGCAGCTTTCAGGACGGGCGGGCACGCGTTCGCGTGAACGGCAAATGGGGCTACATCGACCCGACAGGAGACCTGGTGATCCCAGCCATCTACCAGACCGTGCATGGCTATAGCGATGAGATCGCCCCGGTGCAGCTCGAAGGTAAGTGGGGTTTTATCGATAAGGCGGGGAAGACCATCCTGCCATTCCGATACGACACGGTGACAAGCTTCAACGCGGGAGTGTGCGCCATCGTGATCGAGGGCAAATGGGGGTTCATCCATCGCGACGGTTCGATTGCGCTGCCTGCGCTTTGGGAGAAGACCGGCGAGTTCGCTGAGGATCTTTGCCCCGTCAAGTTAGACGGGAAGTGGGGCCTGATCGATCTGTCGGGTAAGCTGGTTCTAAAGCCCACCTATGATGCGATGGACTCCTTCGACAGCGGTCATCTTCTGGTCACACAGGGCAAACAATTGATTTACCTGGACCGGTCGTTGCAGCCAATCTGGAAGGAACAGATGAGCTGTCCGGCGGGAACCTCATATGCAATGTACAAGGCGCCCGCCTAAACGGAGAGCTTGTTTCAATCATCCTTACTCTCTTACACACCGTTGCAGGAGGCCCGTTGCCACACACGATCTAGTCTTCTCTGCTGCGGGGAAAGCTCGCCTTGCTTGCCTTTGTTCTCCCGCTTTTATCATCGACACAGTATGAGGTGGCTCTTGCGCTCTATAAACGAGAGCCAGTCTTGCGCCCCCGCAGCATTTGGAACCCACGACGCTTCCTGAGTTCCGGTGGGTCCACCCGCCTTCGCACGTACGATCTCATCAAGGTTCGTGGATGTGATCTGGCTCATGGAACGATGGTCTTGCGAGCTTTGAAGCCTAACGAGCTCTCAATAAGGTGTCCAGAAAGGCCGTGATCAGCCACTTCTGAAGAGATAACCGACACCTCGTAAGGTCTTGATTAGAGGTTCTTTTCCCGCTGTGTCTATCTTGCTGCGTAGGCGGTAAATGTAAACGTCGACAACGTTTGTGTCGGATCGGATCCTGATCCCCCAGACCCCCGCGAGCAGCATGGATCGCGTGACCACCCTGCCAGCGTTGCGACAGAGGTAATCTAAAAGAACAAACTCTTGTGGACTGAGATTTAGCATTTGACCGGCTCTTGAAACTTTGCGGTTTAGCAAGTCCAACTCGAGGTCGCATACGCGGATGCGTGTCTTGGTTTCGGCCATAGAATAGGTGCGGCGCAGGAGGTTGCGGATTCGGGCAAGTAGTTCTGCGACCGCAAACGGCTTAGTGAGGTAATCATCTCCTCCCAATTCGAGCCCTCTCACTCGATCCTCGACCCGGGTTCGAGCGGAGATGATAAGAATGGGAATGCTTAACCCCGAGCACCGTAACTGGCGGATAAGGTCAAGTCCATCTTGATCTGGGAGGCCGAGGTCTACGATCAGGCCGTCATATTCGTTTATGGAGACGAGACGAGATGCTGTTGATCCGATCTCCGTGGTATGAACTTCGTAACCGGCTCCCTGCAGGGCCTGCATGACGAGGGTCTGGATCTTGAATTCGGCTTCGACCAACAGCAGACGCATACCTTAGAGATAACCGCACAAACTTAACCTCACCTGAAGGTTCTACCGAGCTTCTCGGTCAACTGTTTGGCATCGATAGTGACCGAGCTGCCACACTCCGACCCGGAGCGTCGACAGACGCAGGCGAGCCGGCCGTCTTGTCGCCGTCTGGCCGACAGGCTCGGAGCGGCTCTTCAACGGCTCTTGCTTACGCACACGTTACGATGGCTGAAGACTATTTTGCCTTTCAGAACTAAGCGCGCGTTCGGCTCGGAGACACGCGCTCGCACCCGGGAGACGCCGATCTGAGCGGTGATCGGTCTGGATCTCATCTGGCCAAAAGGCTGCGCCCCGGAGAGATTGCAGTACAGCCTAGAAGGATACGATGCCGTAGAACTGGACCTGGCGTGGGCTTCCGATGGGGTTGGTGACGGCTCCTACGTTCTGGTTGACGAAGGAGGATCCGGAGAGGGTGCGGTAGGTGGGGGGGTTGCCGAAGTTCGAGCCGGTAAAGCTGTTGTTGGGGGCATCAAAGCTGGGGGTATTGGTGATGTTGAAGAACTGGGCCTGGAGGCGAAGCCGATAGCGATCCCTTAGTAGGGTTTCCTTGTAGAGGGCGATGTCGGCGCGTTTCTGGAAGGCGGAGCGGAAGATGTTGCGTCCGCCGTTGGCGAATCCGGACTCGTGGGTATCGCAGGCGATGGTGCCTGCGGTGGTTGGTCCGCAGGCGGGCACGCCGGACTGCCCGGGCGCGAGCAGCGGATAGGCGAAGGCGGCAGGGTTGAAGGCTTGGTCCGCGGGATTGGGTCCATTCGGGCTATTGACGCCGACAAAGGCTCCCGAGTGTCCGGTGAGCGCGGTTCTAGGAGTAAAGCCGGGAGCGAGCGGAAGGACAGGGTTGGTGAGATAGTCATTGGAAGAAAAGAAGATGCTGCCAACGCTTCCGGAGTAGTCGTAGACGTTGTAGGGGGTGCCGCTCTCGAAAACGTTGATTCCGGAGAGGCCGAACCCGCTGGTGAGCTTGCTCATGAGCGCGCCAGCGGACTTGTAAGTGGGGATTTCGTAGTTGAACTGGAAAGTGGTGACGTGGGTGCGGTCGTAGTCGGAGGTAGCGTAGCCGCTGGCGAGGTTTCGGGGATCGTTGCCGTTGTAGAAGAGGCCAAACCCGCTGGAAGCGTCGAGCGAGTGGGACCAAGTGTAGGAGAGGACGTACTGAAGGCCGTGAATGGGCTGCTGACGAATGGAGGCGAGCAGACCGTCGTAGTGGGACCAGCCGAGCGTGGACCACTCGACCGAGTTGGGGTCGTAGCCGATGTAGGGGGTGCGGAGGTCGGTGTTGCCGCCGGTGGCGGTCTGGATCGGCTCGCTCAGGAGAACGTTACCGGGGACGGGGCAGGAGCGGGTGATGTAGGGTGGGCAGTTGTTGTCGGTAGCGTTGTAGCCATAGCTGTTGATCTGGCCGTTAACGGGCGAGGAGGGGGTCGCGACTAGGGGCTGATTGAAGGGGAGAGGCACGGTCTGGTGAACGCCGTGGTTGCCGGTGTAGCCGAGCGAGGCGACGATTTTGGGGACGATCTGGTACTGGACGTCGAAGCTCCAGTTCTCGGTGTAGGGCAGTTTGTTATTGCGTGCGTATGCGCCGAAGAGGTAGGGTGCCGTGCCGCCGATCAGTGCTGCCTGGTTGGGAAGATTGTTGATGAAGTCCGCAGGGTTGAGATCGACCGGGGGTGGGGTGGCGCCGAAGGGGTTTTCGGTGGTGCTGGCGGCGGTGGTGAAGACGGGCTGCACAAAGGGCGGCTGGAGGGTGACGCCGAAGGGTCCGTTGAAGCCGTTGCCTGCGGAGGGGGAGAAGTTGGTGAAGAACTCACCCCGGTCGTAATAGAGACCGAAGCCTGCGCGGATAGCGAACTTGGGGGTGGCGCTGTAGGCGAAGCCGATGCGGGGCCCGATCCCATACTGTTTGTTGGTGAGAGTGGAGTTGGAGACGCCGGGCGTATGGTAGAGCTTGTTGTTTCCGGCGACGATGAGGCCACTGTTGATAATGGTGTCAGATGTGAGGTCGTACTGGTAGCGGGAAGGCTCGAAGTTGACCAGATTGCCGTATTTTTCATAGAGACCGCCATCGTTGTCGTAGCGAAGACCGGCGTTGACGACGAGCTTTTCGGTGGCCTTCCATTGGTCTTGCGCGTAGGCGCCGATCTGCGGCGACCGGTAGTAGCGGTTGCTGGCTCCCTGGAAGTAGACGGAGTTGCCAATGCCCTGGTGGATTGGCCCGCCGGTGAGGAAATTGGCGAAGCTGTCGTAGGTAAGGGTGGCGACCTGGTTGGCGCGGTTGAGGATATTGAGCTGGGTGAAGTCGTAGTTGCCGCCGAAAGCGAGCGTGTGGCGGCCGACGATCCAGCTTAGTGAGGATGTACCTTCGAAGGTGTTCTGAACGAAGCCCGTGTTGGCGAAGTTCGAGGTGGGTCCGAGCGAGAGCGAATCGCCACCGTTATCGACGCTGCTGACTGTGATGCCGGGCAGGTAGCGGCTTCCGAAAAGATTGATGCCGGCCTGCGTGGGGGTAAAGGGTTCCCCAGTGAGGGACTGCACGTTCATGCGGATGAAGCCGCCTTTTTGTTCCCAGGTCAGTTTTGGGCTGAGCACGGTCGTGTTATCGAGCGAAAAGACCTGGCTACCGGCATTGAAGCTCTGAGGGAATCCTTCGGTAGCGGAGCTGGAGAAGGGGGCTGTCGTGGGATCGTGCTGGAAGTAGTACTTGAAGGCGATGGTGTCCTTATGCGAGACGACCCAGTCGAGATTGGCGTTCTCCTGATTGGCGTCGAATTTGGAGGCAGCTCCCAGGAAGGCGACCGCGGGTGAGTCGGCGGTAGAATCGTTGCCGGAGCGAATGAAGTATTGTCCGTTGGGCAGCTTGTACTGAAGGTAGTAGAGGGCTACGGGATCTATGGGCGTATCCGCCGGTAAACCGGCGTAGGCCAGGACTGACTGTAGACCGGCAGGGCTGCGATCGTTGGTGAGACCCCCCGGCGCGAAGTAGGAGTCGGCGGAGTTGAGCTGGTCGCGGTCGCGGGTGAATTGATAGCTGGCGTAGCCGAAGAGCTTATCGTGGATGAAGGGTCCGCCAAGTTCAGCTCCGAGGACGTAGCGGTGGAGGTCTGGAGTGGTGAGGGCCGCCTGCTTGTTGAAGAAGGGGTTTGCGTTGAGCTTAGAGGTTTCCCAGTTACCGTAGACCGACCCGTGGGGAGTGTTGCTTCCAGATTTGGTGGTGACGTCGATATGCGCGCCTGCCGTCGCACCTTGCTGGGCGTCGAACATGGAGGTGTTCACGCGTTCCTCAGCAATGGTCTGTGGTGGGGGCGAAGGAAGGGCCTGGCCGATGGCGTCATAGATAGAGGTATTGGTGCGGATGGTTCCGTTAGATTGGAATCCTTCGCCGGTGTTAAGGACGGCGCGGTTCTCGGTGACCTGCGAGGAGGAATCGCCGTTGAAGAGGTTGTTGGCTAGAACGTTGTTGAAGGTGAAGGTATTAGACGAGGAGCGCTGTCCGTTCGAGTAGATATTCTGGTTGCCGAGGCCGGTATTGGTACCCGTGTCCGCAAGCAGGTCCGCTTGCACGCCGGGGCTCAGAAGGGCGAGCTGGGTGAAGGAGCCGGTGGCGAGAGGGATATTCTGGATGGTAGAGGCGTCGAGAACGTAGCCGTTGGTGGGATCGGTCGTATTGAGGGTGGGGTTGGCGGTGACGTCAACCGAGAGGGCAACATCGCCAGCCTTCAGCTTAATCGGGAGGGTGGCCGTACGGTCGGCCTGCACTGGCACGTGAACGATCTGCTCCGTGTTGAAGCCGGGCGTCGCGATGGAGACGCTGTAGGTCCCGATCGGCAGAGCCTGGAACGAGTAGCTGCCGTTTCGCGAGGCGGTGACGTTGCGGACCGCGCCAGTCTGATCACTGGTGAGCGTAATGGTGCTGTTTGTGACGGCGGCTCCGGTGGCGTCGGTGATAGTTCCGCTGAGCACACCGAGCGACTGCTGACCGGAAAGGTTGACGCTGGAGCAGAGCAGACCGGCGATCGGGAGTAAGAGGGATTTCGGGAGAACCTGAGACATGCTGACCTCGAAGCTGAGAGATAGAAGTGTGCTGAAGTGGAAGAACGTGGATGCGTAGGTCTGCGCCGGAAGACAAGACGAGAAGCAGCCGCAAGTGGTGGAGGCACCCGTCAACGCACTTCACGCGTGGGTGACCAGCGCAGGCCGCCGCCGAAGGTCTGGCGGTAGAACTCGCGTTGTACCGGATAGATGGTGCTGCCGTTGTAGAAGCCAAAAACTTCATTGTTGAGGTTGAGACCGTACGCTACGAACTGAAAGCCCTTCGGCAGCCGGTAGGTTCCCTGGAGATCGACCTGCAGATGCGAGTAGAAGTAATTGTCGCCGTTTGGGCCGGTGCTGCCGTCCCCGTAGGCTGCGATGTTAGGTCCGTTGTAGGTCATGCCCAGCCGCACCGAGAGCTTCCGCTTGTCGTAGGTAGGGCTGAAGTTATAGCTGTTGCGCGCCTGCCCGATGAGAGGCCGGTTCAAGCTGGCTCCGCTTGCGATGGTCTCGTTGGCTGGCAACATCGCCTGCGACTGGGTATAGCCGTAGTTGACTAGAACGCCCAATCCGTTCAGCAGACCCGGCAGATACGTAAGGTGCTGCTGGAACGAGACCTCGAAGCCGTAGACGTAGCCGCTGCCGGCGTTGATGGTCTGATTGAGGTAGTACTGGGTCCCGGTTCCGCCGGTGATGCCGGTGGGCGGGGGCGCGGAGCCTCCGACCGTTTCGAGCGTTTGCGTCGCCACGATGGGATTGCTAAGGTTTTTATAGAAGAAGCCCGCCTGGAGGAGACCCGTGCTGGAGAGTGTGCGCTCGTAGAGCAGGTCGAGGTTGTCAGCGTACTCGGCCTGGATGTTCGAGTTCCCCTCAGTGGCTGTCTGGCGCGCCGCACCGCCGCCCGACGTGGATTCGAACGGAATCAGGTCAGAGAAATTGGGGCGTGAGAGCCCGCGACTGTACACGAAGCGGACGGCGGAGAGCGGGTTGATCGCGTACCGCACCGAAGCGCTCGGCAGCAAATTGACGTAGGAACTGACCGCGCGCACCGGCGTATTGCCGACGCTGTTGGCATTGCTGGCGCCGAGATACCCGAGGTTGTTCTCGCTGGTACCCTCGATCCGCAGCCCGAGGTAGAGTTGATACCGGCCGAGGGTGGTGGTGTTCATCAGGTATCCGGCGGACACCTTCTCGTGTTGATTGAACGAGTTGCCGAAGGTGCCGCCGGCGACTGTTTGTCCTGCAAACGTGAGCACCTTGTCGACGTCGATGGTGGGTCCGTACGCGCCGTAGTGGCCGCCATAGTAGTTCGGGTCGACGAAGTCGGTGCGCAGGAAGTTGGTCATCGCGAGCGACGGGTCTTCCACGGCCCCAGCCGCGCCCTGATTGAGAAGCGGCACGTAATTGGGTGTATTCAGGTTTTCGAACTTATGCTCGTTGCGGAAGCGCCCTCCCATCTCGAAGGTGCTGGCGTGGCCCGCAATCGTGTACGGAAGCGAAACCGATGCGCCGAAGCCGAGATCGACTTCTGGGCTATAGGTGAACTGTTCCGTGGTGTTCTGCAGAAAGTACTTCGATGGATCGTAGATGTTGACCCCGTTCTGCACGTTGAGGTGCGGGATCAACGGATGCGACAGATCGAGTCCGTACACGATGTTGTTGAGTGGATTGGAGGCGCTCACCGGAGCGAAGTGCGCATCGGCATAGCCGTCGTCGCGCGTGCGTGCCACCGAGGAGTCGAGATCCCAGTGGAAGAGCGCACGGCTGATCACACTGTTGCCGCCAAGCTGTAGTCCACCAATATCCTGCACCGGTCGCCGACGCAAGCCTTGGAACGAGATGTTGCCGTCGCTTCCACCCTGAAGAGGCGAAACGAAGGTGTTGATGGCCGGCGAGTAGATCCAGTCGTCACCGAAGTTGTTGAAGTGCGAGTACAGCCCTTTCAGGTAGATGCTCGACGTATCGCTCCACCTATAGTCAAGCGTGCCGCCGATGCCGCGGCGATCGCGAAAGTAGCGGTAGTCGCGCAGATCGTAGGTGCCGAAGACAGCCGGGGCCGGTTCGACGTCATTGATGCCGCGGCCGTTCCAGTCATACGAACCGCTGAACAGCGCTCCCAGTTTCCCGCCAACGAAGCGCTTGCCCACCGTGCCATCGAATTGATAGTTCTGGCGGCCGGTAAGGATCGGGTTCCATCCGCCCAGCGACTCAACATTGAACACGGCCCGATCGGCCGCGCTTTTGGTCTGAAGGTCGACCGAGCCGCCGATGCCGTCGCCTTCAAGGTTCGCCTGCAGCGTCTTGTTGATCTGCACGGAGGAGACGAGGTCGGCGGGAATGAGGTCCAGCTTGATCTGCCGCACAGTCTCCGGCGAGGCGATGGTGACTCCATCGAGGGTCGTGTGGGTAAGGCGCGGCTCGGTACCGCGTACCTTGATATATTTGCCCTCGCCTTCGTCGCGCTCCAGCACAACCCCTGGCAGACGTCCTATGGCATCTGCCACATTCGCGTTCGGCAGGCTGGTGATGACGTCGGCCGGAAGCACGTTGATGACATTGGGCGCGTTGAAGGTGCGGTTGATCGCCTCCACCTCTCCGCCGACGCGGCCGGAGTAAACCTCCACCTTCTCTGAACTCGACGCCACCTGAAGCGCGGCGTCCAACCGCCCCGGAGTTCCGTTCCCGAGTGTCACTTGATGCGAGAACGGCGCAAAGCTCTGGTATGAAACGTTCACGGTATAAGTTCCCGCAGGAAGCGACGGGAACGTGTAGACGCCTTGTGCGTCCGTCAAAGCCGTCGCCTCACCTGGCTCGATTGTGATCTGCGCGCCCTGTAGGCTGCGCCCCTGCGCGTCGGTGACGGCGCCGGTCAGCGAAGTACGTGGAGCTTGCGCACTCAGAGAGGACGTGGCAAACACAGCCACACAAGAGAAAACCATTGGGATATATCTAAGTCGCATAACACTCCTGAATCCATTCACCGCGTAACATCGCAAGCACACGCACATCAACCAGTCCTCGCCACTTATCCGGAAAGAGAAAGCGTCTGATGTTGCAACGTGTGGAAACGTGCATGGGTCACATTAGGGCTGCTCGGTCAACACCCGGTAAAGGCCATCTGACAACTCGTTCATGTTGATCGCGGAAAGGTCACTAACAGCTCGGGCAGATGCATGCGCGCCGCTCGAGAGGCTGCGGTCCTGAATAGGTTTAAGGTTCGGTTAAGGAATAAGCAATAACCTTGACTAACAGCCCTGGCGGGGAGACTTGATCAAGACCAGATTCACAAACCGATACGTTCCTTGCCGAGGGCTGCGAGCAGTGCTGCTTTGCATCTGCGCCCCCACACCAAGCCGTTCCTATTTACGCTCGCGCAGGCGATGAAGACGGATGTACTCCTGTGATCTTCATTCCACAGCGTCGTTTGAACCATTACCTTCTGAAGATTGATTAGCACCGTTAATGGCCGAATAGGTTTCCATAAAGCAGCCGGAGAACCGTTCCTGTCATCTAGAACCCGGTACTACGCAACCTGTCGAGTTCGGCTTCGGTCTACTCGGACGGCCTAACAGTGGAGGTCTTCTGGACTTGACGAGGGTACAGGTGGATCCGTCGGACTGGAAGACCGATCCCCTTAGTGTGCATGTCGCTGACAGGTTCTGCAGCTGAAAACTCTTCCCCCGCAAACAGGGTCGACCAGTTCTGAAAATGACCTTGTGCAGAGTCGTTCCAAGTTGCGGAACTGTTGTATTGTATCCTTCAAGTTTGGTTGATTGTTGATCTTCGAGAGCCGTCCACCCCGGTAAAGGAGGATGCAGCATTATGAGGGTTCTCGTGGTCGAAGATGAAGTGAGACTCGCTGAGAACATCGCCTGTGGACTTCGTGAAGGGGCAGGCTACGCAGTCGATGTTGCCCATGACGGTGAAGATGCTATTCACTTGTGCTGGACGGCAAGCTACGATCTCGTCGTACTCGACTTGATGATTCCGCGATTGAGCGGCCAGGAGGTGGTGAATCAACTGCGTGCCGCGCGCAATAGAACCCCTATCTTGGTGCTGACTGCCATGAGCGAAACAGGCAAGACAATAGACTTATTGAACTCGGGAGCGGATGACTACATGACAAAGCCATTCGACCTCGGCGAACTGATTGCGCGAGCACGCGCACTTATCCGCCGAGGAAAGGGCGTCGGTGAGCCACTCCTGCGTTTCGGAAGCTTGAACGTTCATACCGGGGAGCAAAGCGTGTCACATGGATCGGCGAAAGTAGAGCTCTCTCCCACCGAATACAGGATCTTGGAATACCTGATGTTTCGCCCACGAGTGATTGTCTCGAAGCGTGAACTGCTGGAGCATCTTTACGATTTCACTTGGGAGCATCACTCGAACGTGGTTGAGGCTCACGTTTCTAACCTCCGTAAAAAGCTGCGCGCGGTCACCGACTCCGAAGTGCTGGAGACTCTCCGGGGCCGCGGCTATCGTCTTGTGAGTGCCTCGTGAAGGGGCTTAGGGACCGTTCGCTCATCCGTCAGACGATCGGAATTGTGTTAGCCGCTCAGTTGACCTGCGCCCTTGTGCTTTGTGGTGCCGCGCTGCTCTATGAGCGACACACCCGCCTGCGGGCGCTCGATATTCGACTTCAAGGCCGCTCTGATTCACTGCTGGGTGCGATTCAGGATGCCGAGGACCCGGACGACAATGTCGTGGTCGACCCTGCCGAGCTCGATTTGCCCGGCGATGACATCTATGCGGTTTACAACAGCGGCGGACGTCTGGTGGGCAGCTCTCGTGACGCCTCCCCCCTCATCATCCAAAGGCATTCAGACGGCTTCCGAGAGATGAAGCTGGGCCGTACGAACTATCGCGTGATTCAGCGGGAGGCAATGCGCGTGATCGACCGAGCGGAGAACGGCGGTGTCGGCCTAAAGCGGCCCGTCACCATCGTGTATGCGTCCTCGGTGGGCAAGTTGTGGCATGAAATATTCGAAGCCGTTCGCTTCTACCTGCTTGCCATAGCCTTTGCTACTGGGATCACCGTCGTTGCGATGGCATTGCTGCTCAAAAGAGCGCTGTTTCCGCTATCTGAGCTCGTTGCCGCTGCGAAACAACTTTCGCCGCCTGCAATGGTCTTCGTTGCTCCAGCTTCAGTCATGCAGATGCGGGAGCTACGTCCGCTGGCTGAGGTCTTGACGGATGCGGTCGGCCGCCTCCGCGAAGCATTTGCAAAGGAGCAGCGATTTGTCGGCGACGCCGCGCATGAACTGAAAACGGCCATCGCAGTTGTCCGGTCATCCGTGCAACTCCTTATGCTGAAACCCCGCACGATCGAGGAGTATGCTGGCGGATTGCGAAGAGTGTTGGAAGATAACAGTCGGGTCGAGACTCTGGTGACACAGATGCTACAGCTCGCCAGCATGGAAGAAGCATCGTGCGCGAATGCTCCCGCGACAGATCTCGGCCAGTTGACCGCAGTGGCCCTCGAACATCTGCGTCCGGTTGCGGAGGAGAGGCGCATTGCCTTGAACTTCACGTCCTCTGAACACTGCAAGGTGCGCATCATGCCCGAGCGTTCGCTCACCCTGGTTTCGAACCTTGTAATGAACGCAATCCAGCACAGCAGATCCGGGCAAGCTGTCTCAATCTCAGTTTGCGGCAATGGACCCGGAAACGTCGCACTCCATGTAGAGGACGTGGGTACTGGGATCGACGCGGGAGCCATTCCGCACATCTTCGAACGCTTCTATCGCGAGGATCGTTCACGCTCTCGAGAGACAGGTGGAACCGGGCTTGGGCTATCCATATGTAAATCCATTGTGGAAGCGGTAGGTGGCAGCATCTCCGTGAAAAGTGCTCCGGAGCGCGGGACGCGTGTCACGGTGACCTTCATCGCCGCTTAAGCTACATCGGTGACACTCACGAGCGTGCTCCGAGGAGTACGAGGAGATATCAATGCGTTCCACTGTTCTTCGCCCCCTTACGACGTTAGCAGCATGTACGCTTGCGGCCGGTGCACTCGCTCAGCAACCTTACCAGATAGTCGATCACTGGAAGATCGGCGGCACGGGTGGGTGGGATTACCTGCTTGCCGATCCCAGCGCTCACCGCCTCTACGTTACACATGGACCTCGTGTCGAAGTACTGGATACTGACACAGGAAAGCCAATGGGTGCGATCACCGGCCTGAAAGGCACCCATGGCGTCGCGCTCGACGAAGAAGGTAGGTTTGGATACATCAGCGATGGCGGCGCGAACGCTGTCATTGTGTTCGACCGCAAGACCCTCGCGACGGTGGCAACGATCCCTGCCGGCACGAACCCCGACGGCATAACCTATGAGCCCATCACCAAGACGGTTTGGGCATTTAACGGGCGAAGTAAGGATGTGACGGTTATCGACACTGCGACCCGCACCGTTGTGGCGACAATCGCGTTGCCCGGCAAGCCCGAGTTCCCCCAAGCTGACGGCAGAGGCCACGTCTTCGACAATATCGAGGACAAGAACAGCATCGTACGCCTGGACGCAACCACTAAGACCCTTACCGACACTTGGCCTCTGGCTGGCTGCGAATCACCTTCCGGCATGGCGATCGATCGTGAGCACGGTCGGCTATTCTCAGTGTGCGATGGCAAGAAGATGGCCGTGGTGGATGCTGGCTCGGGCAAAGTGCTGGCGTCGCCTGAAATCGGAGATGGTCCTGATGCAGCCGGATACGATGATCAAAAGCAGCTTGCCTTCAGCTCCAACGGAGATGGTACGTTGACTATCGTTGACGCGAAATCAGGCTATAAAGCGTTGCAGCAGCTTTCCACGATGAAGGGCGCGCGAACGATGGCATACGACTCTGGAAAAGACCGTGTATACGTGGTGACCGCGGAGCAGGGTCCCCGTCCCGAACCCTCCGCGACCAACCCGCGCCCCCGTCCGGCGATCGTACCGGACAGCTTTCAGGTTATCGTCGTCGGACGTAAGTAACATGCGTACCCGCAAAGCATGGGCCTGCCTATAGAAAGGCAGGCCCACTGTTTTTACGCGCTCGCGGCTTGGGGCGAATGGTTGCGAGTCAGCAGGTAGTAGATCACCGGTGTTACGACCAAGCTGAGCAGTAGTGAGATCAAAACACCCCCAATGACAGCAACCGCCAGCGGCTGCAGCATCTGGGAGCCCGCGCCAAGGGCTAACGACAGTGGAAGCATCCCGGACACAGCCGCCATCGCCGTCATGAGGATCGGCCTGAGGCGACGTTGGGCCGCCATTACCATAGCCTCGCGTACACTTGAGCCCTCGGTACGGAAACGCTCATCAGCATCGAGTAACAGGATACCGTTCTTGGCCACAATGCCGATGACCATAATGAGTCCCATGAACGACGCCACGTTGAAGGTCATCCCGGTGATCAGCAATCCCGCCACGACTCCTCCGATCGAGAGCACTGAAGAAGTCAAAATCGCGAGAGGCGCGGCAAAATTGCGGAACTCCGTTAGGAGGACTCCAAAGACCAGCGCCAGTGCGAGCAGAAGCACACGGAGCAGCTCCGCGAAGGACTTTTGCTGCTCCTGATAAGTGCCTCCATACTCCACGCGAACGCTGGTCGGCAGATGCATGGCCTGCACATGGGCCTGCACCTGCTTTACGGCTGTGCCCAGGTCTGTTCCTTCCAGCCGCGCCGTAACGACGACCAGCCGCTGCAGATTCTCACGCCTAATCTCGTTTTGTGGAGGTAGCTGCGCGATGTTCGTCATCGAACCGAGCGAAGCGGTGTGGCCTGTTGTGGAGTTGAAGACAGTATTGCGAATGGCGTCCAGGTTCTGCCGCGTTTCGGGTCCAAGCCGCACTCGGATCGTGTAAGGTCGACCGTTGGCGATCAAAGGATCGTTCACCGCCACGCCATCCAGGATCGAAGTAGCGTCCTCAGCAACCTCGGTCGGCGTGAACCCGAGCCGCGCGGCGAGTTGCGGGTCCACTTGGAAGCTCGTCGCAGGCCCGCTAATGGTGTTGTCAACGCCATTCTCGATGTCGACCACCCCCTCCACCTTCTTGATCTCGCTGGCCACGCGAGGGCCCAGGTCAGCCAGCAGCATCGCATCTTCGTTGAAGAGCTTTATCTGAATCGGCTCGGGAGCGTTCGAAAGGTCCCCGATGTTGTCCTGTAAGATTTGTGTGAACTCTACGTCTAGCTCCGGTTCGGTTTTCTTGATCTGTGCCCGGATACCTGTGATCACCTCGTCGATGCCTCGGCTGCGCTTGTCTCTGAGCTTGACGGTTATGTCGCCATAGTTGGCTTCGGTGACCGCGGCGAAGCCCATCTGCAGACCTGTTCGACGACTCGTCACCTCGACTTCAGGCGTCTTCGTCAGGATCTGGTGAATATGCTCAAGCACACGATTCGTCGAAGCGATAGAAGAGCCGGCTGGCATCACATAATCGAGTACAAAGCCGCCTTCATCCATCCCCGGAAGCAGGTCCGACCCAAGCGAGCGGTATCCCAGGTAGGTCCCGCCCACCAGCAACAGGCAGAGAACACCCAACCACACAGGCCGCGTCAGACCCCAGTCAAGTGCCTGCTTATGCCATCTCATGACGCGCCCAAGCACGCCGCCATGCTCAGCCGTTTCATCATGATTCAACTCCCCTTTGCGCTCGCCCAGCAGCAGCAAGGCCAGAGCCGGCGTGAAGCTTACCGCTAGCACCAGCGACGTCAGCAGCGCGACCGCCATCGTGATGGCAAGCGCGCGGAAGAAGCTGCCGGTCACGCCAGTCACGGCAATCAAAGGCAGAAAGACGACAACCGGAGTAATGGTCGAGCCGATGAGCGGACGAGCGATCTCTCGCAGCGCCTTCCTGACCGAGTCGACGCGGGACTCACCCGCATCGCGATGCGAAACAATGTTTTCAACGACAACGATCGCGTCGTCGATCACGAGTCCGATAGCCGCGGCCAGGCCGCCCAGCGTCATCAAATTGAAACTCTGCCCAATGACCCAAAGCGCAAGCACGGTCACCGCTACTGTCACTGGGATCACCAGACCTGCGATCAGAGAAGAACGCCAGTCACGCAGAAAGAGGAACAGGATGAGACACGCCAGCACCAGGCCAATCAGGATTGCGTCGCGCACGCTCTTGATGCTCTCCCGAACAATCTGGGATTGATCGTAGAACGGCTCGATCTTGACCCCTGCAGGCAGCTTGGTCCTCAGTTGAGCCACCTCCGCCGCGACCCCGTCCGCGACGGAGACCGTGTTGCTGTTTGGCTGGCGCGCGATATTGAGCAGCACAGCGGGCTGATCGTTCGCCCGAACAGCCGTGTAGACCGGCATTGTGCCTAATCCAACTGCAGCCACGTCGCCGACTCGCACCGGGGCGCCGCCGGCCGTAGTCTTTACCGCGAGTTGCTTCAGACTTTCAACGTCATGCGCTTGCGCGCCGACCAGCGCAAGAACAAGCTGATGATCCTGCTCATACAAACCTGGTGAGTCGATGATATTTGCCGTCTGGATAGCATTCGTCAGGTCAAGCACGGTTACTCCGGCAGCCTGCATCCGAGCCATGTTCGGCACTACGTGATACTCCGGAACAGCACCGCCCTGAATGGTCACAGTACTAACGCCGAGCACCCGATTAAGCGGAGGCTTCAACGTGTAGGTGGCAAGCTCCCACAACTGACTTTGCGAAAGCGTGTTCGATGTAACGCTGTAGCCGAGAATCGGAAAAGTCGCGAACGTAAGCCGGTTCGTCGTGATCTTCGCCGTTGCGGGTAAGCTCTGCTGCGCCTGGCTCAACGCGGCATCGACCAGCTGCAGCGTGCGGAACATGTCCACGGACCACTCGAAGAAAAGGCTCACGTCCGCCGATCCGCGGCTGGTGGTGGAGCGCACGGTCAGCAGACCCGGAACGCTGTTTACTGCGTCCTCGATCGGCTTTGTAATGGTCACCTGCATCTGCTCGACCGGCATGACGCCGTTATCGACGCCAATGACGATGCGGGGAAAATCCGTCTCCGGAAATACCGCGATGGGTGTGCGGAAAAATGCATAGACTCCCGCCGCCGTCAGCGCAAGCGCCAGGAATAAGATCGTGCGCACCGACCGCGCAAGCCAGTATGTCTGTTTCGCCTGGACAGCCGGGTTGACAGCCATCACTCCTTGTCCCCTTCGCCAGGCGCGCCGGGCTTGCTCACCGTCACCTTCGTGCCGTTATCCAGTCCATAGCCGCCCTGGATCACCACCGTGTCCTCGCTCGATAGACCGGAGACGATCTGCACCACATCCGCCGTACGGATACCAACCTTCACCGCCTGCTTCTTCGTTGTGCCGTCCGCTTGCACGATGACAATGTTGGTGCTGCCATCGTCCGCAGGCACGATCGCTCCCGCTGGAACCTGCATAGCGTTAGCGACTGTCATTCCCTGCATGACGGCATGCACCGGCGTGCCGACCTTGAACCGGCCATCGGTGTTCGGCAACTTCAGCCAGACCTCCACCGTAGTCGACCCCGCATCGACCGCGGGGCTGATAAATGAGACCGTTGCGTCCACTGGATCTTCCATACCAGGCACGGTGATCTTGGCGGGATGACCGACCGTGAGTTTCTGCGCGGAGGCTTGCGCGAGATGAAGCTTGGCGAGCAACGAAGAGGTGTCCATGACGGTGATGACCGCAGTGCCCGCGGCAGCGGTCTCGCCGGCAAAGAAAGGCCGGTCGGTCACTACGCCGTCAATCGGGCTTCGCAGGTTCGCAAAGCTTACCTGGGCCCGAGCGGTTTCAAGTCTTCCCTGAGCAGAGGTGAGCTGGCCCTGCGCGGACTGCTGGTCCGTGACGCGCGTGGTCTGCTGTAAAAGGCTCGCGTGCTCGCGGGCCGCGTCATACGCCGCTTGCGCCTGTACCTCCGCAGCATACGCCGCGTCCGCTTCGCGGCCCGAAAGCGCGCCTTGCTTGTAGAGCGTCTGCCGCTCCTGTGCTGTACGGGATGCGACATCCAGCGCAGCCTTGAGCTGCGTGCTATCGAGCTCCGCCTTCTTCAGCTCTTCCGGAATCGTCGTCCTGGTAGTCGACGTGTAATTTGCCTGCGCGCTCGCAACCACTCCGGAGCTGTCGAGCGCGCTTCCTTTCAGATCGCGGTCATCGAGCGAGACCAACAGTTGTCCGTGCCGCACATGGGCGCCGCGCTGCACGTACTCGGCCCGGATCGGTGCGCTGATGCGGGGCGAAATGGCGGCGGCCGCAATGGGAGCAAGGATGGCGTCCGCCGCGATCTCTTCCGAGATGGATCCCCGCGTCGGGTGCGCGGCTTGTACGGCCACATTGACTTCCGGAGCCTCTTCAGCCTTCTTCTTGCAGCCACTCGCAACCGCTAAAACAAGGGTTAGGAGCAGCACGAACAAGTGTGTTTTCCAAGTGGAACATGGTGAATGCATATCAGAATTTACCTGTAAGTGTCTGCAAATTAGCGAGCGCCAGCGCGTACCGGGTGCGCCCGTCGATCTCAGCGTTCTCAGCCGAAATTAGCGCACCTTCCGCATCGACAACTTCAAGCGCGCTGCTCTCGCCATCCACATAGCGCAGATTCGTCAAGCGCAGGCTCTCGCGGGCTGTTCCCACGCTAGCGCTCAGCGATGCAAGCTGTTGGTTCGCTGCGCTGGCCTCCGCATAGTACTCGGCAAGATCGGCCATCGAACGCCGCTGTGCCGCGCTGAGCGCAACTTTGGCTGCCCCCTCACGGAGCTTCGACTGCTTCACCTTGCGCTCGGTGGCCAGCCAATCCCATACGGGAATATCTAGCTGCGCACTCATGGAGTAGCCAAGGTTATGTATCCCGTCGGGTCCGTTGGCACCGAAGTTGGTGGCGTCAATACCATAGGTGAAATTGAGCGCAAGCTCCGGTAACAATGCCGTCCGCGCTGTGTAGGTCTCGGCCAGGCTAACCTGGAGCGAAGCCACCGCACTGTGCAGCTCCGGGTTGTTCTGCGCCGCCAGGCTCTCAATCGCTGCATAGTCAACAAGCACCGATGGAGCGTCTTGCGGTGCCAGGTTGAAGGCAGTCGATGGGTCAGGATACAGCAGCACGGCCAGCTCAACTCGCGCCTTGTCCGCGGTCACACGCGCATCGAGAAGCTCTCGTTGTCGTTGTTGTTGCGCCAACTCCGCCTTCAGCACGTCGGCATGAGCCGTCTCGCGTGCAGCCTCGCGCTTCTCGCTGATCGCTACAAAGCGATTTGCCTCGTCGAGTGCCTCCCGGGCAATCCGCACCTTGCCTTCACCCGTGCCTGCTCCGTAGAACAGCGACACGACTGCACTCACGAGCCCTCGCCGGGCGATTTCCAGCTCAGCTTTAGCACGGGCAGCATTCGCGTCCGCCAGACGAATAGCGCCAACCTGTCCCAGGCCCAGCGTCTCGTTGAACACACCTTGACTGGCGTACTCCCGCACTGCGTTATTTGCGATGAAGATCGGTGACGGTGCGTTCGTCGTCTGTCCGATGCGGCTTGCAGGCACACCGTTGGGTTCAGTGTAGATGGCTTGATTATGATAAGTGGCGGTCGGCAGCAGCGCGGTTCGTGCAATCTTGCGATCCAAGGCAGTCGTCTTCTGTTCCGCTGCCGCTGCCGCAAAGGCTGGCTCATTCGCCATCGCCCGAGCAATCGCCTGATCGAGCGTCACAGTCTCGAGTGTGTCGGCCTGCGGAGTTGACCTGACCTGCGCGTCGCTTGGCTGGCCCGACATCCCGAGTATGGTGATGATGGCCGCCACAGTGCAGGCCGCATACCGTAAAAACCTCATTCGGAATTGGTACCTTACAAGCCTTAACCGAACCTGAAGAACAGTCAGCGGGTTGAGTGCAATGACTTAACACCGCCTTATGGTCCTCCTCGTATCTTCGTAACAGCACAACCGGAGCCTCTAACCCAAACCCAAGGACTTTCATGCGATCTATCGAAGCTCTTCTCAGCTTCGCGCTGCTCTTTTCCATCCCAGCCTGTCCGCACAGGTCCCCGCCTCGCCCCTCACTCTCGTGAGCCAGACTTACATGCCGGAGGTTACTGGCGACTTCATCACTTTGCCTACGCCCTGAAGCGAAATCATCTCTTTGTCCCAGCCGAAGAGCACCACTCCGTAGAGGTGTTCGATCTGAACACCGGCAGTCATATGCAAAGCATTTACGTCTTCAAAACTCCCCATTCCTTGACTTGTCGCCGGAGAATGATGAGCTCATGGTCTGCGATGGCGGTGACTCTTCGCTTGTGCTCGTCTCCGGTGCGACTCTTCGACAAACAGCTCGCATTCCGCTCATCGACGGTTTCACGACTCGAGCTGGTGACTCTCCCGACGAGATCAGGCCAATGCACTCTTTATCAGGCTCAGACCACGCTTCGCGCAGCTCGAAGAGAAACTCTTCGGAATCCACTTTTCCTCTCTTCAAGGCTCGAACGAAGACCCTCTGCAGCTTAGGCTCATAACGCTAGTGCTGGGTATGCTCCGTGCAGTTGACCCTCGCAACCCAAGCTTTAGGACCATTGTGTGAATGTTCTTCTTTGCCCTGAGCACGGCTTCCCAGCCGTGCCGCAAGAATGATCCTCCTGTGAGCTGCCAGGTACCGCATGTTCTCGGGCACCGCCTTGGTGAGTTCAGAAGTGACTGGATCAACAAAGCTTGTGTTGCGAACACATTGATGTCGTAAAGGTAAATGCCGCGGGGTTTCGAAACTGAACACATTGCGCCTCATTCAAGGCATGCCTAGGCCGACTGCACATTACGATGGGAGCACATTGAAAAGCAAGAAACGAAGTACTTAATGTCTCTCGAATCATTTCAGTCCGGCGTACGCGTTCGTGTTGCTCACGGTTTTATGTCTGAGATCGTTCAGACACTCCGCCTTGGCGGCCCCCTCGCGCTTGGCGAACTTGGCTGGATGTCCACTTATATCGTCGATGCGCTGATGCTCGGCCGGCTGCACTCACCGATCATGATTGCAGCGTCCTCGCTTGGAAACACGATTTATTACGCCATCGTTTTCTGCGCCATTTACCTCATGAACGGAATGGAAACAATGATTGCGCAAGCGTATGGGCGAGCAGATGGGGAGGAATGCGTTCGCCTGCTCGGACAATCCATTTGGTTCATTCTGCTTGGCACTCCAATGGTGATGCTCTCCACCCTTGGCTGTCTTCTGCTTCTGCCCCAACTCGGCACGCCCGCCGACATCGTCGCCGAAACCACCCGTTACCTTCGCCCGCTCGTCTGGTCCACCGCGCCTCTGATGGCCTACATGGCGCTTCGCCGGTTTCTGCAGTCGATCGACAACGTATTCTGGGTCTCGCTGTCGCTCATCACGGCAGCCTTCGTCAACTGGCTCGGCGACTACATCTTCCTCTTCGGCCACTTCGGCGCGCGTCCCATGGGAGTTGCAGGTTCTGCCTGGGGAACGCTTGCCGTCCGCATCTACATGCTGCTTCTACTCAGCGCAGGTACTCTCCTTGCCGCAAGACGCCTGGGGCTCAGGTTCGCCTGGCAGATGCTGCAGCCCAGTCCCGCCCGTTTGCGCATCCTGCTTCGTATTGGTTGGCCTAGCGGGCTTGAGCAGTTGGCGGAACTCGGCGTTTCCACCTACCAGTCCGTGCTCTGCGCTCGCCTCGGCGCCGTGCTGCTCGCTGCGCAGCAGGTCGTACTTGACCTGAATGCCTTCGTTTATCAGGTTCCTGCGGGGCTCTCCTATGCCACGATCGTACGCACTGGGCAGGCCGCGGGCCGCAATAATCAATCTCAAGTGCGCCGCGCAGCCAACGCTAGCCTGCTGCTGGGTCTAGGCTTCATGGTCGTCGCCGGATCGCTCTTCGCCGGCTTCTCGCATCTTTGGGCCTCGCTTTACACCAACAGCTCTGAGGTCGTTCTTGCCTCTCAGCCCATCTTCACCATCTGTGCCTTCCTGCTGATGACAGACACTGCCTTCGTGATCCTTTCTTCGGCCTTGACCGGGCTTGGCGATACCCGTACTCCCATGCTCGTTAGCCTCCTGTGCAACTGGGGTTTCGGGATGTCGCTCGCCTATGCCCTTACCTTTCACTTCCACCAGTCGCTGCGCGGTCTCTGGATCGGCCGGGCCGCCGGCTCGGCGCTCTCGGCGTTTTCTCTCATCCTGGTATGGCGCATTCGTCTTCTGCGGGCGCGCCGCACGCACGTCTCCCTCAACCTCCTCGAGCCGTTGCACGTTTCGGTCGGGCAACCGCTTGTACCGTCCAGGTGAACCCGCATGTTCTTCGTCACCCGCCGTATCCTGTTTCTGCTGTTCCTATTCGGCTCTGCCGTGACCGCTTCCGCTCAGTCAACCCTGGCCTCCCTCGCCGGCTCCGTGCATGACTCCTCCGGAGCTCTGGTCCGCACCGCACAGGTCACTGCCACCCGCACCGAAGATCAGTCCCGCCACACCGTTACCACCGACAGCCAGGGCGCCTTCACCCTCGTCAATCTGCCGCCCGGCACCTACACCGTCCAAGCCATCAGTCTCACCTTCTCCCCGCTGGAGCAGACCGGCATCCTGCTCACTGCCCGCCAGAACCTGCGGCTCGACCTCACCCTAACCGCCGGCGCCGCTGCCGCAGAGGTTACCGTCAGCGCGGAGAACTCCGGGGCTATCGATACCTCCGACGCTCAGGTCTCCGCCACGCTCTCCTCCCGTGCGGTCCTTGACCTGCCCGCCAACTACCGCGGCGCCGGCAGCACGTCCCCACTCAGCGTGATTCAGGTTCTGCCCGGCGTTCAACCGGATTCCGGCGCCTATCCTCCTCAGCCCTCGGCTAGCCCCAATCCGGCCATCAAGTTCTCCATCCAAGGCGGCCTTCCCAGCCAGTCGGAGACGACCGTCGATGGCATCTCCGCGCAGAACCAAACCACCAACAACATCCTCGGGGACGCCTTTCCCTCCGCGGAAGCCATCAGCGAGATCCGCGTCGACGGCGTAAACAATAACGCGCAGTACGGCCAGCCCGGCGAGATCACCACCATCTCCAAGTCCGGCGCGAACCAGATCCACGGCTCCGCATACTGGTTCTTCCAGAACTCCGGCTTCGACGCTATCCCCTACGGCACTAACGCAGCAAACAAGCCCAAGAAAGTCGCGAACGATTTCGGCGCATCCTTCAGCGGGCCCATCGTGATTCCACATCTCTATAACGGCCACGACCGCACCTTCTTCTTTGCCGACTACGAAGGCCTCCGCTACGCCACCTCCCGCGTCGTCCAGTATGTAGTGCCCACCGCACAGGAGCGCGCCGGCGACTTCTCTCAGGAAACCGCGACCCTTACCGATCCCTTCACCGGTCTGCTCTACCCCAACCAGCGCCTCACCCCGAATCCCTCCTCCGCTGCGCTGCTCAGTCTCTTTCCCGCCCCCAACCTGCACGTCGGCGAGCCCGTCTCCCAGGTCCTTCAGGACCCCAACACCCCTTACAACTATCTCTCCACCAAGCCAAACGGCATCAACTCCAATCAGTACGACCTTCGGCTGGACCAGACCTTCGGCCCCCGCGCTACCGCCTTCGTCCGCTACACCAACAAGAGCATCGACCAGCAGCTGCCGGCCGATCTTGGCCTGCCCAACGGCACTGCCTTCGCCACCTACCGCATTCTCGCCTCATCGCTCAACCTCGTGCTCACCCCTCATCTCACCAACGAGCTTCGCTTCGGCTTCACGCTTGAGCAGGACGGAAGCGAAAACCCCTTCAACGGAGCCGCTTACACCGCCGCAGCCAACCTCCAGGGACTGCCCGGAGCCTTCTTCAATGGCCTGCCGCATCTCGGCTTCGAGTACTACTCCAGCGGCGGCTCCCGGCTCAACTCCGCCGAGCGCTCCCGCCTCTTCCAATACACGGACAATCTCACCTTCCAGCGCGGACGCCACACCGTCGTTGCCGGCCTGGACATCCGCACGCTCAGCGCCTTCACCCCACTCTCCTTCGCACCATCGGATAATTACGGTAACTTCTACTTCTCGCAGGACACCAGCTTCACCGGCAATGAGTTCGCCGACTTTCTGGCCGGCGTCCCCTACCTCTCGCAGGTCGACAACGTCCAGAGCGACAACAACGGCAAAGCCAACGCCTACGCCGTCTACCTGCAGGACA
Organism: uncultured Granulicella sp.; assembly: GCA_965198885.1. Lineage (GTDB taxonomy): Bacteria > Acidobacteriota > Terriglobia > Terriglobales > Acidobacteriaceae > Edaphobacter. Next base: position 2,203,043 of record OZ240677.1, on the reverse strand, counting down.
CCTGGAACGCTTCGCCGCGTCTCAACCTCACCTTGGGCCTTCGCTATGAGCTTCACCCCGCCTTCGCGTCCACAAACGGCGAGCTCGGGAACTTCGATCCGTCCGTCCCCCGAACCGGCCGCCTGATCTACCCTGACGGATATGCCAATCTCCTCAGCCAGCCGGAGCTCCAGGGCTTCAACGCCTGTCCAGCCCTCGGCTCCTCCGCCGGCCCCATCGCCAACGGAGCTGGATGTACACCGGTGCTGTCGAACTCGCAGGCAGGCCTGCCCAGCGGCCTTCGCACCACGCCCCGCCTGCGCTTTGAGCCTCGCCTGGGCTTTGCCTTCCGACCCTTCGGAAACGAACGCACTGCTATCCGTGGAGGCGCAGGCTATTTCAATATCACGACCTCCGGTGCGCTCTTCTACGCACTCACAGGCACCTTGCAGTCCAATCTGAATAGCTATTACAACTCCGTCTCGCCCAGCGGCCCTGCCTACTCATTTCCATCCGTCGGCAACTCCTCCACCCTTGCTGGCCCCCCTGAGCCTGGCACCGGCGTCTTCTACTCCGCGGTCGACATTCACTGGCACGATCCCTATTCGCTCCAAACCAACCTCTCGATTGACCAGGACCTCGGCCACGGCTTCGGCCTGCGCGCCTCCTACGTCGGCCTCACCACGTGGCACCTGGTATGGCAGCCCGAGCTCAACCAACTCACCTACAACAATCAGACCATCGCCGCGCTCCAGCCCCGCTCAGCCTTCCCTTTTCCGAACTTCGGCGCCATCTACAACCGCGCCACCAGCGCGAACGCCAACTATCAATCCGGTCAGATCGAGCTGCACCACCGCTCCCAGCACGGTTACTCGCTCGACACCGCCTACACCTTCGCCAAGAACCTCGCCGATAATCAGGGAACTTATGGCGCAGCCTCCGGAACCCAGAGCTTCGTGGACGAGCAAGGCGGATACGACGCCACCTACGCCTACAATCAGCACATCGACTACGGCCAGGTCGTCGGCACACGCCGCCACCGCTTCATCACCAACGGTGTCTACGAGCTGCCCGTCGGCCGCGGCAAAGCCTTCCTCGGCAACATCGGCCGCACCGCGGATCTCGCTTTTGGCGGCTGGCAGCTCTCCGGCATCTTCGCCCTGCAAAGCGGCCCCGCCATCACTGCATACATCCCGTCCGGCAACGCAGATCCGTCCGGCACCGGCTCCGGTTCGCTCTACTACCGGCAGCAGCGTCCGGACCGCACCGGCTCCGGCAACCTCGCCGACCGCTCCCGTACCGGCTGGTTCAACAAAGCCGCGTTTTCCTGCCCCGGCGGACTCGGCCTCAACGCCACCACCGGCTTCAGTTCGCTGCAGAATGGCAACTGCGTCGTCGGCGGGTACGACTACACCAACCCTGCGAGCCCGGTTCCCGTCGCACCCATCGGACGCTTCGGAACGGAAGCTATCGGCGATCTCACCGGCCCGGGTACGGTCAGCCTTTCCACCGGCATTAGCAAAGCCTTTCCCATCACGGAATCCGTGCATCTGCGAGCGCAGGCAAGCTTCACCAACGTCCTCAACCACACCAACCTGTCCGATCCAGTGCTTGACGTTACAAACCCGTCGTTCGGGGTGATCACTCAAGCGCGTGGTTCTGACTTCGGAGGCAATCGGACCGGACAAGTTGCGCTCCGGCTAGAGTTCTAAGGACACCAGTGTGAATCCGAGCACGAACGCGCAATAGATATGAGCGTGATCTGATTCCGAACAATCAGCAACTTTATCGACTTGATCATCTCGGTCGGATGAATGCACATGGAGTAAAAAAACCGTGAGCGAAGACGTCATGCGGCGCGGACGGCCAACAGAGCAGGCATTCAGTGACCATTTTTTGTGTCCATTCTTCATCAAAAACGGTCATCATTGGGCATGTTTGGTTGGCAACTCGCAAACCGGACAAAGCCGCTTGCAAGCTAAGAGGCAACAACTTATAGCAACCGGTGCTCCAGGCCTTGATCTCGTTCGCGACTAAAGCGCCTTTGAGGGGTACGTGCCGTGAACTTCGCAACGCTCACTGAGAAGATCGAAACCGTCTCGCCAGCAGGCCGGCTCGTCTTACGTGTCTTCGCCGCATCTGCTGAGTTCGAGCGAGATCTCATCCGCAGGTCTGAAGCTGCCCACGCTCATGGCTGATTGGAGGCCGACCTTCCAAGCTCTCGCCCAAAGAGATCAGAACTAGCGTGCTTTGCTCAGCCTGCCCACATCTCAGTATCCGGAGCGCGACATACTTCCACACGCAGGATCAACCCTCTATCGCGCCCTCAAGGCCGCCGCTTATTGAGGATATTTGCTGGCGGCTCCGAGCATCCTTATCGCCCATAAGTTTGCCTTTCTTGAGCCGTTCCCTAAAGAGTTGACCGTCCGTGTTCGGAGGGCCGTCGTGGGTGGAGTGGGACCACTAAGTCGAATGCGCCTGCAGGATAGTTACCGAAGAGGCGGGAAGCTCGGCGTTATACCGAGTAGAGCTGTTTGACCTAGGTGGTTGGAAGTCGAGCACGCGACCGAGGATAGCTGCCTGCCACTCAGGTTTTTCGAGAAATGTCGCTGCTTGGTTTTCGCCAAACAGAAATATTTCAAACTGCGCAATCGCGAGGGGACGACTAAAAAGGTAGCCCTGGAAATTACAGCATCCCTGCTGGAGCAAGAGGTCCAGGGCTGACTGAGTCTCAACACCTTCTGCGATAACATTGAGGCCCAATTCACCGGCGAGTGTGATAACAGCTTTTGCTATGGCGGTCTTTTTCGCGTCTTCTACCAGGTCTTCCACGAAACTCTTGTCCACCTTGAGTTCGTAGAGTGGAAGGCGTCCCAGCCGCGAAAGCGAAGAATATCCAGTTCCGAAGTCATCCAGCGAAAAGCGTACTCCGAGCGCCCGTAGCTCTTGCATCTTACTGATGCTCTCCTCGACCATTTCCATGACGGCGCTTTCGGTCAGTTCGAGCGTCAACGAATGCGGGTCCGCCCCAGTCGAGCTGAGAACCTTTAGGATCGAATCGACGAAGGTGCTCTCTAGCAGCTGACGCATGCTGATGTTGACTGAAACGCAGAGGTGGCGAGTGGCTGGGTCCGAGGCCCAACGCGCAAGCTGCTCGCACGCGGTACGCAGAACCCAATGACCAATTTCCAGAATCAAACCCGTCTCTTCAGCCACAGGGATAAATTCTGCCGGAGAGACGTGGCCGCGCACCGGGTGCTTCCAGCGTAGCAATGCCTCTGCACCCGTGACCTGAAATAAGGAGTTTACTTGGGGTTGATACACGAGACTGAGCTGTTCGTCTCGAAGAGCGTTGCGAAGGTCTGTTTCAAGATTGGCGCGCTGGGTGACGAGGGTCTGAAGTTGTGGATCGAAAAGGCACAATCTGTTGCGCCCGAGCGCCTTGGCCCGGTACATGGCGATGTCTGCGCGCTTGAGCAAGTCATCGACAGAGGCGGCTTCCTCGGGGTACATGGCGATGCCGATGCTGGGCGAATTTGTCCACTCAGACCCGCTGAAATAGTAACGAGGCTGGAGTCCCCGGAGCAAATCACGAGTAGCGATGAGTGCAGAAGCTGTCGCGGCGTCCGAGGTCTTCCCGAGGTCCTCAAGAAGCACGACGAACTCGTCTCCGCCCAATCTCGCCACCGTCGCCCCGGGTGGCGTGTGCTTGAGCAAACGTTCTGCAACGGCCTGAAGCAGGCTGTCACCCACCTGGTGCCCGAGCGTGTCGTTAAGGGTCTTAAAATGATCAAGATCGAGATACAGAAGCGCCCCGAAGGTGCCCCTGTTCGCGGAGTTCACCATCGCTTCATTGATGCGGCGGCGGATGAGGAATCTGTTCGGGAGCCCGGTGAGTTGATCGTAGAAAGCCAGGTGTTCGCTTGCAAGGGCCTGCGTACGAATGGCTTCGCTGCGTTCGTGCTCAATGATGTATGCCTCACGGTAGCGCGTCACCAGATTCAGGATGACGGAGTAAAGCAGGTAACTGAGCTCCATGCAAGCTATGACTGTGAGCTGATCCTTTGAATAGGTGCGCCATAGTTTCGGAAGTAGGCAGAGGAGGATAACGACCGGTGTGGGAGTGACAACAAAGCCTAAAATGCGGGCGGCTCGGCCGCCGTTGATCAGCCGATTGAGAATTAGTAACGGGAAGAACCAGACGAGAAAGGTGAGTATGTCGAGCTGGTGGGTTCCACTCAAAACGGTGACAACGATCTCTGCGGACAGATGTACGGTGTAGTACACGATTGTGATGCTGGCTGCGATAACCGTTCGTGAACGGGCGAGAAAAGCGAAGAAGAAGAGACCCACTTCCATTGGAACACTGGCTATGATGAGCCATGCTTCGGGACCACTGACGCGACCGCCGTGTATCTCAACACAGCCCCCTACAGCTCCCAGCAGGGCAAAAAGTAGGCCCACGAGGACGCAGCGGCGAGCCATCTCGTGAGAGCGAATCCCTGGAGCCTGGTCAACTGAATCAATATGCTGTGCCTGCAAGCGTGATGCCCTCAGATCCATGTAGCCTCTGCTGCTTTAGTATCGGCTATTTTTCACCATACAGATTGCAACCGACGTAGCAGGAGCCCAGGCTAAAGGTGGCAGCTCACCGCCTCGAACGGAGGAAAGTAGTTGCGAGGCTCAAAGTTGAAAAGCCATAGATACCGCAACTGCGGTGGTTTTCTTCGGCATGGCAGTAAACGACCCTTGCATCCTGGTAGGAAGCCAAGGGCGTCAGGTCCGGAGAATCCCCACAACAGCCAGTAGAGCTGCCGTCTGCTGCCGTCTGCTGGGATAGTAGAGAAAATAACCCGGGTATGGCTGACACCAGTCCTGAAGGACCCTTACCAGGGTTCCATCAGAGAGCTGGGTCATGACATCCCGCTCCGCGAGATAGGCCACGCCGACGCCCTCGATTGCAGCTCGAACAACGAGCTCCACATCGTCGACAATGAGGGGGCCTGTAACCGCGACCGAGAGCGACTTCTTCCCCTTCTCGAATTCCCATCGATACAAGCCAGCAGAGCCGTGGCTGAAGTTGATACAACGATGTTTCAGAAGATCACGCGGGGCTTTGGGCCGGGGATGATCAGCTAAATACTCAGGAGCGGCAACGATTACAGGTATGTGATCGGGAGAGACTCGGACCGCAGTCATGTCCTTTTCGATGTATTCACCGAAGTGAATGCCCGCGTCGAAGCCGTCGGCGACGATATCTCTGCGGCTGTTGTCGGTCGTCACCTCCAGCACGATGTCTGGATATTCGCGACATAACCGGCCGAGCTTCGGCGCAAGAACTGCCGTTACAGCAAGACGAGGAAGGAGCAAGCGAACTCGTCCGGCAGCCTTATCGCGACGGCCCGAGATCTCATCGAGCGTCTCTGAGACTTCCGTGAAGGCTGGCCCAAGGCGTCGCATAAGCCGTTCTCCTGCATCCGTAAGTGCTACGCTGCGTGTCGTGCGGGCGAGTAACCGTACACCTAGGTTCTCCTCCAACGCACGCATGGCGTGGCTCACTGCCGAAGGGGACACCCTCAAGCCCTTCGCGGCTTGTGTGAAGCTGCGCTTTTCCGCCACAGCGAGGAAGGTAGCTAACGCGTTCAGGTCGGCAGGGAGCATTCGTGAATTCTACTCATAAGGGCTTGTTCATTATTGGGGCTTATCATTCCCTGCGTTCTCAGGCACTCTAGAAGAGTAGAGAAGCCGCCACGCAGCGTGATAGGTGGCCTCTGGTCTTAAAGGAGTTAAATCTATGCCTCACGTGACAGTCAAGCTCTGGCCGGGCAAATCGGAAAAGCAGAAAAAGCAGTTGGCAGAGGCAATCACAAAAAGTGTGATGAGCACGCTGCACTATGGTGATGAGTCCGTGTCCGTCGCATTCGAGGAGATCGAAGCCAGTGAATGGGCTTCAAGGGTCTACCAGACCGATATCATCGGCAACGAAGCAAACCTCTACAAGAAGCCTGGATACACGATGTGAGCTCTTGTGGGCTCGAACCCGCAGTACAGGCAAGGATTGCAATAAACAAGGCCTGGTTGAAGTAATGCGAAGCCAGTCAGGTATCGCTTTCGGATCGATACTGACGAGAAGGACTATGGAGGGGACAGTGGACATCAAGAGAGTTGGAACGCAGTCATCGGGTAAAGGTCCAGCCGATTGGTTTACAGGAACGGTTCGTATCGACCCGCTGTTTACCGCACCCGACCCGGCACTCGTTGCCGGAGCAAGTGTGACCTTTGAGCCTGGCGCACGAACTGCCTGGCATACGCATCCGCTCGGTCAGACCTTGATCGTCACGGCTGGCTGCGGTTGGGCGCAGCGTGAAGGTGGATCGATCGAAGAAATCCATCCCGGAGACGTGGTCTGGTTCTCCCCAGGTGAAAAACATTGGCACGGAGCAACTCCAAGCACAGCCATGACCCACATCGCCATTCAGGAAAAGAAAGATGGCAAGCTCGTGGATTGGATGGAGCATGTGACAGACGAGCAATACCGCCCTTAACAGATGCATGACGGCAAAGCTGCCGTGCCGGAAGGAGCTAGCCATGCTCACGATACAGACTGTAGAAACGTGCCAGGAGACGGCGGCGCTGGTCAAGGCCTGGAGCGCAGTGGCCTCGATGGCGCTCTGCGTTGCTCTCCTGATTGCGGCAGAATTTATGCCTGTCAGTCTGCTCACGCCGATTGCGCGAGATCTTCACGCAAGCGCGGGGATGGCAGGACAGGCCATTTCGATCTCTGGCCTCTTCGCAGTCCTCACAAGTGTGTACATTGCCACCTTCGCCTCTCGATATGACCGGAAGCGAGTCCTCCTTGGGCTTACCGGAATCATGGTCCTGTCGCTGGTGTTCATCGCGGTCGCGCCCAACTTCCTCGTCCTGATGGCGGCACGTGCTCTGCTTGGTATTGTTGTTGGAGGCTTTTGGTCGCTTGCGACTGCCACGGTTATGAGACTCGTGCCGCCCGCTTCGGTTCCGAAGGCTCTTGGAGTCGTGTACATGGGCAATGCGGTCGCAGTAGCATTGGCCGCGCCCATCGGAAGCTATCTTGGTGGCATTATCGGCTGGCGAGGTGTGTTCTGGGCGCTTGTTCCACTCGGCCTCGCGACCATGATTTGGCAATGGGTCAGCCTGCCCATTATGCCGCCGGGATCGGCTAACCCGATCAACAGGCTTTTCGGTCTTCTGAAGAGACGACACGTTGCGTTCGCGATAGTTGGCGTGATGCTCACCTTCGCAGGAGCCTTTGCCACTTTCACCTATCTACGTCCCTTTTTGGAGACACGGACGCATGCCACGTTGCCACAATTATCTCTGCTCTTGCTTGGATTGGGACTAGCAGGATTTGCTGGTACTTCGGGCGCAAGCGTCCTGGCGAAGAAGCACCTCTACCTCCTGCTTGGAATTCTGCCCGTTGCACTCGCCGGTGCAACGCTTTGGATGCTTCTGACACAGCATCTCCTCTGGTCCGTCGCTTTCGCGATGATCGCCTGGGGGACAATCAACTCCGCGATTCCGGTAGGCTGGTCTACCTGGCTTTCGCGGGTCGTCAGCGATGAGCCGGAGAGCGGCGGCGGATTGCTTGTCGGCTCGATCCAGCTCGCCATCATGTGTGGCGGTGCTCTTGGAGGATATCTTCTTGACCACACCTCAATCACCGGTACGTTTATCGGCGGGTCTGTTCTGCTGCTGTTGTCTGCCTGCGTAGTTGGGAATGGGCACCGACTCCGCCCAGCTTAGGAATCGTGCTGCTTGCGACTAGAGACTGCTACGAGAGAAGTGAATGCGAGGAATGAATGAAAGATCACGAAGGACTTGAACTAACCCGCCGCGAGTTCCTGATTGCGGGGACCGCTGCAGCCGCCGTAATGCTGGTCAGTCCGGACGCGCACGCAGAGACGAAGGCTGGTGGACCAATTGCGCTTATCCCGGTCACGCTTCAGATCAATGGCCACTCGAACAACCTGCAGCTGGACTCACGCACCTCGCTGCTCGACGCTTTACGCGAGCACCTGCGGAGCCGTGAACGTGGCTTCTCTGACGAGCTAGGTGAGCTGGATGAGGCTTCCTCCAAGGTAAGACTTCGCGGTGACCGCTACGCTCCGCTTCAGCAACAACTCGTCGGGAGATAGCGACAGCCGTTTGCCACGACAACGGATCGTCAATCAGCTCCATCGGTACGCTTACAGTCCGTGATTTCCATCTTCGGGCACACGTACATCTGCATGGCGTGCATACTACTTCAGACCGTCAGCGTCAGGATGAAATCTCTCGCTAGCGGCGTCTGATAATGGTCCGGCGAAGTGTCCGCTCGCCGATGGTTGAGTTTACCTGAACTTCGCAGAAGATAGCTTTGAGCACGTCCGAGGAACGGCATGACAAGATCAGAAAGCTCGCCAGCGTCCAGCATCCTCCCGTACAGAATCGATGTCGCCACGGCTAGAATCGACGACATCCGCGACCGCATTCGCGCGTTTCGCTGGGACGCCTGGAGTGAGCCGGCCGACGCGGGAGACTGGCGGTATGGTCCACCCATAGCCTTCATGCGTGAACTCTGCGCCTACTGGCTGAACCATTACGATTGGCGCCGGCAGGAGCGCGCCCTGAACGCGCTACCTCAATTCACCACTCGTATCGACGAGATCGACATCCACTTCATTCATGAACGAGGGTCGGGGCCAAACCCGGCTCCTCTTCTCATTGCGCATGGCTGGCCCTACTCGTTCCACTCGTACGGTGGCATCGTCGATCAGCTCGCTCATCCCGAGCGACATGGAGGACGTGTCGAAGACGCGTTCAGCGTCGTCATCCCGTCCTATCCGGGATACGATTTCTCAAGCCGTCCCCATGAACCGATGGAACCGCTCGCTATCGCCTTTCTATTCGACAAGCTGATAGGGCGGCTTGGATACGACCGCTATCTCGTGCATGGCGGCGACTGGGGAGCCCACATTACCAGCCTCCTGGGCTTTCATCTTCCCGACCATGTGATGGGAATCCACTCCACCGCACTCATTCTGCGCGAAGCGGGCGGTGCGCAACTCACGGGTGAGGTGCCGAGCGATGCCAGTGACGAGGAGCGGGCTTTCATAGCTATGGAGTACGCGATCTGGCAGCAGGAAGGGGCCTACTCGCAGTTGCACGCCACCAAGCCCGCTAAGCTCGGCTACGCGATGACGGACAGTCCTGTCGGCTTAGCGGCCTGGATTGCCGAGGCCTTTCACGCTTGGTCAGACCGCAAAACGCGCAGCTTTGCTCAGCTATTCACGCTCGATCAGTTGCTGACCGAGGTCATGCTCTATCTTGTGACCGACGCCTTTCCGACCTCGATATGGATCTATGGCGCGGCGAAGCGGCACGAGATAACGACGCTTCCACCCGGCCAGAGGGTGAACGTGCCAACAGGGCTGGCAGCGTTTCCCGATCCTGTATTCCCCATGCCTCCTCGTCAGATGGCGCAACGATCGCACAACGTGGTGCAGTACACCGAGATGCCCTTTGGGGGACACTTCCCCTTCTACGAAGCACCTGATCTTCTCATCAAAGATCTTCGCGACTTCCGCAAACTCATCGTACCCGGTGTATTGAACCGGACCTCTTCATTAAGGGCTGGAAAGTCGCAATAGCGAAAATCAGCCCCCAGCCAGCCCGCCTGGAGCCGCACGGGCCACTTCGTGGCCTGTAAGGCGTTTAGCAGAACTGATCTGAAGCCGGCTACTTCAAGCCAACATAGGGTACAAACGTGCGAGCACCTAAGAACGGCCCCATAGAGTTCGCATTTACCTGGCAAATCCATTGGTCAATGGCGCAAACTCTACACGCAAGAGCTTTGCTGGGCGAGCCCCGTCGGTCGGCGGGGAGGCAGTTCCTCCATCGGTGATGAAGTATGCAACTCTGCCCAGGTCTCCAGGACCTCGGCTCCAGGCACCGGCGGAAGGCCCAATGATCTCTTCGCGATCCGGGTCACCAGCAACGCTCTGCGTGAAGCCGCTGTTCAGTCCGGGATTCATGGATACGATATCGATCGTGTTCTGCCGATGCGTGGTGAGATAAATGACCTCTGCGTCCTCATCGATGAGGAGATCGTCCCCCATTCTTCCAGCTACCACCAGTTCAGGAGCAGCCGCCGGTGCCAGGCTGTCGGGATTTACTTTGACCCGCATCAGTAGCTTCTTTGCAGTGGCGGTGTAGTAGAGGTATTTGGTCTTTTCCGCATAGCGTATGCCGTTAACGCCGGGCTGCTCAGGCTTCATTGCGCCCGGGTAGTAGCTCATGCTTTCATGTTCCAGCCAGACCTGGAAAGTCGTCTTACCGCTATTAGCCGCTATCTCGACCCGCCAGATCAGGCCGGCAAGGGAATCCGCCACCAGCAACACACCGGGTGCGAGCAGACAAGCGCCATTGAGGCCGCCCGCCCGCTCCGGGAATTGGCAGAGGAGCTCCGGCGCGATGGGTGTGCCGGGCTGCCAATGCCGTAGGTCAAGCCGGTGCAGAAACGATTCGTGTGTCGTGTAGAAGTTTGTCGAGAACAAGGCAAATACATCCCGCTCAAGCTCGACGATTCCAGTCGCATTCTCGTTATAGGTGTGGAGCCGAATCGGTTCAACAACCTGATCTTTCTCGGCCGGTGGAACGTACCACAACTCTTTTTTGTTATTCACGTGTACTAAAACGGAGTTGTCTTCGCGGACTGCCAGATTCTCAAGGAAGTATTGCTTGGGAAACTCCGCTACGGTAACAAGTCGCGCTTCAGGAGCATTGTTATGTGACATCATCATGAACTCCTTGCAGCCTCTCGCTGCTGAGATCGTGCGCCGTGTTCCAAGCCCTGACTTTAGCGACTTAGCCTTCAGGAACTGGAACGGCGAATGTGTTCAGCAAAGAGCAAACAATGTCGTAACAACCGGCAAGAACGAGCATATCGACGATGCCGCGAGCTCCGAACACTGCCGTCGCCTGATTGAACAGCTCTTGTGAAACATTGCGCTCGAGCGTGAGCTGTTTCGTGAGCCGCTGTGCCAGCGCTTCTTCATCGGATAACCCCGTCGCTAGATCTCCTCTGACAAGCGCACGAATGGTCTCGTCAGGCAGCCCTGCGGTGCGCGCGACCGCAGAGTGAGCGTAAAGTTCGTACGGCGCCTTCCAGGCAGATCCGATCGTAAGGATGACTACCTGGCGCACACGCTTGCTCAGGCTGGTCATCTTCTCTTCGGCGCTCTGAAGCTGAAGAAAGGCAGCCCCGACCTCTGGGCTTTCCAGAACCACGTTGAACGGTCCTATCAGCCGGCCGTCATCCAGCTTTGCCACAAAACCGGACGCTTCAGCCCAGGGAACAAAATCCTCGTTAATAGCCCTGTAGAGGCTTTTCTGGTTTTCGCTGAGTTTAGCCGGATCAGACAGCGGTATCCGGCCACCGAGATTTTGCTTAAGCGACATCGATGACTCCTATTGCTCGAGACCGACAGCATTCGCCGGGACGTCGAAAGCCATTAAGGTCAGCGAGACCATGGTGAACCAGCCCATCAATACGGTCACGTCCACAATCCCAGCATCGCCCAGGAGCTCTTTGCACCGCTTGTAGAGACCTGTTGGAACCACTCGGTGTTGGGCCAGGGCCGTGGCCAGTTCGTAGATCGACTGCTCTCTGGGATCGGCAAAAGAGGTCGGCAAGCCCGCGATCAGAGCCTCGACACTCTTCGTATCTAAGTGACCTTGCTTCTCGCCAATCTGTTCGTGTTCGTAGTTGCCATACGCTGCCCGCCACTGTCCATTGATGATGTTTGTGACAATCTCAATCTCAGCCTTGGTGAGCGTGGACTCCTTCTGGTAGTAGTACCCGGTAGGCACGATCGTTTTCGACAGCGTAGGATTTGCCAGCCAGATCTTGTGAGGACCAGGGACAACGCCACGCAACTTCATTGTGAAGTCATACGCATCCTTCATCTCCGGCGACATCTGGTAGACCGACGTCTCCTGGTAACGGCCGAAGGAGCCGAAATCTGGAATCTCCGCCATACATCCTCCTGACACTCAGCCGCCCAACATATGGCGACGTTTATAGCTCCTAAGTTCACCTGCTTGGGCTTACGTTCCCCCAGTTCAGCCATTGGATGCGCATAATTCCCTCTATGTCGCATAGTCAGGAGCGACACCGGTCAAGGCGGCTCCGTTCCAAGCCTATGCCGTCATTCACCGCATTCTGCAGCCGCTGCTTACAACCAAGAAAACGCTCCGTCGTTTGGACGGTGTCACGCTGCTCTAAATCCCGGAACGTCGGCCTTTTAGAATCAATCGTTTTTCGATCTTTGACTGCAGGGTTATGGCACTGAAATCCCCGAAGATTGCACTAAAACCCCGGACGAAGTTCGGGTGAAACTTGTCCCTGAAGTCAATGCAAAGTGGCGGAACTGCCATTGCCGGAGCACTCATTCGGGATGCAGCTCTTGTCTTCCGCTTGCTTCACGTCGGCACGCGTATCGTTGCCGCCTCGTTGCAGCGCTTTCGTCAGATCGAGAGACGGCTGCCGCGCATCCCTCGTCCGCTTCGATATCTCAAGTTCCGCGTCAAGTGTGTGCAGTTCCAAGTAGTCGGCGGCCTCGTCTTCCACGACGGTGCTGTATATGGTCTGCTGTGCTCAGACAGTTGCACGGAGATAGGCGCGTTGAGCCTCTGTCTGCCACCGGTACAATCCTCGGAAGCCGAGATCCGACCCGCGGATATCAGACTGATCAATCGTCGCTCACAACTGCCCCGACTGGTGCTCGCTCTGTCCCCGGCAACGACGAAACGAACGACAACAACTCATAACATGCGCGGGTTGACACGGTCACTTCGTATCAGGCCAAGAACGCTCATTGAGACTTCGCATGTAGCGGATAAGCGGATGACAGCCTTTGGGAACCAAACATCTAAAAAGGGAGATGCGGGACAGCACCGCATTTCACTCAGGCGATCTCTGGTTCAGAGGGGGTCAGGGTGAGGTCGAGCGTCTGGACACCCAAGACGGGGTGCGTGGCCTTGACGGTGACCTTGCCGGCGGTTTCGCGGGCGCGGATCCAGATGGCACCGGTGCCGCCGATCAGGCTGAAGGGGTTGTCGCCGATGAGGTCCGCGGGGCCGGTGAGTTCGAGCAGGATGGCATCCATGGCAAAGGGACGAATGTTGCCGAACTCGTCTTCGGCACGGAGGATCACGCGAGTGGCATCCGCTCCGTCGGCGACGAGGGAGGTATCGTCGGGAACGAGTTTGAAGGCGTGGTCGACGCCGGAGCCGGAGTATCGCTTGCTGATGACCTGCTTGCCGTTGAGGAAGCCGTCGATACGGAGGTCGCCCCAGCCGTGGCCGTGGAAGTCCAACGGGATGGAGAAGGGTGGATAAGGAAGAAAGGGGAACTGCTTGCGGTCGGGGCCGCCTTCGCCAAGGAGATACTCGCCCTGAGGAGTGATGCAGGTGAGCTTGAGGTGGTCGCAGTTGGAAGAAACGAGGGCGTAGGTGATGCCTATCGATTCGTCGTTGCGGGCCCAGTGGAAGGCGGGTTCAAGGACGATCTCAGTGGCAGGGTCGCACATGGACTTGTAAAAACCGGCGGCGGGCTTAGGGGTGCGAAAGATGTCCATAACGCCGTGGTAGCAGATGCGGTCTCCGGAGCCGAAGTTGTTGTGGGTGGCGTAGTCGAAGGCGCACCAGCCGATGCCGCCGGAGTACTGCGGGGTGGAGGCGAGGGTGTTATGGACGCGGGCGTGGCGGATGGTGTGCTCGCGCAGGCGCTCGAGCGAGTCGATGGTTTTGGTGGGGAAGGTGTGGCCGACGAACTCAGTGTTGAGCCAGAGGGGATGGTTGGGCGCGCGCAGGGGCCAGCCGAAGTCGTTCATGGTCATGACGTCTTCAAGGAGCTCGGAGTTGAAGTTGCCGGCGCGAACGCCGCAGGTCTGCCGACCGGTGTCGAGCGCGTGGGCGAGGGCGTTGGTGCGGGTGTAGAAATCGTGATTATCCGGCGACTCATTGATGCGAACGCCCCAGAGGATGATGGAGGGATGGTTCCAGTCCCGCTGGATCATGCGGCGGACATTGTCGACGGAAATGTCCTGCCAAGGCTTGTCGCCGATGTGCTGCCAGCCGGGAAGCTCTTCGAGCACGAGCAGGCCATGCTCATCGCATGCGTCGAGGAAGTGCCGGGACTGGGGGTAGTGGCTGGTGCGGACGATGTTGCAGCGGAGGTCGCGGCGGAGGATGGTGACGTCCTGGCGCTGAACACGGGCGGGCATTGCCTGGCCGACCCAGGGGAAGGTCTGGTGGCGATCGAGGCCGTGGAGCTTGACGATCTTGCCGTTGAGTGAAAAGCCATTCTCAGTGAAGATTGCCTCGCGGAAGCCGATGCGACGAGAGACCTCGTCGATGATCTGGCCGTCACTGAGTAGCTGCACGCGCACGGTGTAGAGGTTCGGATCGGTGAGGTCCCAGAGCTTGATGTCTCTGAGCGCGGTGAACCTGACGCGGTGGCTGGCCTTATCGGTGTCGGCGAAAGGCTGAGAGCCGCGAGTCTGGCCGGCGTCGGAGGCGTCAACCGTGGGACTAACGGGTGGGGCGAGGATCTTCTCGGTAGACTTCGCGATGACGGTCACGCCATCGATCAATTCGACGTTGACGGAGAGCTTGCCTGTGTAGGCGAGGGCAGAGCGGCTAAGATAGATGGCGGTGTCCAGGCCGGGTGAGGCGAGGACGGTGGTCGGCATTGCGTATACGTTTTCTATGGAGAGCTGCGGGACAATGCGTAGGCTGACCTCGCGGTAGATGCCGCCAAACGTAAGGTAATCTACCTCGTCTCCAAAAGGCGGGATGTCGGTGCGCTCGGTAGAGTCGAGCTTTACGGCGAGAACATTTTTGCCGGAGTGGTCGAGATGATCGGTGAGTTCGAAAGAGAAAGGTGTATAGCCGCCCTTGTACTCGCCGAGGCGTTTGCCGTTGAGGTAGACAGTGCTGGCAAGCATGGCGCCTTCAAAGTCGACGAAGACGCGCTTGCTTTTGGCACCGGAGGGTAGGTCGAGCTTGCGGCGATAGATGGAGATGAACTCGTAGGACTTGTCGTTGAAGGCGTGCCAGGGGAGCTTGATGTTGGAGTGCGGGATGACGACTCTATCGAAGGCGGAGTCATCGAAGTCGCGCGCGGTGGCGGCTTCGGTGAAGGTCTTGCTGTAGCGCCAGTTGCGATCAATGGAAAGAAGGGCTCGGCCCGACGCAGCAGACGAAGTTGCGGCGGCGCGGGCGGATGAAGTGAGCGATGCCCCCGCCACGATCGTGCTGCCCGTCTTCAAGAAGTCTCTGCGATTCATCGTTCTCCATCTCAATGTTTGCCGTGGGTCGAGGCGAACCTGTTCAATAGCCACTTTATACGAGAAGGTCAGCGCGGCGAACCTGTGTATTCCGCACCTCCGATCTGGTCAACCAAAAACGTCTGATTTCGGCGAAGGTCCTGAATTGAAGAGCGAGCACGTATTGGGACTTCTTAATTGCGGCTTTGAGTTCGTACTGCGCGTCCTAAAAATGAGGGGCGTTCTTGATGAAAGAATGGTGGCTCCCTCCGGTATTACCACGGGAGCAGCGGGACCGGCTCGCAGGATGACTGTTGTCGTACCTTGCGATAAGTCGACATCAAACACGCGGCCCCGCCAGTTGAGGTGCCTGAAGCACATCCGACGTATTGCCTGCCCATCAATCTCGTCCTTAGGAAGAAAAGGCGTGAAGGGCGTTGTTTTCTTGCACCAAGCTTAGTGTTAGTTCTCGGCCGGCTTAGGTTGCAGCGAACTCGCTTGGGGTCCTGTCATCGAGAGAGCGTGAGGACTCGCTTTCACGTACTCCGCTCTCGCCTCAGCGAACGCGCGACTTGTGATCGAATAACCTCTCAATTGCCTCAGCTTCAAAGCATGAATGTCGTAGTAGGCACGAACCCTGCTCACACCATCTTTCTGTTGCGAAGGACAAAGGTGCCCGTCGACCCTCCGCTCCACACTCTGATCGGATCGGCAAGGCACTTCCCTCCGAGATAGCCCCAAAGGGCACCTGCCTCTGAGGTGGGTCCAACGGGCGCTTACCTCTGAGGTAATCCGAAGGGCACTTGCCTCTGAGATAGGTCCAAGGGGCCGCTTACCTCTGAGGTAATCCGAAGGGCACTTGCCTCTGAGATAGGTCCGGGCTTTCAGCCCGGACATCAAACCACCGCTCCGCGCCCCCTTCTTGAGCGGGGGGTCTCGCAGCCCAACGCGAGACCCTCAACGAAGGACCCGGCATCGTCTGTCTATCTCCTCCGCGACCCCAGCAGCCGGTCAATGACCGGGCTTAGGTCTTTGAATCGCTCCACCAAAATCAGGGCATCTCGTTCGAATCGAGCAGGATCGAACTCGATCCATCCCTGCATCAGGGTCAGTGGGCCAGAATCCACACTCACGTTAGGCCAGGCACCCTGCGTAGCCTTAAAGCTCTCCCGAAAAGCCTCAGCGAACGCGCGACTTGTGATCGAATAACCTCTTAATTGCCTCAGCTTCAAAGCATGAATGTTGTAGTAGGCACGAACCCTGCTCGCACCATCTAGATTGATCCATATCGAGAAGAAAATGCCTGATTCGTTTTGCAGTCTGTCCATCGAATCGTTCGTCCATGAAGGTTTTTGCAGCTTCAAAACGAACGATTGTTTATAAAAGCCGTGCCTGCAGGCGAGATCACCGTTATTTTTCTGCTCATCATAATGAGCCTTGATGTTCGCGAATGCGGAGCGAGCAGCTTGCGCGGTGTCGGATTCCACGGTTCCCCCTCCAGAGCGTCAGAGTACCCTAGGCGCGGCTTGACTCTTCTGCAACCTGCTTCAAGAGAACAACCTCGAAGACTTCCATCACCAAGCTGCGATTCGTCCGGACGTCGCGATCGCCGATGTTGTTCCAGAGCTGAGCGGCTTGCAAGAGGTCTATCCAACGTCTGCCCGCGGGCAACGATGGAGTTCACAATGTCGCCCAGACGCTTGAGGCTTAGCCGCTTCAAACTCTGAACCCGAAATTCCAAAACGGGTCAATTTGGCCCTCACGCCTCTAGCCCCAATCCCGTTCCGGCACCAGAACCCTCAGAAATCTTCGCCCAAACAACCCCAAAAACCTCAGCAAATCCGCATGTCAAGCCCCGAAAACCCGCCCGAATCTCCAATCGCCAAGAATGACGCACCTTTCAGCGCAAGAAATAGTTGGCGTACTTACCCCCCCCCATTTGGTAAACTTTAGATAGAGATTGAAGGACAGAAGGAGAAGCCGCATCGCCTTCTGGGCCGAGTTAACTCTTTGTCGTCAATATTTTACCCATAACTTCAATCGAATGATGATTTTAGCCTTCTATCCCTGCCGTAACTCTATCATTCTATTGCAATTGTTACAGATAAGTTAACCAGAGGGGGGCGTCCCCTGAGAAGCTATCAAACCGTCATCAACTCTTTTTCCTTGTCCTTGAACAGCTGCTCCAGCCGCTTGATCTCAGCATCCGTCAACTGCTGAACCTCTTCCGAAGCCCGCTTCTCGTCGTCGGCAGAGATCAGCTTGTCCTTCGCCGCCTTCTTGATCATCTCGTTCCCGTCCCTGCGGATATTCCGCATGGATGTCTTACGCCCTTCGAGCACGCCCGCAAGGTTCTTCACCGCCTCCTTGCGCCGCTCCTCATTCATCGGAGGAATCGGAACCCGGATGATTCGCCCATCGTGCATCGGATTGAAGCCCTGCCCGGAGGTCCGGATCGCCTTCTCGATCGCCGTCACCAGCGACTGTTCCCAGGGCTGAACCAGGATCAACTGCGCCTCAGGAGTCGTAATCTGCGCCACCTGTGAGACCGGAACATCGGACCCGTAGTAATCCACCTTCACCATATCGAGCATGTGCACGCTCGCACGTCCCGTCCGAGCCGACAGCAGGTTCGCCCGGAAGTCGTCCACGGTCTTCTCCATGCGCGTCTTCAACTGCTGATGCACATCCTTCAACGCCACGATGCTCGCCATTGCCGATGCCATAATGCCAACCTCAAGCGCGGATGCGCCAAGGGAGATTCTACTGGATTGTCGAATCGCTTTGCCGAGCGCGTTCAGTCCTCAAGCCGGCTCATCGCCTGCAGGCTCGCCTGGAAGTGGACTGAGCCCAAGCCCACGATTGCCGGCCTTCTTCCGCCGCACAGGATAAACCTTCTCAGCCGCAGGCGGATGGAGGATCTCCTCGACCTGCCGCTCGACCGCACTCCAGTACTTCACGTCCGCAGGCCGAGCCGAAGCCACGGACTGCCGCATCTTTGCGTACCAGAGACTCCACTCCAACTCCTTCTGGCTTCGGTTGTCGATAGCAGCTTGCACGCGCCGAACTTCGCTGGGAACGGCCATGTCTAGGCGAGACCGGTGGACTCAGCCTGCTCCTGTGCATGGTAGCTGGAGCGGACGAGCGGTCCGGACTCAACGTGGCGGAAGCCCATGGCGAGCGCCTCGCGCTTGAGGAAGGCAAACTCCTCCGGAGTGTAGAAGCGGCTCATCACCAGGTGATCCTTCGATGGGCGAAGGTATTGGCCGATCGTCAGGATATCGACCTTGCGATCCGCCAGATCGCGGAAGACCGCGAGCAGCTCATGCATCTCCTCGCCGAGACCGACGATGATGCCGGTCTTGGTGACCTGTGTGTGGCCGGTTTCGGCGGCGACTTCCTTGGTCTGCTGGAGGAAGCGCAGAGAACGCTGGTACTTTCCGCCTGACTTGGCGATGCGGTAAAGACGTGGAACGGTCTCGATGTTGTGGTTGAGGATCTCGGGTTGCGCGGCGACGACGAGGCGCAAGGCCTGCTCGTTGCCCTGGAAATCTGGGGTGAGGACCTCGATACGGGTTCCGCGCGATTGCCGGCGGATCTCGTGGATCACGTCGACGAAGGCTTGCGCTGCGCCGAGATTGTCGTCGTCGCGGTTGACGCTGGTGATGACGGCGTGAGCGAGACCGAGCTGCGCGACTGCGTAAGCGACTCGGCGCGGTTCGTCATGGTCGATCGGCTCTGGACGTCCTTTGGGAACGGCGCAGAAGCCGCAGCGGCGCGTACAGAGATTGCCGAGCATCATGAAGGTCGCTGCCTTCTGGTTCCAGCACTCGCCGATGTTGGGGCACTGAGCACTCTCGCAGACGGTGTGAAGGTTGAGCTCGCGAGCCATCTTCTTCAGCGCGTGGAAGGTTTCCCCACCGGGAGCGCGAGCCTTGAGCCACTCGGGTTTGCGGATCGGAACCTTGGGTGCGAGGTCGATCTGGACGAGTTCCGCGGGAGCGATTGCAGAGGCCATTCAGGCTGATTATACGAGGCGAGCTACACCAGACGATCCCGGACTTCCTGGCGGATGAGGTAGAGGAAGAACATCAGCATGAAGAAGCCGCGGATGAGGAAGAAGACGCTGTGGGCGAGGCGGAAGAAGTAAAAATCGCCGAAGGAGAGCAGGACGCAGCCGGCGAGCACCAGGGCCCAGCCCCAGCGGAGCATGCGGAGCAGCCCGAAGATGCCGATGACCAGCAGGGTGCAGACGGCGAGGACGGTGTATTTGCCGCGCGCTGGGCCGAAGGCGTTTGAGAGGGCTCCGAAGACGTTCAGCAACGTCAGGACGAGCAGGAAGATCGCGATGCCGGCGATGCCGGGGAGGAGTTTGCCTTTGAGGCGTGGATCGATGGTGCGGGGTGAGTCAATGGATTCGGTCATAGGGTGTGAAGGTAGGCGAGGAGGTCTGCCAGGTCGTCTGAGTCGACCTGGTTGCCGAGGGCGGGCATGTTGTTGCGGCCGTGGAGGATGGTGGCGGAGACCCGCTCGTCGGTGGCGGCGGCACCGCTGGGGAGAGCGGGCTTTTTGAAGATGCCGAGCAGGGCGGGGCCGTGGAGCGCGCCCTCCTGGCGATCGTAGTGGCAGACGGCGCAATGGGCCTGGTAGACGCCATGGCCTCGGGTCTGCTGGGCGTTGAGTTGATTGAGCGGGGTGGGGGGCGGGGTGGCGTGGCAGCCGGTGAGGAGGATCGCGAGGAGCACTGCGAGGGGGGGGGACCCCCCCCTCCCCCTGAAATCGATAAGCCGTTTGTTTCCTTGGAGATACACGTGGCCCCCTGCCCTAAAATATTGACAACATTGCACTTATAGCTAAAATATTGACAACAAAAGACTTATGGGCGGCGGCTGATTGCCGTCGCCCATGCTTTTTACCTGTAAATCTAGTCTACCAAATGGCGGGGGGTGAGTACGCCAACTATTTTCTTGAGCTAAATTGTCTATTATGAATAACTTACGAGAGCAGGGAGGCAATTTAGGGCTTGACAGGGAGATTTGCTGAGTGTTTTGCGAAAAAATAGTTATGTTCCTCAGTAAGTCTTTTCAGATGAATGACCTAGCTGAATTCGTGCTTTGATTGCCAGCGAATTGCATGCTCCTCTTTATAGACGCAGGGCTTGGTAGCCCGCCTTTGCTAGACCTCGGGTGTCTGAGCGACGTTGTGGAACTCGGTGATCCACCAGACTCCGTTCTCCTTCACGAGGACCAGCAGCAGCTTATTCCGCAGGATTCCATCCTTGCCGACGGGCAGGCCGGGGTAGACCTTTTGAAAGCCGCTCAGCTCTCCAGCGACATCGACGACGGCAACATCGGGCCGGACAAATCGCAGCTTGGTGATCGAGCTCTTCGCGGTGGTTCCCTTGAAGAAGGTTTGTCCGATTTGCTTGTGGCGCTCGATAAACTCCTCACGGCCAAACCGCACCGTGCCGAAGATGTTGGTAAAGCTCACATCCTCGGTGACATGATCCGATGGGTTCGAGTGCACGAGAGCCTCGATGGCCTTGATGTCTTCCGGAGAGCCAGTCGTAGCCGCAGTCTGGGCGAGAGCGGAGGCTCCGAAAAATATTCCGGGCAAAACGATCATCAGAACAGCTTTCCAAGTGAATCTCTTCATGTTGCGTCCTTCCGGAAGAGCGATGAGAGGCAGCGTGAGAGATTGACCCACTAACGATTAAGAGTGGGATCCGGGTGGCCATATACGGCACCACCATCAATGCCAACATACGTCGCCTGGCGAGCGATCATCACCCAGCCCTCGCCTGTCTTCTGCCAGACATCTGTAAAGCGGCGTTTCAGGGGTTTGCCTTCCATGGGACCGTTGGCCATGACAATGTCCTCGTGGCCCATCCAAATGGCGAGATCGTTGACGACGAAGAAGACGTCGGCGTAAGTCTTGGCGATTTCATACTTCAGCTTATCTTCGCGCATGGCCGTGAAGACGCCGTCCCGGGTCAGGATTCGATTGCCCGGGCTGTTCACGACCACGGCCGGGGACCAGAGCTTTTCGAGGGCGGCGAAGTCCATGGCGTGGATGGCGCGACCCACGGCCTGACTGTTGGCATCGATCTGGGCCTGGATTGCGGCGGTCTTGGGTGTGGGTGGCGGGATGTAGTCGGGGTAGGCGGAGGCGTCTGGGCGGGTGGCGTCGAAGCCGACAAACGTGGCCTGGCGGACGACGAGGGGCCAGTCGTCTCCGGAGCGCTCATAGATGTCCGTGGTGCGGCGAACGAGATGCTTGCCGGCCATGGGACCGTCGGCGGGAACAAGGTCATCGTGGCCCATCAGGATGGCGGCGCCGTTGGTGATGGTGAAGAGCTCTGTGTTTCCCTTCAGGCTGGTGTAGTTGATGCCGCCGTGGTTCACGGCTCCGATGACCTGCGCGCGCGAGACGATGGTGTTCTCGGGGCCGTTGACGATAAGGTTGGGCGACCAGTACCTGCTCAGTACGTCGTCATCATGCGAGGCGATTGCTTTGCCGATAGCGACTCGCTCGGCTGCGATCTTGGCCTGGATGGCGGCGGTTTCGGGCGAAGTGGCCGGGGCTTGAGCCGTCATCGTCTGCTGAGCGGTGATGAACGAGAGAACGATGGCGGTCAGAATCGCCCATTTGTTCCTGGATGTTGCCGGGCTGTTGGGAGCTGATTTCGAGGGCGGTGGGGTACGATGCATCTTGAATGCCTCCAACGTTTTGAGCATGGGGTCATTCTTGCTCATCACGCTTGAGGTGTCGCGTCAATTGCCCTGAAGTTCTTCCTAGGTTTTTCCTAGGTTCTTTTCAGGGCCGCCACGGAGCATCCCACGTAGAGGTCTCGGTTGGTCTATCTGTTTCAATCCTTTGAACTTGATGATTCAGACTTCTGCCTGTTCCAGGATGGACGGCGAGTCCCTCTTGAGCCGAGGGCTTTGAGAGTCCTGCTGCTCT
Organism: uncultured Granulicella sp.; assembly: GCA_965198885.1. Lineage (GTDB taxonomy): Bacteria > Acidobacteriota > Terriglobia > Terriglobales > Acidobacteriaceae > Edaphobacter. The sequence continues at coordinate 2,180,751 of OZ240677.1, read as the reverse complement.
TCGTGCAAAATCCAGGCAAGCTGCTTCAGAAGGACTTCATTCTTGAGAGCGTTTGGAAGACCACGTTCGTAGAGGAGAGCACGCTGACCCGCGCGGTTACGATCCTACGCAAGCAGCTGGGGGACGACTCACGCGCTCCAACCTATATTGAGACGGTTCCGACTTTGGGTTACCGGTTCATTGCGAAGGTAGAGACCTCGCGGCCGGTGAGAGAAAGCGAGCTTCAGTGCGATGCCAACTCTCTCGTCAACCAGCCTGTCTTGCCAGAGCTGCACTTGCTCACGCCGGAAGTCGAGGAAGTTCGAGTTCCCCCAATGACCGAGCGCGATGATGCTCTGACCGCCGATGCGCCAACCATGGGAGGAGAGAGCCGGTCCCTGAAATGGAGGAACTGGTATCTCCTGGTGTTCTTGCTCCTGGCTGCAGGAGGTGCCGCGCTCTCCTTAAAACTTCGTCATCGGCCGCTTCGCGATGAGAAGAAAACTGTCGTGCTGAGCGACTTTGAGAACTCTACGGGCGATGCTGTATTCGACGGAACGCTTCGAGAGGGATTGACCGTTCAACTGGAGCAATCTCCCTTACTGAGTCTCGTCTCCGAGCCGCGCATTCGAAGTACGCTTCGGCTGATGAGCCGGGATCCGGAGACGCGGTTAACGGCTGAGTTGGCTCGGGAGGTCTGCCAGCGGACCGACAGCGCCGCGATGCTTGACGGGTCCCTTGCTTCGCTGGGCAGCCAATATGTGATCACGCTCCACGCAACGAACTGCAATACGGGAGAGATTCTAGCTACGGAGCAGGTGCAAGCAGCCAAGAAAGAGGATGTGCTTCGTGCTCTGAGCACCGTCGCCAGCAATCTCAGGAGCCGTCTGGGTGAATCGATTTCCTCTATCAGAAGCCTGGACACACCTCTGGACGAAGCAACAACTTCATCGCTCGACGCTCTCAAGGCATTCAGCGAATCAGGTCGCGTCGAAAATCAGAATGGGAGCGCCGCCGCAATTCAGCTCGCGCAACGTGCTGTTGAACTGGACCCTAAGTTTGCGTTGGCCTGGGCCATTCTGGGCCGCCTGTACGGAGACATCGGACAAGAACAATCCTCCGCAGAGAGCACGGCGAAGGCCTATGAGTTTCGTGACCATGCGAGCGATCACGAACGGTTCTTCATCGTGGCTTCGTATGAGATGCAGGTGACGGGGAATCTTGAAAAGGCAGAACAGACCTGCGAGACCTGGGCCCAGGTTTATCCGAATGACGCGGGCACCTTCGGCTTTCGAGCCGGCCTTATTCTCAGGGTGTTCGGCCAGTACGATAAGGCAGTCGAAGTTGCCGAGCATCTGGTAACCATTCATCCAGACTTTGCCATGGCCTACCACTTCGTCGCTCTCAATGACATAGCGCTCGACCGGTACAAGGACGCCCAGCAGATCGGCGAGCGGGCGGCAGCCAGAAACTTTCATATTCCCTACTATGCTCTTGACCAGTATCGCCTGGCTTCGCTTGCTGGAGATGAAGCGGCAATGCAGCGGGTCGTCACGATGGCGGCAAAGATGCCGGGCAGCGAGGACATGATTGCCGGCCAACAGGCATCCTCCTTCGCCTCCCACGGACAGATGGACAAAGCGCGTGCGGTATCGGCAGGCGCGGTCGACTTCATGCTGCAGTCGGGCAGGCGAGAGGCGGCGGCGAGATCAGAGAGCGGCTCTGCGCTGCGAGAAGCTTTCTTTGGCAATCGAGAGCAGGCGAAGCGTTTGGCAATTGCTGCACTCAGCCTTTCGACGGGGCGAGATGCTCAGTACGGCGCGGCCTTCGCGCTTGCGCTTTCCGGCGAATCCAATCAAGCCGAAACTCTCGCGAGGGACCTGGAGAAGCGTTTTCCCGAGGACACGTCTGTGCGTTTTCACTATGTCCCGACGCTCCGCGCGCTGGTTGCGCTTGATCGTCATGATGCTGCAAAGGCGATTGGATCTTTACAAGCCAACGTCCCCTATGAGTTGGGGTCCCCACAAAGCAGTTTTTCCGGCTTTTATGGGGTGCTCTATCCCGTCTATGTGCGGGGTCTGGCCTACCTGATGTTGCATCGAGGTGAGGACGCGGCGGTTGAATTCCGCAAGATTCTTGACCATCCGGGAATCGTGGCCAATGACCCGATAGGAACCTTGGCTCACCTGCAGATTGGCCGTGCCTACGTGCAACTAGGAGACACACTTCGCGCCAGGCAAGCCTATACAAACTCTATGACCTTATTGGAGTCTGCCGATCAGGGTCTTCAGGTTAGGAAGGAAGCGCAACTGGAGTACGCAGAATGCTGTTCCCGAGTGCCCGGGCGCTGACAAGAGTGCGACTTCGACGACGGCGATCGCTACACCTCCGGTCACTGACGATGAACGCAACGTACTTCTCGTTAGCAGCCGAATCGTCATTCCCAGGCTTCGCAAAATCGCTCATGGTGCGGAATGACAAAGGCGGGATAGCGTGGCAACAACAAAGGGTTAGTTGTGGGTGGCGGTGAGGGTAACGATCTGGTCGATGAGGGCGCGGTCGGGGCTGGCGGTGGGGAGATGGTTGTCGACCATGATGGAGAAGATGAGGGTCTTGCCTGAGTCGGCGGTGAGATAGCCGGAGAGGGCGCGGGACTCGCCGAGAGTGCCGGTTTTGGCGAAGACGCGGCCTTTGAGGGGGCCGGTGAAGCGGTTGTCGAGGGAGCCGTCGGTACCGCCGACGGGGAGGGCGGCTTTGAAGCCGGGAAACCAGGGCTGGCGGGCGGCGTAGGCGAGGAGCTGGGTGAAGGCGCGGGGGGCGACGAGGTCGTGTCCGCTGAGGCCGGAGCCGTCGAAGAGGAGGAAGTCGGTGGGGCTGAGGCCGGCGTTGAGGGCGAATTGGCGGATGACGCGGGCGCCTTCGGCGGTGGACCCGTCTGCAGTCAGACCAGCGGCGGCGAAGGCCTCGCCGAGGTGATGCAGGAGGAGTTCGGCGTGGAGGTTCTGGCTGACCTTGAGGGTGATGGTGACGTCGTCGAGAAGGGACGGGCTGGTGTGGGTGGCGAGGATACGGCAGCCCTCGCAGACGGTGAGCGTGAGCATGCGGGGGGTGACTTCGGCGAGGTGGGGAATGGGCTCTTTCTCCTGGCGCTCAAAGCTGTACGGAGTGCTGGAGCGGCGGATGAGGGCGGTGGCGTGGCCGTCGACCTGGATGCCGCGAGACTGCAGCATGGACTTGAGGGTGAGGGCGGCGAAGTCGGCGGGGTCCGAGATGGCGAGGTCTTCTGTGTACGGCGCGCCGAGGGCGACGGTCCCGAAGATGCGGAGGTGGTCGGAGCACGGAAGGCGCTCGACCTGGACGGCTGCTGGGGACTTGGCGGCGACGGTTCTGACGCGTAGGTCGACCTTGTAGAAGTCCACTCCGGCAAAGGAGATAGGGGGATCGAAGGTGGCGGTGGCGGGGCTGCCGAGGGTGGCGCCGGGGGAGACGGTGAGCTTCAGCTTGTTGTCGTAGACGGAGAGCGAGGAGACGGGGGCGCCGTAGCCGAAGGGGGCGTCGTCGATGGCCCAATCGGGAGCGAAGGGCTCGATGGGCCATGCGCTGTCGACGCCGATGATCTCGCCGGTGATGCGGCGGAGGCCGGTGGCGGCGATGGTGTCTGCTAATGCGGCGAGGGGATCGGGGCCTGAGTCTTCTTTGGCTCCGAAGGCGTAAGGGACGGGGCGGGTGGTGAGGAAGGGATCGCCGTCACCGAGGATGCGGAGGTTGCCGTCGAGGGTGGCGGGATCGGATGAGGGGGTTGTGGCTTCGGCGACAATGGTGGTGGAGAAGGTGTGGGTGGGGCCGAGGAGCGCGAGGGCGGCGGCGGCGGTGAATAGCTTGGCGTTCGAGGCGGGGCGGAAGAGTTGGGCGGCGTTGATGGCGCAGAGGGAGGTGCCGTCGAGGGTGGTGATGGAGATGCCCCAATGGGCTTGGGCGACGGAGGGGTCTTGGGTGAGGGACTTGATTTGGGTGCAGAAGGATTGAGCGTGGGCGGGGGTGGTGAGGACGAGGAGGGCTAGGATGCGGAGGCGCATGGGGAGAGTTTAGTGGCTTGGGAGAGGAGGACTGACGGCGGAGTGGAGGGAGGGAGTCTAAAAGGGGCGCACGCGAGAACTAACCCCGTGGGCTAAAAGGCTCGTTTTTGAAGGCTTATGATACCCCCGGGGCTTCAGCCTCGGGTCTCTCAAGCCAGCCAAAGGTTCGGGCTTAGCCCCTGGGGCACACCTCTCCTCCCAGCAAGCATCCTCGATGCGTCTAACCCACATGCCTCGCATCCTCCTCACCGGCTCGACCGGCCAAGTCGGCAACGCCCTCCTCCGCACCCTGACCCCCTTACTTCTCGCCGGAGAAAAGGCGGAGATCATAGCCCCCACCCGCCAGGACCTGGACCTGGCCCACCCCGCCGCCGTCCGTTCTTACATCCGCGAACTCTCCCCTCGCTGGATCGTCAACCCCGCCGCCTACACCGCCGTAGACAAAGCCGAGTCCGAAACCGCCCTCGCGTTTGCCCTCAACGCGGAACTCCCCCGCGTCCTCGGCGAGGAAGCCGCCCGCCTTAACGCCGCCCTCCTCCACTTCTCCACCGACTACGTCTTCCCCGGCCACGGCACCCAGCCCTACACCGAACAAGACATCCCCGAGCCCCAATCCATCTACGGCTCAACCAAGCTCTCCGGCGAACACGCCCTCGCCGCCACCGGTGCCGCCCACCTCATCCTCCGCACCTCCTGGGTCTACGGAGCCACCGGCAAAAACTTCCTCCTGACCATCCTCAACGCCGCCCGCCAGCGTCCCGAGCTCCGCATCGTCGACGATCAGCACGGCGCACCCACCTGGTCCCGCGATCTCGCCCACCTCGCCGCCCACCTCATCCAACACTCCGAATCCCTCGCCCCCCTCAAATCCCTCCCCGAAGCCATGTCCGCCATCTCCGGCACCTATCACGCCACCGCCGCAGGCGAGACCACCTGGTTCGGCTTTGCTCAGGCCTTCCTCGCCGCCGAGCAGGCCCGCACCCCGGACATCAAGCTCGCCACCCTGATCCCCATCCCCACCTCCGACTACCCCACCCCTGCGCGCCGCCCCGCCAACTCCCGCCTCGACAACACCAAACTCAGCACCACCTTCGCCTACACCCTCCCTCCATGGCAGGAGTCGCTCACCGCCGCCCTCAAAGAACTCCAACCCTGATCCCTCGCCGTCGTCTACACTGATCCCGCTTTCGGGAGACAAACGCATGGCGTTGGACATGGACAAGCTGAACGCATTCATAGGCCGCTTCGTCGGAGATCTCGGAGCCACCATCCACGCCGGCATGGTCGTCCTTGGAGATAAACTCGGCCTCTACAAGGCCCTCGCCGCCCACCCCATGACCTCCGCCGAACTCGCCGCCGCCACCTCCACCGACGAGCGCTACGTCCGCGAATGGCTCGCCTCCCAGGCAGCCAGCGGCTACATCACCTTCCACCCTGACGCCCAAACCTTCAGCCTCTCCGAAGAACAAGCCTTCACCCTCGCCAACCCAGACAGCCCCGCGTATCTCCCCGGCGCCTTCGAGTTCGCCCTCGGAGCCCTCGCCGCCGTCCCCCGCATCACCGAGGCCTTCCGCACCGGCGCTGGCATGGGTTGGGGCGAGCACGACGAAGGCGTCTTCCACGGCTGTGGAAAATTCTTTAAAGCCGGCTACATCGCCAATCTCGTCGGCACCTGGATTCCGGCCCTCGAAGGTGTCCAGCAAAAACTCACCTCCGGCATCCATGTCGCTGACGTCGGCTGCGGCAAAGGCGCCTCCACCCTGCTCATGGCCAAAGCCTTCCCACACTCCCACTTCACTGGCTTCGACTACCACGACGGCTCCATCCCGGAGCTCGCGCCGCCGCCGCCCGCCAGGATCTCCCGAACGTCACCTTCGAAGTCGCCCCCGCCAAGTCCTACCCCGGCCGGCAGTACGATCTCGTCACCGTCTTCGACTGCCTCCACGACATGGGCGATCCCGCAGGCGCCGCAAAGCAAGTCCTCGCCTCCCTCAAACCCGACGGCACCTGGATGATCGTGGAGCCCTTCGCCCACGACAAGATGACCGACAACCTCAACCCCGTCGGCCAGATCTACTACTCCTTCTCCACCCTCCTCTGCACCCCCTGCTCCCGCTCCCAGGAGGTCGCCCTCTGCCTCGGTGCCCAGGCCGGGGAAGCCCGCATCCGCGAAGTCGTCACCTCCGCCGGCTTCACCCGTTTCCGCCGCGCCACCGAAACCCCCTTCAACATCGTCTACGAAGCCAGACCCTGAGCCGCCAGCCGGCGCCTCTTATCTCACCGGCATGCAGAAGCACAGCCCGTTCCCATCCGGATCGGCCACCGCGAACTCTCGCAGCCCCCATGTCTGATCAATCGGCCCGGTATGCACCGGAGACTCCGGCCGCAAGGTGGTATCCAGTCCACGGCTCCGAAACGTCTCATACCTCTCGTCGACATCATCGACAAACACCCGGTTCACGGACCCAAACACTCCATCTCCCGCATGGCGTGAAAGCTGCAGATCAGCTCCGTTCCGCACTAGGTCGATCACTCCGTTGGCGGCCTCGCGCTCCTCATACCCCGGCCACCTGCGCTCAAAGTCGAGAACTTGCGTGTAGAACCGCAGAGACGTCGCAAGGTCACGACATTTAATCACAGGCACAATCCTCATCCCAACCTCCCCATTGCCCGCCAACAGCATACCTGCGCCCGGACGAAGCCGCAGCCCAAACACCTCCACTCGATCCTCCGGCCTTCGCTATACCCTTACCTCATGCCCCATAAAGCTCTCTTCCTCGACCGCGACGGCGTCATTAACCAGGAGGTCGGCTACCTCCACGACCCCGCCGACGTCCGCTGGGTCGAAGGCATCTTTCCCCTCTGCCGGGCCGCCCAGGACCTCGGTTACAAGCTCATCATCGTTACCAACCAGTCCGGCATCGGTCGCGGCCTTTACACCGAGGCCCAGTTCCATCACCTCATGGCATGGATTTCCGCCGAGTTCCTCCAGCGGGAAATCACCCTCACCGCCGTCTATCACTGCCCCTACCACCCAGACCACGGCATCGGCCCCTGGAAGCGCGAGCACGAAGACCGCAAACCTGGCCCCGGCATGCTCCTCCGCGCCGCCCGCGACCACGCCCTCGACCTCACCCAATCCATCCTCATCGGCGATCGCTGCTCCGACCTCGCCGCCGCCCAGGCCGCCGGTCTCCGCGCAGCCTACCTCCTCGCGGGCACCGAACCCGCTCCCTGCCCCCAACCCCATACCCTCATCCCCACCCTAGCCACCCTTATCCCCCATCTATAATCCCGCCCGAACCCTCCCCTCAGCCTCCCAGACCAGCGCCCACGTGCTTCCTACCCGCCGCCCCTCAACCCGCCCTTCCTCAACCCGCCCATTCCTAGGGTCAACTGAGCGCGGCGAAGAACCTCCGTAGCTGCGGTTGCGGTTGTCGTTGCACTTGCCTCTCGCCCTTTGATACTCATCCGCACCCATTGATCCACGCTCCATTCATCGCAGCCTCACCGCGATGAGTGGGTCCGCCACCATCACCCAACCCGCATCTTTACCACAACCTTCGCCGTACTCACCATCTGTCCCGTATGCCTCTGCGTATGCTCCGCACAGTGCACCAGCAGCCCCCCAAGCGTAGTAGCCAGCCGATCCCTCCCGACATACCGCACCGCCTCAAAATCCTCCCCGGCCAAGGCCATCACCCGCTCCTCAGCCCCAAGCATCCCCAGCCGAAACTCGTCGGCAACGCCCACTCCGCCGTCATACTCCGCTCGCAAAGCCTCCATCTGCCCATCAGACAGCCCGCCCCCCTCCGCATACGTCAGCAGCCGGTCCAGCGACCGCACCATATGCCGCATCTGAAACCCCACCGAAGGCAGCCCCAGCGGCCGAGCCTCCATCTCCTTCTCACTCAGGCCGCCACACCACCGCACCTGATCCTCCACCGCAAGCTCCAGCGCATGCACCACCTGCCGCACCACTGCCTGAAGTTCTGTATGCGTCCCCCGAAGCCAAGGTTCCACCATCCCCAAAGTCTATCCAACTCCGAAAATCACGTACCCTTATCCTTAGTGCAGATCGAGCAGAACATCCCCCTCGCCCCCTTCACCACCCTCCGCATCGGAGGCCCCGCCCGCTACTTCGCCCGCGCAACCAGCGAATCCGACCTCCTCGAAGCCGTCCGCTTCGCCCGCGAAGGGAGCCTCCCCATCTTCATCCTCGGCGGCGGCTCCAACCTAGTCGTTCCGGATGAAGGCTACCCCGGCCTCGTTCTTCAAGTCGCCATGCAGGAGAACCTAATCGTTGACGGGCCGAAAGATGAGTTCCCACCCAACCGCTTTACGCGCTATCTGGTTCCTGCCGGAGTCGATTGGGACGAGTTTGTCGATCAAGTCTGTGTGGCAGGCTTCTCCGGAATGGAATGTCTTGCTGGAATCCCAGGTTTCGTCGGGGGCTCGCCGGTGCAGAACATCGGGGCTTATGGCCAGGAGGTCTCACAAACCATCGGCGCAGTGCATGCTTTTGACCTCGAAACCCTCCAGTCCCGCCACATCCCTGCCTCGGAGTGCGGTTTCGCATACCGCACCAGCATCTTCAACTCCACGCTGCGGAATCGTTATATCATCACCCGCGTCGCGTTCGACTTCTCCCTTGATGCATCGCCGAGCCTCACCTATCCCGATCTCCAGCGCCACTTCGCCGGCCACCCCAATCCCACCCCCGCCGAGATCGCCGCCGCCGTCCGCCAGATCCGCGCCACCAAGGGCATGTACCTCGACCCCTCCGCCCCCTCCCCCGACCACCGCTCCGCCGGCTCCTTCTTCAAGAACCCATTCGTCCCCCCGAGCGCCCTGGCTTCCATCGCCCACTCCCTCGCCATCCCTGAAGCCAAAATCCCCCACTGGCCCACCCCCACCGGCGAGATCAAACTCCCCGCCGCCTGGCTCATCGAGCAGGCCGGCTTCCCCAAAGGCTTCAACATGGGCCCGGTAGGAATCTCCAGCCGCCACACTCTCGCCCTCATCAACCGCACCGGCAACGCCACCTGCGCCGATCTCCTCGCCCTCCGCGACCTCATCACCACCGAAGTCGCCGCCCGCTTCCACATCACCCTCGAACAGGAACCTGTCTTCCTCCGCTGATCCCCTACCCTGCCTCTCCACTGCACCGGCACTGTCCCTTCACTGCCCCAACACTGTTCTTAGCCTCTCCCGTTCTTCCCCAAGCACCACCTCCACCGCCCCCTGTGCCACCACCCTTCCCTCACCGATCTTCACCACCTCCGCCCCCAGCAAAAACGCCTCCCCCACGTCATGTGTCACGCTCACCACCGGCGTCCCTCCAAGCCACTCCCGCAACCGCCCGATCAGCTCCTCCCGCCGCCCTGCATCCAGCCCCGTAAACGGTTCATCGAGCAGCAGCAGCTCTGCCTCCCCCACCGCCGCCCGCACCACCCCCACCCGCTGCCGTTCTCCCCCCGAAAGCTCCCCCGGCCGCTTCTCCGCCAGCCCTCCCAACGCGAAGTGAGCAACCGCCGCCCGTACCCGTTCCGCATCAGCCAGCCCAAACTCCAGATTCTCCCGCACCGTCATCCGCGGAAACAGCATCGCCGTCTGCCCCGCCCACCGCACCCCCCGCCGATGCGCCTCGACGAAGACTCCGGCTTCCGTATCCATCAGCACCCGCCGGCCCGCAACAACCCGCCCCTGACTGGGTCGGACCAATCCTGCGATCACCCGTAGCACCGTACTCTTCCCGCTCCCCGAAGGCCCAAACAGCACCGTCCACGGCGCGGTCGACGCCAGCGCAATCTCCAGCTGCAGGCTCCCGATGCGATGCTTGAAGTCAGCCATCAAATGAGGTTCAGACAACCTGATTCCCTCGCCGCGAGTAAAGAGCCATCAACGCCACGATCGACAGCCCAAGCAACACCCCCGCCGTCCGATTCGCCGCCGCGTAGTCAAAGTTCTGCACCTGGTCGAACAGCACGATCGACAACGTCCGCGTCGCCCCCGGCAAGTTTCCCCCCAGCATCAGCACCACCCCAAACTCCCCCACCGTGTGCGAGAACGTCAGCACCCCCGCCGCCAGCAGGGAAGCCCGCGACATCGGCAACACCACCCGCCGGAACGTCTCCCCCAGCCCAACCCCCAGCCCCGCCGCCGCATCCAGATACCCCCGGTCCACGCCACGAAACCCAGCGACCAGCGGCTGCACCGCAAACGGCAGGCTATACAGGATCGACCCAACCACCAGCCCCGCGAAACTGAACGCCAGCGGGTGCCCCAGCACTCTTACGATCATCCGCCCCGGCCAGGTCACCGGCCCCAGCAGCACCAGCAGGTAGAACCCCAGCACCGTAGGCGGCAGAATCAGCGGCAGTCCCACTACGGCCTGCACCAGCGCCCGCCCAAAACCCCCACCCCGCACAATCCACCAGGCCAGCGGCACCGCCATGATCAGCAGGACCACCGTTGTCGTCCCTGCCAGCCGCAGCGTCAGAAGCAGAGCCTCGCCATCCATCGCACCAGTCTACTTATTGCACCGGCTCCAACCCAAACTTAGGCATGCTCTCCTGCACCTTCGGCGACCTCACCCACTCCACAAAAGCCTTCGCCTCCGCCAGATTTGGAGACTTCTTGATCACCACCGCATACTGCTTGATCTCCGGATAGACCTTAGGCACATACACGAACTGTCCCTGAGCCTTCAGCTTGTCCGAGCTCGCCAGTGTCAGCGAAATAAACCCCATCTGCGCGTTGCCGGACTCCACAAACTGTGCCGTCTGCGCGATATTCTCCCCCACCACCAGCTTGTCTTTCACCTTGTCGTAGACCTTCAGATGCCGCAGTGCCGCATACGCCGCCCGGCCATACGGCGCATGAAACTCATCCCCAATCGCCACCTTCGTCACCCGCGGATCTCCCAGCAGTTCCATGCTCAGCGGCGCCGCAAGATTCTTCCGCGACCAAAGCACCAACGTCCCTTGCGCATAGAGCACCGGAGCCGCCCCATCGGCAAGCCCCGCCGCCACCACCTTCTCCGGAAAAAGAAAGTCCGCGCCAAAGAAGCAGTCGAACGGAGCCCCATTCAGGATCTGCGTCGCCAACTGACTTGAGCTCCCAAACGAGACCACCAGCTTCACCCCGGTCTCCTTCTCATACGCCTGCGCGAAGACCGGCATCACCGGCTGCAGGTCTGCCGCAGCCGCCACCCGCAACTCCTTCGCCTGAGCGAACCCACGCGCAGCAAACAGCCAAAGCGAACATACCGTCAATACAACGACTAGCTTGGGCCGGGAGAACCCCATGCGATACCCTGATAACGATGGCTGAGACACATTCCTTACGATGCACGGACTGCGGACAGGAGATTGCCGGCAGCAAACTCGCCAGTGACTTCCGCTGTGACATCTGCGCCGGCCTCTTCGAAGTCATCTATCCCTGGAGCAAACGAGCCGATCGGCCCGCCGGCGCCGCCGTCCAGACCCTCCCCAATCCCAGCGCCCTCCGCTGGCTCTGGCAGGAGCGCCGAACGTCAACCATGGCGGTCGATCAATCCGGCGTCTGGCGCTTCCGCGATCTCCTCCCCATCGTCCGCGACTTCGACAAGGTCACCACCCTCCGTGAAGGCAACACGCCCCTCTACGAACTCCCCCGCGCCGCCAAATCCCTCGGTCTCCACTGGGTCCTGGCCAAGCACCAGGGCATGAACCCCACCGGATCCTTCAAGGACACCGGCATGACCGCCGCCCTCTCCGTCGCCGTCGAGCGCGGCTTCGAGTGGGTCGCCTGCGCCTCCACCGGCAACACCTCCGCCGCCATGGCCGCCTACGCCGCCCGCGCCGGCCTCCACTCCATCGTCTTCATCCCCGAGGGCAAGATCGCCTGGGGCAAACTCTCCCAATCCATGGACTACGGCGCCCTCACCGTCCAGCTCCGCACCGACTTCGACGGCTGCGTCAAGCTCGTCAATGACCTCGTCCGCACCCATCCCATCTATCTCCTGAACTCCGTCAACCCTTACCGCCTGGAAGGCCAGAAAACCCCAGCCTTCGAGCTCCTCGAGCAGCTCGAGTGGCAGGTCCCCGAGCACCTCATCTGCCCCGGCGGCAACCTCGCCAACGCCTCCGCTCTCGCCAAGGGCTTCGCGGAGATGCGCCATCTCGGCATGATCCAGCGCACCCCTCGCATCTCCATCATTCAGGCCGAGGGCGCCAACCCGCTCTTCCGCACCTTGCAGCAGAACGGCGGAACCGAACTGATCCCCGTGCACGCTGAAACCCGTGCCTCCGCCATCCGCATCGGCAATCCCGCTTCGTGGCGCAAAGCCGTCCGCGCCCTTCAGTCCACCGGAGGTTGGTGCGAAGAGGTCACCGAAACCGAGATCGCCCTCGCCAAGGCCCAAATCGGTGCAGAAGGGATCGGCTGCGAACCCGCCTCCGCCGTCACCCTCGCCGGCCTCAAGAAACTCGTCGCCAAAGGCCACGTAGCCGAGGACGATCGCGTCATCCTCATCCTCACCGGCCACACCTTGAAGGACTCCGACTACACCATCCAGTACCACCGCGGCGAACTCCTGAGCGAAGCGGAAACCCGCTCCGAAAGCGCCGACGAACGCAACCAGCATCAGTCCCTCCGCAAGCCCCCGATCGTTCTGGACGCCGACCGCGATATCGTTCTGCGCACTCTTGAAGAGCAGATGGCCCAGTCCTCAGCTCTCACCGCGCATTCTTGAGCCGAGTCCCTTCCCGGCTCACGCAACCAGCCCTATCCTCCGTGCGATACTCGCTACATCCTCCCCTCTGCGCCGTGGCCGGGAACCGGCAAACCATACAGCAGCCGGAACGAACAAGCCTCCGAACTACAACTATCGTGCGGTTGAAGTTGTCCCATTTTGGTTAGATAAGATTAATCTGGGCCTCTTATGACACAGCCACCGAACCTCCAAATCTCGCGGAAGCGAAGAGTCCCCGCTCCCCCGCGCTCTTCGACCGAAAACGAACGGCTGCAGGCGCTCTACGATCTCGGAATCCTGGACACCGCACCCGATCCGGACTTCGACCGCCTTACCCGCCTCGCCGCCGCCATCTTCGGAACACCCCTCGCCTTCATCTCCTTCCTCGATGGCACCAGGCAATGGTTCAAGAGCTCCTTCGGCTCCGATGTCACCGAAACCCCACGCGACCTCGCCTTCTGCGCCTATACCATCCTCGATAACGCCGTTATGGTCGTCGCTGACGCTGAAAAAGACGTCCGCTTCAGCCAGAATCCCGTCGTCCGCCGCCATCCCAAAGTCCGCTTCTACGCCGGCGCCCCCATCGTTACCTCGCGCGGCCAGAACGTCGGCACCCTCTGTGTCCTGGACACCAAGCCCAGAACTCCGCTCACCCTCGAGCAAGAGACCATCCTGATCACCTTGGCCAAGCTGGCAAGGGAAGCCGCCGAGCGTCACCAGGCCAAGCTCGAGCGCGAGAAGAAGGATCATGAGGTCCGCGAGCGCTATGCACTTGTAGCCCGCACCGCACAGGGCGGCCCCGATTGGCAAAGTCGCGATCGTACCGATCCCCTCACTGGCCTGCCCAGCCGAGGCCTGCTTCTGGAGCGGCTCACCGGCATGATCGAGCGCAGTCAGGCGGAGCAGCGCTGGGACTTCGCCGTCCTCTCCCTCGACGTTGACCGCTTGGAACGCGTCAACGAGCGTTGGGGCTACGCCGCCGGCGACGCCTTGCTCAAAGGCCTCGCACACCGTATCTCCGAGGTCATCGCCCAGACCCGCTCCAACTCTCACTCCATGGCCGCTCGTATCGCGGAGGATGAGTTCGTCATCCTGCTCGGCAGCGTCCAAAACAGCGCCCAGGCGGAGGCCGTCGCGCAGCGCATCCACAACGCGCTTACCGCTCCCATCGCCTGCGGCGGCGAACTGCTCCACGTCGGCGTCAGCATAGGCATCGTCCTCGCCACCCCCGACCGCCGCGACCCCGAAAGCTTCCTCCAGAGATCGGATCTCGCCATGTACCAGGCCAAGGTCAACGGCCGCAGTCTCTCCGAAACCTTCGATCCCGCCACCCAGGAAAAAACCATGCTCCGCATGGAGCTCGAGCAGGATCTCCGCCAGGCAGTCGCCTTCGATCAACTTCGCCTCGAATACCAGCCCCAGATCAACCTCCACAACGGCGAGCTCATCGGGTGTGAGGCTCTCGTCCGCTGGCAACATCCCCGCCTCGGCCTGCTCATGCCCGCGGACTTCATCACCTTGGCGGAAGAGACCGGAGTCATCTCCGACATCGACCTCTGGGTGCTCGAACACTCCTGCGCACAGCTTGCCGAGTGGCGCAAAATGCCCGGCGTCGAAACCCTCAAGATGAGCGTCAACTTCTCCGCCCAGCATCTTCCCAGGCGGGGACTGAAGGCCGGCGTGCAACGCCTCCTCGAAAACCATGATCTGCCTCCGGACGCACTGTGCCTGGAGCTCACCGAGAGTGTTCTGGACGCCGATGTCGAAGCTCGCGTCGGCCTCATGGAGGAGCTCCGCTCGATCGGCGTCGGCCTCCACATGGACGACTTCGGCTCCGGCTACAGCTCCTTCAAGCAGCTCTACGAGCTCCCCTTCGACACCCTCAAGATCGACCGCTCCTTCATGGACAAGATCCTTGAAGAAGCCAAGGCACGCAAGATCGTGGAAGGCATCCTTGGCCTCACCAAGCTCATCGGCCTCAAGGTCGTAGCGGAAGGCGTCGAAGACTCACGTCAGGCGGCGCTTCTGCTCCAGATGGGTTGCGACTTCGGCCAGGGCTTCCTCTACGACCGCCCCCTCGACGCCGACACCTTCTGCAGACGCTATCTCCTCGAGCGCTCCTCAGCGCCGGAGCCGGCCCGGACCGCGCCTCCCACAGAGCAGAAAGCTGCGCCGGAACCAGGCAAAGAAGTCACTTAGGCGGCCTGTTCCATCGCAGGAACCGTCTCCGCCAGGACCCGTATCCGCATCGGCTGTCGCTTCCAGTACGTCAACGACCGCCACACCCACTCCGCCGGCCCGAACTGAAAATACCGCAGCCACACCAGGCTCCAGGTCAGGTTCACCGCCCAGACCCCCGCCATCACGTAGTACAGCTTGTAGTACTCCAGGTATCCATACCAGTGCAGGGGAGTCCAGCAGAACAGCAGCTTGCAGCTTGTACTCGTCAGCAGATAGTTGCTCAGAGCCATCTGCCCCACCGCCGCCAGCCGCCGCGTCAAAAACTTCAACGCCCCGCTCTTCAGCACCAGCAGCACCACCGCCGCGTTCCCCAACACTCCGGTGATCCGCCCTACGTCATACGGCACCATCAGCCACCACATGGTCGTAAAGATGTCGAACCCGCTCTTCCACGCATGCCAGCACCCCGCAAAGATCAGCGGCCACGACACTCCCAACCCGATCACCGCAGCCCAGACGTACGTCCTCGTCCGCAGCTTGCCCGTCAAAAACCCATTGCGATAGAGCCCCATTCCCAGCAGCATGAACCCCAGCATGTCGCCCCACCCAAGGTACGCGCCGAAGGTCTCTCCCTGGAACGCGTCCTTGGCGTTATGACCCTGCGCCTTGGCCCACCCGCCGGTCATCGCCTTCACATCTTCGTCGATCTTCTTCTGCGGCGGCCGCCAGTCCTCCTGCGCCTCGTGCCACGCCTTGATCTGACTACTCTGCTCCTCGGTCAAAGGCTTATGCTCGCGATACACCTTATCCGCCGCGATCGCCTTCCGCCGTGCATCGTACGTCCCTGCCAGTTGCCCCCCATAATGTCCCATCGAGTTCAACAGGAGCACCACCGCCGCCGCCCGAAACAGCGTCTTCGCCTTCAGCTTCCGCATCGGGTAAAGGAAGATCAGCGCAATCAGCCCGTAGAAGTAAAGAATATCCCCATACCAGATCAGGTAGCAGTGCAGCATCCCGAACAGCATCAGCCACATATTCCGCCGGGTAAAGATGTCCGCCGTCCGGTCGCCCGCCCCGCGCGCCTCCGCTCTTGACGTCAGCAGCACCGCACCCGCTCCAAACAGCATCGAGAAGAGCGCACGCATCTTTCCTTCAGCCAGCATCCATCGCAAAAACCAAGCCACTGTATTCGCCGTCGCATGCGGCCCGTTGAACACCGGCAGCGGCGTACTCAGAGGAATCGCGTATGCCCAGCCCGGCAGCCCGAACGACGTAATATTCATCGCCAGTATCCCCAGCAGCGCCACCCCGCGCAGCGTATCCACGGTGGACACGCGTTCCTGTCCCGTGACCGGCCTCGTCGCCAGACCCGGATCGAGATGCGGCGGCCCCGCCAGCTCTTCCGGCGCATCGGCCGGAATCGGCATTGCATCCACTGTCACTGCGGCTGTGCTCATGCTGAACCTCGCGCTTGCAACCTGTCGACCTGTTGATGTGCCGCTATTCTAAGCCCCCATCTCGTGGGCTCAGGAGAAGAAAAACGCAGACCATCTCAGCTTTCTACGCATCCCACCGCCCGCTCGTTCCCTTGATTCTCGACCGCCCATCCATCCAGCCGCTATAATCTCGCCACGGTAGCCGCGATGCCTTCCCCAAAAACCACTGTAGGAACCCATCTCAGCGCGCTGATCCTGACCCTCGCCACGGCAACCTGCCTCAGCGCCCAGATCCCAGGCGGAATCTCGCCCCCACCGATCGATGCCGCTAACCCGCCGCAGCAAAGATCGGTAGTCCACTCCACCACCTTCCAGGAGACCGATCTCCTCCGCCGCGGCAGCTTCCGCTCCGCCCAGCAAGCCACCGTCACCGTCCAGGTCTTCAACAAGGCCCGACAGAACCTCACCGGCCTCAAGATGGAAGACTTCACCCTGATCGTCAACGGCACCCAGCGCACCGGCATCCTTCGCGGTCCCAGCGAAACTCTCTCCGCCCCAACGCCGCTGGTCCTCATGGTCTTCCCCCCCAATCAGCCCATCGTCCACTCCATCGCCATCAAGCAGGCGAAGACCTACTTCTCCGCCCAGCCCAACGAGCTGCTCCCCTGGCGCGTCGCCATCCTCGACTCCGACGGAACCTCCACCAGCTTCTCCAACGGAAAGACTCAACTCCTCGCATATCTTGAAGAACTCGATCACAAGAAGGAGCCCTTCCAATACGCCAGCTACATCGGCAGCCGCCGCGGTTTCAACTGGGGCGGCTCCTGGCTCACCAAGGCCGAGCAGAAGATCGCCCAGATGCAGGTCGACGACGGCCCCAAAGTCATCCTCGCCTTCAATACCATCGCCGACGGCATGTACGGCGCCAATAACATCGGTGCCGGCTTCGGCGGCGCCATCGAGGACGACGGCCCGGAGGTCCTCACCCCCGTCGCCATGGCCATTGGTGCCCACATCTACATCGCCAACGTCGGCGGCCCGGATGTCCTCGTCCCCGGCGGCGACGCCTCCAACTCAGGCCTGGCAACGCTCAGCCCCAACGTGGCGGAACTCATCGGCCCCGGATTCCGCAATCCCTACCTGCTCGGTTCCCCCAACACCCCCGCCTATATCCTCTCCTCGGGACGCGAGATCGCAACCCTTAACTACTTTGCCTATCGCGGCTCGCTCAGCCGCCAGACCGCCGCCGAGACCTTCGGCGGCCTCTCCAACTCGCTCACCACCCTCACCGGCCAGATCCATCACGATCTCGACAACAACTACGCCATCACCTTCGACCTCACCCCCGCCGACCGCGACAAAGGCACGCCCGAGGTCGAGGTCCGCATGACCGACCGCAATCGCAAGGTGAACATAGAAAACCTCGTCCCCGCCGGCGCGGACATGGAGCGCAAAGTCGCCTCCCGCCAGCGCATGAACGCCCTTTGGACAGCCTCCAACCAGCCCGTCAACTCCCCCGACTTCCAGGTCAGCCAGCACGTCGACTACTTTCCCCTCCGCAACGGCCTCCAGCCCGTCCTTCCCATGATCTACGCCGTAGAGTGGAAAGGCTCCGGAGCCGCGCCGGAGAAGCTCTCCATCGCCGAGTTCCTCGTCAACACCGGCCTCTCCAGCAACGTCATGCAACGCGAAGTCGACGCCAACTGGATCGGCAAAGGCTGGTCCTGGGAGCGCGACGGCCATCTTTCCCCCGGCGAGTACGCCTGGCGCGTCGTCCTCCACGACGACTCCAACCACATCCTCGTCTCCTCCGAAAAGAAGTTCAAGGTCGACTTCCCCCAGGGAGCCCTGCTCACCTACAGCAGCCTTATCGTCGGCAAATCCTGCCGCACCGCCCCCACCGAATCGCTCCACCAACGCACCGAGGCCAAACCCGCCGTCGTCGATCAAACCTACTCCCCGTCCGACCCCATGCGCGCCAACGACTGCCGCGTCAAGCCCGAAGCCACCGGCTTCTTCGCCCCCACAGACGTCCTGCACACCTTCCTCAGGATCTACCCCGCCGGCAAGATCGAAAAGCAGCCCCCCGAAAAATGGGCCGCCTCCTTCACCCTCCGTTCCGCCGCCGGCGTCGTTGAACTGCAACGCGACCTCAACTTCTCCACCGACTCCGGCTCCGGCTACCTGGCCTCAGTCGAACTCCCCCTCGACTCACCCCAGGTCCACGAAGGCCCACACACCCTGGACGTCCGCGTTCATGGCCCCGGCATCCGCAAGGAACTGGTCGAATCCCGCCAGCTCACCATAGCCCCCGCCGCTCACTAACCCCGCAGTTCGCACCACAACGAACTCGTCATTTTGAGCGCAGCTCAGAACCTCCGTATGTGTTCCTGCACTAGCTATTGCTGCTTCCTGCGGCAACCACGAACTCCGCCACATAAGCCCCATCAGGCATAATCACTCCATGATCAGACCCTGCTTCCTCGTAATCGATCGCGAGTACTCCGGCAGCATCTCCACCCGAAAACTCGTCATCGAAACCGCCAAGTTCAACGTCATCACCGCCTACAGCGGCAAGGAAGCCATCGAAACCCTCCAGCGTTTCCCCGCGGTCAGCGGAGCCGTGCTCGACGCCGGCGTCAAGGACGTTCCCTGCATCGATCTCATCGCCACCCTCAAAAAGATCGTCCCCGGCATCCTGGTCATCGCCGTCGGCACCCCGGGTGAAGCCGATTGCCGCAACGCCGACCGCTATCTCGCCAGCTTTGAGCCCGTCCGCCTCCTCGAGATCCTCAAAGCCCTCGAACCCGAGAAGACCGCCGAAATCGAGCACCAGGAAGGGCGTCTCTCCGACGCCGGCTTCTGATGACCCCCCTGCATCTCCGCCTCCCCGCAACCTCCGCCAACCTCGGCCCAGGCTTCGACGCCCTTGGCCTCGCCATGGAACTCTTCCTCGAAATTGACGCCGAAGTCGCCGCCGGCCCAAATCCGGCATTCCACATCGAAGCCACCGGCCGCAACGCCAAACTCGTCGCCGCCCTCGAATCCAACCTCATCCTCGACACCTACACCGCCCTCGCCCCATCCGCCCCACCCCTCCATCTGAAGATTGCAAACGAAATCCCCCTCGGCATGGGCTGCGGCTCCTCAGCCGCCGCCCTGCTCGCCGGAGTCTTTCTCGCCAACCACTTCGGCGCCCTCGCCCTCTCCCCCGGCCACCTCCTCGCTGAAGCCTGCCGCCGCGAAGGTCATCCGGACAACGTAGCCGCCTGCTTCCACGGAGGCCTCACCGCCTCCGCCATGACCGAATCCAGCACCGCAACCACCGTCACCTGCGCCGTCATCCCCCCATCCGCCAACCCCCCTTGGCGTCTCATCCTTGCCCTGCCCTCCGCCACCCTCGCCACCTCGGAGGCCCGAGCGCTCCTCCCCACCCACTACTCCCGCCAGGACGCGGTCCAAAACATCCAGGCCACCGCCCTCCTCGTCTCCGCCTTCGCCCTCAACCGTCCGGATCTGCTCCTCCCCGGCACCGCCGACCGCATCCATCAGCCCTACCGCTCCGCCGCCTGCCCCCTCCTGTCCCGCCTCTTACCGCTGGCCGGCACTCCCGGCATCTTTTCCGTCACCCTCAGCGGAGCCGGCCCCTCCGTGCTCCTCCTCACCGATCCCGCAGCCGACCTGACCACGATCCATGCAGCCATCCTCGAAGCAGCTGGAGACCTCAACCCGGAGCTTGTGACCACACGCATTCTCCCTCCTTCAGAGGCTCCCGCAGCCGGCTTCCAAGCCAACCGCGACACACACCTTCGACTATGACCTTGGTTACTAAAGAATGGTGAAAGTACCCTTTACAGCCTACCCGGAGCCCCTTACAGTTCTCCCGTATGCAGTTCTGGGGAGGGCTGCATCGCCGCCCGTTGACCTCGCCGATCGCGAGGTCCGGGCGTTTTATTTTGCTCAACGCGCCATCTCTCGCCGGGGAATAGGGACTGCCCCGCAATGGTGCAACTTTCAGCCGCATCTCTCCCGCACAAGACCTGCAAAGCCGCGCCGGATGCGGGGTTGACCACGCCTAAGCATTGCCTTCTGCCCAGCTTTCCCACACAAAACTCCACCCAGAGGCCGCTTTCTGCCGCGAATGAAACCATATCCTCACAAACGCATCTTACTATTAGAGTCGCCGGTACGCGTCGGCGGGAGGTCGGATAGATGGCAGGTCAGTTCGTCAGTGAAGTAAACGATTCCACCTTTGAGCAGGATGTGCTCAAGGCAAGCCAGCCGGTTCTGGTTGATTTCTGGGCTGCCTGGTGCGGTCCCTGTCGCGCCATCGCCCCCATCGTAGACCAGCTCGCCGAACAGTATAACGGCCAGTTGAAGGTCATGAAGATGGACGTGGACAAGAACAGCGCGACACCGTCCCGCTACGGCATCCGCGGCATCCCCGCCCTGCTTCTCTTCAAGAACGGCAAGGTCGCCGAGCAGATCGTTGGCGTCGTCCCCAAGAGCAACATCGAATCGGCCATCTCGAAGGTCGTCGACGTCGCCGTAGCCTAAGCATCTGTCCCTCAAATTCTCGAAGGCCCTGCAAACGCGGGGCTTTCGTCGTTCCTGCTAGCATTCTCCTATGTTTGAGTGGACCCTCATTCGAGGAATCATGGTGGCCTTCTTCATCCTGGCTAACAGCTTCTTCGTCGCAGCCGAGTTCGCTCTCGTCAGCATCCGCGAGACCCGCGTCGAGCAGCTCATCGCCCAGGGCAGAGCCGGCGCCCGCACCGTCCTCCAGCTCAAGCACAACATGGACGACTTCCTTCCCGCCGTCCAGCTCGGCGTAACCCTCGCCAGCCTCGCCCTCGGCTGGATCGGCGAGACCGCCGTGGCCACCACGCTCGACTACCTCGCTCACCGCCTTCTTCCCGCGATCCCGCCGCACATCGGCGTCTACACCAACGCCACCGCAATCGTCATCGCCTTCGGCATCATCACCTACTTTGAAGTCCTCCTCGGAGAACTCGTCCCCAAGGCCCTTGCTCTGCAGCGCGCCGAACGCATCGCCCTCGCCGTCGCCGGCCCCATGGATGTCTTCATCCGTATGTCCCGCCCCGGCGTGCGATTGATGAACGCTTCCGCCACCCTCGTCCTCCGGCTCTTCAAGGCGCCCTTGCGTGGCGAGGGTGAGGTCCACTCTCCCGATGAACTTAAGCTGATCGCCTCCGCCTCTCGCCGCATGGGTCTGCTGCCCGCCTTTCAGGAAGAGATCATCCACCGCGCCATCGAGCTCAGCCACGTCGTCGTCCGTGAGATCATGACCCCGCGCGGCAGCATCTTCTCGCTCCCATCCAGCCTGCCCCTGGAGCAGGCCAGCGCCAGAATCATCGAAGAGCAACACTCCCGCGTGCCGGTCTACGATCCCGTGCGCGGCGTCGAGCACATCGTCGGTATCGTCCACTCCAAGGACATCTCACGCCTCATGCACTTTCGCAGCGCCGCCTTAGACTCCCGAAAACCCTCCGGCCTCACCCTCCGCGAGGTCATGCGCGAGGTTCTCTTCGTCCCCGAGACCAAGCTCGCCGTCGACCTCCTTCAGGAGTTCCAGGAGCGTCGCCGCCAGGTCGCCATCGTAGTGGACGAGTTCGGAACCACGGTCGGCATGGTCACCGCCGAAGACGCCCTCGAACAAATCGTCGGCGAGCTCGAAGATGAGTTTGACACCGCACCCGGCCGCGCCATCTTCAACTCACCCGGAGTCGTCACCCTCGACGGAGCCACCACCCTCCGCGATCTCAGCACCAGGCTCGCCTGGAGTTTCCCGCGTGAGGCAGGCGTGGAAACCCTCGCCGGCTTCATCCTCAGCGAGCTCGGCCACATCCCCCAGGTTGGCGAGAGCATAGAACACGACGGGCGAGCATTCTTCGTCGAAGAGATGACCGGACGCCGCATCAGCCGGGTACGCGTAGAGGACCTCACACCGCATGACGAGACCCAGGTAACCGAAGACGCCGGTCTCGAGGCCTCGGCGTGATCGTTGGCTTCAAACCCCTCAGCCATCTCCTCCGTCGTCTTCTAACCACCCTCCCCGTGCTTTGGCTGGTCGTCTCCGTCGTCTTCCTGCTCATCCATCTGGTCCCCGGCGACCCGGTCGTCCAGATGCTCGGAGAAGGAGCCACCGCCTCCGACGTCTCGGCCATGCGTCACGCGCTCGGCCTCGACGCCCCGGTCGGAACCCAGTACCGCCGCTATCTCGTCGGCCTGCTCCACGGAGACCTCGGCCAGTCCCTCCGGCTTCATGACTCCGTTCTCCACCTCATCCTGGCCCGGTATCCCTACACCCTAGCCCTCGCAGCCTCCGCTCTTCTGCTGGGCATCGTCCTCGCCGTCCCCGCTGGGGTCTGGTCGGCAAGACACCGCAATCGCTGGCAGGACCGCACCATGGGCGTCGTGTCGCTGCTTGGCCTGTCTTTCCCCAACTTCGCCCTCGGTCCCATCCTCATCCTGTGCTTCTCCATCTGGCTCGGCTGGCTTCCCGTCTCAGGAGCGGGCTCCGGCCCAGGCTTCTTTCTTCACCTCATCCTGCCGGCCATAACCCTCGGCAGCGGCCTCGCCGCAATCCTCACCCGCATGGTCCGCACCGCCATGCTGGAGGAACTTGGTCAGGACTACATCCGCACCGCCCGAGCTAAGGGCATCAGCGAAGCCGCCGTCACCTATCGCCACGCTCTCCGCAACGCCCTCATCCCGGTGATCACGGTCGTCGGTCTCCAATTCGGCAGCTTGCTCTCCGGCGCCATCGTCACCGAGACCATCTTCAGCCTCCCCGGCATCGGACGCCTCACCCTCTCCGCCATCTCCAATCGCGACTACGCCCTCGTCCAGGGCTGCATCCTCGCCATCGGCCTCACCTACGTCGCCGTGAACCTGCTGACCGACTTCGCCTACAGCATTGCAAACCCAAGGCTGCGCACCGCGCAGACCGAACCGGAAGAGAGCACGCCTGTCCCGGCTTGAGGAGAACCGCGTGCTGCAGCCGAGCGTCAAACCTCGTATGCTGCGCGTCCTCCTCTCGGCCTTCCTTTGTAGCATGCCTCTCTCTATGTGTTCGCAGGGCACGGTGACCCTTCCGCCGCATCCACCGGCCGCTCCCGCCCAACCGGCTCTCCCTGCCCAGCCGTCCGATCCACCGGAGCGAGTCATCAAGGATGGCCTCACGCATCTCTCTTTCACCCTCCCCGCGGGCTGGAACCTCTCTCGCAACGACGGCGAGCTAAGCACCTTCCACCTCGATGCCCGCACCGCCCCCCACACGGCCAGACTCGCGCTCGTCGCCGACATCGCCTACAACCCCTATCCCCGCTCAACCTTTAGCGGAGCCCTCTTCTACCTGAGCCTGACTCCCCGAAGTACCGCGGCCGAGTGCCTCGCCCAGGCGTCCTCCAAGCCCGCGACTCCGGCCGGAACCGTCCTCGTCGGAGACACCACCTTCCATCGCGGCAGCGACGCCCACGGGAAGATCTGCACCGAAGCCCGCGACACCATCTACACCGCCCTCCGCCACGGCAGTTGCGTCCGCTTCGACCTCGCGATCAACAGCTTCTGTGGAGGGGAGGCAAGCGGAGCCCTCGACCTGACCGAAAGCCAGCTCACAAACATCCAGCAAGCGCTCGAAGCCATCCTGAACACAGTGCACTTCGGCAGCGAGCCACCCTCAGTTCGTTCCCGGGCGAAGTAACTTTCAGGGAGATTACAAAGGTTGATACAAGACTAACTCGCTTGTTTTGAATATTTTGCGCCAAATACCCCCCCGGGGGGGGTACACACCTCAGGCAAGATTCACAAACGCATACTGCAGATCCGATCCAGCAACTTCAACAATCGCCAAAGTAATCGGAAGCTTGAATCGTCTCGGCCCAGCGCTCCCCGGATTCAAATACAGCACTCCATCGCGCCTCTCCGCTCCGTACTGATGCGAGTGCCCGCTTACAACCACATCGATCTCCGCCGCCTGCGGCTTCAGGTCCAGGTCATGCACCGAGTGCACCATATAAAACAGCTTGCCCCCAAGCTCCACCGCCTCAGTGGCAGGCAGCGCAGCGCAAGCCCCGTTCGTGTCGACGTTGCCCCTTATCGCCGTGGTTGGCGCAACCGCCCGCAGCGAGTCCAGGATAACGGCGTCTCCTACATCCCCCGCATGCAGAATATGATCCACCCCCGCAAGCGCAGCCAACGCCTCCGCCCGCAGCAGCCCATGCGTATCCGAGAGAATGCCGATCTTCATCTTCTCACCGCCCCTTTCAATCGCCACTGGTCCGCGGGTCAAGTCCATCCCGCAAACCATCGCCAATGAAGTTGAACGCCAGCACGGTAAGCATCACCGCCAGGGCAGGAAAGAACACCATATGCGGAGAGTCGAACAGATGCGACCGAGCCTCGTTCAGCATAGAACCCCAACTAGCCGTCGGCGGGGGCACCCCCAGCCCCAGAAAGCTAAGCGTCGCCTCCGCAAGCACGGCTCCCGCCATCCCAATCGCTGCCTGCACAACGATCGGCTGCAGAATATTCGGCAAGATATGCCTCAGAAACAGGCGCAGGTCGCTCGCCCCGAGCGCTCTCGCGGCCTCCACATACTCCTTTTCACGCGTGGACTGGACCAAGGCGCGAACCAGCCTTGCATAGTTCACCCATCCTGAAAGCGTCAGCGCAACGATCAGGTTGACCAACCCCGGCCCCAGGAATGCGACAAACGCAATCGCCAGCAGGATGCCCGGAAGTGCGAGGAACGCGTTGGTCAGATAGACATTGATCAACACATCGAGCGGCCCGCCATAGAAGCCCGCGAGGCACCCGGCGACGGTGCCGATGAGGAGCGAAAGGCCCACCACGGCTACAGCCACCAGGAGAGAGATCCGTGCACCATAGATCACTCGAGAGAGCATATCCCGGCCAAGCTCATCGGTCCCAAACAGATGCCCGGCACCGGGCCCCAGCATGCGCCGCCCCAGATCGAGTTGCGCGGGATCATGCGTTGCCAGCAAAGGAGCAAAGAGGGCGTTCAAGAGGAAAACCAGCAAGAGCAGTGCACCCGCAGAAGCTAACGGCTGTGCCAAAACGCGACGGAGTCTGAGGTGCTGACGGAAAGACATCGAGTTGCGCAATCATTCGTTTTCAGTGCTGATCGCGTTACGTCCCGCTCCATTCTCTCACCTGTTTCGATGTCCTCGGGAGCCATGGCAAAGACAGGCACTCTTCCCAGTTGCAAGTTCCAAAATGGGCCGCTGTACCATTCTTGACAAGACGTTAACAGCGGACTGAAACTGAGGAGGGTACATCCGCAAACGATGTAGCAGGTCGGCGCTTACATGAGACAACGAGAGCATTCCTCATTTGCTCAGATCCGAGTTTCGTCGCAGAGATAGAGGAGTGTGTCAATGGGGCTTAGAGGGCAAAAAGCGGTCGTCTGTGGCGCGGGAGGATTCGTCGGGGGGCACCTCGTAAAACATCTGATCGCCAATGGAGTCGACGTCATCCGCGCCGTCGACATCAAGCCCATGGATGAGTGGTATCAGGTAAGCAAAGGCGTAGAGAACCTCATCCTGGATTTGCAGGACAAGACCAACTGCCTTACCGCCGCCGGCGGGGCCGATATCATCTTCCAACTCGCCGCCGATATGGGCGGCATGGGCTTTATCGAAAGCAATAAAGCTCTCTGCATGCTCTCCGTCCTCACCAATACCCATATGTTGATGGCCGCCAGGGACAAAGGCGTCGAGCGCTTCTTCTACTCCTCTTCCGCTTGCGTCTACAACACCGCCAAGCAGGCAAATCCCCAAGTCGTAGCTCTCAAGGAAGAAGACGCCTACCCGGCGATGCCCGAGGACGGATACGGTTGGGAAAAGCTCTTCTCCGAGCGCATGTGCCGCCACTTCCGCGAGGATTACGGCATCGAGACGAGAGTCGCCCGCTACCACAATGCATACGGTCCGGACGGCACCTGGACCGGCGGCCGGGAGAAGGCGCCCGCGGCCATCTGCCGCAAGGTGCTCGAAGCCAAGATGGACGGCACCAACACCATCGAGATCTGGGGCGATGGAAATCAGACCCGTTCGTTCATGTACATCGACGATTGCACCAAGGGAACTCAATTGATCGCCGAGAGCGACATCTCCGAGCCCATCAATCTTGGTTCTAGCGAGTTGGTCACCATCAATCAACTGGTTGACGTTGCGGAAGAGATCGCGGGCGTTACACTGAGACGCATTTATAACCTCAATGCTCCCAAAGGCGTCAACGGACGCAATAGTGATAACTCGATGATCCGGAAGCACCTCAACTGGGAACCTTCCATTCTCCTCAAGGAGGGCCTCTTACGAACGTACAATTGGATCGAAAACGAGATGCTCGCGGGTGTTATTAAATAACATGTCCAGCCTCGCCGGCATGCACGACTCGTACGACCATCACTTCCGAACCATCCTGGGCCTCGAGTTCTTCAACGGAACCGGAGAGGAAGCAGTCGAACGCATGAAAGATGGCGGGCTGCTCGTAGTTCCGGCCGCCCCCGCACTCAAAGACTTGAGCTGGAACCGCAGCTATCGCGATGCCCTCCTGGGAGCCGATCTCCGGATCACAGACTCCTCCTACATGGTCATGGTTTGGAATCTGCTCCAGCGCGACAATGTATACCGTCTCTCCGGCCTTGAATACCTTAGCCTGCTGCTGGATCAACCGGATGTTCAGCGGCCCGGTAGAACCTTCTGGATCATGGCCAACGAGTCAAGTTCAAACACAAATCTCCGCTATTTGGCCGCGTCAGGTGTCTCCGTACCCCCCGGGAACAGCTATATTGCTCCCTTCTACAGTGAATCTATTGACGATCCGACGCTGCTCCAGCGTCTGGCCGAGCTTCGACCGCAACATATCATCGTCACCCTTGGAGGTGGAGTTCAGGAAAAGCTGGGGCTCTACCTGAAACGGAACCTGAATTACGCTCCTTCCATTCACTGTATTGGTGCGGCGATCGCGTTTCTAAGCGGCGACCAGGTTCGCATCCCCATGTGGAGCGATCGTTTCTATCTGGGTTGGCTTTGCCGCTGCCTTTCAGACCCGAAACGTTACGTGCCGCGGTATTGGGCCGCTCAGAAGCTCCTGCTCCTGCTCCTGCGATACCGGAGCGAGCTGCCGATCATCGAGGGTTAATTCTCTCCCAGCAACGTTGCCGCCCGTCCCGTGTCTTAAGCCGGTATGGATGTATTGAAAACCTGCCCCCGGGCCTTACGGGCATCTCTGCTCCCTCTCGCGCTCTTCCTCGCCTCTCCGAACCATCTCGCCGGTCAGGTCATGAATCTGTCGGAGCGGTACCTGCTGGTCGCCGCCAATCAGGATCGGTTGCAGCACCACGTTCAACCTGTGCAGATGGACCCGCTCCTGGCAGAAGCTGCCCTCGCTCACGCGCGGCAGATGGCCTCCCGAGGAGGCATCTCGCATCAATTTGCCGGAGAGTCAGGCTTGGCCGAGCGCGCTGCTGATTCGGGAGCACACTTCAGCCTGGTCACGGAAAACGTCGCCGAGGCCTCCAACGCCTCGCTCATTCACCAGCTCTGGATGCAGTCGGCCGGCCACCGAGCCAATCTCCTCGACCCGCAGGTTGACTCGGTCGGCATTGCCGTCGTCTCCTCCCATGGAATGCTCTATGCCGTGGAAGACTTCGCCCACAAGGTGGAGAGGGTGCCGGCCTTCGAGCAGGAAAGCCGCGTCGCCGCGCTCCTCGAGAACGCAGGCCTTACGATTCTCAGCGACGCCGCTGATGCGCGAGAGACCTGCCGCTTATCCTCCGGATATGCGGGCCGCCACCAGCCCTGGTTCGTGATGCGGTACACAACAGCTACCCTGACCCAGATCCCGGAGGAGCTGTCGCAACGGCTCGCTACAGGAAAGTACCGCCGGGCGACCGTGGGGGCATGCAGCCCGCCCCGAGAGTCGCCTTTCAGTAGCTACAGCATCGCCGTGCTGCTCTACCCCTGAGCCGTCTAGGAGACGTCCCGCGATACGCTAGCGATTCGATGCTCCCTGTCCCACCAGCTCCGCCGAAGCCGGTTTGGTCGGCTCCATCCTGAGCACGTCATTGAAGCGATTGAAGTAGGCGAAGAGCCCGATCGCAGCCATCAACTCGACCACCTCACCCTCCGAATAGAAGCTGCGCAGATGGGCATAGTCTTCATCGCTGTAATTGTGCTGATCGAGCGTCATCACCTCAGCCAGGTGAATCGCCGCCTTCTCAGAGTCGGAGAAGAGTGGACTGGATTGAGCGTTCCGGAGCGCCGTAATCTGCTGGTCGGTCCAGCCCAGCCGGCGCGCGATCGCCGTGTGCGAGGCGAGGCAGTACTCCGTGCAGTTCAGTTGCGAGGTCCGCACAATGACTAGTTCCTTGAGAGCGGTCGAGAGCGTACCGGTCTTCAGGACGGCATCCATATGTGCGATGACTGTCTCAAAGATCTCTGGCCGGTGCGCCATCGTGCGAAACATGTTTGGAACATTCCCGCGGTCGCGAAGCACACGATCGTAAATAGCTTCGGACTCGCCGCTTACTTCCTCTCGCTCAACTCTCGAAATTCTTGGCATGCTAAGAAGCTCCTGGGCTTGTCCAACGCTGCACGTGTTTCATCATAAGACTAACCCCGGCTTCAGCAAAGCCTTTGACCCTTTGATTAAACCCCATAATCAGCCCTTGATTTGGCCCTTTGACCCCTTGACCTGTCATTTGCTATAACAACAGAGAGCGGCTCAGCCCTGGCTGACGTCTCTCCGTCGCGTTCCAGACGTTCCTGAGTAGCTCAATGGCAGAGCATTCGGCTGTTAACCGAAGGGTTGTAGGTTCGAGTCCTACCTCAGGAGCCATATGGATCAAACGCACCTTTTCTCGAGTCCGATTCGTGACTGGGCTTGTCGCACTCCGGCTTTCGCTTCAGCCAGTTGCGCTTTGGTCTGGCTCAGCTTCATCTCGGCGTCACGGTGATCCAATGCGCAGAGAACCTGGCCCGCCTTGAATCCGCTTCTTGGCATCGTCTACCACTGGATCGGAGGCTTTGCATCCGCCACAAAACTTCATTCCGTTCCGCGGAATCAAACGTTGATCGTGGGTGATTACTGGATCTTCCACGGAGTCGCTCTATGGCTGACTGCGCCATCGGCTTTCGCGTGGCTGCTCATTCCGCATCTGTCAGCAGTCCTGCATCGGGCCTACTCACAACACCCGCATGATGTTCTTTTTGCCGTACTCTTCGGTGCGCCCTGGGGAGTTGGCGACCTGACGTTTGGATGGTCAATTCGCTACCTTGGCATCGCTTGGGTACGCAGTCGCGACGGGGCTCAGCACCTTCTTCGGTACTCTTTGTTCCTCTCATCTATCACGGCCAACTCAGTGCAATGCGTGGGAAGCAGCCCGTCCAAGTTGGCCGAAGGTATTATCCTGCCGGCTTCCATAGTCTTGACAAAACTGGCTCAAGGAATGGCCGCTCAGCGTTGAGGATTCGTCCGCTCACCTCGAGACGGGGCAGGCAGGGAGGGAATCCCTCCCAAACTCCCTACTTCGTCCCCGCCGAGGTCTGGAACAAATTAACGTTCAGCTTCGTAATCAGGGCGCTTCCGGTATCGACGAACGCCGGAAACGGAGCCTTCGAGTCGCTCACATAGCTGGGCCGGAAGTCCTTGTTCGCCGCGTGATGCGCCTCATCCAGCGACTTCAGCCCGAAGTACCCCATCGTGTACGGCTTCTGTGCAATCGTTGAATCGATCGTTCCGTCCGCGATAAATCCCAGCGTCTCCGGATCCACGTCCATCGCGATCACCGTCCGATCCGTCACATTGTTCCGCTTCAGCACTTCCCCCACAGCATTTCCCGCAGCCGACTCCAGGCACACGAACGCATCGATCTTCTCCGCCCCCGTCTTGTGCAGATAGGCATCCGTCTTATCGAACGCACTCCCTGAATCGCCGCCCGTCGCCACCACCTCGACGATCTTGATCCCCGGACTCCCCGCAATGGCATTCTTATACCCGGTCAGCCGCTCATCCACATTCGGCTGCCCCGGAATCGTAAACACGACGACGTTCCCTTTCCCGCCAAGCTTCTCCACCAGCCGCTTACCGCCCAGCAGCCCCGCCTGCAGGTTGTTTGTCCCAATAAAGTAAAGCCGCGCACTCGTCGGCGCATCCGAGTCCACCGTGATCACCGGCACTCCCGCCGCAATGGCATTGCCGATCTCCGCCCGCAGCAAGTTCGCATCCGAGGCCGAAACCAGGATTCCCGCCGGCTTCTTCCCCACCGCACGCGAGAACGCCTCCGCCTCCGCCTGGGCGTCATAGCCATCCGGGCCCTGCACCACCGAGGCCACCTGGTACTCTTCCGCCGCCTGGTTGAACCCATCCTGCACCGCCTTCCAATACGGAAGTTTCAGGTTGGAGGCGATCAGATAATAAACGTCATGCCGAGACCTGTACTGGCAGCCGGTGAACTGCAGGCAAGACACCGCGAAGGTGCCTAGGACTAGTTTCCGCATAACGCTTTTCATAAGATCTCTCCCGATTTGAACGACTTGCGGCCTCAACATTAGGAGCGTCCTAACATCGAAGAGCCTTCCAGATCGGGAATTATACTCCCCACAATCTTTCGTCAAACACGCGATACCCAAGCCTTCATCACCCGCATCCAAACCGCCATGGCAACCCCAGGCGGACACCCGGAGCCCAATCCAAAGCAGGCTCGCCCCACCCTCTTCTGGGTCATGCTCGGTCTGATCATCGTCCTCCTCGGAGCCTTCCTCGTGCTTCGCCCCCACCCCGCGGAAGCGCCCACCCGCCCCAGCCACGCCGGGACGCCATAGCTCCTCCTCTGCCCGGAACCTGTATCCTTGCCCTCGGAGACACAATGGCAAACCGGTACGGGGAAGCTGCTCTGATGGCAGTACGCATGGAGACTCACGGCAAGCCGCTAACGCCTGGAGAGCGTTGGGACGACGCCGTGCGAAGACTCTATCCCACCACTGCCGGTCAAAAGAAGTCTGCCCCACGTCTCGCCTTCCTCGGCCTGTGCGAAGCAGGCCTGGTCAAAGGCATTCACGGAGACGCCTTCGCCTCGACAAAAAACCGAAACAAGACCTTCGCCGTTGACGCCGTAAAGCTCCTGAGCGCCGGCTCCCACAAGACCGTCACTCAACTCTGGTCGGCCGTGACCCAGGAAGAAGAGATCGCCCACGCCAGCCAGATGGATGTTGTCCTCGCTCTCTGGAAGAACGGCCTCATCATCCCTCCGCCTCCGGCCTAACGCTGAAACACCTGAGTCTCGAACTCGTCTAATCAACATGAACCGCCACCGGCTCTTCTCCCGGACCGCAGCCCTCGCCTGCCTGTGCCTTCCGTCCCTTCTTCCCGCGCAGCAGCCGGTTTCCCCAAAGCTGGACACCTCAAAGGCCGCCGCACCCGATGCCAAGCCAACCACGATCAGCATGGACGCTCGTCTCGTCACCATGCCCGTCGTCGTCCGCGATAAAAAGGGCGCCCTCATCCAGAGCCTCACCAAGGATGACTTCAACCTCCAGGTCGACGGCAAGCCTCAACCCATCCGCTACTTCGACCACGACGCCAACGTCCCCCTCACGCTCGGCCTCCTCGTCGACACCAGCCGCAGCCAAACCTCCGTCCTCGACGATGAGCGCTCCGCCAGCGCCACCTTCCTCGACTCCATGCTCACCTCCAAGCAGGACAAGGCCTTCGTCATCCAGTTCGCGCGCCAGACTGAGCTCCTCGAAGACATCACTGACTCCAAGCCCAAGCTCCAGGCCGCCCTCAAGGAGATCGACTCCACCTCCGACTCCGGCTCTTCCAGAGACTCATCCGGCTCCACCGACCCGGACGCCCGCCGGTCCCGCGGAGGCGGCACCGTCCTCTACGACGCCACCTTCCTCGCCGCCGACGAGGTCACCAGGAAGGTCAAAGGCCGCAAAGCCATGATCCTCCTCACCGATGGCGCCGACCGCGGCAGCAAGGAATCCCTCACCAGCGCCATCGAAGCCGCGCAGCGCGCCGACACCACCCTGTACGCCATCTACTTCAAGGGCGAGGAACACGACCAGAATCAGAACCGCGGCTTCCCCGGCCGTCACGGCGGAGGTTTCCCCGGTGGCGGTGGGGGCGGATATCCCGGAGGAGGCGGAGGCTATCCCGGCGGCGGCCAAGGCGGCGGCGGTCGTGGTGGAGGAGGTCAAGGCGGCGGCCAGCCTCGAAGCAACGTCGACGGCAAGAAGATCCTCGAGCGCATGACCTCAGAAACCGGCGGCCGCCTCTTCGAAGTCTCCAAAAAGCAAACCGTAGCCCAGATCTACCAGCAGATCGGCGAAGAACTCCGCGCCCAGTACCGTCTCGGCTACTCCCCAGACGCCGACCACGCCGCAGAGGGCTACCACCAGATCGATCTAACCCTTAAGGACACCAAAGAGAAGCGCACCGTCCAAACCCGCGACGGCTACTACACCGGCACCGGCAAGTAATCGACCGTCGTGGTGGCCCCACCCCCTCACACCCCGGGTCATTCTCCGAAGCGAAGAACCTCCGTAGCTGCCGTTGCCGCTGTTGTTGCTGTCGTTGCTCCTGCCGTTCTTGTTGCCATTGCTGTCGCAATTGCCGTTGCCGTTGCCGCCCGTCACTGCCGCGTTGCCACCTGTGTGCCGCTGCAACGCCGAGCCCACTCCAAAATCTTGTCAAGCCCCTAAATCCTGTGCAAATCACAAATTCCCAATAAAGACGCACCCAAAATCACAAAAAATAGTTGGCTAAATCACCCTGCCATCTCTGCTAGTCTTAATACAGCATCAGAAGAGCCCCACGACATCCACCGTCCTGGGGCTTTTCTCATTTCGGTAAGTCCAATCGTCTC
Organism: uncultured Granulicella sp.; assembly: GCA_965198885.1. Taxonomy (GTDB): domain Bacteria; phylum Acidobacteriota; class Terriglobia; order Terriglobales; family Acidobacteriaceae; genus Edaphobacter. The sequence continues at coordinate 2,147,421 of OZ240677.1, read as the reverse complement.
AATATTTTAGCTATAAGTCCTTTATTGCCAATACTTTGCCGGAGGGGGTACCAGGTAAACCAATCAAAACAAAGCACAAGTTACTCAAAAGATAACAGGAGGGGGGGTACCCCCGATCTCAAGCAAAAGCCGCCGCAACCACCGGCAAAGGCTTCTCCGTCTCAAGCTCCTGCAAGCTCCCTAGGAACTCCGCCGCGATCTCCGGACGGATCCCGCGTATCCCGGCCAGCGTCTCGACCAGCAGCAGCCTGACCGCCGCACTCTCCGGCTCCGCCCGGCACAGCGCGACCTCGCCCGCCAGGATCTCGCGTTCGCCGCTCAGAAACGCAGGAGGAACGCCGTCCATGCCCGCACACCGAACCGCCAGAAGCTGCTCCAGCCGCAGCAGGTAGGAGCTGAACTCGGCATCGTGCGGAGCCTCATACTCGATCTCGGCCCCCGAGATCTCCGCCTCGCCCAGCAGCTCCAGCACCTCCGTTGCCAACGCCTTGATCCCGTCCTCCGGACGCGCCGCATCGAACTCCCGTGTCAGCTCACCGATGCGCACCCCATCACTGGTCCGCACAAACGCCAGGTCCGCCGTCCAAGGCTCAACCTCCGCGTCCACGTGGACCGTCACCACGTAGTCGCTGTGGTTCGGGTCGCCGCTCACCGACTGCACCGCCATCTCGTCCCCCCAGCGCTGCCCGCTGACGACGAACCCGCTCGGCTGTCCGGAACCCTGGCTCACCGCCCACGGCATCATCGCCCGCCCGCTCGCCGCCCCCAGCATCTCCACCTGCTCCGCCAGGAAGAGCGGCAGAGCCCGAGTCATCCGCCCCAGCGCATCCGGCATCGCCGCCGCCGCTCCCCTTGCCGCCTCCGGAGCCTCAGCCGTCCCCCCCAGGAACGTCACGCTTGGTCCGACGCTCTTTTTTGTTCCAAACAACCGCTTCGCCGGCGAGTTCGCGGGAAGCCAGATCGGCCCATCAACACGCAGCATGCCAATCTGGAGCTCCTGCTGCTGAACCTGACCATCTGCGCCGCGTCTCCGCGCAATCTCACCCGTCCAGAAGTCGAGAGCAGCCTTCCAGTCCGGACGATTGAACGCAGCCAGCTGACGAACGATCGCCTCCGCGGGATCGACGTTTCCCGTATCCAGACAAGCCTTGATCAGGTTGTTCCCGACAGCAAGCCCGTGCAACTCAGCCACAAACTGAGGCGCGGTAAACTCCAGCAACTCGCGCAACAGTCCTTGTCCACCCAGATCGCCGCTCATCTGCATCAGCAGATCGCCCGGAACCGGCTTCGGAGCACGCTCGAGGGCCTCGCTATAGAGCGCCTTCGCCGCGTCGAGTCGTCCCTTCACCAGCTCTCCACGAGCCAGCCAAAGCTGCGCTCGCCAGCTCGCCGGATGCAATCGCACCCGTTCCAGCGCCTCGGTCGCAGCCTCTTCGCCGCCGCGCTCCTGCGCGATCGACGCGTACCAGCCAAGCCCATTGTCCAGGTTCGGCTCCAGCTCCAGCGCCCGCCAAAGCGTCGCATCCGCCCGTTCCTGCTGTCCCTTCGCCGCATACACCTTCGCCAGGTTCACGAGCACCGAACCGTCTTCACCCTTCTCCGCCGCAAACCCGGAGAGCAAAGCCTCAGCCTCATCCATTCGTCCCGTCTGCATCAGCACAATGCCCCACATGCAGGCGCCGCGAGCAGGGATGGAATCCGTCTCGTACAGATGCTTCGCCGCATCCGCAACCTCACCGAAGAACCGGTCGTTCAGGGAGTTCAGGATCAGCATGTAGAGGTGTTCCGGCTGATCCCAGACCTCCTTCAGCATCCCCGGAAGCACGTTCGTCCGCCATTCCTCCCGCGGCACAATCACCTCACGCCCTTCCTGATCGAACGCCCGAATCCCATCCGCATTCGCCTGCGCTCCGCTCGCGCCCTGAACCTGCTCTGCATCCCTGACGTCAACCATCTCGTGCGGTGACGCAGCGATCTCCGCAACTTCGGCCGGAGCATCAACCCGGTTCGTCTCATCCGCGGCGCTCAACGTTCCAGCCGCATCCTCTGCACGCTTATCCAATAGACCCATCCTTGCCTCTATCTTCCTGCTTGTACCTTCTGCTGTTGCTCGACGGCAAGCCCGACCCGAAGCATCGTTGCCTCGTCGAAGTGCCGTCCCATAATCTGTACGCCGATCGGCAATCCTTCCGCCGTCTCGCCGCAAGGAACGCTCATCCCGCAGATTCCCGCAAGGCTCGCCGCGACCGAATAGATATCCGCCAGATACATCGACACCGGATCGTCCGTCTTCTCACCCAGCTTGAACGCAGGCGTTGGTGTCATCGGTCCCACGATCGCGTCGCACTGCTCAAACGCCTCCAGGAAGTCTCGCGTCAGCAATGTACGGACCTGCTGCGCCTTCTTGTAGTAGGCATCGTAGTAGCCTGCGCTGAGCGCATACGTTCCAAGCAGGATACGGCGCTTCACCTCGGGCCCGAATCCCTCGTCACGACTTTTGCGGTACATCGCGGACAGGGTCTTCGAGTCCTCCGACCTCAAGCCAAACCGGACACCATCGAACCTGGACAGGTTGGACGAAGCCTCCGCGGTCGCAATCACGTAGTAGGTTGGGATCGCATACTTCGTATGCGGCAGCGTGATCCGGACGATCTCGCAGCCCGCGGCCTTCAGCCCGTCCAGGCTCCGCTCGACCGCCGCCCGGATCTCGGGATCGAGCCCCTCGCCGAAGTACTCCTCCGGAACTCCGATGCGCAGCCCCGCGACCGGCTCCTGGAGCGCGCCGACGTAATCATCCACCGGCCGATCCGAGCTCGTGGCATCCAGCTCATCCCTCCCCGCAATCACGCCCAGAACCATCGCCGCGTCCTTCACACAGGCGGCAAATGGCCCGACCCGATCCAGCGAGGAAGCAAAGGCGATCAACCCATACCGGCTCACTCGCCCGTAAGTCGGCAGAACCCCCACGACCCCGCAGAACGCCGCAGGCTGCCGAATCGACCCCCCCGTATCCGTTCCCAGCGTGGCGACGCAGAAGCCGGCCGCAACCGCCGCCGCCGACCCCCCACTTGAACCGCCCGGTACACGGTCGAGCGCCCTCGGGTTTCGCACCGGCCCATAGGCTGAGTTCTCATTGGAGCTGCCCATGGCGAACTCGTCGCAGTTGAGCTTCCCAAGGAGAACTGCACCAGCGGCCTCAAGCCTCTTCACGACCGTCGCATCGTACGGTGGGCGGTAGCCCTCCAGAATCCTTGATCCAGCCGTCGCCGGTGCGCCTTCCATCACCAGCACGTCCTTGATCCCCATGGGAACACCCGCCAGAGGGGGGAGCGCGCTACCGTCGCGCGCAAGGTCATCGATCCGCTGTGATTGGCGAAAGGCGCGCTCACGGCTTAGGGCGAGAAAGCTGTTGATCGCCTTACCAGCAATACCATCCTGGCTTGCAATGCGTGCATAGTGCCGCTCCGCGAGCATCTCAGCTGATTCAGCGTGAACGATCGCTTGCGCCTCGTCGATTGTGACCATCTGCAAACCGATTTCTCCTGTTGAGTCTTGCCCTGAGTCAACGCTCTATAACTTTGGGAACTTTAAAGAAGCGACCGTCTGTCTCCGGAGCGCTCGCCATGACCGACTTGCGATCAAGTGAAGGCCGCACCTGATCAAGTCGCAGATCTTCTCCTGCCTCCTCAGTGAGCAAGCCGAGTGCGCCCCGGACTTGCGCCATAGGTGCAATATTCCGTGTGTCTAACTCATTGAGTTGCACGATGTGACTTAGAATCGCGTTTAGATCGCGCTGCATCTTCGTCTCTTCCTCCGAACTCAGCTCAAGATGAGCCAGCTCAGCCACCCGTCTGACTTCATCCGTAGATACTGCATCCACACTCATTGCCCTTCGCTCCCAGCCCTTTGGCTCAGAGTAAAGTGTATCCCGGCGAGCTTCACCTCCGCGATGCGTGCAAGTTCGCGTTCCAATGGCCGGCGCATCGACAACATCTGTCCTAACCAGGCTTGATCGCTGGCCGCGATCGTTACAACACCGTCTTCGAAAGCCATGATTCGTCCTTTGCCGGCCATGGTTTTCCCACACGCAACGGACCATGCAGCGCGCAGTCGATCTATCTCGGGCAAAGCTTTGAGGCTTCGCCCCACGTCTCTGCGAAGGAGATCGCGCATGTTCTCCAATTTGGACCTCGCGGATGGAAAGCGCTCCGAGCCGACAGACTTAGAATGCGCCGTCCTGTTGAATCACAGATCGAAACGTAAGGAAGAGGATCTTGATATCGCGTAAGATCGACCACTCCTTTACGTACACACAATCGAGCTTTACCCGAACTTCATACGACAAGGTGCTGCGTCCGGAGACCTGCCAAAGACCGGTAAGACCTGGTTTTACCCGGCAATAGCAGGCGAAGCATGCACCATACTTCTCCATCTCAGCTGCCACGATTGGACGAGGACCCACAAGACTCATCCGACCGGTCAAAACATTCCATATCTGCGGCAACTCATCCAGACTCAAGCGGCGTAGAAGCAGTCCTACAGGAGTGACCCGAGGGTCACACTTCAGTTTATGGGTCAAGGTCCACTCGGCTTTTGCTTCTGGATGGGCGAGAAGATGCTGCTCAAGCACGCTGGACGAGTTCACACACATCGTTCGAAACTTCCACATGGAGAAGAAGGAGGCGTCACGGCAGATGCGCCGATGCGAAAAGAACACGGGGCCGGGGGACGTGAACTTGATCATCGCACCGATGATCAGAACAACGGGAACTAAAACGGGCAAGCTAAGTAGGACCAAAACGATGTCCATCGTGCGCTTGATCACCCGGTAACGGAACGACAAAGCCGGGTAGACTTCAACTCCTTCTATTCCGAAACCTGAGTTAGCAGCACGATAGTCATACTCAGGATGTGATGCAATGGACGCACTGGATTCGCTCGCGGTGGAGTCGGTATGCATTCGTCTAAGCCACCCTTCGCGGGCAGTCGGCGGAGAGACGGCTTTCTCGTTCGTTCCGGGGCAAGCAGAGAAGCAACCTCGAGGGCGCTTTCGGAGAGTCTGGCGAAAGGTTTGTTCGAGTCACTCCAATGATAGACAGATCTCTGATTCCAGAAAGTCTGATCACAACTGTTCGATGCACCAATCGTTCACCACTCCTGACTTCTTCGACCGTCTCCTTCCTCTGGCGGGAAGATCGACGAATGCCGTTCTTTGAATCGGATCTAGAGTTGATCAAAGTGGCGACCCGCTCGGACGCGGGGACTTGGTGACCCTTGTATCCTAACTCAAAGGGTTTGCGTGGTGTGAGATACATCGAGCGAGCGATGTTTTTACGGGGTGAGTGTCGCCCCCAAACGGAAGATCCTACATAGCGGAATGGGTAAACAGAGGACTTCTGTAAACTCTTCGAATGCAGGTACTGGAAACATCTCTAGCCGGGGTCAAGTTGATCCAACCCCGTCGCTTCGGGGACGAGCGCGGCTGGTTTACAGAGGTCTTCAACGCGAAAACATTCGAAAGCGAGGCTCTTCCTGTAAATTTCGTCCAGGATAATCACTCTTATTCCTCTCTGGGAGTGCTCAGAGGACTGCATTATCAGCTCGATCGACCCCAAGGAAAGCTGGTGCGCTGCCTCTCCGGTCACATCTGGGATGTCGCAGTCGATCTTCGCCGCAATTCACCAGACTTCGGCCGCTCCATGGCGGTTCACCTGAAGCCGCTTGATGATCAGGGCCAGCTCTCTATGTTATGGATTCCAGAGGGCTTTGCACATGGCTTCCTGGTCTTGTCGGCCGCCGCAGAGGTCCTCTACAAGACTACGGATTTTTATTACCCGCATGGGGAGCGATGCATTCGTTGGGACGATCCGACGCTGCGGATCCCATGGCCGCTCGACCTGCTGCCGAATGGTTTGGTACCTAATATAAGCCCTAAGGACGCCGCAGGGGCAAGATTTGCAGACGCGGAACTTCCCTGAAGTTGTTCATTCTAGGGAGCTAGCGGTTGGTAGTAGCGTTGCCGCGGGTCGGCGCAGGCTTGGCAAAGCGTTTGGCCTTCAACGATCACCTGGCGGTCGTAGTTGATGCCTTCCCGGCAGATGGCGCAGGTGATGCGGGCGGATTTGTAGCCGGGCATCTCGCGGGCTTCAAGTGGCACTGTAACCCATTGATTGGAGAAGAGTTCCGGGTCTGGCATAACGCGGTATGCGTGCATCTGCTGGGCGTTTTTGGGTTGAATTTCAGGGTAGAGCTCGCGGGCGCGATCTTTTGAGGATTCCAAGGCTGCGATTCTAATTGCTTTGTTTTCAGCCAGATCCACGAAGGTTGCGGCCATTTTGCCCCAATCGCGGAACTTGAGGGCTCGCTTGCCGAGGCGGCAGCCGGTGACGACGGCGATGGCGTCCGTGGCGCAGCGGTCGATCTCCACGAAGGTGATGAGGCGTTTGCGGTCAGCTCCCCGGGGATCGTTGATTCCAAGGAGGTTAAGGCCGTGCAAGGCCATTCGAACTCCGAGGATCTGGCCGGCGCACAGGTGGCCGTGAGCTACTTCCGCCTCGCGCAGGAGGTCTTCCAGAGGGGCCATTCAACCATTTTACTGTGTGGCTAAAGGGCTGTTTCGCTGGAGAAGTGTGTGGCTAAGCCGGGCAGACGCAGTCCTTATCGATCCAGAACCCGCGATTGACGCGGGTTTTGGTGATTTATGGTAGAAAAAAATGTCTGTCCAGCGACCTTTACACATGGCCGCTGACGTGCGCCGCGGCGGAGGGCACTTTTTCAGGGCCTCAGAGAGGGTGAGGGCCGCGGTGCAAGTTCTTTTTCGCAACCACGGAGACGCGACGCGGCATCCCACGTTATTGTGTTCCCCCCCGAGTTCATTCGAGAGTTCTGCCGCTGCAGGATCTTGCGTCCGCTGCTGCGCCAGTTGCGGGGCGGGGTGACGCCGCGCCGGCTGGCGTGGAGTCTGGCGCTGGGAATCGTGATCGGGATCAACCCTTCGGTGGGGGTGACGACGCTGCTGGTGATCATGCTTGCATGGACTTTCGGCCTGAATCAGGTCGCGTCGCAGGTTGGCGCGCATGCGATGGCGCCGATCCACCTGCTGCTGTTCATTCCGTTTATTGAGCTTGGCGTTCATCTTTTTCACACTCGCCGCCTGCCTCTCAACCGCAAACAGCTTGAGCATCTCAGCCATCATCCGGTGCGGCTGGTTCGCGATATCTGGCAGTGGGAGTGGCATGCGCTGATTGTGTGGGGCGTGATTGCCGTGGTCGCGATGCCTCTGCTTGCGTTGTATATCCGACGCGGCCTGGTGCTGCTGATGCGCCGGAACCGGACGCTGATGCGCTCGCGTGCTGTAGTCCAGCAGCCGGAGTAGTCCGGTCCGGGGTGGATCGACGGCTAGTTCTTCGCGGCCAGTTTCCTGGCGGTGAAGTGAATGGGCACGTGCTCGGAGGCATCGCTCTCCGTGAGCAGAGTGAACTGGATGGTGTCCCCGACGACCGTCCCTTTGTAGGTGTTCTTGTCCAGGTAGATTTTGTCGTCGAGTTCGGTCTGGGTTTTGGTGGTGAAGGTGATGCGGTCGCCGATGATATGGCCTTCGACGATGGCACGGTCGGCTTGAAGCAGGGAGGCGGTGCCGGAGAGGTCGGCGCCGTCGACCTCGAAGTGGAAGGTCTCGGGGTAGACGGCTCCGGGCCAGTCGTAGGTGACGGTCGCCTTCCAGGTTCCGGCGAGCCGGGCGGAGGCGTCGGAGGAGTTTGGGACCCTGGGTCTGTTCCCGGTCATGGCTGGAGTTGCGAGGGGAGTGGACTTTGCGGGAAGGACGGCGGGAGGCAAGGCTGCCGGGGCGGTCTCAGGTGCGGGGACGGAACGGGGCTGCGCTGCTGGGGGGGATTGCGAGGCTGTTGGCTGGGTGCTGGTGGGGCTCGATGGCTTGTAGTGGAAGTGCAGGAGCGCGACGGCGAGGACGGCGGCGACGAGCAAGGCAGCGATTCCGGCCAGCAGGAAAGAACGTGGCCTGGTGCGGGACGGGATGGGAGCGGCGGGGACGGTGGTGTCGAGGAGGCTGATGAGCTTCTGGGCGTCCTCGCGGAAGTGGGCGTCGCGGAGGTCCATGGCGTGGCGGCGGGCGAGTGGGCGGAGGTCGGCGGGGAGGTCCTGCTCGCGGGGGACGGTGGCGGCTCCGACGAGGACGGGGATGACGCGGACGCCGCGCTCGAGGGCTTTGGCGATCTCCAGGCGGACGAAGTCCTCCGGCTGTTCGAGGCGGCGGATGCCATCTTGGCTGGCGGTGAGCCAGCGCTCGCCGATGACGGCGAGGAGGACGTCGCAGCGGGCGATGCGGTCCTCGATGACGGTGACGAAGTTGTCGCCGCCGCGGATGGTGTCGAGGTCCATGAAGATGTTGTCGCGACCGAAGTGAGCGATGAGGATGTCATAGAGACGTCCGGCGTATCCGCTGCTGTCTTCCCGGCGATAACTGATGAAGACTCCGGGCAATGGGGGCTCCGACGGAGGGGAGTGGTATGGCGGGATTATTGTTCCATAGAAAGCGCGTGAGGCGTGCAATGCCCTTCTGCTCGTTAGCCGGGCTGGTGCTTCAACTCACTACAATGCGACTTGAACGAAGCCGCTGTGCGGCGGACGCGTTCGCGTGTGGCTGAGTGAAGGTTGGTGGCGTTTGAGTTAGCGTGTGTCGCAGAGAAGGAGGTTCTCTGTGACCCAACTACGTCAGATCATGCTCGAAGAGCTGGTGCGGCGCAACTACGCCCAGTCCACCATTCACACCTACATCCGCACGGTTGAGCACTACTCGCGACACTTCCATCGTTCACCCGAGCAGCTTGGCCTGGAGCATATCCGGGAGTACCAGGCGGCGATGTTCCGCACCTGGAAGCTGGCTCCGAACACGGTCGCGCAGCGGCTGGCTGCGTTGCGCTTTCTTTACATCCAGGTGCTCAAGCGTGGCTGGAGCGCCGCCGAGACGCCTTATCCGAAGAAGGTGCTGCACCTCCCTGAGATCCTTACCCAGGGAGAAGTCGCTCGGCTTATCGATGCGACCGAGACCCCGTTTCAGCGCATCCTGGTGATGACGCTTTATGCCACGGGAGCACGCCGGGCTGAGGTCGCGGCCCTGAAGGTGAGCGACATCGACAGCCAGCGGATGGTGGTTCATATCCATGGAGGCAAGGGCCGCAAGGACCGGGACGTGATGCTGAGTCCGGCTCTGCTTGAAGCGCTGCGCACGTACTGTCGTGGGCTTCGGCACAAGCCCACGACATGGCTGTTTCCGGGCAACCGGTGGCATACCTCGAGTCGACCCGTCACGACCAAGGTGCTCTGGACGGCTTGCCGGCAAGCCGCTGTTCGTGCCGGTCTCGCGCACAAGAACATCCATCCGCATACCTTGCGGCACTGCTTCGCGACGCACCTGCTGGAGGCTGGAGCCGATCTCCGCACGATCCAGGTCCTGCTCGGCCATCGCGATCTCGAAGAGACCACGATCTATCTGCACCTCTCGAGCAAGCACCTGAGCGCAACCTCCAGTCCACTCGACGCGCTTGCACTTGTGCCACAGGAAGAAGCCTTACGAAGCGCCTGAGCCGCTCCTCCGTGGAGTTGGCCGACGTCGTTCGCTATGCCGGGCAGGGCTTCGTGGAACGCAGCCGCAGATGGATCAACGGTCGGCATGAGAAGGTGCTGGCCGCGATCGTGCGCTGCCGCACGGCTGCTCTCGGCGGCCATCGCGACCAGTGTTCCGGCTGCGGACATACGGCCATCTCCTACAACTCGTGCCGCAACCGGCACTGCCCGAAGTGCCAGGGCAACGCGCGCATCCGCTGGCTCCAGCAGCGTGAGCGCGAGCTGCTGCCGACCCGCTACGTCCATGCGGTCTTCACGATGCCGCGTGAACTGGATCCGCTTGCGTTGCAGAACAAGCAGGTGATCTACGGCCTCCTGTTCCGGGCCAGTGCCGCGACGCTGCTGGAGGTCGCACGCGATCCTCGGCATCTGGGCGCGGAGATCGGCTTCTTCAGCGTGCTCCACACCTGGAACCAGCGCCTGCAGCATCATCCGCACGTCCACTGCGTCATCGCTGCCGGAGGGCTTGCACCGGATCGCGCCAGCTGGGTCTCTTCGCGTCGTACGTTCTTCCTGCCGGTCAAGGTCCTCGGACGCGTCTTCCGTGGCAAGTTCCTTGCCGGCCTGAAGGCGGCGTTCCGAGAAGGCAAGCTCGAGTTCCACGGCCACCTCGCATCGCTTGCAGAGCCAAGCCGCTTCGCCGCCTGGCTCAGAGTCCTGTTCTGCCACGACTGGGTCGTCTACTCCAAGCGGCCCTTTGGCGGACCCGAACACGCCTTGCGCTATCTCGGCGCGTACACCCACCGCGTCGGCATCGCGAACAGCAGGCTGGTCGACTTCGCCGACGGCCAGGTCAGCTTCCGCTGGCGAGACTCCGCGCATGGCAACCGGAAGCGCGTCATGAGCCTGCCGGCAGACGAGTTCCTCCGCCGCTTCCTGCTTCACCTGCTCCCACGCGGCTTCGTCCGCATCCGCAACTTCGGCTTCCTCAGCAATCGCCAACGAGCGAAGCTGCTGCCGCTCTGCTTCAACCTGCTAGGCACCTCGGCCCATCGGACCGGAGCGGAAGACACAGCCGACGAATCCACGCCATCCGCGATCCTTCCCAAGTGCCCGCTTTGCAGCGGAACCATGCGCGTCGTCGAGCGGTTCTCCTCGGTCCAACTGCTGCCCCGCTCCCCACCGCAACAGGAGAGAGCCGTCGCATGAACACGCAACTCCAGCCTCGAACCCAAGCCATGCAACAGCATGCCTGCCCAGCCTGCGCCTCAAGTTGCGCTCGCCTGCTGCAAAAGCGCAAACACGTTCCTCAACTGAACATCAGAAGCCGATCCAGCACACTTCCGCTCGGCTCTCAGCCTGCTCAACGGCTCCGCAAAGCATCGCTGCCAGGACTCCAGGCTAACTAAACCCATCCAACTCCCATAAGCAGCGGCCCCGGACGACGCGGCTTCCTTCAAGTCGCTGTATCCGAACCGCCCCCCCCGACCTGCGCCAATCCAGCAATTCACACCCGGCGGTTCAGATACATCACTAAGACATATCAAGACGAATCGTTAGCTCGATGACGCCTTCTTCTACTGTCGAACATCTGCCACTCGCGCCAGATGTTCTTTCCGAAGGGAGTGAGCGCTATTGCGAAAGTTGCCTAAGAAAGCTTCTACGCCTCGCTCCAATCCGCCTTTGGGTCCGGATCGACCGAACGCGCCGGAGTGTTCCAGGGTGGCGTATCCATGCAGAAAGGCCCAGGTAGCGACAGCTGCAGCGGTGTCGTCATGCTGTCCAGAGATGCTGCTTGCGGTCTTTAGCAGGATATTCCAGACGGCCTTGCCCGCTCTTGACCCGTATCTCTCGGGACGGTCCTGCATAACAAAGGCATAAAGCGGAAATCGTTCCCGCGCAAAGTTCAGATAAGCATCCACCAACCTTAGAAATCTGGTCTCCGGGTCGGCGCTTGCGAACGCAGCCTGCAAATCGATCGACATGACGTCTAGAATTTCTGCAGCAACAGCGAGTTCAAGCGCTTCCTTATTCGGAAAATAGCGATACAAGCTCGGCGCCTTGACGCCAAGCTCCGCCGCGACGGCTCTCAGCGAGAGCCCGATTGCGCCTCCATCTTCTACCAGGTGCACCGCTGTTTTCAGGATCTCTTCTGACGAAAGAAGTTTGGGGTGTGCCATCACTTACATTGTAAGGCTTGACCTCCCTACCGCCAAAGCTTACATTGTAAGTCATAAGCTAAATCGATCCCCGAAACTGGAAGGTTTGTACAAATGTCGTTCATCGCAGGAATTTTGCTGTTCGTTGTAGTGGTTGGGCTGGTGGATCGTCGCCTGCCGTGGCCGTCCGTGAAACAGCAGGAGATCGGCAAATGGTAGCCGGACATTTTGGTTTCGCTGCAATGGTCAAATCTCGAGAGAAATCAGCGCCCCTTTGGGCCTTGATGCTCGCCACCGTATGGCTGGACATCGTCTTCGTTCCGCTCGTCCTCACTCATCTGGAAACGATGCAGACGATTCATAAAGGCTATGGCGGCCTGCTCATCCACGCCGACTACACGCACTCCTTCGTCGGCATGCTGGGTCTCTCCGCAATCCTTGGAGCGATGTTCCTGCGTGCCCAGGGCAAGAGGGTCGCCATCGTAATCGCACTGGTCAGCGCATCTCACTGGGTCCTCGATCTAGTCGTCCATCGCCCCGACATGCCCGTGTTCCCCCGAAATTTAGGCAACTTGCCATATTTCGGCTTTGGCCTCTGGAATCATCCGCCAGTAGCTGCATGTGTAGAACTCCTCCTCGTCATTGCAGGGGCAATCATGTACTGGCGCGCAGCGATGGGTGTATCGGCGAAAGCCGGAAAGGGCGGAACATTAGCCTCAGTTTCAGCAGCGATGATCGCCGCCTTCGGTGTACTGGTGCTCGCATTGGATTACACGAGTTAGAGGCCCTTAAAGATAACGCGTTCGGACGTAGGAGACAGCAAATGGAAGCCATGATCAGAACACTTGACGCCGTAAACCGGTAGGCACCGAGAAACGCCGCTCTGGGAAGTTGGTGTTGATCGGTGGGCCGTTGAGATGATGCTAGGCCGGGATGGCCGCCAGAAGGCATACCCCAGCGGCTAAAGCCGGGAATTTGTGGCAGGTTGAGAGACCCAGGGCTGAAGCCTTGGGGTACCTAGATGCGAGGCGACAGCAGCGGCAAGCGCTGCGGCAGAGTGAGGGCGGGAGCATGCCCCGAGGCTGAAAAGCCGCTATTCCTCTCGTTCGCGTGATTCGTGGGGCTGAGGCCGCACGCTCATCCCAAACGGCAAAAGCAGATGCGGTCGTGTCGCTGCGAGTATTGAATAGACGAGTCGCAGAAGAGCTACTTCGTCTCCGCTAACACCTTTTTGAAGCTCGGCGCTGGCTTCTCATTGAATACGGTCAGGCACATCCGTGACTGAAACCAAAGATATCCCGGCGTTGGCCCAAGCTCCTGATAGTGATCATTGAAGAACGGCTCTACGCTCGCGCCCTCAGGCACCGGGTTTGGGATATTGTGCAGGATCGACTCAAACACTGGTCGCTGATGCGCAATCACGTCAGGATCGTGTTCGTTCCAGTACGCCGCTGCAATTCGGTCCGCGCCAAACTCAATCGCATACGGCTTGGCCGTCTTTTCGGTAATCCCACGGCACGCTTGGAACCAATGTCCCAACTCATGCACGATCACCCAGTGATGCACCCCATCCTCAAACTCCTTTTTCGCCATGGTCTCCGTCGCATTCGGCCCCATGAAGTGGTAGAACATCTGACTTTCTTCCGGTTTCAGCAAGCTCCAGGCGGAGGTTCGCAGATTGTTTGTCTCGGGATCGTAGCTTCCAAACGAAGGTACGTCCTCCACCACGATTGGAGGCACTGCAATGGGGCAGGTAAATCCGGCAGTGTTTACCGACTGCACAAACGCATCCCGTAACGCGGTCATCCTGACGCGCGTCTCTTCCACATCCGCTGCTCGCTTTGTCGTCTGCGTCCACCCGCTGAGACACGCGCAAGACCATAACACTCCTGCCACCGTGTGCTTTATTCGCATAACCCTCCCGGAGCTAACGATCGTCTTATTTTACCTAGAATGCAACCGACACATGCGCACTTTCCAGGACAGACTATCCGGATGATGCGACGGACGCGCGAGTATTGGGCGGTCCGCTTAGAGATCAAGCCGAGGTCTCAGCTTTGCAGGAAATTTGTGACCAAAGCTGTCACTGATTCCGGCTGATCCAGCCATCCCAGATGTCCGGCGTCCGGCACAATCACCGCATGACCGTGGGGCATGGATTGCGCCATCTCCTTGGCAAGCGAGGGTGGTCCGAAGCTGTCCTTGTCACCCCAGATGAGCAGCGTAGGTATGGAAAGCTTCGGTAGCTCCGGCCGCAGGCTGTAGGTCAACGTGGACCGACCGCTCGTCATGTGACAGTCCTCCAGCAGAGTGAGCCAGCTTTCCGTGGCACCCGGGATCTCCGAAGCGGCCGTGCAGCAGTCAAGGTACGCAGGAGAAAGGCGCTCCGGGTGTGCGACCAGAATCCTTCGAAAACCTTCATAGGTGGCGGCAACGCCGGGCTTCATGACGGTGGCATACATGAGACCGTTCAGACCGCGCATTGCGAGCAGACGATTGGCTGGTGGGATGGTGGCAGAGCTACCCGCCGGTTCGCCTACGGTAACCAAACGCTGGACGCGATCCGGGTATGCGAGGGCGAAGACGAGGGCGAAGTAGCCGCCCATCGAATTGCCAACGAGATTCGCGGTCTTGAGTCCGAGCGCATCCATCGTGCTCAGAACAAAGTTGACCGCGTGCTCTCGTAGGGGAACACCACGATAGTTGAGCATGTCCGTCAGTCCACAGCCGGGCCGGTCCGGCGCATAGATGTGGAACCGGGAACTGAGCCGGCTCAGAAGAGGCTCCCATTGCGCGGCCATGCCATCGCCGCCGTGGAGCAGCAAAACGGGGTCTCCTTGCCCGCCTTCCAGAACTTGCACTCGTAAGCCGGGCTTTGAGATCTGGACAAATCTCGACTTTACGCTGTTGCCGTTTCCAGCTAAGAGCAAGTCCTGGGCTCGGAGAAATCTCTGTTCGGCAGCCGGATCGCGGGCGGGAAGATGCTGGTGCAGGTTCCAGACATAGGTGGTGAGCGAAGCGGCCGCGACTCCTGCCGCGGTACCGATCATCTGACGTCGAGTCCATTGAGCCATGTCCACCTCCTGAACAGCTCGGTAGAAAGCGTTGTTCGGCAAGGTCAGCTTAATTCGCCGAAGTAGCATCCCTGAACTTTGCCATCCATCAGCGCCGTTTGTACCTTAACAAAACCTTGACAAGTAGACTGAGGAGGAGGGATCCGATGCGAGTCGCCTTCGGGCAATTTGTGGCCGACATCCAGGCTGAGCGCTTGTGGAAGGACGGCGTCGAGGTGAGGCTACGCGAGCAGCCGCTCCAGGTGCTGTTTGCGCTTTTGCGCCATCCCGGTGAGGTGGTGTCGCGCGATACGCTTCGTCAGCAACTCTGGGGTAAGAGCACGTACGTGGATTTTGACAATGGCTTGAACACGGCTATCAGCCGCTTACGAGAGGTATTGGAGGACGACTCGACCCATCCGGCGTGGATTGAAACCGCTCCGAAGCGTGGATACCGCTTTATCGGCTCACTGCCGCGTCCAGCGGCGGTCGCGGCTTACCTCAAAGGACACCACGTTATTTCTCCACACAGTCCGGACTCCATGCAGAAGTCGCTTGCCTTTTTCAAAGAATCGATGGCTCTCGATCCGCTCTATCCGCTGGCCTACCATGGCGCGGCTTTGACTTGCATCCTGCGTTGCCTGCTGGATGATCTGTGCCCACGAGAAGCGCTGCCAGCAGCAGACGAGTATCTTCAGCAGGGATTGCGTTGCCCGCAGAAGGAGGCCATGGTGTTCAACACGCTGGCCATGCTGCGGACCTTTGAGCGACGCTGCGACGAAGCCGAGGAGGCGAGCGGAGAAGCTTTGACGCTAGAGCCTGGCAACCCGCACGTACGCATGATCCGTGCGCAACTGTTCAGCTGTCGCGGGCGGCACGACGAGGCGATTCAGGAAGCGTCGACGGCCGTGGACCTCGATCCGGTGCATGCGCGAGCCCACATGCATCTGACGATGAGCTTGTACTACGCCCGGCAGTGGGAAGCATGCGTTCGCGCAGGCAGGGCGGGATTGGAAGTATGCCCAGATCCATACATCGCCATCTACACCTCGCTGGCTCTTTTGGAACTCGACAGGCCCGGTGAAGCCTTGCGGCTCAACCTGCAGACCAGGCGATCCGGACATCTTCAAGCAGTCGAGTTGGCGTTCAACGCCTACATTGCGGCCAGAGCCGGCGTTCGAGACGAGGCTGTTTCCGCGTTGGCATTTCTTAAGCAGGGTCGCGAAAAGGAATATGTTCCAGCCATTACGCTGTGCTGGCTTGAGCTTGCGCTCGGGCAAGACGAATCCGCGATGGATTGGCTGCTGATTGCAAGCCGGGATGCTGAACCCTACCTGGCCTGGGCGGATGTTGCTCCGATGTATGACTCTCTGCGGCAAGGTTTCGGATACGGCGGCGTCAAGCCTTGATCGCACCCCGATACTCGCCGTTAGGGGAGGGCGCATCCAGCTACGATTGTTTTTGTGAGCAGATTCTGATGGCACGGCAGATTGTGTTGAGTGCGAGGGCGGCGAAGACGCCGGCGACGCATAGTCAAGCCGTGAAGGGTGCGGGGCTGGTGTTTGTGTCGAGGACGGGACCGTTTGATCCCGTCACCGGAGTGATCCCGGGGCGACGATTCAAGAGCAGACGCGGCGTTGTCTCGCGAATATTGAGGCGATCCTTGCGGAGGCGGGCAGTTCGGTGAGCAGGATTGTGAGCGCGACGTTTCGCGCTCGCGAAGGAAGAGGACTTTGCCAGGATGAACGAAGCATGGGTGCGATGGTTTCCGGTCGATCCGCCGGTACGGCAAGGAGCGAAGATGCCGATCATCCAGAGGCTACTGGGATGCGATGACACGTTGCCAGTGAATCTCCACGCGGACATCTCCACTCTGGAAGATTTCCAGCATGTGATCCCCGTCAACGACCTCTTTCAATTGCTCGGTTGTCCGTAGGTCGCCGATCCAGTTCGGGAACGTGCAGCCTTGAACCAGGTTTCCCGTGAAGTTTCCTTCACCGTCTACGGTGTAGGTGCCGAACAACGCGAGGTTGCCAATCACGGCGGCTTTGTCCTCGTCGGCCGTCCCAGCTTCTCGCGCGTTGCTCGCAAAGCGTGGGACGCCTGGGTCGGACATGAGCTCCACGAAGTGCAAGCTCTCGTGAAAGCAAAGAAGCCCGGTCGGCTCTGGACCGAAAGGCTCCATCGTCTTGCCCCCTACCGTTGCAGTAATCGTCTCTGGCCGCCACATGCCAAGTACACGGTTTTTCATGACTCTCCTTCGGTGTGTTTGAACACCTCGCCACCAGTATGATTCAGCTTGTAATCGGCAGCAATAAGGCACCTTAGCTGCGCGTAGGTACCCGGAGGTAACGATTGGACATCAACTGGGCGGAAGCAGATGCCCTGTGCGAACAGCTCACTCCAGAGCAGGAGCTTTTCGCACGGCACACGATCAGTCAGCTCGCAGACAAGTGGACTCTCTGGACGATGGCGGTGCTGGATGAGGCAGATTCTCCCATACGCTTCAGCCGTGTCCTGGAGCAAGTAAAGGGAGTGAGCCAGAAGTCGCTCACCAAGACGCTTCGGTTGCTGGAACAGGATGGCCTCGTGGAGCGGACCATCTTCGCCGAGGTACCGCCGCGTGTCGAGTATGCCCTGACGGAGCTTGGCCGCGAGATCTTGGGTGAGATCTATCCCCTCTGGTATTGGACTGTGACGAACATAGGGCGGCTCGCAAACGCTAGAAGCCGTAAGAACGAGTGACACCACTTGATGATGAAAAACGCGCTCGTCGTTAATCTGGGCAGGTCGCGGACAAGAAGCCAAGTCACGAGTACTACCTGATTATGCCTTGGTCCAATTGGCGATTGTAGAGTACCAAGCCGGGGTACGCTCGATCCTAAGATCAGCAATCATCTTTTCGAAATCAGCTCGATAAGGCTTACTCAGTTGTTCCTTCATGAAGGATTCTGGACTTTCGTCCCAGACTTCGTAGTTCAGAATGCTCTCAGGATCGCGCATATCCTGGACTAGAGAAGCCTCCAAAAAGGTGTCCTCCTTCACGATGTAAGAAAAGATTTCTTCAAGTTTCTTAAGAAACTCCTCACGTGCGGACGCGACGATGCGGAAACGAACAATAAGTGTGATTCTGTCTCTCATAAAAGGTCACCTATGGGTGCAACCGAAGGGCCGACGAAATGCGGCCACTCTCAGTAGTCGATGTTCCATAGGCCTTCCAAGCTTCACTGTTTAGACCGCAATCAGCAGCGTACACGGTTTGGTACCGGCCTTGGAGTGTTCTCGGATGCAGGCCGACAAAGCTGAAAGAAGTCTTCCGGCTATTTCTTGCCAATGGCATCTGGCCCGTCGGGAATTAGCGGTCCGCGCTTCTACATGGAATCTGCTGGAAACGTGCATTGCCTAGTTCTCGCCGCTTGAGAGCGCCGGATCGCTTCCGAGAATGCAACGTGGCGTACCCAGTCTCGACCGGTGAGAAAAGGGTCAGGGCAGAAGGATCAATTTCCCCCGCGCCTGCTGGCCTTCGCTGACGGAGAGTGCCGTCTTCCACTCATCGAGAGCGAACGTGCGGGCAATCGGAATGGAAACCTGCCCTGTGCGGCGAGGTCCGCAAACTCCTTCAAAACGTCGTACCGTATGCGCATGCCGGGTTCCTCAAGATTCGAGCGAACACCCAATGTTTTCGCAGCCGCAAAGTCGCTGATCGTCATCACCCGCCTTGGGTCACCGGTTATCTGAACGAGCGAGGGAAGGGCACCACTTACGGGCGCCACGTCAAGGATCAGGTCCGGCGACTTGTCCAGCATAGCCGAAACTCTTTCCGGCAAGCCTTCGCCATAGGCGGTTATGACGGCGCCGAGAGCACGCAAATCATCCGCGAAGGTGGCACCGGCAGTTGCAATCACGTGTGCTCCGCGCAGCAACGAGATCTGAACCGCTGCGAAGCCAACTGTAGTACCCGCGCCGTTGATCAATACCGTCTTTCCAGCAACCACGCCGAGGCAATCTAAGCTACCGTAGGCGATCGAGACTGCCATCGGCAGAGCCGCGGCATGGAGCGCGTCCAGCCCACTCGGAACAGGTGTCCAGTGCTGCAAGATGGCGTAATCGGAAGCTCCGGCGCTGGCGGTGTCCACGAAATCCACTGGACCGAATACAAGCTGACTGACCTCGACGTCTGTTACATCCTCGCCGACTGCATCAACGGTTCCAGCTACCTCCAAACCGATTCCGCGTGGAAGGCTTCCGGCGTACAGACCCCGGCACAAGGCCCAGTCGGCCGGATTCAGTCCACAGGCATGGACCTTCACCCGAACACGCTGACTTGCAGGCCCCGGCAGCGTCGTCTCTTCTAATCGCAATACATCGGCGGGTTCACCGTAACTCTGAAATCGAATAGTTCTTGTTTGGACGCTAGCGGTATTCGACATTTGCTCTCCTTTGCAAGACCGCGAAAGGTCTTTCATAGAAGTTAAGCCGTTGATCCTGTACGATCAATGCTTTGCAGTTCACATTCGTGTCGTACGCGTACAGACTCTATGGATACCCTTTCTGACGTACTCTCTTTGCTCAAACCGCGGGCCTATGTGACCGGCGCGCTTTCCGCAGGCAATCCATGGTCCCTGAAACTACCTGCCTATCACGGAATCAAGTGCTACATGGTGGTGGAAGGAACCTGCTGGTTGGCGATCGAGGGAGAGCCTCCGGCCCGGCTTCACCAAGGAGACTGCCTGTTGCTTCCCCATGGAAAACCTTTCGTCATCGCCAGCGATTTGAACCTGCCTGCAGTAGATGCACGCAAGATCGTCTCGGGGATCGCGCGGTACCAGGGCGTGCTTCCGGTAACGCCGGGCGAAGACTTTCTTTTGCTTGGAACCCACTTCGATCTCGAGGGCGGTGCGGGCTTTCTCCTGGATGCTTTGCCGCCACTCGTCCACCTTACCGGGGATCAGCAATGCGCCTCGATGCGATGGGGCGTGCAGCGGCTTCTGAGCGAGATGCGGCAACCGCAAGTGGGCGGAACGCTGGTCGCGCAGCAGGTAGCGTACACATTGCTCATCGACGCGTTGCGTCTACACCAGGAACAGAGGAACCATGGTCCGGGGTGGTTCGCCGCTCTTGGCGAGCCGCAGATCAGAACATCGCTCGCGTGTATGCACGAGCGGCCTGCTCACCCGTGGACGCTCGAAGAACTCGCACGCGCCGCAGGGCTATCCCGGACAGCGTTCGCCCAAAGTTTCAAGAGAGTTGTTGGAGAAACACCCATCGCCTACCTCACTCGCTGGCGGATGACCCTTGCGACGCACATGCTGAGGGAGAAGGGGCAAACATTGGGAGCAGTGGCGCTCCATATCGGGTACGAATCCCAAAGCGCCTTTTGTGCTGCTTTCAGAAGGTTCTCCGGCACCTCTCCAAAGAAGTTTGCTACTGCGACGGTGCACCCTGTCAGAGAATAAGCGAAAGACGCGCTTTCTATCCGCAGACCGTGCATCGATGCCCCTCCAATGCGGAGGTTGTGTTCCCGCCGTCTAGGATTGACTTTCCATAGATGCGGGTTTTTCCTGCTGCTCCAAGACGATGGGGTTGAGAGGGGCCGCGATCGCCGCGGTGCGGTGTCTCAATTCTTCTGCATTGCGTACTTGGAAGGTCGAACCGCACCGCGAAGCCGCCCTAGAGGCTTGGGAGTTCACCGCTACATTCCAGCCGCGCCCGTGCCGATCTCGATCTTTCGCGTCCCGGCTCCCACCACCGCAAGGGGAACGGTGATGCTAACTGCTGCGCAACGTGATGCACGCGGAAGTATGCTCCGTCCATCCCGAGTCGCTCTGCCTCGACGGCCAGATCGATCGATTGTAAAAGCACGTCCGCCGCTGACCGCGCCGCCGAATGAGGCGAAAGTGTCCAGTGCCCAAAGAATAAGAAGCCGATCTTCTTCATGAGAGAATTGCCTTCACGACGCCACCATCCACGCGCAAAGCGGCGCCGTTGGTGGCCGACGAACACTCACCGGCCAGATAGGTCACCATCGCCGCGATTTCATCGACAGCGGCAAAGCGCTTCAGCAGGGATGATGGTCGAACGTGTTCAAAGAAGTCTTTCTTAACCGCTTGCTTGGACTTGTTTTGTTGCTTCGCCATTGCCTCGACAAAAGCGCCCACACCTTCCGACTCGGTGGGACCCGCAAGTACACTGTTGACGGTCACCCCCGTGCCCGCAATCGACTCTGCGATGCCGCGCGCTACGGCAACCTGTGCCGTCTTCGTCATTCCGTAGTGCACCATCTCGGCCGGGATCTGCACTGCCGACTCGCTCGAAATGAAGAGGACGCGACCCCAGTTCTTCTCAAGCATTCCTCTTAGGTAGTGTCGCGAAAGTCGGACGCCACTCATAACGTTGACTTCAAAGAAGCGATACCAGTCTGCATCAGGGATTTCTACGAACGCCTTTGGCTCAAAGATGCCGACGTTGTTCACAAGCACGTCTACAGCAGGCAAGTTGGCGATGACCGCCTCGGCACCCGCAGCGCTCGAAAAGTCCGCCGCGATGCCATCGGCCTTCCCGGAGCGCGCTCGAATCGTTTCGACCGCAGCATCCACCCGTTGTTGCGTGCGTCCGTTCACGTAGACGTGCGCACCTTCGGCGGCGAGCGATTGCGCGATTGCGAGACCGATACCCGCCGTCGAACCGGTCACGAGTGCCACCTTACCAATCAGCTTCAAATCCACCGCTTCCTCCGCGAATTCAATCCACAACCTTTGATTCACGGATGTCCTAAAGGACTCGGACCGATAAGCCCGTACGCCCAAGCTTAACTGACACGTTGCCCATCCGCCTTCATTGGGTGCGGTGCTCGTGAAGCACGAAGCCGCACAGTAGCCAAGCCCGGGAAGGTCGCAAGATTGATCAAAACTTCCAACAACATTTCGTGATTCGTCGAAAAGTTAGCGTTCATCTAAAGAAATCGTCAGACTCAGACCGCCTGAAGAAGGCACCTCATCCGTGTATGGCAAACACCGGTGAACTCCAACCACTCTAACGGCGCTGGCTAGCACGGTTTAGTCGGACATCGCCCGTTGATCAACAAACTACTTTACGCACGTTTAAGAGGAGCAACTATGAATGCAGCCGTTGTTACCAGCTTCAGTAATCCGCCGGAGTACAAAGCAATTCCCGACCCCACTGCAGGGCCGGGGGAGGTTCTAATCGATGTGACGGCAGCTGCCTTGAGCCCGCTGGTGAAGCTCCAGGCGGCGGGCAACCACTACAGCAGCAAAGCTGGCGTGCCGTTTGTTCCTGGCGTGGATGGCGTCGGCAAACTCCCTGACGGGCGCCGTGTTTACTTCATTTTTCCCAGCTACCCGCATGGTTCGATGTCGGCGAAGACCGCCGTGAATGCTTCCCTGTATATTCCTGTTCCGGACGAGCTGGACGACATGACCGCCGCGGCCGCGGCGAATCCCGGGATGTCATCGTGGGCCGCACTTACGGAACGCGCAAAGTTGATCGCCGGAGAATCCGTGCTTATCAATGGTGCGACTGGAGCGTCCGGCCGCCTGGCGATCCAAATCTGCAAATACCTCGGAGCCAGCAAAGTGATCGCTACAGGGCGCAGTGGCAGCAACATTGACAGACTCTCCATGCTTGGTGCGGATGTCATACTTCCACTCGATCGGCCTCAGGAAGAATTGGTGGCTTCATTCAAGAGCGCGCTTCAAGAAACGCCGGTCGACGTCGTTCTCGACTATTTGTGGGGGAGTTCCGCGGAAGGCCTATTCCAGGCGATTGCCAGCTTCGGAAAAAGGACAGGCTCACACCGAGTTCGGTACATCAACATCGGTTCCCTTGCGGGAGATGCGGTTTCACTCTCTGCCAGCTCCCTAAGAAGCTCCGGGCTGGAACTGCTTGGCTCCGGGCTCGGAAGCGTGTCCAACGAGGCATTTTTGACCGCAATCAGTGGGGTCATGAAAGCAATAGTTCCTGGCAGGTTCCAGATCGACATTGAGCAGGTGCCGCTCTATGACGTTGCGGGTGCATGGAATCGGGAGCTGCGGTCGACGCGCCTTGTCTTCACGTTATGACGCTTTGAGGCAATGACGTGCGCAAAACCTCAAGCGATGTAACTGCGGCACCACGCGTAAGCATCAATCCCGTCTGCTCGACTTTGACTGAAATTCGTTGTTGGTTCACTTCGCAAGACGATTGCCCTTAGTGAATGCTCGGCCTTGCCGAATCGCAAATCAAGTTTGCAACCTATGCAGTGGAAATTCCACTCGAATGGACCTCATTTCACCCATACTTTGATGAGCGGGGTTGCGACAGCAATCAACAGAGCCTGCGCTTATTTCGTCGAGCTGGGAGCCCAGTTCCCGCCATCAGATGTAAGGAGAGTATTGCCATGTCGACCGCTACCCAGATCTCCGCTCCGCCTTATCACGTCCAGACAACCGCAGCCGAGCTAAGAGATGGCTTCCCATATTTCTCGTATCATGAATCGATTTCCAAGCTTTGGGCCGAAAAGTGGCGTCCACCGTGCTCACACGGCATCTATCCGTTCACCGATGGCAATGTTCTGGATTTCGACCCGATTTTTGAGGAGCTTGTGCGCATCGCTCAAGACAGGTCAGACATCTTGTATCAACCGGATGAGTACGCGAAACCGTTTTTCCCTGTGGCCGAAAACCTCGCGACGCAAGCCGCAGAGTCGGAGGCGAAAGGGGACACGGCAAAGGCGAAGGACCTTTACCTGCGGGCTGCGGCCGTCTATCGAATCGCCCGGTTTCCAGTCAACCGGTCTGCACTAAGCCAGCAGGCATGGGTGAAGGGCAAAGAGGCTTATGCGAAGGCGGGACAGTACCTCAGTCCGCCAAGCGTCCAGGTGGAAGTGCCATTCAATCATGCCGACTCCTCCGCCGGCGACCAAGAAGTGCCGATCCAGACCTACTTGCGAATGCCCACGGGAACAAAACCCCAAAAGGGCTGGCCTGTACTCTTGTTCATCTGCGGCCTGGATGCCTATAAGACGGACCATACGCCGCGTACTCAGGTTCATGTGGATCGCGGTTTTGCGACGCTAAGTTTTGAGATTCCCGGGACCGGTGATTGTCCGGCAGCCGCCAACGATCCCAACTCTCCAGACCGGCTCATGAGCAGCATACTCGATTGGGTATCCACTCATTCCACAGAGTACGGTTTCGACCTGACAAAGATCGTCGCTCGCGGAATCAGCACCGGTGGTTATTACGCGATGCGAATCGCCCATACTCATGCCAACCGTCTATTTGCTGTGGTGGCGCAGGGAGGCGGCTGTCATTACATGTTTGCTCCTGCCTGGATTCGCGCGTCGAACCAGATGGAATATCCTTTCGCTCTTGCGGACGCCCTTGCGTATAAGTTCGGCTATCGCGGTGCTGATCCTGTCGCGACGTATATGGCAGAGGCGGGCAAGTTCAGCCTTCTCGATTCGGGAGTACTCGATCACCCGAGCTGCAAGCTCCTCGTGATAGACGGCATGGAAGACTCCATCTTCCCCATTGAAGACAACTTCATCGTTGGGATAAGAGGGGATAAGAAAGACCTGCTCGCCAGGGGTAACCGGCAACATATGGGCAATCCCGGAGCGGAAGACATCCTTTATAGCTGGATCGATAACGCCATCGCTGGAAAGCCTTGACTCGCATATGTGTCGCTCATTCGGGGAAGCGATTGGATGCAGACCCGTGACTGCAAGTCCGCTTCCACCCATTACAGAATTCTGATCCCGAGGGCTGATCTCATGTTGGCGAGTTCCATCAAGGTTGGGCAACACTTTCGTTGGAACTGCGAGGCAGATGGCACAGCGGGAGAAGCCGTTGTTACCGGCATCCGAAACGACCGGCAGGAGGGGCTTTCGATTGAAGTCGAAGAGTACGTGGCTCTTTGGATTGAGGCCAATGGCCGGACTGGGTCGCGAGCTCAACAGTCCTTCGAGATTCTGCTTGGAACCGACGGCCAGAGTTACCTCGACGGAACAGCGGTCACGATAGAGGTTGAGTCAACCACCTAGAAGAGTTATGACCGTCACATGGATCAACTTCCTCATCGAAGGCCAGTTCTTCCACTGAAGTTTTGGCCGGCGGCCTCACAAAAGGAGGAGATGAAGACGACTGACATGGCTTGGCCGCGGCAGTTTGAACTTTGCTGCCAAACGTTTCGGAGCGGTTCCGCTAAGTTGTTGAAGTAATTGGTGGACCTGATCGGGATCGAACCGATGACCTCTTCCATGCCATGGAAGCGCGCTCCCAGCTGCGCCACAGGCCCACTTCATTCATTCTCAGCCACTCATCCACCTTCCGTCAAACCTCCCTCCGCCTTCATTGCTCCGCATGTGGGAACACCCGCGTCCTGCGCGGTGTCTAAGGAACCAGAGTGAGCGAGCACTCGGTCGCCCGCGGCGCAGTTTCTCACCTCATCGCGTACATCAATCGTTGGACCTATTGCAGCAACAATGGCGGACGTCGTAAGGTTAGGGGCATCTCATCATGCAGGCGGCGGCACTCGTGAACAACCTCGTAGGCGCAATCGGAGTCAGGACGGAGGAAGCGGCGCTCGTCACCGCGCTCAAGGCCGGCTCGGAAGAGGCCTTCGCCTTGTTGATCGCCCAGTATGGCCAGCAACTTTACTCCCTCATCGCGCGCAGCCTGCAAGATCCCGCCGACGCCGCCGATATCACCCAGGAAGTCTTCATCAAGGTCTTCCGCAGCATCCGCGGCTTCCACGGTGAAGCCAACCTCAGAACCTGGCTCTACCGCATCGCCCTTAGGGAGGCCTCCAATCAACGCCGCTGGTGGACTCGGCACAAGCGTCAGGAGTGCACCATGGACGCGCCACTCGCACCCGGCGAAGACATCGACGAAGGCATGTGCCTCAGCGCAACCCTGGCGGATCGCGCCGGCTCCCCCTTTGACCAGACCGTCTGCGCAGAGTTGAAGGCTCGTGTCGATGACGCACTCCGCAAACTTCCAGAAGCCTTCCGCACCGTGGTCGTCCTGCGTGAGATGGAAGGCTTCTCCTATGACGAGATCGCGGAGATCGTCGAAGTCCCCGTAGGCACCGTGAAGAGCCGGCTCACCCGAGGTCGCGCAGCGTTGAAAGACATTCTCGTAGCAGATGGGCTCGGCATGGCATTGGCTGGAGGAGCAAGGTGAACCACAATGAAGTCGACCAGACACAGAAAAACCGGGAAGATTGCATCGAGGTCAGAAACAGCTTCTCCGGCTATTTGGATGGTGCCGTCAGCGGCGTGGAAATGCAGGCAGTTGACGGACATCTCAAGCGCTGTTCCGACTGCGCCGCCGAGTTCCAGTCCTGGGTCACCGTCCAGGGTCTGGTCGCAACGTTAGCCCGCGAGACCCCGCCGGAAGACTTGGGCGTCCGCCTTCGCGTCGCCATCTCGCATGAAAACGCCCGCCGCCAAGGCCACTGGTGGGATGGACTCGCCGTCCGCTGGGAGAATGGCCTGCGTCCGCTCATGGTTCAAGCCTCCGCCGGTCTCGCGTCGGCGCTCGTGCTCCTGGGCGGCATCGGCGCTCTCATCGGCATGGTGGCCGCCCCTCGAGCCGTCATGGCTAACGACGAGCCGCTAGGCGCGATGACCGCTCCGCACTACCTCTACTCCCAGGCCCCGCAGCAACCCATTCAGCTCCCGGGGCAGGTCCCCGGTCAGCAAGCAGTCCAGCAAGCTGGCCAGGGAACCTGCCAGGCCTCCACCATCGTCATCGAAGCCAAAATCAATGCGGAAGGCCGGGTCTTCGACTACACCATCCTCTCCGGGCCGCAGAATGCTGAAACCCTTGCCCAGATCCGCGATCAGCTCATGCTCCAGGTCTATGAGCCCGCACGCGTCTTCGGTGAGCCGATCGCCGGCCGTGTCCTCACCACCTTCGCCGCCGTCTCGGTCCGCGGATAGCGACGCTCTCCCTGCGTTTGCCGCGAACCCGCGCCTCTCTTATCCTTATCAAGGATCGTCTATCCTTATCAGGCACCGTCGAACGAACGGACGGCTTCTCCGCGGGTTTTCTCATGCAGCGTCTTCACCACTTTCTCGGACTGGCAGTCTTCTCCTGCCTCCTCGCAGGCTCCGTCCCGGCACAAACCGCGCCACCGTCTTCTTCTTCCGGCAATCGCGAGAGCCGACAGGAGCAGCAGCCGTCCTCCAGCGGGCGCGCGCACGGTGCGGAGGCAGCAGGCGCTTCCATTACCCTTGAGACCAACGAAGCCCTCTTCGACCTCGCCGTAGCCCTCAACGCCTGCGGCTACGACGACGACCTCGCCCACTCCGCCCCCGTCCGCATCCAGATCCGCACCGAGGTAGAGGCAGCCGTCGAAGCCTCTGCGCAAGCGCGCGAGAGCCGCGACGCCCTCTGCGGCTACATGCATGAGCACGAGCTCAACGAACGAGGCCGCCAGGTCGCCCAGTATGTCTCCCTCGGCCTATATCTCTCACCGCCTCCCGCCCTCTCGCCCACCGCCGACCAATCCGAGATGCCTCCCGACGCCCTCCAGGTCGTCAACATCCTCCCTCGTCTCCGCACCTTTGAGCAAGCCGCCGGCCTGCACGCCATCTGGCTCAAACACCGCGCCGACTACGAGGCCATGACCGCCGCTATCCACGACCCCCTGACCCGCATGTTCCTCGGCACCAACATCTACCTGCACGTCCCCGTCAGCAGTTATGACGGCCGTCAGTTCACCACCGTCGTCGAGCCCATGCTCGCCCCCGCCGCCCCCAACGCCCGCATCTACGCCACCGACTACGTCATCGTCACCTCCCCCAACGCCGCCGGCGATATCCGCATGGAGCAGGTCCGCCACCTCTATCTCCACTACCTCATCGAGCCCCTTGTCTACGCCCGCGCCACCTCCATGGAGCGCATCTCCGCCATCCTCAAGCCCGTCGCCCGCGCGCCCATCGACTACATCTACCGCACGGACGTCGTTGCCCTCCTCACCGAGTGCCTCATCAAAGCCATCGAAGCTCGCATCATGGACGTCGGCATCCCCAAACCGGCGAAGCCCACCGGCACCCGTGCCCGCATCGATCTCGCCCGCTACGACGAAGAGATGGGCTCCTATGATCGCCAGGCAGAGGCAGTCCGCCGCAAGCAGGTCGACCTCGACATGCGCCAGGGCTGGGTCCTCACCGACTACTTCTACGGCCAGATGATCGAGATGGAAAAAGACCAGGTCAGCCTCAATGATCGTATGGGCGAGATGGTCTACGGCATGGATGTCGGCCGCGAGCAGCACCGCGCCGAGCAGATCGCCTTCCTCCCCGAAAGCTCCGGCGGAGACTCCGTCCGTCGCGTCCCCCGAGCGCCGACCGGCATGATGCTCGCGGAGAAGAAGCTGCTTGAAGGCGACCTCGACGGTGCCACCGCCATCGCCCAGAAAGCCCTCGAAGATCCCGCCCACAAGGAGGATCAGGATCACGCTGAAGCCGAGTTCGTCCTTGCCCGCGTAGACCTCATGCAGGGCGATCCCGCCGGTTCCATGGACGGCTTCGACGAAGTCCTCAAGACCTCCCACGTCCCCCGCACTACCGCATGGGCGCACATCTATCGCGGCCGCCTCTTCGACACCAAGAACCCGCCGGAGCGCGGCAGCGCCCTCTCCGAGTACAAAGCCGCCCTCGCCGTCCCCGGAGTCCCCGTCGACGCCCGCGCCGCCGCCGAGCAAGGCCTGAAAACTCCCTTCACCGTCCCCAAAACCGTCCATCAGGAAGAAGATCCCATCGATCCCACCGGCAAAGCCGAGAAGGACGCCTTCCGCCCCGAACCAGAACCCACACCCGCCCCCCAGCCCAAACCCTAGCCTTGCTCCGTTAGACTTGAACTCGACGGAGCAGCATGAAAAAGCGGTCGCAACCCCCACAATCGAGCACCCTCGCCACCCCGGCTGAGCTCGAACAGCTCCTCGGCCACACCTTCGCCCGGCCCGAGCTCCTCACCCTCGCACTCACCCACCGCTCCTTCGTCTACGACGCCTCCTCTACCCCCGGCGCCCGCACCTCCGAAGCCCTCGCCGACCCCGCCCGCGACAACGAACAGCTGGAGTTCCTCGGCGACGCCGCCCTCGGCCTCCTCGCCGCCGAAGGCCTCTACCGCCGTTTCCCCGCCTCCCGCGAAGGCGAACTCACCCGCCTCAGAGCCTCAATCGTCAGTCGCAAACACCTCGGCCACGTCGGCACCCGCCTCGACCTCGGCCGCTGGCTCCGGCTCGGCCTCACCGCGGAAAACAACGGCAGCCGGCAAAGCGCCGCGCTCTTCGCCAACGCCGTTGAAGCCATCATCGCCGCGCTCTATCTCGACGGCGGTCTCGAAGTCGCGCGCCGCTTCGTCGATCTCCACATCCTCACCCCCGCCCTGCCCGAGCTCGAGCGCTCTCTCGCCGGCACAAACACCCTCAGCGGAGCCGTCGGCGACCACAAATCCGCTCTCCAGGAGATGCTCCAAGCCTCCGGCATCGGACGCCCCGAGTACCGTCTCATCAGCGAAACCGGCCCCGATCATCGCCGCATCTTCCGCATCCAGGTCGTCCTCGACCCCAATCTCGCGGCGAGCCACCCGTCCGCCTTGACCGGAATCCTCGCGGAAGCCGATGGCCCCAGCAAGAAGCAGGCCCAGCAGGAGGCCGCTCGCCTGGCCGTAGCCCGCATCCACTCCCTCACCGCCGCCTCGCCCGAGCCCGATCATGCCTAGGCAGACCTTCCACTCCGGCCCGCCGCCCCGCTTCGGAACCGGCGGCCCACCCAGACTTCCCATCGCCCGCCCGCAGCGCCCGCACCATCACCACCCCGTCGGCGTCCTCCCCGCCGTCCAATCCCTCCTCTACGTCCTGGTCTTCGCCCTTTTTCTCATCACCTTCACCGTCCAACCCATCCGCATCCCCTCCTCCAGCATGGAGCCCACCCTCCTCGTGGGCGATTTCCTCCTCCTCGACAAGCAATCCGTAACCCCAGCCTCTCCGCCTTTTCTCCCTCCCACCGCCATCCGCCGCGGCGACGTTATCGTCTTCCACGACCCCGTCGAAGACCCCTCCGTCCATCTCGTCAAGCGCGTCATCGCCCTCCCCGGCGACCGCCTCCATCTCCGCAACGGCGTCGTCTTCCTCAACGGCCAGCGCCTCCCCGAGCCTTACGCCGTCCACCATCCCGCCCCCGCCGACACCTTCCGCGACAACTTCCCTTCCCTCGAAGCCCGCGACACCGACGTCGACCCCGACTGGTGGATTCGCCTCCGCACCCTCGTCCACGCCGGCGACATCACTGTCCCTCCCCGCAGCTACTTCGTCATGGGCGACAACCGAAACGACTCCGAGGACAGTCGTTACTGGGGCTTCGTCCCCCGCGACGCCATCGTCGGCAAGCCTCTCCTCATCTACTTCTCCTACCGCGACCCCACTGACTCCCCCACACCCCACACCCAATCCCGCCCATTCCCCGAATCCCTCCTCGACACCCTCCACACCCTCACCCGCCCCAACCGCACCTTCCGCATCATCCACTAGCTCAACCCGCCGCCCCCACCCCGCCACAAACAAAAACGCAAACACAAGAAACCTCCCTCATCAAATCGTCGTTATCAAAAATCATCCTCATCAAGAATCGTCCTCATCAAGAAATCATCCTCATCAAGAGATCGCCGTCATCAAGACTCGTCCTCATCAAGACTCGTCGTCACCAAAAATCGTCGTTCTCAAAAAATCTTCGCTATCAAATAATCATCGTCAGCAAGAAATCATCGTCATCAAGCAATCGTCCTCATCAAGCAATCGTCCTCAGCAAGAAATCGTCCTCATCAAGAAATCGCCGTCAGCAAAAAATCGTCCCCATCAAGAAATCGTCCTCATCAAGAGATCGCCGTCATCAAGAAATCGTCCTCATCAAGAGATCGCCGTCATCAAAAAATCGCCGTCATCAAGAAATCGTCCTCAGCAAGAGATCGCCGTCATCAAGAAAGCGTCCTCATCAAGGAATCGCCTTCATCAAGAGATCGTCGTCATTCTGAGCGAAGCTCAGAACCTCCGTATTTGTCTTTGCATTTGCCTTTGTCCTTCTAGCTTTTGCCTTTGCCTTCTTGTCGCCATCCTTCCGCGCAGCGGGAGGGACCTGCGTCTGTCTTTGTCTCTTCGTTTGTCCTTCCGCAGCGAAGCGAAGGAAGCTGCGGTCGTCTGTATGTCCCTCCTCACCCCCTAAACCCCACCCCGAGGCCTCATCGGAACCCTGTCGGCACCGCCGGACCGGTTCGGCGGCCACACCCCGGGCCCCATAAGCAAGTCTGCTACCCTTAGGCGATATCCTGTAAGCCCTCACAAGTAGCCCCTTCGAGGCGACCGGCACAGGGAGCGACATGGCCAGACCCCTCGCTGTATCCTTCGTCGCAGCGTTTCTCTGGATAGCCGCCCTCATCAGCCTCGTCGTAGGGGTCGCGCTGTTATTCCCTGGCACGTTCCTCGACCGCATGTGGGTGTATAACCGCCCAGCCCACGCAGCCTTTCAAACGCTTGGCAGGACCGCGGGAGCGGGCTTTCTCGCACTCGGAATGGTCGTCGGAGTGACCGCAGGCGGCCTCTCTGCTGGACGCAGATGGGCTTGGTGGTCCGCCATCCTCATCTTCTCGCTCAACGGACTCGGCGATCTCTTCGGACTGATCACAACACGAGATCTGCTAAGAAGCGGCTCCGGCCTTGCCATCGCGATGATCTTCCTAGCAGTCCTGCTGCACCGGAAGGTAAGAACCTCATTCCATCAACCCGTACAGTAAACCCCGCGATGCCACACGATCCATCCGCTCCTCAATCCCGAAGTCATCCTGAGCGGCGGTTCGCCGCGTCGCACCAACCTGCTTACAAGAAATGTCATCGATCCACTCGAATCGGCTATCGGTGGAAAAGCGTAGAACTGAATTTTCCGAAAACACGGCTTTGCGGGAGCTTTGTTACCTCAGGAGTGCATAGAGGCCCGAAACAATGAACACGGCACAGATCGCACTGACACCTAGTGCCGCCCAGAAGCTCACTCTGCGGTCCGGGGTCTGCCTGCCGTAGCCCACCCACGTTAGCGCTAAGACCGCAAAGCCAACGCAAAGATCGAAGGCGGGGCTGCTATGGCCACCCTTTGCTGCGTCGCCGACCGGTCCAAACGCTATCATCTGTCTGCATATCCTCCGCATAGCTTTTCTACGCCAGTTTCAAGCTACATGAAACTCCCGCAAAACGGCATTATGGGAAACTGAACGCTTGGTCATGCAGCCAGGATGTCTGCAGTTGTCGAAACCGCCGCTTACGCCCTCGCGATACACTGAGCGAACGCCCATCCACACCGGGCACGTCTCATCCCGTTCCGGAGAACCATCATGCCGTCCACCGACCTAGCCGAACCCACCACCACCCCCGCAGTCGAAGACGAAGCCCAAAAAGAGACCCTCCCCGAGGCCATCTCTTCCATCGCCGCCGTCCTCGTCGGCGGCCTCTTCATCATGACCTTCGTCTCCCAGAACTTCGTCATACCCTCCGGCTCCATGGAAAAGACGCTCCTCGTCGGCGACCACGTCCTCGTCGACCGCATCAGCTTCGCCCCGCCCACCTCCTGGGCACCCTTCGTCCACTACCGCGACATCCGCCGCGGCGACGTCATCGTCTTCCTCAAGCCCAACCCGGAATCCCCCGACATGGTCCTGGTCAAGCGCGCCATCGGCATCCCCGGCGACCGCATCCATCTCCGCCACGGCGTTGTCTATCTCAATGGCGTCGCCCAGAACGAGCCCCAGGCCGCCAAAGTCCAATCCGACGCCGACCCCGAAGACGCCTACCAGCCCGCCCGCGACGACTTCCCCGCCCAGGGCGCACCCCCAGGTTCAACCGAAGTCTGGAACGAAGACCTCGCCTCCCACATTCAGGGCGAGGACATCGTCGTCCCCCCCAGCAAGGTCTTTGCCATGGGCGACAACCGCACCCATTCCCTTGACGGCCGCTTCTGGGGCTTCGTCCCCCGCGAAAACATCCTCGGCCGGCCCCTCTTCAACTACTGGTCCTTCGAATCCAACCCTGACGATCTCGAACAGCAGCAAAGCCTCTCAGACCGTATCCAGGGCTTCGGCCACACTGCTCTCCACTTCTTCGACAAAACCCGTTGGAGGCGCACCTTCCACCTCATCAAATAGTGCGGTCTTAAAAGGGCGGGACTGCAGTCCCTCCGCAAATCGAACACCACGAATGCGGCTTGAGCCGCTGAGGGATTGCTCGGGAACCCGGTAAAAAGCATGCAGGACCTGGATCACCAAACCACCACGACCAAACCTGCCAACGACTCCGCGCACCTCGCCTACACTGCGGACGACCAGGACGATCTCGAAGACCTCGGCCCATCCCACCTCGCCGGCCTCACCCCGCGCCGCGTCGCCATCGTCCTCGGCATCCTCCTCGTTCTCGTCCTGATGGCGGTTGTCCCCCCTCTGATCAACGTCGGCCGTTATCGCCGCCGCATCGCCAACAGCATCGGACTGTCGCTCGGCCGCCCCGTCCACATCGACTCCGTCACCCTCAACATCCTGCCCATGCCCGGCTTTACCCTGGAAAACTTCGTCGTCCAGGATGATCCCGCCTTCGGCGCCGAGCCCGTCATCCGCGCCCAGCAGGTCCGCGCCACCCTCCGCATCAGCTCCCTCTGGCGTCGCCGCGTCGAGTTCTCGCGCATCGCCCTTGACGACCCCAGCGTCAACCTCGTCCACCTCCCCGACGGCCAATGGAACCTCGAAAGCATCCTCCTCCAGGCCTCCCGCATGCCCGCCGCTCCCACCCAGCAAAAAGGTTCCGGCCAGACCCCACGCTTCCCCTACATCGAAGCCACCGGCGGCCGCGTCAACATCAAGATGGGCCTCGAAAAGATGCCCATCTCGCTCACCGACGCCGACTTCGCCCTCTGGCTCCCCAAGCCCCACCACTGGCATCTTCGCCTCAAAGCCACCCCCGCCCGCACCGACGCTGCCTCCACCGACACCGGCCTCCTCCGCGTCGAAGGCACCCTCGGCCAGGCCCCCACCCTCGGCGACGTCCCCATCGACATCACCGGCCGCTGGACCGCCGCTCCTCTCGGTGCCGTCAGCCGCATCCTCATGGGCCGGGATGCCGGCATGCGCGGTCAGATGACCTTCACCGCCGCACTTCAGGGCACCGTAGACAGCAACCGCCTCG
Source organism: uncultured Granulicella sp. (assembly GCA_965198885.1). Classification (GTDB taxonomy): domain Bacteria; phylum Acidobacteriota; class Terriglobia; order Terriglobales; family Acidobacteriaceae; genus Edaphobacter. Next base: position 2,113,400 of record OZ240677.1, on the reverse strand, counting down.
ATACCCGGCTCGAACTCCGCGACGTGCGCAAGGCTGACTTCGTTCCCGCCGTGCTCCTTGGCGCCGACATCGCATGCACCGCGGCCTCAAGTCACCTCTTCCACACCCTCAACCAGCTCCACTGCTCCTGGCCTCCAATCCCTCAGAACTCCACCCGCCAGACTACCCAGCCTACCGGCCTGACCGTCACCGGCGTCATCCCGGACATCATTCACCCAGAATCCGCCGATCTCCAGGCTCACCTCCTGAACCTGCCCGCCTCCACCCTGCTCACCGTCCTTCAAGTCGTCAGCCAGCGCATACCGCCGGCCTTGAAGGCCTCCGGCGTCGTCACCGCCGACGTCTCCTGCTGCATCCCTGCCCTGCCCGCTCCTCCTCCTCCAAGCCCCCATCGCCATCCCACTCCGGCGCCCCTGCCGCCGGCGTCGCCCGGCCCTTTTTCGGGAACCTTCACCCTCACCAACCCCCAACTCTCAGGAGTCTCAGACCTTCCCTTCCTCAACCAGAATCCTCACCCTCCCGGGATTGACCCGGCCCCATCGACGCCCCAGACTTCCGTCATCACCGGAGCCATCGTCGGCAATCAGCTCATCCTCAAGCCAATCTCGTTACCCCTCGGAGCCAAAGACCCCGCCACCCTGGACATCCACGCCGACCCCCTTGGCTACTCCATCCACCTCGCCGGCTCTCTGCTCCGCTCCCGCTGGAATCAGCTCGTCCAGGCCCTGCCACCCCTCGGCGACGCCATCGATCCCATGCTCCCAAAGCCTCTGTCCCTCGGCCCTCAGCCCGCCACGGAAGAACTCCCCCTCCACATCGATCTCACCGCCGGGCGGACTTGGAGTGGTATCCCCATAGCCGTCCAACCTGCCTCCCAAACCCCACCCAAGAGAACTTCTTCCACCCCGCGCGTCCGCCCCATCCACTAACCGTTCGTCCCGCGCCCATGCACACTTCTTGGTGCAGATCCCGGCTTTGATACAAGCCTAAAGCACCTAGTTTGAATATTTTGCACAGAAACCACCCGGGGGGGGGTGGTTCTACTGCCGTTGGATCTTCACCGCCCGCGTATGCACCGAACTCCGAAGCTCCGGAACACTTCCATCATTAACCTGCACACTCTCCGGGTCACCCCGAAACACAATCCGCGCAGAAGCCGTCGCATGCCCCTGAATCCTTAGCCGCACCCGCTCGCTCAAGACCTCACTCCCACTCCCAGCCGTCACGATTACCGGCACCTCCGCCACCGCATCCCCATCGTTCCGCACCTGCACCGCCACCAGGTATCCCGAATCCCGCCCCAGCTTATCCGGCATACTCCGCGGGTTGACCTCCAGGATCGTCAGATCCGGCAGACTCCGGTCCCGGTACACCCAGTCCTCAAAGAACCACCCCAGATCCTTCCCCGACACCCGCTCCAACGTCCTCTCCATCGACTTCGGGTCCGCATCGAACGCCGCCCCCGCAGCCTCCTCGTGCCGGTACGCCACCAATCCCTGCCGCAGCACATCCTCCCCCAACACCCCCCGCAACTGCCACCACACCGATGCCGCCTTGTACCCAAAATAAATCGGCGAACTCGCCTCCGTCAGCGCCTCACCACCCGAACTTACCCCACTCGAAAGATCCGGCTCCGTCAGCGCAATCAGAGTAGCTTGTTCGCCCAACGCCGCAATCGCCGCATCGTGCCCCCGGCTCCGTTCCGTCCAAAGCAGACTCAGAAAACCAGCCAGTCCTTCGCTGATCCACGGATGCCCGGACCGAAACCACGCATGCGTCAGCGGCCCCATCAGCTCCGCCGCCAGGTCATCCGCCTTCGCCTGCGGGTCGAGTTCCGTCACCAGCAGCGCCCCATCCTCAAACGTATCGCCCGTATGATCCAGCAGGATCAGCGGAGTGATCGGTGTCACCCCAAACCAGTCCGTAATCAGCCCCCGAACCTTGGTGACCGCATCCGCGTACGGCAGCGCCACATCCCGCTGCGGGCTGATGAGGGATAGCTCTTCCCCCTCTCCAGTCTCCGCCGGCTGCGCTGTCAGAAACAGGCTCAACGCCCGAAATCCCAGCCGCCGCACCCCGAACTCCGCCGTCGCCAGCCCATGCGTCTGTGTTACCGCCTGATCCTGCTCATCCGGCGCGGCTACCAGCGGCTTCAGCTCGCCATTGAAGATTGCCGCCACCGGCGGGTCCCCCGCATACTCCACCGCCAGCCGCAGCCGCACCGTAGCCGACGACTCCGCCAGCCTCAGCTTCCCGGTCAACTCCACCAGCTTATTCCCGTCCCCGAGCACCGCAGTAGGGGCCGCCACCGGGTACCACAGCACATTCCCAAACCCCCGCAGCGCCGTCGCCCCTTCATCGCTCGTCGGCACAATCTCATCCCAATCCGCCTCCGCCGCCCGATCCGCCGCCGTTCCCAACAGCTCCAGCCGCGCCCCGCTCCGCCGGATCTCGCCCACATAAAACACCGAAAGCCGCAACGAGGCTCCCGGAGCCAGCGGCGATCCCAACGTCACTACCGCCTCTTGCGCATAACCCGTATGATCCGCGTCCGTAGCGATCGGCGACTGCGTAAAGCTCACCGGCCTCAACCCTGCCGTCGCCATCTCGGAGATCGTCTGCCAACGCAGCGTACTCGAGATCTGCAGCGGAATCCGCGCCAGCGCCACTCCGCTTGCATTCCTGACCGTCAGCGTCACATGCGATTCAATCTTCGACTCCTCGGTCAACAGGTGAACGTCTAGGTCATAGCCCGTCACCAGCACAGACGACCGTTCTTCCTGCGTCACCGGAGTCTTCGGCAGCACATCCGCCGGCCCTGTATTCTCCTTCGGGTCAGAGCTCGAGATCCCCGGTGCTGCCTGTTCCCCAGGATCTTCCGCAACCGGCACCGGAGGATGGCCGGTCGAAAACAGTACCGTTCCCCCCGGCGCCACAGGCGAACTCTGTGCCGGAGCCGCAGGCGAACTCTGTGCCGGAGCCGCAGGCGAACTCTGTGCCGGAGCCGTCGCTGGTGGCCCACTCGATTGCCCTCCCGCGAACACACCGAACCCCATCGCGACCGCCAGCCATGCCAGCCTGCGCGCAGCCCTCAAGATCCAAGCCCCTTCCGTGGCTTCACAGCCTTGGGCGCAACCGCCATCGGCTGACTCCGCTGTCGCAACGCCTCATACATCACCACCGCGCCCGCAACCGAAACATTCAGGGAAGACACACTCCCCGCCATGGGTATCCGCAGCAGGTGGTCGCACGTCTTCTTCACCAGGTCATGCAGTCCCGAACCCTCCGCCCCCAGCACCAGCACGCAATCCGTGTTGAAGTCGAAATCCGTATAGTCCGGCGTGCCCCGCTCATCGAGCCCCAACACCCAGATGTTCGCCTTCTTCATCTGCTCCAACGTCCGCACCAGGTTCGTCACCCGCGCAATCGGCACATGCTCACTCGCCCCCGCGCTCGTCTTCGCCACCACGGCGGAGATCGGCGCCGACCGCCGTTCCGGCATCACCACCCCATCCACGCCCGCCCCATCCGCAGACCGCAGCAGCGCCCCCAGGTTATGCGGATCTTCCACCCCATCGAGCGCCAGAAAGAACCTCCGCTCAAATCGCCCCCGCGCCGCGAGCAGATCCTCCACCGCCAGAAACTGCCGTTCCCGCACCGAAGCCACCACGCCCTGGTGCGCATCGGTTCGTGCAATCCGGGTCAACTGATCTTTCGACTCCACCGATACCCGGACCCCAGCCGCCCGGCAAAGCTCCACCAGCCGATCCAGCCGGTCTTCTCCCTTGCGTTCTCGGGAGATCATCACCGCCTCCAGCCGCCGCCCGCCGGCTCGGATCGCCTCCTCCACCGGGTGCAAGCCGTAAAGAACATCCATCACTCTAGTTTACCGCCTGAACTCCGCCTAAAATGAAGGAGCCCAGCCGCAGCTCCACCGGGAAAGCGGCCAGTCGCCTCTGTCAGCTATGCAACTTTAAAGAACACCGGACGTCTTCAGGAGTGTGAGCTTGGCCCAGACACTATCGGCGGCGATGATCGAGCAGAACCAGGCCGAGAACCTCGCCATCGCGCGCGGCCTCAAGCGCAACGACGCCGACATCCTCGACCAGCTCATCGAGCAGTACCAGCACCGCCTCCTGCGCTACCTCCTCTTCCTCACCGGCAAGCGCGAGACTGCGGAAGACCTCTTTCAGGAGACCTGGATGCGCGTCCTCCTTCGCGGCGCCCAGTACAACGGCAAGGCTCGTTTCGATACCTGGCTCTTCACCATCGCCCGCAATCTCGTGATCGATCTCTCCCGCAAGCGTCAGATGGCCAGCCTCGACGAGATGAGCGAAACCGGAGAAGACGAACGTCCCTTTGAAGTCGCCATCGACGGCCCCTCGCCCCTGGAACAGTTCGCCAGCCGCGAAGATCAGGCCGAAGTCGCAGCCGTCCTCCTGAAGCTTGAACCCAACTACCGCGAGGTCCTCACCCTCCGCTTCCACGAGGAATTATCCCTCGAAGAGATCGCCGCCTTCACCCACGCGCCGCTCTCCACCGTCAAGTCCCGCCTCTACCGCGGACTCGCCGCTCTCAAGCCCCACGTGGAGCAGCTTCGCAGGGCACACGACTCAGGAACTCCATACCGATGAACGGCGAACTGCAGCGCAAACTCGATCTCCCCCTGGACGAGGCTCTGGCGCAAGCCGCCACCGCCCACCCCGGCGCAGCCGCATCCGCCGAGGTCGTCAAGCGAACCCACCGCATCGTGCACGCGCGCGCCAAGGCGATGAAGGCCAGGCGCAGTCTTGTGCGCAGCCTCTGGCTTCCGCTCGCCCTCTTCTCCGGCTTCCTCATTGTCATCTGCACCGCGCTCTGGGCTGTGCTGGAAGAGTATGACTTTGTCCCCACCGGCATCGTGGATTCGAGCCAGCAGATGTTCGTGCTGATGATCTGGTGCCTGCCCCTCTCCGCCGTATTGCTCGCCCTGGTCCTCTTCCGCCGCTTCAAGGCTGAGAACGGAAACGCCGGATGAACATGCCTTGGAACGCCGGCCGGGAAGACGGAAACCAGCGTCTACTCGGCTCCAACCCGGACAATCTCAGCATGATCCCGTGGTGGTCGGTCGTACTCGCCATCGTAGCCTTCGCCGCCATGCAGTTCTTCTTCCACGGCGTCATCCCGCATCACAATCAGGAGAAGCTGCCCATGCGGGTCCTCATGGGTTACTCCTGGGGCACGCTCGCAGCCAGTTACGTCCTGCTAGCCGGATACGTCAGCCGCGACGTCAAGCGCCGCAACATGCCCGCCGCCTTATGGATGCTGATCGTCGTGGTGATGCCTGGCGGCATCGGCGCAGTCGTCTACTTCCTCCTGCGCCAGCCCATTCTCACCCGCTGCCCACACTGCTCGACAGAGGTCTCTTCCAACTATCACTTCTGCACCCAGTGCCAGTTCCAGCTCGCCCCCGTCTGCGGCCGGTGCTTCCGCGGAGTCGAGATCACCGACGTCTACTGCCGCCAGTGCGGGCACGATCTCGCTCAGGACAACGTTCCCTCCCGCCTCCGCGCCTTCCGTGAGTAAGCTTGAAGCATGGCGTTGAAGGTCGTAATCGTAGACGATGAGTCGTTGGCCCGGCAGGAACTCCAGTACCTCCTCGAAGCCGCCGGCGGCATAGAGATCCTGGCCCTCGGAAGCAACGGCATTGAAGCCGTCGAACTCATCCGCACCCACAAGCCTGACCTCGTCTTCCTCGACGTCCAGATGCCCGGCCTGGATGGCTTCGGCGTCCTCAAACGCCTCCTCGACAAGAAGACCCGCATGCCCCAGATCGTCTTCGCGACAGCCTACGATCAGTACGCCGTTCGCGCCTTTGAAGTGAACGCCGTCGACTACCTCCTCAAACCCTTCGACAAAGCTCGTGTCACCCGAACCCTGGAAAAAGCTCGTGCCCGCGTCTCCACAGCCGAGCCTCTACCCCCTCCCGCTCCCTCCGAATCCGCCACCACCGCCAAGCTTGACGCACTCCTCAAACTCGTAGAAGAGCAGGCCGCCCCACCCAAAACCAATCGCGGCAAGATCGTCGTCCGTGCCCAGAACCGCCTCCTCCTCGTCGACCAGAAAGAGATCTGCTTCGCCTCCATCGACAGCGGCGCCATCTCTGTTGTCACCCCTGCCGTGGAAGGTCAAGCCAACTGCCGCACTCTCGAAGAACTCATGGATCAGCTCGATCCTGAAACCTTCTGGCGAGCCCACCGTTCTTTCGTCGTCAATATCCAGCACATCCGCGAAGTCGTCCCCTGGTTCAAGTCCACCTACCAGCTCCGCATGGACGACCCCCGCAAAACCGAAATCCCCGTCAGCCGCACCCAAACGAAACGCCTCCGCGACCTCTTCAACCTCTAACTTGTCCCCCCTCCACAGGGTTGTTCTCAGCGAAGCGAAGAATCTCCGTTGCTGCCTTTGCTTTTGTCGTTGCTCTTGCTCGTAACTCTTGCTCTCAAGTCGTTGCCCTTGCCTTTGTGCTTTCCCTTGCTTTTGTTCTTTGCCCTTGCTCTCGTATTTGCTCCCGCTTGTATCCCAACTCCCCCTCACTCCATCAACTTCCGCTCCAAATATGTATAAGTCACCGCCTGCGTCCCCGCCTGCTGTTTCAAATCCGCACCCGCCCCATGCCCACCCTCAATAATCTCGTCATAGAAAAACGGCAGATGAAACTCCTCCATCTTCGCCGCAAACTTCCGGGCATGCTGCGGCCCCACCCGGTCATCCTTCGTCGTCGTAAAGATCAGCGGCTCCGGATACTTCACATCCGGCTTCAGTTGGTTGTACGGCGAGATCCCCTCCAGAAACGTCCTCTCCGCCGGCACTGAAACCGACCCATACTCCCCCACCCAGCTCGCCCCCGCCGCAATCTTCTCGAACCGCAGCATATCCAGCAGCGGCACCTGAATCACCACCGCATTCCAAAGCGTAGGATTCTGCTCCATCTCCACCCCCATCAGCAACCCGCCATTGGATCCCCCAATGATCCCTAAATGCCGCGGAGACGTGATCTTCCGCGCCACCAGGTCCTGCCCAACCGCCGCAAAGTCGTCATAGATCCGCTGCCGATGCGTCTTCAACCCCGCCTCATGCCACGCCGGCCCAAACTCCCCGCCGCCACGTATGTTCGCGAGCACAAACACCCCACCCTTCTCCAGCCACAGCTTCCCAATCGTTCCCGAGTAGCTCGGCGTCTCCGAAACCTCAAACCCTCCATACGCATTCAGCAGCGTCGCGTTCGATCCATCCAGCTTCATCCCCTTCGCATGCACCACAAAATACGGCACCTTCGTCCCATCCTTCGACGTCGCCTCATGCTGTTCCACCACATCGTTCGACGCATCGAACATCGCCGGCTGCGTCTTGATCTCGTGGATCTTCGCCACCGCCGCATCCCCCAGCCAAAGCGAGGGAGGCGTCAGAAAGCCCGTAATATTCAGCACAAACTGGTTATCCGCATCGTTCGTCGAGATCACGCCCACCGACGTATTCTCCGGCACCGGCAGCCGTTCCTTCGTCCATCCACTCGCCCCCGGCGTGTACACATACGCCCGCCCCTGCACATGCGCGAGCGTCGTCAGCACCAGCCGATCCCGCGTCGTCACAGCCCTGCCCAGGAACTCCTCCGCAGTCGGCTCAAACACCACCGCCGGCTTCAGGTGCCCTGGATCCTTCATCACATCCGGGAGCTTCAACTCCACGATAGAGCCTTGCTTGAACGTCTTCCCCGACCCGACCGGCGTCCAGTCCTCATGCAACTCCACCAGCACCCGCCCCGCAATCAACCCGGCAAGGTCCGCCTTCGCCGGAATCGCCAGCCGCTCCACCCCACGCGGCGTCCGCACATACGTCTGACTCTCGAAGAAAGTCACCCCGCGAAAGAACGCCTGCAGTGTCTCCCCTTGCCCATCCTGCAGCACTCCCGTTCCTGCCCGCACATCCGTCGCCTCGCCGCGAAACACCTCCTTCGCACTCTCCAGCGGCGTTCCCCGCTTCCACTCCTTCACCACAAACGGATAGCCCGACGCCGTCATCGTCCCCGCACCCCAGTCCCGCGCCACCAGCAGCGTGTCCTTATCCACCCAGCTCACGCCTTGCTTGCTATGCGGCAGCACAAACCCAGCCGCAACAAACTCGTTCTTCTTCAGGTCGAACTCCCGCCCTGTATCTGCATCCTCCCCACCCGCGGAAAGCTCCGCAATACAGTACTGATCCCCCGGATACAGGCAGTCGAACCCATGCCCTACCCAGCCCACACCCTCCGCCTTCCCCAGCGCATCGAAGTCCAGCACCGTCTTCCAATGCGGCTCCGCCGTCAGGTAATCCGCCAGACTCGTCTTGCGAAACACCCCACGCGGATTCTTAGCATCCCGCCACTCGTTATAGACCTCACTCCCGCGCAGATCCGGCATAGCCAGCCGCCGAGGATCCTCCGCCAACTTCAGCGCCGCATCGAAGTTCCCCGCATAATGCGGATCGGCTTCGAGCACCTTCGCCGTCTTCGCATTCTCCGCCTTCACCCAATCCAGCGCACGATCCCCATTCGCCTCTTCCAGCCAAAGATACTTATCGTTGCTCGCCGCATCCGCCCCCGCCGGGCCACTCGTCCCCTGCGCCGCCAGCGACGCACCACCCACCACCCAACTCCCCAAAACCAGCCCGATCCCAGTCGTCAAGTAGTTCCGTCGCATCGCATCGCTCCTCAAATAGCACGAACTACTCGCTACTCTAGCAAACGATCCACCCAAAGAGGCCCCGAATTACCCAAGAACTTTCTGTGTCCCTCCGTCCTCGCGGTGCTCTCCGTGCTCGTTCTCTGCCTTTACCTTCCCACCGGGCTACTCGTCCCCTTCACATTCAGCCACCCGCGGGCTTAAGCCCGGACGGATGTTCTTTCACGCTCACCTATACTCTGGGCGGGCCGCAAAGGCCGCTCTCTCAACCTGAAAAGCCTCACTCTAGATCAAATGAACCGACTCCTCTTGCACTCTTTCCTCATCCGTCATCGTTACGCCGTACTCTCATCGCTCTCCGCCGCAGGCACGCCGCAATCAGCACTCGTCGGCATCGCCGTCACCCCAGACCTCGAAATCATCTTCGACACCCTCGCCTCCACCCGCAAGCACGCCAACCTGGTCGCCAACCCAGCCTGTTCCTTCGTCATCGGCACTTCAGAAGAACAGACGCTCCAGTACGAAGGCATCGCCGCCATCCCCACCGGCCCAGCCCTCAAGCGCTACCAGCAGATCTACTTCGCCGCATGGCCGGATGGCATCGCCCGCATGAGCTGGCCCGGCCTCACCCACTTCGTCGTCCGCCCCCACTGGATCCGCTACAGCGACTTCGACCAGTCTCCACCCTTCATCGAAGAAACCTACTTCGGAGCCTCATAATACGGCAGCTTCTGCTGCTCCTCATTCGCCCGCTTTACCCCGATATCCCCAAACAAAAGACTCGGCGCAATCACCGTCTCCGGCACCGGCCCCAGGTTGTTCGCGACATACTCATCATCCCCGACCGCCAGCACATCCGACCGCAGACTCCGGTTATCCAGCTCATCGAACACCGCCCCCCGCACCAGCTCCTTCGTCCCATCCGGATGCACCCGGAACAGCATCCGCGGAGCCTCGCCGCTCATCGTCTCCACTTCATACACATCGCGGCTCTGCTCCTTCGCCATCGCCACCAGCTTCGCCTCCATCTGTGCCGCCGGCGTCGGGCTCACTCCTTTGAAGATCATCACGCCCGCCCGCGGTCTTGCCGCCTGCCCCGGAGCCGCCCGCCCATGCCCGTTCGACTCCCCAAAATCCCGCACCGGAGTCCGCCCAATCAGATACTCCTCCAGCTTCCCATGATCGACCAGCTCCACCGCCTTCGCCGGCACTCCCTCATCGTCCACGTCATAAGCCCCCACCAGGCTCTTGCCGTTGAACCTCGTCTCCAGCGGATCATCCACCACGTCCAGCAGCTCCGGCAGCACCCGAGCCTTGAAGCTCGACCGGTAAGCCCCCTCCGTCCGCGCAGCCGTCCCCATCTCCGGCCTGTTTGCTTCTACATTGGGCACAAATAACCGATTCATCAGGTCCGCACTCGCATCCCCGGAAAACAACACCGGCCCATGAAAGTCCTCCGCATCCGCCACCGGGGCCGTCCGCAGCGCCTCATAGCTCAGCACATCGTCCTCGACCCGCTTCTTGAACGCCGCCGGCCCTTCGAGATCCCGGGCATCCGCAGCCGTCGTCCCGTTATCCCGCCCCAGCCGCATCCCATCATCCGCCTGCCCGCCCACGCTGAAGTTCGCCCCATACGCCGCATACCCTCGCCGAACCACGGTTCCCTCGCTGTTCACCAGCCACCGGTTCACCGCCAGCCCCCGCACATTGCTGGCCGAGTACTGCACATGCGCCGCCGCCCCCGCCAGCTTCGCATCCGTCAGAAACAACCCGCTTGCCTCCACAATTCGCCTCTTCCACTCCCCTTCATCGAGCGTCAGCGCCACCAGCGGCTCAACCTTCTGCACATCCTTCGCATGAGAAAAATCCTCCGCCGTCGGCGGTTTCTCAAACTGCTTCAGCGCCGCCTGCTTTGTCGCATACGCCCGCAGCGCCGCCTTGTAGGCCTCATCCGTCCCCGTCCAGAGCGCATACCGCAGCGCCGCCGGATCATTCTCCTCCGGAGCCAGCGCGACAAACCCATCCCCCCGGCTCGAACTCGAGTCCGACCCATAGTCCCCGATCCGCACCGTCACCCGCACAATCCGCTGATGCCCATGGTCCTCCCGAAGCAAAGCTCCATAGCTCGCAGCCGCCTCAAAGCTGGAGAAATCGTCCATCCTGTACTCGATAAAGTAAGGCCGTTGCATCCCCGGCAGCAGCAGCAACTCCTGCTCCCGCTCCAGTTCCGCCTGCATGGCACTCAACATCGGATCGACCGCCGCAGCCTTCTCCGCTACCTTCAGCAACTCCGGCGAAACCGGCGCCTGCCCATTCGCAACCATTCCAGTCACAAACCCGCACAAACATCCAACCATCTGTAACCGCTTCAGGCACACTCCCATCATTTGCCCGCTCCGCCCATCGCCACCGCCCCCGGAGGCGGCACAATCGGCGGCCGCGACGTCCCCTGCGCCTGCCGCTGCGTCTCAATCTCGCTCACCAGCATCGCCGGAGCCACCGCACTTACCGGAATGCTCCCACTCTCCGCCCCGCAGATGCCATTGAACACATCCTGCTTATTCCCCGTCGCCACAATCCGGTTCAAAGCCGCCTGCGGCGTCCCCACGATACTCACCCCACGCACCAGTTCATCCGGCCGCCCATCCACATACACCCGATACACCACCAGCGGGATCACGCTGAACGCCTGCGGACTCCGCCGGCTCGTCACCGCAAATCCGCTCGAAATATCCTCAAAGTAGAGCCCATACGCCTTCCCTTGCTTCTTCGCCTCCGCCTTCAGCATCTCCCGCAGCTCCGTCTCGCTCACACTCTTCGACGAGCTCACAATCAGGTTCCCCTGCCGCCCCGTAGGCATATGCCCACTCTCCGCCCGTCCATGCCCATTGCTGTTCTGGAAGCTCGCAATCGGTAGCCGTGACATCAAAAACGTCTCCAGCACCCCATCCCGAATCAGATCCACCCGCCGCGCCGGCTGCCCCTCGTCATCAAACGCATAGTGCCCACTCAGCGGAACTCCGTCGAACGTCTTCAACGTAGGATCATCCGCCACCGAAATAAAGCTCGGCACAATCGGCTTGTTCAGCAGCTTCGTAAACGTCTGCCCTTCCTCATCGCCTCTTTGCCTCTGCCCTTCCAGCCGATGCCCCAGCACCTCATGGAAGAACACCGCACTCGCCCGCCCGCTCAAGATCGCCGGCCCATTAAACGGCTCAGTGATGGGAGCCACCCGCAGCGCCTCCAGATTCTTCGCCATCGCCACCGTCTTCTCCATCACGATCTTCTGATCCGGCAGCCGCCCCAGCGCATCGCTCTCAAACGTCTCCACCCGAAACAGATCCATCCCATCCGCCGCCCGCGTCCGCCCCACCACCACCAGCCGAGCCACATGGTTCGGCGTACTCACCTTCGTCCCATCGCTCGCCACAAAGTAGTCCGTCTCGTTACTCGCCTCCAGCTCAACATTGTTCGCAAACACATCCGGAAACCCCTTGAACACCCCGGAGATCTCCCTCACCCGCGCCTCCCACGCCACCTTCTCCGCCTTACTCATCAGCGGATCCGCCGGAGAGAACCTCGCATCCGGAGCCACAAACGCATCCGTAGGCTTCTCCGCGGAAAAGTCCGCCGAAGCATCCTCCTCCTTCGCCCTCACCTGCTGCTCCGTCTTCACCTTCAGATAGCTGTCGAGCGCCCGCCCATACCCCCGGTTCGTCGCAAACCACAAACTCCGCGCCAGCGCCTCACGATCGTCCGTCAGCGGCAGCGGCACCGTCGTCAGCGCACTCGCCCGATGATCCCCATGCGTATTGTCCTGCGCCGGAGACCCCAGCCGTATCTGCACATCCGCCATCCGCCGCCGGCTCTCACTTGACCCCGTAATCGCCCCAAACTGCGCGGTGATCTGCACTGCCTCCGCATCGGACACGGCATAGCTCATAAAGTAGGGCTTCGGAGCCGCCTCGCCCTTGGCATCACCCTTCGGCACCTGAGTCCCCAGCGCCCCCATAGCCCGGTTCAACTCCACATCCATAGCCTGGATCAAAACCGGATCAGCCGCCTTCGCTCCAGCCTTATCTCCCGGCCCCGAAGCTCCTGCAACTCCCGTAATCACCCCAACCTGCAGCAAAACCGCAGCCGCTCCAACCACGCATCCAACTCGCACTCGCTTGCTCAAGAGAACCCGCCTGACCCGCAATACCTCTGCTGTTGAAAAGTCTATCCGATCCCGCAATCCCTCCACGCCCGCACGCTCCGCTTGCATTTCCCGCCGCCCTCCCGCACGATTCCCTCATGCGTCTCCGTTCCCTGGTCCTGTTCCTCCTAGCGTTCCTCGCCCTCCTCCCCCTCACCGGATGCGACCACACCACGCTTACGGAGTCCGCCGCCATCCAGGCCGCCGACCAGGACAAAACCGCCTACACCCTCCCGCCGGAAAAGATGGTCCACGCCATCGCTCTCGCGCACACCCGCACCACCTTGCACTTCGTCAACGAAGCTTGGGGCATCCTCCAGCTCATCCTCATCCTGCAACTCGGCATTGCCGCCCGCATGCGCAACGTCGCCAACAACCTCAGCAAGAACCGCTGGGCGCAGTGCTTCCTCTTCTTCTTCGAGTTCCTCGTCCTCACCACCCTTCTCACCCTTCCCCTGGACCTCTACGCCCAGCACATCCAGCGCCTATACGGCCTCTCCGTCCAGCACTGGGGCAGTTGGGTCCTCGACCAGCTCAAGTCCCTCGCCATCGGCTACATCATCGGCGGCCTCCTGGTCATGCTGCTCTTCTATCTCATCCGCAAGTTTCCCCGCCGCTGGTGGATCGTCCTCTGGTTCCCGGTCATGCTCGTCACCCTCCTCGCCGTCTTCATCTCCCCTTACGTCATCGACCCGCTCTTTAACAACTTCGAACCCCTCTCCAAAACCAATCCCGCCCTCGTAGCTCAGCTGGAAAAGGTCGTCGCACGCGGAAAAGGCATCAATATCCCCCCCGACCGCATGTTCCTCATGAAAGCCTCCGACAAGGTCACCACCCTCAACGCCTACGTCACCGGCTTCGGCTCCTCCAAGCGCGTCGTCGTCTGGGACACCTCCATCGCCAAAGGCACCCCGGATGAGATCGCCTTCATCTTCGGCCACGAGATGGGCCACTACGTCCTCGGCCACATCATCCAGGGCATCCTCTTCAGCTTCGTCCTCATCCTCGCCTCCTTCTTCGTCGGCTTCCACCTCTTCCAGTTCTTCCTTCGCCGGTTCGGCAAGCAGTGGCGCGTCCCCGCCCAGTCGGACTGGGCCGCCCTCTTTGTCCTCTCCCTGACGTTTTCCCTGATCGGCCTCGTCACCGAGCCCATCGGCAACACCTTCACCCGCATGCACGAGCACGCCGCCGACGTCTTCGGCCAGGAGGCCGTCCACGGCATCGTCAAGGACCCGCAAGCCACCGGTCAGGCGGCCTTCGACCTCCTCGGCGAAAACGGCCTCGGCGACCCATACCCCTCACCCTTCATCGAGTTCTGGACCTACTCCCACCCCGCCATAGGCCGCCGCGCCGCCTTCGCCAAGTACTACGACCCCTGGGCCGCCGGAGCCGAACCCAAATACTTCCAAAAGTAGCCTCTGCCCTGCCCTGCCGTGGCCTTCCCAAAAAACCATGTCATCCTGAGCGAAGGTTGGCGAAAGCCAACCGCAGTCGAAGGACCCCGAAGAAGCTCGCATCACCCAAACCGCCAGGACCACCAGCCACAAATTCGCACCTGCACTGCCTCACCACCGCCTGATCACTGCCCTTCACTGCCTCATACTGCTCCGTACACTCCCACCGCAACCTCATCAGCCTGATCAAATCCCTTCGCGCAGCAATGGAGCGTCGAAGGCCGAAAGTCTCGACCCGGCAACAGCCGCCCGAACCACTCGCCCCGAACCACCAGCAAAAAGTGGGTGCCCCGAAAATGGTGCAACTCTCCCCTCCCAACTTTTTCCACCCATTAGCGATAAAACCCGTGCCCACCCCGCCCTCCACCACGCGTAAGCATTGCGTCTGCCCACGTCAGCCATCCATTGCTCCACCTTCGACCACGCCCAGCCACGCAGTTGTACCATCATCGAATGTCCTTGTTCCCCCCCGATAAGCCTTCTAAATCCGACTGGATCCACGCCCACTGCGACGGCGGCTCCCGCGGCAATCCGGGCCCAGCCGGCTACGGCGCCCTCATCACCAACGCCCACGGAGAAACCCTCGCCGAACTCTCCGACTTCCTCGGCATCCGCACCAACAACTTCGCCGAGTACTCCGGCCTCCTCGCCTGCCTCGCCTATGCTCTTGAAAACAAACACCCCAAGCTCAAAGTAGTCTCCGACTCCGAGCTCATGGTCAAGCAGATCCAGGGCAAGTACAAAGTCAACTCCCCCGACCTCAAACCCCTCTGGCAGGAGGCCCGCAACCGCATCGCCCGCCTCGAAGCCTTCGAGATCTCCCACGCCCTCCGCCACAAGAACAAGGAAGCCGACGCCCTAGCCAACCAGGCCATGGACCGGGGAACAGACCGAGGCATGAAACGCCCTAGCCCTACAGATAAAGTCCAATCCCTCCCCCTCCGCCCCATCGCGGGACGCGCCCCCGTGTCCCCTTTGTCATTCCGCAGCGGAGCGGACGAATCTGCAGTTGCCCCTTCTGCAATCACACCTGCCGCCACCCCTTACCCCACCCGATCCACCGCCCCACCCGACCCCTACGCCACCAATCGCACTCCTGCCGTCTCCGGCACCATGCACCGAGGCTTCACCAAAGACGGCGTAGTCCACCTCCTCGGCGGAGCCACCCTCCCCGACGGAATCTTCGTCAAAATCATCCGCGAGTAGATCACTGCCTCGGAACCTCGGCAGCCGCTACCTTCAATAGATCGTCGATCTTTCGACGGTTATGAATCAGATGCACCACGCATAGCTCACCCACGCTCGCCTGGAAAGCATAGAAGAGCCGGAACGGAAAACCAGGAACAAAGATCCAGCGGAGATCCGCCAGACTCCTACGACTTGTGCGCACGAGAGCGCCCCGCTCAGTCATCGAAAGAAGCGATGAAACCGCACCGCTAACAGCAGTCTCCCAGCGCGCTGCTGCTGCCAACCCTTGATGCTGCGCGTAGTATTCGTTTTCAGCGGCAATGGCGTCCGTGGCAGATGCGGTAAAAGTAATCGTCCTGATTCTCAGCGGCACACCACCTGAACGCTCACCTTAGCTGTGCGCGTCTCTCCTTGAGCAGAGCTACCAGGCTGCCCCCCACAAGCTCCTCAGGAGAGACGGTGATCTTTCCTGAGCTCATCGCGGCCTCAAGTTCATCCTCCAACGCCGCCAGCCTGCGTTCCCTGTCCTCACTGATGAGCGTCTGCACAAACTCGCTCGCCGAAGAGAACTCCCCATACTCCACCCGCTGCTCGACATACTCCACCAGCGGCTCCGGAAGTACCACCTGGATCGAGGTCTGCGCCATGCCGAAAGTATAGTCCCGCCCTACCCCTGAGCCGCAAACAACTCCGCCGTATTCCCTCGCAGCAGGTACAGAAACACTCCGGTATCCACCGCCAGCAGCACATAAAACTTCGTCATATCCGGAGCCGCAGCCCCAGCCGTCGCCTGATTCGCAAACAAACTCGTCTTCGCAAACAGCGCCACCGTCATCCCGCACGTAAGGATCAGCGTCCGCCGAGCCCACCCGCTCATCGCCAAAATCCCAAACCCGATCGCCCCCATATAGAACCCCAGAAACAGGATCAGCCCAACCAGAACATTGCTCTGCAACACCGCACTCATCGAGTCGTACTTCCCCCGCGTAGCCAGGTAAAGCAGCGGATAAAGCGGACTCCCCGGTGCATTCACCATCTCCGGCCTCACCCGCAACAGAGTTCCCGTAAGCAACAGCACCGCCGCCTTCAAGAACTGAAACCCGCCAATCAAAAGAACTCCAGCCGGCCGCCCAATCCTCCGCGGCTCAGCCGCAACACCCTGCTGCGCGGCCAGGCGACGCTGTTCCACCAGGCGATTGACTGCCTCCATCTGGGTCCGCTCCATGCCCGCAATCGCCCTCAGCAGCAAGCAAACCACAGCCGCCGCTGAAAGCCTCTCCCACAAAAGCGCAAGCGCCTCGCACGGAGCCGGGGCGTCCCTGGCAAATGACCTGCGGGTCTATAGAATGTCTCTACGATCAACGTCATCTTCTCTCAAAGAAAATGACCGCAGGTTGCATCCGCTCCACGGGAACAGGTAATTTGCTCTACCCGTTCCTGCCCGTCCCCAGTTCCTCCCGCAGAATTGCATTCACCACCGACCCATCCGCCCTTACCCCGCTCGCCATCAGCCGCTGCTTGATCACACTCATCGCTGGCCCGATATCCTTCGGCCCCGGCCGGACTCCACCCGCGTCCGCCGCCAGATGGTTCAGCGCCCCCTTGATCACCGCGCGGATCTCCTCCTCACCCGCCGCCTGCGGCAGGTAGCTCTCAATCATCCCGATCTCCTTCTGTTCCCGCGCCGCTAGCTCCGGCCGGTCGCCCTTCGTAAACGACTCCACCGACTCCTTCCGCTGCTTCACCAGCGTCGTCAGGATCTTCTGCTCCTCGGCCTCGGTCAGCGGCTGCCGCTTCTCGATCTCCCTGTTCTTCAGCGCACTCTTCACCATCCGCAGCGTCGTCAGCAGATGCTCGTCCTTGGCCTTCATGGCCGTGACAATATCCTTCCCAATCCGCTCCGAGATCCCCGCCTCGACCGGCTTCCCTGCAATCTCGCCTAACTCAACCTGCTCGCTCATCGTCCATTCTCCTTACCCACGATCATTAGACGCCCACCCTCAATCGAACGCCACACCCTGACCCGGTTTGCCCACCCTCCCAGTAACTTTCCAGATGGTAACGAACGTTGATACAAGCCTAAGTTGCCTACTTTGAATATTTTGTACATAAATACCGGGGAGGGGGTACAGCCGGCAGTAACCCGCAACCCAGCCCAGCCTCGCTACAATAACCCTCATGATCCGCAAAACCCGCCTCTTCACCCCCGGCCCGACGCCGCTTCTCCCCGCCGCCCAGTTCGCCATGGCCGCCGCCGACATCCATCACCGCACCGCCGAGTTTCGCGCCCTCTACACCCGCGTCCTCACTCAGCTCAAGCAATTCGTCGGCACCGAGACCGGAGACATCATCATCCTCTCCTCTTCCGGCACAGGCGCGATGGAAGCTGCCGTCAGCAATCTGACCTCGCCCGGTGACCGCGTCCTCGTCCTCACCGCCGGCAAGTTCGGCGAGCGCTGGACCGCCCTCGCCAAAGCCTTCGGCTGCGAAGTAGACGTCGTCTCCGCACCCTACGGCCAGACCTTCTCGCTCAACGAGGTCAAAGCCGCCCTCCGCCTCGAAACCCGCGCTGTCTTCATGCAGGCCACCGAAACCTCCACCAGCGTCCGCCACTGCACGCCCGGTGTAGCCCAACTCCTCAAGGACACGAGTTCCGAAGCCCTCCTCGTCGTCGACGCCATCACCGGCCTCGGCACCACCCACCTCGATATGGACGCCTGGGGCATCGACGTCCTCATCGGCGGCTCCCAGAAGGCCGTCATGATCCCCCCTGGCTTGTCCTACCTCGCCGTCGGCCCCAAAGCCTGGGACCGCATGGAGGCCACCTACAACCCGCGCTACTACTTCGACCTCCGCAAGGAGCGCAAAAACGCCCGCCTCGGCGAATCCGCCTACACCCCGCCCGTCTCCCTCATCGCCGCACTCGACGCGGCCTTAGCCTGGATCGCCGCACAGGCCGCCACCCCCGAAGACCCCGCCGGAGACATCGCCGCCGGCCGCCGCAAGCTCGTCGATAACGCCGAGACCATCGCCGCCATGACCCGCGCCGCCCTCGTCGCGCTCGGCCTCAAGCTCTTCGCCCCCGCATCCCCCTCAGCCGCCGCCACCGCCGTGCTCGCCCCGGAAGGCGTGGACTCCGGCCTCTTCGTCAAAGAGCTAAAATCCCGCTTCGGTGCCATCATCACCAACGGCCAGGGCGAGATGAAGGGGCAGCTCTTCCGCATCGCCCACCTCGGCTTCTTTGACTACATGGACACCATCGCCCTCGTCGGCGCACTCGAGCAGGTCATTGTCAAATCCGTCCCCCAGCTCGATGCCGCCTTTGGCGCCGGCCTCATCGCCGCCCAGCAGATCTACGCCCAAGCCACCCATCCAGCCGCAGAAAAACGCGCCTGCCTCTGCGGCCGCGAAGACGCTTCATGCTCCATGCAGCACCCCGCCATCAAAGCCTGATCTCCTTTGACGATGAGCAGCCCGCGCCCTCATCCTCAACCCTCTATCCTTTCGCTGAGCGGAGTTGCATGCATCTTCTGGACATCCTCACCGTTCTCCTTACAACCTTGATGACCGGCAATGAGCTGGCCGTCTCTCTCTTCATCAACCCCGCCCTCTGGAAGCTCGACGACCGCTCCATGACGAAGGAGCTTGCCGCCTCGCTCGGCAGGGCCATGCCCTTCTGGTACGCTGCCTGCCTTCTCCTTCTGCTCGCTGAAGTCTTCACCCATTGGCAAACCTCGGCTCGCCCTCTCCTGATTGCCTCGGCCTGCATCTGGATCTTCACCATCGCCTTTACCCTCGCGGTGCTCGTACCCATCAACAACCGCCTCGCAGCCGGAACAAGTCCGAATCCCCGCGCCGAACATAAGCTGTGGGACACCCTGCACCGCGCGAGGATCGCCCTCCTGATCGCCGCAATCCTCTGCCTCCTCGTCGCCCTAAATCGCTGACCCCGACGCGCGGGCACCGTAGAGCGAGTCTTCAGAAAGGAATTTACCAGGAGGTTCCCTCCATCGCCCCGGTCGGACTGACGATCGCTCGCGGCTCTTCCGGATCGGTCTCCCTGACAGTCGCCACCGTCGGAGGCTTCTCGGGAACGGTCGGCCTCTCCTGCGAAACGCCGCCCTCGCCCATCACCTGCTCGTTCGCCCCAAACAGTCTCGTCTTCACCGGCGGCGACAACACCCTCACCAGCACCTTGACCATCAACACGGCAGGCTCGGACGTATCGCGTCTGGACCCGAGCCGCACCGGATCCTCATCTCTCCTCGAAAGCTTCGCCACCTGCGCTCTGCTGCCGCTCTTCGGCTTGCTCGCCCTCCGTCGCAAGGCCCGCGGTAAAATCGTGCTCTTGGGTCTGCTGATCCTCCTGCCTCTCGGCGCCACCCTTGGCCTCAGCGGCTGCGGCTCCGCTTCATCCGGAGCGCACCCAGGGAACTACACCATCCCCGTCAACTTCTCGACCGGCCTGGGCGCCTCCACCGTAAGCTTCATGGTCACGGTCACCAAGTAATCCTCATCCACCCGTCTCATCAGCCCCAAACCCGTTTGCCCAAAGAGCCTTCGAGGTGAGTAAGATAAGTTGCTCACCTCTCGCGGGCTGCCGGGTCCTGCTTTTTTCCCGATTGACCAAGACCGTTCACCGTCCGACTCACCAAGCTAAGGGACATTCATGTTGAAGCCGCTTCTGCTCCTCGCCTTCGCCGCCACTGTTCCCTCGTTCGCCCATGGCCAGACGACGGTCACCAAAGCTGCCTTCGGAACTCTCCCCGACCACTCCGCCGTCGAGCAGTACACCCTCGCCAACTCGCACCTTCAGATCAAGATCATCACCTTCGGCGCCACCATCACCTCCATCCTCGCTCCCGACCGCGACGGAAAGAAAACCGACGTCATCCTCGGCTACGACGATCTCCAGGGGTATCTCGACGACGATAAGACCCACATGGGCTCCATCGTCGGCCGTTACGGAAACCGTATCGCCAAGGGAACCTTCACCCTCGCCGGCGAGCCGTATCACCTGCCGCTCAACAACGGTCCCAACACCCTCCACGGCGGCACCATCGGCTTCGACCGCCACAACTGGACCGCGAAGCAGCTTCCCAACGGCGTCGAGTTCAGCCTCATCAGCCCCGACGGCGACCAGGGCTTTCCCGGAACCCTCACCGCTCACGTACGCTATACCCTCTCCGGCACCGACCTTCGCATCGAGTACAGCGCCACCACGGACAAGCTCACCGTCCTCAACCTCACCAACCACACCTACTTCAATCTCATCGGCTCAGGCACCATCCTCGGAGAAAAGATGATGATCAACTCGGCCCGCATCACCGCGGTCGACGCAACCCTCATCCCCACCGGACAATATCTCAACATCGCGGGAACAGCCCTCGACTTTCAGAATCCCACCGTGATCGGCGACCGCATCAACTCAACCGACGGAGAGGCAGGCCGGCAACTCACCTTCGCCGGCGGCTACGACCACAATTTCGTCCTCAAGCCCTCAAGCGCACCCATGCACCTAGCCGCCAAGGTCACCGACCCTGCCTCCGGACGCGTCCTTACCGTCACCACGACCGAGCCGGCCGTGCAGTTCTACAGCGGCAACTCGCTCTTGGGCGCGACAACCGGGCGCAATGGTATGAAATTTGAAAAGAACACCGGATTCTGCCTGGAAACTCAGCACTATCCGGACTCACCCAACCAGCCCAACTTCCCGTCCACGGAGTTGAAGCCCGGCGCCACGTTTCATAGCACAACGGTCTTCCAGTTCACAACCTTGAAGTAAAACCCAAGCAGACCCCTGTGGTTGAGCTGCGGTGGACGGTCCAACTTCCGTCCACCGCGTCCCAGGAGAAAGCCGACGAAGCGAGTGAAACAGTCGATCCTAACAATAGGAACGCTGTTAGACCGAGCTGGTCAGGCTGCTGCCAACACTGTTGAAGGCGGTGCTGATCTTGGTCGAAAGACCCGACATCGCGCCCACTGCGGCAAGACCGACGAGACCGGCGACAAGGGCGTACTCGATGAGGTCCTGGCCGGACTCATCCTGCATCAAGGCGGTGAACAACAGGTTGAACTTCTTCATGTGACTTTCTCCAGAGAACCAAAATTCGCGTGAGTCCTGCGAGAAATCCATGCTCCGGCTCCTCCGCAAGCTGCCTGCGTGAAACCAAGACTAGCCCAGCCCACCACTCCGAGGAAGATCGCCCGTGCGCTTTCCAAAACGTTTGTAATAGCCCCGCTGGGGCCCTCGACTCACCCGAACAGGGGAGTGTCGTTCACGCAGCCTTGCAGTACTGTGCGCAAATTAATCCCACCGTGGGACTCCGCCCCGATACTCGTCCCCAACACTCGCCGGACCGCTTCCATGCCGCTTAAGTCGCAGCCTCCCTGCACTTCTTACCGTAAGCTCGGAAGCTCGAAATTGCTATGCTGGCTGGAGCAGAATCTGTACCCGCCGCCGTTACGAAAGTCATAATCCTCTGAGGCCCACTCCGGAATGCCCTCTGCACCAACACCTTCGTGGACTCACCGGCTCCTCGGCTTCCCCACTCTGCTCGTGCTCAGCCTCGCCGTCCTCGTACTCTTCTGCGTACCCCGTTCCATGGCCGACCCCGACATCTGGTGGCATCTCCGCGATGTCGAACAGCAACTCGCCCAGCACAGCTTGATCACCCACGACACCTTCTCCTTCACCGCCGCCGGCTCGGCCTGGATGAACCACGAGTGGATCGCCGAACTCCCCTTCTATCTCGGCTGGCGCATCGCGGGACCACTCGGCGTCTATACCGTGACTCTCCTCGCCGTCGAAGCCATCATCCTCGGCATCTGCCTGCTCGCCTGGCAAGCCAGCGGCAACATCGTAGCCGCAGCCACCGTATCCATCTTCGCCACCGTCTTCGCCACCGTCTCCTTCGGCCCCAGAACCCTCCTCTTCGGCTGGCTTTGCCTCATCTTGGAGCTCTTCCTCCTGCGCGCCTCCGAGCGTCGCCCCCGCCTCGTCTTCGCGCTCCCGCCGCTCTTCCTTCTCTGGGTTAACACCCACGGCTCCTGGGTCATCGGCCTCGTTCTCCTCGCCGTCTACATCCTGCTCGGCCTCATCCCCCTGCAGCTCGGAGCGCTCTCCTCCGAACCCTTTCCCACCCCCCGTCGCAAGCAATTACTCCTCGCCGCATCCCTCAGCCTGCCCGCGCTCTTCCTCAATCCCTACGGCTGGCACCTCGTAGCCTACCCTTTCAATCTCGCCTTCCACCAGAAGCTCAACATCGCCAACGTAGAGGAGTGGCACAGCCTCGACTTCCACTCCCCACGCGGCCTCACCATGCTCGGCTGCCTAGTCCTCCTCGCAATCTGGCAGCTCTACAAACCCCGCCGCTGGCAGACCTACGAACTAGCCTTCCTCCTCATCGGCATCTACTCCGCCTTCAACTACACCCGCTTCCTCTTCCTCTTCGCCATCCTCGCCGCCCCCATCCTTGCCTGCTCTTTCCCCCCGCGCCAGCCCCGTACCGAGCCCCCCACCCGCGTCCTCGTCAACGCCTCCATCGTCATCCTTCTCCTGGGCTTCGTCATCGGCCGCATGCGTCACCCGGACGTCCACGCCCTCGACGCCATGAAGAAGTATCCCGCCGCAGACCTCGCCTATCTTCAGGCCTTCCCCTTCCACGGCAACGTCTTCAACGAGTACCTCTGGGGCGGCTACATGGAGTACAACCTCCGCACCGTCCCCGTCTTCGTCGACTCCCGCGTCGACATCTTCGAGTACAACGGCACCTTCAAGGACTTCCTCGACGTCATCCACATCGAAGACACCCTAGCCATCCTCGACCGGCATCACATCCGCTACGTCCTCTTCGAACCCCACACCCCACTCGTCTATCTCCTCACCCACACCCCCGGCTGGAAGGTCGACTACCAGCACGACAACGTCATCCTCCTCGAACGCAGCGTCCGCTAGAGAAGACTTTGCCTTGCCATAATCTCGTCATTCTGAGTCTGAGCGCAGCTCAGACTCAGAACCTCCGTATGTGTCGTTGCCTTTTGCACTTGCTGCTTTCGGCGCCACCACAAGTTCAAGCCTGCTGCCGCAGCGCCAGCGCACACTCATACGCCATCTGCAGTCCTTCCTCTACCGGCATCGCCCACCCCTGCAGCCGCGATCCCTCCCTCGTAATCCGGGCCTGCCCGCTCACCGATCGCTCATTCGCCTCCGCATCCAGCTCCAGCCCCCAACCCTTCAGCCCCTCACACACCGCTGTCCTGAGCCAGGGCGAATCCTCCCCGATCCCACCCCCGAAGATCACCGCCTCCGCATCCCCCAGCGCCGCCAGGTAAGCCCCCACCGCAAGCCGCACCCGATACCCAAACATCGCCAGCGCCAGCTTCGCCGCCTCGTCATCCCGCTTCTCCAGCACCCGCGTATCCAGCGACCCGCCCGCAATTCCGAGCATCCCGCTCTTCTTGTTCAGCAGCGTCAGAATCTCCTCCGCACTCTTCCCCTCACGCTTCATCAGAAACGGAAGAATCGCCGGATCGATACTCCCCGACCGCGATCCCATCATCAATCCTTCCAGCGGCGTAAGCCCCATCGTCGTGTCCACGGACTTACCCTCCCGTATCGCCGCCGCCGAGCATCCACTCTCCAGATGCAGCGTCACCAGCGTGCACTCCTCCGGCCGCTTGCCCACGGTCTTCGCATACTGCTCCACCATGTACCGATGCGAAAGCCCATGAAACCCATACTTCCGAACTCCTTGCCGATCCGCCGTCTCCCGTTCAATCGCATACCGCCAGGCCACCTCCGGCAAAGTCCGATGAAACGCCGTATCGAACGTAACCATCCGCTCCACCTCCGGCCTTTCCTTCTCCAGCACCGCCAGGATATCCACCGCACTCTTGTTATGCAGCGGAGCCACCTCCTCCAGCGCCTCAATCTCCTTCAACACCTCCTCCGTCACCTTCCTCGCACCACCCAGCTTCGACCCTCCATGCACCACCCGCACCGCCACAAAATCCAGCCCTTCAAGCACACCTTCCGCATCCTTCTGCTTGCCCAGCCACTCGAGCGCAGCCTTCGCCGCGGCAGCCATATCCGCCACGTCGCAATCTTCTTTACGCTTTAGCTCTCGCCCATCGAACACGCTCAACTTCGCGTCCTTGCCAATATCGTCGAACGACGCGCTCACCAGCTTCTTCGCCTCAGAAGCCGTCCGTTGCCCGTCTTCAACGTCTACCACCTCAAACTTCAGCGAGTTGCTCCCCGGATTGAAGACCAGCGCCCTCATGCGTTCTTCGATGCCTCCCGCACGAAACGCGTTCCGCAACGGTTATGCTTGAAACGAGTTCCATCCCAACCGCATCCATGCGTAAGGAAGCTCAGATTGTAGAGTCGCCAGTCCCATGGGAGCTGCCACCACCGAAACCGTCTCCAGCAAGCGCACGCTCATCGTCCATGATGGCCTCGCCTTCGTCTCACTCGTCGCCGTCTCGTTCGCCCTCTTCGCCGTCACTTGGTTCCTCTTCCGCTCCTTTGAAAGCCATCGGGTCGATCTCGCCGTCCGCTGGGCGCAGCGTGGACGGACCGCCCTCCAGCAAGACCGCCCGGAAGAAGCCGTCGCCGCCCTGCGTACCGCGCTCTCCTACGCCCCGGACAACGAGCCCGATCAGCTCCTGCTCGCCCAGGCCCTCGCCCGCGCCGGCCACACCGAGGAGGCCGCCAACTACTTCCTCAACCTCTGGGACGTGCGTCCAGGCGACGGGTTCATCAACCTCCAGCTCGCCCGCCTCGCCCGTCAGAAAGGCGAACGCAAGGATGCCGTCGAGTACTACCGGGCCTCCGTCTTCGGCTCCTGGGAAGGTGATGGCGTCATCCGTCGCCGCGCCGTACGCCTCGAACTCGTCACTCTCCTCATCGAAATGCAGCAGTTCGCCCAGGCCAAAGATGAGCTCTTCGTCATCGCCAGCAACGCCCCCGCGGACGAACAGCTCAACATCCGCATCGCATCCGGCTTCGCCGCCATCGGCGACTTCACCGATGCCCTCAACTTCGACGAGAAAGCCCTCACCGCCGAGCCCCGGAATCTCGAAGCCCTCGAACGCGCAGGCCAACTCGCCAATCGCCTCGGAGACTTCCCCAGATCCGAGCATCTCCTCGAGCGCGCCCTCGCTCAGAAGCCGCCCCAAAGTGAGGCCGCCTTGCTCCAGACCCAGCTGCAAAACGCCCGCCGCGTTCAGGAGCTCAACCTCACCCGCGACCAGCCTGCCCAGCAGCGGGAAGATCACATCCTGCTCGCCTCAAAGATCGCCCAAGCCCGGCTCCAGAGCTGTTCCCAGCAACCCTCCAGCAGCCCCGCCGCGCCCCAGCTCAAGCAGTTGACCGACGCATGGACCGCCGCAACCCAGGGCGGCCGCGCCCACGTCAGAGATCTCCTCGAAAACGCCGCCGCCCAGGATAAATGGACCGCCCTCATCCTCCAGACCGAACAAGCCACGGCTCAGGCCTGCGGAAGCCCCGCCGGCGACGACGCCCTGCTCCTCACCCTCGCAACCTCGGCCTCTACCACCAGCGCACCAGGAAAGGACTAGCTACCCGTGCCGGAAACAGTGCCACAGCCCGTACGGGAGACCGAGCCGGTGCAGGAAACCATCTCCACCGTCTCTCCACCCATCCCGCCACCCGTGCAGGCCGCAACCATCGCCGGCGTCGAGCCCCACGCCAACCCCGAGTACACCGCTCCCCAGCGCGAAGAGCGTCTCTTCCTCCTGCTCTCCATCTTCATCGGTATCATCTCCGGCCTCCTTGTCGTCTCCTTCCGCATGGCCATCGAGTGGCTCACCGTCCTCCTCCAGGGCTCCGCTCCCGCGCCACACCAGATCCGCCTCATCATAGTCCCCACCCTCGCCGGCATCGGCATCGCCCTGCTCACCCGCTTCGTCTTCCCCAAGGTCCGCGGCTCCGGCGTCAATCAGACCAAGGCCGCCCTCTACATCCACAACGGCTATATCTCCACCCGCACCATGATCGGCAAGTTCCTCCTCTCCGCACTCGCCATCGGTAGCGGCTTCTCCCTCGGCCCGGAAGATCCTTCCCTCCAGATCGGAGCCGGCGTCGCCTCCCTCATTAGCCGCAAAGTAGGCCTCTCCCGCGAGCGCCTCCGTATCTTCGCCCCCGTCGGAGCCGCCGCAGGCCTCGCCGCCGCCTTCAACGCCCCCATCTCCGCCATCCTCTTCGTCATCGAGGAGGTCATCGGCCAGTGGACCGCCGGCGTCCTCGGCTCCATCGTCCTCGCCGCCGTCTCCAGCGTCGTCGTCGCCCGTTGGTTCTGGGGTGCCGAACCCATGTTCCGCATCCCCTCCATCGCCCTCCGCGACCCCCGCGAGCTCATGGCCTACGCCGTCCTCGGCCTCGTCGGGGGCGTCGCCTCCCTCATCTTCGCCAAAGCCCTCGGCTACCTCCGCCCCCTCCTCCGCCGCCAGCCCGAGTGGTTCCAGATGCTCCAGCCCGCCCTCGCCGGCCTCGTCGTCGGAGGCATCGGCTACTTCGGCCTTCCCCAGGTCATGGGCGCGGGCTACAGCTCCATCGACGCCGCCATCCACGCCCAGTTCGCCTTCAAGATGCTGCTCCTGCTCGCGCTCTTCAAGATCCTCGCCACCACGCTCTCCTTCTCCAGCGGCACCCCCGGCGGAATGTTCGCCCCTACCCTCTTCGTCGGCGCCATGCTTGGTGCCTCGGTCGGATCCTTTGAGAAAATCTTCTTCCCCCACCTCACCGCCTCCATCGGCTCCTACGCCCTCGTCGGCATGGGCGTCCTCTTCGCCGCCTTCCTTCGCGCCCCCCTCACCTCCGTCTTCATGATCCTCGAGATCTCCGGCAACTACTCCATCATCCTGCCCGTCATCCTCGCCAACACCATCGCCTATCTCCTCGCCCGCAGCCTCCAGCCCATCCCCATCTTCGAGCTTTTCACCCACCAGGACGGCCTCTATCTCCCCTCCATGGAGGAGCAGCGCGAAGAGTCCACCCTCCACTTTGAAGACGCTTTACTGCCCGTCAATCTCCCCATCCTGCAAGGCAATCAATCCCTCGCCGGCGCCCGCGAAGCCTTCGCCCAACTCGTCAAACCCGACGAAAAATCCCCCCCCGCCACCGCCATCCTCATCCAGTGCCGCGACGCAACCTGGTACGCCGCCCGCCCCTCGGAGCTCGCCACCCTCTTCGCCAGGCTAGACTCTCCCGACGCCCCCGAAACGACCGGAGACACCCTCCTCGAAGCCAGCCTCGGTCCCGAGCGCACCCCTCTCATCTTCCCCGACCAGCCTCTCTCCACCGCCCTCCCCTACTTCCGCCGATGGCCCGTAGTCCCCATCTCCAACCGCGCCACCCGCGGAGCCCTCGAAGGCGTTCTCTCCCTGGAAGACGTCCTCAAACGCTACCAACAGCAGGGCTAGAAGCCAAATCGTTGGATTCAAGTGGCAGTAAATGCTTTCACTAACAAGATCTTTCCCGCTCACATCAGG
Source organism: uncultured Granulicella sp. (assembly GCA_965198885.1). GTDB lineage: Bacteria > Acidobacteriota > Terriglobia > Terriglobales > Acidobacteriaceae > Edaphobacter. Next base: position 2,085,345 of record OZ240677.1, on the reverse strand, counting down.
CCGTATGACTTAATCATAGCTTCAGTAACTTATCCTATCCAGGCAGTTCTTCCGCGTATATGATGCGAAATTTATGAACGCGCGGGAAAAGCTTCAATTGATGATCGAGGGGAAAGAGAAGCGGCATCAAGAGGAGATAAAAAGCCTTAAGGCTTTGTTCGCCCTCATGGACCCGACGACGGGTGAAATTTCCTCAGCCGTGATTCACGCGATTCAGGTCGTTCAATTGCCTCCAGCGCATCCCCCTCGCCGCCAAGTTCGTTCTCGTCCGAAAACGCTTGAAGATGCAATTGCATTTGTCCTTAAGATGAATCACCTCAAGCACGAGGACATCACATCTCGCTATATGTTCGAGACCGTAGAAGGCTTGCGGTATCCCTTTGATACAGACGCTAAAGCCGCAGTCAACACGGTTTCTACGGCCATCCTTAAACTTATGGATAAGGGTTTACTCGAACGGACTCTGCAAGGGAAGGGAAGAGAGCCGAGTCGTTATCGCTGGATGGACAAAAGACGTGATGCGGAAGATTTGGTTTAAGGAAGAGGAGGTCCCCGAAGAGACCCCCTAGACATTGATGTTGGCCTACATCCCCAAACACTTGTCGAGAGCGGAAGGGGTGGGCAAACAGAGAGGAGGCGAGCAGATTGCCCCTCATCCTGAGCGGCATGGCTGCGTCCTGTTCGATTCCGAATGGGACGCAGCCATGCCGCATTTTAGAGTTTAATTCCTCACTCGTGAACATGCAAGCTTGACTTTCTACATCATATGCCAGAAACTTTGTTGACTCTCTTCAGAGAGGTTCTGTCATGTTCGTAGGCTCTGCGAATGTCCGATTCCCCTTACGACGAATCTCCGCGCGCGTTTGTTTCTCGCGTTGGGGATGCTTTGCTCCGCACTCTAGCATTGGTGATTTTCGGAGTTGTTCACTGGCTTCTAGAGAAGGGAATTCGTTTTGTCGTCCCTTCAAACCTCGATAGAGCTTCGATACTGCTAGAAGACGTGTCCTTCGTATTTTTCGCGCTCATCTACGTCTATTTACTATGGGACATGCTCAAGGTGTTCATTCCGTGGATCAACGTAAAGTTGGCTTTAGCGCGTTCCCGGGGAGAGAGTAAGTGAAGTGGCAAAGTCGATCTTTAATCTAATACCCACGTTTGGCCTGGTTGCAGTTGGCGGCTGTCTAGTGGGGTACCTCTTTTTTCATGCGCCGCTGAACCAGCTTGGAACGCTGGTTGCTATACCGCTGATCGTAACCTTTCTTGTGTCGAGGGTTCTGATCTTGACGGTGCCTAAGAAGGTCATGACCGCCGCGCCTCTGCCAAAGCCAAGCACGCGGAGTCTCCTCGTGGCGATCCCTGTGTTTCTGTGCGTAATGAGTACACTTATTTTTGGGGCTTCCGCTCTGTTGTATGAAGTTGTGGGTTTCGCGGCGATTGGAAAACAAACTGGTGAGTGCGCTATTCTCGCCGCATTACTTGGTGGTACTGCATTGGCATTCTTCTTAGCTGCGGCATGGGCAGCCTCAAAGAGGCTTGATGAGCGTTTGAAGTTGATGCTTCTGCGCCAGGAAGAGATCTTTTGGGAGGTGGTTGGTGCGCCTAGAGAGCTTTCCGCCCTGTTCCTTGGTTTCTTTCACGGTCACTCATTATCAAAGTAGACATAAACGACCAGTAAAACAAACCTCCCTGACGAGTATTGTGCCTTCCAAGCTCTCCTGCGTAAGGTTGTCAAGGTTGAGAAGAGGCCCGCTCGGCACCTCCCCCTCCGGTAGGGGCTAGAAGGCCGCTGAGGCCGTCCTCCCCGTAAGCTCCGCATAGGTTAGCTGACAGGTCAAAACCACCCACCCCAAATCCCCCAACATCGCACCTGAAAATCGGTGACCGCGGGATCGGCGTCAAGCCTTCTCTCCCCTGCCCCAATTCCCAAAATGGAACCCAAACCCCCGCAACTCTCACATTTTTCCCCAAGTCCACCCTCAAAAAACCCAGTAAAATCACCATGTCAAGCCCCAAAGCCGCTCTCAAACCAGCAATCCCCAACAAAGACGCGGCTTTTCACACAAAAAATAGTTGGCTAAACCACCCTGCCCGTTCCCATACAATACAAGTAGAGAAGAGATGAGGAAACTTACTTCCACTTCGCACTAAGTGCTTTGCTCTCAATATTTTAGCCGTAACCTCATTGTTATCAATATTTTGCAGGGTACCCCCACCCGCAACTTGCACAAAACAAAGCAAGTATTACGGATAAGTTAACCCTAGGGGGCACCCCCCTACCGTCCTCCAGCCGGCAACTCTCCAAACCCCGCCACCTCCCGCACCCTCCCATCCGCACTCAGCAAAAAACTCGTAGCCCCAAACTCATCTACCCGGAACAGATGCGTTCCTCCCGCCGCAATCCTCTGAATCACCTCGCCGCGAGGATGCCCAAAGGGATTTCCCTTCCCTGAACTCACCACCGCATCCCAGGGCCGCGCAGCCGCCAGAAACTCCGCCGTAGACGACGTATTGCTTCCATGATGCCCAACCTTCAGCAGCGTCACCGGCCCAATCCGCCCCGCATCGACCATCGCCTGCTCACTCGCCTTCTCCGCATCGCCTTCGAGCAGCACCGAAGCCTTCCCATACTGCATCCGCAGCACCAGTGAGTCGTCGTTCCGCGGCGCTCCCGCATTCCTGTACCCAACCGCAGGCGAGAGCGCATAGACATCCACTCCATCCCAACGCATCGCATCGTCCGCAGCCAGATGCCGCACCGTAATCCCCAGCCTCGCCGCCTCAGCCAGCAACGCCCTGTACAGCGCAGACGCGGGATCGATCCCCACCCAAAGCTCCCGTGGCCGGAAGCTCTCCAGCACTGCGGGCATTCCGCCCATATGGTCTGTATGCGCATGCGTCAGCACCACCACATCCAGCCGCTTCACCCCTCGCGACCACAGGTAAGGCGACCCGACCTCTTCCCCCACATCGAACCCACTCACCACCTCAGCCTGACCATGCGCACCGATCGGCCCGCCTGCATCCACCAGCATCGTCCGCCCCTCAGGTCCAACCACCAGCAGCGAGTCGCCTTGCCCCACATCCAACGCCGTCACCTCCAGCACACCAGCCGTCCGCTGCACCGCTCGCGGCCACAGCGCCATCGCCGCAATCCCAGGCAGCACAACCACCACCGCTGCAGCCCACCATCGCCCACGCCGGACCGCCCAGCAACACCCACCCAGCGCTCCAAGCGCCACCAAAGCCACACCCCAACTCGGCCCCGGAACCCGCACCTCTGCCCACTCCAGCCCGCTCAACCGCCCAATCACCGCAGTCACGCCATGCAGCAACACAGCCGTTACCGCAGCCGGAGCCAAAGCCACCCACGGACTCACCAGCGCACCCACGAACGTCCCCACAGCCGCCAGCGCCAGCATCGAGACCACCGGAATCACCACCAGGTTCGCCGGCAGCGCGAACACCACCGCCCGATGGAAGTACAGCGCCATCGGCAGCGCCATCACCAGCTCCGTCACCGCCCCGATCAGCGCCAGCTCCCCCAAACCGATCACCCCCCGCACAACCCACGCCGGAACTCGCCGTCCCCAGCCGCCCAACAGCCATCCCGTCTGCTCACCCATCATCTCCAGGCTCACCCGCAGCTGCGCCAGCCGCGGCTCCATCTGCCCTCGCCGCGGCCGGAACACCATCCGCGCCGCCTTCCCATAACCCAGCAACCAGCGCTCCGCGAGCGGCCGCGCAATCCCGGCAATCGCCACGACCGCCAGCACCGTCATCTGGAACCCCGCCTCGAACAGGCACCCCGGGTCAGCCAGCAGCATCACCATGGCCGCAACCCCAAGCGCCTGCAGCGGCTCTCGCTCCCGCCCCACCAGCCGGGCCACCAGGTACACACCCACCATCTCTACCGACCGCTGCACCGGCAGCCCCCACCCCGTTAGGGCAGCATACCCCCCCGCACCCCCCAGAGTCGCCAGCGTGGCAAGCCACACCGGCACCCTTAGCCTCCGTAACACCCAGTACACCCCCCCCGCCAGGAGCGCAACATGGAGCCCCGACACCACCAGCAGGTGGAACGTTCCAGTGCGTTCAAACCCTGTTCTGAGCTCAGCGTTGAGCCCCGTACGATCGCCGAACAACATTGCATTCAGCATCCGCGCATCGACGATCGATAACCGAGCCTCTGACGGCAGTACCCGATTGGCATGCGAATCTACTAGTTCAATTAGCCTTCCTGAAGCCCAAGCTTGTGCGGCCTGTAGCCTGCAGTCTATGCAGACAGGAGCTACGCCGACTCGTCGCCAAGCCGCGGCAGCCGCATTCGCTCGAGCCCCAATCCCCTTCCCCGCCAGGTAATCCGCGTCTTGCCAAGCACCAGAATCCCTGAATCTCTCCTGCGGCTTCAGTCGCAGTTCCACTTCGATCTTTTCCCCACACATGGGAAGCGTTCGTACCCCGTAGAGCGTTACTCGTACCAGCCCTGCGACAGGCACCATCTCCGCCACATCCGGGGTGATCCGCTCGATTTTGTCCACAGCGAAATCGACCGAGACGACCCCACCCGTATCATCTAGGTTCTCCTCCGTCAGTCCCCAAGCCTGCCCTCTATCTGCGTCCGCATCGATTGCGCGAGCCGGCAAAGTTCGTACTCGTACCACTTGCCCGACCAAGCGTCTGCTCAAACCATCGTCATAGACCCGTAATCGTTCAACGTCGGGCGTCACTCGCCACTCTGCCGCGGCGAGTCCGACGATCACCCATAGGCCCGCTAGGGGGACCCAGGCGAGCCGCGTGGCACGGGCACCCGCCAGCCAGCATAAACCCATCATCAGAATCAGTGCCGTCAAGAGCACGAACACCGGCTCATACGCCACCTTCGCCATGCCGATTCCGCAAGCCAACCATACCGCGGCTGCCGCTAACGGAGCCCGCCGAAATCCTAACCGCTCCACCGCAAAGGCAGCTTTAGCCCGGCGTACAGGGCTCGTTTTTAGAACCTTCAGCGGCTTTGCAACCTCCGATGCCGTTGCCGTCAACGCTGCCTCCGACCAGGATCAGGCCCGGCTTAGCACTACCAGTGTCTCCATGTGAAAAGTCTGGGGAAACAGGTCTACCAAAGCGATCTTCCCCAGATAGTAGCCCCGCCTGGTCAGCACAGCGAGGTCTCTCGCCAAAGTGACCGGATCGCACGACACATAGATGATTCTTGCTGGTCCGATTTGGGAAAGCAGCTCGGATCCTTCGACACCTAGCCCTGCCCGAGGCGGGTCCAACACCACCAATTCTGGCCGCTCTCGCAGCACCACCCCTGCTCGTAAGAACTCCACGATCGACGCACGTCGAGCCTCGAACTTTGATCCACCTTTAGCTTGGGACGCCTGAGCGAGGTCCGCCGCAGCTGCCTCTCCGCCTTCCACGGCGACGACGTGTTCGAAACGGTCCGCCAACACCCGCGAGAATAATCCCACGCCCGCGTAAAGATCCCACGCCAATCTGCCGCTTTCGCCCCTGGTCACCAACTCCACCAACTTGTCCACGAGAAAGCGGTTCACCTGGAAGAAAGAACCCCGGCTGACCCAGTAAGTCTTTCCTGCCGTCTCGTAGTTCAGACCGGCAGCGCCCCAGGCCGCGTCTTGGGTTGCTTTCCGTACTCTTCGGCTCAACTTGGGATCGAGCGTTGCTCCGGCCCCCACCAACTCCGGAACGACGGATCGCACGAGTTCGCAGAACTCTGCGAACCCCTGTCCCCCTTTCAGGAAAGGGGCTGTATTCCGGAGAAAAAGCTGCATCTGTAAGCGGCGTTGATCTCCGCTGCAGAAGAACTCAAAGTCAGTCACTGCTGCCATCCAGCGGCCGCATGAAGCATCCTCGGCGCCTAAACGTCTTAACGCCTCCGCCGCTTTCCACAGGATCGGAGCGGCGATGGGACACATTCTTACGGGCAAAAACTCGTTCGTTCCCCGGCGGCTGTATCCAATCTCGACAAGCTCACGATCACCGCCTGCGGCATTCACCCGCACCCGCATCCGAAGCCGATTCCGGTACCCCCATGGCTCGCCAGAGTGCACTTCCAGGGTTGGCAGGTCAGCTAATCCAGCATCTTGAAAGAGTCGCTTTAAGATCTCCGCTTTGAGTCTCAGTTGCTCCGAGTAACCGGCATGTTGATACTGGCAGCCCCCGCACTTTGCAAAGTGAGCGCACCCCGGAGTGATTCTCTCTGGTGCTGCAGAGAGTAGCTTGACGGCTCCATCAGATCCAACCTGTATGAGTTCTCCAGTCAGGACGAAAGGATGCGCACCACCGCCTTCGGTCGCAAAATCTCCGCCGTAAACTGCTGCTTGCACCCGCATACTCATCTCCACATCCTACGTGCCGCCCCTCCGTGCAATCCCGCGCCCTGCGCAACTTTACTTGCGTAAGTGCGTTCTAATTACCAGGCGTCACTAGGGTTGAATCCCCACTTCGGGGACGACCTGCGGGACCCGGGACCTTGCGGTTGCTATCAGGCACAAAGTCCGCCCTGTTAGGAGGGGCCATGAAAATCATTCGTTACCTTGCACTACTTAGCATCTTCGCAATTCCACTCAGTCTTGGCGTCACTCCGGCTCAGGGTCAGGTGTCGGTAGGCGTCGGAATCGGCGTTCCGTATAGCGGGTATGGCTATGCAGCACCCGCGTGCGAATATGGCTACTACGGCTACTACCCTTACGCCTGTGCTCCTTATGGTTACTACGGCCCCAACTACTTCGTAGGCGGCCTCTTCATTGGCGCAGGTCCCTGGTATCGTGGCGGATACGGTTTTCGCGGCGGATACGGGTACCGTGGTGGGTACGGATACCGGGGTGGATACGGCGGATATGGCTACGGTCGCGGTGGCTATAACGGTTATCGCGGCGGCAGCTACGGCGGTGCCCATGCATTCAACGGCGGTGGCGGGTTCCATGGCTCAGCCGCCGGCGGTGGGTTTCACGGCGGGGGCGGCGGGGGCTTCCACGGTGGGGGCGGCGGTGGACACCGCTAGCATTCGAAACCCAGAAAGGGCCGGCGAAGAACTCGTCGGCCCTTCCTTTTTGCATCCATGTCCATGAGACATCCTGTTAGTCCGAACTTAGAGCTCTCCAGCCAATATCGTTTCTGAATTGCATACCCTCAAAGGAGATCATCTTGATCGCGTCATAACACTGCCTCAACGCATCATTCAGATCTTCTCCGGAAGCTGTGACCGCCAGGACCCGTCCCCCAGCGGTCACAATCTCACCACCTTCAAACCGGGTACCTGCATGGAAGACCATGACATCATCCGGCACATTGTCGAGCCCGACGATCACTCTTCCCGTGCCATAGACCCCGGGGTAACCTGCGCTTGCAAGCACAACACACGCGCTAGCGCCGGGGCGGGTCTGTATATCCACGCTCTCTACTCGCCCTTCTGAAGCGGTTTCCAAAAGAGTCACCAGGTCCGTTTCGATCCTTAGAAGCATCGCCTCTGTCTCCGGATCGCCAAATCGAGTGTTGAATTCAAGCACCTTCGGCCCCTCGGAAGTGAGCATCAATCCAATAAAGAGAACGCCTGTAAGGGCTCTTCCCTCTGCTTGCATTCCGGTAACGACGCGAGCTGCCACGTGCTCAAGAATCCACTGGCTCATCTCCTCAGAGATCAGATCGTCCGTGGAGTATGCGCCCATCCCTCCGGTGTTCGGTCCCGTGTCCCCCTCCCCGAGTCTCTTGTGATCCTGCGCGACACCGAACTTGATCGCCTTGTGCCCATCGCAGATGGCAAAGTATGAGACCTCTGGGCCACTCAGCATCTCTTCTAGAATGAGCTTGTCTACCTTAGATCCTGTGAGTACCCCTGTCAGGAAATCCCGGGCCACCGTCAACGCTTGTTCATGCGAGTCACACAAGATCACGCCTTTGCCTGCGGCAAGCCCATCAACCTTCACCACTACTTGACCGTGGAACAGCATTAAAGCTCGTCGGACTTCATCGATGGTGTGACACACCTCATAGATCGCAGTCGGTATATGCCAACGGTGCATGAAGTCCTTCGCGAAAGCTTTACTCGTCTCCAGCAGGGCGGCGGCCCGGGTTGGACCGAAGGTCTTCACTCCCTGGGCTTTGAGCGCGTCGACGATCCCATGCGCAAGGGGAACTTCTGGTCCAACCACAACGAGGTCGGGCTGCGTGAGCACGACGACGCTCAGCATGGACGGAAGCTGCGAAAGGTCTGTCTCGAAGCACTCCGCAATACGCGCGATCCCCGCGTTTCCTGGTGCGCAGAACACGACGGGGCAGCGAGGGCTTCGTTGAAGAGCCCAGACTAAGGCGTGCTCACGCCCTCCCCCCCCAAACACAAGAATTCTCATCTCTCCAACCTAGCACTGCCGCGCATGCCTGCACCTCTCAGTCGCATGCTAACGTCAGAATGGAGGATCGTCGAAATCCCCAAGGAAGCCGAAAATTTGACGCCGAAGTTTATATCCTCCAAAGGATATCCGGGCCAGCTTCGCACTTCCTCCATCTGGAGTTACTTCGGTCCGGCATTCGTCGCCTCCGTCGCTTACATCGATCCTGGAAACTTCGCGACGAATATTCTTGCCGGCACTCAGTTTGGTTACCGCTTGCTTTGGGTGCTCCTCTGGTCCAACGCAATGGCGATCGTGATCCAGTACCTCTCGGCTAAGCTGGGCATTGTCACGGGACTCACCCTTCCACAGAACTGCCGAAGGCATTTCTCCCGGCCAGTGACGCTCGCCCTCTGGGTGGCAGCCGAGGTGTCCGCTATTGCGACGGATCTTGCAGAGTTCCTCGGTGCGGCAATTGGGATCGATCTGCTGTTTGGCCCTGTGCTCTCGATGCTTGGCTTCAGTTCGCGGCAAACCTTGCTGATAGGAGCACTCATCTCCACGGTCGCCGTTTTCGCCCTTCTGGCGCTAGATCTCGCCGGCCATCTATGGCTCGAGAGAAGCATTATCGGCCTCGTCGCGATCATTGGACTCTGCTATGGGTTTGAAGTGCTCTTGGTCCATCCCGATTGGCACAGGGCAGTTGCTTCCACGATCATCCCGACGCTCGATCGGTCTTCCTCCAGTCGTCTGCAAGCTTCCATCTATGCCGCTGTCGGAATGCTTGGAGCGACCGTTATGCCGCATGTCATCTATCTTCATTCCTCGCTGGTGCAACCGCGCCTCAAGACCTTGGTGCGGGAGCAAGCATTGGCCAAGCCACTGCTGGATCTGGGTGCAGAGTCACTTCGGGTAAGAAGTCAAGCGCTGACAATGTTCTTAAAGTTTGAGTTGACGGACATCTTCGTCGCCATGAACGGAGCCTGGCTGATCAACTCCGCGATGATACTGATGGCGTCCGTCGCCTTCGTTCACGGGAGCAACCTTCAACCTACGATCCAGGATGCCTACCGAACCCTCGGACCACTCTTCGGGCGAGCGGCGGCCGTCATCTTTGCAGTTGCGCTGCTCTGCTCGGGACTTTCAAGCTCGACGGTCGGCGTCATGGCCGGCCAGGTGATCATTGAAGGCTTTCTCGAAATACGTTTTCCGATCTTCCTGCGAAGGCTGATCACAATCATTCCAGCCCTTGTAGTCATCGCGCTGGGACTTGATCCTTTAAAGATCCTCGTACTCTCTCAGGTCGTTTTGAGTTTCACGCTGCCGTTCGCGCTGATACCGCTGCTCATTCTAACCGGGCGTGAAGGAGTGATGAACGATTTCACCAGCGGACGCGCAATGCAGTGGGTTGGCTGGTGCATCGTTACGCTCATTCTGGCTCTGAACATCCTACTTTTGCTGCAGATCGCGGTCGGAGCCTGAGTTTAGGGCGCGGCCAAGGCGGCAGTTCAGTCGCGAGCATTAAGGCGAACTAAATCTTGTAAGTCCACCAATTTGTCTCCAGAGTGGCATCACTCCCGGATCGACACAGCAAGTGCTACCCACACTCTCCGATTGTTACGTCAGTAACCACGCCTGTTTATTACCCTTGCATGTGGAACTTAGACATAGACGCCTCCCAGGTTAGAACTTATGGTTACTTCAACGCCGCTGTACATACCCCATTAGTTTCGGTTCTAACACTTAAGAGTTACCTCGGGAGAATCAAATCATGAAGAACGTCGTTCGCGTACTCGCCCTCAGTCTGGTTGTTGCCGGAGCTGCCGTATCGAACCATGCTAATGCTGTGTCCACAGGAACCTTGGCTTCTCCACGTACGAGTGCCCTTCCCGTCCCTACCTGCCCACCCGATGATCCGAAGGGATGCGGTATCTGCGCTTATAGCGGGCGTTGCCCTCAGTAACATTACTAGGCATGACTTTTTCTCTAGTCTGAGCCCTTCCTGATGCGCTATTCTATTGCTCGGGAGGGGCTACCTTGTGCATTCGAACATGAAGCTGGCTTTGTTCCTCCCATACGCAGAGCCAGTCCTCTGCCTTGCCGCATTGGTGGTCATGCAGCGCAAGCGACAGCTTGGAAAGTTCAGGTTCCTTGCTTTCTTTCTGGCGTCAAGGTTGACGACCCTCGCCATTTGCCTCCCGCTAATGCGCTTTGCCGGTATCTTTCTCTCGCTGGTAGCTGCCTACAGCATCTATTTCTACGTTTACTGGCTTGGGTATGCTATTGAGGCGGTACTCGGACTTGGCATGGTCTACGAGGTTTACCGTCTCGCGATGGCTCCGCTCCGGGGGTTGCAAGCGCTCGGCATGCTTATGTTTCGCTGGGCGGCGGGAATTGCAATCGCCGTGGCAATCGGTATGGCGTTCGGCCCTCACGTCACCAGCCAGCGTTTCATCATTCGAGCGATCACGCAGCTTCAGCAGACGCAGAGCATCCTCACTCTATGTATGTTGCTCTTCGTATGTCTCGCGATTCGCCCAATGGGGCTCTCCGTGAAGAGCAAGATCTTTGGAGTGAGCTTCGGACTTGGCATTCTTGCGACGTCGGAACTCATTGGGTCAGCCTGGATTGCACACGCGCCAAGTCTTACTTCGACTTACAGCACGATCAGCATGGACATTTTCCTTCTGACTGTGTTGATCTGGATGACTTACTTCCTGCTGCCGGAGCCGAGGAGAAGGATGATCGTTCTTCCGACTACCTCTCCATTCCTACGCTGGAATCAAATATCCCTCGCTTTGGGTGATGACCCAGGTTTCGTAGCTGTCGGAGGGGTTCATCCGGAGATCTTCGCGCCGGCAGAGCTAGAGATCATGCGACGCGCTTCGTTGAAGATGGGTCCTGTCTAAAACAATGCTTTCACTCCTGGCCCATGGCTGATCGACTCGCAGCGGGAGCGCTTAGTCTCAACGCATCTCCAAGTCAGTCTCCGCTGCCCGCGAAAGCCCATTGCCGAACAGGTCCAACATCTACGTGAACGAACTGCGAGATGGGATAATATCCGACTCCGCCCGCGTGAAGGGAAAGTGCAACATCGCGAAGCTTCTTGGTATCGATACCCGAGACCCGGATATCGATGGCTTTCGCAAGCATATGCTGGCTATGCTGGGCGACGCCGGTAACCGCTGAGCGAGTCCTCAGAAAATTGTTGCTCCAAGGCGTGCGATATCCGCAGATGATGTCGATGGTTCCGTTCGGACGCCCAAGTCTGGTCATGACGTCATGCAAAACATCAAACTCCTTCGGATCGTAGCTGCTGACGTCGTTTGTACGATGATCGCGCAGGAAGTAGTTCAGTTTGCTAAGTGCATCAGGAAGGTAGACATCGCCGATCCGATAGACAACATCGAGACTCTCACCCGTATGAAGATGGTGAAGGTGGAGACTGTAGCGCTGCAAACCTTCTGTGGGCTCACTGAGTCCGGAATTTTGTTTGACCTCAGCAGCGCCATGTGCAGATGCCGATAACCCGAACACAAGCCCCATTGCTGCCGGAACAAAGGCGGCTTTCCACATCACCAACTTCTGCATCTACACTCCCGACTACGAATAAGAAGAAGCAAATCGCTAACGCTAATAGCCATTTGGTTCCTCTAGCTTATCGTACAACCGGCATAGTTGAACAGTCCCAACAGGTATGATCCAGCTTCGTTGGGTGATTGAGATGGCCGACGGCGGAACACTAGGCCGTACAAGTAAAATAGTCGAATGAAGAGTTGGAGTTTTCGAGTACTTGTTGGGATGCTTGCGGTGGCGGGCCTCGTGGTCAGTGTGCTGGCTTTGCACGTTCATAACATGGATCCGGGGATGGCTCCTCCGTGTGCTGTGACCGAGCACTGGGATTGTGGGGCGGTGAATCATTCGCGTTTTGCAGTGTTTCCGCCGAAGTCGTTCGACGAGGATCCAGGGAGTAAAAAGATCCATGTGCCGGTAGCTACGGTGGGGATCGCCGGATATGGATTGATGTTGGTGTTTGCGGCACTGGGACGGTTCTGGGTGGTGCTACAACTGGCGGAGATCGGGTTTGCGGCAGCGTGCTTTCTGACCTATCTTGAGGCTTTTGTGCTGGAGAAGTGGTGTATTTACTGTGTCTGGTCGCAGGGAATCGTGACAACACTGCTGGTGCTCACGGTTGCCGCGCTGGTGGTGGCCCAGAAGAGTCGCACTCGGGTGACCGCGTAGACTGGAAGGATGGGAATCAGCCGGGAACAGGCACAGGATTGCTTTGCAAGCGACGATCTGATCGGGATTGGGATGGAGGCCGATGCGGTGCGGCGGGCGCTCCATCCGGAGGGGGTCGTGTCGTATGAGATCTCGCGGGAGATCGATGTGGCGGAGGCTTTGGGGCGGAATGACTTCGATGCGGTGCAGCAGCGTGTCCGGGAGACAGTAGAGCAGGGTGGGACCGCAGTCTTGCTGCGCGGGGGCGCGGGCCATGGGCTGAAGATCGACCGATTTGAGCGCCTGCTGACGGGCTTACGAGGGAAGTTCCCGGAGGTTTGGCTGCACTGCTTTTCAGCTACAGAGATAATGGCAATCGCGGATTTCTCCGGGCTTACGCTGGAGGACACACTGACCCGGTTACGGGATGCCGGGATGGGGTCGATCTCGGGGCGGGACGCAGGAATACTGGATGACTTGGTACGCCGGAAGATGACGCGTATGACATGCCGGGCAGCGGATTGGCTGAGGTTACACAAGGTTGCGCACTTGCTGGGGGTTCGAACGACGGCCAGCATGCGGTTTGGGATGGGGGAGGAGACGGAGCATCGCACGAAGCACCTGGAGGCGATCCGCGAGGTGCAGGCGGAAACGGGCGGGTTTACGTCGTTCACGCCACGAAGTGCGCAGGCGGGGCAGGCGGCCGGGAGCGGACGAAATTGGGAGGAGGCGACCAGCGTCGAGTACCTGAAGACGCTGGCGATCAGCCGGATGGTGCTGGATAACGTCGCGAATGTGCAGGCGAGCTGGGAGACGCAGGGGCTCAAGGTCGTCCAGATGGCGCTTAGGTTTGGAGCCAATGATGTGGGGACTGCGGCGATGGAGAGAAGTCCGGCGGGGGCTAGCCAGGGGACTACGGAAGAGGAGCTGCGCAGGATCATCCGGGATGCGGGGTTCCGTCCGGCGCAGCGGGATGCGGTGTATGGCGTCCTATATCTGAATTAGAGAGAGAATTGGGCGCGGCATATTCACGGGGCGGCGGTCACGTACAATTTGTGGTGATCGAAACTTACGGTGGTATGGGAGCAGCCTCACTGTCCTCACTCAAGCAAATGAAGAATCTGTTAGGCGTGGCGGTGTTGGCAGCACCGAAGGGACTCTCGCACTACTGGAAGACGCATTATGCGGATAAGACCTTCGAGCATCTGTATAAGCTGAGCGCTTTCGATCTGGCGCTGCTCATCCCTTATTTCCTGGTGATGTTGATCCTGGCGTTTTATGGGATTCATAGGTACCAGCTGGTTTGGCTGTACTACCGGAACAAGAAGAATGCGGCGAAGTGGCGGGAGCCAGTGGCTCGATTTGGCGAGGGTGAACTGCCGTTTGTGACGGTTCAGCTGCCGGTGTTCAACGAGCAATTTGTGATTGAGCGACTGATCGAGGCTTGCTGCCGGCTGGAGTACCCAAGGGACAGGTTTGAGATTCAGCTGCTGGACGACTCCACTGATGAGACGATCGAGGTGGCGCGGGAGATTGTTGAGCGATATGCGACGGGGTTTGATGGGATAGCACCGCAGCCAATCTTCTACCTGCACCGGGAGAACCGGGATGGGTATAAGGCGGGGGCTCTCGATGAAGGGCTGAAGAGCGCTCGCGGGGAGTTTGTTGCGATCTTCGACGCTGACTTTGTGCCGCCGCGGGACTGGGTGATGAAAGTGATCCATCACTTTGCGGAGCCTACGATCGGTATGGTGCAGACGCGGTGGACGCACTTGAACCGAAACTTCAGCTTCCTGACGCAGGTGGAGGCTATGCTGCTCGATGGGCATTTTGTGCTGGAGCATGGAGGGCGAAGCCGGGCGGGAGTGTTTTTCAACTTCAACGGCACGGCGGGGATGTGGCGGACGAAGGTGATCGGCGAGGCGGGCGGCTGGCAGCATGACACGCTGACCGAGGATACGGACCTGAGCTACCGGGCACAGATGTGCGGGTGGAAGTTCAAGTATCTGCAGGATGTAGAGTGTCCGGCGGAGCTGCCGATCGAGATGACGGCGTTCAAAACCCAGCAGGCGAGGTGGGCGAAGGGGCTGATTCAAACAGGCAAGAAGATTCTGCCGATGGTCATGAAGAGCGATGCACCGTGGCATACGAAGCTTGAGGCTTGGTATCACCTGACCGCGAATATCAGCTACCCACTGATGATTGTGCTGAGCGTGTTGCTGATGCCCGCGATGATCATCCGCAGCTACCAGGGCTGGATCCAGATGATGCTGATCGACTTTCCGCTGTTTATCGCGAGTACGCTTTCCGTATCGACGTTTTACATGGTGGCACAGCGCGAGCTTTATCCGAAAAAGTGGATGCGTGGATATCTGTATGTGCCGTTTGTGATGGCCCTGGGCGGCGTAGGGTTGACGATCACGAATACGAAGGCGGTGCTCGAGGCGCTGTTCGGGATCAAGAGCGCGTTTGCACGGACGCCGAAGTTCAATGTGAAGAAAAAGGGCGAACGGAGCCAAGCGCAGAAGTACCGGAAGCGCCTGGGGCTTGTGCCCTGGATTGAACTGGCGATCGGGTGCTACTTCCTGTTTACGATCTGGTATGCAGTGACGAGCGAGAACTACTTTACGGTGCCGTTCCTAGTGCTGTTCGTATTCGGATATTGGTATACGGGCTTGCTGAGCCTGCTGCAGGGGCGGTTCGAACGCTTCGGGGTGAGCAGTCAAGACGAAGAGGGGCATGAAAAGCCCTACCCTGTAGGGGTGTAGTCTCTGATTCGACAGAAAAAGGCCCGGCGAATAAAGCCGGGCCTTTTTCGGTGCTCTTGAGACCTTAGAAACGGATACCGACCTTGATCGGGATGTAAGTGGAATGATTGCTGTTAGCCGGAAAGAAGTTGGTGGCGGTCAATGGAGCGGTCTGGTAGTTGCTGATGTCGTAGCCGTCTTTGTGCTGGTTCGCGACGAATACATACCGGCCTTCCACGTAGAAGCGCTCGCTCGCAAATTTTGAGGGCTTGAAGGTGAGCCCTAAGCCGCCATTAAAACCAACTGCATTCGAGGTGTAGTCGTCGATGGTCTCGTCGGCTTCATACTGGTAGCAGTATCCGTAGAACGGGTCGCAGTAAGTACCGGTTGCGGGAACAGTGAAGTTGGCGGTCTTGTGATAAAAGCCGACGCCTCCGACCACATACGCGCCTACCGCGTCGCGAGAGTAGAAGCTGTAAGTGGGGTCGAGCGTGAAGGACCAGATGTGACTGTGGCCGTCGAGGCCCTGACCGGTGGCACCGAAGTAGATGGTGCTCTGGTTGTTGAGAGTGCTGCTTTGGTAGCCGAAGTTGTCGTAGTCGAACTGGAGCAGGAGGCCGAAGTTCTTGTTGAAGTTGCGACCGGCGCCAACCTGGAACCCGTAACTCGCGGTGTCGTACTTATGCAGGTTGCCGACGGGGATGGTACCGCCTACGCCGGCGATGAAGGCGTACTTGGGGGAGCCGTCAGGATTGTGGCCGCTATCGTTATAACGCGGGCGGCCATAACGGCGCGGAGCAGGCTGAAGCCCGCTGTCCGGCAGCCCCTTGAAGTCAAGGGAAGCGGTTTCAGTCGGCTCAGGCGTCAAGCTTGAGCTGTAGCCAACTCCGTTCGTCCCGGCGAGATTCAGGTCGGCCGGAGCAAGATTGAAGCTGGGCGTAACGGATGCTGAGGTGACATCTGACTGCTGAGCTTGCAATCCAAGAGTGCCCGCACAGGTAAGAAGAGCAACCGCCGCGCTGCGGCAAGCGAGGATCGAGGGGAGGGACAGGTTTGAAACATTGCGCATCTTTGAGGACTCCATAGGGTGCTGCCTAAGTCTTAAGACGTACCAACCCAGCAACAAGCTTCTAGTTGTGTTGGACGCGATCGAAGGAATGAGGGACTACGTTATCGGTGTGAGCATGGCTCTTTCGCAACACGAACTCCCACTCGTTCCACCATGCAGGGGAACGAGTGGGAGTTAATTGAAGGTGCAATCGCGTGTACGATTTAGTGAATGTCGAATTGCTCCGGGTGCAGGCTGGGGTCGGATTTGACGAGGATGGTCTTGCCGACCATCTCTTCCATCTCCTGCAACCACTTGGTCGAGCTCTTCAGCTGCTTGACAACCTCCGGATGAACGCGAAGCATGACATCGCCGCGATCAAGATGCTTATGCATCTTGCGCATCTCGATGTAGATGTCGTTGCAGACCGAAACTGGCGACTTGGTCATGCCGGTGCCCTGGCAGACGCCGCAGGTGGTCGAAAGCGTGCGCTCGAGCGACTGCTTGACGCGCTTGCGGGTGATAGCGACGAGTCCGAAGTCGTTGAACTGCAGAACCTTGGACGGGGCGCGATCGGACTTCAACTCCTCTTCGAGCGCGGCCATCACCTTGTTCCGGTTCTTGCGCTCATCCATATCGATGAAGTCGATGATGATAATGCCTCCGAGATCGCGCAGACGGATCTGGCGGACGATCTCGGGAATGGCGTCGAGGTTGGTCTTGACGATGGTGTCTTCAAGCCGAGCCGTTTTTCCGACGAACTTGCCAGTATTGATGTCGATCGCAACCAAAGCTTCGGTCTGGTTAATGACGATAGAGCCGCCGGACTTGAGCCAGACTTTGGATCGGAGTGCCTTATTGATCTCTTCGGTGATGCCGAACTGCTCGAAGAGTGGTGTCTCCTTGGTGTAGAGCTTGACACGGCGGATGAGGCTCGGCTGGAACCGTTGTAAGAACCTTAGGACGCGCTCGTATTCGGTCTCCGTGTCGACCCAGATGGCGGAGAAGTTGTCCGTAACCTGATCGCGTAGGACGCGCTCAATGAGGTTGAGATCGTGATAGATGAGGGCGGGAGACTTGCTCGATTCGGAGCGTGTCTTGATGTCGGCCCAGAGATTAAGCAGGAAGCGGAGATCGGAGCGGAGCTCTTCTTCGCTAGCTCCCGCGGCGGCGGTTCGGACGATGAAGCCACCGGAGGCTTCGCCTCGCTCAGAGATGAGGATCTCTTTCAGGCGACGGCGTTCGGAGTCCGACTCAATCTTCCGTGAGACGCCGGTATGATGAACGGTCGGCATGAAGACCAGGAAGCGGCCGGGCAAAGCAATGTGCGAGGTGATCCGCGCACCTTTCTTGGCGATGGGCTCCTTTGCGATCTGGCAGAGGATCTCCTGCCCGGGCTTGAGCAGGTCTGAGATGGCCGGGAGATTGGTGCTCTGCATGGACTGCCGGGAGTTGCGGCCGCGGGAGTCATGCGAGTCGCGGGAATCGCGGGGGCGATCGTGTTCTCCAGGCGAAGAGAAGCCACCGGACGAGCTCGAACCGCGATCGCGTCCGTCTCTCCCGTCACGGCGGCTGCGATCTCCGCGACGGCCGTCCCGCCGGCCCCGATCATTCCGGCCGCCTTCGCGGCGAGGCTCGCGGGCTTCAACGCCGGTTTCCGACGAAGATGTCTGACTGCTGACGGGGACGATGGATTCGCCGAACTGGTCTAGCTCACCTTCGCCTGCACCAGGAGACTCGTGGGAGTCGAGCTCTTCCGGGCTGTCGCCTTCTGAGTAGCTGGAGTCAAGGGCGTCCTCGTCGTCTTCGAGCTGATCCTCTTCCAGGAAGTCCTCTCCCAGGTCATCGTCCTCTTCGTCGTCCAGGCTGGCGGGTTCGGTGCGGGTGATGTTGTCGATGGACATCTCGCGGAGCATGGTACCGAGGTCTGCCGCGCCTTCAAGCGTCTCCTGATCGCGGAAGCTCTCCTGCTCGTGATACGCGGACGCTTGGAGGGACGGGAGAGTGTCTTCGTCGTCGACCAACTCTTCTTCTTCCAGGTGGCCATCGCCCGGGGCGAAGTACATTGGGGCAACGGGGTTGGACTGTTCAGGGTCGACGACCGCGGTCTCAATTGCGATGGGTGCGGCCGGGTCAAGCTTAGCGGGCTCGGAGATGAGGAGTGGCTCGGAGTGCATCTCGCCCAGGTCATGGATGGACGTGTACTCGGGGGCTGCGATCTCTTCTTCGCGATGCAATGCCGACAGTGTGTGGAGGCCGGCCGGGAGCGCCCTAAGGAACGGCTGCGTGACGGCTTTAGGCTCGGACTCAGAGGTGGGCGCCAGGTCGACGGCAGCCTCCGGAGCGGCGAGACTGGAGACATCCGCCAGGACGGGCTCTTCTGGCTCAACAAACTCCTCTTCGACGATCTCAGTGACAGGCGTCTCCGGTTCCAGGACTGGGGCGGCCTGACGGTATTCACGGAGAGGTGTGGGATCGACGCGGAACGAAGCTGAAGCATCCGTCGGCTCGAACTCGACGGGCATCTCTGAAGCAGCCGCTGGCTTAGCGGCAGCGTCTTCGCGATCGGCTGCGAAGGTCACGGGTGCATTGTGCGGCGGCTCCGGCGCGGCCTCAACCGGCATGGGAGGTGGAGGCACGAAGGTGCTGTGGATGGGCTGGTCGACCTCAGAGTGAATCAATGTCTCAGGCTGGCTCATTGCAGGCTCGAGCTGGGTGAAGACATCCGTTTTGGGCTCATGGTGCGGAGGCGTGGTGGAGTAGTCTCGGTCGCGACGGGGTCCACGGTCGCCTCGTCCACCACGGTTGTCTCGACTTTCCAGGCCGCCACGATCGTTCTTGCGGCGCGGTTCGCGGCCTCTTGAGCTGGACTGATCGGCGGGAGCGGAGGTGCGGGGTCGAAGGGTCTCGCCGGGAAGGACGAAGCCGCCGTCCCATGCGCCGGGGAGAACAAAATCCGGCGCAGTGTTGGCCACGGGCTGAGTGGCAGGCGGAGCGGCTTCGGAGGAGCCGGCACCGTACTTGGAGAGGGACTCGCCGGGCAGAATCAGGGGCTCGGCCGGACGCTCCGGAGCTTCGGGCTCGCGGCCATAAGGAACTTCGGGCAGGATCTCTTCGGCGGCGTCTACCTGGTAGAGACTGAGAGAAGGCGCGAAGCCTCGCGGGACGCGGGGCGGCTGCTGCGGGCTGCGATCGCCGCGATTGTCACCGCGACTCCGATTGCGATCTCCGCGTTCTCCGCGATCCTCACGATTGCCGCGGTCCTCGCGGGCAGGGCGCTCGGGTCGGACTTCAGAGGATGCAGGGCTCACATCGGCGGCGGCGTTTGCGCCCATCTCGTAAACAGGTTCCTCAAACGAGATCTCGTGGTCACTAGCGGCTGGTTCAGCTGTCTGTGGGGTGGGGGTCGCTTCTTCGCGTCCGCGATTGCCGCGGCGGCCACGGCGCCCGCGCCATCTGCGGCTACCATCAGCACCGGGCGCGGCTTCGCCCAACTCTTCTGCGGGAGCGATGAATTGCGGCGTGGGCTCCTGAACCGGCTCGCGGTAAGGGGTCTCTTGTAAGGGGGCGTCGGCGCGGTTGAAGTTCTGCCGGGGAGCATCGGAGCGGTCGCGGCGCGGAGTGCCGTCGGAGTTCAAGTTGCGGTCGCGGCGGTTGCGTCCGCCACGGCGTGCGCCCCCTCGGGCTGTGCGCTCGCCCTCTGCCGGACGGGCAGGATCGAGGCTGGAGACAGCCTGGGCGAAGAGATCGGCGTCCGAGGGTTCGGCTGCGGGAAGGCGGGATTGCGAGTCGCGGCCATTGCGCTCCCGATCCCCTCGGTCGCGACCGTTGCGATCGGCTCCGTTGCGGCTGGGGCGGCTCTCGCTGGCACTGGCGGTGCCCTCGAAGTCGGCGGAGTCGCCGGCCTCTTCCATGAAGTCGGTGATGTAGAGGAAGGCGTCGCGTTCCAAGCCAATGTCCACGAAGGACGACTGCATGCCGGGTAGGACGCGCGTTACTTTGCCATTATAGATCGATCCTGCTAGGGTGTATTCGTTTTCGCGCTCGTAGTAGATCTCGGCGAGGGCATCGTTTTCGACGATGGCGAGCCGGGTCTCATGCGGCGTGGAGGAGATATAGATTTCTTTCGACATTGCTCTGCTCTTTCTGCCCCGTTGACCTTTGGTCCGGGGCGGGCAGGCAAGACGAGAGTTCGGCGGCGACGCTAGCTTGTGCTAGGCGGAGCCCACCGTGCGGAAGGACTGGTTCTGGAGCGTGAGAGCTGCGGAAGCTGCGGCGACGATTTCTGTTACTGCGAGGTGTTGGCACACTTCGGCCCTGAAGCTACGCGGATGGGCGTATACAGGAGCGGAACAGGGTGAATCGGAGCCACGGGAGGATGCTTCATGCAGGGAAACGCAGGAGAAGGTGACCGAGACAACCTCAGAGTGAGGCGGGGCCGTTAGCCTTCCGGATGCGTTCATTGATTCCAGAACCTGTCCGGCCAACGGAGTTCGAAGCTCTGGCCTGGCCGGCCTTTTTCTTTAGGTAAAGTCAAAACTCTTGTTTCCGCTCGGCGGCGCCTGGCACCTAAGAGGAGCGGGTGAAGCTCTGAGCCGGCATCTGACCAGTCAGGTAAGTACAGTATGCACCAGATCTGCGACGGACGTCAGAGTGGGTCTGGAGTAATTGTAACCTGAGTGTCACGAATGCACCGCCAGGCTTGTCCTGCCGGTCGGGCCGACTGCGCGTCGAGCGGCACCTCCGTGACTTTTGGTTGGGTCGAGGCGCTGCGGGCGGCTTGGGGCCGAACGTTGTTCGGCACGTTAGTTCACGAAGCGGCGCATACGGATGTTCATGACGATTCCGAGGGCCAGGAAGGTAAAGAGGACGGAGGAGCCTCCGTAGCTGAGGAGCGGCAAGGGTATCCCAGTTACAGGCATGAGGCCGACGACCATGCCGACGTTGACGGCGATCTGGAAGACGATGACGGCAACGACGCCCATAATGATGAAGCTGCCGGGGAGGTCGGAGGCAGTCTGGGCGTTCTGGATGAGGCGCATCAGGATGAGGAAGTAAAGCAGCAGGACGACGACTGCGCCAATGAAGCCGTGCTCCTCCGACAGGGCGGCGAAGATGAAGTCGGTGTAGGGGATGGGGAGGAAGTCGCCCTGGGTCTGGGTGCCGCGGTTGGTGCCCTTGCCCCAGATGCCGCCGGAGCCGACGGCGATCTTGGACTGGCGGATCTGGTAGCCGGTGCCCTTGGGGTCGTTGTCCGGGTCCATGAAGCTGGTGAGGCGGGCGACCTGGTAGGGCTTGAGGACCTTTCCTGACTTGAGGACGGCGAAGCCGAGGAGGGAGAAGGCCAAGATCAGGATTCCGGCCTGGCGCAGGTTGATGCCGCCCAGGAAGAGACCAACCATCAGGATGGGCGTGTAGGTGAGCGAGGTGCCGAGGTCGGGCTGCTTGAGGACGAAGAGCAGAGGGACGCCGACGAGCAGGAAGGCCTTGAAGATGTCGGTCCAGGTGAGTTCGCGGCCGGCTCTAGACCAGAAGAAGCGGGCGATGGTGAGGATAAGAATGAGCTTGATCCACTCGGAGGGCTGGAAGTGGATGGGGCCGAGGGAGATCCAGCGGCGGCCCCCCAGGACGGTAGTGCCGACCAGCTTAACGGCTACCAGGGAGACGAGGCCAATGCCATAGGCCCAGGGAGAGATGTCGAGGAGGCGGTGATAGTCGATGAGGGAGATGAGGAACATGAGGACGAGACCGGCGAGCAGGAAGAGGATCTGCTTGTGGTCGAAGCCGCGGAACTTGGTCATGAGGGTGGCGGATTTGATCTCGAGCACGCTGATGACGGAGAGGATGCCGATGAGCGAGAGGAGCGGCCAATCGAAGTCGCGGAAGGAGGAGAGGCGGAACATGAGGTTGTGTCGCTAGTGTAGCTGGGAGGGTTCCGATTCGGGAGGATGGAGACGGCGGAGGTACCCCCCACCCCTGCCGAAATCGTGCAAAGTCTTCAAACGATTGCGGTTAGGTCTGGACTTCAACGTTGAGTGCGGGTAAAGTCTCTGCTTTCAACGAGGGGGTTGCGCAAAGTCTTCATAATGCTGGACTTATCCTCACCATGGCACGCACTTTTGAGGAGGTGCGAAAGCAACCGCAAGAGCAAAAGACAAATACGGAGGTTCTGACCCTTCGCTGCGCTCAGGGTCAGAATGACGAGCAAGAGAGCAGGAAGGGCGAGTTAGTCGGCGGCGGGGGATGAGGGGCTTGAGGGCTTGTCGGACGGGGACGGAGTTTGGGGCCCGGCGGGGGATACGGGGGCGGGCGGTGGGGTGGGGGTTTCCGCCAGGCGGAGGTTGTGGTCTCTGGTGCGCTGCTTGGTGACGAAGGTGTTGATGATCTGGCTGGCTAGCTTGGCGGAGTTGTTGCCCCAGTTGCCGTGCTCCCAGAGAACGGCGACGGCGATGTCGGGGTTGCGGCGCGGGGTGATGCCGACGAACCAGGCGTTGGGAAGGGTGTTGTGGCCCTTGTTGGTGCGGGCGAGGGCGTCGTGGCCGAGGACCTGGGCGGTGCCGGTCTTGCCGGCGAAGTCGACCCCTTCGAGGTGGGCGACGGCGGCGGTGCCGCTGGGGCCGGTGACGGCGGCCATGCCGTCGGTGATGATCTGCCAGTTGTCGGGCGAGAGCGGGATGGTCTTTTGCCCGGAGCCGGGATAAGTCTCGCGGACGGCGGTCTCTTCTTCTGCGGGAACTTCATCGGGGAAGACGACGTGGGGCCAGCGCAGGACGCCGCCGGAGGCTACGCCGCCCAGGGCCCGAGCGAGCTGGATGGGCGTGGCGGTGACGGCGCCCTGGCCGATGCCGACGGAGATGGTCTCTCCGGCGAACCATTTGGCGTGCTGCGTCTTGAGCTTCCAGAGGGTTGAGGGCATGGTGCCGGCGGCTTCGTCGGGGAGGTCGATGCCGGTCTTCTGGCCGAGGCCGAGCTCGGTGCCGTACTGGGCGATCTTGTCGATGCCGAGGCGGTTGGCGAGGGTGTAGTAGAAGGTGTCGCAGGAGTAGGGGATGGCGTTGTGGATGTCGACGCCGCCGTGGTGGCGATCGCAGGCGTAGAAGTGGCCGTAGAAGCTGGCTCCGCCGGCACAGTTGACGCGCATGGTCTGGGCGACGTTCTCCTGAAGGCCGGCGACGGACATGATGATCTTGAAGGTGCTGCCGGGGGCGAGTTGGGCCTGGATTGCCTTGTTCAGGAGCGGGTGGTTGGGGTTTTCGAGGATGCTGGTCCAGTAGGAGTGGGTGAGACGGACGGAGAACTGGTTGGGATCGAAGGTGGGGCGGGAGGCCATGGCGAGGATCTCGCCGGTGTGGGGGTCCATGGCGACGATGGCGCCGGTTTTGCCTTCGAGGGCCTGCTCGGCTGCGAGCTGGAGGTCGAGGTCGATGGTGAGCTTGAGGTCCTGGCCGGCGACGGCGAGCTTCTGGCCGCGGTGGCCGACCTCCTTGCCGTGGGAGTTGACGATGACCTCGCGGTAGCCGTCCTGGCCGCGGAGGAGTGCGTCGTAGGTCTCTTCGACGCCGGAGCGGCCGACGACCTGGCCGGGATCGTAGGCGGCGTAGCGGGGGTCGTTGGCGAGCATCTGCTCGGAGACCTCGCCGACGTAGCCGATGAGGTGGGCGGCGAAGCCGTCGCGGGGGTAGAGGCGGCGCTGCTCGTCGAGGGTTTCGAGCTCGGGCAGTTCGTTTTTATGGGCCTCGATAAAGGCCTGCTCGTCCGGGGTGATGTCCTGCTTGAGGGGGATGGGCTGGTACTTGGGCGCGCCCTGGAAGCGGCGGAGGGTGGATTGGATCTGGTCGATCGTGAGGTGTAAACCGGTCGCGATGAGCGGGATGTCGGAGCCGTCTTTGGCCATCTGCTCGCGGAGGATGTAGCAGGAGGTGGAGGGATAGTTGTCGACGATGAGGCGGCCTTCGCGGTCGAAGATGCGGCCACGCGGGGCGAGGACGGGAACCTTGCGGATACGGTTCTCTTCGGCGGCTGCGCGGTAGTTCTCCGCGCCGAGGACCTGCAGGTTCCAGAGGCCGGAGACTAGGATGGCGAGGATGAGGACGATGACGTACTGGGCCGCGTGCAGCTTGATGGGTGAGAGCTTCTCTTCGCGGTCGTGGGGGTTGAGGAGGGGCGGCATGGTGGTTAGAGTTTAGACGAAGGAAGATGAAGGAAAGATGGAAGCGATCGGTTCGGAAGGGAGACTACATTGAAGGCGCTTTGAGAGAGAACAGAGAAAACAGAAAGCCTCAAATGGGGCACTTATCCGGCGAGGCCGGAGGACCTGTGTCGCACCGAAAGCGTACGCGTTGCTATGATTCCGTATGCGTTTTCGCATAACCGCCTTCATCCTGGTTGCGCTACTCTCCCACTTTGGTGTGGCACAAAGACCTGTTCCATCCGAGGCTCATACGCTTCGCGCCAAGGAGGAACGGAGGAGTGGCTTTAGCTTGACCGAGCAGATCGCGCTGCCAAGCAGTGTCGTTCTACTTGACCATCAGCAAAGCCTGTTGGTTCTTATTCCACAAGCAGATGGGGAATGGGTGCTTAAACGCCTCCGCGGCTGGGACACGAAGACTCCAACGGAAGATACGGTGGAAATCACTGGAGAGAAAAGTCAAGGAACGCAGGTTTCAATCGACACTGATCTCAACTTGAGCAGGGATGGACGGTACATCCTGGTGCGTATCAATTATCGAAATGGGGCCATCGGGGGGACCGAACGCAATCGAAGCGCGGTTGTCACTCTGATTGATCTAAAGAGCTTTACCTCGATCTCTCGGCAGGCTACAACCGATCCTTTGATCGCAGATAGTGTGTGGGCTTTCGATCAGAAAGATGATCTCGTTACGACGGGACTCGCGAGACGGCTCACCGAGGTCGAACCCTCCTCCCGTACCGTGACAGATCACTACTTGGCAGCGGCGCTTAAGCTCCCAACACTTGTTCCACAAGATCGCTGTGAGTATGACTCAGTGATGAAGCTAAAAGCTGGCGCAAACGGCTGGACTAAACCCGCAATCGCGAATGCAAGCGTTGGCTGTGCTGTTCTTGTGAGTCGAGCGAATGTCAACTCGGTCGAGGATTTACCTGGTTCGCACACCGCGGAACCCTTGAAGTTCGCCCTTGGCTGCCGACAGCTGGACGTTGATGAAGAGCTACAGTTGATGCTGGCTGATTGCAGAGAAGGCAAGAGTCACGCGGACGGAATGTTCGTCACAACTTCCGCGCATACAGCAAACGTGCTCTCGACGACAACGAAGCAAAACTTGCTTACTGTCCCCCTCTCTCATAGTTGGAAGGGTGTGACGGGGATTTTAGCCAGTGTGGCTTCAGGGAACTACGTGGTTCTTGTCAAAGAGGGTGTTCACATCGAGGTTTATCGCTTGCCAGGTTAGCGATACCCAGATCAGGGGCGGAGCGGAGAGCGGGCTCCATGGCGGATGGTCAGGATCGAGACGACTGCGCGTGTTTCGTCGATGGTGTAGAGGGCCCGGTATACATGAGGCTTGGCGCCGTACAGGAGATGCCTCGAGGGTGGCTTGTCCCGCGTGACAGGGAAGCGGTGAGGCATTTGAGCGAGTGACGCAAGGGCCAGGTGCAAACCGTTGAACCATCGGGCGGCTGCGAGGGAATTTTCTCGGCATCGATGAAGCGGAAGATCCGATCCAGGTCCCGGTTTGCCTGGGCGCTACCTCAACGCGGTATTGCATAGCGTGCGCGCATCTCGTCGAAGACTTCGTCGAGAGGACGGGTTCGTCCTGCGTTCACATCTTCCCAGCCCTGACGAATAGCTTCGTCCTCCTCGTCAGTTAATACGGTGAGGTCCTTAGCGCCGCCATTTTCCGCGGAAGGCCGCAATTCGATGTGCTGGCTCAGGATGCTCTCGATATAACGCTCGGTGGGGATGCCGTGACTTTTGGCCTCCGCGGCAAGCTGGGCTTCGATCTCGGGTTGGAGTTCGAGGTGGATCATGGTGTGGCTAGGTTAGCAGAGATGACCATCGTCTCCTGACTTGCGAAAAGGAATTGTCTTACCACGATAGAAGTGAGGGAAGCGCGTTAATCGCGCAGTTTGAAGCGGTCGAGGAAGAGGAAGATGGGGATGGCAACGGCGGTGTTGAGGGTGGCGCGGAGGAGTTCATGCAGCCAGAGGATGTGGCCGCCGTGGATGCCGAGCAGGACGCGGTCGATGAGGTAGAGCAGGCCGGACTGGACGAGGGTGAAGCCGAAGTTCATGAGGATGCGGGTGAGGAGGTTTTCGACGTCGACCTGGACGCCGATCGAGGAGGCCGCGTAGCCGATGAGGGTCTTGGCCATGCCGTTGACGCCGATGGGCTGATGGGTGAGGAGGTCCTGCAGGAGGCCGATGATGGCTCCGGTCACCGAGCCGGCGATGGGACTGCGGCGGGCGACGGCGAAGAAGAGGACCGCGACCAGGGGGAGATCGAGGATGAGGAGGCGGGGGAAGACTTTGGGAAGGAAGGCCTGCAGGAAGAGCAGGATGAGCGGGGCCAGGACCGCGACGGGCAGGCTGAAGTGGTACTCTTCGAGTTCTTTGCGGGATGTGTAGGAGCGGTCAGGCATAGGGGCGGTGATGATGCAGTGTGAGGGCAGTGGTGATGCAGTGTAGAGGCAGTCAACGCAACGACGAGTGTGGGGCGGGGGCTCCGGGGGTTAAGGTGTTGGCGGGTGGGGTGGCGTTGGGGGAGTAGCGATCGGGGTGGGCGGCGGGTTTGGGTTTTGGGACCAGGTCGGGGGAGTTATCGGGGGGTGGGGTTGCGGCGGGGGTGGCGTTAGGGTCTTTGGTATCGGCGGGTTTGGTGGGGTCGGGCTCGGGTTGGTCGGGGTGGAGGCTGGGGAGGCGTTCGGCCAGGACCTGTGCGCTGGATTGGGCGGCGGCTGCTTCGGCGGCGGCTTTTTGAGCGGCTTGCTGGGCGGCTAGGCGGTCTTCACGCTGCTTGGCGGTCTCAGCGGCTTCGGACTTGAGTTCCTGCTGGACGGCGGGGTCGAGGGTGGAGGCGGTGCCGGTGATGATGAGGACTTCCTCGAGCTGGTTGAGGTTGGCGGCGGTGTGGAGGGTGATGGCGGTGTAGGGCTGGTGGTCGGGGTCGGGGATGATGGTCTCGATTTTGCCGACGGGGAGGCCGCGGGGAAAGACCTGGTCGCCGCCGGAGGTGAGGACGGTCTCGCCGGGCTTGATGCGGGAGTCTGGGGTGAGATTGGTGATGAGGACGCGGCCGAGGGGGTTGCCGTGGACGATGGCGCGGATCCGGGTGGACTGGAGGACGACGCCGGCGCCGGCGGTGGTGTCGTTGATGAGGAGAAGCTGGGAGGTGGAGGGGAAGACGTCGCGGATCTTGCCGACGATGCCGTCCGGGGTGATGACGGGCATGTCGGGCTTGAGGCCGTCGTGGGCGCCTTTGTCGAGGATGAGGATGCGGCTTTGGTCGGTGCCGGAGGTGCCGATGACGTGGGCGGCGACGGTCTGGGAGACGTAGTTGCGGGAGAATTTGAGCAGGGCCTGGAGGCGCTGGCCTTCGAGGGCATCCTCGGCGAGGGCGGCGCGCTGCAGGCGGAGGTTGGCGATCTCCTGGCGGAGGTCCTGATCTTCGCGGCGGACGTGGCGGAGATCGACATAATTTGACCAGGCATAGCGGATGCCATGGCCGGCGCCGGTGGAGAGGCGCTCAAAAGGGGTGAAGATGGAGAGCGCCCAGAGGCGGAGGAGACGGACCTGGGAGGAGTCGGGATTGCTGGGGTCGGCGGGGCGGTGGACCTGGATGGCGAGCGCGATGGTCTGCGCGAGGAGGATCGCGATGAGGACCAGGGCGTCTTTGAAGCGGGTGAAAAAGGATTCCATGGAGTGCGGGGGCTGCGGAAGCGCGAGGCGTCTAAGTCATTATCAGGGTTTGAGCGGCTGGATTGAAGGCTTGAAGCGTAAATGTGGAGTAGCGAAAGGGGGGCGGGTTTGAGTTATGGGAGAACAAGTTGGCCGCCGGGGCCTTCGGTGGCGAGCCGGGTGATGGATGGGACTTTCTTTGCGGTGGACTCGCCGGGGTTCTACCGGGAGAACGCGGCGCGGTATGGGGACCTGGTTTCGTTCCGGACGCCGAACGGGTTTCGGCAGTTTCAGTTCAATCATCCGGAGCTGATCCAGGACATGCTGGTGCGGGATGCGGGCAAGCATGTGCGCGGGGTGGTGCTCAGGCGGGCGCGGGGGATTCTGGGGGATGGGCTGCTGACGAGCGAAGAGCCGATCCATCTGCGGCAGCGGCGGCTGGCGGCCCCGGCGTTTCATCGGACGCGGATCGCGGGGTATGGGGCGGAGATTGTACGGATCTCGGAGGAGATGGTCTCCGGATGGAGGGAAGGACAGATCGAGGCGCATGCGGAGATGGTGCGGCTGACGTTGAGGATTACGAGCCGGTGTCTGCTGGGGACGGATGTGCATGCGAGTGTGCAGACGTTCGTGGATTCGATGGCGACGTTCAATGACTACTTGCCGTTTGCGCTGCTGCCGGGGGCGCAGTATCTCGAAAAGCTGCCGGTGGGGCCGATGCCGGGGATGCAGCGGGCGCTGAAGGCGTTGGACGACCTGATCTTCGGGATGATCGCGGAGCGGCGGAAGGTGGGAGTGGCTGGGGATGATCTGCTGGGGATGTTGATGGAGGCTGGGGATGAGGAAGGCGGCATGGCAGATCGCCAGGTGCGGGATGAGGCTTTGACGATCTTGCTGGCCGGGCATGAGACGACGGCGAATGCGCTGACGTTTTGTTTGTGGCTAGTGGCGAAGCACTCGGATGTTCAGGAGCGGATGGCGGGGATTGTGCGTGAGGTGTGTGGGGATCGGCGGCCCGAGGCCGGGGACTATCCTCGGCTGAAGTATCTGGGGATGGTGTATGCGGAGTCGATGCGGCTGTATCCGCCGGCATGGGTGGTGGCCCGGACGGCGACCGAGAATTACACGATGGGAACGCGGGAGCATGGCGATGTGCTGATACCAAAGGGGGCGCATCTGCTTGCGTCCCAACTGGTGGTGCACCATGATGCGCGGTGGTGGCCGGAGCCGATGCGGTTCGATCCGGAGCGGTTTACGGAGGCGGCGAAGGCGGCGCGGCCGAAGTTTGCGTACTTCCCTTTTGGCGGCGGGGTGCGGTACTGCATTGGCGAGGGGCTGGCGTGGATGGAGGGTGTGCTGATGCTGGCGACGGTGTTGCAGGGGTGGCGGCTGAGCCTGCCTGATCCGGAGATGGAGTCGGTTCAGATTACGCCGAAGTTCACGATTCGCCCGAGAGACAAGGTACAAATCCTGGTGGAACGGCGCTGAATCGGGATGGCTTCTGGTCACCGGCCCGATTTGGATTCCTTCCTGCGGTCAGTGGCGCATAGCGCGCTCTCTTCGATGGTTCGAGGGATAGGCTGGGCTTCTGGGCCCCATGATTTCATCTCTTGAGAGCGAGCCAACTGTGCGGAAGCTGGAGGCGAGGAGAGCGACTTCAGATGAGAGTCGCAGGTCTGCGCCGCCGCGCGAGTTCGAGTTGGATCGTGTCTTCCGGCTGATGGTGGATGCAGTGGCCGACTATGCATTTTTCATGTTGGATACGGAAGGCCGGGTTGCTACCTGGAACTCCGGCGCTGAACGGATCAAGGGCTACACCGCGGACGAGATCATTGGGCGGCACTTTTCAGCCTTCTATCCGCCGGAGTCGGTTGCAACGGGACTTCCGGAGATTGAGCTGGCGGGAGCACGGGCACACGGACGCTTTGAGGATGAAGGTTGGCGTGTTCGCAAGGATGGAGCGCGGATCTGGGCGAACGTGATTATCACGCCGGTCCGAGACATCCAGGGGGGCTTGATTGGCTATGCGAAGGTTACCCGCGACCTGACCGAGCGCCGGGCTGAGGAGGATCGGAAGATCCGGCAGGCATACCGGCGGCTGAACGCAGTGATGGACGCGAGCTCGGACGGAATCCTGCAGATCGGCCATGACTGGAAGATCCTGTATGGCAATCGCAAGGCGGCGGAGCGGCTGTTGGACTTCAAGGTGGGGGGAGATCTTTGGGAATGTTTTCCCGCGCTGCTGGGGACGCATGTGGAGCGCACCCTGCGGCGGGCCATGCGTGACCGGGTGAACACCGTTTACGACAACCACTATGCGCCGTACGATATGTGGTACCGGAGCCGGGCGTTTCCTACGGAAGATGGCATCAGCATCTTTTGCACGGACATTACGTCCCAAAAGACGCTTGAAGATCAGCTTTCGGTGGAACAGATTCTGCGCGAGAAGCGACTTGAAGCGCTCACTCAGATGGCGGCTGGGTTAGCGCACGAGATCAACAATCCACTGGCGATCATCCATGCGCGGGCGAGCGATCTACGCAGCACGGCGGTAGGGGATGCGCCGCTTGCAGCGGAGGAGGTCCGCACCGCCTGCGAGAGCATCGTCTATGCGTCCGATCGTGCGATCCGGGTGCTTCGGGCGCTGCAGGGATTCGCACGGGAGGCGGGCAGCGATCCGATGCTCCCCGCCTCGCCCCACGAGATGCTGCACCGTTGTATCGATCTTCTGGAGCCAAGATTGCTGCGGCATCGGGTCGAGTTTCTGGTCGATCTGAAGCCCGACCTTCCCAGCCTGGTCTGCCGCGAGACCCAGATCCGGCAGATTGTGGTGAACCTCCTGAACAATGCGCTGGATGCCATCGAGCAGGCCAACAGCACGACTCGCTGGATCGCCCTGGATGCGAGATCACAGGACGACCAACTCTGGATTCAGGTAAGGGACAGCGGTCCGGGCATCGAAGAAAAGTTCCGCGCTCACTTGATGGAACCGTTTTTCGCCGCCAAGCAAAGGGGCGTTGGCATGGGCGTAGGGCTGAGCCTCTCACGGACGATCGCACAGGAGCATGGCGGGAACCTGGTGCTCGCGGAGGATACTGCGGAGACCTGCTTCCGTCTCATCCTGCCTTTAGTCCCTGGACTGGCTGCGACGGGATTGAAGTATGCGGCGTTGGTGAGCGAGGTGGCGCTATGAGCGTAGTGCGGCACCTTTTCGGCTGTCCTGCATGGTCTATGGCCATGGCTCACACGACGCTGCTTCCGAGCCAGGTGATTGCCGCCGCGTCCATGCCGCATCGGTTGAACCAGGACCGCAGCCCCTTGCTGGTGGGGATCGGCATCGCCTCGGATACCTTGATCGCGCTTGCGTATGCGGTGATGCTGGCTTGTCTGGTCTGGACGGGCTCCCGCCTGAACGCCTTGCGCGTCTTCCAGACGAACTTCTGGACGGTCTTCTCCTTCGGGATGCTGATCGTTGCCTGCGGCGCTTCGCGGGTGATGGGCGTGGCCTCGGTCTGGTGGGTGGTATTCCCGATGGCGGTGCTAGTGAAGGTGCTGTGCGCGGCGGCCGCGGTTCCTGCCGCTGTGCTCTTCGCGCGCGGTACGCCCAAACTGGTACGCACGACTGGGGTCTTCGCCGATCTGGTTCTAACCACGGAAGGCCAAAGAGATCAGGCGATCTCTGCGCTGAGCGAATGGGAGAAGGTCGTGGAAGAACGGCAGCGTGCGGCGACCGAGGTGGCCTATGCCTACGATCAGTTGAGCGCGGCGCTGGAGTACACGTCGGATATGGTGATGACCATCGATCCGGAGTGGACGCTGCTCTATGGCAACCGCAAGACGGTGGAGGCACTGCCTGACTTCGGCGTGGGCAAGAACTACTGGAAGTGCTTTCCGGATACGATCGGCACGCTTACCGAAGAGAGCCTGCGCACCAGCATGGAGCAGAGGGTGCCGACGCGGTATGAGATCTTCTACCCGCCGTACCAGCGTTGGTTCCGGGTGCATGTGTTTCCCACCGACCAGGGGATCAGCTGCTTCTTCAGCGATGTGACGGAAGACCACAGTATCCGCGAGCAGTTGGAGTTGGAACAGGAGCTGCGCGAGAAGCGGATCGAGGCGCTGAGCCACATGGCCGGAGGATTGGCCCATGAGATCAGCAACCCGCTCGCAATCATCTATGCGAAGGCTAGCGATCTGAAGATGACGGCGGAGACGGAGTCCGCGCTGCCCGGGCCGAACGTGGCCGAGGTGTGCATGCAGATTGTCTCAACCTCCGAACGGGCGATGAAGATCCTGCGCGGCTTGCGGGGCTTTGCGCGGGAGGCAGGAAACGACCCAATGGAGTGGGCTTCGATCGACGGCATCGTGGAGCAGTGCCTGGAGGTGCAGGAATCGAGGTATGAGCGGCATGGCGTGGAGCTGCGGGTGAAGCTTGAGCCGGAGCTTCCGCCGCTGCTGTGCCGGGAGGTGCAGATCGGGCAGATTGTCACGAACCTGCTGAACAATGCGTTCGATGCGATCGATCAGGGCGGATGCGTGGTGCGCTGGGTGGAGTTGAGCACGCGCCGGGCGGGCGGGGATCTTGTGCTGGAGGTGACGGACAGCGGACCGGGGATCGCGGATCAGTTCAAGGCGCACCTGATGGAGCCGTTCTTCACGACCAAGAAAGCGAGTAAAGGGATGGGTGTCGGGTTGAGCCTCTCGCGGGCGATCGCGCAGGATCATGGCGGCTCGCTGACGTTGCTGGGAGAGATCGAGCATACGTGTTTCCGGCTGACGATTCCGCTGGATTCAGATCAGGGTGTGCAAGCGGGAGATGCTGGGATGCAACGGGACAGGGAACGGGAGGTGGGGATTGCATCTGAATGAGGCGAGGGTGTTGGTGGTGGATGATGAGCCGGCGCTGCGGCAGATCTTCGCCAATTGGCTGGAGAGGATGGGATGCCATCAGGTTCGGACCGCCGAGGACGGCGAGGCGGCGCTCGGCGTGCTGCAGGCGGAGAGCTTCGACCTGCTGATCAGCGATGTGCGCATGCCGCGCATGGACGGGATCACGCTGGTGCGGAAGCTGGGGGAGGTGGAACGATCCATTCCCAGCATCATCTTCGTAAGCGGGTTTGGCGATGTGGACGAGCGCGAGATGTATGGGCAGGGCGTGGAGGCGTTTTTGGCCAAGCCGCTGCGGATGGATGAGTTGATCGAGGTTATCAGGCGGGCGCTCGCGGACCGGAGCGTGCTTTGGACGGAACCGATGGCAGTGGCGCCGCGGCAGAGCATGCACCTTGAGACTGCGCTGGACGGAGAGCAGAGCCTGCGGCTTGGGCGAGGAGGGTTCAGCGTGGGCTACTCCGGCGCGTTGAGCCTGGGCAAGGTGACGTTTGCGTGTGCGGGCGAAAGGGAGGACGCTTCGCTCTGCGGGCAAGGGTTGGTGCGCTGGCGTTCCCGCACCGACCAGCGCGTCGGCGTCGAGTTTGCTTACCTGGAGGAGCGTAGCCGGAAGATTGTGCTGGAGCGCATCTCAAGGGAGCGGTCCCGATCCTTCATTCCCAGCTAGAGATTACTTGGGCTGTGGGCCTGGCGGCTGAAAGAGCAGTGGAAGAAAGTGCACGAGGTTGTCACGCCAGACGAGCCAGGTGTGCATGCCGGGCGTCTCGACGGGGGTGACCGGGAAGCCTCTAGCGGTGAGATCCGCGGTGAGCCGGCGATTGGCCTTGATCAGGTCGTCCGAGGTGCCGCAGGCGATCCACAGAAGGCGGAGATTGGCGGCCTTCGGGTTGAGATTGGGGAGGGGATGAAACATGTGGACGGCGGCACTGAAGCCTCCCACCCAGGCAAAGAGGGTGGGGTTGGCGAGCCCGACGGAGAGGGATTCGAGGCCGCCCATGCTGAGCCCGGTGATGGCGCGGTTCTCGCGGCCGGGAGCGACGTTGTACTCGGATTCGATCTGCGGGATGATCTCCTGCAGGAGCGAACGCTGGAAGAGATCGACGTTGCGATCGATGGCGTTGCCGTCGTGCCAGATGTCGAAGCCATTGCGGACGAAGCTCATTTCGCCGTAGCCAAGGGGCATGACGACGATCATGGGACGGGCTTTGCCCTGAGCGATGAGGGAGTCGAGGATAAGGTTGGCGCGGCCGACGACGGACCAGCCGGAGGCGAAGTCGGACCAGCCGTGAAGGAGGTAGAGAACCGGGTAGCGAGTGGCGTTCTTGGGATTGTAGCCGGGCGGGGTGTAGACGTAGAACTCGTCCTGATTGCGCTCTAGGCCGGTGACGACCTTGGTGGTGAAACGGTGAGCGTGGATCTCGCCATGGGGGATGTCGGTGGGCTCCCAAGGCTCGGGCGTGTCGCCGGGAACGAGGAAGCCGTTGGCGGAGCCGACGTAGTTGCCGGTGACGCGAGGGTTGTCGGCGTCGAGCGTGGGGCGGCCGTCGACTTCGAAGTGGTAGCTGTAAATCTCAGGCGGCAAGGGTGGGGTGATGTAGGTCCAGATACCGGCGGCGTCGCGGGTCATCGGGAAGCGAGTGCGTGCGAGGTCGATCGCGACCTCTACCTTGGTGGCCGACGGGTCGATGAGGCGGAAGGCGACGGTGCGGTCGGGGTTGATCTGGGGCTCGGGCTGGCGGGGAACCGGATTCTGTGCGAGGGCGGTGGCGGTGAGGAGAAGCGAAAGCGGAAGCAGGCGGGCGATGAATCGAGGCATGGGCACCTATGAGCGGAGTTGCAGTTTGGGATTATCCCAAGGAGAGGTCGAGTCCGAAGTCGATCAATCTATATCGTTGCGAGCGGCTCACTGTCACCAAAACTGCAGCGATCGTGGAACTAAAACGGCACGGCCTGAGCCGCGCCGCAGCATTTCTTTCTAGTTCTAACATACGGACCAAGCCGGGTCGAAGACGCCAGGCAGTGGAAGTCTGTAAGCCTTGGGAATTCAGGCGCTCAAAAAAACAGAGGGCGAAAAGCGCAGGCGACGGAGTTATTGCGCGAGCAACACTTGATTGCCGTTGATGGGAGAGCCTGCAGAAAGCGCGGAGTAATCGTTCCCGAAGGTGGTCGCAAGGGTGATTGCGAAGTTGATGTCTTTTGCGACGATGATGTTGTACGTCGAGGAGGCTGCTGCCACGCCATAGGTGAGCGATGCGGCCGGGAGGTACCAGGCGCCTTCCAGTTTGCTTCCGCTGAGCAGGTTGAGCGAGGAGGTTCCCGGTGAGGTGTTTCCGGGGTCCTGGAAGAACAGGATGCCGCCGTAGGGTCCGCCTGACGGTGCACTCAGCGAGACGTTGCTGAGCCCGGCAGGAGCTGCGTTGATGTTGAATCCGCCGATCGGTCCAACGTTGTAGAAGGTGACCCCGGCTCCATGGAGGTTCGATAGGGCGCTGAGCGCCAGATTCAACCCGCCCGTGGGAACTCCGAAAGGCCCGGGACCGGTGGTTAGGATATACACGCCTGGATTGAAGGTGATGTTGCCGGCGACGAGCGCGGAGACTGAGATTCCGCCACAGTAGACGCCGGGATTGAAGGTGTAAGTTCCGGCAATGACAATGTTGGCGGTCGACGATGAGCCGTTGAAGACATTGCCGGCGCTTGAACCGCATGCGCCCCAGGTGGGTGTGGGGAGATAGGCCAGCGGATCGGCGGGTACCGGCGCGGGGACGTTCAGGCTTAGGTTCTGCACTCCACATAGAAGTCCTGAGGCGCCGCCGGTAACCTGGACGGAGGGAGACAGGATGCCTGGCCCCGCGACACAGCTCAGCGCGGAGGATGAATCCGATTCATCCACCAGCCCGCAGGTGAAGTTAAGGAGGGCACCCGCAGTGATCGAGATGGCGCCCGCGGCATGGGGGTCGAGCGCGTAGACGCATGGGGGCGCCGTCGCACGTGCGGCTTCCGAGCGAGCGGCCATGGTGATCGAGCTCATACCGGCCAAGCCTTCGAAGGAGAGAGGAAGGGTGCTCGACACGATGACTTCAACGGCCGTGTTCTTGCCTGTGTTGGGGTCTGCAGCGCCAAGCGCACACGGGGGGTTGTTGATGGTCAAGGCGATGCCGGTCACGGTGCCGGGATTGGCGCAGTTGGATGCGACTGTGATGTCGGCGTAGCCATTTTCCTGGAGGGCGCTCCTGGCGGCGGCCTGCATGGCTGGACAGTTCGCGGTGCCGCACTGCCGGATCTCCAGTCCGGCTGCGATCGCGGCAACATCCGCGGCAGTCTGCAGGCGAGACTTAGCCAACCTCATCTTGCCTGCGTCGAAGACAAGTCCAATGAAGAGGATCAGGGCGACGAGCGACACGGCCGCCAGGATGAGCACCTGGCCATCCTCCTGCGACCAGAGGTAATGCAGCCTGCAAGCATCGAGTTTTGGAATCCGGCCGAGCCGGCTGCGGGTGCCGGCCGCAGCGCAGCCCTGGGTGGGATGGTTCATCGTGCCTCGCTGGTCTCGCAGGCCGGTGGGGCGAGCTAGATCCAATATCGGCTTCGCTCCCGTTCCGATGAGGCAGCCCAGGCGCGAGATCTCAAGGACGTTCCGGTGCGTTTTCAGGACGGATCGGGGTCGTGGCTCACAGGAACGCCCGGTGGGCTCGTCTGCGGCAAGTGACGAACGTTCGATTGCAGGAAGAAGCGGTGACTTGCTGCGCGGGCGGCGATCCTCATGCGACCCCGGGGCTGGGTTCGACCGTCCAAGCGAAACATGAACCAGGTCTTGAGATGGTGCATCGGGTTGGGAGTGGGGCTGCTGCTGGGCCGCGGGGCGCGGGCGGACGTGGTGCTGCTGATGGAGGATCCGATCAACTTTACGGGGCGGATCACGTCCTCGGGGCATGCGGCGGTGTGGCTGGATCGGCTGTGCTCTGACGATCATCTGACGATGCGGAGCTGCGCGGCGGGTGAAACCGGGTCGGTGATCAGCCGGTATCAGTCCGTGGCGGGAGGGTTCGACTGGCTGGCGATCGACCCGGCTGCTTACTTCTTTGCGGTGGACCGGGAGTCGCAGATTCCGGCGGCGGCGAGCTCCGAGGCGGTGGAGAAGTTGCGGACGGAGTATCGGGCGAAGCATGGGGCAAGTTTTGCGGTCGATCCAGGCGAGGCGACGTGGGTCTCGCTGCTTGGCGAATCGTACCGGCGGCGCATCGTGCTGATCAGGGTCCAAACCACGGCCGTGCAGGAGGCGCGGGTGATGCGGTGGCTGAACGACCGGCGGAATGTCAGCCGCTTCAACCTGGTCTATAACAACTGCGGCGATTTTGTGAGCAAGCTGTTGAACGTGATGTTCCCCGGGGCGGTGCATCGGAGCTACCTGCTGGATGCGGGCATGACGACTCCGAAGCAGCTGGAGTTCAAGCTGCACCGGTATGCCTTGAAACATCCGGAGATGGGTTGGGAGGCGACGTTGCTGCCGCAGGTGCCGGGGAGTGTTCCGCGGAGCGGGCATCTGTATGGAGTGACGGAGAGCTACCTGAAGACCTATCCGTACCTGCTTCCGCTGGATTATCTGCTGCCGATTGAACTGGGGCTGGTGACGGGGCTGGGGCTTTGCGATCATCGGTATGTGGCAAAGCCTGGGGTGCGGGCGGATGCGGCGATCTTCTTCCGGAGCGCGGATGTTGCGGCGAGCAGATATTAGGGTGCGGGTTTCTAACTCCTCGACTGAGGATCGAAAAGGTTTTACGAGAGGGTTCGATGGCGCTGAGGTTTGCGGATGAGGAGGTCCACCTTCGCGTCAGGATGCAGCGTGCCGAGGACCCGGCAGGCGCGTGGAGTGCGCGAGGCTCTTCCGGCAGCGGCCAATGGAGAGTGGGGAGCGGTAATCGTCAGGTTGCGGCGGAGCCGGCCCCATCGACCGCGCGGAACGCAGAGGAAACTCCGCGTGTTCGTGGATCAAAGTGAGCGAGTCCGAATCGTGCATCCTTCCTTAGGAGGCGAAGCATCCCACGCGGCATGATGAAGGACAGTACAGGTGCAGCGAGTCGGCGGGACTTTCTACGATCAGCATCAGGGTTGATGGCAGCGGCGGTGGCCGGGAGTGCAGTCGCTCAGCAGGCGGGCGGAGAAAAGCCGAATCAGCAGGATGATGTGCAGCTTTCGCAGATCCACGCCGCCAGCGAGCAGCCGGAGAAGGTTCCGGGGCCGATGGAGGCCGAGGACCAACGGACCGGGTATGCGATTGTCGGGCTGGGGCGGCTGGCGCTGGGCGAGATTCTACCGGCGATGGGGAAGAGCAAGTACTCGAAGCCGGTGGCGCTGGTGAGCGGGGACCGGGAGAAGGCGCTGAAGATTGCGGCGCAGTATGGGATCAAGCAGAGCTCGGTGTACGACTACGGGACGTACGATCAAGTGGCGCAAAATTCCGAGGTGAAGGCGATCTATATCGTGCTGCCGAACAGCCTGCACGCCGAGTTCGTGGTGCGCGGAGCGAAGGCGGGCAAGCACATCCTGTGTGAGAAGCCGATGGCGACTTCGGTGAAAGACTGCGAGCGGATGATCGCGGCGTGCAAGGCTGCGAATGTGAAGCTGATGATCGCGTACCGGAGCCAGTATGAGCCATATGACCGGGCCATGATTAAGATGATCCGGGCGGGTAAGTTCGGCAAGCTGAAGCAGTTTGTGGCGAGCAACTCGCAGAACCAAGGGGATCCGACGCAGTGGCGGCTGAAGAAGGCGCTGGCGGGCGGTGGATGTATGCCGGATGTTGGTGTGTATTGCTTGAACGCGGCGAGGTTTCTTTCAGGGGAGGAGCCGTATGAGGTGCAGGCTTCGACCGTGCAGCCGAAGGACGATCCGCGGTTTGCGGAGGTGGAGGCGAGCTGCCAGGTGATTTCGAAGTTTCCTTCAGGGTTCACGGCTACGTTCAACTCGGCTTACAACGCGCATAAGTCACAGTTCCTGAGGATTGAGGGGACGGAGGCGTATGCAGAGCTGAACCCGGCGTTTGCTTATCACGGGATCAAGATGAAGTACTCGCTGTATGACAAGAACGTGGAGCCGGCGATGGAGATCGCTCATGAGCCGGCGCTTGAAGAGAAAGACCAGTTTGCGGCGGAGATGGATCACTTCTCGTTGTGCGTGCAGCGGGACATTGCGCCACATACGCCGGGCGAAGAAGGGCTTCAGGATCAGCGGATCACGGATGCGATTTACGAGTCTGCGCGGACGGGCAGGAGCGTCAGAATTGCGCCGCCCGCCGGACCGACGCGAGGGCCGGAGCCCATGGACGGGTAGCGGTGCGGGCTAGAGGCCGGCGTACCAGTCATAGCCGAGCTTGGTCCAGTAGTCGTCGGGCTTGTCGTCGGTGTAGGCGATCAGGGAGATGCGCTTGATCTGCTTGTAGCCGTACTTGCTGGGCATGTGGAGGCGAATGGGGGCGCCGTGATCCTGGCTGAGCGGCTTGCCGTGCATCTCGGTGGCGAGCAGGACCTGCGGATGATCGCAGACGGTGCGGTCGAAGCCGCAGTAGTAGTTTCCGTCCGGGGTCTCCATGTAGACGTACCTGGGGAGCTTGCCCTGGGCGTTTTTTGCGGGCGGATAGGCGGCCATGAGGTC
Organism: uncultured Granulicella sp.; assembly: GCA_965198885.1. Taxonomy (GTDB): domain Bacteria; phylum Acidobacteriota; class Terriglobia; order Terriglobales; family Acidobacteriaceae; genus Edaphobacter. Next base: position 2,045,572 of record OZ240677.1, on the reverse strand, counting down.
TGCGAGGCGATAGCCGCCCCAATGCACGATCTGGCTCCAGCCTTCGATACATTTGAACTGGGTGACGAGCTCGTGCTTCGGGAGCCTGGTGATGTCGTCGAGGGTGAGCAGAAGGCCCGGCGTGCCCGGGTCCAGGGTGGAGTCGCTGAGGCCGGCTTCATCTTGACCTCGGGTCATGGAAGGACTTGCAGCTGCCGCGGCCTCGGCCATCGCCTTGGCGAAGAGCGGGTTGATCTTGGGGCTCTCCTCGGCCGGCTTGGCTGCGGCTTCGGTGTAGTTGTAGGCCCAGGTGGTGACATCCGGGACGTATTGTTTGTAGCTCTTGGCGCGGTCCACGCCGACCATCTGCAGGCGCCAGCTATCCAGCTTCAACTCTTTTTCCAGGCCGTAGTTTCCGTTGGTGCGGAGCTCTTCGGCCCGGCTCAGCGGATACTCCGGCGCCATGGCCTTATCACGGAAGAGCCCGCGTGAGAGTGCGGCGTCGAAGTTCTCCGCGTTGCGCAGCGGTTTCGCCAGCAGCTCGTCTACCTTTGCGTTTTCCAGGTAGTGGTAGAAGCCGTATCCGCCTGCTGCCGCCGCGGCCGCGACTAAGAAGCTTCGCCGGGTGCGGCGCGCGGACTCTTTCTTGACTGCCTCGTTCGGGTCCATGACTGTGCTCAAAATGTCCTCCGTTCCGCTTCGATCGAGGGCAGCCTGACTTCGCGGAGCTCGTAGCCGCTCACCATGGAGCGGAAGTTGTTCCAGCCGGCGAGGACGACCTGGCCCACATGCACGAGGAAGAATGCCGAGAAGCCGATGGTGAGCCAGAAGTGCTCCCAGCGGGCCATCTCATAGCCGCCGAGCAGCGTCGTGATCCAATGCACCTGCGTCGGCTTGTAGATGGAGAAGCCGGTTAACAGCGAGCCGAAGCCCATCAGGATGACCGCGGTGTATGCGATCCTCTGGGCGCCGTTGTACTTGGTCTGCGGGGGCATGCCCCTGCGGAGATGCAGGTCGACCAGCGTTACCTGGATCGCTTCCTTGATGGACTCCTTGTGCGGGATCATGAACTTCCATTCCTTGGAGGCGAGAAGAAAGATCCCATAGGCGATGCCGTTGATGGCAAACAGCCACATGAAGAAGAAGTGATAGCCGAGCGCTTTCGTGACCTTGTACCGGATGTCCCAGAACTGGTTGGTATAGAACCATGGCGGGAAGAAACGGAAGAGCGTCCAGTGGCCGATGCCGACGCGATACACCTCATGTGCGTATTGTCCGGGCGGGATCGAGTCGTTCCAGTAGATGTAAAGACCGCTCCAGATCATCGTGAACAGCACGGGAAAGTTGATCCAGTGCATCCAGCGGATGGCGAGTGGGTGCTTGCGCTCGAGCGCCAGGCGGTCGGGTTGCAGCTCGGGCTCTTTGGCGTCGACCATTGCAGCCGTGGGTAGCGCATCAGGCAAGGGCGCGGCGCTCGCGGGCAACGGCTCCATTGCGATTGCCGATGGCGGGGCAGGCTCTTCCGTCTCCTCCACGGCCGGAGCTTCCACCAGCGGCAATGCCTCGCCGATGGCGTGGTGAACTGCCGCGTCTGCCTCGCGATCCGCTGCCAGTTCCTGCTCGTCCAGCGGGTCTTTCGTGTCTTCGCTCATCGTGCGGCTCCATTCACCTCTGGCGGTTGGACAGCTCTTGCGCCTGAAGGTTACGGGGGAATCGGCCAAGGGGGAACGTCGGCCATCTTACCCCGCTCCGGAGGTCAAAGCCACAGATTCCTTTTCCGTAAGCGTGGCGCTCAACGCAACGTCACCTGCACCAGAGACCCATCCTCATCCACGAACTCCACCCGCCGGTTCGTCATCGTCACGCCGACGAATGGCTCACGCCGTCCCCGCGATCCCGGCGCTAACGTCGATCCCGAGGCATGATCGGCATCGGTCAGGCACACCATCCACCCCAGACACTTGAGCACGGCCGGAACGACCACCGCATCGCTCCAGTTCTGCGCCAGGTACACCCGCAGCCGTCCGCCTTCGGCGTCTTCCAGCAGCACATCGTTAGAGAAGTTGATGAGCGCGCGGGCATCGGTATCTTTTACGCTGTCCCGCGTCACGGTCGCCAGCGGATCCCGCAAAAACAGTCTTTGCCGCTCGACTCCGATGAAGATCACCAGTGCCACTGTCAGCAGAATCAGCAAACTCCGCATCGCCACTCCTCACTGCCCTCTTACCGCCTTCCCCTGCTCCTTACTGCTTCTTCTTGCTTTCCTCGTGGTACTCCTGCTCGGTATTGATTCCCCATAGCGCCGCCTTATCCACCTTGCCCGCGACCAGCCCATCCACGACGGTCATCGCGGTCAACATGCTGTGATCCTGGTTGTTGTACTTGTGCATTCCGTTGCGGCCCACCAGGAACAGGTTTTCAAAGCCGTCCGTCCATGTGCGAAGTTCATCGAAGCGATCATAGGTCCCGAAATAAGCGGGATAGGTCTTGGGCACGCGCACGACGTGTCCGTCGCTCACCGCGTCCGCCTCCAGGATGCCTATCTTTGCCACTTCGGCGACGGCGAAGCGGCGCAGGGCCTCATCGTCCATCTTCCAGAGATCGTCGGTGTCATAGCAGAAGTATTCAAGCCCGATCCAGACCTTGCCCGGCTCGCTGACCAGGTATGGGCTCCAATTGTTGAAGATCTGCAGCCGCCCCAGCAGCACATCGGGCTCCTGCACGTAGATCCACGTATCCTTGAGCAATCCACCGTCCGCTTCGTTGACCTTCAGCCGGTCGCAGAGCAGTCCCACGGTGATGAAGTCGCGATACTGCAGGCCTTCACTTACCTCGCGCACATTCGCCGGGACCGGACAGTCCATCGCCTGGACCAGTTCGCGCATGGGCATGGTGGAGAAGAAGTAGTCGCCTTCGAAGGTCTTGCGCTCGCCGCTGTCGCTGACGGCGATGACGCCGCGAACCGTCTTGCCTTCGGTCAGGATCTTCTCGACCTTCCAGCCCATGCAGATCTCGCCGCCCATCTGCACGATGGTGTCCGCGACATGCTCCCATAGCTGCCCGGGGCCAAACTTCGGATACATGAAGCGCTCGATCAGGCTCGTATCCGTGCCCTTCTGCGCGACATCACCCGCGGCGCCCTTCGGCTTGCCCCGCATCACGGTCTTGACGAAGTGCTTGACCGCCGTCGTCAGGCTCAGGCCTTTGATCCGCTGCGCACCCCACTCCGCGGAGATCTGATCGCACGGCGTGCCCCAGACCTTCTCGGTGTAGCTCTTGAAGAAGGTGAGGTAGAGCTCGCGTCCGAAGCGGTTGATCAGGAAGTCTTCCAGACTCTTCTCCGGTGCGATCTGCTTCAGGCGGGATGAAACATAGCTGACGCCTACCTTCACCGTGCGCACTGCGCCGAGATTCGTGAGGGTGGTGCCGGTCAGCTTGATGGGGTAATCGAAGAACTTGCGGAGATAGTAGATCCGGCTCTTGCGCGGGCGGATCAGCATGACCAGGTCTGGATTGGGGAGCGTCTCCGGCTCGACCACCTCGACGACTGTCTCGGTGTGCCCATGCTCTGCGGGGTGCGGCTCACCGTCCGCGCCGGTCTCATCGGTGTCGGTATCGATCTCGACTGTGCGCGGCCCGATCCCTCGCAACGGAGGTTCTTCATCCAGCTTCGCCGGAATCGCCACGGCCCGCTTCTTGCCTTGATGCGCGATCTCGACCGGCTCCTCATGCAGGTCCGGCGGCATCAGATCCATCCACCATTGCATCACGCGGTCGGACTTCGAGAAGAAGCGATGGCCGCCGATATCCATCCGATTGCCCTTGTACTTGATCGTCCGCGAGATGCCGCCGATCTCCTGGCTCGCCTCAAGAATCACCGGCTGGATGCCGGTTCGCCGCAACAACTCCAATCCCGCCGTCAAGCCCGCCGGCCCCGCCCCGATAATTACCGCAGTCTGCTTCATGGAACTCCTCATGGATCGAATCAGACGACCCATTCTCACGATACAATTTTTCAATCAAACCAGATAATGGCAAGCCTCAGAGACATCTCCAGTAAGACGCAGCTTGCACTTCTTTTCGGGCTGGACGCGGTCCTCCTGATTGCTACGTCCCTGCAACACTCCCTCTGGAGAGATGAAGCCCAGGCCTGGCTGATCGCGCGCGAGAGTGCGACCCCCTGGGACCTGATCGGGAGCATGCGGTATGAAGGCCATCCTCCGCTCTGGCACCTGATTCTGTATCCGATCACTCGCTTCACGCACAATCCTGACTGGATCAAGCTGCCCAACCTGCTCTTCGCCCTTGCGGCCTCGGCGCTGGTGCTGTTCCGGGCGCACTGCAGCGTGGGTGTACGGGCCGGGATCGCCTTCTCCTACTTCTTTCTGTTTGAGTATGGCGTGATCAGCCGAAACTACATGCTGGGCGTCGCTCTGCTGCTCGTTGCGATCTCGTTCCATCGCGACTCGCTTATGCTGCGGTGGGCTACGACGATCGCGCTCTCGCTTGCCGCGCTCACGTCGCTCCCGGCGATGATTCTGGCGGGATGTCTGTTTGCGTTGAGACTCTATGAAGCGATCATGCACCTCCGCAAGAAGAAGCCTGCCGGTTTGCCGTCTCAGGGGCCGCTTGGCCTGACAGCGCAAACCCTAACGTTTGCTTTGAGTGCCGTTGCATCCTGCTTATCGATCCGTCCGCCCGCGGACTCCAGTGTCTTCCTCGATGCGGCTTCAGACTCGAGTGGCGGCCTCCGGGCAAAGTTCTTCCTGACCATGCAAAGCTTTGCCGAGTCATACCTTCCTGTACCGGCCTGGAAGACGCATGTATGGAGCTTCTGGAACCAGCGGTACTTCGACCTCTTGCCGCGACACCTGGGTCCGGTATTGGGCTGCGCCGTCATCGCGGCTTTAGCTGTCTACTTTCGTTCCCCTGCGGTTCGTCTGTTTTTCTTTGCCGGAAGCTCCGTGCTTATGGCTCAGATTCTCGTCTCCGACCGGGCAGGCATGCGGCACGTTGGCTGGCTCTTCGTCTGCTTTGTATTGGCGTTGCTGATGGAAGAGGCGGCGAGATTCCGCGACTCCAGCTTGAGTGCGACGGCGTCATCCTGGCGCAGCAGCTTTTTGGCCGTGATTCTCCTGGTCCAGGTTGGCGCGGGACTCTTCGCGGTCGCGGTCAGCCTGCACCACCCCTTCTCGTACTCGCAGCAGGCCGCTGCAGTGCTTCAGCACGATCACCTGGAATCGAACACGATCGTCTTTGAACCGAACAACCGGGGCGCAGCCGTGCTCGCCTATCTTCAGAAGCCCGCTTCCTACGACCTTGCGCTGCATCGGTCCGTATCGTTCACGCCGTGGACGCGGGAGCAGTCGCTCGGCGATCACATCCCCACGCCGGCAGAGATGGCTGCCGTGCCGCACGCCGAAAGCAGTCCCGTTTTGATCACGGGAACTCCGCTGACAGCCAGCCAAACAGCGAGTCTGCATCTGCAGTTGATTGCTTCCTTCTCGGGAGCCATCTGCACCGGTGAAGACTTGTATCTCTACCATTAGCGAGCAACTGTGGAGCGGAACTGTCTTCGGTTCCGCTCCCAAGCGCCTGCTTATGCGTGCCGTTCTGCGACCAGGAACTCCAGCCCATCGCCGCCGGCGTCCACCGTTACCGTGTCCCCGTGGAGGACGCTGCCGTCGAGGATCTTCACCGCCAGCTTATCCTGCACCATGCGCTGGATCGCCCGCTTCAACGGTCTCGCGCCATACGCACGATCGTAGCCGGCCTTGAAGATCGCCTGCCGCGCCGCGTCCGTCAGATCGAGCGTGATCTTGCGGTCCGACAGCATCTTCGTCAGGTCCGCCAGCCGGAGGTCGATGATGTGCGTCAACTGCGCCTCGCCCAAGGGATGGAAGACGACGATATCGTCCACGCGGTTCAGGAACTCCGGCCTGAAGTGCTGCTTCAGCGAGTCGATCACCCTCACCTTCGCATCCTCAAAGCCCGCCTCATTCTCCGCCCACGCCGTCGAAAGCTGCGACGCACCGACGTTCGAGGTCATGATGAGCACCGTGTTCTTGAAGTCCACCGTCCTGCCCTTAGAGTCGGTCAAGCGCCCATCATCGAGCACCTGCAGCAGCACATTGAAGACATCCGGATGCGCCTTCTCGATCTCGTCGAACAGCACGACAGAGTAAGGTCGGCGACGGACAGCTTCGGTCAGTTGCCCGCCCTCGTCATAGCCAACATATCCCGGAGGCGCTCCGATCAAGCGTGACACGGCATGCTTCTCCATGTACTCGCTCATATCGATCCGCACCATCGCACTCTCGTCGTCGAACAGAAACTCCGCCAGCGCCCGCGCGGTCTCCGTCTTGCCCACGCCCGTGGGTCCAAGGAAGATGAACGAGCCGATCGGCCGCTTGGGATCGGACAGGCCTGCACGCGAACGGCGAATCGCATTCGCAACGGCAGACAATGCCTCATCCTGACCGACGACGCGCTCGCGCAGACGCGCTTCCATCTCGACGAGCTTCTGCACCTCGCCCTCCAGCATCTTCGACACGGGAATGCCCGTCCACCGCGACACGATCTTCGCGATGTCCTCCTCGTCGACCTCCTCCTTCAGCATCCGGTGCGAGTCGCTGCCCGCGGCGTCCGCCATGGTCGTCAGGGTGTTCAGCTGTGACTCCAGCTGCGGGATCTCGCCGTACTGAAGCTCTGCGGCGCGCTGCAGGTTGCCCTTGCGCGTCTCCTCGCCGATCTGGAAGCGAAGCCCCTCAAGCCGCTCCTTCAGCTCCGCGATCTTGCCGATGGCTCCGCGCTCCGTCTGCCACCGAGCCCGCAGACCGCTGGCCTTCTCCTGCACCTCCGCCAGCTCACGCTCGACCGCCTCCAACCGATCCTGGCTCGCGGCATCCGTCTCCCGCTTCAACGCCGCGCGCTCGATCTCGAGCGACGTCGCGCGCCGCTCCAGGTCGTCGATCTCGACCGGCACCGACCCAATCTGGATTGCCAGCGCAGCCGCCGCCTCATCCACCAGGTCGATCGCCTTATCCGGAAGAAACCGATCCGAGATGTACCGATGCGACAAGGTCGCCGCCGCGACAATCGCCGAGTCCTTGATGCGGATCTTGTGGTGGCTCTCGTAGCGCTCCTTGAGCCCGCGCAGGATCGCAACTGTATCCTCGACGTTCGGCTCGCCGACATAGACGATCTGGAACCGCCGCTCCAGCGCCGCATCCTTCTCGATGTACTTGCGATACTCATTCAGCGTGGTCGCGCCAATCGCACGCAGCCCGCCGCGGGCAAGCGCCGGCTTCAACATGTTGCTCGCATCCATCGCGCCTTCGGACGCGCCTGCGCCCACAAGCGTGTGCAGCTCGTCGATGAAGAGGATGATCTCCCCATCCGAGTCCTCGATCTCCTTGAGCACGGCCTTCAGCCGCTCCTCGAACTCCCCGCGGAACTTCGCTCCGGCGATCATGCTTGCCAGGTCGAGGGCCACGACGCGCTTGTCCTTGAGGCTCTCCGGAACGTCGCCCGAGATGACCCGCCGTGCCAAACCTTCCACGATCGCCGTCTTGCCGACACCGGGTTCGCCGATCAGCACAGGATTGTTCTTGGTCCGGCGGCTCAACACCTGGACAACACGCCGGATCTCTTCATCCCGCCCAATCACCGGGTCCAGCTTGCCGCGCCGCGCCAGCTCCGTCAGATCCTTCGCATACTTTTCCAGCGCCTGAAACTTTCCCTCCGGCGTCTGATCCGTCACCCGCGAGCCGCCCCGCACCGCGCTCAACGCCCTCAGGATCGCCTCATGGGTCGCCCCAAACGCCTGCAGCGCCGTCTTGACCGGGTTTGCTCCTGAAGAACCAGACCCGCTCTTCTCCTCGGCCAACGCCAGCAGCAGATGCTCGGTCGAGCAATACTCATCCTTGAAGTTCGCCGCCTCATGAAACGCCTGCTCCAGCACCTTCGTCATCGCCGCCGACATCCCGGGCTGCGTCCCGCCCTGCACCTTCGGCAGCTTTTGTATGGCCGAGTTCACGCCGCTCAGCATCTGCTCCACCGGCACGCCCACCTTCTCGAGCACCGGGATTACGACACCTTCGCGATCCTCCAGCAGCGCGGCCATCAGGTGCAGCGGCAGCACCTCCGGATTGCCATTCTCGCCCGCGTGACCCGCAGCGGCCTGCACCGCCTCCTGCGACTTCACCGTAAACCGATCCCACTTGATTGCCATGCCTAACCCCTCATCCTTTGCCGTACACCGCGAAGCGGTCGAGAACCGTGCGAAGCACCGCCCACCCGGCGCAGGGGCGCACTTGCCTTTGCTTCTACTCCAAACAAGAAAAACGGAGAGCCACCCACGGTGACCCTCCGCTCAGAATCACTCTACCTTGCTTACTTCGTGCTGCCTTCAACCTGCTTCGGAGCCTCAACCGCCGAGCCGATCTCAATCTTCACTTGCTTCGGCTTGGCCGCTTCCTTCTTTGTAAGCTGCACTGCCAGCACGCCGTTCTCGTACTTCGCCGTCACCGAGCCGGTGTCGACCGTCATCGGCAGCGTAAAGCTGCGCACGAAGCTGCCGAACCGCCGCTCAATCCGGTGGAAGTTCTCTTCCTTCTCCTCCGCCTCAAACCTTCGCTGGCCCTTGACCGTCAAGGTCTGGTTCTCGACCTGAATATCGAGGTCTTCCTGCTTGACGCCGGGAACCTCCAGCTTCAGCACCAGCTTGTGCTCATCCTCATACACATCGACCGCAGGAACAAAACTCCCTGCCATCAGCGACTCCTGTCCACCCTCGGGGCGGGCAAAGTCCTGGAAGATCGAGTTGAGGCGGTTCTGAAGCACGGCGACATCGCTTATTGCGGAACGGAACGGAACAAATCGAGTCATGGTAGTCATCGCATTTCTCCTCATCGTTTTCAGAATTTTCGCAGGGCTCAGTTCACTGAACCAACCCTACACTCATCAGACGCAGCTTATGCAGAAAGGTTGCAGATAATGTGATAACAAGTCGCTCATATTTCATAGGTGAATCCGAACTGCATCCACCCACCATGAAAGCTCAGGCCGTTAGCCGCGCCGCCGGTCTCACCCTCTCCTCTGCCCTACTTACTCTCCCGCCGACTCCTGCCAGCGACCCCGACAAAGCCTTCGTCGCGGAGGTCTTGCAAGCCGGAGCTTCCGAAGTTGCAGCCAGCAAAGTGGCCGAGCAGCGTGCCCGGGCCCAGGACGTCAAAGTTCTCGCCTCCCAAGGGGTCCACGACCACCTCCTCGTCGGCGAGAAGCTAAAACGACCCTACACGGCGGCCAGCCTGAAGTATCCACTCACCCTCAATTCGGAGTTCCAGCAGCGTCTCGCAAGCTCAAATCGGCACCCGCAGCCAACTTTGACGCCGCCTATATTGAAGCTCGGAAGCAGATTCACGATAAAGATGAGAAGCTCTTCGCCCAGGAGGCCAAGGATGGCTCAGGAGACTTCCAACCCTTTGCCGCCGAGACCGGAAGAATGGTCAAACGGCACACCGGAGCCCTGAACGCGGCAAACGAAGCATTGCGATTGCGACTGAAACGCCGGTGCGACCCGCATCCCACTTTTATGCAATTTCAGGCTGCACCCCGTGATGTAACCATCTTCTCAAGCCAGTCAATCCTGGCTGTCGAACGGAGCACTCTGCATGACTCTCTTCCAGCTCTTCTCCCGCCGCCGCGATCAGCCCGCTTCCATTGAGGTCGACGGTCGAGGCATGAGCCCGTATAGCTCGGAGATCGTAAGCCTGCTGGAGACCCGCTATCACATCCGCCCCGGAACCCAGGGTGCCGAGATCGGCGCAGGCAAAGGCCGTCTCGCCGAGCTCTTCCTGAAGCACGGCTATCCCCTCATCGCCACCGAGGAAGACAGCCAGGATCGCGCCGTCTGCGAGCGCCTGAAAGACCGCTTCTCCTACCTGCGCGTCCTCCACGGAACCCCGGAGTCCACCAATCTGCCGTCTCACTCTGTCGACTTCATCCTCTCCGAACGCGCCTTGTTCTCGCAGAACCTGGCTCTGGTCCGGCAGGAGTTCAAGCGCATCCTCCGTCCCGGCAGCCCGGTCCTGATCATTACGGACAACCGCCTCTACAGCGGCGGCGCCCAGGCCCAGGAGTACAACGAGATCCTGCGCAAATACTGCTCCACCTACCAGGAGAAAGTCCTCCCCTACGACATCCCGGAGGCCGTCTCCCAGATCTTTGCCGGCACCGAGGTCTACGAGGACGCCTTCGTCGGCGCCCACGCGCTGGCGCTCGAGTTCTTCCTCGCCCAGAACCGCGCCCTTAGCATCTATCCCGCGGCGGGCCACTCCGCACGCCGCAAACTGGACACGGCGCTCACGAAGTTCTTCGCGAAGTGGGAGACGGACGGCAAGCTGCTGGAGCCAGTCGTCTGCCGCGTCGCCTGCGGACGTTTCGGACTCGCCGAGCACGATCGGGAATCCTACGACTTCCACCCTTCCCCCGCTCCGCAGCCAACCTACGCCGCCATGTGACCTGTCCTAACCAGCCATCCAGGGTCCCCCTGCTACCATCGTGGCGAACCCTCCTCGATGCCCGCACCCTCTCAATCCCCGGCCCCGAAGACTCCGGACCAGGATTCTCCGAACCAGGAATCCCCGGAACAGGAATCCCCGGAACAGGAATCCCCGGAACAGGAATCCCCGGAACAGGCCGTCTCCGCGCTTCCTTCCGCCATGCTCCTGGCCGCGACCGGGGGCATCCTCGACGCCGTCGTCTACCTCAACCATGGCCACGTCTTCGCCAACGCGATGACCGGCAACGTTGTGCTGCTCGGCATCTCCCTGGTCTCGAGCGACTGGTCGGATATCCTGCCTCACCTCGTCCCGATCTTTGCGTTCCTGGCGGGCGTACTCGCCTCCCACCTTTTGCGCGCGTTGCCCACCCACCCCGGCGCTCTCGCCGCGCTTAGCCTGGAAGCTCTTGTGCTGGCTGGTGTAACGCTGCTGCCCGCCTCGTTCCCCCACTCCGGTTTTGTCGCCATCGTCGCCTTCGTCTCGGCCTACCAGGTTGCCACCTTCCGCCGTGTCGGAGCCTTCACCTACAACTCCACCTTTACGACCGGGAACCTGCGGGACACCATGGAAGGCCTCTACAGTCTCATCGCGGAGGCAGATCCAGCGCTGCGCTTGAAAGGACGGCAGAAGTTCCGTTCGCTCGGCTCCATCTGCATTTGCTTTCTCATGGGAGCAGCGCTGGGAGCCTGGGCCGCGCCTCGCTTCGGAGACTACGCGCTCTTCCTCACCGAACCCGCGCTCCTCGCCGTTCTCCTGCTTGTCTGGATACGTCATCGCTCATAGATGAATCCGGCAAGCAAAAAGGCCCGGGCCTAAGCTCGAGCCTCTCTCCCTCGAGCACCAACCCTTTACTGTGGCGGAGTGGCGGGCACCGGCTGTGTCGTGGCTGCACCTTCACTCGTCCGAACCTTCTCCTGCTCGTTGACCGCCTTGTCCTGATGCTTCAGGGCATTCGCATTGTCCTTCTGCGCCTTGGCGGACTCGCTGGCCGCCTTCTCCTGCGCCTTCTGCTGCTTGCGCTGCTCCTTCATCTGCTTCTTGGTCAACGGAGCCGCCGTCGTGGTCGTCGCGGTCGTCTGCCCCGGGGTTGGTGTCGTGGAGGAGGTCGGCTCCTGCGCCATCCCCAACGAGACCGCTAGCAGCAATCCCGCCGTCACTCCCAGAATCTCTCTTGTTTTCATCGCTCGAATCCTTTCCGGCTCGCCGCAGCCTAGCCTCGATGAATCGGATGCGCGAGGGCCGCCTTAAGCTGCACCCGCCGCACTGCCTCGCTCCGATAAACTCAGGAGATATGTCGATCGTCAAAGCGGTTCGCGGCACCCGCGACCTTCTCCCCCCTGAAACCGAACTCTGGAACCGCGTCGAATCCGTCGCCCGCGCCGTCTTTGCCCGATACGGCTTCGGCGAGATCCGCACCCCCATCTTCGAGCCTACCGAACTCTTCGTCCGCGGCGTAGGCGAAGAAACCGACGTCGTCTCCAAAGAGATGTACACCTGGGACGACCGCGCCCGAGCCGCTAGCGAAAAACCGCAATCCCTCACCCTCCGCCCCGAGAACACAGCCGGCGTCGTCCGCGCCTATATCGAGCACAAGATGGAGGCCACGGGCACGCTCCGGAAGCTCTTTTACATCGGCCCCCAGTTCCGCCGCGAGCGCCCCCAGCGCGGCCGCTACCGCCAGTTCTGGCAGATCGGCGCCGAGGTCCTCGGCCCCATCACCAGCGGCGCCGAAAGCCCGATCCGCGACGCCGAAGTTCTCGAGATGCTCGCGTCTTTCCTCGACGAACTCGGTATCAAGGGCTGGAGGCTGGAGATCAACTCCGTCGGCTCCGCCACCGATCGCCCCCGCTACGTCGCCGCTCTCCGCGAGGCTCTCGCCCCCATCAAGGACCAGATGTGCGAGGACAATCGCCGGCGCGCGGAAACCAACCCCCTTCGAGTCCTGGACTCGAAGGAACCTTCAGATCAGGACCTGATCAACAGCCTGCCCAAGATCGCCGACTACCTTGACGCCGCGTCCAAAGACCACTTCGCCCAGGTTCTCGCCGCCCTCGATGCCTGCGGAGTCCCCTACACCGTCAACCCTCGCCTCGTTCGCGGCCTCGACTACTACACCCGCACCACCTTCGAGTTCACCGTGCCCGACGGCAGCGGCCTCGGCACGCAGAACGCGCTCCTCGGCGGCGGACGCTACGATGGACTCTCCGAGATGCTCGGCGGCCCGCGCGCCCCAGGCATCGGCTTCGCCATCGGCGAAGACCGCCTCATCCTGACGCTCCAGGCCCAGCAACCCGAAGCCGCCGAACCTAAACTCGACGCCTACATCGCTCCCCTCGGCCCAGCCCAGAACCCCGCCGCTCTCGCCCTCGCCCGGGAACTCCGCCGCGCCGGCCTGAAAGTCGAAGTGGGCGACGGCACCTTCCGCCTCAAAAAATCCTTCGACGCCGCCGACAGATCAGCCCATCATATCATCCTCCTCGGCGAAGACGAAGCCGCTTCAGGTACTCTGAAGGTGAAGAGATTTAGCACCGGCGAGCAGCACGATGTTCCTCGCGCTGAGCTTGGAGGTTTCCTGAGTGCATGAGCGAAAGCCAGTTTACAAATCGGAGCTCCTACGAGCACCTCGCACAGACAGAGGAGTGGCTTGTCATTGATCGCGCCATCCACGAGCTCGCGCAGAATTGTGACTTGGTGGAGACAACTGCGCATGAGTACATCGTGGGTTATCTCTGCAAAGCGTTGGCGGAGACTGGAACTCACCAGCCTCTGGTAACAACGACTCCGGAGGGACTTGCGGTAGCTCGCGAACGCCGGCGCGCTGCGTTGAGCGAACTCAGCGGAGCCATCCGCATCGCGAATCCGGCACAACGTGATCTGGTCGCGGAACTCATAGCCGAACGTCGTCTGGAAGCGGAATGTGACTAGGGTCGTGCTTGACGCGTCGGCGGTTCTCGCGCTTCTACTTCAGGAGTCGAGAGCCGTCTCCAATGAGACCGCAGAGGAACTCCTCAGTAAATCCTGTGTAAGCTCAGTGAACTTCGCTGAGGTTCGAACGAAGCTTCTTGACCTGAGAAAGCTGGACGCGATGGATCTTGCGAAGCTATTCGATCTAGGCATGACAATCGAGCCGTTCACTACCGCCCAAGCCGTTACTGCTTCAGATCTCCGCAGTTCAACCAAACTGTTTGGACTGTCTCTTGGCGACCGCGCTTGCCTAGCACTTGCGATGGATTTAGGTCTCGACGTTTATACGTGCGATCAAGCGTGGTCGAAGCTGAGATTGGCATGCACGATCCACCAGATGCGCGAAGCCTCCGCAACCTAACGCCCAACTCCCCGCCATATCCTGCTTTCCGTCATACTGGATGAATCATGCAATTGGATTTTCTAGGTACCTTACAGCGCACGCAGATGTGCGGAGAGCTTCGCGCGAGCGATGCAGGGCAACCCGTCGTTCTGATGGGCTGGGTCAACCGCCGCCGCGACCACGGCAACCTCATCTTTCTCGATCTCCGCGACCGCAGCGGCATCACCCAGGTTGTGCTCGACAAGGAGAAGGGCGAGCACGCCCACGCTCGCGCTGAAGCCGCACGGCCAGAGTACGTGGTCGCCGTCCAGGGCATTGTCCGCCGGCGCGACGCCTCCCTCGTCAACCCCAACATGCCAACGGGTGAGATCGAGGTCGTCGCCTCCGAAGTCCTGCTCCTCAACGACGCTCGCACCCCCCCGTTCTCGCCTGCCGAGGACGCCATCGCCAACGAGGAGGTCCGCCTCAAGTACCGCTACCTCGACCTCCGCCGCACCGAGATGCAGAAGAACTTCCGCATCCGGCATGAGGTCGCCCGAGCCATCCGCACCTACCTCTCGGACGCCGGCTTCCTTGAGATCGAAACGCCCTTCATGACCCGGTCCACCCCGGAAGGAGCGAGAGACTACCTCGTTCCCAGCCGCGTCCACGCCGGCAGCTTCTACGCTCTGCCTCAGTCGCCGCAGATCTTCAAGCAGATCCTCATGGTCTCGGGATTCGACAAGTACTTTCAGATCGCGCGCTGCTTCCGCGATGAAGACCTCCGCGCCGATCGCCAGCCAGAGTTTACCCAAATCGATCTCGAGATGACCTTCCCGCAACAGGAACTCATCTTCCGCACCGTCGAAGGCTTCCTCACCGCCGCCTTCCAGGCCGGCGCGGGCGTCACCCTAACCGCGCCCTTCCTGCAGATGACCTACGACGAGGCGATCCGCCGCTACGGGATCGACAAACCAGACATGCGCCTGCCCGCCATGGTCGAGCTCACCGAGATCCTCACCCCAGAGCGTCGGTCTGCATTAAAGGTAGAACAGGGCCTGCCAGTCCTGGGGATTCTCGTTCCTAACGTCGGCGAGCTCAGTGGCACTGCGCGGAAAGCTCTCATGAGTCAGATACGGACGTTCTTCGAAGACTCCGGATTGGACGCGCTCGACATAGAACGCCTCCGTACCGCTCCTCAGTTTGAGGAACTTGCAGAAAGTCTTCGCGCCGCACTTCTTAGTGAGTATGACTCGTTCCTCGCTGATAGATATCAGAGTTCCTCTACGCCAGTCGTAGTTGGTGATCACGAGCGAGAGCATCTCGCCATCGTCATCACGCCAAAGCTCGGCACTCCAGAGAAGTGGAACTACGATCCCCAGTGGATCTACAAAAAAGTCGGCGCACTCCGCCTTGAGCTCGCCCGCAAGTTCGCCGACAAGCATTGCCTCTTCAAACAGACCGGTACCGCCGCCGACTACAAATTCTGCTGGGTCACGGACTTCCCCATGTACGAGTGGGACGAGGAGACCAAGACCTGGCAGGCCGCGCACCATCCCTTCACCAGCCCGCATGAGGACGACATCACCTCCGGCCGTCTCGTCTCGGACAAGGGCGCCGTCCGCGCCCTCGCGTACGACATCGTCCTCAACGGCACCGAACTCGGCTCCGGCTCCATCCGTATCCATCGCAAGGACGTCCAGGCAGAGATCTTCCGCTCCCTCGGCATGTCGGACGAGGAGCAGAAGGCCCGCTTCGGTTTCTTCCTGGATGCGCTTGAGTACGGCACTCCCCCGCATGGCGGCATCGCCCTCGGCCTGGACCGAATCGTCATGATCCTGGCCGGCGCGAGCAGCCTGCGCGAGGTCATCGCCTTCCCCAAGACCGCCAAGGCCATCGACCTTATGGTCGATGCGCCCACGCCCGTCAGCGAACAGCAGATGCGCGAGCTAAGCCTGAGGGTCGTTAGCCGATCCTGAGAGTCCTCCCGTTGGTCGGCACCATCATCGCCTGCCACCAACAGGAGCACCACGCGAAGCTTGCAAAAGTCATGAAGTAACCGCCCCACGCGCAGTGGGCACTTGCCTCAGTAAGCACTGGCAGCAGTCAGCGTCTCAAGAACTTTTCTGGGCAGGTTCAGCTCCGCGGCCGCAAACAGATCCTCCAGCTGCTCCGTACTCGTAGCGCTTGCGATCGGGGCAAGGATCGTAGGCTGCGCCATCAACCACGCGAGCGCAATCGAAGCCTGCTTCGCCCCGGTCTCCTTCTCCGCTTCATTGAGCGCGGCCAGTATCTTCAATCCACGTTTATCAAAATACTTCTGCACGCTTGACCCGCGACTCTTCCCTTCCGCATCCGCCTTCGTCTTGTACTTACCGGTGAGAAATCCACTCGCCAGCGAGAAGTACGGCACCACATCCACCTTCAACTCCTCACAGACCGGCTGCTGGTCCGTCTCGAACTTCTCCCGGTTGTACAGGTTGTACTCCGGCTGTAGCGTCTGGTACACCGGCAGCCCCTCGCGTTTGGCAACTTCAATCGCCTCTCGCAGCCGCGCGCCGGAGTAGTTGGAAGCCCCAATCGCCCGCACCTTGCCCTGCCGGATCAGCTCCGCATACGCCTCCAGCGTCTCGTCGAGCGGCACCGCCCGATCATCGGTGTGCGATTGGTAGAGATCGATATACTCCGTCTGCAGCCGTTCGAGCGATGCCTCGACCGCGCTCATGATGTGCCGCCGCGACAAACCCTTCTGCTCCCCGCCCATGTCCATCCCCACCTTGGTTGCGAGCACCACCTTCCCGCGCAGCCCGGTCCGCGCAAACCACGCCCCCAGGATCGTCTCACTCTCGCCACCCTTGTTCCCCGGCTTCCACCGCGAGTACACATCCGCCGTATCGATAAAGTTGAACCCACGGTCCACAAACGCATCCAGCACCTGGAAGCTCTGCTTCTCGTCGATCGTCCACCCAAAAACATTTCCACCTAACATCAACGGCGCCACTTTGTGGCCGGTCTGAGCTAACGTGCGCATCTGCATAAAGGTCTCCTCCTACGGTTAGAGCCACCTGGGGAGCTTGAAGATGCCGTGTGCCCAGCGCAATGTTCACCGTTGATGAAGCTCAGCCCAGATTCCGCTTTTGCTAAATTTCTGATAGCACTCCGGAGGATCAACATGGCCGCAGCGCACAACCTGCTTGGACACCTGTTGGTTCCTTCCGAACCTTTGGCGAAACCGGACCTCTCTATGAGGTGCTCGGTGCCGCTCGCACCGGACCGGAGGGTGACATGGTCTCGATCAAGGTCATTCTAAGCGGCGAGCTCTTGGACTAACCATTGGCGGATGTACTCGCAGTTCCCTTGGCACGCTGATGTTCGCCATCGCCTTCAATCTGGCCGTGGCTGAGGTGGAACGCCTATGGATTTCAGTGGAAGCAAGGCAGCGTCTACCCCGGTCAAGATGAAGACATGCTCGACCTCTTTGCCGCAAGGAGCTCACTCAAGGCACTGCCGTGGTTTCCCGCCGCAGTACGTGACATCCGGGGCTTCCGGGTAGAACTCTGGTCAGACTTCAATGCTTTGATGAAGAGCTAGTTCATCCACCGTTTATCCGTCGGGTCCCGCTTCGCATCCGGGTCGACATATCGCCCATCCTTATCGAAGTGCACCTGCCGCCCCTGCTTGCCCATGTACACCTCGAACTTCCGCGCCGCCCGCCGCCGCTTCGCCCGGTAGTAATCATTCCGCAGCCCATACAGCCGCTCCGTGAACCCATACGCAAGCCCGCGCCCAGGCACAAGCTTCAGAAACAAATACCCGCAAAGCGCCCCCGTCAGATGCATCAACGCCTGAAAGTTATCCGCGCTCTTCAGCAGGATCGCCAGGTCGATCAGGATATAGATCGCCACCATGTACTTCGCCTTCAACCGCAGCACGAAGAACAGCAGAAACTCCTGCTCACCGAACAGCACCGCAATGGCAATCAGCAGCCCGAACACTCCCGGATAGAGCCCTGTAGCCGTCATCAGCGGGGAGAGATGCAGCAGCCCGGTAAAGCTCAGCAAGCCCGCAATCAGCGCACCACCGATGACGGAGGTGAAGTAGATCTCAAACAGCCACCGCCCGCCCCGCGCCCCTTCGAGCATCGCCCCTACAAACCACAACGTCAGCAGCGCAAACGCCGTGTTAAGAATGCCGAAGTTCAGAAATGCATACGTCACTACCTGCCAGACTTCACCATGCGCCACCGCCGCCGGCTCGAACGTAAGATGAATCCGCAGCAACTCGGACCCGCGCTCCGTAATAAAGTTCAGAACCGCAATCGCAAAGAAGACCACCAGGTTCCAGATCACCAGGCGGCGAGTAGCTCCAGCAAACGGCGGCAAGGCAAGCGAGATGGGATTGTTCCTAGGCATACTCCTCCATCATAGGCGCGCCCTGCTCCTTGAACGCGACTCGTCTACCGTCCCTGAGGCTTCGGTAGCACCGCCGGGCTTCGATGCCCCGCTCCATCGACCGACCGCACCCCAAACACCACATTGTCCTTGGACACTGCCAGCTTCAGTGTCGTCGCCGAACCCGCCACCTGAGCATTCGTCCAGATTGGAGCCTCGGTCGCTCGCCAGACCACCTCATACTGTGTCCCCGCAGGCGCGCTAACCGGAGCGCTCCAGCTTAGTTCCGTGTTGTTGTCCAGCGCCCTCGTCAGAATCCGCACATCCACCGGCTCGCCCGGTGCCGCCGCAAAGGTGGCCAGCGCCGCCGCATTCAGCCGAGCCACATTCGCCACATACTCCATATCCACAAACTTGATGTTGTCCTCGTACAGTACCCCGTTCTCCGTCCTGGGCGTCTGGTGCTGATGGTCGAAGTTCTCCTGCCACTCCGTAAACCGTACCGCCGCAAAACCCTCCGCGTTGAAGCTCGTATGATCCCCGCCCCGCAGAAACCGGTCTCGCCGAAAGATCAGCGTCGGATGAAACGCTGGCACAAAGCGGATCAGCTCACTATGCGGCCGCCCCGGAACCACCGCCGCACCTTGCGAATGTGGTTTGAAGTAGCTCGCCGCCACCTCGGAGATCGCCCGTGCCAGCTCCCGTGACGGGCTGTCACTCTCCGCCCCCAGCGTTTGTATCTGCCTCAATTCCTCGAGCGTCGCCGGCCCCGGAACCCCCTCCGAAAACACTCGCACCGTGTTCTTATCCTGCCCCGTCTGCCCTGGTGTCGTGTCCCCGCCCACGATGTCGTTGTTCAAGACCGCTTCCAACTCCCACCCTTCGGCCTTGGCCAGCTTCGCCAGATGCCTGCTGCCGTTCAGCCCTTGCTCTTCCCCAGCGACGGCCACGAACACGATCGTACTGGGAAACCTCATCTTCGAAAGCGCCCGCGCACACTCAATCGACACCGCCACCCCCGAAGCATCGTCATTCGCCCCCGGCGCCGGACTCTTCGTGTCGAAAACGTCCGTCACCCGCGAGTCATAGTGTCCCGTCACCAGCACCCGCCGCGCCTTCTGCGCCGGATCGGTCCCCGGCAGCACCGCATAGATATTCTGCAGCCGCGTGTCCTGTTTGATCCGCGAGCCCGCCGCCGCACTCCCGGCCTCCACAAAGTCATCCCGTTTGACCTCCAGGCAGCCCCCGCACCCCGCCGAGATCCGCGTGAACTCCCCAAAGATCCAATCCGCCGCAGCATTGATGCCTTTCCCTGCAGGCTGCTCCTTATCCATGCTGGAGAGGGTAGACCGCGTCCCAAACGAGACCAGCTTCACAATATCCGCGCGCACATCATCCGGCGAAAGCCTGGCCAGTGCATCCGCAATCGCTCGATCCACCGGTGCGGCCGCTACTGTAACTGCGTCGCCCTGGCTCATCTGTGCACGCACCCCAACCGGCGCAATCGCTCCACTCAGGACCACAGCCCACGCCATGTGTCGTGCCACAACGCCCAAAACAGGAGATTCACTGCCTCCGAAAATCTGCTTCACCTTCATCTCCTCGAACCCTTCTCCCAAAGTGTCATTCCTTGGATACAAAAGACTGCGATGATTCCAACTGGAGCATGCCGTTCGCATCTCAAGCTTCGTCCGGAGACGCAGCCTCCTTTTCCACCCGAAAACCGCCGTCACAGTTTTGCGAACGCTGAGAACGGTTTTATCATCCAAGAGCCCGAGTCAAAAAAATCAAAGCGGTGGGCACGGGCAAGCAGTCCAATGGAAACACCTTGGAGGTCCAGCAATGGCAGTGGTATGTCCCGAATGCGATAATCCCCTCGACATCGATGTCGACGTGGTAGATGAGGGTGAGACCGTCACCTGCGACGAGTGCGGCGCCGACGTCGAGATCGTCTCACTCGATCCCCTGGAAGTGGCCCCGGTCGACACCGAAGGCTACGATGACGAAGATCTCTCTCGCGACGCCGGAGAAGAGGACGAGGAATAACCGGCCTCCTATCCGTCCGCGCCGGAGAACGCGCACGGGACTTTTCCGTTGTCCCGGTGTTCCTATGATCGTGAGTCCGGCAGACCGTGTTTATTCCCGCACAGTCGCTATACTGGAGATGTGATCGCCATGAAAAACACCTTGCGCCGCGTTCTTCCAAGCCTTGCCCTTACCCTTGCGGTCGCTGCGGCAACCCCGGGCCTGCTCGTTCCCTTGACCCTGACGGCACAGGTACGCGGACCCGTCCAGCGCACCGTCCAAGGCAAGGTGCAGGATAAAGGAGGCGCCGCCGTCAAAGGCGCGGTCGTCTACCTCAAAGACACCCACAGCTCCGCCGTCAAAAGCGCTATCTCAACCGAGGACGGCTCCTACCGCTTCGTCCAGCTCTCCCAGAACACCGACTATGAGCTCTATGCCAAGTCCGGGGACAAGAGCAGCAAATCGAAGAGCATCAGCTCGTTCGACAATAAGAATAGCTTCAACATCGATCTAAAGATCGAGTAGTCTCGATCTGTCCAGGACGCGAGAGCCGGTTAGCTCGTCTCAGCCAGGTAGATCGCGGTGTAGTTCAGGTAGTTCTTCGCATAAGCCAGGATCATTGCCCGATCCTTCTCCCCCAGCTCACGCCGGATCTTTCCCGGAACCCCGGCCACCAGGCTGCGTGGCGGAATCACCATCTGCTCCGGAATCACCGCGCCCGCCGCGATGATCGATCCCGCCCCGACCCGCGCATTGTTCAGAATCACCGCGCCGATCCCGACCAGGACCTCATCCTCCAGCACACATCCATGCACCGTCGCATTGTGGCCGATCGTCACCATCTCCCCCACGATCACCGGGTACAGATTCCTCATCCCGTGCAACACCGCGCAGTCCTGCACATTCGATCCCGCGCCGATCCGGATCGAATTCACATCCCCGCGCAGCACCGCGTTCATCCACACGCTTGCACGTTCTCCCAGTGTCACGTCCCCAATCACCTGTGCGCTGGCGTCCACATAGCAGCTGGTGGGGATCGCCGGTACAATTCCCTGGAAAGTTCGAATCATTGTTTTCCCATCCGTGACAGAGCTGGATAAGTCCCATTTGGGGAGATCTTTATCAGACCTGACAGATTTAAAGTTTTGCCCGTGCATCTTGGCTCTGAAAGAGCTATGCTCGATGTTAGCCGTATCGGCCCGATTGTGAGGTGTATTTCCCTTGGCAGAGATTCGCGTTCAGGAAGGTGAACCGCTCGAGAACGCCCTGCGCCGCTTCAAACGTAAAGTTCAGACTGAAGACATCATCAAAGAGGTCAAGCGTCATTCCTTCTATCTGAAGCCCGGTGAGAAAAAGCGCGTCAAAGAAGCGCTCGCTCGCAAGCGTAACCGCAAGAAAGTCCGTAAAGAGCAGGACTAGTTTTCGCATGCAACCGCAAGGCTAAGCCACGGACCGTCGTGACAGCGGGCAGGTATCCAAGTCTTCGAACCCGCCCGCTTCTTAGTCCTCCCTCCATCCGTGGATCGATCGCCAGACGAGCATCGGCCCACCCTAACTCCGCCGGAAGTACCCTTCTCCCCCCTGCTTCTCCGGCTCGCGTGGTAACAACCGTAGAATCGCACGCCGCGATTCCGGTGTCCTCTGGGCCCCCTGTTCCTACCTTCCTACAAAGGCCAGCTACCTGGGCTCCAATCGGTCGCGGCTTTTCTGGATACAACGGGAGAAGCGACATGCAAGAACAGTTTGTGGACAGAATCCTTACCTGCGTCGATTGCCAGGGTGAGTTCATCTTCACCGCCGGAGAGCAGCTCTTCTTCTTCGATAAGCAATTTAAGAACGATCCTAAACGCTGTAAGCCCTGTAAAAGCCGCCGGAGCGGCCTCGCAGCCGCAGCCAACGGAGCCACCGGACCCGCAGCCGCAGGTCTCTCCCGCACCGAAACCCGAACCCAGTGCTCGGACTGCGGCATCGAGACGACCGTCCCCTTCAAGCCCACCCAGGGCCGCCCCGTGCTCTGCCGTCAGTGCTTCCAACTCAAAAACCGAGCCGCGGCCGGCGTCCCGGTCTCAGTTCCCTCCCCTATGCCGGTTAGCACACCGGGTTTCATGCAAGAGGCAGCCTTGAGCCTTGCGTCCGCGTCGGAGGAAGATACAGGCGTCAGACTCTCGCCCGACGCAGCCCTCGTAGCTGCCTCCTCCCTCGTTGCGGCGCCGCCCCAGTCTTCCGTCGCAACCCCGGCAGACCTCGCTTATGTGGCCGGTCTGAACGGCGCTGCGGCCGCCAAAGCGGACGCTCCCGTGCCCGCGGAACTCCTGGCCATGCTTCCACTCGAGTTGCACGTCCCCGTCGCTCCAACCCAGGAACTCCAGCCCGCCCTCGCCGAAGCCCCGCAAGCCTGAGATCGTCACGAGCCCGACGGCCGGAACCCTGCGACACCTACGCTGAAGGTGAGTGGGGATAGCTGCGGCACGTCTGCCCAGCGATCCGCATCTCACCGTTTGAATCGTCGCAATGCGCACCTACCTCTACAAACTCACGTCCGACCGCGGCGGGGCTCCCTGCGCTATTCGGCCCGTCGCAGGCGAGCAGCCGCTCCTCACCCTTGCCATCTGCAAGCCCGCCATCCGTCGCACTGCCCAGCCCGGTGACCGCATCCTCGGCATCACCAGTCACTCGCTCGCGAGTTCCGATGGCTACCCTCTCAACGCGGTCATCTACGCCGCCATTCTGCACGACGGTCTCGACTCCCGCGATTACTTCACGCCTAGCTACACCCACCGTCCGGACTGCATCTACCAGTTCCATCGCCAGAACGGCACCGCCGCGCACACCGGCCGCACCCAACTCCACGCCGCCCCGGAGCACATCCTCAAGGACCTCGGCCGCTACCCCTTCTACCGCAACGGCAGGATTCTGCTGAGCTACGACTTCCGCTACTTTGGGGCGTCCGCTGTGCGCATTCCTTCGCGCCTCCACCTCCTCAACCAGGCCGCCGAAACGCTCGGCCAGGGCCACAGGGTCTACACCAACGCATCCCCGGAAGCACATGAACTGAGCGCCCTCTTCCGCATGCTTTGGAGACGGCGCACCGCCTACACCCCCACTCACGTTGAATCGGACGCCTACGATCACCAGCCGGCGCGCCGCACGACCTCTCGTCAAGCCGGCTGCAGCTCTACAAAGTTAAGTAAAAAGCCGTCCCAGCTGCGGGACGGCTTCAGAACCAAATCGTCTTGACCTGCCTGTCTTGCCTACGCCTGAGCTGCCGGTACGAATCCGTCGCAACCGCTAATCGGTGTGACCTTCAAATGAAGAGCCGCATGTTTGGGGTGACCGCATTCATCCAGAAGTACCGTATCGGCCTTCTTGCTCGACAGGATTGTCACCAGAACATCACTCTTGGCGTGATGCTCGCCAAAGTGTCCACAAAGTCCACACTGCCCGTCATGTATCGCTTCCATACTGCCCTCCAGAACGCTTGAATACTTGGAATGCCCGACGGCAGAACTCGTTGCACGACCCCTTCAGTCGCCGTTCGACCCTACTGCGGCGTCTTCTTCGCCCCCATGGCATCGATCGCAATCTTCTGCACCGTGCCCGGCGTCACTCGACTGCGGCCGTTCGTAAACCCGTTGCTGCGCGCCTGGGTCGCGGTCAGCGGCTGTTGCAGCGTGACAATGAGCGCGGTAGCGGACGTATCGCCCGTACATGCATAGCTATGGATCGTCGTCGCGTCGAAGTAAATCGCGTCGCCGGCCTCAACATGGTGCGTGACCTCTCCATGCTGTACGTCCAGTTGTCCCGTCAACAGGTAGAGAAACTCACATCCGGCATGTTGGTGCGCCCGCGGCTCCCGATCCAGCTTCTTCGGAAGAAATTCCGCAAAGTATGGGTCAAGTTGCCGGTCCGGAACCTGATACCCCAGGCTCTCGAAGTAGTACGCCGGGTCCGCCACGCCGCTCTGCGGTAAGCGCACCCGTTCCTTCGCGCGATGCACCCGGAACAGTGTCTGGGGTTCCGGCTCGAAGAAGAAGTTAAGATCTTTTGAGAAGACCATTGCGATGCGCGCCAGGTTGCGGAGCGTCGGAACCACGCGTCCCGTCTCGAGTTGAGAGAGAAAGCTCGCCGACAGACCTGTATGCCGACCCAAATCGACCAGTCCCATGGACTTCTTCAGCCTCAGGTATTTGATACGTTCGCCGATCCTCTTCTCTGCGATGAAGTTTTCGGCGGCCTCTCCGTCGACTTGTACTCCACTGATCTCGCGAGGCGGCTCAGGAAGCGGGTGGCTGTGGATCGCAGCGTCAGAGATCGCCAGGGGAGTGGATGTTTTTGCTAAAGACCTGTTCATACCATCAAGTGACGTTGAAGCGAGATGAAAGGTTGTCTTTCCCTCCCCGTCCGGCTGGATTTGGTCCCGCCCGCCCGCTCCTCCTCGGACTCTCACACTACGGCCTACGCTCGGAGTACGGATGCTAGCCTGAACTGGATGTTTTCGTCCCTCAGAAACCCTCGCCCGCGTCGCATTCTTCCCGCTCTTCTTACGCCGCTGACGCTCCTGGCCGGCTGTGCCAACCCCGGTCCGCCCCATCCGCCTTCCCTGCATCTGCCCGCGCTTGCGTCCGGGCTTACTGCGGAGCGCGTCGGCCCAGACGTTCAGCTCACCTGGAACACTCCGGATAAAACCTCCGACGGTCTGGCCTACTCCGCTCCGATGACCGCGATCGTCTGCCGTGAGCCGGTTCCACTCCTTCACCGCTCCATCGCCGGCCCCGCTTGTAACCAGGTCGTCCGCCTCGCGGTACAGCCCGGCCAAAGCCACGCCACCGATACCCTCCCGCCGGCACTCCAGCAAGACCCGCCTCACCTTCTTGCCTACCAGGTAGAGCTTCTCAACCCCAATGGTCGATCCGCGGGCATCTCAGCCCAGGTTCTCGCCGCCGCCGGCACCGCCCCGCCCTCGCCCGGTCCGATCACAATCACCGGCAGCCGCAAGGGACCCCTCATCGAATGGCAAGCCCTCTCCTCAGCCACGCCGTCGATTATGCAGCTTACGCGAACGCCGGCCACCAACACCACCACTCCCGTGAGCCATGCCAACGCCAAAAAGCATGCCGTCGGCCTCCCCGCGGTCACCACCAAAGACCCTGCTTCTCCCGTCGTGCTGCAAACGCCCGCAGGCCCGGACCCCGGGGGAATGCTTGACTCCGGAGCCCTCCCCCAGATTCCTTACCTCTATAGTGCCCAGCGGGTTCGTACGGTTATCCTGGGCGGCAGCCCCTTTGAACTTCGCAGTGAAGCATCCCACCCCATCACCTTCGCCTACCAGGAAGTCTTTCCTCCGGATCCGCCTTCGGGCCTCGAATCGATTCCAAATCAGCCTCTCTCCGCGCCGGCCTCCATCGATCTTTCCTGGGACGCAAGCCCAACCAGGGCTGTGACCGGGTACAACGTCTACCGAAGCGACTCGCCATCTGCCTCCTTCGCACGCCTGACCCCAGCCCCCATCGCCGGGGTGAGCTTCCGCGACCTCAATGTCCAACCCAGCCGCTCCTACAGATATAGAGTGACGGCAGTCGATCGTGCCGGAAACGAAAGCGCTCCCTCCCAGGAGATCGTGGAGACGATCAAAACTCCCTGATCGAGCAGAGAACGAACCAAAACCGGTGCAAGTCCCTTTTCGAGGGCACTCCCGCTCCAATCCCTTCCACAGAATCAATCGAAATGAAATCCCACGAACAGGAAAGAGGCATATTATTGTGTCCACCAGCCGTGCAAATATTCGAGGAGGCGCTACCGTGCCGAGCTTACTGGAACAACTAAAGACCATGACCATCGTCGTTGCCGACACCGGCGACATCAACTCGATCGAGAAGTTCAAGCCCACTGACTCGACCACCAACCCGTCTCTCATCGCGGCTGCCGCGGCCCTGCCCGCCTACCAGTCCATCGTCGACGACACCCTCAAAGCCGCCCGCGAAGACCTCGGCGATAAGGCCGACGACAAGGAAGTCGCCGCCGCCGCGTTCAAATCCCTCGCGGTAGCCTTCGGACGCAAGATCCTGGCCATCGTTCCCGGCCGCGTCTCCACCGAAGTCGATGCCCGCCTCTCCTACGACACCGAGGCCACCATCGAGCAGGCCCACGACATCATCGCCCAGTACGATAAGGCCGGCATCAAGCGCGAGCGCGTCCTGGTCAAGATCGCCTCCACCTGGGAGGGCATCAAGGCCGCCGAGAAGCTTGAGCAGGAAGGCATCCACTGCAACCTGACCCTGCTCTTCGGCCTCCACCAGGCCATCGCCTGCGCCGAAGCCCAAGTGACCTTGATCTCGCCTTTCGTCGGTAGGATTTTAGACTGGTACAAGAAGGACACCGGCAAGGACTACACCGGCGCCGAGGATCCCGGCGTCCAGTCCGTCACCACTATCTACAACTACTACAAGAAGTTCGGCTACAAGACGGTCGTCATGGGTGCCAGCTTCCGCAACATCGGTGAGATCACCGAACTCGCCGGCTGCGACCTCCTCACCATCGCTCCAAAGCTCCTCGGTGAACTCGATGCCTCTCAGGATCAGCTCACGAAAAAGCTTGACGAGGAAAAAGCCAAGACGATGGATATCGAGAAGCTCACCATCGACAAGGCGACCTTCGACAAGATGCACGCCGAAGACCGCATGGCCCACGACAAGCTGAAGGAAGGCATCGAAGGCTTCTCCAAAGCCCTCGAAGACCTCGAGCAGCTGCTCGCCAAGCGCCTCAGCGAAATCGAAAAGACCGTCGGCGTCTAACCCGCGCCAACCAAACCAGAAGGGCGGTCATCTGGCCGCCCTTTTTTCATTTCCTTTCCTGGGGCACGACGCATGAGCTGCAATACATCTCTCTGATGGCGGGTAGAGACATGCTCTTCATCTGACCGCGATCTCACGCCACCCGCGGATGTCCATCACCCCGACTCAACTCCTGAGCTGCCTGCTGTAGCGAATCCTGAATGACATCATCAGTCGACCGCATGTCCGCCCAGGCCTTGCTGAGATGAACGGCCCGCTTAGCCTGTCCAAGATTCATCCCTGACACCCTGACGAGCACCTTCATCGATCCAATCTTGTCTTCTCCCTGAGAGCGCATCCAGCTCAGCAGCCCTTCTAAACCTTCTGGCTCCCGCAGCATCTTTGCCGCACGCTCGATGATTCGTTCATCCACTTGCAGAGGGCCTACATAGATCATTGCAGTCGTCTCCTCAAAAACACTTCGCGGCCCGGACTAGCTCCGGTGTGCCGGTCTCCCGTAATCACCAACCATGCAAAGCCACTCGCCGCAACAAGCAACTCGGTATCTCGCAACAGCTTGAGCAGTGCTGAAACACCGATCGGAACTCGTTGCCTTCCAGGACCACAGAAAACGGCAACGTCCCTCATCTCAAGAGTATCTCCGTGTATGACCACCTGTGCAATGACGCTGAGCGGCTCAGGCTCGGTCGGAAAGGTGTATTCCAGATACTCGCCATCTACAAACATCGTCCTGCTTCTACTTTACAAAATATACCGGCTCAGATCTTGGCTCTTCACAATCCCCGCAACCTGCTGCCGAACATATTCCGGATCGACCACAATCACCATCTCCGTCGTCCCATCTTCCTTCTTCCGTTCAATCACCGGCAGCGGAGCGGACGCCACTCCAGTCGACTCGCCTAACGGAGCCGAAACCGCCACCTCGCCAACAACTCCCTCCTGCGACCCCTCGCCCTGAGCGCTCTTCGCTGCCGAGCGCTTCACCACATCCGGAGCCTGGAAGCTGATCTCATCCAGCACTCGCTCCATGATGGTATGCAGCCGCCGAGCCCCGATGTTCTCCGTCGTCTCATTCACCTTGAAGGCGAACGCTGCCATCTCCGCCAGCGCTTCGGGCGTGAACTCCAGCTTCAGCCCCTCAGTCTCCAGCAGCGCCGTACTCTGCTTTACCAGCGAAGACTTTGGCTCCGTCAGAATCCTCACAAAGTCATTCACCGTAAGCGACTGCAGCTCCACCCGAATCGGAAACCGTCCCTGCAGCTCCGGAATCAGGTCGCTCGGCTTCGACACATGAAACGCACCTGCGGCAATGAATAAAATGTGGTCCGTCGACACCATCCCATACTTCGTGCTCACCGTCGTCCCTTCCACAATCGGCAGAATATCCCGCTGCACCCCCTCGCGCGATACGTCCGGCCCATGCCCACCCTCACGCCCGGCAATCTTATCGATCTCATCCAGGAACACAATCCCCGAGTCCTCCACCCGTTCCACCGCAAGCCGCGTCACCTGATCCATATCGATCAGCCGCTGCTCTTCCTCCTGCACCAGGTAGTCGAACGCCTCCGCCACCTTCATCTTGCGCTTCTTCGTCCTCTGCCCAAAGAGCCCCGGCAGCACATCCTTCAGCGACATGTCCGACTCTTCCATCCCCGGACTCGCAATGAACTCAAACGTCGGCTGATTCCGGTCCCTTACATCGAGCTCCACCATGCGGTCATCCAGCTTGCCCTCGCGAAACTGCTGCCGCAGCTTCTCCCGCGTGCGTTCATAGCTGGTTGGCTCCGCCTTATCCTCACGAGGCACGTCCACCACCGGCTTCACATAGTCCGGAGACTCCGTATCCATCGAGGTCGGCAGCTGGATCACGTTCGTGCCCGCGACTTCTGTCGCCGCAGCCGCGTTAGCAGCAGTCGCAGCCGCGGGCGTAGGAGGCAGCAGCAGATCCAGCAAGCGATCCTCCGCATGCAGCTCCGCCTTATCCTCCACATCTTCCAGCTTCTCGTCCCGCACCAGGTCGATCGCAATCTCAACCAGGTCCCTTACGATCGACTCCACATCCCGCCCGACGTACCCGACCTCAGTGAACTTGCTCGCCTCCACCTTCAGGAACGGCGAGTTCGTCAGCTTCGCCAGCCGCCGCGCAATCTCTGTCTTTCCCACGCCCGTGGGCCCAATCATGATGATGTTCTTGGGCATGATGTCGTCTGCCAGCTCCGGCGGAAGCTTCTGCCGCCGCGACCGGTTCCGCAGCGCAATCGCCACCGCCCGCTTCGCCGCATGCTGCCCCACAACATACTTGTCCAACTCCACCACGATCTCGCGCGGCGTCAACTCGTCCAATGCCAGCGCCTGATCCTCAGCCGCCCCCGGTAAAAATATAGCCATACTGCTCCTCAAATCCGCTAAGGCTGCGCCGTCAAAGCCGGCGCGCCTGTTCCCACCAGATCCTGCACATCCTTCACCAGCGTCTTGACCGTCTCCGTAAACGCCTGATCCCGATGCTTCTTGAAGAAGGCAAAGTTGACCTCCTCCACAAATCCCCAAAAGGCAATTCGTCCTCCGGAAGACATGATCCCGACCCGAATCTGCGGGTGCGGAATCGATGGCGGATCCACGAACCGCACCGCGAAGATCACTTCCGCATCCTTCGGATCGTTCACCAGCTCATATCGTCCCCACGCCTTCATCTGCGTATAGAACTCCGCATAAGCCCGCTCCGGTCCACCGGAATAGCTCGAAGGAAACGCCGTTACATCGCCCATCTCGTAGGAGATGAACGCCCGCTTACCTTTCACAATCGGCTCCGGAACCGGCGCCTGTAGCGTATTGACTCCCACCTCCGCCGAACTCCGGTCGCTCCGATGAAACTGCGCGCTCAACGGCAAGCCCGCTAACACGATCATCGCCGTAACTCCCAAGATGAAACTCCTCATCCCACCCTCCCCACGCAAAGTCCACTCCCATTCGGATCCGCGTTTATCCGCGAACTCCGTGGTCATCCTTGTCTTACTTCGCCGCCGGCGCTTCCGCCACCAACTCCTCATACGTCACGTTCGCATTCGTATAGATACAAATCTCGCCGGCGATCTTCATCGCCTTCTCCGTAATCTCCCGCGCCGACATCGCAGTATTCTCCATCAGCGCCACAGCCGCGGCATGAGCATACGTCCCCCCGGACCCAATCGCCATGATCCCTTCGCCCGGCTTCATCGCATCCGGCTCGATCACATCGCCGGTCCCGCTCAACATCAGCGTCTGCTGGGTATCCGCAACCACCAGCAAAGCCTCAAGCTGCCGCAACATCTTGTCCGTCCGCCAATCCTTGGCAAGCTCCACCGCCGCCCGCCCCAGGTTCCCCGCATACTGTTCCAGCTTGCTCTCAAACCGGCTGAACAGCGAGAACGCATCCGCCGTCGACCCCGCAAACCCCGCCAGCACCTTGTCGTTATAAAGCCGCCGAATCTTCTTCGCCGACGACTTCATCACCGTAGGCCCCATCGAGACCTGTCCATCCGCCGCCATCACCACCTGGTCACCGCGCCGCACGCAGATCACCGTCGTCGACCGTATCCGCCGGTCATCCTGCACCTGCGCTCCGCCTGAAATTCTCTTCCGTCCCGCTTCCGCCATCGTGTCTTTCATCAAACAAATCCCGTCTTTTCCGCACTCCCCAGTATACCGCTCGCCACCTCCCCAGCATGCGGTATATCCCCCACGCGCATCCCCCGCTATCCTTGCTCTGTGATGGTCCCTCCCCTCATCGTTCTTCGGCACCCTGTCGCATCCGCAGCCGTCGCCACCGGAGCCGTCACCGCCCTTGGCCTCGCCGCCTTCGCCATCTTCCGCCGACGCCCGTCGCCAGAGGAGATCGAGACCCTCCGCCGCGACAACCTGGCCCAGATCGGCCGCATCGTCGACGGCACCCTCGTCGACGCCGCCCCCAGCTTCGATCATCCCAACGTCATCTTCTACCAGTACCGCATCGCCGGCGTCATCTACGAGTGTTCCCAGAACATCGCACCCTTCGCTCACCAGATCCACGATCTCGACATCGATCTCCCCATCCAGGTCCGCTACGATCGCGCCAATCCCGGCGACAGCATCGTCATCGCCGAATCCTGGTCCGGCCTCTGGAGCATGGATCCCGTAAAACCCGTGATGAGACAGTGAAGAGTCCGTTCTAGAACCAGTGAAAGTGCCGATCAGCCCAAACTAGGAACCCAAAACGAAGAATTGGCACTTTTGCCTCCTCACCGCCTCTCCACCGCCCTTCCACGGCACCTAAACTGCCTCCATGCGCTCCTTCCGGCAGCTCGAAGTCTGGCAGCGCGCAATCGAGCTCACCTTCGCCATCTACGAACTCACCAAGCACTTCCTGCCCGACGAGCGCTTCGGCCTCACCGCGCAACTTCGCCGTTCAGCCGTCTCGGTCCCCAGCAACATAGCCGAAGGCCAAAGCCGTGAGACCCGCGGCGAGTTCCGCCACTTTCTCGGCATAGCCCGTGGCTCGTTAGCCGAACTACAAACCCAGCTCATCCTCGTCCGAGGCCTCCATCTAGCCGACCCAACACTCATCGACCCCTGCGAATCCCTGGCATACGAAACCACCCTCATGCTCATGGCCCTGCAAAAGTCCCTCCCCAGCCTTTAGCTGCTCCTCCACGGCACCATCACCGCTCCACCCCCTGCATTTACACTGTTCCTATGCACATGGTGGCGTCGAACAACCGAACCATGCAAAGGATCCTGAAACTCTCCCTCGCCCTTACCGGCCTATACGTCTGCGCCACCCTCTACTTCGGCCTCCGCGCCCACTCCCTCGCCCTCATCTCGGAAGCCGGGCACAACGTCTCCGACATGCTCGCCATCATCCTGAGCTTCGTTGCCGTCTACTTCCAGTCCCGCCCCGCAAACGATCACAAGACCTTCGGCTACCAGCGCGCCGGCGTCCTCGCCGCCTTCGTCAACGCCCTTACCCTCATCGTGCTCTCCGCCTGGATCGCCTTCTCCGCGCTCCATCGCCTGGTCGAGCCGGTCACCGTTCAGCCCCACCTCATGATGATCGTCGCCGCCGCCGGAGTCCTCATGAACGGAGCCATCGCCACCCTCCTCTGGAAGTTCTCCGGCGACGTCAACATACGCTCCGTCTTCCTCCACATGCTCGGCGACACCCTCTCCACCGCAGCCGTCATCGTCGGCGGAGCCGCCATCCTCTTCACCGGCTTCCAGTGGATTGACCCCGTCCTCTCCCTCATCATCGCCGGCATGATCCTCTGGTCCTCCTGGGGCATCGTCCGCGAGACCCTCAACATCCTCCTCGAAGGCACCCCGCGCACCCTCTCTCTCCCCGCCATCCGCGAAGCCATGGAGCGCGTGCAAGGCGTTAACGGCGTCCACGACCTCCACGTCTGGTCGCTCGGCTCCAAATCCCACGCCCTCGCCAGCCACGTCCTCATCGCCGAGATGCCCATGAGCAACTGCTCCGCTATCCTCGAAGGGATCCAGAACGCCCTCTGGGACCGCTTCCACATCTCCCACACCACCATCCAGTTTGAGACCCGCGGCTGCGAAACCACCCACGGCTGCTCCGCACCACCGCCCGTAGAGCTCGCCTCCGCCCACGATCACTCGCACGCTGGCCACACCCACTAGAAGCCGAACGGCAGCGCACACGACCGTCCGTCATCATCCACGTCGTCATTCTGACTCTGAGCACAGCTCAGAGTCAGAACCTCCGTATTGTTCTTGCTGTTGCGTCCTCCCTTACAGCTGAACCGCCGTCCCGACGATTACCCCGTTCCCGCCAGCCACTGCGCTACACTAAATCCCTACCCGCATCAATCAGTCCCCAGCCTCTTCGCACGAAGAAAGGTGATCCATGCCCCTCGCCCCGCGCCGGTCCGCCTTCACCCTCGCCGCTTTCGCCCTGAGCACCCTCTCCCTCACCGCCCAGACCATGAAGCCCCGCACCACCCCCGTCACCCAGGCTGAAGTGGACCGCATCACCCGCGAAGCCATCCTCATCGACACCCACGACGACGTCCCCTCCAAGACCGTCGACGGCTACGACATCGCCACCCCCAACAAATCCGGCCAGACCGACCTTCCGCGCATGAAGGGCTTCCTCGGCGCCGAGTTCTTCGCCGTCTTCGTCGACGCCGAGTACGTCAAGGACAACCACGCCGCCAACCGAACCCTGCAGATGATCGACACCGTCCGCACCGACGTCATCGCCGCCCACCCGAACGAATTCGTCTACGCCACCACCGCCGCCGACATCGAACGCGCCCACCAGGAACACAAGATCGCCGCCCTCATGGGCATCGAGGGCGGCCACGCCATCGAGGACTCCCTCCGCCTGCTCCGCGACTACTACGCCCTCGGCATCCGTTACATGACCCTCACCCACTTCAACACCAACAACTGGGCAGACTCCCAAGGCGACCACGACGACCCCAAGGTCCCCAAACACAACGGCCTCACCCCCTTCGGCAAGGACGTCGTCCGCGAGATGAACCGCCTCGGCATGATGGTCGACATCTCCCACACCGCCGACAAGACCTTCTACGACGCCCTCGAAGTCTCGACCGCCCCCATCATCGCCTCACACTCCTCCTGCCGCGCCATCTCCAACCACACCCGCAACATGACCGACGACATGATCCGCGCCCTCGCCAAAAACGGCGGCACCATGCAGATTAACTTCGACTGCGGCTATCTCTCCCAGCGCTACAACGACGCATCCGTACCACTCATGGCCGAGCTCAAGCCCCGCTACGCCGAGATCCAGAAGATCGCCGACCCCACTGCCCGTGAAGCCGCCACGGAAAAGCTCATGGCCGAAGCCACCGCCAAGATTCCACCTGCCACTCTGGCAGACGTCGTCGCCCAGATCGATCACGCCGTTCAGATCGGCGGCATCGACCACGTCGGCATCGGCACCGACTTCGACGGCGTAGAGTGCGTCCCCGCCGAGCTAGGCTCCTATGACAAGTTCCCCAATCTCACCCGCGCCCTGCTTGAAAAGGGCTACTCCGCAGAAGACATCAAGAAGATCTACGGCGGCAATCTCCTCCGCGTCATGCGCGCCGTAGAGTCCCGCGCCGAAGCCCTGAAGAACACCCCCGCCATCGAATCCAAGATCGACAAGCCGTGAAGGAACTCACTGATAGAAATCCTGATCGAGTTTTTGATTGAGTGACATACTGGACGTGCCTTCACAGAGCTGGCTCGCGCAGGGACAAAGCCAAGGGAACAGTTTCGCCCTGAAAAGCGAAACGCCCCGGGGTGACAGCCCCGAGGCGATTACTCTGTAGAGGAGGTGAAACGTATGGAACCCTTCAGGGTTCGGTACGGGCGATTCTCGTTGCAGATACCAGGAGAGACTCTTCTCTTTATGCTGACGAAGATCGGAGCGGTGCTGCTTATGATGCACTTCTAACCACAACCGCCTTGACCTGGTGCCAGCCGGGTCAGGGCTTCTCTATGTAGGCTATAACCTACAAGGGACTCTACCGACATTCTTGACCCTCCTCGTTCAACTGTCAATAAAAAGCTGGACGATCGTACAGCGAACGAGATGCCCCTATAAACCTTGAACGTCAACCCGCAAAGGAGCCCGGCGGCTTGAGCACGTCTGAGTTCCAGATTCGCTCGGCTTAGTAGGCGAAATCATCCCCCCACCCGCATCTCAAAGGCCGGCAAACAAGCGGGTCGACTCCAACAGGCAAACCTGGGCCCTGCCTAGTAACTCTGCCAAGCCCACTCTCTTTTCGTCGCGCTCACTGCCCATGCGCAGCCAGCCATTCTTTCAAATTCCCCTCCTGCGTCCCCCGCAACCGAACGCAGTCATTGATACTATCCACCGCCTTCGCCAGCGACCGGTCACTCGCCTCCACCGGATGGCTGGCAAAGAACTCCCTCACCTCATCCCGTTTCTCCGCGCTGCAAAACGTCCCCGTCGCCGAGATCAGATTCCCCCCCGAAGCCGTCGTCAGCTGCGCCTTCACCTGATCCCAATGCCCTTTGACCCAGTTCCATGCCAGCTCCCGAGTAGCACTCCGGCTCAGCTCAATCGCAATCAACACCCACGAGTCCTGGTTCCTTACCTGCCCTGAAACCGCATACTCGAGCGTCCGCGTCGCCAGCGCCGAATCCTTGAACTGTGCTAGCGTCTCCAGCGCCTCACTCTGCAACCCCGGATCCTCCGCCTTCTGGCTCACCACCAGCATCCGGTTATAGAACTCCTCATTCCCCACCGAAGCCGAAAGTGCCACCGCCACATCCACCAGGTCTTCATCCTCGACCTTCTTGCCGGAGAGCAGCTCTACCGTGATCGCGTGCGCCTCATTCAAGACGCCCGGATCATCCGCCAGCCCCAGCGAGTGGAACAGCTCACTCCGTATCTGCTGCCGCTCAAAGTCCTTGCTCTTCTCCGCCTTGGCATACCTCGCCCACACCGGCCCAAACTCCGCCCGCACCACCGCATCCAGCTTCGCCGCATCCTCGGGAGTCGCAATCTTGTTCCGGATCAAACCAATGCTCCCCAGCGCCGAGTTCAACACCTCGGGATTTGTATCGTTCTTGATCGCCAGCGCCAGGTCGAGATACTCCCCTACCGGAGCCTGCCCCGAGAGCGTCAACGCCCACCGATCCCCCAGGAACCCAATCCGCTCGGGGATCGTCAGCCCACTCTCCGCCGCCGCCGTAATCGCCTTCAACTGCCCCGGCGCATACGCCGTCCGGTAGTAGCCCTTGTCCAAAGCATTCGCGTAGAAGAAAACCCCACCCGCTCCAACCCTTAGCGTCGTCGTATTCGGATTCAGCAGTTCGCAATGCGGCGCGCCGGACGTCTTGACACACACCGGCAGCGTCCAAGTCCCCGCCTTCGCACCATCCCCACCCCCAACAAAGAACCGGCTTTGCGTCACCGGATACGCCCCGTCTTTCATATCCCCGAACGTCAACAGCGGAACCCCAGGCTGATCGATAAAGCTGGACATAATCTTGTCCACCGGCTGCTTCGAGTTTGCCGTCTGCGCATTCCAGAAGTCCTCCGCCGTTGCATTCCCGTACAGGTGCGCCGCCAGGTAGTTGTGCACGCCCTGCCGAAACACCTCCGCCCCCAGAAAGCTCTCCACCATCCCGATCACGGCCCCCGCCTTGCCATACGAGATGCCGTCGAACATCTCCTGGATCTGCCCCGGCGTCTCTGCCTTCGCCCGGATGGTCCTTGTCGTCCGAGCCGCATCGTAGTTCAGCGTCTCATCCAGCTCACTCGCCACATCCTGCGGGAAGTGCCACTCCGGATGCCACTCCCCCGCGGCCTTGTTCTCCATCCACGTCGCAAATCCCTCGTTCAGCCAAAGGTTATCCCACCACTGCATCGTGACCATGTCCCCAAACCACTGATGCGCCATCTCATGCGCCACCACGGACGACACCCGCTTCTTCTCCTGAACCGCTCCGTCCTTGTCGTCCACCAGCAACTCGGTCTCGCGGTACGTAATCGCCCCAAAGTTCTCCATCGCCCCGGCTTCAAAGTCCGGAATCCCGATGAGATCCAGCTTCGGCATCGGATACTTCACCCCAAAGTACTTGTCGTAGTAGGTCAGGAAGTGTTCCGCCGCCGCCAGCGCAAACGTCGTCAGCTTGATCTTGTCCGGCGTGCTGCAAACCCGGATCGGTACCCCATCCGCACTCCCCTTCGAGCACGCAAAGTCCCCCACCAGAAAAGCCACCAGATACGTCGACATCTTCGGCGTCCGCGCAAACGTCAGGGTGTGCTTCCCTGCCCCAGCCGGCACATCCGACACAATATTCGTATTCGAGATCGCCGTGTCCCCGGCGTCCACGGTCAGCGAAACATCGAACGTAGCCTTCATCGCCGGCTCATCGAAGCTCGGAAAAGCCCGCCGAGCATCCGTCGATTCGAACTGTGTCACCGCATAGTTCCTGGCCTTCGTCTTCGAAAGATAGAACCCCCGCAGCTTGTCGTTCAGCAGCCCCGTATACTCCACCTCAAGCGTCGCCGCCCCTGCCGGCAGCACCCCCGGAAAAGTAAACGTAGCCTGCTCCTTCGCCGGATCATAGCTGACCGTCCCGGTCTGCCCATTCGCCTTGACCGACTGAATCTGCAACTCAATCGCATTCAGCGTAATCGCCGCACTCGGCTGCGCCAGCGTCACCTCCAGCCTCTCGGCCCCGCGAAAGCTCTTCGCCGCAAGATCAGGCGCGATACTCAACGAGTAGTGTTCCGGCCGCACATTCCAAGGCAAACGCTGCCCCAGCCCAGCCACAGAACCAAGCCCAAGCACCACAAAACAACAGCAAACCCGACCAATCATCGAACTCCTCACACCCATCTACGCCGGACCGTGCTTCCCAAAGACCGCAGGTTGCAGCCGGGCCACGCAAAGCCGCGCCGGCCAGTACTCTCGGATCGCTATCCCGCGCTTCGGCAGCCCCGCCGCCGCGCACAACTCCCGCCAATCCCCCGCCCGAAAGCTCCGCAAGATCGAAACCGGCCCATCATGCTTCACAAACCGGTGCCACCCGGTAAACCGGCTCAGCAGCCGAAACAGCCGATACGGCGTCGCCTGCCGATGCAGATCGTTCACAAACCATCCCAGCCGCGCCGTCGCCTCCATCCAGTGCAGAAACTCGACAATCTCGTGGTCCTGCATGTGATGCGTCAGCAGCGAACTCACCACCAAATCCACTCCAGCGTGAGGCTGAAAAGCAAACGCATCTCCCGCCAAAAACGTCGCCACTCCCGGTCGAGTCGCCTCTCGGGCCGCCCGAATCGCATTCGGATTGTTGTCGATCCCGGTCAGCCTCACCGGCAAATTGCACTCCGCCGCCCAGTCATGGATCCGCCTCAGCATATCCCCATACCCGCACCCCACATCCACGATATGCAGCGCCTTCTCCTGAAACGGCATTGCCTTATAGACATGGTTCAGCCAGTCCAGCGTCGGCCGGTAAGCCCCCGTCAGCCGATTCACCTGCGCGATATCCCGCAGGCAGCCACGCAGCTCTTCAAAGCTGCACGGCTTATCCATCAGCTCCGGATACTCGGCAAGATTGGCGCGTTGAGAAAAATCGAAAGGAATGGGCAGGCTCTTCCTGAAGCAAATCCTGGGAGGGACTTCCTATCCTAGGCTACGGAAAACTCAGAGCAGTGGCAAGGCTCCTAAGTCCTCGCCACCCCCCCATCTCTCTCAGCTTCCACCACCTGAACGTCTCAGCCCGTCCCTTAGCCGTGCAACGATGCCGCACGCTCCGACCGCCCCGTAATCTCAGCCGCCCGTGCCTCCGCATACGCCGCCGTCCCCAGCAGCGCACACGTATCGTCCAGGATCACCCGCACCGGAATCGCCTGTAAAATCCCCTCCATGCGCCCCTTATCCAGAAACGCCTCCAGGAATCCCCCCGCCTGCAGCGTCTTCAGCGTCTTCGGCGCAATCCCCCCGCCGAGATAGATCCCGCCCGTAGCCAGCACCGAAAGCGCAACGTTCCCCGCCATCGCCCCATACGCAGAGGCAAACATCGCCATCGTCTCCGCGCACAGTGGGCTCGAACCATCCTCCGCGCACTGCCCAATCACGGCGTTCGGATCTTCCTGTTCCATCCGTTCCTTCAGCCACGCCGGCTCTTCGATCTTCTGGTCGTCGCGCAGGAACGCATAGATATTCTTGATCCCGATCCCCGCCACCACGCGCTCAAACGACACCCGCCCATTCAGCGTCACCTGCAGATACTTCAGCATCGCAATCTCACGCTCATTCCGAGCCGCAAAATCGACGTGCCCACCCTCTGAAGGCAGCGGCAGATGCTTCTGCTTGATCGGGTCATAGATCAGCAACGCCACCCCCAGCCCCGTTCCCGCGGACACCAGCCCCCGATGCCCAACCGCAGCCGAATCCCCCGGATGCAGCGTAAAGATCGCATCCGCCGAGAGCTCTCCGATTCCATACCCATTCGCCTCCAGATCGTTGATCAGGAAGATATGCTGGATCTTCAGCGACTCCCGCAGGTTCCTCACATCCAGCGCCCAAGGCAGGTTCGTCAGCTTGATCCGCCCATCCCGCACCGGCCCCGGACAGCCAAAGCAGGCCGCCTCAATCTGGTCCGGCGAAGTCGCCGCCCCGTGCTCGCCTTCACCGAGAAACCGCTGCACCACCTCATCCAGCGACCCAAAATCATGCGCCGGAAACTTGTGCGCGCGAATGCACTTCAGCTTGCCCGTCGCAAACTCGTACAGCGCCAGGTGAACCTTCGTTCCGCCCACATCGCCCGCAAGAATCATGAAAGCTCCATCGTCGCCGTTTTATACTTCGCCTCGGCCGTCGTCTTCAGGTCGAGCTTCGCTGCCGCCGCCTCATCCAGCATCAGCGTCAGCTTGCCGTTCGCCGGCCGGATCATCTGCGACGGATACGTCTCCGGATTGTAGGGGCCCTCAAACACCGTCTGCAACACCTCGGCCTTGCCCGCGCCTTCGATCAGAAACGCCACCTGCCGCCCCTGCGTAATCACCGGCCACGTCATCGTCACCCGATACGTATCCTTCTGCGGCACATGGTTCGCCACATAGATCCGGGCCATCTCATGCAGCGCCTCGGTATGCGGAAACAACGACGCTGTATGCCCATCCGGCCCCATCCCCAGCAGCACCAGGTCGAACGTCGGCGTCTCCGCGCCCTCCAGCTTGAACGTGTTCCGGATCTCCGCCTCATACTTCGCCGCGCAAACCTCCGGATCGAGTTCCCCTTCAATCCGGTGGACGTTCTCCCAAGGCAGAGGAACCCCGCCCAGCATCGCTCGCTTCGTCATCCCATAGTTCGACTCCGGATCATCCGGCCCCACGCAACGTTCATCCACCCAGTAAAGCTGCACCTTGTCCCACGGAATGCTCTTCAGGAACGGCTCACTCGTACTCGCGAGCATCGTCAGCATCGTCTTCGGCGTACTTCCCCCGGAGATCGCCAGCCGCGCCACTCCACGCGCCTTCACTGCCTCCGCGGCAGCCTCCGCAAACATCTCCGCCGCCCCCCGCGCCACATCCTCCGGCGCAGGATAAATATCGACAGTCACCTCAGTCGCTCGTGGCATCGTTCCAGGTCCCTCATCTTTCTCAGCAAAATTGACGGGGGCGCCCGAACCCTCCCTGCCTTGCAGCAGCCGGCCCGAACGCCCACACATCATCAAGTCCTACAGCTTACGCCACTTCCGGCCATCTGCCTTAAGCAGAGCATCCGACGCCTCCGGACCCCAGGTTCCAGCCGCATAGTTCGGGAAATCCTTCACCGGATTTGCCTTCCACGCCTCGAGCACCGGCGTGATCAAAGACCACGTCGCCTCCACGCCGTCCCGATGCGCAAACAGCGTCGCATCCCCAAGCATCGCATCCAGCAGCAGACGCTCATACCCGTTCGCCGACGATGCTCCGAACGCCTCCGCATAGCTGAAGTTCATGTTCACCTGGCTGATGCTCATATCCGGACCCGGCAGCTTCGCCCCAAACCGCAGCGTGATCCCTTCATCCGGCTGAATCCGCATCGAGATAATGTTGTTCCGCACACCCTCGCCCCGGGCTTCCGTGTTCTTGAAGATCCCTAGCGGCGGCTGCTTGAACGAAACCGTAATCTCCGTAACCCGCTTCGTCATCCGCTTGCCCGCCCGAATATAAAACGGCACTCCCGCCCACCGCCAGTTCTCAATCTCCAGCTTCAGCGCCGCATACGTCTCCGTCTGCGAATCCGAGTTCACCCGCTCTTCCTGCCTATACCCGACGACGTCCTTATTGCCTTCCTTACCCGGCCCATACTGCCCCCGAACCGTGTGCTCCAGTTGGATCGGCTTGATCGACTTCCAGATCTTCACCTTCTCCGCTCGCACCGCAGACGCCTCGAACGAGACCGGCGGCTCCATCGTCACAAAGCTAAGCATCTCCATCACGTGGTTCTGCACCACGTCGCGCAGCAATCCAGCCGTCTCATAGAAAGGTCCGCGCCCTTCAATCCCGATCGCCTCCGCCGCGGTGATCTCCACATGGTCGATATAGTTCCGGTTCCATACATTCTCAAAGATCCCATTCGCAAACCGGAACACCAGAATGTTCTGCACCGTCTCCTTGCCCAGGTAGTGATCGATCCGGAAGATCTGATCCTCCGCGAACACCTTGTTCACATCATCATTCAGCTTCCGCGCGCTCTCCAGGTCATGCCCGAACGGCTTCTCGATGATCGTCCGCACCCAACTCCCCGGCTTGCTCGCATCCGGCTTGCTCATCCCCTGGTCGCCCAGGAAGTTGATGATGTCCGCAAAGTACTCCGGAGCCGTAGCCAGGTAGAACAGCCGGTTACCCTTCGTCCCGGACTTTTCATCAATTCCCGCCAGCAGCGTCTTCAGCGCCTCATACCCGCTCTTATCGTCGAAGTTCATGGCGTGATACGCGACCTTCGCCACGAACGGCCCCAGCTTCGCCTCATCTTCCTTGACACCGCCGCCGGCAAGGATCCCTTCCTTCATATCCGGCGCAAAGGTCTTCTCCAGCGGCCGCCGAGCCACACCGACCACGGAGATCTCCTCCGGCAGCAGACCAGCCTGCTCCAGGTGATACAGCGCCGGCAGCAGCTTGCGCTTCGTCAAATCTCCGGAGGCGCCGAAGATCACAACCACACACGGATCGGGCTTGCGTTCAGGCTTCTGCCGCGCAACCGGTGCGGCAGGAGATGCTTTTACTTCGGGAATGGCCATATCAATCCTCTATACAAAGTTCGTTCGTCTACTTCGATTCTCGCCGCCTGCTCCGCGACTCGCTTAGCCCCGCCCCACCTTGTAACAGAAGCTGTTTGATTCCTGTCACCCTTGAAGAGCCCGGCCCATTCTAGCGCACCCGCCAACGATCGACTCATGAAAAGAAAGCTCATCGACGGGCCCTGACACCTCCCTATTCCCTACACCCCCACTCCCTGTCCTTATCCTCTAGACGCCATCCTCTAGACGCCCTCGCATCCACCACATGTCTCAACCAGAAGATTCAGCTCCGTCGCCGCTTACATCGATCCCATACTCGTGGAACGCTGCGCAAAGCTGATCCGGAGACTCAAACCGGATCGCAAACATGCCCAGCGACTCGGCCGCCTTGCAGTTCTCTTCCTTGTCATCGATAAACAAAGCCGTCCGAGCCTCAAACCCGGAGATGTCGATCGCAGAACGAAAGATCCCAGGCAGCGGCTTCATTTCGTGCACATACCCGGAACAGATGAAGTAGTCGAACAGCGACCGCATCATGAACGCATCCAGCCGATACTCATTCAGCTCCCGCGATTCATTGTTCAGCGTTGCCAGGCGGTACCTTCCTTGCTGCTTCAACTCCGCCAGCATGTCCAGGCACTCCGGATGAAGCACCTTCGACTCTGCACACACCTGCGGCCATAAAGTCTCAAAGCATAAGTCCAGATCCGGATTCACGTTCAGAACCGTCTGCGAGAAGAACTCCCGTGCCGTGATCAACCCCCGCTCCCAGTAGTAGTTCGCCTGCTCATGCAACGCTTCATACGCCTCAAGGTCCACTCCCAGCCGGGAGAGCACCCGCGTCCGCTGGCTTCGATCCCAGCCATTGGTCAGCACCACCCCACCCATGTCCCAGAAGATCGTTCGTATCGAACTCGTCACCGAGCCTCCGCCAATTCATAGTCAGCGCCCAGCGATGTCTCTTTCCACGTCTCCAGCTCCTCGCCCCACGTCTCCAGCCGCTTCTCCATCCGGTCATACGCCAGCTTGCCCAGCACCAGGTGCTTCGGCGGCTTGTCCGCCTCGACCGCCGCGATGATCGCCTCCACCGCCTTCACCGGATCGCCCGCCTGCTTTCCGCT
Organism: uncultured Granulicella sp.; assembly: GCA_965198885.1. Lineage (GTDB taxonomy): Bacteria > Acidobacteriota > Terriglobia > Terriglobales > Acidobacteriaceae > Edaphobacter. The sequence continues at coordinate 2,002,651 of OZ240677.1, read as the reverse complement.
CTGCGTATTCAAATACTCCCGCGTCTTGCCCGCCGTCGCGTCATACTCGGCAATCCTCTGTTTTGCCTCCTGCCCGGACCGCCCCAGGAAGTCCGTCCGGAAAGGCCCCGGCTCGACCACCGTCACCGACACGCCCAGCGGAGCCATCTCCGCCGCCAGCGCCTCGGAGAGCCCATTCACCGCAAACTTGCTCGCGTTGTAATATCCCCAACCCGGCGACCCGATCAGCCCCGCAATCGAAGACAGGTTCACGATATGCCCGCTCTTCTGCTTGCGAAACTGCGGCAGCAGCGCCCGCGTCACCCGCAGCAGCCCAAACACATTCGTCTCGAAGACCGGCATGAACTCCGCCTCGGTCGCCTCCTCGATCGCGCCCGCAAGCCCATACCCGGCATTGTTCACCAGCACATCCACCCGCCCAAACCGCTTCAGCGCATCCCGCACCGCCGCCTCGCCCGACTCCTGGTCCGTCACATCCAGCGCAAGCGCCAAAGCCGTCTCGGGATACTTCTCCCCGAACTCCGCAATCTGCTCCGGGTTCCGGGCCGTCGCCACAACAATCTCGCCCTTCGCCAGCAACTGTTCGACCAACTCCCGGCCAAAGCCGGTCGAGGTCCCGGTAATCAACCACACCTTCTGCTTCGTTTCGCTCATGTCGTTATGATGTCCGCAAGCGTCGGGCGGTTCACCCGCACCGAGGGCAACCGCCAATCGGTCGTACTGCGGAGTAGCTTTCACCCGTTACGGAGGTATTGGGTTCAACCCGTGATACGAGCCTAAGTCTTTTCGATTGAATATTTTGCACAATATAGGGGAGGGGGAGGGGTCCTACGCCTTCAACTCCGAAACCCCATCATCCCCAGCCACCAAAGCATGCCTCGACATCCCTAGAAATAGCCCGTGCTCCACCACGCCCACAATCTTCCGAATCTCCGCCGCCGTCTTCTCCGGGTCCGTAATCTCGCCCCCAAAGCAGTCCAGAATATAGTTCTGCTCATCCGTTAGATACGGCCCGGCCCTATTCTTCGCCGGCCTCTGCTTCGGCTTCAATCCCAGCGCCGCCAGCTTGGGCTCGACCACCGGCAGCGCCATCTTCACCACCTCCACCGGCAGCGGAAACTTGCCCAGGTGCTTCACTATCTTGCTGGAGTCCACCACCACGAGAAACTCCTTGGCCGCACTCGCCACAATCTTCTCCCGCAGCAAAGCCCCACCCCCACCCTTGATAAGTGCCAGCCCCCCCGGCACCACGCTCACCTCATCCGACCCATCAATATAAAGATCCAGCTCCGGCAGCTCTTCCAGCCCCATCACATCGATCCCCAGCGAAGCCGCAAGATCATGGCTCGCATCCGAAGACGCGACGGTCCGAATCTTCATCCCGGCCTTCACCTTCGCACCCAGTTCCTTGATAAACAGGGTAGCAGTCGTCCCGGTCCCAAGCCCCACCCGCATCCCGTCCGTCACAAACTCCACCGCCCGCTTCGCTACCGCCAGCTTCGCCTCATCCTGCGTCATTCGAACCTAGCCCTCATCGTCCCAGTCGTCATCATCCGCACTCGGCGGCACACTGTCTTCATACGTCGGCTGCAAGGAGGTAAACCGCTCCTCCCGGGGCACAGCCGGCAACTCCTCCTCCGGCCTCCGCACCATCTCCCGCTCATTCGTAACCATGCCCTATCCCTTGACCAAGCGCCGTGGAACTGCCTCATCACTGCAGCCCCACGGCCTTACACTGCATCTCCACTGTCGTTCTACTTCTTCAACAGCTTCTTCGCCGCATCCACCACGGCCTTCGCCGAGATGCCCAGCTTATTCTGCACCTCAGGCGCTGACGCCGAGGCGCCAAACCGGTCCAGCCCGATCGCAATGCCGTCCCGCCCGATGTACTTCCACCAGCCCATCGTCGCGCCGGCCTCAAGCGAGATCTTCGGCACGCCATGCGGGAAGATCGACAGAATGTACTCCTCGCCGGCCTCCTCCAACAGCTTGAAGCTCGGCATGGAGACCACCGTCGCCAGAATGCCCTCCTCTTTCAGCGTCAGCGCGGCTTCCATGATCATGGCAACTTCAGATCCGGTTGCAACCAGGATCACATCCTTGCCGAACGACTCAAGAACGTAGGCGCCCTTCTTGACCCCCTCGTGCACCTTGTACTTCTCGGCGTCGAGGACCGGCAGGTCCTGCCGCGAGAGCACCAGAAGACCGGCAGACCTGCGCTCGAGCATCAGCTTCCAGCACGCCGCCGTCTCGTTCGCATCCGCCGGACGGAAGTCCGTGAGCTGCGGAATCGCCCGCAGGCTCATCAACTGCTCGATCGGCTGGTGGGTCGGCCCGTCGGAGCCCAGACCGATCGAGTCATGCGTGAAAATATAAAGCGAGTGCGAACTCTGCAGCGCGCCCATCCGAATCGCGTTGCGGCAGTAGTCGGAGAACGTGAAGAACGTTGACCCAAACGGAATCACGCCGCCATGCGCCGCCATGCCGTTCACCGCCGCCATCATGCCAAACTCGCGCACGCCGAAGTACACGTTCCTCCCCTTCGGATCGACGTGGAAGCTGACCGAATCCTTGAAGATCGTCTTCGTCGAGCTGGTCAGGTCGGCAGCCCCGCCGAAAAGCTCCGGAACCACCTTCGAGATCGCGTTCATCACCTGCTGGCCGGCATTGCGGGTCGCAATCGGCTTCTCGGTCGAGAACACCGGAAGCGCCTTCTCCCAGTCTTCCTGCAGCTCGTGGCTGGTTACCCGCGAGTACTCGGCACCCTGCTCGGGATAGGCTTTCTTGTACTCCTCGAACTTGGCATCCCACTCCCCGTGGAGCCTCTTGCCGCGGACAACGCATGTCTCGGTCCAGTGCTTGGCCGCCTCGTCAGGAACGTAGAAGCTCTTGTCCTCAGGCCAGCCCAGGTTGCGCTTGGTCGCCTTCGTCGCCTCCGGTCCAAGCGCCTCGCCGTGCACTGCGCTCGTGCCGGCCTTTGGGCTGCCGTACCCGATCACCGTGCGCACACGAATCAGCGAGGGACGAGTCGTCTCCGCCTTCGCGTTTTGGATCGCCTCTTCGAGTGCCTTCAGGTCGTTGCCGTCATGAACCATCTGGACATGCCAGTGATAGCCCTCGAACCGCTTCGTCACATCTTCGGTAAAAGAAAGCTCCGTCGGCCCATCCAGCGAGATCAGGTTGTCGTCGTACAGCACGATCAGCTTTCCAAGTCCCAGCGTTCCGGCAAGCGAGCACGACTCGTGCGAGATGCCTTCCATCAGATCGCCGTCACCGCAGATCACGTACGTGTGGTGGTTCACCGGCGTATGGTTCTCATGGTTGTAGACAGCGGCCAGATGCGCCTCCGCGATTGCCAGTCCAACCGCCTCCGCCAGCCCCTGCCCCAGCGGCCCGGTCGTGACCTCGATGCCCGGCGTCTCACCGTACTCCGGGTGGCCCGGCGTGTGCGAGCCCCACTGCCGAAACTGCTCCAGCTGCGAGATCGGCAGATCGAAACCAGCCAGGTGCAGTGCGCCATACTGCAGCGCGGAGGCATGCCCGTTCGAGAGCACGAACCGGTCGCGATCAGACCAGAGCGGATCCTTCGGATCGAACTTCATGTACTTGGTGTACAGAAGGTAGGCGATGGGCGCACACCCCAGCGGTGCGCCAGGATGGCCCTGCTTCGCCTTTTCTACCTGGTCCACCGCAAGAAAGCGGAGTGTATTGATGGATAGCTGGTCGAGTTCGTGCTGCGTAAGTTCGCTCATTCTGCTCTCGATTCCTTCGTCTTAGAGTTTTGCTCGTTCGTACTGCTGCTTCGGCGCAACTTGATCAACCTTCAGGCCCATCGCGGCACCATCGATTCTGCCTTACCCGGACTGTGATAAGCCCCGGAAGTCCGTCGCCTAAGACACCGGCTTTGTCCCCGCCGGCATCGTCTCCGGAGCCTCTACCTTCACCTGCAACCGGTAGTTCTTGCCCAGCCAGCGTTCCGCCGCATCAGCCGTCGCCGGCCAGTGTAGCGTGAACTCGATAAATCCAGCCTCAGACGGCGCCACCAGGTCGACGTAGGACCCGGGATATCCAACCACCCGCGAGTTCACTTCGGTCTGCGTCGCCCAGTCATCTACCGTATACACCACGTTGAAGCGGTTCTGATCGATAATTCGCAGCGTGAAGCCGGCCGGAACCGAGGTCAATGGACGGCCAACCGAGAAGATCTCCGTCGAGCTCTTGAAACTCCGCGTCCCCGGCTTCACCGCATACCGGTCCGCCACTACCGAGATCGTGTCGAAGATCTTGCCATCCGCAACCGACCGCAGCAGCTTCAGGTACTCCGCATGCGCCCATACCAGCGGCTGCGCCGATCCTGCCGACCGGCCCTGGTACAGACCCTCTTCCGGCCAGTCGTCATGATCCCACACCTGCTCCGGAAGCATGCCGCCGATCGAAGAAAACTTCTCAAACGCCGTGATGAACGAAGACACATCCTTGCCCGCGGCAAGTTCATAGTGCGCCCGTTCGCCGCCCAGCAGTGGCCACGCCCGGCCTTGCCCATAAGTCAGGAACGGACCACCATCCTTCCGCTGTCCATAGCCATCATGGTTGTAGCGCCGCCAGCAATCGCCATAAGGCGTCTTATACTTCAGAGTCGCATCCACCACCTTCAGCGAATCGACCATCAGCGGATCGTCCGCTCTTCGAATGCCATACCGCACCAACTCCAGAAACCCGCCGTCGATCACCTCGCGTGCGTCGAACTCCGTCCGTTCGCCCGGCTCCCGATTGGCCAGCCGGATAAAGCCCGGAGCAACGCTCGCGTTATGGAACGGCTCACCCTCAGCCGGGGGACGGATCCGCATGTAATGCCGCTTCACTCCCGGCAGCAGCACGCCATCCTCGGTCGTCGTCCACTCATCCAGGTGCGATTCGATCCAGTCCGCAAACGTCTCCAGAAACGCTCCCAGCTCCGGAGCCTGATACGCCCGCGCGATATCCGCCGCGCATACCAGTCCCCCAATCACCGCCGCCAGCGTTGAAGGCGAGTACCCCGCATTCTCCTCCCAGCGCTCCTGCTGCGTCACCGGCGCATACTTCACCAGGAACGCCGCCGCATGCTCCACAAACGGAAACACATCGAACTGCCCCAGCCCATCCAGCTTCCAAAGCCGCCACGCTAGGATGATCGGGAATGCCACCTCATCCAGCTGAATTCCGCTCCAGTACGCCTCGCCGTCAATCCAGAAGTTCTGCGCAAACCCGCCGTTCGCCCGCTGCGTACAAGCCAGGTAGACCAGCGCCCGCCGAGCCGTCTCGATCCTTCCACAAGCCAGCAGCGCGGAGGCAGACTGCACCATATCCCGCGTCCACACCAGGTGGTACCCACCCAGATCCTCGTCACTCTTCGCCGAGCCCCACGGAATCGAAGCCGACGCAATAAAGGCGCCCGAGTACGTCTTATCCTCGTGCGTCAGAATCACCCCATGGCTTACCCGCGCCAGCCGCCCGCCATCCGTTGAGTACTTGGCCAGATCCATCGGCGGCTGCGCCCGGTGCCACTGCGCAATAAAGCGCTTCTGATGATCGGCATACGGCGTAGACAGCGTCTGCATCATGCCGGAGAGCGCCGCATGATGGCCGCTGCCGAACGCCATGGCAATCGTAAACTCCGGATTCTGCGCCACGTCGATCTCGCCCATGACGGCAATATTGCCATCGGTCGCACTGCCGAAGTGCCACTCCATCTTCATGTGCGCGGAAAGATCCTGAAATCCGTCGCTCGTCCCCACAAACCCGCACGAGCTCCGCGTAAACCCACAGTCCGCCCCCAGTGCCAGCGAGTTATGGCTGCCCTTCCACGCCAGCAAACAACGTTTGCCCGCAACCGAGATCGACCGCGCCGAGTTCCCCGCGCCGCCCCCGTTCATATGCGGCGCCAGCAGCACATAGCACTTCAGCCGCGAGAGCACCGCCGCGTCCCCCGCAATCTTCACATTCATCAGCACCACCGGATGGTGCGGATCGGCGATGAACTCCTTCGTGACCGTGTACCGTCCATCCAGATCCGACGCCGAGACCCGCACCACCGGCGCCCCATGGTCGATGTATTGGAAGTCATACTCGAAGTCCCGCTTGTCTTCATGGAAGAACGTCTCTTCATCCGTGAACAGCAGCTCCATATCGCGCATCTGGGGCCGGTCGATCGTCGGGTAGTACACCTCGTTCAACGTGCCGTGCGAAATCGTATACCAGACCCGGCTCGATGCCGAGTAAGCCGTCACAACCGCGTCCTTCTTGCTCGATGTCCAGCGCGGCTCAACCCCGGGTCCGCCAAACGCAGGACCGGCATCGTCTAGCCAGCGGTATTCTGTAGAGGAAGTTTCCATAGGCACCGATTAGAACTCAAAATGCGTATTCTGCGCGACAGAAGTTAATCATTCTTCAGATAATTTCCAGAGCCCACCCGCCAGACCTCCCGGTTCCCCCAGCAACAACGGCTTCCGCTTCGCTCCACCCCATCCCGTCCGGAAACACCATCTATTTACATCGCCACCCGATGGGTTAGCATCGAACCCAATTGAGTGCAGGCGACCCGCCCGCAGTCCCAACCTGGGACCCGCAACAGAACCAACCCGCAAGCATCCTAAGGAGATCCAACGTGGCTTTCGAACTTCCCCCACTTCCCTATGACTACGCCGCCCTCGAGCCCTACATCGACGAGGCGACCATGAAGCTCCACCACGACAAGCACCACCAGACCTACGTCACCAACCTCAACGGCGCAGTCGAGAAGTACCCCGACCTCGGCAAGAAGACCCCCGAAGAACTCATCAAGGACCTCGCCTCCATCCCCGAAGACGTCCGCAAGGTCGTCCAGAACAACGGTGGCGGCCACGTCAACCACACCATGTTCTGGAACATCATGAAACCAGGCGGCGGCGGAGAGCCCTCCGGTAACCTCGCCGGCCAGATCACCACCGACTTCGGCTCCTTCGAAGACTTCAAGAAGAAGTTCAATGAGACCACCGCCAAGCAGTTCGGCTCCGGCTGGGGCTGGCTCATCTTCAAGGGCGGCAAGCTCGAGATCGTCACCACCCCCAACCAGGACAATCCCATCTCCACCGGCTCCTACCCCATCCTCGGCAACGACGTCTGGGAGCACGCCTACTACCTCAAGTACCAGAACAAGCGTCCGGACTACCTCGCCGCCTGGTGGAACACCGTCAACTGGGAAGAGATCAACAAACGCTTCGAACACGCCCAGAAATAAGCCGCCTTTGTCTGCTGAGCGCAGGGGCCGCCTCCTCAGGCGGCCCCGCCTTGTAGCCTGAAGCGAAGTTCGCTATTCCCTATCCTCTACACCCTGTTCTTATCCTTTCTTATTCTGTAGACGCTCTCTTTTCCCAGTCCTGCGACCTCCCACCGCGTCCGTGATCGCCCCCATCGCCGATTCCTACCGGATCTTCAAATCCATCTCCACAGACGCCGGAGCCGTCACCCGGACTTTCTTTAAAGATGCTCAGCCGGCCGCCGGAGCCACGACCGCAGATGCTCCGCTCGTCTCCCAACGATCACCTGCCCCGGCCCACGCCCCTCGCGTGCCGGATCGACAGCGATACCCGCCGCCGGAACGGCATGCCCCAGTGTAGCCGAAATCAGCCACGATCACTGCACACTTCTTGGTGCATCCCTCGATCTTGATACAAGCCTAACCCAAATAGAATGAATATTTTGCACACATTAAGCGGGGTGGGGGGGGGCCGCCACACCTCGATCAGCCGTATACGATCCGCACCCAATCATTCCGTGCGTAACCTTCAGAGTCCTACCCCCTCTGCCGAGCGTCTCATTCACATCAATTAAACTGTCGAAAACAGCCTCCGCACAGCCGACGGCATCGAAGGCACAACAAGGGAGAATCTCCACCGTATGTGGATCGTAAAACTCGCGCTCCGGCGTCCGTATACCTTCGTCGTCCTCTCCCTGCTTATCTTCCTGCTCGGAATCGGCTCCGCCATTGAAGCCCCGAAGGACATCTTCCCCTACATCGACATCCCCGTCGTGACGGTCGTCTGGACCTACACCGGCCTGACCCCAACCGAGATGGAAGGCCGCATCGTCACCGTCTGCGAGCGCGCCATCACCACCACCGTCAACGACATCGAGCACCAGGAGTCCGAGTCCTACCAGGGCGTGTCCATCATCAAGGTCTACTTCCAGCCCGACGTCAAGATCGAGCTCGCCGTCGCCCAGATGACCGCCATCGTCCAGACCGTACTCCGCGTCCTTCCCCCCGGCTCCTTTCCGCCCTTCATCATCAAGTACGACGCCTCATCCGTCCCCATCGTCCAGCTCGCCCTCTCCGGCGAAGGCCTCACCGAGGCCGATCTCTACGACCTCGGCCTCTCCTTCATCCGTCCTCGGCTCTCCAACGTCAAGGGTGCCTCCATCCCCTTGCCCTACGGTGGCAAAGTCCGTCAGATCATGGTCGATACCGACCCCAACCTGATGTACGCCAAGCACCTCTCGGCCTCGGATGTCTCCACCGCCATCTCCCAGCAGAACCTCATCCTCCCGGCCGGCACCGCCCGCATGGGAGATCGCGAGTACGTCGTCAAGCTCAACTCCTCCCCCGGTGAGGTCGCCGCACTCAACGACCTCCCCGTCCGCGCCGCCAACGGCTCCGTGGTCTTCATCAAGGACGTCGCACAGGTCGAGGAAGGCTTCGCTGTCCAGACCAACGTCGTTCGCCAGGACGGCAAGCGCAGCGCCCTCCTCACCGTCCTCAAGAACGGCAAGACCAGCACCCTGGACATCGTCAGCGGCATCCGCAAAGCCATCCCCACGGTGAAGGCCGGTCTGCCCGCCTCCCTCAAGATCACCCCGCTCTTCGACCAGTCGATCTTCGTCCGAGACTCCATCTCGGAAGTCGCCCGCGAGGCCGCCATCGCCGCCGCTCTCACCGGCCTCATGATCTTGCTCTTCCTCGGCTCCTGGCGTTCGACCCTCATCGTCTGCACCTCCATCCCGCTCTCCATCGCCACATCCCTCGTCATCCTCACTGCCCTCGGAGAGACCATCAACGTCATGACCCTTGGCGGCCTCGCCCTCGCCGTCGGAATCCTCGTCGATGACGCCACCGTCGAGATCGAGAACACCCACCGCAACATGGCGGAGAAGAAGCCCCTCGTCCGAGCCATCCTGGACTCCGCTCAGCAGGTCGCCGCACCCGCCTTCGTCTCCACCCTCTCCATCTGCATCGTCTTCATCCCCGTCGTACTCCTCACCGGAGCCGCCAAGTACCTCTTCACCCCCCTGGCCATGGCCGTTGCCTTCGCCATGCTGGCCTCCTACTTCCTCTCTCGCACCATCGTCCCCACCATGATGCACTTCCTCCTCCAGTCGGAGATCGACCTCTACCAGGACGAGTCCGCTTCAGAGAAAGAGGAGCGCGATAACTGGGTCTGGCGCTGGCACATGAAGTTCGACCGCAAGTTCGAAGACTTCCGCCACCACTACAAGGGCGCACTCGAGTGGTGCCTCAACAACGCCGCCCTCACCCTCATCCTCTTCTTCGGCTTTGTCGCCCTGTCGCTCCCCATCTCCCTCTTCATCGGAGAAGACTTCTTCCCGTACGTCGACTCCGGCCAGATGCGCCTCCACGTCAATCCTCCCGTAGGGATGCGTATCGAGGACTCCGAGCAGTACTTCGCCGCCATTGAGAAGCAGATCCGCCAGATCATCCCCACCGACAAGATCCAGCTCTTACTCGATAACATCGGCCTTCCCAACAGCGGAATCAACTTAGCCTTCGGCACCACCGGCACCATCTCCAACTCCGACGGCGAGATTCTCATCGCCCTCAAGCCCGGCAAGCGCGAGACCACCGAGTACCAGCGCGCCCTCCGCGAGCAACTCCCCAAATACTTCCCCGGTGCCACTTTCTTCTTCACTCCAGCCAACATCACCAACCAGATCCTCGACTTCGGCCTGCCCGCCCCCATCGACATCCAGGTCCAGGGCCGAGCCAAGGGAAACTACGAGATCGCCCGCCGCATCCTGAAGCGCGTCTCCGAGATCCCCGGCGCCGTCGACGTCCATATCCACCAGCAAGTCGCCTACCCCACCATGCAGGTCAACGTCGATCGCACCAAAGCCCGCCAGATCGGCCTCACCCAATCCGACGTTGCCCAATCCGCCCTCATCTCGCTCAGCGGAACCGGCCAGACCGCCCCCAACGAGTGGCTCAACCCGCTCAACGGAGTCAACTATCAGATAGTCACCCAGACCCCCATCACCAGCATTAGCTCCCTCCCCGAGCTCTCACGCACTCCCATCACCTCCGCCGCCGGGAATGCCTCACAGCTCCTCGGCAATCTCGCCACCTTCCGCCGCGACCAGTCGCCCATCATCATCGACCACTACAACATCCAGCCCGTCTTCGATGTCTACGCCGACGTCGACCGTACCGACCTCGGAGCCGTCGCCTCTCAGGTCCGCAAGATCATCGACGAAGAAAAGAAAGGCATGCCCACCGGCACCGCCATCAACCTCCGCGGCGAAGTCACCACCATGTCGGACTCCTTCCTCCGCCTCGGCATAGGCATCATCTTCGCCATCGGCTTGGTCTATCTCCTCATGGCGGTCAACTTCCAGTCCTGGCTTGATCCCCTCATCATCCTCATGGCCATCCCCGGCGCCTTCTCCGGAATCCTCTGGATGCTCTACGTCACTCAGACCACCTTCAACGTTCCGTCGCTCATGGGCACCATCATGACCATCGGCGTCGCCACCGCCAACTCAATCCTCATGGTGGTCTTCGCCAACGACGAACGCATTGCAGGCAAGGACCGGATGGAAGCCGCCCTCAACGCCGGCTTCACCCGCCTCCGCCCCGTTCTCATGACCGCACTCGCCATGATCATCGGTATGCTCCCCATGGCCCTATCCCTCGGTGAAGGCGGCGAACAAAACGCCCCCCTCGGCCGCGCCGTCATTGGAGGGCTCCTCTTCGCCACCGTCGGAACCCTCTTCATCGTCCCGGTCATCTACTCCCTGTTGAAGAAGAATGCCCCCGTCGACTACGACAAAGAGATCGACGAGTTCGACCCCGACCTCCACCCCGAGGCACAACCCGCATGACCGAGCCGCTAAGTCTCTCTTCCAACCTTAATCACGATGTCATCCTGAGCGAAGTCCGTCAGCATCACCGGGGGACGAAGTCGAACGACCCCGAGAGGGTCCATTTACCCCGGCCTTCCGAACCAATCAGCCTGAACCTCGCTTCGGCTCTTAGAGAACAAGCCTCAACGCAACAGGAGCACCACCCATAATGCCGAGCGACCACAATCCAGACGAAAACCACCGCCTCTCCGACGGCCGCGAGGACATCGGCGACTCGCTCGCCCACCCCATCCCGCGCGAAGACCGCGCCCTCGGCGAAGACTTCACCCACCGCAACGCCTACGACGGTCCCGGTCTCGGCGAGGAGTTCGCCGACCCATCCATCGCCGGCGAGCGCGCCATGGGCGAAGCCTTCGCCGACCCCAACTCCATCGATGACACCAAACTCGGCAAGAGCTTCGAGCAGACCAACTCCTCAGCGAAGAAGCACCATCGTCCCGTCCTGAAATCCGTCGAAGTCCCCTTCAAAAAGGGTGGCAACAAGATCCTCTACTTGCTCCTCGCCGGCATCGTCATTGTCTTCATCATCGTTCTCATCGCCGGAGCCATTCCCCGCCACAACCGCAACAAGCAGACCGCCGAGCGTTCCAAACTCGCAAGAGATGCCGAGCCCGTCATTGAAGTCGTACGCATCCAGCGCGCCAAGGAAGGCGCAGGCCTGGTCGTCCCCGGAACCACCACGCCTCTCACCGAAGCTCCCGTCTACGCCCGCGCGAACGGCTACCTGAAAAAGCGCTACGTGGACATTGGCGACCATGTCCACAAAGGCCAACTCCTCGCCCTCATCGATGCTCCCGACCTCGACCAGCAGGTCGATCAGGCTCGCGAGCAGCTTCGCCAGGCTCAGGCCCAGCAGGCCCAGCAGGAGACCCAACTAGCCCTCACCAAGGTCACCGTAGACCGCTACCGCGTCCTCGTCGCCAAAGGCGTCTTCTCCCGCCAGGATGGCGACCAGCAGGAGACCAACTACCAGGCCCAGCGCGCCAACGTCGCCTCCGCCGAGCGCAACGTAGAAGCCTTCCGCGCCAATCTCGCGCGCGTCATCGCCCTGCAGTCCTACGAGCGCATCACCTCACCCTTCGACGGCGTCGTCACCCAGCGCAACGTGGACGCAGGCGCACTTATCTCCACCACCGGTGCAGCTGGTTCCGCGGCCCCCACCCCCATGGCCACCCCCGGGCTTACGAACGGCAGCTCCGCTCAGGCCGGCGCAACGATGACCTCCGGAGCCTCCGGCAACGCTAACTCCCTCGCCAATCCATCGACCGGCGGCGGCCAGGGCGGAGCCCTCTTCTCCATCGCCCAGGTGTACGTCCTCCGCATCCTCGTCTCCGTCCCCGAGGGCTACGCCAGCATGATCTCCCCCGGCCAGATCGCCAGCGTTCACTTCCAGGAGCTCCCCAACCAGGACTTCTACGCCAAGGTGACCCGTACCTCCGCCTCCCTCGACCAGAACTCCCGCACCCTGCTCACGGAAGTCCAGGTCGATAACCACGCCGGCCACCTCCTCTCGGGCATGTACGCCGTCGTCACCTTCGCCCCGAAGCCGCAGTCCTCACCCGGTAACACCGCGAACGCCTCCACCCAGACCGGCCCCGTCGTCGTTCCCGGCGACGCCATCGCCATCCGCAATGACCGCCCCACCCTTGCCATCATCAGCGACGGCAAAGTCCACCTGATCCCCGTCACCCTCGGCCGCGACTACGGCTCCGAGACCGAGATCATGACCGGCCTCAAGCCCGGCGACGTCATTGCCTCCACCTTTACCGACGACATCATCGAGGGAGCCAAAGTCAAGATTCAGGAAGACAAGAAGGCTGAACAGAAGTCCACGCCACCCGCCCCGCCCAACCAGAACACCCCGCCCGGAGGTTCAACCCAGTACGGCGACCCCGGCATCGTAGACCAGGACATGCAAGGCCAGAACGCCAAGCCCCAGCAAAAGAAGGGTCCGGGAGACAAGAAGGCCGCCGGCAGCAAAGGCAGCCACTGATGAACCAAGAGATCGTTTCAGCATCAGCATCTGTTCTAGCTTCTAGGTACCCCAAGGCTTCAGCCTTGGGTCTCTCAGGCGTGACACAAAGGCGGGCTTTAGCCCATGGGGTACGCCTTCTCTCCCAAGCCGCGATCCTCTGCGCCACACTGACTTCAACCCTCCACGCCCAGCAGCAAAACCCACCCCAATCCACTCCCCCCGCCGCCGCCCCCACCATACCCGACGCCCCCAACGTCCCGCCAATCTCCGCCTTCACCTCCAACGTCCCCTCCACGGACTCAGGCCTTCCCATCACAACCCCCAACCGCTCCGCCCCCACCGGCCTTATAGCCAACCGCTTCTTCGGCCCTTACCATCGGCCTGAAACTCCCCCACTGTTCCCCGGCAACGGCGACCGCCTCCGCGCTCTCGTTCGCGACGGCAAGCTCTACCTCACCGCCCGCGACGCCATCCTCCTCGCCATAGAAAACAATCTCGACGTCGAAGTCGAACGCTACAACCTCCTCTTCGCCGACACCGACCGCCGCCGCGCCGCCGGCGGAGGCTCTCTCCGCGGCATCGACTTCACCATCCAGGAGCCGCCCAACGGCGACGGCGGCCCCGGCTCTCCGCTGCTGAACACCACCGCCACGAACCCGAATCCCACCACCCCCACCGTAACCGACCTCACCAGCCTCAACGCCACCACCCAGGTCCAGACCAACCTCTCCGCCAGCACCACTGCCGGGACCCAGTACGCCACCGGCCCCACCGTCCCGCTCTTCGACCCAAACCTCTTCCTGGAGTCCGGATATCTCCGCCGCTCCAACACCGTTACCCTCACCAGCACCACCGGTACTGACACCGGAACAGGCACAGGTACAGGCACCACGGGGGACGGCGGTACGGTCACTCAGGCCCAGCCCCTCACCTTCATCACCGCCAACATCAGCTACCTCCAGGGCTTCCACTACGGTACCCAGCTTGAGGCCACCGTCAACAACGACTCCTCCGTCATCTTCGGCTCGAACTCCCAGCGCGACCCGTTCTCCACCCCGAGCACCTCCGTCACGCTTACCCAGCCACTCCTGCGCGGGATCGGCTCCGTCAACACCCGTTACATCCGCATCGCCAACGAAAACCGCAAAGTCTCCCGTCTCCTCTTCGAGCAGCAGGTCCTCGAAACCGTCTACGGCGTCTCCCGCCTCTACTTCGACCTTGTATCCCTGGGAGAAAACGTCGCCGTCAACGAGGAGTCTCTCCGCGCCGCCCGCAAACTCCGCGACGACGACGCCAACCAGGTCATCGAAGGCACCCTCGCCCCCATCGAGCTCACCCGCGTCTCTGCCCTCGTCTCCTCCTCCGAGTTCGCCCTGATCCAGGCTCAAGGCCTCTACCGCCAGCAGGAAGTCATCCTCCGCAATCAGATCCTCCGCGCCGACTCTCCCGTCTTCGCCGCCGGCTTCACGGAGATCGTCCCCACCGACCGTATCATCGTCCCCGACCTCCTCGACGACACCTCCGTCTCCGATCTCATCACCCAGGCCCTCGCCCGCCGCCCCGACCTCGCCCAGTCCCAGCTTCAGATCAAGACCGGCCAGATCAGCGTCGCCGCCTCCCGCAACCAGGCGCTCCCTCAGCTCAACGTCTTCGCCAACGTAGAAACCCGCGGCTCCTCAGAACAGGCTTACGAGCAGCTCGGCAGCCAGGGGACCGGCATCCCCACCCTCCCGCAGAACTTCGCTCTTGGCGGCCTGCGCGTCTCCACCATCGCCCAGGCCGGCGTCCAGCTCAACCTCCCCATCCGCAATCGGGTCGCAACCGCAGACGCCGCGCGCGACGCTCTGCAGCTCCGCCAGGTTGAAGCCAAAACCGAAAAACTTTCCAACCAGATCCGCCAGGACATTGAGAACGCCACTATCGCTCTCTCCACCGCCTTCGCCGCCTACAAGGCCGCTCGCTCCAGCACCGGCTACCAGGAGCAGCTCCTCGCCGCCGAAAAAGACAAGCTGGAATTCGGCCAGTCCACCCCCCTCCAAGTCGTCCAGGACGAGGCCTACCTCACCCAGGCCCGCTCCACCGAAATCGCCGCCCGCAGCAACTACCAGAAAGCGAAAATCGAACTCGACCGCGACCTCGGCGACCTCCTCGAGAAGTCCGGCATCAGCCTGGAAGACGCCGTCCAGGGACAGATCAAGCAGTAAGCCCCTCCTAAACCCGCGTTTCATCCTGAGCGAACGCAGCGAGTCGAAGCACCCCCGAGAGTTCTCACGCCGCTATCGTCACGACCACTCAGCGACGGACGAGAATCCGGTCAGTGCTAGACTTCCGCAGTGTCGCTCTTCATCTGGGATGATTCGAATCTGATTCATTTAGCCAAGCACAGCGTCTCGCCGATTGAGGCAGAAGAAGCCAGCTTAGGCTTCGTCCGTGAGCTTTGCTCCTATGTCGTGGACGAAGAACTCCGCTTCGAAGAAGTTGGGCAGACGCGCTCAGGACGTATCCTAAAGATGGTGATCGTCGTTGTAGGCGATCAGATTAGATTTGTGACCGCTTTCGACGCACCCGCCAACCTCAAACGATATTACCTCTCGGAGCAGGTGAATTCATGAACCCCAAGAAGCTACCCGCATTCGCGAACGAAGCCCAGGAAGCCGACTGGTGGTTCGAGAACCGCGAAAAGCACGCGGAAGAGTTCATCCAGGCCGCCACCGATGGAAAAGTCACACGAGGCGGAGTCGCCCGCAGGCTCATGGAGGCTAAGGCCGCGGCAACGGTGTCATTGCCGGCAAGCGACGCACTCACCGCCAGCCTCATTGCTGAACAGAGAGGCGTTGGGGTTCAAGCTTACCTCATCGAACTCATTCACACCTCGCTCCAAAAAGATCTCCAGTCACTCCGTGGCGACTCAGACGCAGCTTAGCTTTGTCTCCGAAGCCACATCCGAAATCCTGCATCCAAGTCTCTATGTCCGGAAACGACATGCTAGTCTGAGCGCAAAAGTCGTTTTCCCGCTTCTACTGCAACACAATCATCCGTCGGCACGGCAGGGGCAGCGGCGGGTTACCTAAAAGTCACCCGGAGCAATCCGGACAGGAGCAGTCTGCCGATGGAATTCCACATCTCCCGATCAATCCGAGAGAAGCTCGACCTGGACGATCTCCTCTTCAGCTACACCGGCAACGTCCTCTTCGCCAACGTAGCCGCCAGCCGCAAGCTCGCCCAGCGCCTCACCGATCTCCGCACTCAGAACGTCATCCCAGGTTCAAAGCCCGCAGAGCCCGTCAACTCAGGCGCACTCTTCGCCATGGGCCTCATCGATGAGCTCAGTCACGCCCTCATCGCCCGCTACCGCAAAGAGGTCGACCCCGCCGTCCTCGCCGATGCCCTTCGCTTCTTCGAGTCCCAAACGAACCCCACCCAGGTCCAGAAGCTCCTTCTCACCTTCACAGAGCAGTTCCCCAACACCGCCATCTACAACGGCGAGCTCACCCCCCAGCAATGGCTCACCCAGCTTTCAGAAGACCTCCCCAACCGCGAAGCCGCCCTCGAAGAGCTCATGCTCCTCTGGCTCGCCAATAACAACACCGCCTTCACCCCTTTTCGCGAGCTCTTCGCAGACCAGGAACTTGAGCAGCAGACCGTCTATAAAGGCGTCACCGCCACCCTCCCCAGCTACTTCGTCACCCGCCCCCCGGTCTCGCCCGAGTTCACCACCCTCCTCGCCGCCCTCCAGGCCCCCATGCTTGCATCCCCGGACTCCCTCGCCGGCCAGCTTGAATTCATCCGCGAGCACTGGATCCCCTACTTAGGCATCGATCCCCTCATCCTCCGCCAGCTTCTCCTCGCCGGCGACCTGATCCGCGAAGAAAACATCGCCATCTGGATGCGCTTCAACCCGCCCACGCCGGACCGCTTCGGCCATAGCGAGCCCGGCAAGCACACCCACGGCTTCCTCGGCGACGAGTACGTCGGCTTCGACGAAGACTTCGTCGTCGGCCCAGACGGCATCCGCCGCCCCCGCTACGCCGGCGACTACCAGGCCCCGCTCAACGAGTACGAAGCCTTCAGCCAGGACCAGGCCTGGATGCCCAACGTCGTCCTCATGGCCAAGAGCACCTACGTCTGGCTTGAGCAGCTCTCCAAAAAGTATCTCCGCCACATCCATCGCCTCGACCAGATCCCCGAAGAAGAGCTCAAGCTCCTCGCCGACCGCGGCATGACCGGCCTCTGGCTCATCGGCCTCTGGGAGCGCAGCATCGCCTCCAAGACCATCAAAAACCTTCGCGGCCACTCCGACGCCGTCGCCTCCGCCTACTCCCTCAAGGAGTACCGCATCGCTGAAGACCTCGGTGGCACCCACGCCTACGAAGTCCTCCGCGATCGCGCCGCCCGTTACGGTATCCGCCTCGCCAGCGATATGGTCCCAAACCACATGGGCATCGACAGCACCTGGGTCATCGAGCACCCCGACTGGTTCATCTCCCGCCCTGAAAGCCCCTACCCCAGCTACAGCTTCAACGGCCCCGACCTCTCCCCCGACAACCGGGTAGAAATCAAGATCGAAGACCATTACTTCGACCAGACCGACGCCGCCGTCGTCTTCCGCCTCCGCCACTACGCCGACAACGCCACCCGTTTCGTCTACCACGGCAACGACGGCACTACCTTCGCGTGGAACGACACCGCCCAGCTCGACTACTCCAAAGCCTTCGTCCGCGAGCAGGTCATCCAGACCATCCTTGAAGTCGCGCGTCTCTTCCCCATCATCCGCTTCGACGCCGCCATGACCCTCGCCAAACGCCACGTCCAGCGCCTCTGGTTCCCGCTCCCCGGCGTAGGCGGCTCCATTCCCTCCCGCGCCGAAGACGCCATGTCGAACGAAGAGTTCGACGCCCTCATGCCCCACGAGTTCTGGCGTGAGGTCGTCGACCGCGTCGCCGTCGAAGTCCCCGGCACCCTCCTCCTCGCCGAGGCCTTCTGGCTCCTCGAAGGCTACTTCGTCCGCACCCTCGGCATGCACCGCGTCTACAACTCCGCCTTCATGAACATGCTGCGCGACGAGGAGAACGCCAAGTACCGCTCCTACCTCAAGAAAACCATCGAGTTCGACCCGGACATCATGAAGCGCTACGTCAACTTCATGTCCAATCCAGACGAGCGCACCGCCATCGACCAGTTCGGCGACGGCGACAAGTTCTTCGGCACCTGCACCCTCCTCGCCACGCTTCCCGGTCTCCCCATGTTTGGCCATGGCCAGATTGAAGGCTTCACCGAGCGCTACGGCATGGAGTTCAAACAGGCCAAGATGGACGAGACCCCCAACGAGCACATCGTCGCCCGTCACCAGCGCGAGATCGCTCCGCTCCTCAAACGCCGCTGGCTCTTCGCCGAGTCCACCAACTTCGTCCTCTACGACTTCTGGAACGATCACGGCACCGTCGACGAAAACGTCTTTGCCTACTCGAACCGGAACGGCGGCGAGCGCGCCATCGTCCTCTACAACAACGTCTACCAGTCCACCCGCGGCACCATTCACGTCTCCGCCGCCTCCATGGACAAGGGCTCCGGCAACCTCCGCCAGCGCTCTCTCGTAGAAGGCCTCGCCCTTCCCACCGACCCCGCCATCACCATCGCCTTCCACGATCCCATCCGCCGCCTCGACTTCCTCCGTCGCGCCTCCGACCTCAACGAGCGTGGCCTTACCTTCGATCTCCAGGGTTACGGCTACGTCGTCCTCCAGAACTGGCGCGAGCTCCGTTCCACCGCCGAGTACCCCTGGGACCGCCTCTGCGACGCCCTCAACGGCTCCGGTGTCCACAACCTGGAAGAAGCCGTCTCCCGTCTCCGCCTGCGCCCGCTTCACCAGAGCCTCCGCAATGCCCTCAACCTGGAGAACCTCCACAACTTCGCAGCTGTCGCCTACGAACTAACCCAGTCCGCCACACCTCCGCCCTCAAAGGCCTCAGAGAAGATCACGGCTGCGACCGTGGCCGCACTCGGTGCCGCCCTCGGCGGCGATCTATCCAAGCCCTCAGACGTGCCGCCACCCGCCGCTGCCACCGAGGCCAACCCGCTCGGAGACCCGCTCCTCCCGCGCCTCCGCCCATTCTTCGAGCAGCGTGCCCACTTCTTCCAGTGCGTCACCGACCTCTCCGGTCACGACGCTCCCACCAGCGACCCCGCCGCCTTCGCCGAAGCCCTGCGCCTCCCTTCACTCCGCCTCATCGAATCCAAGACCTGGCCCGCCCCAGCCGCCAAACTCCTCCCCCTCACCACATCCGCTAAATCCGAACAAACCTGGGCACCCGTCCTCGCCTACCTCATCCTCAAAGATCTCCCCTCCGGCCCGAGCTCCTCCGAAGCGGAGAACGGTGCCACCTTCGATCAACTCCACCTCCGCGCCGCCATCGCTGAAACCCTTGCCTCTCTCGGCCTCGAGGGCGATCAACCCTGGCGCATCGCCGCCCGCATCCGTCTCCTCCTCGCCGCCCCATCCATCGGTTCAGAAGCTCTTTGGTCCGATCCCGAGGTCCGCTGGCTCGCCGGAGTCAACGACTCAGACGGCATCACCTACGTCAACAAGGAACAGTTCGAGGAGCTCGTCAGTTGGCTTCATCTTCCCGCACTCCTCGCCGCATCGATCTCGGAACAAGACCCATCCCGCACTGCCCGCCTCGCCAAGCTCAACGCCACCCTTGCCGAGACGCTGCAATCGATCGCCAAAGCCGGCTACAAGCTGGACGATTTCCTTGCCCACTTGAACCCACCCCCACCCCCGTCGCCCCCCTTCTCAAAGACTGCCAAGCTTTCCCCTGAAGCTCAGTCCATCCGCCGGCTTGAACCCACGGAAGAGCCTTTGGAAGCGCCGCTCCCCTTCAAAGGCTGAACAAAGCTCCTCCGCGCCGTGCGACCAACCGCGTCATTCTGAGGAAGCGAAGAACGCCCGTGGTTGCCCTTGCTGTTGCTCGTTCTCCAATCCCCTATGGTCAAATAATCATGTGACCACGCCCCCCAACCCCTTCACTCTCGGCCCCATCGAAGTCGGCAAAGGCCGCCTCTTCCTCATCGCCGGCCCCTGCGTCCTCGAGTCCGAGCACCACGCCCGCACCCTCGCCGCCGCCATCCAGCGCATCACCTCCGACCTCCGAATCCCCTACATCTTTAAAGCCAGCTACGATAAAGCGAACCGCACCAGCATCCATAGCTTCCGCGGCCCCGGCCTCATCGAAGGCGCTCGCATCCTCCGCGCCATCGCTCAGGAAACTGGTCTCCCCGTCCTCACCGACGTCCACACCCCGGAAGACTGCGCCCGCCTCTCGGACGCCATCGGTGACGTCGACCTCCTCCTCCAAATCCCAGCCTTTCTTTGTCGCCAGACCGACCTCCTCATAGCCGCCGCCCAAACCGGCCGCGCCATCAACATAAAAAAAGGCCAGTTTGTCGCCCCTCCGGACATGAAGCATGCCGTCCAGAAGGTCCGCGACTCGGCCCTGGCCGCCGGCCAGGCTGCTCCAGCCCGCATCTCCCTCACCGAGCGGGGCGCCTCCTTCGGCTACAACAATCTCGTCGTCGACATGCGCGCCCTCCCCATCATGCGCGCCTTCGCTCCCGTCGTCTTCGACGCCACCCACTCCGTCCAGACCCCCTCAGCCGCCAACGGCGTCTCGGGCGGACAACCCGAATTCATCCCCGTCCTCGCCCGCGCTGCCGTGGCTGCCGGCATCGACGGCATCTTCCTCGAAGTTCACAACAACCCCGCCGAAGCCAAGTCCGATGGAGCAAACGCCCTAAACCTCAACCACCTCAAATCCCTCGTCGAAAGACTTCTCGCCATCCACACGGTCGTAACCCCAACCCCAAGTCCATCGTTCTAAGCGCAGCGAAGAACCTCCGTAGCTGCTCTTGCCGTTGTTTGTTGTTTGTTCCTTATTCCTTACCTGGTCACCAGGGCCTTCATTCGTTCTTGGCAAAAAAAGGGCCCCTCGTGAGAGGGGCCAATCTGCCTTGGTTCTCTCTGGTTAGGAGAGCTTGCTGCGGACACGCTCATTACCGGGGCTGCGTCGCGCGATCTTGATCTTCACCGTTCAGGCTGGAGCAAAACACATCTCTCCAGCCTACGCGAAAATTACTGTTCGGTGGCCGGAACACTTCCTCCGCGCTGCGCCGCCGTCGTCGCCGCAGTCGAGTTCTTCGTACCCAGCGGGCCGGAAGTGGCCGCCCCCATCGTCGCCAGACTGTTGTGCAGCAAGGTCACTCGTACGCCGTTCACGACCGGCTTCTCATCGGGATTGGCATTCGCTTCAGCTCCGCTCGCCTTACCCAGACCTGTCTTGTAGATCCGATAGATCGGCACTTGGTGCGCCGTCACCAGATAACGGACCACTGAGTCAGCCATTGCCTGCGATTGCGGAACACCCGCGCGACTATACCCTTGAACCTCGATGATGTAGCCCTTCTCGGAAGCCAGCTTCGCCGTAAGCTCATCGAGATCGGCCTTGGCCTTGGTTCCCAGCACGGTATGGCCCGGCACGAACCTAACCGAGGTCTCCGTTACCGTCTGGTACTGATCCAGATTCGAAACCGTCCCGTTCAGGGAGGAAACATGTCCATTCGCCGTAGTCGCCAGCGAGTTCGCCTGGTCGGCCCGGCCGCTGGCATCCGCCGCATGCGCGTCCGCTGCTTGCGCCGCGGTCATGGCCCGATTCACGCCGGTGGTAGCCCGAGAGTCCACATCGCGGATGTCGTTCGCATTCTTCGCCTGCAACTCATCTAGCTCGTTCACCCGATCCTTCAATGGATCGACTTGACGATGTACCCACTTCTTCCGGGCAAATGGATTCACATGCCCCCAGAAACCCTCCTTCGAGTCCGTCGAGAGTGGTGCCTTCCCCGTCGCATAAGTTCCATCGGAGTTCGTCTGGTTTGCACTGGACTGTGTGTTGTCCGCGCGCCTCGCAGGTGGGATCGAGTCGGAAGGTGTTGCCTGCGCCAGCGCCCCGCCAACCGCGCTGACGGCGAACAACGCTGCCGTTCCCATGATCTTGTAAGAAAGTGCCATGCTTCTCTTCGCCTCCGCCCACGATCAGCCGTGAGATCTTCCAGAGCATGTCGCTCCGTACCAAGCCATAAAGCAGATCGCATGCCAAACGCAAATCCCCAAAAACCCCCGGAACTCACACATTCAGCGCCCACCTCTTCTCGTCAGGCCGCTCCACTAAGAAGAAATTGCGGCAAAGGTAGGAAGGTTAATCCACCCCAACGACCCGGATCTGCGGCAGTTGTTGGTTCCAGTTCGCTCCAATGTTCTCGAAGATCAACCGGAACTCCCGATTCTCCCCTGGCTTGATCGGTGCCGCGCTCACCGGCTCGGTGTCGATGTAAGGCTCATGCGTCCGGACCAGCGTCGGCTGAACCGTCTCCAGCTGCGGCGGAAGCTGCTCGTCGTTCCCGAAGAGAACCTGTACCATCGCACCCTTCACCGTGCGGCTGCCCCTGTTCGTGACATGCCCATCGATGTACGTCACCTTCACCGCCGAAAGGCTCGAAGACTCGCTCATCTGCAGATCGGAAAACGCCAGGCTCGCCGCGTATGGATCGAGCGCCTGAACCGCATTCGCCGGCCCCTTGCTTTTGTGCCGCGTTGCCGTCAGGATCACACCCAGCACCAGCAACACCACCAGTCCCGCGATCCCCCACGTCACCAGCGAAGTCCCGCCGCCCCGTTGCTGCTCTGGTGTCGCAAACATAGAACCAGAAGAAGACGAAGAATTTGTGTCTGACTCGCGCTCACTCATCCCAAAATCTTATACGCCGCCCACTTCCTCGAACTGCTCCAAACCGCCTTTCACGACCCCATACTGTCTCTCCGGCCCCGGGCCGTGGTGACTCTATCCCTTTGCTGTCAAGACTTTAGCCCTGAAGTATACCTCCACATCCCGAAGTCCAGACCTAAAGTCCCTGCTTTGAAGACTTTGCAAGAAAAAGTACGGGGGTGGGGGGGGATATCAGGCCGCCTCATCACTGCACCGTCACGCCCCAAAACGCCTTTCCACTGTCCTTCTCACCCAAACCGTGCCAGGTTCACCGTCTGCCGAAAATCCACCCCCTGCATCTCCACCACCACGCACATCTCCTGCAGCCGGCTTCGCATCCGTTCCCCGATCCGATCCCCCAGCGTCTCCTCTCTTAGCGCACTCCGCGCCTGCGCAAACGCGGAAGGCCCCTGATCTGCTGTCCCAAGCGGCCCTGCATTGGCATAGTTAGTCGTGATGATCGTCGTCCGCCGGTCGTTGTAACGAGTGTTCAGAATGTGCGCCACGGTATCCCAGACCCAATCCGTAGGCTTCGAAGCCCCTAGCTCATCCAGCACCAGCACCTCCGCATCGAACACCGGCGCCAACACCTCCAGCTCCGTCGCCTGCACCTGCCGGTTGTAACTGTTCTGCACCTGCTTCAGCAGCTCCCGATAGTCGTAGAACAGCCCGGTCGCCCCCCGCTCCGCCACCAGCGCCTGCAAGATCCCTACCGCCAGATGCGTCTTTCCCACCCCAATCGACCCCGTCAGCAGCAACCCCGCCCCCCCCGTCTCCAGCGGATACGACTCCACAAACTTCCGCGCACTCCTGTGCGCCGCCTTCAGTGACCGCGTCGCCCCCGTAAAGTCCGTGTCAAAGGATTCCAGCGAGCAATGCTCGTACCGCTTCGGAATCTTGGCGCGCGCGATCATCCGCGTTGCCCGCCTCTGAACCCGGCACACGCAATCTCGCACATACCGTTCGCCATCCGGCCGCTCCACCGTCCGCAGCCCGACACCCTCGCAGATCGCACAAATCTCTTCCATTCCCCAAGTATCGCAGCCGAAGCCCTCATGAATCCGAACCGTCAGCCTCGAATCCAATAGACTGGTTGTGACAAACCGGGATACACTGAGGAAAGACCGTCCGGACCGTTTTGACGGTCCATAAGCACCAGCAAGATCAGGCGAGCCAGTAGCGCGACAGGCCCTTCGATGTAAACGTGAACAGTCCGTTTGCAAGCGAACCGCAAGCCGGCCATGCCTTACAAGGGAAACACGAATCATGCCGAAGTCAGGGATTCATCCGTCCTACAACGCCACCCAGGTCAAGTGCGCCTGCGGCAACAACTACGAAACCAAGTCCACCCACAAGGGCGACATCGTCGTAGAAATCTGCGCCGCCTGCCACCCCTTCTTCACCGGCAAGCAGAAGCTCATCGACACCGCAGGCCGCGTCGATCGCTTCCGCCGCAAGTTCGCCCAGTCGGACGCCTCCAAGGCAGCCGCCACCAAAAGCTAACCCGCACCGGCAAGCCAGAAGGCCTCCGCCAACCCGCGGAGGCCTTCTTCACTTAACTTCATCCAAGAAGCAGCCATGCAGAAGCACTGGGACAACCCGCTCGCCCACGCCATGCCCGAGCACACCCGCGTCTCCGCCACCCTCACCATCGGCAACGTCGTTGTCGCCCCCGCCACCGTCCTGGCCCCCATGGCCGGCGTCACCGACACCGTCTTCCGCCGCTTCATCAAGAACGCCAGCAAGTTCACCCCCGAGTCCTCGGACGGCAGTGTAGACGAGCAAACCTCAAACGCTCAATCCGGCTGCGGCCTCATCATGACCGAGTTCACCTCCGCCGACGGACTCTCCCGCATGCGCGAGTCCAAGCGTAAGCGCTACCTCACCTACTACGACGACGAGCACCCTATCTCCGCCCAGCTCTTCGGCTCCAACCCCGAAACCCTCGCCGAGTCCGCCCGCATCTGCGCCGACGCCGGCTTCGACATCGTCGACCTCAATCTCGGCTGCCCGGCCAAGCGCGTCGTCGCCTGTAACGGCGGCTCCGGCCTCCTCCGCGACCTGCCCCGCATCGAGCAGATCTTCCGCGCCGTCCGCGCCGCCATCTCCATCCCCTTCACTGTCAAGTTCCGCATGGGCTGGAATGACAAGAACATCGTCTGCGTGGAACTCGCCCGCATCGCCCAAGAGTGCGGCCTCAACGCCGTTGCCCTCCACGCCCGCACCCGCGAAGACGGCTACTCCGGCCAGGCGCGCTGGGAGTACATCGCCGCCGTCAAGGACGCCGTTGCCATCCCCGTCATCGGCAACGGCGACATCCTCACCCCGGAAGACGCCGTTGCCATGATCCACGCCACCCGCTGCGATGCCGTTATGATTGGCCGCGCTGCCCCCGCGAACCCCTGGATCTTCCGCCAGATCGCCCAGTACACCGCCACTGGCCGCTATGACACCCCCTCCGACGAAGACCGCTACCGCATGATCCGTGCCTACTTCGGCATGCTCCTCCACGAACTAGAAGATCACCCCATCGTCGTCGGAAGCCCCGGGTTCGAATTGACAGACGAACAGGTCCGCGCCCAGCGCACCCGCGAGTCCGCCCTCCGCGAGACCATCGGCAAGATGAAGCAGTTCGCCAGCTGGTTCACCCACGGCATCCCTGGCGGCGCAACCCTGCGCAAGCAGATCTTCGAGTCCAAAAACGGCGACGCCGTCCTCGCCGCGGTCGAGCACTTCTTCGCCACCCGCCGCACCCTCCCAGAACACACCGCTGAACCAGAGCTCGTGGCCTCCAGCTATCCATTCCGCGCTTAGCGCAGACTGCCTGCGGCCGCAGCGTCCCGCATTCTCGCGAGCCGCTCGAGACCATGAAGACGCCTCATGTAAGGCAACGCCATGCCGCGATTAAACCTCTCAACGCATGACCCAGCTTCTTCGACGACCTGGTTCCTTTGCGTATACCGAAATCTCAGGTCTTCGGCTCTCTGATCCATTTCGGCGTCAGACTAGGCGAGCTTGAATCGAAAACCTACAAGAGCACGAAGTACGCCAGGAGATGTTTGCAATGCATAAATTTGGTGTCTGGGCCCCCAAGGCGCAGAAGGTGTCTCTGAACTGGCGCAACCAGACCCTGCCGATGCAGGGTCCCAACAAGCGTGGGTGGTGGGCCCTTGAGATAGAGCAAGCTGGTTGCGGAGACCGGTACGCCTTCCTCCTCGACGATGACCCTATCTGCTATCCCGACCCGCGCGGTCTGCGACAGCCTGAAGGCGTACACAGCATCTCGGAGCTATATGACCACAGCAACTTCAAGTGGACCGATCAGCTCTGGCGCGGCTCTCCCAAAGTAGGTTCGATCATTTATGAACTGCACATAGGCACCTTTAGCAAGGCCGGCACCTTTGATGGGGCAATCGAGCACCTAGGATATCTCGCCGATCTCGGAATCACCCACGTCGAAGTAATGCCGGTAGCCGCATGGGCCGGCAAACAGGGCTGGGGATACGACAGTGTCGCCCTGTTCGCTACCCATGAGCCATACGGCGGACCGGACGGCTTCAAACGCTTCGTCGATGCATGTCATGCGAAGGGCTTGAGCGTAATCCTGGATGTCGTCTATAACCACTTCGGTCCCGTCGGCAACTACACCACAAAATTCGGCCCCTACCTGAACACCAACCGTAAAACGCCTTGGGGCGATGCGGTAAACCTCGACGAAGAAGGCAGCGATGAGGTTCGTCGCTTCTTCATTGACAATGCTCTCATGTGGTTGAAGGACTACCACTGCGACGGCCTCCGCTTCGATGCCGTCCACGCCTTCCTTGACCTCTCTGCCGTGCACTTTATGGAACAAATCTCAATCGAGGTCGAGCGGCTCAGCGCCACCCTCTCGAAAGACTTCTATCTCATAGCCGAGAGTGATCTGAACGATCCGCGCATCGTCCGTTCCCGGGAAGCGAACGGCTATGGCATGGACTCCCAGTGGAGCGATGACTTCCACCATGCCTTATTCGCGCTGCTTTACACTCCCAAACAAGGTGAGACCGGCTACTACGCTGACTTCGGATCGCTTGCAGACCTGCACAAGGCTCTCAAACACTCCTACGTCTATGACGGACAATACTCCGGCTACCGTAAGCGGCGCCACGGACGCCCCGCTGACGGGCTCTCCGCACATCACTTTATTCACTTCGATCAGAATCACGACCAGGTTGGCAATCGCGCCAACGGCGAACGTCTCGAGCATCTCATCGGCCTGGACGCCTCAAAGGTTTCGCTGGGTCTCCTGCTCACCGCTCCTTACATCCCCATGCTGTTTATGGGCGAAGAGTGGGCCACCTCGGCGCCGTTTCTCTACTTCGCCGATCACGAAGACGAAGAGTTGCGGAGGCAGGTCGCGGAGGGACGCCAGAAGGAGTTCGCCTCCTTCGGCTTCGATG
The DNA here is from genome assembly GCA_965198885.1 of uncultured Granulicella sp. Lineage (GTDB taxonomy): Bacteria > Acidobacteriota > Terriglobia > Terriglobales > Acidobacteriaceae > Edaphobacter. The sequence goes on along the minus strand of OZ240677.1, from coordinate 1,975,253 downwards.
GAGATATCCCCAATCCGGAAGACCGGCAGACCTATGAAGACTCGAAGTTGAAGTGGGAAGAGCAAAACCAAGCCAAGCACGCAGAGATGCTCGCCTGGGTCAGGTTGCTCATCAAGCTCCGTCGCAGCAACGTCTGCTTCAACGACGGCGACATGCACCGTATCGAGATTTCAAGGAGTGACGAAAGACAGACGCTGATATTGGCGCGCGATGAAGCTCGCGTCTTGATCAACTTCGGAGAGCAGAACCAGACCTTCGAGCTGCTGGAAGGTGAAGCGTTGGCGCTGATCTCAAAAGAAGGTCTCCAACCCGAAGGCACCTGCCTTGTCCTGCCCGGCATGACGTTGGCGGTGCTCATGTCGCCCACCGAAGAGGTAGAGAATCGCCAGGTAGTTTGGCGGGAGAACAGTACGAGGCCCAGCTCGGTATAGACCGTTTCGCAAGTCAGCGGGAACCAAACCAGCCGCATCCCGCTGACATGCTTCCCGGCACAGGTCCTTCCAGTGCTGCCTAATTGATGCGGAATCGTTCCCGCATCAGCCGTTGAAACCTCGGCCGCCAAATAATCTCATACGCTAGCTCCTTATCCGGAAACATAGCCAGCGCAGCCTTCTTCGAGTCCGCAATCATCTGCGAAGCTTCGTCGATCGACAGTGAGCCATCCTGCGCAATCACCTGCATCACCATGTTCATCATCATCTGCATCCGCCGAATGAGCTTGCCCTCCTCCACCGGGTCGTTACCCGGCTGTGCCGTCTCAGAAATGATCTCCATCGCGTAGCCTCCCAGATTCACCTGATTTTCATGGATGCGCCAGATTCTAACAAGACGCAATCCCACTTCCCTCCGATCCTCCACACGGGTAGCCTTCCTGCTACCCTTGTCTCAACCATGCCCCTCAGCAAGAGTGACTTCGAGCCCCAAGGCCGCGCCCCCCTGTCTTTCATCTGGGGAGCCACGCGCTCGTGAGCGGGCTCAAAGGCATCGCCAAAAACCTCACCGCCAGCTTCTCCTCCCACCTCGTCAACGTCCTTCAGCAGCTCGTCCTCACCCCGCTCTTCCTGCACAACTACGGTGCCGCCGGCTTTGGTCAGTGGCTCACCCTCTCCGCCTCCGTCTCTTATCTCGGCACCCTCGACTTCGGCATCCAGACCTTCGTCAACCAGGACCTCACCGTCCGCTACCACCGAGGCGACATGCAGGACTTCCACATGCAGCAGTCCACCGCCCTGCGCATGCTCCTTGTCATCGTCCTAGTCGTCGCCTGCCTCGCCACCCTCGTCCTCGCTATGCCTCTCGAGCACTGGCTCCGCATGGACGGCACCGGCTCCGGCACCGCTATCCCCGGCCGGATCGTCCGAGCCACGATCTACGTCCTCGCTCTCCAGGTCCTTGCTTCCATCCTCTTCGGCTTCTTCGCCGGCCAGTTCCTCGTCCTTGGCCGCGCCCACATCGGCCTCTACTGGTCCAACATTAAGGTCACCGCACAGATCCTCGCCGCCATCCCCTGCCTTCTGCTCCATACCAGCTTCCTCGTCATCGCCTTGACCCAACTGGCAGCCCTTCTCGTATGCCTTCTCGGCACGCTCGTAACCCTCTACCGCACCGGCCGCGACATCTTCCCCACCCTCCGTTACTGGGACTCGACTGCCGTCCCCAAGATCCTCGGCCCCTCCGGCTACTTCGCCCTCATCTTTTCCTCGAACTTCCTCGTCTACCAGGCGCCGGTCCTCATCCTTCAGCGCTCTGGCGGCCCCATCGCCGTCGCCATTTTCTCCATCACAAGAACTATCTTCTCCATGACTCGCAACGTCATGAACGCCTTCACCCAGGCCATCGGCCCGGAGGTTACCACACTCTACGCCCGCGGCGACTGGCCGCGCCTGACCCGCCTCTACGACTTCTCCGAGCGCATCGTCTTCGCCCTCATCCCCATCGTCAACATCGGCACTCTCTTCCTCTGCCCCTTGCTCTTGACCCTCTGGCTCCACAAGCCCCAGCTCTTCCTCCCGTCCATCTACATTCTCTGCGCGGCCGTCTCCATCGTCATGTCCTCCAAGGAGCACAAGTTCCAGTTCCAGTTCTCCACCAACACCCACCGCGAGCTCGCCCGCTTCATGTTCGCCACCTACCTGCTTCTCGTCGCCGCCTGGTTCGTCCTCGTTCCTCGCTTCGGCATAGAAGGCCTCCTCTCAGCGTGGCTCCTCATCGAGTTCATCCAGGTCCTCTACATCATGCATCTGAACACCCGCTTCTTCGCCCACCACCAGATCCTCGATCGCAAGTACCCCATCCGCCTCATGGTGTTTTCGCTTGCAATCCTCGCCGCCGGCGCAGCCGTCCTCCCCCGTACGGCCCACTTCGCCCTCTACCAGCAAGCCGCCATCGCAGTAGCCATCGGCGCCGCCATCCTTACCTTAGACCTTCCTCTCTTCAAACTCCTCCCGCTTCTCCCCACTATCCGCACCCTCGCAGGCCGCCGCCTGACCAACCAAAAACACGCGTCATTCTAAGCGCAGCGAAGAACCTCAGTACTGGCCTTTCCGTCTGCACTTTGAACTTCTTCTTAGATTGACTTTGCTCCCGCCATCCCTCTACTTCCCACTCCGCTTAACTCGTAGATTATCGATCGCATATGCGATGAACCGCGGCTCCAGCTCCGGAGCCATGCCCATGAACTTGCAGCTCGCCACCACCTGGTCCAGGATGAACTTCGGCTGATATGCCGCCAGGTCCATCCCCTTATCGTCCCGGATCGTCCGCACAATTCCGTCGAACACCTCATCCGTCAGCGTCAGCCCCAACGCCTCACAAGTCGACACGAAGATCCGCTTATAGACCCCTACGCTCGGCACCCCAATCTCGATCTTGTACGGCAGCCGTCGCAGAAACGCCGGGTCCATCAGGTCTTCCGGCTCCAGGTTGGTCGAGAACATCACCAACTCCTCGAACGGAATAGAAAAACTCTTACCCGTGTGCAGCTTCAGGTAATCCACCCTGCTTTCAAGCGGCACAATCCATCGATTCAAGAGCACCGTCGGGCTCATCATCTGCCGCCCAAAGTCATCGATGACGAAGCATCCGCCCAGCGCCTTCATATGCAGTGGAGCTTCGTAGAAATTCGAAGTCGCGTCATATCGCAGGTCCAGCATCTCCAGTGTCAACTCCCCGCCTGCCACAACGAACGGCCGCCTGCACGGCACCCACCGCCCGTCATACCCTTCCTTCGCGGCGAAGTTCGTTAGCTTATCCACCTTCGCTGCCGGCGGCTCAACCGGAAAGTGCAGACTCGGGTCATACACCCGGATAATCTGTCCCTCCACCGTAATCGCATGCGGCATATAGATCATGTCGCTGAACACCTTCGCCAGCCGCATCGCAAACGTCGTCTTCCCATTCCCCGGAGGCCCATAAAGTAGCATTGCCCGCCCGGAGTTCAACGCCGGCCCGCACTGCTCGATGAATCGCTCCTCCATCGCGAGATGCCGCATATGCTCCTGCACCCGCTCGAACGTAACCAGCTCATTCGTAATCTTCTGCAGATTCACCTGCTCGGTAAAGTCCGCCAGCGTCACCGGCGCCGGCCCTGTGTACTTCGACCGATTCAGCGCATCTGCTGCATACCGCTGTCCCTCCTCGGTGAACCCATAGTTCAGGTCTGCCTTGTTGTCTGCCCGAATCCCCCGCGTATACAGCAGCTTCCGATCGATCGCCATCCGCACCAGGTCCAGCGTCAGGTGAAACGGCAGCTTGATCGCATCGGCGAACTGCCGGCCACTCTCCAGCCGCCGCGTATAGATAAGCTTCATAAGCAAGCTGAGCAGGTCATTCTCATCCACACCGGTAGCCTTCAGGCTCTCAGGCTCCGCCGGCGTCCGGTTCAAGAACGAACCCAGCACCGTCTGCGAGATCGCCCCCATAGCCACCAGGTGATCCCCAACCCGCCCGCCGCGCTCGCCTTGCAGTTCGAGCGCCTTCGCCACCTGCTCGGCAGTCACCAGCTTCGCCCGCACCAGCAGGTCCCCAAGTCGCATTTGTACTCGAATAACGCCCCTCCCAAGGCCGGATGACCCGATCATCCCACGCGGCGATCACCCGCCTCCATCACCCACCACGCCCCTTGCATGACACTTTCGGCCAAACTGAACCCTTACTTGACCTCCTCGTCTTCTCGGCAGCCATCCTTCTGCCCTACAGAAGAACTGCATCTTTCCGTCCACTGTCCTCACTGTTACGTTTTTGAGAAGGAACCAAAGCCCCGCGCTCCCGTGCCGCTACGGCTACTTTCCCTCCACTGTTGTCAACAACTCCGCCCACCGCTCTCCATACGCATCCCAACCCCCCAAGCCACGAACCCGCTCCACCGCCGACGTCGACATCCTCTCCTGCATCCCTCTCGTCTGCGCCACCCGCTCCATCCGGTCCACCAGCGCATTCACATCCCGGATCGGCACAATGAATCCCTCCACCCCATCCGTAAACAGATCCTCCGCCCCGGTGTTCGTCGTCGCCAGCACTGGACACCCACACGCCATCGCCTGCGCCTGCACCAGCGCGAGTCCTTCCTCGACACTCGGCAGTACCAGCAGATGACTGCCTCCCATCAACTCTGCCAGCCGCGCCTGCGGCAGCGATCCCAGAAACTCCACATGCTCGGTCGGAAAACGTCCCAGGATCTCACGCATCCGGCCATCCATGGCCCCCACCACCCGCAACCGTTTATGCGGATGCCTTACCTGCGCGAACGCCTCCAGCAGGTACGGCACGCCCTTCCGCAAACTTACATGCCCCGCAAATAAGACCTCAAAACGCTCCTCGATCGCCGGCGGCGGCGCTGTCCGGTAGAACTGCTCCAGCCGAACTCCATAGGAAACTACATGTACCTTCTCCGCCGCGACCCCCATCTCCACAAACGTTCTCGCCGCAAACGTAGATGGTACCGTCACCGCATCAGCCATCGCATACAAAAGCTCATCCCGCTCGATGACTCCATCCGCCTCCGCCTTGTGCGCCACCCCCCAACGCTCATGCTCCTCCCGCAGCATCCGTGCCTGCCACCGGTGGTGACTCGACCCCCGATCGCAAAAGAACCTCCCGCCGCGACTCTGAACCAGCTGTCCCGTTCTCAAACTCGTCCCTGAGATCGCAATCAGCGTATCGCACTCCGGGATCACCCGCCGCGTCCAGGCATCGAACCCAATCTCATTCCAGACCCGCATCCGCCGCGCCGCAGCCTCCGGATAGAACCGCGTCTGCCCCAGCAGATAATCCGGCGTATGGATCAGCGGAAACGTTCCCACGAGCTCTCGATCCAGCCCTTCCCGCTTGACCCGGGCCCAAGGCCACGTCGTATAGATCTTCCGCAGCCACCCCCGCCTGTGGAGCTGATGCGCCAACTCAAAGCTGTGAAACACCCCAAACGTCGTCTGCACCACTCTCATAGGCTTCGCCCAGTCTAGCCTCTCAGGACGAGATAGCCCGCCCAGAGCGTTGCTAACTAATCAATTAGTTCAGCCGTCTATCCAAATGTATGCCGCCGCGACGCTCCATCACGTTGACCGAAGCTGAACTCCGGCTGATGCGCATCCTCTGGCAGCGCGGCGAGTCCGCCGTAGCCGATCTCGCCGCAGCCGCCGTCGGAGCCTCAGGCGAGCCGCTCGCCTACAACTCCGTCCTCACCACCATTCGCGTCCTCGAAACGAAGGGCTACGTCTCTCATCGCCAGGAGGGACGTGCCTTCCTCTACACCGCCTCCGTAGCCGAGCAGGAAGCCAGCCGCTCCGAGATCCGCCACGTCCTCCAACGCTTCTTCGGCAACTCTCACGAGCGCCTGCTGCTCTCCCTCCTCGGTGACAACGACATCGCCCCCGAAGAGCTTTACCGCCTCAAGCAAGCCATAGCTGAAGCCCCGGCGGACCGCGACCCTGCCCTCCTAGAAGAAACAGCCGAGGAGCCCCGCGCATGATCCGCCTCCTCGCCGCCGCTGCCGCCACATCCCTCGCCGCCGCCGTCTGGCAGGGTATCCTCCTCGCCGTCGTTGTCGCGCTCGGCCTCCGTCTTCTTCCGGCGATCTCCGCAGCCGCCCGCTCCATCATCTGGACTGCCGCCTTTGCCCTCGCCGTCCTCCTCCACTTCGCCCCCCAGCCTGTCAGCCCAGGCCCTGATTTCCCCGCCCTTCACGTTGCCCCCGTCTGGACCCTGGTTCTCGCCGCCCTTTGGCTCCTCCTCTCCCTCACCCGAGCCACCCAGCTTATCCTCGGCGCTCTCGCCCTCCGCCGCCTCGCCCGCAACGCCACTCCTGTAGCCGTTCACCAGTCATCCCGCCGTTACACCCTCTGTACCTCCCCGGATGTAGACCGCCCCAGCGTCATCGGCTTCTTCCGCCCGCGCATCCTGCTCCCGCCGGCGCTCTACTCCACCCTCGCCCCCGCCGAGCTCCACCAGGTCCTCCTTCACGAGACCGAGCATCTCCGGCGCCGCGATGACTGGACCAATCTCCTCCAGAAGCTCGCCCTCGTCCTCTTCCCTCTCAACCCTGCCCTCCTCTGGATCGAGCGCCGCCTCTGCCTGGAACGTGAACTCGCCTGCGACGACCGCGTCCTACGCGTCACTCGCGCTCCCAGGGCTTACGCCACCTGCCTCACCGCGCTCGCCGAGCACACCCTCCTCCGCCGCGGCGTCTCGCTCGCCCTCGGGATCCTCGGAGTCACCCGGCCATCCAGCCAACCCGAGCTCTCCCTCCGCGTCCATCGCATCCTCCGCGCCCCTCAGAGATCCCTTACTCCGCGCCTCACCGCGGCTATAACTGCCGTCGCCGTCCTTACTCTCTCCGCCGGCGCGTTCAGACTTACCCAGGTCCCGCAGTTCATCTCCTTCATCCCCGCCAAAACCCTTCCCGCCGCTCAATTGTCGCAAGCAGAGTTCCACTCCACTCCCACCTCAGCCCGAGCCGTCCTGGCCACCTTCAGCGTCCCTGCATCCCAGGCCCGGTCACCGCTCTCTGTGCCCCATGCATCGCACTCTCATCGCGGTGGGGGGGTCGCTACCCCCGCCTTCACCCGCACAGCCCGCAAGTCTCTCCACCGGAAGGAACGTGTGACTCCTTTCCTGAACGTCCGGGCGACCACAGACTTCCCCGCCGCTCCGCACTTCATCCTCGCCCGGACCGCCGCCTCGCAAGCTTCCTTTACCTACGTTCCCGCCGTTGCCATCGCCACACCCGACGGCTGGCTCATCATTCAACTCTAACCACTCACCCCGCCCTTAGGAGGGTTTGACATGCCTGCATCAACTAATCATCTAGTTGCCAACGCTACCCGCCGCTTTGCCGCTCCCGCCGCTATCGCCGGCTCCTTCGTCCTCGGAGCCGCCCTCTTCATGGGCCACATGGACGTTCACGCCGCCATGGCCGCCACCCCCCCGTTGGACGACCAGAGCGTCTCCGCCCTTACCGCCCTCGACCACGCCATGGAGAATGTAACCTCCCGCGTCACACCCTCCATCGTCAACGTGGAAGTGACCTCGCGCGCCACCGAAGACTCCAACTCCGACGATCAGACTTCCCAGAACCAGCTCCCCCAAGGCCTGCCACCCGGACTCCAGCAGTTCTTCGGAAGCCAGGGCGGCATGCAGATGCGTCCCCAGCTTGAGCACGGCATCGGCTCCGGCGTCATCATCTCCCCCGACGGTTACATCGTTACCAACAACCATGTCGTCGCCGGCGCAACGAAGATTAAAGTGACTCTAAACGACCGGCGCATCTTCACCGGCAAGGTCATCGGCACCGACAAGCTCACCGACCTGGCCGTCATCAAGATCGACGCCAAGGACCTTTACCCTATCGCCTGGGGTGACTCCACCAGGCTCATCCCCGGTCAGACCGTCCTCGCCTTCGGCAGCCCCTTCGGCTCACTCCGCTTCTCGGTCACCCGCGGCATCGTCAGCGCGCTCAACCGCGCCAACCAGTTCGAGAACGATCCCCGCAAACCCGGCAACCTCATCCAGACCGACGCCGCCATCAACCCCGGCAACTCCGGCGGCGCGCTCGTCGACGCCCACGGCGAGCTCATCGGCATCAACGTCGGCATCATGACGTCGAGCGGCTCCTTCGCCGGCGCCGGCTTTGCTATACCGTCTCAGACCGTGCGCGCCACCACGGAGCAGCTCATCGCCCACGGCAAGGTCGAGCACGGCTACCTCGGCATCGCCATGAACGACATCACCCCGGAGAACGCCCACTTCTTCAACCTCCAGGAAGCTGCCGGGGCCGCCGTCTCTCAGGTCACGCCTGACTCCCCGGCAGCCCGCGGCGGTCTCAAGGCTGGAGACGTCCTCACCCAGCTCAACGGTCAGAAACTGGAGACCGGCAGCGATCTCCAGGTCGCCATCAGCCAGATGCAGCCCGGCACGAAGATCGCCCTTGGCATCCTCCGCGACGGCAAGCCTCAGACCCTCAACGTCACCGTCGGCTCGTTCAAGCCCAACTCCCAGATCGCGGCCAATGATGCTGACGATCAGGACCAGCAGAACGGCGGCAGCGCCAAAGCCGGCAAGCTCGGCCTCGCCGTCTCCGACCTTACCCCGGACAACCGCCAGCAGATCAACGCTCCCGACCAACTCCACGGCGCCGTTGTCCAGAACGTCCGCCCCGACAGTCCGGCTGACGACGCCGGAATCCGTCCCGGCGACGTGATCCTGGAGGTCGATCGCAAGCCCGTCCAAACCGCCAGCCAGTTCGTCGGCGAGGTTCACGGTGCGGGTCCAGGCAAGGACATCCTCATCCTCGTCTGGTCGAAGGGAAACGCCAGCTACCGAACCCTCCGCCCCGACTCCGGCCAGAACGGCTAAGGCCGGTCGCGTTGTCCCTTCCCTATCTCTTCCGCTGACTCATGCGGAAGGGATAGGGATCTTTTGCGTAAGCGAAGTAGACTCACGATATGCCGATCCCGCGCATCATGGCCCTGGATGTTGGCAAGATCCGCATCGGCGTAGCCCTCACGGACGGCCTCGGCCTCACCGCCCAGCCCCTCCTCACCATCTGGCGGAAAGGCCGCGGTGAAGATCTCCGTAGCCTCCTCCGCCTGATCCGCAAACATGAGGTCTCCCGCGTCGTCGTCGGCAATCCGTTACATCTCTCCGGCGACCTCAGCCCCTGGACCCTCAAGGTCCAGCACTTCGCCGAAGAGCTCCGCACCCGCGCCGCCATTCCCATCGAGCTCTTTGACGAACGCCTCAGCACCCGCGCCGCCCACGAGATCCTCAACCAGGCCGGCCACCCCCAGAAGGGCCGCGAATCCATCATCGACCAGGTTGCCGCTGTCATCATCCTCGAAGACTGGATGGCAGTCCAGGCCCGCGCCCACCATCACCACACGGCCGCCCCGGATTCCCTCGCCCAGTAGCGACGCCCGGGTCTATAAATTCGTAACCGGAAAGCGCCTTCTAAGAGGAGTTCGCTTATTCTTGGCAAGCCCCAGAATCTGTGGAAAACTCACAATCCCCAACAAAGACGGGGTAAATTCTTCGGAAAATAGTTGGCTAAACCACCCTGCTCAACTCTCTATAATTAAATGAGTGGAAAGAATGTCTCGGCGCATCCTACCCGAGGCTTTATCTAGTGGCCTATCTAACCTCAATAGAATGAATATTTTGCCTCTAAGTTGCCTGGAATGAATATTTTGGCGGATGCTTACCTGGCATGCCATTCATTCTAGGGAACTTAGCGGTTGGGGGGGGGGTGGGGGGGTGGGTATCCCTACTGAGCGGTTTGCATGACCGAGGCTCCGACGGTGTTGGTGAGGGTGACCTGGACGGAGTCAATGTTGGCCGCGCCGCCCCCGACGGTGAAAGCCTGGGTGTAGGTGAAGGTTGAGCCGTACTGGTCGGACGCGGCCGAGCTGTACCAGGCGGTGAATGCCGGACCCACCGGGACCGTCACATCCGGGGTGTCGATCTGGGCTCCGGTGATGCCGACGAAGTGGAAGGTGGCCTGGGTGACCTCACGCGTATTCGAGAAGCCGTGCATGACGACGGTCAACTGGTCGCCGGACTTGGTCATCGTCGCCGAGGAGACGGCAGGGATAGCCGCCGGGATGACGATCACGACCGGCTGGATCGAGGTTGGGGTGACATTGACCCCGTTTGCGGTGAGCAGCAGCGGAATCGTGATGGTGCCGGCTACGGTTCCGGACTGGAGCTGAACGGTCGGGACGGCGGTCGAGTCTGCCGGAACGGTGAAGGTGAGGGAGCGGCCTCCGGTGGCGAACTGCACGGCCGGGTCGTCGACCGGCGGATTGACGGCGGGAGAGAACGAGAGGTCAAAGTCTCCGTTCAGCGTCACCGGATACGGATTCTGGAGCGCGAAGGACAGCGTCGGCTGCGTGCCCGGAACGACGGTAGAAGGCCCGCTCAGGATGACCTGGGGCGACGCTGGGATGACGGTTACGCTGAGGGCGGGTGAGGTCTGGCCAATGGTTGGATCGACGACGACGACCTGCAGGGTACCTTGCTGGGTGAAGTCGGCTGCCGGGATGATGGCGGTCAGGGTGGTCGGGTTGACCAGTGTGGTGGGGACCGCGGCTCCGTTGACCTGCACGATGGAACTCGCTACAAAGCCTGCCCCGGTGATGGTTACGGTGGTATTGCCTGAGCCGAGCGGGATGGTTCCTGGAGACACTGTGGTTGGAGCGAGGCCGGTCACCTGCAGACTGACCGTACCGCTTGCGCCAATGTAGTCCACGCCATCGGTTGGGGCAAACTGGACGCTTAGGGTGTGGGTCCCGGGCGTGAGCACGGTGCCTGCCGCAGGCGTATAGGTGAAGGTTCCGGGGAGTGCGGCTCCGGTGACACCGGTTACGGCCGCATCGAGCTGGGTTGCACCCAGAGGAATGCCGTAGGCGATGCTTGCCGGAGCTGTCCAGGTCAGCGCTGGGATCGCCTGCGTGATCGTAATCTGCGCGGTGACGGTCGAAGGAACGTAGATGGTGCTGGTGGGCGTGAAGGTCACGCTCAAAGTGTGAGTCCCTGCTGGAAGGATGGTGCCTGCGGCAGGTGTGTACGTAAACACGCCATCGATCGGTGCGCCATCCGTTCCGGTTGCAACCGCATTCAGTTGCTGCAGGCCGAGCGGGGTGCCGTAGACGATGGTTGGGATTGCAGGGGTGAAGCTGATCGTCGGGAAGTTCTGGAGGCCGATGAGGGAGACGGGAGCGGATTGGCTGGCAGTGTAGCTGGAGTCTCCGGGGTAGCTGGCGACGACCTGGTGGGTACCGGGTGCGATGGGAGAGATGCCGGTAGCGGTTGCGGTGGAGGCGGTTACAAGCTGTGAGAGCAGGATCGAAATGGTTTGATCGGCGCGATTTAAGACCCCGAGATCGGCCACTCCATCGCCGTCAAAGTCTGCGACGGCCAGGTAGGAGGAGGCTCCGGTGGCCGGACTGGACTGCGATGTAAACGTGCCATCACCGTTGCCGGTAAGGATGTTTACAAGCCTGCCCGCTTCATTGACGACGGCAAGATCTGCAACGCCATCATGGTTGAAGTCACCGACGGCGAGATCACCCGGGCCGTTTCCGGCGGCAGGGCTCGGTGCGGCAACGAAGGTCCCATCTCCATTTCCAAGAAGTATGGTCAGGGTTGCGCTGTTGAGCGAGGAGACTGCGAGGTCAGGCTTGCCGTCACCGTTGAAGTCTGCCACCACAACCGATGTGGGCAGGTTTCCGGTTGCCGGACTTGCCGAGGCCGTGAAGTTGCCATCGCCGTCGCCGAGTAGGACAGTCAGGGTGTTGGCCGCTTCGTCGGTCGTAACCATGTCAAGGATTCCGTCTCCATTGAAGTCGGCAAGGACAAGGCTGTAGTTGGGACCGGATCCGGTCGAGAAGCTGGAGCCCGTGGTGAAGGTTCCATCTCCATTCCCCAGCAGGATCAGAACGGAAGAATCTCTTGAGATCGCCAGGTCGAGGTTGCCATCGCCGTTGAAGTCGCCGGTCATGACCTGGCGTGGATCGGCACCTGTTGTGTACGTCGTCCCCGCCGTGAAGGTACCGTCACCGTTGCCGAACTGGATGGTAAGGGTGCCGTCGTAGTAGTTGGTGAAGGCGATGTCAGGCTTGCCGTCGCCGTTGTAATCTCCGACGGCGATGCAATCCGGATACCCGCCGGTCGATGGCTTCGGAGCGGGAGTGAAGGTACCGTCGCCGTTGCCCAGAAGGACGGTCAGATCACTGTCGTACGCATCGGTGGTCAGCAGATCCATCTTGCCGTCCCCGTTGAGGTCCGCTGCAACGATGAAGACGGACTGCCGACCAACTGTAGGCATCGAGGCGGTGGTAAAGCTCAACTGTGAGATCGGGCTGCCCAGAACAGCTTTTCCCAGCGATGCGCTTCCATTGCTTGTGTCCAGGAACGAGACTGTTCCACTGGGCGCAACTCCGTGCGCGCCGCTGGTGATGGCGGTGAGAGTGTAGTTGCCCGGAGCGCCGGTTTGTTGGAGGGTGGTCGTGGTGGGGATTGCGGCGGTGACGATGAGGGCGGAGGCGGCCATGGCGGCACTTTGGTTGACGCTCTTTGTGCCAAGGAAGACGGCCTTGTAGGTGTGGGTGCCGATGCCGGGGACGAAGCTAAAGATTGCAGTGCCGTTCGGCGTGAGTTGGGCGGTGCCGAGGAGATGGATATCGGTGCAGGAGGGGGCGAATGCGTCGCAGAAGTTCACCTGCCCGGGGGAGAGGGCGGCACCGGAGACGTTGACCGTCGCGGTGAGGGTGATGACAGTGCCTGCGGGGACGGAGGTAACGGCGGAGGCATTGGAGGAGACGGTGAGCGCGGTGGTGGACACGCCGGGCAGGACGTTGAGGACGACGGTCTGGGTGGCGGTAAGGAAGCTGGTGAGGTCGGTGGGGGTGAAGGTGACGCTGAGGGTCTGGGGACCGACGGGCAGGATGGTTCCGGCTGCTGGAGTGTAGGTGAGGGTGCCGGGGACGGTGGTGCCGTTGACGTCAGTAGCTACCGCGTCAAGCTGGGCGGAGTTGAGCGGAGTACCCAAGGTGATGGGGGCGGGAGTGAGCCAGGTGAGGGTGGGGGCGACGGCTACGAGGTGGTTGATGACCTGATTGAGGGTGGTGGAGACAGCTCCGGCGTAGGAGTTGTCACCCATGTAGGTGGCGATGATGGCGTGAGGGCCCTGGGTGAGTTGAGAGGTCTGGAAGGAGAGCGGCGCGCCCTGCAGGGTTCCGGTGCCGATGGTGACGCCGTCGGCCTGGAGGATGAGAGTACCGGTGGGGAAGACCGCGTAGGACGGGGTGGACGCGACCGATACGTTGAAGGTAACGGTATCGCCGAGGGTGGCGGGATTGCTGGAGCTGGTGAGGATGACGACGGTGGGAACGCCCTGGACGGTCTGGGTGCCGGTGGCGGTGGAGGCGGCGAAGTTGACGTTGCCGGGCCAGGCGGCGGAGACGTCCTTGTTGCCGATACCGAGGGTAACGGGGGCGGCGGTGGCGGTGGCGGAGCCGCTGACGAGGGAGACGTTGAGGTCGATGCCGCCGGTGGCGTTTGCCGAGGCGGTGTAGATATCGGAGTAGGTGTCGTTGTTGGCGTCGGCTACGGCGAAGCCGCCACTGAACTGGCCGGCGGTGGGGAGGAGCGCGGTAAGCGTGGAGTAGCCGGCGGTGAAGTTTCCGGCACCGTCGTTGGCGAGGACGGTGATGCCGGTGGCGGAGGCGACGGCGATGTCGGAGAAGACGTTGCCGGTGAAGTTGCCGGGGCGAGCGTCGGTGAGGCCGGGCGCGGCAATGCGGACGGGGTTGGCGAGGGAGTAGGTGGTGGGAGTACTGGTGTTCTTGACGGCGAGGATGCCGGGTGTGGTGCCGATATCGGGTATAAGGAAGTCGGGCTTGCCGGAGCCGTAGACGTTGGCGGGGAGGACGGAGAAAGCGTTGACGTCGGGATAGTTTCCCAGGGTAGCAGTGGTATTGGGGACGGTCGCGCCGCTGGTGACCTGGCCGAAGGTGCCGTCTTTGTTGTTGCCGAAGACGCTGAGGATGCGCGGGGCACCGCTGGGGTCGGAGCCGGGGCTGAAGATGGATTCGGTGACGATGTCAAGATAGCCGTCGCCGTTGACGTCGGCTACGGCGGCGGATTCGATAACGAAGTTGGGATTGAAGGAGCTGGAGGTTCCGAAGTTGAGGCTGGCGGGGGCGGCGAAGGTTCCGTCACCATTGCCCTTGTAGAAGATGAGGCCGTACTGGTTCGAAGATGAGGCCTCGCCGACGAGGACGATGTCGAGCTTGCCGTCGCCGTCGAAGTCTGCGACGACGGTCTCGGTGGAGATGTAGGTGGGCAGGGTGACGGGAGCGGCGAAGGTCCCGTCGCCGTTGCCGAGCATGACCCCGGCGAGGCCGTCGGCGCCGAGGGATGGGTCGGTGCGACAGCGGAAGACGATGTCCGGGAAGCCATCGGCATTGACGTCAGCGATGACGATGGGAGCTGCGCCTCCGAAGCCGGTGAGTTTGGTGCAGGCTGCGGGGAAGGTGACACCGTCGGCGGCTGGGCTGAAGGTTCCATAGGGAACGGAGCCGAGGGCGACGGTGCCGGTGGGAGCGGTGGTGGAGAGGACGAGGACGTCAGGGATTCCGTCGTGGTTGAAGTCGGCCACGAAGATGGGGAGTGCGCTCTGTGCGGCTGCCAATGAGGTTGCGGAGAGGAAGGCGAGGGTTGCGAGGGCAAGCCAGCGTGCGCTGCGCTGGGCAGAGTTCAAGGGGCGTGCGGCGCGGGATTGGAGTGGGCGCGTCATTGCACGGTCCCCGTGATCTGGGTGTTTTGGGAGGGTGTACTGAAGCCGGTGGGGGTACCTACGGTGATGGTGGTGGTGCCGGTGGCGACGGGCTGGAAGGCGGTCTGGCCGTAGTAGTTGCCGCCGGGGGCGAAGGGGACGGGACTGACGGTGATGGTCCCGACGGCGGTGTTGGAGCTCGTGACGGGGACGTTGACGGTTCCGAAGTCGGGGTTGACGGTGAGGTTGGTGTTGATGACGGTCAGGGTGCCGGGGGTGAGGGACTCGGCGTAAACGGTGAGACCGGTGGGATTGGAAGTCGCGGATGTGGTGATGTCGCCCTGGTAGTTATAGAAGGAGAAGCCGGCGGGATCGACGGTGACGTTACCGTCTCCATTGACGTAGCCGGGGGCGGAGACGGTGATGGTGGTGGCGCCGAGGCTCTCACCCTGAACGTAGATGTAGCCGACGTTGGTGGAGGTGACGTTGGTGAAGGTAACCGAGCTACCGCCGGTGACGGTTCCATCTGTGGAGAGGATGGCGATCTGCGGACCGTTGCTGGTGATGGTGACAGTGATGGCGTTAGGCGGCGTCTGGGGCAGGCTGATGTAGAGCGGGGTCTGCAGATGGAGACCGGTCTCCGGGCTTCCCACGGAGATCTGCGGTGCGGTGACGGTGGCGTTGACGGTGTTGTAGTTGGAGGGCGTGCTGAATCCGGCGGGAGTTCCAAGCGTGATGTTGGAGGTTCCGGCGGAGACGGGCTGGAAGGTGGTCGAGCCGTAGTAGTTGCCAGCAGGGACCGGGACGGGGCTGGTTGAGATGGTGCCGACGGCAGGCGCGGAGCTGATGACCGGAACGTTGATGGGGCCTACGTTGGGGTTCAGGTTGAGGTAATTGATGACTGAGAGGCTATTCGGGTCGAGGACCTCGGACAAAATGACGATGCCCGTGGGCTGGGAGAAGGTCGTTGTATTGATCTGGCTGCTTTGGTAGTAGTCAAAGCTGAAGCCGGAAGGATCGACAGTGACGTTGTCCGAGCCGCTGGTGTAGCCGGTAGCGGTTGCGCTGAGCGTGGTTGCGCCCTGGGCTTGTCCTTGAACATAGACCGTGCCGACGTTGGTGTTGCCAGCGGGAACAGTGAAGGTGGTGCTGGCGGTACCCACGACACCCGCCGTGTTGGCGACAGTGGCGTAAGCGGGATTGGCGCTGGTAACGGTTACGGTCAGGGGGCTGGTTGGTGCGGTGCTGAGATAGACGCCGACAGAGGATTGAAGCTTGGCTCCGAGGGTGAGGTCGTTGCCGATGGTAATGCTGCGGGTGGGTGAGGTGACGGTGGCGATGTCGGTCACTTCGGAGGACGGCGTGGTGTAGCCGGCGGGGGTTCCGACGGTGATGTTGGTGGTGCCGGCCGCCAAGGGCTGGAACGATGTCGGTTGGCTGCCGACACCGGTAGCAAAGGTAAGCGGGCTTGCCGTGATGGTGCCGACGTTGGTATTGGAGCTGGTGACAGGAACGTTCACGCTGGCCACTCCTGGGCTGAGCGGGAGACCTGAAGTGTTTGGCGCGAGCGAGGTTGGATCCAGGGTCTCGGTGTAGATGGTCAGGCCGGTAGGTGAGTCGTTGGTAGTGGTCGAGAAGGTGTTGCCGTAGTAGTAGTAGTAGCCAAAGCCGGACGGATAAACGGTGATGGTATCGGTTCCGCTGATGTAGCCGTTGGCGACGATGCTGAGGGTGGTGGTTCCGGCGGATATCCCCTGCAGGTAGATGGTTCCAATGTTGTTGGAGGTGACTCCCTTGAACGTTACGGAGGTGCTTCCGACGGCGGTACCGTCACCGGAAGCGATTTTCACGATACCGCCGTTGGCGCTGGTGATTGTCACATCCACGGGGCTGCCGGTAGGTGGAGCGACGGGCAGGTAAAGGCCTTGCGAGCTCTGCAGTTTCACGCCGGTGTAGGTGTTGAAGGCCTGGATGGCGGGTTTAGTGACGGTAGCGACGACGGTTTGCTCAAAGGTTGGCACGCTGAACGGCGCGGGTGGCGTTCCAATGGTGACATTGGCGGTTCCCTCGCCCGCGGGTTTGAACTGGAATGATTCCTGGGTGTCTTGCGCGTGGAAGACGACGGGGCTGGTGACGATGGTGCCGACCGAGTTGCTGGAGCTGGTGACGGGGACGTTAATGTCCGCGAGGCCGGGGTTGAGCGGCTGCCCATAGGTGTAGGCGTTTCCGGAGGTTGGATCGATGGTGGTGGTGTAGATCGTGAGCCCGGTCGGGTCGGAGTAGGTGGTGGTGGAGAAGTTGGAGGAGTAATAGGGGTAGTACGAGAATCCGCTGGGATCGACGGTCATGATGCCGGTGCCGGTGGTGTAGCCGGGAGCGGAGATGCTGACGGTGACCGTGCCCTGCTTTTGTCCCTGAACGTAGACGTAGCCAACGCCGCTGGAGGTTACGTTGTTGAAGGAGACTGAAGCGGTTCCGACGGTGCCCTGCGCAAGGGAGAGAGTGGCGACGGTCGGATCAGCGGAGGTGATCGTTATTTTCGTCGGGGTGGACGGGGAGACAGGGAGGTTGAGGTAGAAGTAGCTTTCCAGTCTGACGCCGGTTGTGGTCGCGGGAACGTTGATGGTGCTGTTGATGTTGACCGTGCCGTTGACTTCCGTTACGCCGGCTGAGTCCGCGCGGATGGTGGTGGTACCGTCCTTGTGGCCGGTGATGGAGATGGGGACGTTGGTGGCTCCCTTGGCAATAGTGACCGGGGACGCAACGGATGCGATGGTGGGATCGTCGGAGGTGAGAGTGAAGGTGATGCCGCCGGTCTGCGCGGGGGCGGAGATGTTGAGGGTGGTGTTGGTGGAAGTAACGAGGTTGACGTTGGTAGTCTGCGGGTTGAAGTTTCCAACGACCGTGACGTTGACTGCGCGGGAGTCGGGCGCGAAGCCGGGTGCGCTGGCGAGGATGTTGGTGGTGCCGATGATGATGCCGGTGATCTGCGGGTTGGTGGCACCGGTGCGCTGGCCCGTGGGAACGAAGATGCTTGGGGTGACCGTGGCCACGGCGGTGTTGCTGCTGGTGAAGGTGACGGTCGTTCCGCCAGGAGGAGCGGGGGATGGGAGGCTGAGAGCGAGGCTGACCATCTGGCCTGGTGCGACCGGCGGGATGGTTCCGAGGCTGACCTGGGCCGCGGTGCCGCCAACGTCGATGGTGCCGGTGAGGTAGTTGGGGGCGCTGGCGGAGAGGGTGGCTGTACCAGCGGCTACTCCGGTGTAGGTGAAGTTGCCGACGGTCTGGCCTGCGGGGACCACGACGGTCGCGGGCGCGATGGTGACGTTCGCGGTGTTGCTGCTCGACAGCGTGACGGTGAGGCCGCCGGAGGGTGCGGGGTGGCCGAGGGTGAAGGTACCGGTGAGGGTCGAGCCGATGCCGATGAGGGCGCTCTGCACAGCCACGGTGATGGGGTAGGGGGTGATGTTGAAGGCTGCGCTCTCGACGGCTGCGAGCGTTCCGCTACTGGCGTAAAGGGTGTAGCCGGTGGCAATGTTGGGGAGCGTGATGTCTGAGAAGGTGGCGATACCGTTGACCGCGTTGACGGTTCTGGTGCCGCCGAGAGCCGACTCACCGGGATTGGCGCGGAGGGCCAAGGTGACGGCATTGGTCGCGTTGGTAACGACGGTGCCGGTGGCGTCTTCCACGGCTACCTGGATGGGCGGCGTGATGGCGGTGTTGATGGCGGTGGTTACGGGTTGGACCGCGAACGCAAGTTGCGTCGGCGGGGGCAAGGTGATAGTGAAGACGGCAGTGGCGGGGGCGCTGTTCAGCGAGCCGGATGCGGCGGCGATCGCCTGGATGGTCTGCGAGGTGGAGATGGTGAAGGGCGCGGTATAAGGGGTGGAGGCGGTGGTCGGGGTCGAGCCGTCCTGGGTGTAGAAGATGGAGGCGCCGGCCGTAGCGTCCGTGATGGTGATGGTCTGAGCGCGGGTGAAGGCTCCACCGGTGGGTGAGATGACCGGTGTGGCGGCAGTCTGGGCGGTGATGGAGGTCGTCTTGGTGACGAAGGTGGCGGTCCTGTCCAGGACGAGGGGGACCGCGGGCAGGGTGGTGCCGTCGGCGATGAAGGTGACGGGGCCGGACGGAGCGCCGGGTGCAAGTGTCGCGGACGCATCGGGCGACTTGGAGAACTGCGCGGAGAGGGTGGTCTGGCCGAAGACCAGAGCAGGCTTCGGGGTGACGGTGAGGACGCCGGTGCTGGGCACGAGGGCGGCAACGGTCAAGGTGATGGCGGCCGCCGGTGTGGTGCAGACGGAGGCGCTTCCTGGGTTTGCGGTGAAGCAGAGTCCAAGCGTTGCGGTATTGCCGACAGTCGAGGAGGCGAAGCCAGGGGGGACGACAACACTGAGGTTTCCAGAGGAAAGGATCGCTGCCTGCGTGCTGCCGAACGAACCGAAGGATATGGTTGCCGTGGCTCCGGCTGCTCGTGCGCCGGGGGGCAGGCCTGTCGTGGTGAGAGTGATGGAGGTGGGAGCGGCCTGGATGGAGGTGACGGAGTTGGTCTGCGGAATGGTCGCGGGACCGAGATTGGCGACGAGCGCGGCTGCGACGACCGGAAGCGTGTACTGATTGGTGAGGGTCGCATCGAAGGTTCCATCGCAGCTGCTGCCGGCAGCGATGAAGTAGATGGTTGCAGGAACCTGGTAGTTTACGGCGGCGTTGAAGCTGGATGGGGGGATTGACTGAATGGTGGAAGCGGGGACAGTGAGGGGTGCGGTGCCGTCGGTGTTCGGGAGCGAGAGGGGGATGCCGGCGGTGCTGCCGGAGCCGGTGTAGAAGCAGGCCAACAAGGGAGAGGCGGCTTGCTGCGCGGCCGTGGGGAGGGTGCCGGAGAGCAGGAGCTGGGCGCCGAGGACTCCGGCGGGAACAGACGCTGAGGTAACGGTTGAGGACGCCTGGTAGACCGCGGAGGTGATCTGGAAGGTGGGTGTCGTGGACTGGGATCGTGCAATGAGAGCGGTGAGGCTGCAGATCAGCAGAAGAAGCCAGCGGGAGAATGGCTTGCGGCGCACTGCCGGATGCTCCGCAGCCATGACGGGGATCTCGGGAGTGCGTGTTCTTTGGGCCGCAAACATGTGCTACGAGACTCCGGGGCCGAGAAACCTGCCGGGAAAGGTGGCGGAAAGCGCGCGATGAGACGTCAGAACGGGCGGACGCTCATGGAAGATTCACCGTAGCTGCTCGGGTGATGAATCCGGGAGATGGGCCGGAGGAACTTTCCTGACCACGCAGAGGAAATCACGACGGTGCAAGGATGCCGCCACACTACTTCGGCCCAACTGTGGAGTCAAGAACTTACGCAGGGAATTTTTGTGAAGGATGGAGGGCGGGTAGGATGGTCGGGTGAACCTTCCGGTTAATCCGCCTGTGTTACCCATGCTCGCGAAGCGGGTGGCGGGAGTGCCGGCGGGCGACGGCTGGATCTTCGAGCCGAAGTGGGATGGGTTTCGGGCGGTGGTGTTCCGGGAGGGCGGCGAGATCCTGATCCAGAGCCGGGATGGCAAGCCGCTGAACCGGTACTTTCCTGAAGTGGAGGCGGTGCTGCTGGAACAGCTGCCGACGAAGTGCGTGCTGGATGGGGAGATTGTGATTGCGGCGCAGGGAAGGCTGGACTTCGATGCGCTGCAGTTGAGGGTGCATCCGGCGGCTTCGCGGGTGAAGCTGCTGGCGGAGCAGACACCGGCTTCGGTGGTGTTCTTCGACCTGCTTTGTCTGGGTGAGGAGGATCTGCGGGGAGCGCCTTTTGAAGAGCGGAAGCGGCGGTTGGAGGCGGTGCTCGCAGGGGTGCGGCCCCCGGTACATCTGACGCCGAGTACGCGGGACCGGGGGGTGGCGGAGGACTGGTTCCGGCGGTTCGAGGGGGCGGGGCTGGATGGGGTGATGGCTAAGCCGGCGGCGGGGAGATATGAGGCGGATAAGCGGGCCATGCTGAAGGTGAAGCATGAGCGTGACTGTGACTGCGTGGTCGCGGGTTTCCGGTGGCACAAGGAGGGCGAGGGTGTTGTGGGGTCGCTGCTGCTGGGGCTCTACGATGCTTCGGGGGCGTTGCAGCATGTGGGGGTTTGTGCCAGCTTTACCATGGCCAGGCGGCGGGAGCTGGTGGGGTTCCTGGAGGAGTATCGGGAGCGGGCGCTGGAGGGGCATCCTTGGGCTGGATGGGCGGAGGCGAGTGTGGACGGAAGGATGCCGGGGGCGGCGAGCCGGTGGAACTCGGGGAAGGATCTGAGCTGGGTGGCGCTGCGGCCAGAGCTGGTGGTGGAGGTGGCGTATGAGCATATGCAGGGGGATCGGTTCCGGCATATGGCTCAGTTCCGGCGGTGGCGAACGGATAAGTCTCCTCGGGATTGTACGTATGAGCAGCTGGAGGTTGTGGCTCCGGAGGAGTTGGCTCGGGTGTTTGCGGGTTGAAACGAGGGTTTACTCCCCCCTCCCCCCAAAATGGGTCAAAGTCTTCAAAGGAGAGACTTTAGGTCTGGACTTGGGTATACCTGTGCTCCAAAAAGTGTGCAGGGGTGAGGGACGGATTGGAGAAGTAATGGCAAGTGCAAATGCAACGGCAAGGGCCAATACGGAGGTTCTGAATCTGAGCTGCGCTCAGACTCAGCATGACGAGGGTGATGGTGCGGGGAGACGACGAGCGTTGTTATTGGGGGGCTGGAGGACGGGTAGGGTCTTCGTCGGGGTCGGGGGTTTGTTGCGGGGGGCGGAGGGGTTCGGGGATGTTGCGGAGGTTGAGGCGGATGCGGTACCAGATGTAGGCGCGGCCGCGCATGCGGTCGATGAGGATGTCGTCTTCGGCGAGGTGGGGGGCGGCTTCGGGGTGGGCCAGCTTCCAGCGGTCGAGGCCGGCGAGGGCGGCGGCCTTGTCCGGGGAGTTGGCGATGGTGATCAGGGGATGGGCAGAGGCTCGGGGTTTGCGGGGTTTGGGGGCGGGTGCGGAGGGTGTGTCGGGGTTGCCGGCTGGGGTTTCGGGGGCGGGGGTGGCGAGGGATTTGGAGCGGCGTTTGAAGCGATGGGCTCCGAAGCCTTCGTCGAGCTGGGCGGAGAAGTTTTTCGCTTTGGAGGGGGCCACGCGTTTGGCTTCGCCCTCCTGCTTGGCGAAGTGCGGGGGCCAGGGGGCGTCGCCGAGGCCTTCGTGCTCGTCACGGGCGGCTAGTTCGAGGAGGGGTTCGAGCGAGGTGGCGTGGGTGTCCATGCCCATGTGGGGGTCGCCGATGGTGGCGAAGCGGGCGGGCATGGTGAGGACGGTGAAGTCGGCGGGGTTACAGTCGGGGACCTCAGACCAGAGGAGTGGCGCGGAGACGCGGGCGTCGGGCAGGGGGCGGACGGAGTAGGCGGAGGCGGTGGTGCGGTCCTTGGCGTTCTGGTTGTAGTCGAGGAAGACGCCGTGGCGTTCTTCCTTCCACCACTTGGAGGTGGCGAGGGTGGGGACGCGGCGCTCGACGGCGCGGGCGAGGGCGAGGGCGGCGCGGCGGACCTCGGTGAAAGACCAGCGGGGGTGGATGGGGACGTTGATGTGGAGGCCGCGGGAGCCGCTGGTCTTGGGGAAGGCGTGGAGGCCGAGCGAGTCGAGGAGGGCTTTGACCTCGAGGGCGACGAGGCGGACGGTCGCGAAGTCGACGCCGGGCTGGGGGTCGAGGTCGACGCGGAGCTGGTCGGGGTGATCGAGGTCTGCGCTGCGGACGGGGTGGGGGTGGAGCTCGATGCAGCCGAGGTTGACGACCCAGGCGAGGGCGGCGGGGTTGTCGACGACGACTTCTTCTGCGGTGCGGCCGGAGGGGAAGGCGAGGGTGACGGTGCGGAGGAAAGGTGGGAGGTCGGCGGGGGCGCGCTTCTGGTAGAAGGGCTCTGGCTGGCCGGCTGCGAGGCAGGCTCCGTTGACGAAGCGCTTGAGGACGATGGGACGGTCTTGAATTCCGCCTAGAGCACCCGGGGCGATGGAAAGGAAGTATTGGACGATTTCGAGCTTGGTGAGGCGGGTTTCGCGGGAGAAATAGAGCTTGGCGGGGGAGGAGATGCGGACGGTGTGGCCGTCGATGGTGAGGAGCTCGGCGTCGTCTAGCTTTGGCACGGGTTAAGGGTACACCGGGGGCTCCCTTAGATGAAGACCCTCACGGAGGTTCGTCGGGTCTGATGGAGAGGGGGGCTCCAGTTAGAGGGTGCTCCAGAGATCTGACGGCATTAGACTCTATTGCATGAATCAGGACACTGATCTTCAAGCTCGATCAATTGGTGCAGGCCTGACAAAACTGCAAGAGCTGCTGGAAAAACCAGTTGCTATTGGGGCTTTGGAACTAGCTAAGAATGCAGTCGTCGCCAAGGAGTACGACGTGCTGCGGCGCCTCCATCGAAGCCTGCTTCAATACCTCCAACGAAATGGCTCTCTTTTCTACGCGGGTGTATTGGGACATTTCTCGGCTGGCAAATCAAGCACAATCAACTCACTGCTCGACGCGTGGAACAGCAAGAACGAACGTCTAACCGACTTGAATCCAACTGACACAACGATCACGCTGATTACTAAGGAGAAGAACGCGTCTTCGCTCGTTGGAGTGATAAGGGAAGGGCACGTCACAATTCGACTTGAGCCAGTCGACAACTCTTTCCTCGATCAGATCGTTCTCGTTGACACTCCCGGGACCGGCGACCCGCAATTCATTGAGGAAGTTGCGCGTGACTTTCTTCCGATCTGCGATCTGATACTTTTCGTCTTCTCCGCAGCCAGTCCCGCTCGACAAAAGCGATGTCCCATTGCTTTTGGAGCTACATAATCGACTTCCGTTCGTGCCGATCCACTTCATTGTGACGAGGGTTGACGAACTCAGGACTGACCAAGACGCTCCGCTTACAGAAGCAAATTTTGATCCACGCAAGTCTGAGCAATTTTTGAATACAATCGTGACGCGCGTGAACGCCTTGCTCGCCCCTAATGTCTACCTCGCTTCCAATTTTTCTCTTATCGACAATAGGAGCCGCTTTCGTACGCAGGAACTCAAAGATTTTTTGAGAACCCACTGCAGTTCCTCAAACCCTCAAACGCACGTATCAATGCATTTGAACAAGTTGCATTACTACCGCTCAAGCGCCAACTCTTTGCGAATCTTTTTCTCAGGCATCGTGGAAAAGAAGCTATCCGAGCTCACGAAGATTGTCGAAGCAGCTACAAAGAATATCGAGAAATATCAGCAATTAGTACAGATATCCAATAGTAATCTCACGAGAACTTGGATGGAGCACGCGGCAACTATTAACTCCGCAGCTATTAGAACCACGGAAACGGTACGCGCTGCCAATGCTCTGCCGCAGCAGTACAGCGAGTTCCGCATGGTAAGCGGAAAGCGCACAGACCTGGTCAATGATGTAACTAGAAGTGCCAGATATTACGCCGGAAGCGTATCTAATAGCATTAAGGCCGAGATAAACGGAACTTTGCAACAATTTCTGTATACGTTCCAGAAAGGAATTGGTGAAACACCGCTGCAAGAGCTGACTGCGGACATTCACTCCTCCATGCAAGCTCCTACCATTCAGCCTCCATCTTTGGCAGATATGCAACCGCTTCATTCGGTCTTGAGGCACGGCAGTGACTTGAGAGAAGCGGAGGCTGAAGCACTTCGCGAGGCCGCGGCGGATCTGCGCCGGTTGCTTAGCGTACTACAAGAACAAATTGCGCAGCGCGAATATTTGAGTAACCCAGAGCGCGGAATTAACGGTGCTATCGAATCATTGAAGGTTGATCTCAACAATTTCTTCCAGAATGTTGAGCTTTACCGGAGTGGAGTTTTCTCACACACGACAAAGGAGTCGATTGCAACACTAGGCATCGGGCAAAAACTTGACTTTCTGGAAACTGAGATTACAGAGGAGGATAAGGAAGCGTATGCAATGAGCGCAGGAAGCAATCTCTTTCCGGGCGCTCAGGAACTGATCTTGTTAGCTGAAGGCAAGGGTCAACAGATTGCGCAGAGGACCCAAGATATCGTCGAGCAGATGCGATCCTTTCGCATCGATCGGCCAGAGAGTAATGAGCCTCTAATAAACCAGACCGTTGCGTCCGGACGAGAAAGTTTTCAAGACGACTTACGAGATGCGCTGCAGACTGAGGTGAACCGCTTTTGCTCCGGGTTGAGCGTGACCATAGCGAGTCTCATCGTCACAGCAAGGACAAAATGCGACGCCAGTCTGACACTTTTACGACAGGCCAGACGGAGGCGATATTTGATCGCCTTCGCGATCACTGCCTTAGCTTATATTTGCGTCATCTTTGTCTACCGTCACTCCCGCTATCCAGCCCCGACATCCCTAGGGGGACAAGTATTGGTCGCTGTTGGATCCGGCGTACTTCTCGAATTGGTAGTTCTCCTCGTCGTCAAAGCGAAAGAAAACGTCCCCAAGCTTCTGGTTCAGACTCGCGAAGAAATACAGGTAAAGCTTAGAGAGGACATTCGACTGGCGTTAGAGAGCCAACTAAAAGCTTTGGTGCTCAACCCGCTGAATGAACAGGCGATTGCAAGCCGATTGATCAAGATATATGTGGATGCGCTGGATCTACCCTCCGATGCTTGGCGAACACGAGCGAAAGAAACCCTAAATATGCTTAGAAGAATCTCTCAGACGTATTCCGATCTCCGGATTTCCTATATGGGGCTTGTCGAACAGGTCCGCAAGGATTCCTCCGACTACTTTGGAGATTCGTCCCGAAATCTTGCGGTTCTTAATGATGTTGCGGGCCGGATTAGGGCGGAGGCCATAGAACCCTCGTTCGACTTGCTGGCTGCGACGCGCGAGGAACTCGTATCTGTGAAGACAGAAGTCGATTCAGTTTTATTTGATTAAGGGAGGTGTTACCTTCCAGGCATATTTCTTGGTCGACATAGAGTGGTGCTCTAACGTTCAGCCTTAAGCGGGGTGAGGATGACGGAGTTGTCCGTGACT
Source organism: uncultured Granulicella sp. (assembly GCA_965198885.1). Lineage (GTDB taxonomy): Bacteria > Acidobacteriota > Terriglobia > Terriglobales > Acidobacteriaceae > Edaphobacter. Next base: position 1,949,506 of record OZ240677.1, on the reverse strand, counting down.
TCAAGGATGCCGTGTGAGCCGAGGAAGCGGGTGATCTTCTGGTCTTCGGTGCCGAGGGTGAGGCGGACGGAGACGGGGAGGTTGGCGAGGTGGAGTCAGAAGGTTTTGGTTAGGCGGAAGCGGATTTGGAAGGGTTCGACGGGGTGGAAGACGTCGGTGAAGGATGGGGTGGCGGTGGGGGTGATGCGGGAGGTGTAGGCGTAGTCGATGTCGTGGTCGCGGCGGTTGGGGAGGTTGAGGAGTTCGGAGGAGAGACGCCAGGTTTCGCCGAGCTGGTAGCCAAGCTCGGCGTTGAGGAGTGCGGTGGCGCGGGAGCGGTAGAGGCTGTCGGAGGTGAGGTCGCGGGGGCCGAAGAAGCGCAGGCGGAGGCTGGCGGAGAGGCGTTTGAAGTCGTGCAGGGTGGCGCCGGAGGAGAGGACGAGGCCGACGGCTTCGGGGACGCGGCGGCCGCCGGGGCCGGCGGGTGCGGCGTCGGCTTGGTCGAGGGTGGTGAAGAGGGCTTTGGAGTTGGCGAGGTCGAAGTCAAAGGCGAGGTGCGGGAGGGGGGTGTAGAAGTTGGCCCACTCGAAGCCGTAGCGGTCGCTGGACTGCTGGGAGGGGACGGTGTCGCCGGTGTCGCCGGACTGCTGGAGCTCGGAGGCGCTGTGGAGATACCAGAGGGAGACGGTGGTCTGGAGGTGGGGGATGGCGGTGGTGCGGAGGCCGGCTTCGCCGCCCTTGGTGGGGATGAGGGCGGGGATGCGGGCGACGGGGGTATTGGGGTAGGGGTTGTCGGCGGAGATGGGTTCGATGGTCTGGGTGGCGCCGCGGGCGTCGTTGCTGTGGAAGCTGAAGCCGGCCTGGGTGTAGAGCTCGGTTTTGTACCAGGGGCCGAAGGTGAGGCTGAGCTTGGGGCTGGGGAGGACCTTTGTGGCCGTGCCGGAGTTGGCGGGGGTGATGAGGCTGGTGACGTGGAAGGAGTCGATGTCGCCGCGCATGGCGAGGACGGAGCGGAACTTCTCTGTCCATTGGATCTTGCATTCGGCGTAGAAGCCGGGTTGGGTGTCGGTGAAGCGGTCGGCTTCGGTGGTGGCGGGAAGGGTGGTGCCGGTGGAGATGTCAAGCTTGGCTACGCGGTGGCGGTCTTCGGACTGGAAGAGGGCGTTGTGGATCCAATCGTTGCGGAGTTGGAGACCAAAGGTGTTCTCGACGCGGCGGCCGAACCAGCGGCTGTAGATGCGGTGGTGGGCGTCGATGCCGGCGACCCAGCGGCGGTCTTTTTGCTCGAACTGGTCGCCGCGCGTGGGGTCAGTGAGGTAGTAGGTGAAGTCGGAGAAGAGATCGAGGTCGTAGTAGAAGGCGTAGGCGGCGATTTTGGTCTCTGAGTTCAGGGATTGGCGGTGCCACTCGGCTTGCAGGCTGTACCGCTGGGAGTGGCCGCCGTCGGTGGGGTTGAGGGTGCCGAAGAGGCCGACGAGCGGGGTGGCGGTGACGGGGATCTGATCGCTGGAGTTCCAGCGGCCGTGGTATCCGCGGGCGGTGAGGCTGAAGCCGTTGGCTTCTTCTCCCTGGCTGTAGGTGAGGATGCCGTTGAACTTGGTGTAGTTGTCGGGATGGGTCCAGGGGCCGTCGTCGTGGGAGGCTTCGCCGCCGTAGAGGAGATGGCCGGCGGCGAGGTTTTGCGAGGCACCGAAGACGGCTCGTCCGAAGCCGTAGATGCCGCCTTCGACCTGGGCGAAGTTGTGGGGGAGGGTCTTGAAGAACTCCAGGTGGGCGGAGCCGGCTGAGCCGTAGTTGCCGACGTCTCCATAGTACGGGCCTTTTTCGTAGTTGACGCGGCGCACGAACTCGGGGATGACGGTGTTCATGTCGGAGTAGCCCTCGCCGTGGGCGTGCGAGGGCAGGTTGAGGGGCATGTCGTCGATGAAGATGGCGAAGTCGGTGCCGTGATCGAGGTTGAAGCCACGCAAGAAGTACTGGTTGGCTTTGCCGCCGCCGGCGTGCTGGGTGATGATGACGCCGGGGACGGTCTCGAGGAGTTCGCCGGAGCGGAGGATGGGGCGGTCCTGGATCTCGGTTGCGCCTACGGTTCCCTGAGTGGCGGAGTCGGCGATGCCGGTGAGGTCATCCTCGCGGCCTTGGACGTTGATGGTGGTGCTTACGGAGTTGACGGCCAAGGCGATCCGGAGCGGGGCGAGGGGCTCGGTGCTGGTGACGGTGAGCGGGATTTCTTTGGAGTCGAAGTCGGGCTTCGAGACGAGGATGCGGTAGGTACCCGGCGGGAGCCCGGAGACGGAGAAGGCGCCGTTTCTGTCGGAGTGGGCCGTGGTTTTGATCGGTCCACCGGCGGTTCGGACCTGCACCGTCGCATTCGCGATCAAGGCGCCGGAGGCGTCCACGATGGTTCCGGAGAGGCGGGATCGATGCGCGTCCTCGGTTGCGGTCAACGGTAGGGTCTGCTGCGCGGCTCTTACGGTTTGCCCGCTGAGCGCGCAGAAGAGGACGGGGATCAAGGCGCTGAGAGGCTTCATGAGTTTAGTTGGTTTACGGGTTTTCTCAGGCCGCGGATTTTACGGGCTGATGCCGGCATTTTGTCGTGTTCTTACTATCGACCATTCTATGGCGGCTCCTATTCTGCTCTCGATGGGGCGTATCTGGGAGGAAGCGATGGCGAGTGGAACGGTGGTTCTCGGGAGTGAGCGGAAGGGTCGCAGCGAGGTTTCCGCGATGCGGTGGCGGAAGGCTGACCATCGTTTCTATACGGGGATGGCATTTGCGATCGCGGCAGGAGTATTTGTTGGATTTCTAAAGACCTACTATGCGAGAACCTACTTTCATGGCCCGGCGATCCCCTTCTGGGTGCATGTGCATGGTGCGGTCTTCACCGGCTGGATTTTGTTTTACCTCTTGCAGAACCTGCTTGCGATGTTTGGAGGGATGAAGCTGCATCGCAGCCTGGGGATTACCGGTGGAGTTCTCGCTTCCGGGGTGGTGCTGCTGGGGTCGGCCGTGGCCCTGCGCCAGGCGCGGCAGGGACGCTTCTTTCCCTTCCCTGACGCCCCCAGTTTGCTGGCTGTTTCCTTCGGGCAGATGCTGCTGTTTGCGGTCTTCGTCTCCTTCGGCCTGCGGCTGCGCAGGGACGCGGAGACGCACAAGCGGCTGATCCTGATGGCCACGCAGCTGTTCTTTTTTCCGGCGTTCGGGCGGGCGCTCCAAGGCATCAACTTGCTTACGCTTTCGCTTGCTCTGTGCTTTTATCTCGCCGGTCCGGTGTACGACCTGCTTACCAGGAGATCGGTTCACCGCGCCTATCGATGGGGTGTCCCGCTGCTCATCCTGACGATGCCGCCATTTGCCGTGGTGGCCTCCCACTTGCCCCCGTGGCGCTTCATCACGGACCACTGGCTGCTTTGAGCGCTCAGAAGTCTGGAGAGCTGATGGCACGCGTTGTATCCATCGCAAAGTGGATGAGATGATCCGGCGCGATCTCCTTCAAGGCGGAGGTTGGCGCCTCCCCGGCCAAGTCGCGAAAGTCGCGGATCATGTGCATGTGATCGTGGTAGTGGGTTCGGTGGGCGATCTCTGTCCAGGTGAGCGAGCCGGCCGTCCTGAGACGCAACGCGTGACTGAACCTTGCGATGCGGCTGAGAGTCTTCGGTGGAACGCCGGAGTAAGCGAGCGATCTGCGCTCCAACTGACGAAGGCTGATGCCCATTCGATGTGCGACGTCCGCGACTTTCGCGCCGGACCCGGTAAGGAGAGTGAGGGCACGGTAAACAGGGTCCGAGGATTGCATGGCTGCCGTGCGACGGAGCAGGAAGGTGTCCAAGGCCCTGACCCTTTGGGTGAACGAGGGGAGATTGCCAAGCTGCTGATGCAGGTGCGAGACCTCCGGCCCGAGAAGCGAATGGCCTTCCGTTCCGCCGTTCGACAAGAGAGCCGTGGGAACGCCGAAGAGGGCATTGAAGCCGAAGGGCTGGAACATGATGACGAGCGACTCGATATCCCCGCGGATGATGAGGCGGGAGCGGCGCCAGCTCTGGGGTCCGATGACGGAGATTGCGTTTGGGTCTTCCACCGTCTCGGAGCCGTAGTTACGGACTTCGTAGGAGCCGGCGAACTCGAACTCAAGCATCACGCCCAGGCGAGCGACTACAGGCTCGACGAGTACCTGGCTGCCGAGGTGTGCCTCGCGCTGAACATAGGCCCGTACAAAAGGGCGAAGGGCGGGCTCAGGAGAGGCACTTTGAACGGTCAGCATCCGGCTCCTCGGGAACGTTCGCTCGTACAAGGTGCGAGTGAGACCGGGGCACCTTTTGAGAAGGGTAGCTTGCCTCAGAAGATGTGACTAGTACAAACGCGACAGCGGTCAACGATGGACGGCTGACCGCTGTACAGGAACAGATGCGTCCCTCCCGATCCTAGTAGAGGACCTTGAGGCCGAACTGGATGATGCGGGGCTCGAAGGTGCTGGTGATGAGGCCGCCAGTGGTGGCGGCGTTGGTGGTTCCGGCTCCGACGGTTCCGCCGATGGTGCTGGGCAGGTAGAGGTTGGTGTGGTTGAGGACGTTGTAGAACTCGGTGCGGAACTCCACCTTGAGGCTCTCGATGGGCGTGGAGAACTTCTTGTTCAGCGCCAGGTCGGTCTGGTAGAAGGCGGTGTTGCGGAGCAGGTTGCGTGACGCATTGCCGAAGGGTGCCTGCGGTGCCGCGGAGGTTCCGGTCTCCGGGAAGGAGAATGCCGCGGGGTTCACATACTGGATGTAGCCGGTGGTCGCGACCTGGGTGTTGAGCTTGCGATTGACGCCGGGGATCACGTTGGGACGGTAGAGGTTTGCGCCGCGGAAGGAGTTGGAGATGGTGGGCGAGACCTGGTTGGTAGCCGAGGGCGTATAGGTCAGGTTGAAGGGCGTGCCGGACTGCATGGTGTTGATGACGGAGACCTGCCAGCCGCCGAGCGCCGCGTCGACGAAGCCGTTGGAGGTGGAGAGGAAGCGGCGTCCACGGCCTACTGGAAGCTCGTAGATGAGGCTGGTGATGTTGTCGATGGGGAGGTTGTAGTCGGACTGGCCGTAGTCAGCGTGGGGGTGATAAGCATCCTGGACGGAGGGTGTGTTGCCTTCGAGCGACGCGCTGGTTTCATCGAGAGCGTGGGACCAGGTGAAGGAGTTGAGCAGGGTGAGGCCGGCGACGAAGCGCTGCTCGTAGCGGACCTGGAGGGAGTTGTAGTTGGAGGAGAAGTCGTTCAGAGCTTCGGTGATGTCGGAGAACTTGGGGAAGGGGCGGTTCGCCTGGGCAAAGCCGACCGCGGGATTGAGCTGGTTGGCGTTGATGAAGCCCTGCAGCTTGACGCCGTGATTGCCGACGTAGGCGATGTCCATGCGGGTGTTCTTGGCGAGTTCACGCTGGATGGAGAGGAAGTAGCTCTCTACGTAGCTGTCACCGGTGTTTTTGGGGACGTAGGTGACGTTATCGGTCAGGGGATTGAAGGTGGTGGTGAGGCCGGTGGGGAAGCCTTGATCTTCGCTGACGTAGCAGGTGCCGATCTGCGCGACCGTGGGCGAGCCGGCGCAGTGGTTGGTGGGGGTGGGCTTCAAGTTGTTCTGGTTGACCGCGACGAAGAGCGCCTGCGGGGCGTTGATGGGGAGAATGTCGCCGGAGCCGGCGCGGGTGTAGTGGACGAAGCTCATGCCGAAGCCGCCGCGGATGGCGGTCTTGGCGTCAGCCGAGTAGGCGAAGCCGAGACGTGGTGCGAAGTCTGAGTAGTCCGGGTTGATGAGGGTCTTGTTGTAGTAGCCGGAGCCGCTGACCGGGGTCAGGTTGGGGCCGGATGCGCCCGGTGTGGTGGTGAGGATGGTCTGGGTGGTGGGATCGAAGTTAGAGACGAAGTTGTTCTGCTCGGAGTAGGGCGAGCCGAACTCCCAACGGAGGCCGGCGTTGATGGTCAGGCTCGGGGTCGCCTTCCAGTCATCCTGGGCGTAGGCGCTGTTCAGAGTCTGGCGCAGGTGCGCCGTGAAGACGTTGGCCGCAGAGTAGGCGCTGGTGGTGCCGAAGAGGAAGTCGGCCCAGTAGGTATCGGAGACGGTAGCGCCGCCGGCGTTCGAGTAGCCGCCGCCGTAGGTGAAGGAGCCGTAGAGCGGATTGTTGTCGCTGACGGCCATCCAGATGTGTTCGTACTCGTAGCCGAACTTCATGGAGTGGTGTCCCTTGACCAGGGTGAAGTTGACCTTGGGGTCGAGCAGCGCGGGATTCTGGAACTGGGGGTTGGTGCTTTGGCGGCCGAAGCCGCTGAAGCCGGTGATGCCGGTGGAGGGCAGACCGCCCGCGACGGAGGCGTTGGTGGGCAGGCCGGGGATGGCGAAGGCGGTGCTGCCGATGGAGGTGGAGAACTTGCCGGCCTTGGTGCGGGAGATGCCGACGCGGGCGTCGAGGATCTTATCCGCGCCGAAGAGGCGTGTGTAGCCGAGGACGGCCTGCTGATCGAGGACGCGGATGCGGCCGTTGGTCTGGCCGTCGAGCGGCAGCGGCAGGGCGGGCGCGTTGAGGGCGTCTTCCTTGCGATCGCTGACGCGCAGGAACCAGGAGGTAGTGGGGTTCTGCTGGTAGTCGAGCCGAAGGTCACCCTTGTCCGAGTTATCGGTGAAAGGGACTTGGACGGCGTAGTCGTCCTGGGCGAGACCGGTGGTGGCGAGGCCGCCAACCGGCAGGCCGGGAACATTGCGGAAGGCGGCGACGATCTGCGCGGAGACCGGATTGATGGCAGCGGCCGGGATGGGCGTGTGGGCGGGGTAGACGGTGCCGGTCAAAGCGTTCTTGACGGGTACGACGAGGATGCCGTTGAGCTCGTTTTGCGTGGGCAAGGTGAAGACGGCGAGCGGCTTGAGGACCTGGCGGAAGCCTTCGTAGTCGACGAAGTAGAAGAGCTTGGACTGGCCCACGAGTGACGGCAGGATGGGTCCACCAAAATTGAAACCGAACTGGTTACGATTGAAGGTGGACTTCTTGAACGGGACCGTGATGCCCGAGGATCCGACGAGCGTGGGCTTGAAGAAGCCGGCGGCGTTGAGGTCGGTGTTGCGGATGAACTCGTAGAGCGTGGCGTGGATGCGGTTGGTGCCGGACTGCGAGGCGACGTTGATGGTCGCGCCGGAGGAACGGCCGTACTCGGCGGACTCGTTGTTGGTGACGACCTGGAACTGGGCGACGGAGTCCGGCGGCACGGCGATGATCTGGTTGTCGAAGCCCTGGTTTGACTCGCCGTAGGCGTTGTTGTCCATGCCGTCGAGCAGGAAGTTGTTGAACATGCTGCGCTCGCCGTTGATGTTGTAGGAACCGGCGCGGGTGAGGGAGTTGATGGCGGTGGTGGTGGCAGCGGTGGGCGCCTGGCGCGAGCCGGTGACGAGGCCGAGGAGATCGGAGTAGTTGCGGGTGACGAGCGGGAAGGCTTCGCTCTGGTAGCCGGTGATGGTCTGGTCGCGCTGCGAGTCTTCCGTCTCAAGCTGGATGGCGACGCCGGAGACTTCAACGGTCTCCGTGGCGCCGGCGGCGGCGAGGGTGAGGTCGACCCGCTGGCGTGCGCCGACGGAGAGCGTGAGGTCCTTGGCGGCGGCGTTCGAGAAGCCGTCATGCGAGATGGTCACGGCGTAGACGCCGGTGTGCAGCGACGGGACTTCCCAGGCGCCGGAGGCGTCCGAGGTGCGGGTCACGGAGATGCCCGTCTCCGGATTGGTGACGGTGACGGTGGCTCCGGGAACGACGGCTCCGGTGCTGTCATGCACAGTTCCTACAAAGGAGCCGGTATCGAACTGGGCGAAGGCAGAGGCGCAGACAAGTAGAAAGGCGCCAAGCAGCGCACGGCTGCGGAGAGACAGGAAGTTCGTTTGCATGCTTGGAGGCTAGCGTCCGCCCGGAAAACAGACCATGAACGGACGAAGAACGGGAGATGAATTGCGGACGAGCTTGACGAGGCGAATGGGGTCTGGAAACGCCGTCAACTCATGAAGGTCAGGTATGGATTGGTGCCGAAGTTGCCGAAGTTGGGGAAGACCTCTTTTACCTGGCTGTTGGAGAGGCCGAACCAGCGGGCGAGGGTGCCGGCATACTGCTCGACGGAGGTGGTGGGGATGAGACGGCCGGCACCCATGTCGTTGGCTTGGTTGGAACCGATGACGGGATACTGACCGTACATATCTCCGCCGTTCACGGCGCCGCCGACGACGATGTGATGGCTTCCCCAGCCGTGGTCGGTGCCGTCGCTGTTTGCCGTGAGGGTGCGGCCGAAGTCCGAGGCGGTGAAGGTGGTCACCTGGTTGCCGAGGCCGGCGGCAGTCATGACTCCGTCAAAGTACTCCATGGCTTGACTGAGCTGGGTGAGCAGGCGAGCATGCTGCGGGGCCTGATTGTCGTGGGTGTCGAAGCCGCCGAGTTGGACGTAAAAGATCTGTCGGCTGACTCCGAGGCCGCCTCTGCCGCCGATGATCCGCGCCACGGTTTGCAGGGAGCTTGCGAGGTTGTTGCTGACGAGCGTGTTGGTAACGGGGTCGAGGTACTTGGGTGGGTTGGGGACACCTCCATCGCCCGCGGGGAGCATGGCGGTGGCGAGGCTGGCCTGCGCAGCGGTCGAGCGGCTGATCATGACCTCATATTCTTTGGCGAAGAGGTTTGTCTCGTCCGCGGTGAGGATGGAGGAGAGTGCGTTCGATCCTGACGGCAGGCCGAAGGGCGGCTGGGCGAGCCCGGAGATGGGGATGGGACCGGCAGAGGTTACGTTCAATTGGTACGAGGTCTGGCCGGAGAGGAACAGGGCCACGCCGGAGGTGGAGATGCAGGTAAAGGCGGAGTTCGTGTTCATGGTCGCGATGAGATCGGCCATGGCACCGCCCCAGCCGGTGTGCACCGCGCTGCCGCCGGTTGCGGTGATCGCCTGCCACGCGGCAGTCTGATCGAAGTGGGAGTAGAGCGAGGCGGGTAGAGGCACGGAGCTTGCCTGGATCTGCGATTTGGTGGTTGGAGCGATGAGGGTTCCGGTGTTGGAGACGATGGCGGCGCGGCCTGCGTTGAAGAGGTTCTGGATGCCGCCCAGATACGGATTCAGGGCGAAGGTACGGCCGCTTTGGGGTGTTTTGAGGGCAATGGGAAGCAGGTCGGCCTGGCTGTAGGCGAGGCCGGGCGCGCCGGAGCGGGACGTGGTAAATGCGCTGAAGGAAGGCGTGTCTGTGGCGATGACGGTGCCGTGTCCATCGTTTCCGCCGGAGAGGAAGATGCAGACCAGGGCGCGGTAGTCGCTGGGGCCGCTCTGCTGCGCCATGGCGGCGACGGAGTTGAGCTCCAAAAGGAATGGGCTGACGGACAGGCCGGCCATGGAGGCCATGGAGGCGGTACGGAGGAAGTGGCGGCGGGATTGTTTGAAGTTGGTCATCATCGACTCCGGTTAGAACTGTGCCGCGTAGGACGGGGACGCCATGGTTAGGTAGATCGCGAGCCTGACCCGGTTGGCGAGTGCGAGGGAGATCGCGTTCTGATCGGTCGCGGGGATCGCAATGGAGTTGACGGCGGATAGGATCGTCCCCCGCAGGGTACTGTCCATCCTGCCTGCTAGCAGCAGGAGGTTGATGCGGTCGAGCAGTGCGTCCGGCGTCGCTGCCAGGCCAAGCTCGGTCGAGTAGCTGGAGAAGACGTCCGGACCGTTCTTCGAGTCCGAGGCGATCGCGTTCTGCATGAAGTTCAGGTAGCCGACGACGGTGGATACGTCGGTCATCTCCATCTCCGGGGCGAGGAGGCCTGCCTTCTCGATGCTGGTTCCGGGTGGGACATAGCCGGGGGCGAACCAGTTGAAGACGCTGGGGGAACGCAGAGACATCTGGCCGAGTCCGTAGATGGGATCTTCAGTGCTGCCGAGGTTGAAGACGCCGTTGCGCGACTGCGCTGTGAAGGCACGCGCCCAGTTGGTGTAACGGATCAAGGGCTCCTGTACCTTGCCGAACGGCGGATTGCTCGAGGCGGCAGCGGCGTTGCGCGCCTCATCATCCAGCAGGATGGCCTGGAGGACTGCCTGCATATCTCCACGGACGCCGCTGCCGTTATCGATGAAGACGGCCGCGACACGAGAGACATAGGCAGGGCTTGGATTGCTGGTGACCAGGTGCTGGATCAACTGCTTGCAGAAGAATGGCGGCAGGTTGGGATGATTGAAGAGCGTGTCGAGCGCGATCTTCAGATCACCCGCTGGATCAGGGTTGGGCGACGCGGCGATGGTGACGCCGAGGAAGTCCTTCTCCGCCGTGGAGTGATGGCTGGGGAAGCTCTGCATCGGTAAGAGGTCTTCCCCGTGGCCCGGGCCGACGTAGACGCAGCAGTTGTACCAGGCGTTGTCGCTGGCGTCGCCGGGGATGTTCCAGCTGAAGCCGGTCAACACTTTCGCCAGGCCCATGACGTCCAGGTTGGAGTAGGTTGGGATCGGCTGGCCGGTGGCGTCGAGCTTCTGGGTGCCGTCCGGGTTGAGCTGGTAGACCCCGATGGTGAAGAGTTGCATGACCTCGCGGGCGTAGTTCTCATCCGGATCACGGGTTGCGTCGCCCTTGTCGTTGGCGAGCATGGAGAGGAACTCGCCCATCAAAGGGTTCAAGGTGACATCTTCGAGCAGGCTGCGGAAGTTGCCGAAGGCATCCGCGCCCAGGACGTCGTAGTAGTTGGCCATCCCGCGCGGCGCGTTGCCCACTGCGGGATTGGTGCTGGAGATGACCATGATCTCCGATAAGGCGTACTTGACTCGCTGACGCAGTTGATCGTTGCCGGTCATGGCCTGCTGCCAGAAGGTCTGCTGGACGTAGCTTTCGTTCTGGTTGTTGCCGACGAACAGTGCGGCGTTGCACTTTATGTCGTTTGCGGCGCAGGGAGGATTGTTGATGAGGAGCGACTGTTCGACGACGGGCTCATGCAGCGTAAGCGGCGTGTTGAACTGCTGGGTCATCCAGTCCTTGTAGCCGATCTTGGAGACGAGGTGGATGTCCGCATCGGTCGCTCCGAAGGTGGCTTGAGCCAGGAAGCGAGATGCGTCTTCCGGCGATACGAGAGGCTGCGGCTGGGTGCCGTTGACCTGTGCGATCAGATCGGCTGAGGCCGCGGGTCCAGGGCTCGGGTTCATGACCTGGAGATCGAGGGTGCCGGGCGTGGTCGCGGTGAAGGTACCCGTGACCTGACCATCGCCGCCGTAGACCGTGGTCACGGGAGCGCCGTTGACGAGGACCTGGGCACCGGTGATGAAGCGGCTGCCGGCAAGCACGACTGTTACAGGTCCTGGATCGAAGGCCATGGGTGTCGCGGAGTTGAGGATCGGGATCGGGTTCATCACCGCGATGTTCTGCGACGTGCTGACGGTCTTTTTGTCCACGCTGACTGCCGTAAGCTGAATGATGTTGGTCGGGGTGGGAACGACGGCGGGAGCGGTGTAGGTGACGCTGCCGTCGGGGTTCGCGGCGATGCTCCCAATCTGGGCGTTGCCGCTGGCCATGCCGTTGATGAGCCAGGTCACACCGGTGTTCTGGGTGCCGGTGACGTAGGAGAAGACCGTGATGGAATTGTTGACACGAACGCTGGTGCCTGGATTCGCAAGGAGCCGGATCGCGACCTGGCCCGGTCCTACCGCCTCGGAGAGAGCCGGGGCGTCGGCTGAACCTGGGTCCGGATTGCGCACGCTGAGCGGGTAGTTGCCGGGTGTGGGAGCGGCGATGGATGCTGCGAGTTCAGTGCTGGCAACGAACGTGGTGGGCACGGGAATGCCGTTCCAGAGAATGCTTGCGCCGTAGACGAACTGCGAGCCTTTGACCTCAATGGTTGTGTTGCCCTCGGCCAGGCCGGTTGGGGTCACTGTGTCGATGATGGGTATGGGGTTGAGAACACCCATGTTTACCGATCCCGGGGTGTAGCCGGGATACTTGGTGGCGATACTGGTGATGGTCACGACGTTTTGGGGCAAGGGAACGATCGCGGGCGCCGTGTAGAGCCCCTGATTCGTAATGGTTCCGATCTCCGCGTTGCCGCCCGGGATGCCGTTGACCGAGTACACCATCGGCGAACCGGTAATGATGGACTCATCCATCAGCTGCATGGTCTGGTTGACCCGAACCGTGCTGCCGGGGGAGCTGATGTGCGCGGGGAAATCCTTGCTGAAAGGCGTGCTGCAGCCGGTCATAGCTCCCACGAAGAGGGCAAGGACGATGACGAGCGCGGCTCGTGCCGGACTTAGGACATTGGATTGACTCCGCCGCATGAGACTCCGCGTGACCTGGTTTGAGGCAAGATTCAGCGAGACAGAACTCCATCGATTCCGCTTCGAGCTTAGTCAGGTTTTCGGCTGCGGGGACCCACTCTTTAGTTCGCTCGTAATAACCCGAAGGTGTAGGCGAACTTTGAATAGCGCTTGGACTGATTATGGTAGGGCGAAAGCGACGTAGGCCGCTCCTTGCGGGCCCTTGAGGTTGCGGGCGTTGCTGGTGGCGATGACGAGGTACTGCTTGCCATCGACCATATACGTGGCGGGGGTCGCGTTGCCGGCGAAGGGGAGATCGGCGGACCAGAGGAGAGTGCCGGTGTGGCTGTCGAAGGCGCGGATCCTGTGGTCGTAGATGGTGGCGGCGATGAAGACAAGGCCGCCAGCGGTGACGACGGGGCCGCCGTAGTTCTCTGAGCCGGTGTCGGCGAGACCCTGGGCGGCGAGTTCCGGGTAGTTGCCGAGAGGGATCTTCCAGAGGTATTTGCCGGTGTTGAGGTCGATGGCGTTGAGGGTTCCCCAGGGTGGGGTGACGGCGGGGTAGCCGTCGGGGTCGAGGAACTTGCGGTAGCCGGTGAAGCGATACTTGGCTGCGCCGCCGGGCGGGGCCATGGAGGACTCTACCTCTTGTTTGCTGGATGCGCCGGCGGTGACGGCGGCTTCGACCATTGGCGACTCGCTGGCCCCGAGGAAGTGGAGGACTGAGGCGGATTCGGCCTCGGTGAGTTTGAAGGCGGGCATGCGGCCCTTGCCGTTGTGGATGTTGGCGAGGATCTGGGCGTCTGAGAGGCGGCCGCGGACGCCGACTAGGCCGGGGTAGTTCGAGGGTGCGCCGAGCAGGTCGTCGGCGTGGCAGATGGCGCAGTTCTTGCTGTAGAGCTTGGCTCCTGCGAGTTCCTGGCGGTTGGGAGAGGCGGCGGCGATGTGGGATGCGCCGGAAGATTCTTTGCCGGTCCTGAGGTATTCGAGGAGGCCGGTCAGGCGGGCATGCTCGACGTTGGGAAAGGACGGCATGCGGCCCTTGCCGTTCTGGATGACGGCGGTGATCTGGGCATCGGAGAGGCGCTTGTCTACGTCGATGAGGGATGGGAAGGCTGGGGGTGCGCCGCGGCGGTCGCCGGCGTGGCAGAGGGAACATTGGCTTTGGTAGACGTCTGAGCCGAGGCCTGCGCCGAGCTTGTTTTCCGTGAGGCCGCCGGTCCAGGCGATGTCGTTGGAGTTGATGTAAAGGACGCCGGTCTTAATGTCTACCGCGGAGCCGCCCCACTCCGCGCCGCCGTCGAAGCCGGGAAAGATGACGGTTTGCTTGTCGAGGCTGAGGGGGACGAACTGGCCGTCGCTGCGGAGGGCGGCGAACTGCTTGACCGCGTCGGCATGGGCGGCCGGAGTGCGGGTGGTGAGGAGGTCCGGGGTGAGACGCTGGCGGGCGAAGGGCTCCGGCGCGGCGGGAACGGGTTGCGTGGGCGAGGCTTTTTCGCCGGGGACCGTGGAGGGTGGGAAGGGATGCTCGGCGATGGGGAAGAGCGGCGCACCGGTGGTGCGGTCGAAGAGATAGAGGAAGCCTTGCTTGGTGGACTGGGCGACGGCGTCAACTTTGTGGCCGTTGGAACGGACGGTGACGAGGGTTGGCGGCGAAGGGAAGTCGCGGTCCCAGATGTCATGATGGACGCCCTGGAAGTCCCAGAGGCGCTTGCCGGTGGCGGCGTCGAGGGCGAGGAGGGTGTTGGCGAAGCGATCGTTGCCGAGACGGTCTGCGCCGTAGAAGTCGTCGACAGCGGAGCCGGTGGGGACGTAGACGATGCCGCGGGACTCATCGAGGGCCATGCCGGTCCAGTTGTTGGCGGCTCCGGTGTACTTCCAGGCGTCAGGGGGCCAGGTGTCGTAGCCGGGCTCGCCGGGGCGGGGGATAGTGTGGAAGATCCAGCGGAGTTTGCCGGTGTGGACGTCGTAGGAGCGGATGTCGCCACGGAGGGCAGGCTTGGTTTCAGGCGCGCGGAAGCCGACGATGATGGTGTCGCGGAAGATGACGCCGGGTGAGGTCATGGCGGCGAAGCTCTGGGTGATGTTGGGCTCGTCGAGGTCTTTGCGGAGGTCGATGCGGCCGGAGTCGCCGAAGGTGGGGATGGGTTTGCCGGTCGCCGGATCGAGGGCGTAGAGGTAGCTAAGCAGGCCGGCGAAGAGGATGGAGTGGGTGCCGTCTGTCCAGTAACTGAGTCCGCGGGTGGGCTGGAGGCCAGGGGTTCCGGTGTCGAAGGTCCAGAGCTTCTTGCCGGTGGCGGCGTCGAGAGCGATGACCTTCTGGGTGGGGGTGAAGCCGTAGAGGACGCGGCCGACGATGAGGGGATTGGTTTGCAGGCCACCAGGCTCGCCGGGGTCAAAGCGCCAGGCTTCTTTGAGTTGGTGGACGTTGGTGCGGTTGAGCTGGGTGAGGGGGGAGTAGCGATCGCCGGAGGAGCTGGCTCCGTAGACGGGCCAGTCCTGCCGTATTGGCCTTTTGTGGGTTTGGGCGCTGGCGGTGATGGCAGCTGCGCAGGCGAGGGCGGCTATCGCGGCGATGTAGTGAGCGCGGCGGGTGGGCTTAGCTTGCATATTTGACGATCTGCATGAAGCCGTAGTCCATGTGGAGTTGCTGGTGGCAGTGGAGGAGCGAATCGCCGGGATTGTCCGCCGTGAAGTCTACGGCAAGTTCCTGCAGGGGGAGGACGTTGACGGTGTCCTTGATGAGGCCGCTGAGGTGCTGGTCGCCGATGCGGGTGACCTCAAAGGAGTGGCGGTGCAGGTGCATCGGATGCTGATCGCCGGAGGCATTGCGGAAGAGGATGCGGTATCGCTTGCCGGCGCGAACGATGAGGGGCTTGACGTTGGGCCAGGCGTCACCGTTCATGGTCCAGGTATCGAACTTTGAGCCGTTGAGGGCACCGGCGTCGCGGATGGTGAGGGTGAAGGTTTCGTCTGGTTCGGGAGCGGGGGTCTTGGCGGCGAAGACGGAGTAGTCCCAGGTGGCGTCTGACGGGTCTCGCCAGATGGGGTCGCCGGTTTTGTTGGCGTACTCGATGACGACGCCGAGGCCGATGTCGCGGGAGGCTTTGAGGGTGGAACCGAGGATCCAGATGCCGGGGGAGTTCATCTCGACGATGGCGTCGACGCGCTCTGCGACGGCCAGGGCGATGGTTTCGACCGGCTGGGGGTTGGGGACGGGGTTGCCGTCCATGGCGAGGATGCGGAAGCGATGGCCGGGGAGCGAGAGGACGACGTTTTCCGTAGCGCTGGCGTTGAGGAGACGAAAGAGAACGCGCTGGCCGGCATGGACGCGGATCGGTTCGCCAAAGCCGAGCATGTGTGCGTTGACGGTTGCGTATTGGTAGCCGACGTCCGAGCCGGAGGTCTGCGGGACATTCTGGGAGGTGGCGCGCATGGTTTCGACCATGGGGACGAAGTGGCCGGCCCAGTGATGGATGGCGAGGTTGATCTCCTGGTCATAGTGGCCGGGATCCGGGGCTCCGTCCACAAGCAGGAAGCCGAACTGGCCGGAGTAGCCGGCGGCGTCGAGATCATCCATGGCCATGGCATGGGAGTGGTACCAGCGGGTGCCGGAGGGATCCGGTTTGAGGGAGTAGCGGAGGGTCTTGCCGAGGGCGATGAGGGGTGACCCCTCTTCTACGGCTCCGTCGTTGAGGGCGTCGGTACGGAGGCCATGCCAATGGACGAGGTCGGGGCGAGGGGAGTCGTTGGTGACGTCGAGGGTGATGGGGCGGTTGCGTTTGAGCCGGAGCAGAGGGCCGGGGACTTGGCCGTTGTAGGCGACCGTGGGGATGGTGATGCCTTTGCCGATCTCGAGGGTGCAGGGTTCTATGCGGAGTTTGTAATCCGGCGCGGGAGAGTTCGGGGCCAGAGCGCTGGCGAGGGATGAGGCTGCGGAGGCGGCAGTCGCGGAGGAGAGCAGGTTTAGAAAGGTGCGACGGTCGGTCTTCATCGTTCGTGCCTTGCGAGACTTACGCGGACTTCTTGATGACCTTGCCTTCGAAGAACGATGAGTTGGCCATGAGGCAGGCAGCAGAGGTGTGGAAGCCGAAGACTACGTCTTCGACTACAGGCTGGCGGGTGCGAACGGAGTTGAAGAAGTTGGCGAGATGCGGGCGGTGGTCATCCCAGGACGTGCCATGCCAGACGGTCGTGTCGT
Organism: uncultured Granulicella sp.; assembly: GCA_965198885.1. Classification (GTDB taxonomy): domain Bacteria; phylum Acidobacteriota; class Terriglobia; order Terriglobales; family Acidobacteriaceae; genus Edaphobacter. The sequence goes on along the minus strand of OZ240677.1, from coordinate 1,933,079 downwards.
CGAGCGGATGGCGGGCGAGTTCGGGGTCGTGCTCCGCGTGCCACTGTCTTTCGTAGTCCGCGTGGAGGGCGTTGGGAAAGCCGTTGAGGCCATAGTCCGGGTTGCCGTCGACGCCGAGTTGCGGGGTGAAGATGACGGAGTTCGCGGATACCTCCAGGATGCCGTGCGAGCCGAGGAAGCGGGTGACTTCAGGAGTTTCGGTGCCCTGGGTGAGGCGGACGCTGACGTTCAAGCCGCCGTACTGGAAGAGGGTGTTCATGACGTCCGGCATATTGCGGCCGTCCTTCCAGCGCTCGATGCCGGCGAGGGTGAAGGCCTGGTCGGGGACGGCGTTGACGCCTGAGATGAACTGCATGCCGGTGAGGAGATGGACCATTAGATCGCCGGCCATGCCGGTGCCGTACTCGCGGTAGGCGCGCCAGTGGGTGAAGATGGTGGGGTTGAAGGGGATCTTCGGGGCGGGGCCGAGCCAGGTGTTCCAGTCGAGCGTGGCGGGGGAGAGATCCTGCGGGACCGGGTACTCCCATGCTCCGCCGGGGGAGTTGCGGCCGAGTTGGAGCTCTACCTGCTGGAGGTTGCCGATAGCTCCGGCGTCAAAGAGGGATTTGGCCTTGATGAAGACGGCTGAGGAGACGCGCTGGGAGCCGACCTGGACGAAGTTCTTGCCTGACTGTACGGCGTGGACCATGGCTTGGCCCTCCGCGATGGAGTGCGACATGGGTTTTTCGCAGTAGACGTCCTTGCCGGCGGCAAGCGCGTCAACGGTGATCTGCTTGTGCCAGTGGTCGGGTGAGGCAACGATGACGGCTTCGATGGTCTTATCGTCGAGGACCTCGTGGTAACGGCGGGTGGTGCGGATGTCCTGGCCGGCGATCTCTTTGGCGAGGAGGTGGCGGCCGTCGTAGAGATCGCAGGCGGCAACACACTTAGCCTGGGGCAAGGTCATGCAGGCACGGAGGAGGATCGCGCCTTCGATGCCGACGCCGATGGAAGCGAAGCGAACGGGGTCCGCGGGTGGGGGCGTGGTGGCTTGCGCGAGAGCGAAGTGGCGGGCGGGCAGTAGGGTTGCAGCGGCGGTTCCGGCGCCGGCCTGGAGGAAGTTTCTGCGGGTGAAACGAGCCATGAGATGGGTCCCCTGGTGAGATCGCGTTGGTGAGTAGAGTGGCTAGGCGTGCAGATTCTTCATGTAGTCGGCATCCTGCTTCAAGGCTTCGAACATGGGCATGTCGTAGCCTTCCTGTTCGACGAAATAATGCTTGATGTTGGCTTTCTTGGCGGCAGCGAAGATGGGGACGTACTGAGCGGTGCCGTGGCCTAGTTCTGCCGCGGGGGGCGGGTTCAGGACGGAGGCGGGTGTCGCGGTCGGCTTGAAGTCCTTCACGTGGAGCATGGTAATGCGAGTGGGATAGCGGTTCAGATAGTCGACGGGATTGCCGCCGCCGACGACGACCCAGCCGCAGTCCATCTCAAAGGTGACGAGGTTCGGGTCGGTGAGGCGGACGAGTTCGTCAAACGGGACTTTGCCGTCTAGGGCGGCGAACTCCATGGTGTGGTTGTGGTAGCCGAACTTCATGCCGGCGGCTTTGACTTTGGCGCCGAAGAGGTTGAACTGGTCGGCGTTGAAGTGGTAGTCGTCCATCGTGTAGGACTGGATGATCGTCTTGTAGTCCTTGGGATCCTTGATGCGGGACGGGTCGCGGATTCCAGGGAAGGCACAGATGACGTAGTCGACGCCGAGTTCCTTATTGAAGGCGATGATCTTGTCCACGTCCGGCGCGAGCGCCTGGTAGGAGTAATGCGCGCTGACCAGGTGCAGGCCGGTGTTGTCCATGGCTCGCTTGACCTGCTGGGCCGAGTGGTCGAAGTAACCGGCGGACTCGACCTCCTGGAAGCCCGCGGCGGCGACCTTCTGGAGCGTGCCTTCATAGTCTTTCGCCAAGGGCTCGCGGACGGAGTAGAGCTGGAGCCCAATGGGGAGGCCGAAGGGCGAGGCCTGGGCGCGGCGGCCTCGGAGCAGGGCGGCTCCGGCGGCTGCGGTGGAGGCGGAGAGGAGGAAGTTTCTGCGGGTCGAGGTAGACATGACACTCTCCATAACTGCTTGCAGGAGGATGGCTGCGCGGGCCGGCGGCACGGACGTGCGGCGATCCTTGCAACTCCCCTGTCAAGACGGCGACCAGTATACGGGCAGAGCGCGACACTTGCCATTGACTCGTCGGCAACGAGCCCGATTGGCAACGAGCGAAGGAAGAACGTCTCCGCTCGTCGTCGGGTTCTTTGCACACCCAAAGGGCGATGGGGCAGACCTCTTCGGCAGTTGTAAAGATTCCAAAGGAATGGTCGGGACGACTAGATTCGAACTAGCGACCTCACCCACCCCAAGGGTGCGCTCTACCAGGCTGAGCCACGTCCCGACTTGTTGCGGAGCGCCTTTGCCGAGGTGCGGCAAACGCGCGGGGTTTGTTCAGTTTACACCAGGGATCTGGCTCAGTGGCTGGGAGGAACGAATTCCTTGGGGAGGGCTCCGCCCTCCCCTTCGTCGAAGAAGAAGCCGTTCATCTGCTCGACCAGGAACTCCTGCGCCTCGCGGGTCCAGGGTTGGAGGCGGTACTCGTTGAGGAGCATCTTCTGACGCTCAACCCATTCATTCCAGGCCTTCTGGGAGACGTTCTTATAAATCTTCTGGCCGAATTCGGAGTCGAAGGGGGGTTCTGCGAGGCCTTCCAGTTCGGCTTTGTACTTGGTGCAATAAACCATATGAGGCATTTCGTGAAGATCTCCTGATCGAACTACTCGTAAAAACTTGAGGTGTCTACCCGAAGTTCATCGACCGACACCAACTCACCGGCGACTTCGAGTGTAGCTGCAAAACTAAAGGGATAAGAGTCATAAAGGCCAGCTCCTTGTCCGGAGTCTTGATCTAAACCACTTCCGTAGTTGAGTTCTACATCGATAGACCCCGTTCCCCGGATTTTCATCTCGTCGCCCTTCACCCGCAGGTCAGAGATTTCGAGATCGCTTAGCCCGTCGACACGGGTGTGAGTGGAGAGCTGATCCAGAGCATCTGGCGTATGGTTCAGCAGATGATCGAAGAGATGTTGCTTCAAGACGTCCACCTCTACATGAACTCGGGGCGGCGGAACTACGACAACGATACGGAACTCCCAACCCTGCTCGACGGCCACTTGCTGTAGCTTCTGAAGACTTTGTTTGCTGGTTTTGGAGGATTTACCGGCTTTAAATTCGAAGGCGAGTTCCTGCGCTCCTTTTCTTGCGACTAGATCGAATTTGGTTCCGCCAATCTCAACTTCGCTCTCGACCGTGAAGCCCTGAGCTTGAAGCTGTTCTGCTGTCTCCGCCTGTTTGGCGGCCTCTAGATAGCGAAGATAGGAAGGCTGAGCAGTCATTTGAGCGGTCCAAGATGAACTCGTGCATCGCCTTGCGGGCCGAGCTCCACGTAAAGAATATCCCGGATTTCAGGATCAGCAAGACTTTGGACAAGCAAGGGAGCTGAATCCGGATGAAGGGGATCAGCGATGATCTCCACTTGTTGTGTGGCATCGACCCGAACGGCCATGGTATGTGTAATCAGGCGGTCATCGTCAAAGAGTACGCCTTTGAGCGCATCGTGGATTCGCTTTGCGATGTTATCCGCGTCTCCCTCTGTAGAAGGGTACTTGTGGAACCATACGATCCGCGAGTAGAGCGGAGTTGTCATGAGAGGACCGCTGTACTGACTTCTTGCGGCTTCGCCAAGGAGGCGCGAATAAGAGGGCTTCGGCTGCTTGTTGGCTGAGCGCGGCTTGCAGGCAAGGTGAAAGGCGCAGATCATCGCGTTCTATTTTATAGAGCCCTGCTAGCGGCTTTTGCCCTTTGACTTGCTGGTGCGGAGGCGGGTCTTGGATTTGGTGCGGCCGGGTTTGCCCGATCGTGTGGGGCTGAGGTGGGCTTCGGGCTTGACGGGCTTGGGTTTGCGGAGGCTCTTGGGGAGTTCGCCTTGCGGTGCAGGCTGGCTCAAGGATGGGGGCACGAGGGCGAACTGGAGGCGGCGGGCAGGACGGTCGATGCGGTCAAGGAGGACGTGGACGCGCTGGCCGAGGCGGAAGACGCGGCCGGAGGATTGGCCGACGATGGTGCGGTCGGTGTCGCGGAAGGCGAAGCGTTCCTGGTCTCGGAATGACCCCGACTCAGACAAGGTGTGGATGGGGACGAGGCCTTCGATGAAGAGGTCGTCAAGTTCGACGAAGAAGCCGTACCTGGTGCAAGAGAGGATGGTGGCCTGGAAGTCCTCGCCGATGCGGTCCTGCATGAACTTGATCTTCTTCCACTCCATGAGTTCGCGTTCGGCTTCGTCGGCGCGGCGTTCGGATTGGGAGGATTCGAGGGCGATGGCGGCGAGTTCTTCGAGAGGGAGAGAGAGGAGTTCGGTGGCTGGAATGGGAGAACGTTCGGGCCTTCGGTCCGATGCCCCACTCTGTCCGACGATCAGGCCGTCGTCCGAGAATGGGGCACCCGGAGCTGGGGATGAGGAAGGGTGAGGAGTACCCTCGTGCTGCGCACGATACCCCACCCTTTCCGATGAAGCCGGAAAGGATGGGGCACCCGGACGTGGCTTTTTGGAACTCCAGGGTTGGGGGTCGGTGGAGAGAATGGGGGGGCCCTGGGGGTTGGCGCCTGCGCGGAGGGCGGCGCGGAGGAGGCGGTGGACGATGAGGTCGGGATAGCGGCGGATGGGGCTGGTGAAGTGGGTGTAGCTGGGGCTGGCGAGCGCGAAGTGGCCTTCGTTCTTTTCGCTGTATCTCGCTTGCTTTAAGGACCGGAGCATGAGGAAGGACAAGATGCGCTCTTCCGGGGTGCCCTGGATCTTGGCGGTGAGGCGCTGGTACATCTGCGGGGTGACCGGGATGGATTCGGGGACTTCGTGGGATTGAGGGGTGCGAGTCCGGCCTCCGTGGCGTTCGGAGTTGGCTCGGCTGCTACGGCGGTCGGACTTCATGGTGAGGCGTTTGACGGGTAAGGAACTGAAGCCGAGGGTCTGGCCGTAGGTGCTGGCTACCTCCTCGAAGTCGAGGATCCGTTTGGGGTCGGGGAGCTCGTGGATACGGTAGATGGAGCCGGGGAGGGAAAGAGCGGGAGCAGCGGCAACTGCAGATTCCTCCGCTTCGCTGCGGAATGACAACAAATTGGGGGAAGCCGAAGCTCCGGGGGCTGACAACAAATTGGGGGAAGACGAAGCTCCGGGGGCTGACAACACATTAGGGGAGTCCGAAGCTCCGGGGGCTGACAACAAATCGGCGGCGGGGTGGGATTCAGGGCGGCCCCACTCATCGCGGTGAGACTGCGATGAATGGGGCACGGAAGATGTCTTGCGAGATGTCTGGAAGGGTATCTGGGTTTGGGCTTCGAGCCAGTGGGCTACGCACTCGTTGGCGGTGAGCATGAACTCTTCGATGAGGCGGTTGGACCAGCCGCGCTCGGAGCGGGTGATGGCAGCCATGTTGCCCTGGGGGTTGAACTGGATGACGGGCTCGGGGAGGTCGAAGTCGATGGAGCCGCGGCGGTGGCGCTTCTGGTTGAGGAGGAGGGCGAGCTCATACATGCGTTCGAAGTGGGGGACGAGGTCGATGAATTGGAGGCGAGTTTCTAGGTCTTTCTGGTGCTTTGCGGAGGCTTCCGGGCTGGGCGGCGGTTGAGTCTCCCACTCATCACGGTGAGACTGTGATGAATGGGGCACGGAAGAGTCTGTAAGAACGACCGGCATGGTGTCCAGGATGGATTGAACCTGGGTGTAGGTCATGCGGCGGGCGGAGCGGATGATGCCCTCGCAGAGCTCGAACTCTGCGACCTCGCCCTGGCTGTCGATCTCGGCGATGCAGGAGAGGACGAGCCGGTCTTCGTCCGGGCGGAGCGAACACATGCCGGAGGACAAGGACGGGGGGAGCATGGGGACGGCGCGGTCGGGAAAGTAGACGCTGGTGCCTCTCAACCGGGCTTCAAGGTCCAAAGACGTTCCCGGGCGGACGTAGTGGGAGACGTCGGCGATGTGGACCTGGAGTTGCCAGTTTCCGTTGGGGAGAGGCTGGACGAGAACGGCGTCGTCGAAGTCGCGAGCGGTTTCGCCGTCGATGGTGACGATGGGGAGGCCGCGGAAGTCCTTGCGGAGAGACAGTTCTTCATCGGTGAGGGTGGCGACGGTCTGGGCGGCGGAGTCTGCGGCTTCGGCGAGGACGTTGGCGGGAAAGACGTAGGGGAGATGGTGCTTGCGGATGACGATTTCGACGTCTATGCCGAAGTCGTCGGGGTGGCCGAGGACTTCGAGGATGCGGCCCTGGGCGGGCCGGGAGAGAGTCGGGAAGTCGGTGATTTCTACGTCGACGGCGAGGCCTTCCAGGGAAGGTTGTCCGTTGTCCGTTGTCCGTTGTCCGTTGGAGGCGGGTAGAGGAGTGCGGCGGGCTTCGTCGCCTATGGTGCGGTGGTCAGGGGATGCCGGGGGCAGGAGGAGTTGGCCATCGGGGCCGTTGGGGATGAGGACGGGCTGGCTCATGCGCTCGTCGAGGGGCGTGATGTAGTTGAATTTTGCGGTACTGTAGGGCTGGAAGTCGCCGTCGCGCGAGCCGTGGGGCTTAGCGTAGTGGAAGATGCCGACCACTGTGGGGTTGCGGCGGGTGAGAATGCGGAGGATGCGGCCTGATCTTCTGCCATCCCGTCCGGGCGGGGCTTCGTCGACGAGGACTTCGTCGCCCTGCATGGCGCCGTTGAGCTCGTTGGGGGGGATGAAGAGGTCGTCCTCACGGCTGGTTGAGCCGTTGGGGCGGACGAAGCCGAAGCCGTCGCGATGGAGGTCGAGCTTGCCGGCGATGAGGTTGTCGCGGGTGACTCGTTGAGATTTTACGTCCCACCCATCGCTGCGCGATGGCTGGGGCACGGAAGAGGTGGGGGCCGGGCGGGCGGTTTTTTCGGGGGTGGCGTGGGGGAGAGACCAGTGGCCGGTTTCGAGCTTGATGAGGTCGCCGCGGAGGGTGATGCGGGCGAGTTGCTCGAGCAGGAGACGGCGCTCGCGGCCGCCGCCGAGGCCGAGCTCGCGAACGAGCTGCTTGTAACCGGCGCGGTGCGAGGGGGAACGAACGATCAGGCGGATGAGTTCGCGGTCGGTGTGGGGGTAAGGGGAAGACACTAGAGACAGTATGAGGCAGTGTGGGGCAGTGATGGTGCAGTGGTGAGGCAGCGAAGGGCAATTTTGCGGTGGTGACCTTTTTGGAGAAAGCGGGTCTATTGGGATGTAGGAATTTTCGACTCCGGAGTCGACTGGTCATGGGTTCAGAAGCGTTCGGGATAGGCGTTGAGGGAGAGCTGTCGCCGGTGATGGCGGCTTTGCGGCGGCCGGTGATATCGTCTATAGCTGCCAATCTGGGCCTTGGGGCGGTAGAATCTCCAGTAATGGCGAAGGCTGCGGTACAGACCGGGACTCGGGGCGGGAAGTTGACGCCGGCGCAGATCGAGGCGCGGGCGCAACAGCGGGTCGAGGACGACGAGTTGATCCGCGAGGCGCAGCGCGGGGAACGGACGAGCTTCGACGCGCTGGTTCGGCGATATGACCAGAGTGTGCTTCGGCTGGCGCTGCATATGCTTGGGAATGAGCAGGATGCGCAGGATGTGCACCAGGAGGCGTTCATCAAGGCGTATCGCCACCTGGGGAACTTCCGGTTCGAGTGCAGTTTTTATACATGGCTGTACCGGATCGTGACCAACCTCTGCCTGGATCAGCTGAGGCGGCGGAAGTCTCGCCGGGAAGATCCGGCGACAGTGCTGGACGCCGGCGGCGATGAGATGGACCTGATGGCGAATATCACCGACGACCGGGCGATGGCGAATCCGGGACGGGAGCTGGACCGGAAGGTGATGGGGCAAAGGATCGCGGATGCGCTGGACAAGTTGACTCCGCGGGAGCGGACGGTGTTCGAGTTGAAGCACTACCAGGGTTTGAAGTTGCGGACGATCGGCGAGATGTTAAGCACGACCGAAGAGACGGCGAAGAATACGCTGTTTCGGGCGACGCGCAAGCTGCGGCTGAATCTGGCGGAGATGAAGGGGCAGTAGAACAGTCAAAGGCAGTGAAGAGCAGTATGGTGCAGTTTGAGGCAGTAAGGGCAAATGCAAGGCGTTCTGTTGGGCTCACCGGGCGATAGACCTGGGAGATGGCTGAAAATTCTAGAGGCTGGACGAGGCGAACAATGAACTGCGACGGGGCACGGGACAGTATTCTCCTGGCGGCATATGGCGAACTTCCGGATGAAGACGCGATTGCGCTGGAGTTGCACCTGAATGGGTGCCGGGAATGTCTGCATGAGCTGAGCGAAGTGCGGGGGATGGCGGAGCTGATGGCTCTGCATCCGGTGATAGAGCCGGATCCGAACCTGGTGGCGCAGAGCCGGATGCGCCTTGATGAGGCGCTCGATGCGATTCCGCGGCATGGATTTCTGACCCGGCTGGGGGCGAACGCTGCGGCGTGGTTCGGACATATCCAGGGCGCTCCCGCTCTAGCTACGTTGCTGGTGGGCGTCGGCTTTCTGGGTGGGAATTTCACGCATCGGTACCAGGTGGCGCATGAGCCGAAAACCCCGATGGTGACGCTAACGAACCAGAATGGCGGCGGCATCTCGACGATCTTAGGCGTGAAACAGCTCCCTGGCGATATGGTTCAGGTGAACTATGAACGGGTGATTCCGGAGATGGCTGAAGGGTCGCTGGATAGCCCGCAGATCCGCGCCTTGTTGATGGTCGGGATGACGTCGGCGGAGACGAATGTGGTGCGGATGGATGCAGTGGCGCTGCTGGCCAACGAGTGCCGGATCGGCCATGCCTGCCGCAGTGAAGATGACGGCAATGTGCGGCGTGCGTTGCTGACCAGCCTGAAGACGGATAAGAATCCAAGCGTGCGCATGGCCGCTCTCGAGGGGCTGCAGCCGTATGTCAGCCAGGATCTGACGGTGCGGGATGCGGTGGCGCAAACGCTGCTGAAGGATGCAAGCGCGGCGGTCCGGACCAAGGCGATCACCACGCTGGAGCCGGTGCAGAGCGATGCCAGTGTGCGCCAGGTGCTGCGGTCGGTCGCGGCCAGCGATGAGAATCCCTACCTGCGCACGGTGAGCACGCAGGCGTTGCAGAGCAGCAGCGCGATCCAGTGAAGGTGACCCAAGGTTTGTACGAAGGTGTGGAGCGGGACGCACGGGCGATGAGGGTGAAGAGTTTACGGGCTAGGTTGTGGGTGCGGCGGGGTCTCGTCAGTGTGGCCCTGGTAGGTGTTGCGTTCTGTTCGGGTCGATGGGCCGATGCGGCTGCTCCGACAGAAGTCAAGACGAATGAGTTACAGCCGAACCGCGGTCCCGCGCAGGGCTATCTCGGCGTGATGGTGGCGGATGTTGGGGATGAGCAGGCGGCCTTACGGCTGAAGGACGGACACGGCGCGGTGATCACGCACGTCGACCACGACGGCCCCGCAGGCAAGATGGGGCTGCGAACGCGGGACGTGGTTTTGCAGATCAATGGCGTGCTGCTGGATGGCGCGGAGCAGATGCGCCGCATGTTGCGCGATATGGGACCCGGTAGGCCGGTGGTGATGGTGGTCAATCGCGACGGGCAGCAGATGACCTTGACGGCCCAGATGGCGGACCGGGCTGAGGTGGACCGGCAGGCGTGGCGGGATCATGTGGGCGATCCCCAGGCTCCCGCTACGGGGCTTCCGACGGGTGAGATCGCTGCGGGCGATGCGGCTGCGCCTGCGGGTGGGACGGTCAATGCGGGGCGGTACGGCCGGAGCTTTTTGGGTTCCCTGCTCCCTAACCCCTCGTACACCGGGGTGATGCTGGAGAAGATGGGGCCGCAGCTGGCGGGGTTCTTTGGGGTGCAGGGTGGGCCGGGGATGCTGGTGAAGGGCGTGGAGGTCAATAGCCCGGCGTCGATGGCGGGGATCAAGGCGGGCGATGTGATCGTGCGGGCGAACGCGCATGCGGTGGGCAGCATGAGTGAATGGGTGAAGCTGGTGAAGGAATCGAAGGGTGGGCCGGTAACTGTGGTGGTGGTGCGGGATCGCGCGGAGCGGACGGTGACGCTGACGCCGGATACGAAGCGGCGGTCGTGCGTGGATGGAGTGGGGATCGGGCCGGGTGAGGTTGAGGTGGCTGGCGAGATGACCCTGTAAGAGACGACGCAGGTCTGGTCTGAGGGTGGGCTTTATACTGGAACGATGGCTGAGACGATTCAGAGGGCGCCGGATGCGCGCAAGTGGACGGCGCGACGGCGGCTGATTGCGGCGACGCGGAAGGTGCGGGAGCTGGGATCGATCGGCTCGGCGCTGCTGGATACAGGGCACCCGTACATGGCGCATATCGTGCCCATGCGGCGCTGCAACCTGGCGTGTACGTACTGCAATGAATTCGACCAGACGAGCGATCCGGTGGCCATCGAGGAGATGGAACGGCGGATCGATGAGCTGGGGCGGCTGGGGACTTCCGTTATCACCATCTCCGGTGGCGAACCGCTTCTGCACCCTGAATTAGACAGGGTGATTGCGCGGATCCGGAAGACGGGCGCGATTGCGGGGATGATCACGAATGGGTATCTGCTGATGCCGGACCGGATCGAGCGGCTGAACAAGGCCGGGCTCGATCACATGCAGATCTCGATTGATAACGTGATGCCGGATGATGTGTCGAAGAAGTCGCTGAAGGTGCTGGACGCGAAGCTGAAGATGCTGGCGCAACATGCGGACTTCCATGCGAACATCAACTCGGTCGTGGGCGGCGGGGTAGCGAACCCTAACGATGCGTTGACGGTGAGTGAACGGGCGCTGGCGCTGGGGTTCTCGTCGACGATCGGGATTATCCATGACGGGTCCGGCCAGTTGAAGCCCTTAGGCGAGACAGAACGGACAGTTTGGGACCGGGTACGGAAGCTGACGCGGCGCAGCTATAGCCGGTTCAATCATTTTCAGGAAGCGATCGCCAACGGTAAGCCGAATGACTGGCGTTGCCGGGCGGGTGCGCGGTATCTGTATATCTGCGAGTTTGGGCTGGTGCACTACTGCTCCCAGCAACGCGGATTTCCTGGGGTGCCGCTCGCGGAGTACAAGAAGGCGGATGTCAAGCGGGAGTTCCTGACGGAGAAGGGATGTGCGCCGAACTGCACCATCTCCTGCGTGCACCAGGTCAGCTATATCGACCATTGGCGTGCGCCGCAAGTCTTCAGCAACCATCCTCCGGGTGCGCAGCATGGCGCGGCGGAGCTGGTGCAGATCCGGTAAGAAGGCCTAACACTGATCTGCCACCGATCTGAAAGGCGAGAAAACGGGATCGCAGTTCGAAGCCGACGACGAAACGAAGCGCAGTGTGACGCCCGAGATGGGGAGATCACACTGCGCTTCTGGTTTCAGGAGGCTTTCAGTCGCGACTAGGCCTTTGCGGCGAAGCGGCGCCGAGTGGCGCCGCTTCGCCCAGCAGTCCGGTGCCGAGGAGCAGCAGGCTGGACGGCTCAGGCGTGGCCGCGACGGGTGTCAAGACCGGAGTCAACGTGCCCGACTTGACGATGTCCAGGTCCAGCGCGCTGCCGGACAGCCCGCACTTGCCGGAGGAGGTAAGGATGTCGCCGCCGGTATAGCCGATGAGGGACTGAGTGGGGAACTCAAGCTGGAAGTTGGCAAAATAGGTGCCCAGGAACTCCGCGGTGTAATCGTGGGGAACCGAAGGATTCTTGCCCTGGAAGTAGGGAGCGTTCTCGAAGTCGAAGGTCTCCTTCCCGATGTAAGGAAGGTCGACCGTGGCCGCGAAGTCTTCCCCGGTGATGCTGCCTGTGGTGGTGTCGATGGTGACGGTTCCATCCACGGTTCCGGTGACCAGCGTGGCGGCCAGATTGAAGGTCTGGACGGTATCTGCTTTCGCGATGGCGGGGAGGGCTGCGGCCGAGAGGAGAACCAAGGAGAGGAGTGCAGTGGAGTGACGCATTGTTTTAGATTCCGTTTCTTCGAACAGTCTGTGAGGAACAACCTAGCGACCGCCGCAGGGTGAAAGCAACAGCTTTCGTCGATTTTGAGCCTGTAGTTCCAATGCTTTGGCGGGAGCGAGACAGAAGACCTCCGCAGCACTGAGACGGCCTTCTCAAACGCGAGCTCCGCTTCTTCTGGAACCCTTTCCTCCAGGTAGGCGTCTCATGGGTGCGTTATACGCGGAGGAGTCTCTACATTGGAATACAGACGGCTTGGTACGACGGGAATGAAGGTCTCGCGGCTTGCGCTCGGCATGATGACCTACGGGGCAAAGAGCTGGCGCGAGTGGGTGCTCGAGTGGGAGGAATCCGAGCCGCTGCTGCGCAAGGCGTTCGAGGCGGGCATCAACTTCTTCGATACCGCGGATGTCTACTCGCTGGGTGCGAGCGAGGAGATCACCGGGCGCGCGGTGAAGGAGTTTGCCAAGAGCCGCGAAGAGGTGGTGATCGCGACCAAGGTCTTCAACAAGATGAGCGATGGCGTGAACGATCAGGGGCTTTCGCGCAAGCACATCCTGAGTTCCATCGATAAGAGCCTGAAGCGGCTCGGGACCGACTATGTGGACCTCTACCAGATCCATCGCTTCGACGCGAATACGCCCATCGAAGAGACCGTAGAGGCGTTGAACGATGTCGTGCGGGCCGGCAAAGCCTTGTATGTGGGCGCGTCCAGTATGTATGCGTGGCAGTTCCTGAAGATGCTCGGGACCCAGGAGAAGCTTGGGCTTGCGAAGTTCGTGAGCATGCAAAACCACTACAACCTGGTCTATCGCGAGGAAGAGCGGGAGATGAATCCGTTGTGCGCCGCGGAGGGCATAGGGCTGATTCCGTGGAGTCCGCTGGCGCGTGGATTTCTGGCCGGCAACCGCAAGGCGAACGAGGACAAACAAGCGGCGGAGACATCCCGTGCTCGCACCGATTCGTTTGCCCACGCCATGTACTATCGCGAGTCCGACTTCACCGTGGTCGACCGTTTGAGCGAGGTGGCGGCGGCGCGCGGCGTGAAGAATGCGCAGGTGGCGCTGGCATGGATGCTGGCGAAACCGGGAGTCTCGGCTCCCATCATCGGCGCAAGCAAGATGTATCAGATGGAAGACGCGCTGGCAGCGACCGAGATCAAGCTGACCGAGGATGAGATCAAGCGGCTGGAAGAGCCGTATGAGCCGCATCCTGTGCTGGGTATCTCGCTGTAAGCGGAACATCGTTCAGGAAGCGGTTCAGCGCATGAGCCGCTTCTTAATCTTGCCTGCGAAGCTAATTTTGCCTGCGAATCTTACTTGCGACCTTTGCCTGCAGGGCCTGGGCGTCGGAGGGTGCGCGGACCTTGATGTCGTTGTCGAAGTAGACGAAGACGTCTCGGGGACGCGCCCGTGGCTGTCTGGGGTGAACTCGGCGGCCTTCTGCGGGCATGCCGGTGGCCCAGGCTGCGATGCGATCGGCCCAGAGGTCGAGAGCGTCGGACTCATAGCCTGAGGCGTAAAGCTGCTCCGAGCCGTGGAGGCGGCAGTAGACGAAATCCGAGGTGAGGTCGAAGAGGAGCGGCCAGTCTACGGTGTCGGCGGGGACCAAACCGATGTCGTGTTCGCGCAAGAGGTCGATGAAGGCGGGAGTGGCAAAGGATTCATCGCGGATCTCGACGCAGTGGCGGATGGGGGTGTCTGGGGTGACGCCGTCCTGCACGACAGTGGTGGCGCGGCCCTCCAGCCGCGGGCCGTGCAGGCGCGCGAGCGAGGCTGCGGCACCGTGGGTTCGAGGCAGCAGCGGGAAGAAGGAGGCGAAGCGCTCCGGCTCCAGTTTCTCCGGTGTGAACCGCATCTGCGGTGGGAACTGCCAGAGGATGGGGCCGAGTTTGGGGCCAAGCTCGAGCAGACCGCTGGCAAAGAAGTTGGCAAGCGCGGGCTCGACGTTGCGCAGCTTGTACATATGGGTGATCAGGCGGGGACCCTTGATCGAGAAGACGAAGTCCGCTGGAGTGGCGGCAGACCACTGACGGAAGCTGAACGGGCGCTGCAGGGAGTAGAAGGTGCCGTTGATCTCGACGCTGGGAAAGCGGCCGGCGGCAAACTCAAGCTCGCGGCGCTGTGGGAGCTTCGGCGGGTAGAACACGCCGCGCCAGCCCGCGTAGCGCCAGCCGGAGATCCCAATGCGAACCGTTGCAGGTTGCGGCGCTTTGCGGGGCATGTGGGTTTTGGATGCGGGTTTGGGGGCTCGACAGGCCTAAGTTCCATTTTGGGCGGGGCGTTCCGGCGATTAGTGGGGCGGAATGAACCGGATCGCGGGGAAGAGGCTCAAGGTAACGTTACCCTTGCCGATAACAGACGAAGAGCTTCAGAGCCACACGCTCTCTTGGGACCAGGGGAATGCCAGTTGAAACGCGCAGAGATCTCTGCGGATCATCCATCGTTGCGCTATGCGGTCGGCGCGACGTCGCGTCTGGACGAGTAGGGGTTCGAGGTATCGGCAGACTGGCGCTTCTGCTCGCAGTCTTTGCCGGTTCGGGCATCAGCCTGGCACAAGCTCCGCCGGAGGATGGCTCGCGTTCGGATGCAGCGTTCAGGCTGCAGAGTCATGCGGCACGAGCGCGGCAGTTCCTCGCAGGCAGGCGCGCCGGAACCGCCAATGCGGTGCAAACGGTTGCAGAGCTGCTTGCCCGGGCAAGAGCGGAACATGAGGCGATGCTCGCCCAGCCGCGGGCTTCCGCATTCGGAGCGGCTTGGTCTGCTGTCGGTCCGGCGCAGGTATTGAGCGCGGCCTATGGACCGGTGACCGGACGGGTGACCTCGGTGGCCATCGACCCCGCGGATGCGACCGGGAACACGGTCTACGTGGGCACCACCGGCGGCGGCGTGTGGAAGTCGGTGAGTGCCGCGGGAGATGCGGCTTCGGTGAGCTTTGCGCCGCTGACGGACACACTTCCGGTCTTCAATGCAAATGCGGGCTCAAGCGCGACTGCGTCCTTGAGCATCGGCGCGCTGGGATTGGGAGGCGGTGTGTTGCTCGCGGGCACGGGCGATCCGAACGATGCGTCCGACTCCTACTATGGCTCGGGTCTGCTGCGCTCCGCCGACGGAGGCGTGACCTGGACGCTCATCCAGGGCTCGCGGGATGGAGTGGCCGGCAACCACAGCTTCTTTGGGCTTAGCTTTGCCGGGTTTGCGTTTTCGTCGGCCGATCCCACGCTGATCGTTGCGGCGGTGGGGCAGGCTGCCGAAGGCGTGCTGGTGAATGCTCCGGACCAGACCAACAGCGTGATGGGGCTCTACTTCTCGACTGACGCGGGTGTGACCTGGCAGATGGCTTCGATCTTTGACGGCAATCAGCCGGTGCAGACGCCGGAGCCCTCAGGCGGAAACAACGGCGGACATGCGGCCACGGCGGTGGTGTGGAATCCGCTACGCCAGAAGTTTTATGCAGCGATCCAGTTCCACGGCTACTACGAGTCGGGCGACGGGCAGACGTGGACGCGGCTGGCGCATCAGCCGGGAACGGGGTTAACGACGGCGGCATGTCCGGCCAATCCCGGCTCGGCGGGAAGCGCCGCTTGCCCCATCTTTCGCGGTGCGCTGGCGGTGCAGCCGGTGAGCGGAGATCTCTTCGCCCTGACGGTAGACGCGTCGGATCGCGACCAGGGTTTGTGGCAGGACGCCTGTACTGCGGTCGGCGGCTCCTGTGCGAGCGCGACGGTGTTGTTCGCAAGCGAGCTTGGCGGCCCGGTGGGCGCTTCCCCGCTCGAGCAGGGCAACGGCAGCACGGTAATCCCGCAGGCGGACTATGATCTCGCCCTTTCCGCCTCGGTCTCGGGTTCGGACACTCTCTTGTACGTGGGGACGATCGATCTCTTCCGCTGCAGTCTCGCAGCTGGATGTAACCTCCGTAACACCACGAACGCACAAGACGGCTGCACGAATCCGTCAGGCGTAGCCGGAGCGCAGCACGGCATCGCCACGCTGGCGACGGCGAACGGGCCCCTCGTATTTCTGGGCAACGACGGCGGGATCTATCGATCGACGGACGGCGTGGCGCAGACCGGGCCGGTCTGTTCGGCGAGCGATGCCGGCCACTTCCAGAACCTGAATCCGGGCATCGGATCCCTGGCGGAGGTAGTGAGCTTCGCTCAGGATCCCACCGTCCCGGGGGCGCTGCTGACCGGGTTGGGTGCGCTTGGAACGGCCGGAACGGGCGCCGCCCTGAATGCCAATGGGGGCGCGTGGCCGCAGCTTTCGACCGGCGAGGGCGGAACCGTTGCGATCGACAGCGCCAATCCGCAGAACTGGTATCTCTCCACCGGCGCGGGCGTCAGCATCGGCCGCTGTGCGAGCGGAGCGGCGTGCGCGGAGGCGGACTTCGGACAGATTCCCGTCCTCGGCGAGCCCCAGGTCGCGAACGACGTTGCCGCGATCCACGCGCCTTGGATGCTCGATCCCAAGTTGACCTCGGACGTGATCATCGGAACCTGCAGAGCCTGGCGAGGACCGGCAACGGGCGGAGCCTCCTGGCCGGGAACCAACGAGTTGAGCGCGCCGTTCGGAGCCCCGCAGGCGACGGGCTGTAGCGACACCTTCCCCATCGTGCGATCGCTGGGCACGGGCGGCACGGTCAATCAGTCGGGCTCGCCCTCGCAGCAGGGGTCGGAGGCGCTCTACGCGGGGCTTGCGGGCTCGCTCGACGGCGGCGCAGGCTTTGCCGGTCACGTCTTCACCACCGCCGCCGCCCAGGCTGCCGGCGCGACGACCGCCTGGAGCGATGCGGCTCTGAACCCGGTCACGAACGCGCTCTCGGACTCCGGCGTCTTCAATCCCGGCGGCTTCGATATCTCCTCCATCGCCGTCGATCCGCACGACGCCGGCGGCGCCACCGTATACGTGACCGTGATGGGCTTCGCGGCGAACGGCATCAATGCGCCGCATGTCTACCGCTCCGGCGATGGCGGCGCACATTGGCTCAATATCTCCTCCAACCTTCCGAACGCGCCGGCCAACAGCGTCGCCGTAGACCCGAACGACGCCAATACCGTCTACGTGGCCATGGATACCGGCGTCTACGCCACCCAGGGTGTCAGCACCTGCGCCGAAGCCAACTGCTGGAGCGTCTACGGCGCCGCGCTGCCGAATGCGCCGGTGGTCGAGCTCCAAGCCGCAATGGGTATGGCAACCGGCGACGGCCGCACCGGAGAGCTGCGGGCGGCTACCTACGGCCGGGGTATCTGGCAGATTCCACTACTGACGGCGATCAGTCCGGCAGCTCCAGGAATTGCGGTCGATCCGACGACGTTGAATTTTGCGGATCAGCAGGCAGGCACCATCAGCGCAGCGCTTTCGGTGACTGTGACGAACTCCGGAGAGGCTCCGCTGACGGTCAGCAGCGTCAATGCCTCCGGAGACTTCATCGAGTCGGACAACTGCACCTCTGCTGCGATCCCACCCGGGATGACCTGCACCGTGCAAGTAAGCTTTCTGCCCGCCCAGGCCGGCGCCCGGACAGGCCTGTTGACCATCTACGGCAACGCGCCGGGCGGCCAGGCGACCGTCACGTTGACCGGCAACGGCACGGCTGCGGCAGCGATCGTGCTGACACCGGTCTCGCTCATCTTTCCCGCGACGAACCTCGGGGTGACCAGCGCGGTCCAGAACATTACGGTCTCGAACCTTGGCGGAACCCTTGCCACGCTTTCCTCGGAGACGGTCACAGGCGACTTCACGATCTCGCAGAATACCTGCGGGACCGGACTGGCACCGCAGACCGGTTGCACCGTATCCATCGTCTTCCAACCCACAGTCTCCGGCAGCAGGGCAGGCCTGTTCACGGTCGTCGACAGCGCAGGCACGCAGACGGCGAGCCTGCTCGGCTCCGGAACCGCCGTCGCCACGGACGGCTTGGCTCCAAACGCTCTAACCTTCGGGAATCAGGCGCTCGATACCGCGAGCCCGGCGCAGACGGTGACCCTCACCAACACCGGCGACGTGCCGCTCACGCTGATTGCAGCCCAGATTACCAGCGGCGACTTCACCGTGGTCAACGGCTGCGGCAACTCGCTGAACGGGCATGCGAGCTGCGTCTTGTCCGTGGCCTTCACCCCGAAGCGCCTGGGCCAGCAGAGCGGCACCTTGACCGTGACCGACCAGTTTCGCAGCCAGACTGTGACTCTTGGCGGCCTAGGCATCGCTCCGGCAGGCGTTTCGCTCGCTCCCTTCGGCGGGCTGAGCTTTGAGCCGACCGCCCTGGGCTCTTCCGCCCCCCCGCAGACCGTCACCTTGACCAACAACGGCGGCCAGCCGCTGAACCTCTCGGGCATGAACCTCACAGGCGACTTCGCGATGGTCTCGGGCGCGAACACCTGCGGGTCCGTCGTCGCGGTGGGCGCGGCCTGCACGATGCAGATCGGGTTTACGCCGACGGCTGCGGGAGCCAGGGGCGGCACCTTGACGATCACCTCCTCCGCGCCGAACTCGCCCCAGACGTTGGCGCTGGCCGGGATCGGCGTCGACTTCACGCTGGCCGCGGACGGGCCGGTCTCGGCCACGGTGGCGAGCGGGCAGAACGCGCATTTCCTGCTGCTGCTCTCCTCGGTCGACGGTCTGAGCGGAAGTGTGGGCTTCACCTGCTCGGGCGCGCCCGCGAACACGCTCTGCTCGGTCAACCCCGGAACCGCTGCGTTGGGCGGCATGACCGTGATCACCGTGACCATCGCAACCGGAACCTCCACAACCGGGGGACTGCACCGGCCAAGCCCCCTGATCTGGGCAGCACTGCTGCCGATCGGCCTGCTTGGCCTCATCAACAGGCGGCGCAGCCGTGTCTTCTTTGTGCTCGCGGTGATGGTTTGCCTGCTCGGCGTGGAAGGCTGCGGGACGGCAAGGGTGATCCCCGCGACGAGCGCCGGGAGCGGCGGCTCAGGCCCGGTGGTGACGACGCCCAGTGGAGCATACGCGCTAACCGTCTCCGGGACAGACGTCGGCTTGACCCGAACCGTCGCCCTCAGCCTGACCGTGCAGTAGCCTGCGGGCTGGGGATCAGGCGCAGCGTCCGGCGGCGGCTCCGGAAGCCCACGCCCACTGGAAGTTGTAGCCGCCCAACCAGCCCGTCACGTCGACCACCTCGCCGATGAAGTAAAGCCCGGGAACTTTGCGCGCCTCCAGCGTTCGCGCGTCGAGCTCTGCGGTGGAGACGCCGCCGACCGTGACCTCGGCTTTCTCGAATCCTTCCGTGCCCGCCGGAGTCAGCGTCCAGGCATGCAGCGCGTCCTCTAGCTGCGCTAACAGCGCGTTGCCCAGCTGGCGGGGAGCGCCGCCGGGCAGGTGATGCGCAAGCCAGCGCTCCGCCCAGCGTGTGGGCAGAATGGTTTTCAGGGCAGCAAGCGCGGCTGTGGCGTCGCGGCGGCCATCTGGTGCCAGCAGCGGCGCAAAGACCCGTTCGTCCGGAGCAAGATCCAGACTCAGCTCGGCAGGCGCAGCCTCGTTCCAGTAAGAAGAAATTTGCAGCATCGCCGGTCCACTCAGCCCGCGATGGGTCACCAGCAGCTTCTCCCGGAAGACGGGCGCTTTGACCCCCCGGAAGGTGGATCGCGCGCTATTCGCAAGCCGCGCGGTAACAAGCGCCGAGACCCCGGAAAGATCGCACCAGGCATCCCGCTCGGACGGCCGCAGCGTGAATGGAACCAGCGCCGGCCGCGGGTCGACGATCTCCAGTCCAAACTGCCGGGCCACCTCATAGCCCAAGCCGGTCGCGCCCATCTTCGGAATCGAGAGTCCGCCCGTCGCGATCACCAGCGACTCGGTCAGGAGTTGCCCGGAGCTGGTCTCGACAGTAAAGCCCTCAGCACGCTTGCCTCTGCCTTGTCGAACGCTCTGAATCTTCGTGCTGAGTTGGAGCCGGACGCCTGCCTCGCCGCACTCGGCCTCCAGCATAGCGAGGATCTCGCGCGAGGAGCCGTCGCAAAAAAGCTGCCCGAGCGTCTTCTCGTGATACGGGATGCGGTGCTTTTCCACCAGCGCGATGAACTCCTCCGGCGGATACGCGGCGAGTGCGCTCTTGGCGAAGTGGGGATTGGCGGAGAGGAAGTTCTCCGGTCGCGTCCCCAGATTCGTGAAGTTGCACCGTCCGCCGCCGGAGATCAGGATCTTCTTGCCGGGCTTATCGGCATGATCGAGCACCAGCACTCGCCGACCCCTGCGGCCGGCCTCGATGGCGCACATCAGCCCGGCGGCCCCGGCTCCGAGGATCAAAACATCCACTTCCTGCAAACTCTTCTCCTGCCTGTCCTGCCGGACTGGCCCGCTACGCGCGGGGCGGTCACTTCGTGACGAGTATTCGTTGCTGGGGCGGGTGGACTCCCGTGGTCCGAGCGCTGCTCGGCACGTGCCGGACAACGTCCGGACCTCTGCAGACACTTTCGCCACGACCAGATCACCCGTCACGAAGTGACCGCCCGACGCGCAGTCGGCCCGTCCGGCAGGACATTCTTTAAGAATCTTTTACCTGGCTTCTGCGTCTAAGTTTATGGTACTCTGTGTTTCGCTGGGGACGTGTGCCTTCGAATGCCCGACCTGCCTGAGGGCGATAGGTCAAATGGGCTTGCCATCGCGGTCTTTACCGCATCTGCTCCCTGCCTCTAGAAACAACCAAGGGAAGAGTCTCATTCCGAAGAGATGAGCTCGGGCGCCTTCACCTGCGCCCCCTAAACACATCTAACTCCCTCAGGAGCGCCTATCATCGTGGCCGAAGAACTGGATAAGTACGAAGACGATATCGATAAGTTGATCGATACAGGAAAAGAAAAGGGATATCTCACCTACGGCGAGGTCAATGACCTCTTGCCCGGAGATATCACCACCCCGGACGATCTCGACGACCTGCTCACCACCATCAACACCCAGGGCATCGAGCTGGGCGGCGAAGAGCGCATGGGGCGGGACAAGTACGAGCCCGAAGCCGGGGAAGAAGGCGAAGACGTCGAGCTCGATCTCTCTCCCGGAACGCTCGAAAAGACGAACGACCCCGTCCGAATGTATCTCCGCGAGATGGGCACCGTCCCTTTGCTCACCCGTGAAGGGGAGGTCGAGATCGCCAAGCGCATCGAGCGCGGACAGCTTCGCGTCATGAAGGCGATCAGCCGCTCGCCCATCGTCATCCGTGAGATCGTGGCGCTCGGAGAAGACCTGCGCCGCGGCGTCAGAAACATTAAGGAAGTCGTCACCTTCGACGAAGAGGAGCTGACCGAAGAGATCCTCCAGGCACGCGTCCGCCAGACCGTGGGCCGCATCGATGTCATCGTCAAGCACCAGAAGAAGGTGGTCGGCCTTGAAGAGAAGTTTGAGCAGGTACACGAGGGCAAGACCAAGGCGAAGGAACAGCGCAAACTCCGCTGGCTGATGGGCCGCGAGCACGTCTACATCAACCGCGTCATCCGCGAACTGAAGTACACCAACGCCGAAAAGAAGCGGCTGCTCGACAAGGTCAACAAGACCGTCGACGCCATGCGCACGCTCGAGCGCCAGATCCGGTCGCTCGATACGAAGCACGAGGCCTCCCGCTCCGAGGAGCTGAAGAAGGAGTACAAGCGCCAGCAGAAGAACTGCAAGCTGGACCTCGAGCGACTGGAGCAGGACGCCGGCATCTCCATCCCGGACCTCAAGCGCACCCAGCGCGAGATGGTGCAGGGCGACATGGACGCCGAAAAAGCCAAGCGCGAGCTCATCGAGGCTAACCTCCGGCTCGTCGTCTCCATCGCCAAGAAGTACACCAACCGCGGCCTGCAGTTTCTCGACCTAATCCAGGAAGGCAACATCGGCCTGATGAAGGCCGTGGACAAGTTTGAGTATCGTCGCGGCTACAAGTTCTCAACCTATGCCACCTGGTGGATTCGTCAGGCCATCACCCGCGCCATCGCGGATCAGGCCCGCACCATCCGTATCCCGGTGCACATGATCGAGACCATCAACAAGCTCATCCGCACCAGCCGCCAGCTGGTGCAGGAGCTTGGCCGCGAAGCGTCGTCGGAAGAGATTGCCAAGCGCATGGATATCCCGGTCGCGAAGGTCCGCAAGGTCCTCAAGATCGCGCAGGAGCCCATCTCGCTCGAGACCCCCATCGGAGAAGAGGAAGACTCGCACCTCGGCGACTTCATCGAAGACCGCATGGCCGTCTCCCCTGCAGACGCCGTCATCTCGGTCAACCTAAAGGAGTACACCTCGCAGGTCCTCCGCACCCTGACCCCGCGTGAAGAGCGCGTGATCAAGATGCGCTTCGGCCTCGAAGACGGCTCCGAGCACACCCTCGAAGAGGTTGGCCAAAGCTTCCAGGTCACCCGTGAGCGCATCCGCCAGATCGAGGCCAAGGCGCTCCGCAAACTCCGCCACCCCAGTCGCAGCAGGAAGCTGAAGGCGTTTGTGGACGGGGTCAAAGAGGCTTAGAGAAAGTAGAAAGCGCGATGACGAAAAGTCATCGCGCTTTTGCTTGCAATTTAGTTTGAAGGGAAGAGCACACTATGACTTTCGCGCCTGGTCAAACGGTCGCACTCGGGGGAGTTGACCTCGTGGGCCAAGTTGTTAAGAGAAGATTGCCGAATGAAGACGTCTACCTAATTCATGTTGACGAACAAAATCTCTACATATCTGCCGCCAGATTGACGCTTCTAGAAGACTCCGCTGAGCATACGCCCAGCTTCAATCGCACCGAAGAGATCGCGAATCTTGGCAGACTCTTGCAGTCCTACAGTGATGAGTCGATTTTGGAACAGGTCGGCCGAGCGGAAATCATAGATTCCCTCCGCAAGCTTGGAATTGTCATTCCTCTTCCGAAGGGGGCCAAAAGCTAATAAGCGCGTTGATACATTCTCGAGATCCGGTCATGCCAGCCCAGCCGGTCGTCATCCAAGAAGATCCAGAGCAGCCCGATTCCCATCGGACAAGCTGCGACCAGCGTCGCCAGGATGCGTCTCCGCATCGCCGACCGGGACGGGTTCTCATCGGTCATGGTGCAGAAGCCGATCCTCGCCATGCGCATGCCCGGCGTCTGATCGCTCAGGCTGAAGAAGAGCGCCTGGTAGAACAGGTACAGCGCGGCAAGAGTCACACCAGCGATCTCCGCCGCATCCTTCCCCGCAGGAACCTGACCAGCCACGTAGGCTGCCATCGCGGCAAACGCAACGAACGCTCCCAGCACCAGCGTGAGGTCCACTGCGACGGCCATCATGCGCAGGCTCATCGGCGCAGTTGCAGGCGGCAGCAGGGCAGCGAAGATCGGCTCGTCCGGTGTGTGGACCGGAGCTGCGGTCATGCTGTGCGCATCCAGCCGGATACTGCTCCACTCCGGTGCCGCTGAGGGCATGGCTGGAGACGTCGAGATCTGCTCGGCTTCCACCTCAAAGATGCGAAGCTGCGGGCTCCGCGGAGACTCGTCCCGCAGAGGCCCTTCCGCGATCCGTGGCCTAGCCTTCTTCGCCGCCACCAACTGGCGTGGAAACTCGACCAGGTTGGCCGCGATCGGCTCCATCGGCCCTTTGGGATCGCGATAGTTCTCGAACACCGGCGTCTGCCGGAACGCAATCTCCTCATCCAGCACCAGCGATTCTTCCAGATCCTCAAGCCCATCGGGAGCCGCGACAGAAGGTCCGCAATGGATCTCAGCCGGCTCCATCGCCTTCCGTCCGAGAGTCTCGTAGAGCCGCACGGTCAGGCCGCCCGCTGAGACCTGCCGTGCCGGAGCTTCCGCAACTTCCTCGATAACCCTGTTCTCCGGCACCGCAGCCGGACGCAACGCGACAGCGGCCGTCTCCGCCTTGAACTCCTGCGGTGCCGTCCAAAGTTCAAGCTCCGCCAGCAACTCCTGCTGCGCGTTCGCCACCGCCTCCGCATTCCTCGTGGCAACCTGCGCCGCGGCGGCAGCCCGTTCGATCGCCCGCTCCGCCTCCTGCGCCAGGAATGCGCGATAGCTCGGCGAACTCGCATACCGCTCCGCCACCGCCGCCGCAACCTTGTTCTTTACCAGCGGGCGTTCCATCTCCAGCCCGATATCCAGCCGAGCCTGCGCCGCCGCATGCCCTTGCCGCCCACGCCGCTGCCGGTGCGCGGCCAGCCGTTCCGCCATCTGCTGCCGCAGCGGGCTGGCCTCTGTCTTTGCATGCAGTTGCGCCTCTCCCACCGCGTCCATCGGGAGGATCTCAAGCTGTGCCGAGCTCATCGTGTTCAAACCGAGACCTGCTTCCATCAAAAATCGTCTTACCGAATATCGTTTAGCCTAGTGACGGTGGCGCACCCTGAAAAAGCTCGAAGCAATCCTGCCCGAAGTTCTCGCAGGGCCGTCCAACTTTCGGGCTACCCTTTGATCTCTCTGATCTGTCAGAACTCTCAGAACTCTCAGCGGCTTTCCCGTTACCTCTTCATAACTATCATGCTGTTCGGCCTCGGTCATCCGCATCTGGCCGCCCAGCAGATAACGAATCAGGCACCCCCCGCCACGGTTCTCCCGGACGCACCGCGTGAAGACCGATACCCCACCGCCCAGGTCGTCCCCGAGCCCGGCAGAACCGTCCCGCTCTCCATCACCAGCCGCACCCAAAGCTTCAAAGCCGGCGTCTACGACCTCGACGGCGACGTCGAGATCGACTACCTCGACCGCGTCCTCCGCGCCGACCACATCATGTACGACTCCAATTCCGGCGACCTCGTCGCCACCGGCCACCTCGTCCTCACCGGCGGCCGCACCCAGGAACGTATCTCCGCCGCCCACGGCGTCTTCAACGTCAAGACCGAGACCGGCCGCTTCTATGAGGTCAAGGGTTCCGTCGCCATGAGCCGCCCCAAGCCGCGCGCGACCAACGCCATGCCCGCCGATCCCACTTACGCCAACGCCGAGCGGGTCGTCTACAGTAACGGCAACCCATTCCTCTTCAGCGGCCGCGTCGTCGTCAAAACCGGCCCCGAGACCTACGACATCTACGACGGCACCGTCACCTCCTGCCAGCTCGACAGCCCGGACTGGCTGCTCTCCGCGCGCCACTTCTCCATGGACGGCGACCAGGCCCGCGCCCGCAACTCCACCTTCCATCTCCTCGGCTACTCCGTCCTCTACCTGCCCTACGTCTCGCACCCGGTGAACTCCGAGACCCGCGAGTCCGGCTTCCTCATCCCCACGGTCGGCCAGTCCTCGACCAAAGGCCTCATCCTTGGCGAGCAGTTCTACCTCGTCCTCGGCCGCTCGGCAGACCTCACCGTCGGAGCCGACTACTACAGCTCCCGCGGCTTCGCCCAGGCCGCGACCTTCCGTTACCGTGGCCAGAACCTTGACTTCATCAACGTCCATTACTCCGGCCTGCTCGACCGCGGCTACACCCCCACCGGCGGCGTCTACACCAACCAGGGCGGCGAGGATGTCACCTTCGCCGGCCGCCGCGACTTCACCCCTGCCACCCGCGCCGCCGCCAACGTCGAGTACCTCTCCAGCTACATCTACCGCGAGGCATTCACCGACAACTTCAACCAGGCCGTCACCTCGGACGTCGTCTCCACCGCCTACGTGACGCATGAAGCCAAGGGCTTCGAGTTCGCCGGCCTCGCCGACCGCTACCAGGGCATCAAGGTCATCGAGCAGACCAACCCCAGCGGCGCCACGCCCCAGCAGGAAGTCCACATCTTCCACGCGCCCACGCTCAGCGTCGCCAGCACGGACCACAAGCTCGGCACCACCAACCTCGAGTACACCATCGACGCCTCCTTCTCCGGCCTGCAGCGCTCCCAGCCCAACTTCTCCACCGGCGGCATCGTGGAGCGCTTCGACTTCCATCCACAGCTCGCCTATCCCTTTTCGCTCGGCCAATGGCGATTCCGCCCCTCGATCGCCACCCGTGAGACCCTCTACACGCGTTCCCGCCAACCCTTCAACGGGGGCGGAACTGCTCCCGTAGAAGCCCGCAGCGGCCTCTCACGTTCCGACTTTGAAGGCTCTTTCGAGCTGCGGCCGCCGGTCATCGAACGCACCTTCACCCCGACCGTCCTCAAGAGCCTGCTTGGCTCGCAGATCCGCCACACCATCGAGCCGGAGGTCACCTACCGCTACACCGGTGGTATCTCCAACTTCGCCGACATCCTCCGCTTCGACGAGACCGACATCATGTCGGACACCAATGAGATTGAGTACGGCGTCACCCAGCGTCTCTTCCGCCGCGCCTCACTCTTCCACAAAGACGGCACTCCGCGCTCCTGTCACGAGAACGAACTCGCCCAGGGCCCGGGCTTCGAACCCGAGGCCGCCGCCGAGCCTGTCCCCGACGGCACTCCCGGCAAAGGCTGCGGTAATGAGCAGCTCATCAGCTGGCGCCTCACCCAGAAGTACTTCTTCGACCCCACCTTCGGCGGGGCAATCATCAACGGCCGCCGCAACATCTTCGACACCACGCTCTCGCTCTCCGGCGTAGCCTTCCTCACCGAAGCCCGCAACATCTCGCCGCTCGTCTCCCGCCTGCGCGTCCGCACTACCGCCAACA
The DNA here is from genome assembly GCA_965198885.1 of uncultured Granulicella sp. GTDB lineage: Bacteria > Acidobacteriota > Terriglobia > Terriglobales > Acidobacteriaceae > Edaphobacter. Next base: position 1,906,567 of record OZ240677.1, on the reverse strand, counting down.
CCGACGTGGAATGGGATTTCGACTACGACACGGGCGCCAGCAAGTTCACCTCGAACAACGTCTTCCTCGACGTCCATCGCGGCGCCACCTTTGGCGCCCTCAGCTACGCGTTGCTCGACGCCCCCGGCCGCTTCTACACGGAAGGGGTCAGCTCCACCGTCAGCAGCTTCGACCAGCTCCGCCTGCTCATCGGCTACGGCCAGCCCACCAAGCCCGGACTCTCTGTCGCAGGCAACACAGGACTCGATCTCTGCCCGGTCAGTCCGCACTCCAACGCCACCACCTCCGGCACCACCGCTACCCCCACCGCAAGCTGCGCCCTACTCCAGTACGCCGCCCTGCAGGCCTCCTACAACTGGAACTGCTGCGGCCTCGCCGTCGAGTACCGCAAATACGAACTAGGCGCCGTCCGCAACGAAGGCGTCTACCGCTTCAACTTCACCCTCGCCAACATCGGCACCGCCGGCAACCTCCGCCGCTCGCAGCGTCTCTTCTAACCAGCCGGGTTTGAGGCCGGCGTACAAAATTCTGTCATCCTGAGCTCGTCTGGCGCATTGAGCGCCAGACGAGTCGAAGGACCCCGAAGATGCTGGTCCCGCCTTGATCCTATCCAGTTCCGCGCGAGAATCTTGAGGAGTCCGCCCCAGTGTCCGGGGGAACTGGCGATAAACCAGTCTCTCTGCCAGACCTTCCCTTCGCAGTCACGTCCAATGCTGAGAATTCTCCAGTGAGATAATTTCCTGTGACCCGTTCCCTGATCGCCCTCGCGCTCCTCACCGCATCGCTCGGCTGCCACGCCCAGATCCCCGCCGCCGGCAGCGCCTCCAGGCTCTCCCCGGAGCTCTACCGCCGCGTCGAGATCATGGTCCGCACCCGCGCCAAGGTGCCTCCGAACTACGCTATCCAGATCGGCCCCCGCCAGCCCTCGGACGTCCCCGGCTACGACCAGATCAACGTCACCTTCCAGGCGGACGGCGACTCCAGCAAGCCCATCCCGTTCCTTCTTTCCACGGACGGCAAGACCCTCGCCCAGTTCAACAAGTTCGACATCACCAAGGACCCCAGGACCATCATCTCCGCCGGCGATCGGCCGTCCCGTGGCGGTACCGCCAAATCCCCCGTCCAGATCGTCGCCTTTGACGATCTCGAATGCCCCTACTGCGCCAAGATGCACGCGCAGCTCTTCCCTGCGCTCACCGAGCGTTACGGCGATAAGGTCCGCATCGTCTACCTCGACTTCCCCATCTCACAGCATCCCTGGGCCATGCGCGCCGCCGTCGACGTGAACTGTGTCGCCGACCAGAATCCCGAAGGCTACTGGAATCTCGTCGACTACATCCACGGCCATGCCTCGGACTTCGGCGGCACCGATCACAGCCTGCAAAAGGCCAACGACTCCCTCGACCAGCTCGCCCTCGATGAAGCAAAGAAAGACAAGCTCAAAGAGCCCGAGGTTCAGGCCTGCATCAAGAAGCAGGACGACACCAAGATCAAGGCCTCCCTGCACATGGGCGAGAACCTCGAAGTCGAATCCACCCCGGAGCTCTTCATCAACGGCGAGCGTTTTGAAGGCGCCTACCCCCTGCAGGATCTCTTCCGCTTCATCGACTCTGCCCTGGTAGCCGAAGGCCAGACCCCACCCCCGCCCTACGTTCCGCCCTCACCGCCCGCCAGCCCCCAGACACCCGCCGTGAAGCCCGGCGATTGAAGCCACTTGTGTCTCAGACGCGCCGAAAAGACCGGACTTCACTCCTCGGCTTCTAGGTAGCCCAAGGCTTCAGCCTTGGGTCTCTCAGGGTCTTCGACAGGCCGGGGCTTTAGCCCCTGAGGTGCTCTCCCCGGAGATGAAAAGCTTCGCGGCGTAACAATCCCGCTGGTAAGACCGATAAAGAAATCTATCCTCTACTCCCGCACGGCATCCCGGGCCAGTCCTTTCCTCAACCCTCCAGGCACTCAAGTAATGCCTCCTGAGAGCCATGGATAGAAGGATTCCTTGCGCCGATATCTGCTGTGTCAGCCAACATAGGCTGAAACTGAGGGACCTTGCCATGCATGACGCACTGATCATCTTGCTCTTTATATTTATGGTCCTATCCCCCTGTCTCGTAGCTACAAGGGTCGAACTATAAAGACAGCCCCCGGATCTCGCGCCGGGAAAGACTGTCCGTCCGACACGCCCGGACCAGGAGTCGAGTATCCGCAACCGAGCCTTCGGAACCCGGACGCTCGACTCCGCTGGGTCATCTCCTTTTCCTACCTGCATAAGCCTGGCAGAGCGAACACGGTAAACTAGCCGGGAACGCTCGCCAGCCGTGCCCTCACCCGACAACCCCATCCCGGTCCAGACAATGCCCGGCGCTGCGCCGGTTCCAGGCCCTGCGGCTGCAGGCTTCTTCTCCGCCGGCCGCAAGCACTCCGTCTTCTCCGCCACGCTCCTGCTCATGGGAGCCTCCGCGCTCTCCGGCCTGCTCGGCCTCATCCGCACCAAGTACATCGCCTCCGTCTTCGGAGCCTCTAGCGTCACCGACGCCTACAACGCCGCCTTCAATCTACCGGACATGATCAGCTACTTCCTTGTCGGAGGCGTAGCGTCCATCACCCTCGTCAACATCCTCAGCCGCTACCGCGAGACCCCCAGCGGCATCCCCGACGACCGCGGCGCGGATCTCGCTCTCTCCGCCGTCCTCAACGCGATGATGCTCGTCCTCGGCGCCGGCATCCTGCTCGCCGAGGTCCTCGCCCCCTTCTACACCGCCGCCTTCTTCCCCCGCCTCGACCCCGCCACCGCCGCCCTCTGTACCCACCTGACCCGCCTTCTATTGCCCGCCCAGTTCTTCTTCTTCGTCGGCGGCGTCCTCGGCTCCCGCCTGCTCGTCCGCAAGATCTTCCTCTACCAGGCCATCACGCCGTTGGTCTACAACATCGGCATCATCCTCGGCGGCGTCCTGCTCTCCGGCTCCCTCGGCATCGACTCCCTCGCCTGGGGCGTCCTCGCGGGCTCTTTCGTCGGCGCCGCCGCCCTCAACCTCTTCGCAGCCTTCCGCGGCGGCCTGCGTTACACCCCCGTCTTCAACCTTCGCCACCCCGCCTTCCTGGAGTGGCTGAAGCTCTCGCTCCCCCTGATGATCGGCGTCTCCCTCGCCATGGCCGACAAGTGGATCCTCGGCTACTTCGCCACCGCCAACCGCGGCGGTCTCACCCGCCTGCTCAACGCCAAGACCCTCTTCAACGCCCCCCTCACCATCGTCGGAGCCGCCGCAGGAGCCGCCTCGCTCCCGTTCTTCACCCAGCTCTACGCCCAGAACCGCCTCTTCGACTTCAACACCGCCGTCAACCGCGCCGTCTCTCGCCTGCTCGCCGTCGGCCTCCTCGGCACCGCCTGGATGGCCGCCCTCGCCATCCCGATCGTCGACATCTACCGCGGCGGCAGCTACACCCACGCCGACGCCCTCGCCACCGCCGGCTACTTCGCCCTTTTTTCCCTGTCGCTCGCCCTCTGGTCCTCTCAAGGCATCTACGCCCGAGCCTTCTACGCTGCCCGCAACACCCTTACCCCCGCCATCTCCGGCACCGTCGTCACCCTGGTCTCGATCCCCATCTACGCCCTGCTCTTCCACCGCGTCGGCATTTCCGGCCTCGCCATCGCCAGCGACCTCGGCATCCTCACCCACACCATCGCCTTGGCCATACTCCTCCACCGGGCCCGCATCGTCAGCCTCGCCAGCCTTGAGTACGAAGAACTAGGCCGCGCCCTGATCGCCGCACTCCTGGCCTGGTTCCTCATCACCGCAGCCCTGCCCTACATCCCCCACCCCCCTGGCCACCCAGGCGACCTCGTTCTCATCACCATGGGCACACTCTTCTGGGCCGCTATATGCTTCTTCGTCCTCCGCCTCTCCGGCTCAGCCTTGCCCGATCAGCTCCTGCGTCGAAACCGTCCGCCCACCAAGTAACTTTCCCAGCAGTTACAAAGGTTGATACGAGCCTAACCTGTTTCATATGAATATTTTGCGCAATAAACCCCGGGGGGGGTACGTCTACAAACCCTTCGCCTCCTCATACTCCTCATACCACGCAGCCTGAATCGCCTCCAACTGCGGCTCCGTCGACTTCATCGGATCCCCGACAAACCCCGGCAGCTCCGTCACATATTTATGCAGGTCCGTAAAGCGCACCGAGTACGGCTCAATCTCCGGATACTTCTCCTGCAACTGAATCCCAATCTCCGCCGCGTCCTTCCACTCCACCGGTCGATCCATAGTGTTCTCAGTCTCCTTCTCCGTAAGATGCGCAAACCCCCGAAACCCGCCACAAGCCCTACAGTCCCATCCAACACCCGTCGCCCAACGTCCTCCCTGTACCATCAAAGCCAAACAGAATTCCCAGCTCCGAAGGTGATCCTCATGACCCTCCGTCCCCTGTTCTTCGCTGCCGCCCTGACTTTTACGCTCCCCGCCTGCGCCCAGGACAAGCCCGACCAGCTCCGCACCCTGACTCGCGACGAGCTCAACATCGTCAAAGTCCTCAACCAGCAGGAGTCCGCTTGGAACCGAGGCGACCTCGACTCCTTCGCCACCGGCTACAAAAACTCCCCCGATATCATCTTCATCGGCTCCCAGGTCAGCCACGGCTACCTCCAGATGCTCAACGACTACAAGCACAACTATCCCAACCGTGACGCCATGGGCACCTTGTCCTTCTCCGACCTGGAACCCCGCATCCTCGACGAGCGCTTCGCCGTCGTCATCGGCCACTACCATCTCGACCGCAACAAAAAAGCCGGCGGCAACGCCGACGGCAACTTCTCCCTCATCTTCGAAAAAACTGAAGCCGGCTGGAGAATCATCGTCGACCACACCACCTCCTAGCCCTCAAAACCCACCCGTCATTCTTCGATGAAGGATGACAAAGCGAAGAGATTTTCCCGTAGTTGCTCTTGTTTTTGCTCCCTCCCACCCAGTCACCGCGCCCGCAGCAGCTTCAGCGTCTCAGAACGCCCTCGAGCATCCGCAAACAGCTTATCCGCCACCTCACCCTTGTAAAAGCCAAGCACCGCCGGATCGTCCTGAACCCGCGAATCGCCCCAGTCCGCCCACTGCGGATACCTCCGCCAGTCCCAGTCGATATAACAGAAAGCCTTGATCTCCGGTGAACTCCGTATCAGCGCAAAGTAAGGCTTGTACCAGTGATCGACCGCCCCTTGCCCTTCACTCACCGGGTGTCCCCGCGGAGCAGACTCGCCAATCATCACCGGAATCCGGTGTCCCGCCGCATCCTTGAGAAAAGCCTCCGTCGCTCCCGCATGAAGACTCTCCTCACTGAAGAGATTCAACCCCCACCAATCCACAACATCGTCCCCCGGATAATAAGCCGCATACCGGCTCCTAGGATCGCTCTTCACCCAGCTTCCATGCTCCGCATCGAGCTCCGCATCCGCCGACCAATCCCACACCAGCGCAACGTTCTCCAGCCCCGCGGCTCGCAGCAGCCCGGCCAGCCGTCGAAACGCCGCAACGTAATCGGCCGATTTATACCCATTCCAGCTCCCATTGAACTCATACCCGATCCGCAGAAAGACAGGCCGCCCCAATGATTGCAGCCCTGCGCAAAGCTGCTTCAGCCGAGCATCGTCCAGCCCACGCCCAACCGAACCTTCATAATGGCGGCTGCTCTCCCCTTCGTTCATCGCAAGCCCAATCTGAGGGATGATCAGATCCGGATATGAAGCCAGTTCCTTCCGTAGCCGCAGAAAGTAAGCCGCTAAATCGTCATGCAGATCCACATAGCTCATCGAAAGCATCGGCCGAGCCGTCCCCATCGCCTTCGTATACGCGGCAAAGCTGACCTCATCGCTCTGCCCCGCCCCATGCAGCACCACGGACGCATCCGGCTCCAGCCGTCTTCCATAATTCTCCCGCCGCACTGGCTGCTGCCCATGGCCAACGCTGCCGATGCACCCGCCCAGCAACGCCGCCACGAGCAGAAGCCGCCGTATCACGCGCGTTCTCCAGAGGCGAGCGAACGCTTCCACGCATTCTGAAGCACCGATCCCGGCAGCATAGCCACGCCAGCCAGAAACAAAAGATCCAGCACACCCGGCTTATTCCGCAACACCATTCCCGCAATCATTCTCAAGCCACCCCAGTCCCCGGCCCGCTTCGCCTTCAACGCCACCTTCGTTGTCAAAAACGAGTTGAACGCCCGATCCCCGATCCATCGCCGATACCCCTCAGCCCACTCTAGCGAGTCCTGCCAGTTCATCCGCCGGCTCCGCGAGATGCTCTCCGTCACGATGTTGTAGACCACCAGCGGTTCCCACACAAACTCCACCCGCGCTCCCGCCAGGTGCCACGCCTCCAGCAGCCATGACCAGTCCTCATGATCGTTATGCGTCGTAAACGGTACCTGCTCCAGGATGCTCCGGTGGATCAGCAAAGTCTGCAGCGGAAGCACTCCCGGCCGCCCCAGCAGCGAAGGCCGCAACAGAATATAGTCCGCCACATCCTCCTCCGGACCGATTGGCCGCTTCGGCCATACATCGTCTCTTCCGTCATGCCGGTAGATCGTCCGGCAGGAGATCATCTTTCGCACATCCGCATGATCCGCGAGCCGCGCCGCACGTTCGATCTTCTCCGGCAGCATCGTATCGTCGTCATCAAGGAACGTCAGCCACGCTCCGTGACTTGCCCTCAACCCTGCATTCCTCGCCTCCGCAGGCCCGCTGTTGACACTCAACTCTAGGTAGCGCAGACGCACCGCACGGTCTGCTGAAGCAAGCCTCTCCACCGCCTCCCGAGCCTCCGCATCCGGCCCATCCGCTACCACAATCACCTCTAAGTTCGTGTACGTCTGCGCGAGCACGCTCCGCACCGCCTCGCACATCTCCGGCACCCGCCGGTACGTCGGGATCACCACGCTCACCAGCCCACAACCGGACGCGAGAGAAGTCTCAGGCACCGGCTCTCACAGCCGCCTCTTCCCGGGCGAAAGAACCTTCATGACTCGTAGGAACGTTCCCGAAGATCCAGTCCTCCTCCTCCTCCGACCCCTCCACCAGGCACATCTTCAGCAGGCAGCCATACGCCAGCATCGAAGGCAGATAAGGGTCCAGCGGCACCGACTCCGCAACTCCCGTCACCGCCAGCCAAGTCAGCAGCAGTGCCGGCAGCAGCGAGACCGCACCCGGCCTGCTTCGATACCGCCTCCACGCAATCACCGCCCCGCTCCAAAGCGCGCCTGCATACAGCAAAGCTCCCACCAACCCCAAAGCCAGGGTCTCATCCAGGTAAGTGTCGTGGGCATGCGGCACAATCCAGCCTTGATCCAGCGAGACCCGCTCCAGCCGCTCCGGAGTCCAGAACCCGCCATAGCCATACCCCAGCCACGGCCGAGCCTCGGCGCTCTCCATCAACTCCTCCCAAAGCGGCGCCCGGTTGGACAAGCTGGACGTATTTTCCGTGTCCGACCGCCCCATCATGAACACGCTCTGCGCCGCCACGCCCGCATTCTGCCCCGCGAAGTAGATTCCCGCCGGCACCGCCACCAGAAGCACTGCGAGCACAACCAACGCCCGCGTCTGCACGGCCATCCGCTCCCGCGCGATCCGCGCCAGCGGAACCGCAGCCAGCGCCAGGCACACCGCCGCACTCAGCCTTGACCGCGTTAGATAAAGCAGCACCAGCGCCACTCCCAGCGAGCCCACAATCCACGGCGCACTCTTCCTCGCATACGCAAGCAGCGTCAGCCCGCAAAAGATGCAGACCACAAGGTTCATCGCCTGATAGTTGGGCTGCATGACCCCGGCAAATCGATAGTCCGGATCGAACGGAGCGAAGATCCCCTGCATCCCCGCGTCCACATACAGCGAGATCAAAGCCACGCACCCGGTCGTCGCAAACCCCCAAAGCGCAAACTCCATCACGCTGAACACGCGTGCGATCGCATACGCAAACAGCGCATCCATCGCAAACACCACCAGCCGCTTTGCCGACGTCGCTGGACTATCGCTCCACAACACACTCAGCGCCGCCCATCCCGCAAACCCCACCAGCGCCACGCGCAGCGCTCCATCCATCCGCCCGCGCCGCGGCAGCCGCCGAAGCATGTAAAGCCCAATCGCCGCGATGATCGGCAGCGCAATCTGTCTCCCCAGCGCTCCCGCCCCCGTATCCCCCGCTACCGACCCCGCCGTCGACAGATCCTCCGGCCCCTGTACCACCTCCGCATATGGCACCGAGAACCAGAAGCAGACACTCAACGCCACCGCACACACCAACTTGATGCTCCGCACCCGAGTCGCTACCGCCTCCGCCCTGATCCCCGCGCCCCCCGCATCCATCCACTGCCCGAAGACTGCGTTCATGCCCGCCTCATCTCCAGCCCATAATAGAACTGCCGCACCGCCAGCACTACCACGCTGCCAAACAGCATCGCCATCGCGGCTCCCGGAAGGTGAAACATCCGCACCAGCCACACGCACAGCGCCACTTGAGCCACCAGCCCCGCCAGATAAGAGTAGAACGCATAGTTCGCCCGCCCCAGTGCCGTTAATCCGTAGCTCTGCGAGAGCGTCGCCGCGAACGCAACGAAGTTCAAAGCCAGCACGATCAAAAGCATCCGCGGATTGGGCGGAACCGACTTATAGATCAACCGCGCCACCCACGGACCGAAGATCGCAATCCCCGCCGCGAAAGCGACCGATCCCAACAGCAGCATCCGGTCCATCTGCTTCACCCGCGCTCTCAGCCCCGCCTTCCCTTCATTCGCCAGCGACTGCGCCAGCGTGGGAGCCATCACATTCTGCATGCTCGTCAACGCCACCCGCGGAATATTCACCACGCTCTCGCACACCGCGTACGCCCCCACGCTCGCTCCTCCGAGCATGGCGCTCAACACCCACGGGTTGCACTGTGAGCTGATCATGAAGATCATGTTCCCGCCAAAAAGCCACCGTCCCAGTTGCAAATTGAGTTTCAGATCCTCCCAGTTCGCCTTCCACCGCAACTCGATCCGCTTCCACTCCTCCAGCAGCCACCAGCAGGAGACCAGCAGCGCCGCCGCCGATAACACCTGCAGCCCGGCCGTCACGTTCAGCCTGTGGATCGCCGCCAGCCACGCGACTCCGGCCACCTGCAGCACGACCGTCGCCACGTCGGTCCAGAACGCCTCGCGAAATCGCATCCGCGCAAAGTAAAGCCGTCGCGTAAACTCCCGGAACAAGATCCCCGCGCTGGTCAGGATCAGCGGCGCGAAGACGCCGTAGTAGATCCCACGCTCCGGCGTACTCGCCCACCGCGTAGCCACCCAAAGCAGCAGCGCCGAGACCGCGCAACCCACCATCTGCTGCGCCACCATGCTCCCGTCATAAAGCCGCCGCCGTCCCTTGGCAATCGTCGGCAGATTGAACGTATACGGCCCCCACGAGAACACATTGCAAAGCTGGATCAGCACATCCAGCGAGCGCTGCGTCAGAATGTACATCCCAAACTCACGCGCACCCGCATGCCGGCTGAACATCGCCGCCACGATCATGTTGCCGAAGCTGTACGTCACCTGGTCCGCGAGCGCATAGCTCATCTTCTCGCCGATCTTCGATCGCACCTTCGCCCAGAAGCCGAGCCGCCCGGAGCCGGCCTCGTCCTCTTCCCCAATTGCAGCCTCGGGCATCCGCGTCATACTTCGGCCAGCTCGCGATAGATCGCATTCACCCGATCGCCATTGTCATCCCACAGGAATTTCCGCGCCTGCTCCGTCGCTCCCTCGCTCAGACAGCACAATCGTCCCGGATTCCCTGCGAGCTCCACGATCGCTCTCGCCCAATCCCGCACCGCATCCTCAGGCGAGCTCACCGGAATCTTCACGCCGCTCGACGCACTCACCATGTCCCGCGCCCCTTGATGGTCGAAGCAAAGAACCGGAACTCCCGCCGCCAGCGCCTCCAGCACCACGTTCCCGCTCGTATCGCGCAAGCTTGTGAAACAGAATAGATCCGCCCGCTCATACTCCGCCAGCACCTCGGCAAACGTCACCTCGCCCCGAAACGTCACGCGCCCGGCCACTCCCAGCCGTTCTGCCTGCATCTGCCAGCTTCGGCGCAGCGGCCCCTCGCCCACCACGATCACCTCAACCTCCACTTCATCGCCCACCTGAGTCAGCGCTTGCAACAGAACCGGCAACGCCTTCCGTGTCACCAGCTCGCCCACCCAAAGCAAACGCAGCGGCCTCAACCTCCGTCCAGCCTTCTGATCTTCCACTCGCTTCAAATACCGCGTCCGATCCGGCTCGTTCACCTCAAACAATCCGGTTTCGAGTAGCAGCTCCACCCGCCTGCCAAACACGCGCTCGTAGTCCCTCTGGTTCGTGGAGTTTGCGGCCAGCAGCACCACCGCCTTCTTCGCCGCGGAGCGAACCCGCGCCTTGTACCGCAGCGAGATCCAATTGCTCAAGCCTCGCGCGCCTTCCTTCAACATCTCCTTCGCCGGCAGCATCGCAAGAAAGCGCCACGGAAAGTTCTGCGTGCCGCCCACAGGCCCCCACACATACGGGATATCAAGCTCCCACGTATACCCCGGCTCACGAAACGTACACACATTCACCTGGTGCACCAGGTCGAACCGCTCGCGTGCCTGCAGTTCGATGGCAAGCTTCACCGCCAATCTCTGCCAATGTTCATAAGCCGTGTAGTTGTACGCAAACAGAGCTTCCTTTTGCTCCAAGGTCCGCAGCCGCTCATCCGGCGCGGGCGTATACAGCTTAACCCTATCGGGGAGCCTGCCCTCCCGCTGCGCCTGCTCCATCACCTGGTAGTTCTTTTCGCTGGTCACCATGTGGACCTCCGCGACCCTCGCCGCCTGCAGCAATCGGCCCCATCCAACCGCCCACTCCGACGTGCCGCGAGGGCTGCACTCGTATGCCATCAGCAGCACCTTCAATCAGCACCTCGCGAACCGTATTGCCGGATCCTTCCAGCCCTAAAAAAGCCCATTATTGCCAAACGGATTCAGATAAAAGCCAATGTTCGCCAGCTTGATATACCGTTCAAACGTCGTCAGATGATCGTGCTGCACCAGCACCATATCGTCCGGCTGCAGCAGCAGATCGTGATTCGCCGTGGTCTTGTTCTTGAAGTGGTCCAGCTTCACAATATGCACCTCCGCAAACTCCTCATTCACCTTGCGAAAGACCACAACCCGCCCCATCGCGCTGTTTTCCTTCGGACCGCCCGCCAGCATCACCGCCTGCAGCGCTGTCGTCGGACGCCGCAGATCGAACTTGCCCGGCGTCTGCACATCGCCCCCCACCACCACGTGCGGCCGGTCGAAGTCCTTCAGAGAAACCGTCACCTCCGGATCGACCAGCCGATCCTTCGCCTTGATCAGCACATCCCTTTGGATCTCCGGCAGCGTATATCCGGCGAATCGCATATCGCCCGCACTCTTCAGCACCACGCGTCCATCCGGCCCCACCGTTACCTCGTCATTGAACTCCGGCGTAAACCGGAACGTCACATCCACCACATCTCCGGGATGCAGGATGTAGTGATCGACCGGAACCACCAGCGTCTGTCTCGGCGCCAGCGTAGGCGTCTGAGCTGTCGTACCTGCCTCGCCCCCGGTCGTTTGTGCCTGAGCCATCTGCACTCCAGCCAGCCCGAACCACGCCGCCGCCACGGCAAGCCAATGCCAGGCAGCGCCTTTCATCCACAACTTTTTCGAGACCGACCTGCTCATGACCGACTCCCTCATTACCAGATCATCCGGTGCAGCCACTGCGGCACCGGGTACCGGCGCCGGTTCAGAACATACCCCAGCAACGGCGCGCCGGAGTGCTGCAGCGCAGACTCCATCTGCTCGATGTTCTGCCGCCGTGCCATCCCCGCCCCCACCACCGCAACATACCCATCGACACATTGCTCCAGCTCACTCGCCAGCGTAGAAGCCCTAAGGCTCGGGCAGTCCAAAAACAGCCAGTCGAACTCCCGACGTCCATCGATCAGCAGAAGGTTCAATCGCGCCGAGAACTGACCCTGCACGCCGCCCATCCGGAGCGGCCCGGACGGTGACGCGCTCGGATCGAGCGCCAGCGCCCAGTGCTGGCGGGTCGTGTTGTACTTCATCGCGAAGCTCACATCCTCTTCCGCTTCAAACTTTCGCAGCAGCGCCTCCACATCCAGCACCGCCACCCGGCTGTTCGCTTGTTTGGCCGCCACCGTGGCCAGCGTGTTCACCAGGGAGCTGGTCCCTTCACCCGGCAGCGCGGACGCAAAGCCGATGCAGTATCCCGCCGGCCGTCCTGGATCCTGCGCAAGCGCCGCATCGTGTCCATTCCGCCAACCCTCGGTGCCTTCTACATCCGTCAACGCCTTACGCAGCCCAACCAGCAGCCGCCGGTACTCCACCTGTGTGCTCCCCAGATCCTGATTCGCATCGTGCTCGTCCGCCAGTACCGCCAGCGTCCTGCTTCCCGTAATGGAATCGAGCTGCAACGGCGTATATACCTGTTCCGCAGACGTATCCGCGTATAACGCCAGCAGTGTCCCCAGCAGCACCGCAAATGCCAAACCCACCACGGTGTACAAGAGCGGCTTTGGCCGGTCCGGACGTGCCGAAGCCACCGGCGCCTGCACCAGGCTCACATCGAACATCTTCTGCTTATCCAGCTCACCCGAGATCCTCGCCTCATCCCGCTTCTGCGCATACAGCGTATAGTCCGCCTGCGCCTGCGAGAGCCTCCGCTGCAACTCATCGTTCTGCCCTGTCGCCTCTTCCAGCTCCCTCAACCGGCCCTGAGCATCCGCAAGCTCAGCTTGCAACTGCCCCCGTTGCGCCCCCAGCCCGCTTAGTTCCCCGCTCGAGTTCGCTACCTGCTGCCGCAACTGCTGCCATACGGGATTCACATCAGACGAAGCCTCGGCCGCCGGATGCTCCGCCGCCGTCGCGATCGCCTCTTTGGTCCGCGCAATCTTCTCGTCGACCTCCACCACCTGCCGGTCGCTCGGCGGATACAGCCGCACCAGCTCCGTCCGCCGATTCTGCAGATCCACCAGCGACGTATTCAGCCGCTCCTGCGAATACTGATTCGTGATCGTCTTCTCACTCGTCTGCAGCCGGTTCGGAATCGTGCTCAAATACCGCTTCTCCGCCGACTCTTTACTCTCCTGCCGCGCCAGCGCCGTCGTCGCATCCGCAAGCTGTTCCTGCAGCGCCGCGATCCGCGTCACCTGCAGCTTCTTCTGGTCGGCCAGGTTCGCGATCCGGTGTTGCACCTCGAACCGCGTAATCGCCTGCTGCGTATCCGCCAGCTCCCCGCTCTTATCCTGCACCTGCCGATCGAAAAACTCCTCCGCCCCACTCGACCGCGCAGCTCCCGCCCGCTCTTCAAAGTAAGCGTCGATCACCTTCTGCAGCTGTGTCCCTGCCGCACCCGGCGAACTCGCCGCCAGCTTCACATTGATCAGATTCGTCTGGTGAACCGCCTCCACCTTCAGCCGCCGCTGCAGGTCATCGATCTTCTTCGCCTCGCTCAGGCTCTCCGGTGCCTTCGAATCCGTTCCAAGCGCACGCCGTGCCGTCCCCACGCTTTGCAGCAGATCGACCTCGCTGTTCACCTCGTTCTGACTCACATCCGAAGCCGAAACTAGCCGGTCCCCAGGACTCGTCGAAAGCGGACTAGTCGAACGCACATTCTGCACCATCAGCTTCGCCTCGGCGCTGTAGCGCTTCGGCATCAGCAGCACAACCAGCAGCACCGCACCCATCACTAGGCAGAATGCGAGCAGGAAGATCCGTCGCCGGCGAAACACCGCCTCCGTCACGATCTGCCGAATCTTGGGCGCTGCGTAACTCTTGACCATGCGCTTCTTCCCACCCGACTCGGGTGCTTACCCTTAGCCTCAATACGTCTAGTTCAATACGTCTAGCTCAATGCGCAGTTAGTGTATCAACGCATCTCCGTTCAAGCATGTCCCTTTCGCGTCAGCCCTTGGTTCAGACTGTCGTCTCCCGCCAGCGTGTGTCCTCCGTCAGAACCCGCGGAACCACCTTCAGCGCCCTCCGCACCAGTGCCGGGGAGTCCCAAGGCACATCATGAAATCCCGTCCGGATCATCTGGCTCTCGGAATCCCGCTGCAGCTCCAGCGGAAACACCGCAATCGTCTCCGAGGCAGTCACCCGCCCCCGATCCTCCACCTCCGCCACGCCCAGCACCTCCCTCACATAAGCCGCCACCAGATCGCGTCCCGGCCCCAGCGCCAGGTGCGCCAGCTGCGTCGGCCGCGGATTCATCTCGATCAGCAGCGCCCGTCCGCCCTCCGGCTCGACGATAAAATCAAACCCGCAGAACCCCGAAACCCCCACCCGCCGCGCCACCAGGCACATCGCCCGCTCCATCGCCGCATCCTCAATAATCCGCACCACGCTCGACGGACCCCGTTCGCACCAGTGCTCGATCACCTCCAGGCACACCATTGCCTTCACCGCCCCGCGCACACACATCGCCATCCCCGTACGTTCCTTGCCCGCAATAAACCGTTGCGCCGAAACCCCACGCGTCTTCCGCTGCGCCCAAGGCCGCAGATGCGTCCACTCCCTATCCACGAATCCCCGCTTCAAAGCCCGCACCAGCCCAGGTGGCCGATGCAGCAAACCCCACGCCCGCCTCGCGCTCCTCGGATCCCGCACCACCCGCACCCCCTGCCCACCCGCCGTCGCATCCGCCTTCAAAACCAGAGGCAGACCGAACCGTGCCATCGCCTCCTCAAGATCCGCTTCCTCAACAATCTCCATCGTCTCCGGCACCGCCACCCCTTCACCCACCGCGATCCGCATCAGGGTCATCCGCGACTCCGCCGCCTCCATCACCGCACGCCCACCCACCGAGCGGTCTACCAGCCCCTCGATCTTCCCGCGCATCTCGCCCACATGCATCAGCGCCAGCTCATCCGCTGGAATCACAAACTCCGGCTCGCCCCCCACGATCGCTCCCCGCAGGCTCGCCATCGGACGCAACGGATCGTACCGATAGATCTGCTCGAACACCCCCGTCACCCGTGCCGGATGCCCGCGCAGCGCCATCAGCTCCAGCCGGCAGTTAAGTTCGCGCAGCGCCATCGCCAGCCGAGCCGTCCCCAGCCAGCATCCCGTCGCCGCAATCAGAACACGGGGCGCTCTCTGCTTGGCTCCATTCACCCGCATCCCCCCTGACCTAACACTACCCTGCATCTCTCCCGCAGTCTCTTCCCGTTTCGGGTGCCTTTTCCCACATGCCCTAACCCATTTGAGTCATAGCCACAGCCCTCACCCGGGATGCCTCATAAGTAAGCAATAATGCTTGAGAAAGCCGAGGTCCTCCCGGTCTCATGACGCCCGCAACCAACTCGATCGTTCCAGCCGTCATTATAGGAGCGGGGCCTTACGGCCTCACCCTCGCGGCACACCTTCGAGAAGCCGGAATCCCATTCCGGATCTTCGGCCGGCCCATGCAAACCTGGGCCACCCAGATGCCCACCGGCATGAAGCTCAAGTCCGACGGTTTCGCCTCCAACCTCTCCGCCGGCTCAAAATCCTTCACCCTGGAAGACTTCTGCCGCCTCACCGGCCGGCCCTACCATCCCACCCTCATCCCCGTCGCCCTCGAGCACTTCATCGCCTACGGCCAGGAGTTCGCCCGTCGCTTCGTCCCCCATCTCGAGCAGACCGACGTCGACTCCGTCGAGCAGGAACGCATTCTAGGCCCCCTTGACGCTCCAGCCCAGCGCTCCACCGGCTTTCTCCTCACCCTCGCCACCGGCGAGCGACTCCGCGCCCAGCACGTCATCGTCGCCACCGGTCTCAGCCTCTTTCAGCACATCCCCCAGCGCCTCGCCGCGCTCTCCAAGGTGCTCGTCACCCACACCTCGGACCACACCACCTTCAACGAGTTCGCCAACCGCGACGTCGTCGTCCTCGGCCGCGGAGCCAGCTCCCTCAACGCCGCCGCGCTCCTGCATGAAGCCGGCAGCCGCGTCATCCTGGTCAGCCGCAACCCCCGCATCCACATCCATCGCCCGCCGCAAGACCAGCCGCTGCCATTCCTCTCCCGTCTCCGGCATCCGGTCACGCCCATCGGCCACAGCCTCCGTTCCTGGCTCAGCTGCGCCGCGCCCAACCTCCTGCATGCCTTGCCCGGGCGCGTCCGCCGCCTCCTCGTCTACAAGCATCTCGGCCCCGCCGGCGGCCACTCTCTCCAAGGCCGCATCGAAGGCAAATTCCCCATCCACCTCGGCTGGTCCATCGACTCCAGCGAACTCCTCTACAAACTCGGCAAGGGCGGCACCGGCGAGTCCCTCATCAAGCTCAACCTCGTCGACGCCCAGGGTGAACGTAAGCAGATCCTCACCTCGCACGTCATCGCCGGCACCGGCTTCCGCATCTCGCTCGCCCGCATGCGCTTCCTGGACGACCACCTTCGCGACGCCATCCGTGTCGGCAAGACCGGCGCCCCCAGGCTCTCCCGCAGCTTCCAAAGCAATGTCCGCGGCCTCCACTTCGTCGGTCCCATCGGCGCTCCCAGCTTCGGTCCGCTCCTCCGTTTTACCGCCGGAGCCGAATTTGCCGCCACCCAGGTCACCACCCATCTCCACCGCATCCTGGCCCCCCGCGCATCCAGGCTCCCGGAAAAGCAGGAGCAACCCACCAGCCCCGTCCGCCTAACCAGCTAACTACCGCCCTACTTCAAGGTCCTTCTAAGCGCAGCGAAGAACTTCCGTAGCTGCTTTTGCTCTTAATCTTGCTTCCTCCCTTTCCTCCCCTATCCCCCATCCGGCATCTCATCTCCAGAGGTCCCGACATGCGCACCTTCGCCACCCTAGTTGCCCTCCTCACCCTCATCGCGCTCCCCGCAAGATCACAATCTACTCCTCCGCCTCAGCCCACCACCTCCATCCCCGCAAGAACCAGACCCACCTCCACCCACAAAAAGCGCTCCACCCACCGCACCATCCACACGTCATCCTCCACCGGCCTCACCACCATCACCCTCGAGACCGCCCCGCCCACTCCCAGCACTCCCGCCTCCCGCGCCCAGGCCCGCCGCCAGCAAGCCGCCGACCAGCGTCTCCTCTCCCAGCAGCAGGCGCAGTCCAATCAGGCCGCACGGATCAACGATCAGACCGTACAGCAAGCCCAGCACCAGCAGGATGAGGTGCAAAGCGAACCCCGCATCCAAGACGCACCCGGCCCCTCTCAGACGGGCGTCCTCCCCGGTGGAACTCCAGCCGCATCCCCATCTTCCGACTCCCGCATCCAGGACGCACCCGGTCCCGCGCAGACTTTGCCCCAACCCACCCAGCCACCATCCCCAGCCCAACCCTCAACGCAGACCACCCCACCCCAGCCCTAGACGAGAAAGCCACGGTTGACCCCCCCCCCGCACGAGTCATGACCGACACGCGGGTAGCTCCCCCAACAGTGGCCCTCCCCACGATAGGTCATGGTGAGCGTAGCGCTTTTGCTGAGCGTAGCGCTCTTGCTTTTGACTTTGCTGTTCTTCTTGCTCTTCGCTTGCAGGCACGGAACTCTAGTCCGCCACAAGGCCAATCATCATAACGCGGCTTCAGCGCGGTGAGGGAATCTCCAGGTTATTCAAGGCTTCCCTGGATCAAACAGCCCTATGCAAGAAATGAGAACCACCTCCCACAAACGAGAAGCCCGCCGTAAAAAGGCGAGCCCTGCTTTTCGCGGGGGGCTTTCGCATCTTTCGAAGGAAAGAATTACTCGAGCGTTGATCCGCCTCGGTTTCCCTTTGGTCTGCGATTGGCTGCGAGCACCTTCTTGCGCATGCGCAGTGACTTTGGAGTTACTTCGACCAGTTCATCGTCCGCGATGAACTCGATGGACTGCTCCAGCGTAAGCACCTTGAACGGCACCAGTCGAAGCGCATCATCGGAGCCGGAGGCACGCATGTTGGTGAGTTTCTTCTCACGGACAGCGTTGACATCGAGGTCATTATCCCGGCTGTGCTCGCCGACGATCATTCCTTCATACACCTCTACGCCATCGCCGATGAACAGGATACCGCGCTCCTGCACGCCATCCATCGCATAGGTCGTCGTCGTGCCCTGCCGGTCGGAGATCAATGCACCGGATGGCCGCTGCGGAATCTCTCCTTGGTAGGGGATGTACTCACCAGCGATCGAGTTCATGACGATGGTTCCTCGGGTCTCGGTCAGCATCTCGTTCCGCAGCCCGATCAGCCCCCGGGAAGGCACTTTGAACTCCATGCGCACGCGTCCTGAACCGTGGTTGGCCATCTTGACCATTTCGCCTTTTCTGGGTCCAAGGCGCTCGATCACCGTACCCACAAAAGCATCCGGAATATCGATCGTCAGGATCTCGCTCGGCTCCATCAATGCGCCGTCGACACGCTTGGTCACGATCGTCGGCCGCGAGACCATCAGCTCAAAGCCTTCGCGCCGCATCATCTCGATCAGTACGGAAAGCTGCAGCTCACCGCGTCCGAGCACCTTGAACGTATCTGCTGTCTCCGTCTCTTCCATACGGATCGAAACGTTTGTCAGAAGCTCGCGCTCCAGGCGATCTTTGATGTTGCGCGAGGTCACATATTTGCCCTCACGGCCGGCAAACGGCGAGTTGTTTACGCTAAAGTTGATGGCAATCGTCGGCTCGTCGATCTTGATCGTTGGCAGCGGCTTCGGATTGTCAAGTGCGCAGAAACTCTCACCGATCGTAATGCCTGGAATGCCTGCGATCGCGACGATGTCGCCTACGGCGGTTTCGGTCGTGTCCTCGCGCTTGAGTCCATTGAACGTAAACAGTTTGGTAACCTTGACGGGCACTAGCGTGCCATCGATCTTCGAAAGGTTAACCTCCTGCCCAGTCTTAAGAGTGCCATTGAAGACACGCGCGATCGCCAGGCGGCCAAGGTAATCCGAGTAGTCAAGATTTGTAACCAGAACCTGGAGATCTCCATCCGGAGTTCCCGGAGCCTGGGGGATTGTCTTGAAGATCAGCTCAAACAGTGGCTGCAGATCCGTCCCCGGGACGTTCAGATCCATCGTTGCGGTGCCCGCTTTGCCGTTGGTATAAATGACTGGGAAGTCCAGAATCTCCTCATCGGCATCCAGGTCGATGAAAAGGTCATAGACCTCGTTCAGAACCTCCTGCGGCCGCGCATCCGGACGATCGATCTTGTTGACAACGATGATCGGCGTGAGCTTGGCTTCAAGCGCCTTGCTCAGAACATAACGCGTCTGCGGCAGCGGACCTTCGGACGCATCGACCAGCAGCACCACGCCGTCCACCATTTTGAGTGCGCGCTCTACTTCACCGCCGAAATCGGCGTGACCGGGTGTGTCGACAATGTTGATCTTCGAATCTTTGTAGTGAATCGCCGTGTTCTTGGCGAGAATGGTGATGCCGCGTTCCTTTTCCAGATCGTTCGAGTCCATGACTCGTTCGGCAACGGCCTCATTGGACCGGAACGTTCCGGACTGGCGCAGCATGGCGTCGACCAGCGTGGTCTTGCCGTGGTCAACGTGGGCGATGATAGCGATATTGCGGATGGCTTCAAGCGAAGGCGAGCTACTCACGGCGAATGTACGTCCTGTTCTGTGCGCGGAGGTTGGGGATGAGACAGAATCCGAATTTGCGCGTCTTTTCTAGTTTACCCCACTCGCCTTTTGGCTAAGGTTTACGCCAGATGACACGGCCGCCGCGAATAGTCACCGCACATCCGCAAACCCAGTCGTATCCGCCATAGAATCACGCCCCAGGACCACCAGATCACCCGCCTCACCACCTCCACGGTCCCGGTTTGCCCGCCACTCCGAACCGTCCGGCGACCGCCGTTGGCTTCCGCAGCATATCCTCTCCATCCAGCCCGGAGAGTGCCAGGCCTTTGGACTCGTCTGTTGTGTCGCAGTCCGTCATGTAGTCCACATCCGTTCCGAAGATCGGCTCTCCTCCAAGCTCATGGAATCGCTGCACCTGCGCATAGTCGGGTCCTGGTAGCTCGCCTTCGTCGTCATCGTCGTCCGAACTGCGGGCTGCGGCATAAAGTGTTGGAGCCACTTTGGCTGCGGACTCCGGCAAGTAAAACGGGATCCCCAGTGCCCGATCGCGGCCGCATCCGGCGAGTGATAGATCTTCGCTCCCGTAATTGCCAGCACCCCATGCACCGGCGTCGCCACCGATGCGTCACCCGCAGCGGCCAGACCGCCGCGAAGTACCCCAGTACGACCAGCACCACAACCAGCGTCAAGACCAGTCAGAAGCCACCGAAGCACTCGCGTGATCCCCTCTTTTACCTTCCTGCCTTCTTCCAATCCACTCCCGGCCGAGCCACCGCATACATCTCCGCTGAGATCTGATCGAACAGCCCGAGCCGGTCTTTATCAACCACATAAAGGTCGAAGTGGCTCCGGTCCGGCAAATAAGTAAACGTCGCATCCGCCCCCAGCTTACTCAGCCGAGCATCGAGCCTATGCGCCGCGCCATCCAGGTAAAACGTATCCGCGGTCCCTATAATCAGGTGAATCCGTCCCTTCAACAAAGCCCCACGCTCCGCCCACGTCCGTTCCACAAGATTCGCCAGGTCGTAGTGTTCTCCCCAATACGCCACCACCTTCGGATCCACATCCCCGGTCTTCCGGTCGAACATCGCCTCCGGCCCACCCGCGTCGGACTTCGGTGAGAACACCCAGTCGAACGAAGTCATCTGCCCGCCATACGGCCCTGTCACCGCCTCCAGCGTCGCAAACTCCTCCAGCGTCGCCGCCACCTTCCCATCGATCCGCATTATTGGATACGCCGTCCCATCTGGCGATTTGTAGACATTCGCATGCGTCGCATACAGATCCGGCCCGGTAAAATCATGGAAGTCGCTCGAGTCCGGCGAAGTCGACCACGTCCCCCCAAACACCTGCGGATAGTTCACCTGCAATTGCAGCGTCGCCCACCCGCCAGAGCTATGCCCATTCAAAAACCGTCCCGTCGGCCGGGCATCCATCCTGTATTTGGTCTCGAGCATCGGGATGTACTCCGTCGTGAGCGCCGTCCCCCAGGGCCCGTTGTTCACCGAGTCGGCAAACTCGTGCGTCCCCTGTGGGCAGGATTCATCCAGCATCACCCAGATCAGCGGCGGCATCTTGCCCGCGGCCATCCGCTCCCGCAGCCGCAATCCCTGCCCCAGCCCGCTCTCAAATGTGCCGCCGAATCCTGAAGTCCAATACGCTGTCGGATACCGTTCCTCCGGATGTTCGCGATATCCCGGCGGCAGCACCACCCACCCCCGCACATACGTCGGCCGTCCCCAGAACCTCGTCAACACCCGGCTTTCAAACTCCTGCTTCTCCACGAACCCCGCCTTCAACGCCACCGCCCACTGCACCTTCGCCGCCGCCAGCTTTGGATTCTCCGCCGGGTGCGTGTCCAGCGTCAGTACCGGCTCCGCCCCACTCCCCGGCGTAAACCTCCCCAGTGAAGTCACCGCACTGATCCAGTCTCCAGGCCCGCGCCCGGAGTAGTTATAGCTGTGATCCACGTCGAGCACCGCCTGCGCCTCGTACTCTCCAGCCGGCATCGTCGCGAAACTGCGCGGAAACGCCGAATCCGTCCCATCCACCTCCACGAAACCTCCCGGTGCAAGGTCATGCACCTCCCTCGCCGTCACCCAGGTCGCGGTCGGGTGAAACTCATCCGTGTCGACCTCTTTGTCGCCCTTGCCTTGCTTGACGAACAACAGGACCCTTCCGCTCACCGGTGCCGGAGCGCTCGCCGAGAGCCGCACTTCAAAGTACGCATGCCCTGCCGGCGTCTGCCCACCCGCCAAAGCCGTCATCACTAACCACGCCATCCATACCAATCGCATGCTCTACTCCCTTTCATCCGTGGTCCCTGCATTCTCCGGCAGAACGTTACCAATGATCCGGTTCCATACACTGCCTGACACGGCACTCCACTGCAATTTACAGCCCTTTCGCTATACTCAAAGCTCCCATGAACGAAAGTCAGACGAAACACTTTGAAGACGCGGCGCTGAAGAACTACTTGCTCGATCATGCCTACGACGAGATGTTTCTTGGACCGGCCACCGCAGAGTCTGTCGCGGACCTGCGCGAACACTATAACCCGCTGCTCGACCACTTTTCCGCACTCCCTGAAGGCGAACTCCAGCGCCGCAAGCAAGCCGCAGATCTCTCCTTCCTCAACCAGGGCATCACCTTCACCGTCTACGGCCGTGAAGAAGGCAAAGAGCAGATCTTTCCCTACGATCTCCTACCGCGCATTATCACCTCGGCTGAGTGGGCCATCGTCGAGCGCGGCCTCACCCAGCGCATCATCGCCCTCAATCTCTTCCTGCGCGACATCTATAACGAAGGCCGCATCCTAGCCGACGGTATCGTCCCCCGCGAAGTGGTCTACAGCTGCAAGCACTTCCGGCGCCAGATGGTCGGACTGCAAGTCCCGCGAAACGTTTACGTAGCCATCTGCGGCACAGACCTGATCCGCACCGAGTCCGGCGAGTTCGTCGTCCTTGAAGATAATCTGCGCGTGCCGTCCGGTGTCAGCTACATGCTCACGAATCGCCGGGTCATGAAGCGCATCTTCCCCCAGCTCTTCCGCCGTTATAACGTCCGCCCTATCGAGCAGTACACGCAGGCGCTCCTCGGAACCCTTCGCTCGCTCGCTCCGGAAGGCCGGCCAGAGCCAAACATCGTCCTGCTTTCTCCCGGTGTCTTTAACTCCGCCTACTTTGAGCACGCCTACCTCGCCCGCCAGATGGGCATTGAGCTCGTGGAAGGCCGCGACCTTGTTACCCACGACAACGTCGTCTACATGCGGACAACATCAGGCCTTCGGAGAGTCGATGTAATTTATCGCCGGGTCGACGACGACTTCATCGACCCGCTCGCCTTCCGAGGCGACTCCATCCTCGGCGTAGCCGGCCTCTTCAACGCCTATCGGGCCGGCAACGTCACCCTCGCGAACGCCTTCGGAACCGGCGTCGCCGACGACAAAGCCCTCTACGCCTACGTCCCCGACATTATCAAGTACTACCTCAACGAAGACGCCGTCCTGAACAACGTCCAGACCTTCCTCCTCACCCGTCCTAACGAACGTCAGCATGTCCTGGCAAATCTGGACAAGCTGGTCGTTAAAGCCGTAGGCGAATCCGGAGGTTACGGCATGCTCATCGGCCCGCAGTCCACCGCCGCCGAGCGCGCCGAGTTCGCCGCCAAGATCGAAGCCGACCCTCGCAACTACATCGCCCAGCCCACCATCAGCTTCAGCCGCGCCCCTTGCCTCATCGGCGACGAGCTCCAGCCCCGCCACGTCGATCTCCGCCCCTACGTCCTGTATGGTGACAAGGTCACCATCGTCCCCGGCGGCCTGACCCGCGTAGCCCTCAAACAAGGCTCGTTAGTCGTGAACTCCAGCCAGGGCGGAGGCAGCAAAGACACCTGGGTCCTCAGCCAATAGTCGATTCCGCGAAAAGCGCCTCCAGCGTGCGCATTACCGCCCGCCCGGCGTCAGGGCGCACTTGCCTTTGCCTTCTCGCCGTTGTCCCGTCCTCACTGCCCGGTCAATGCCTCACCACTGAACTCCACTGCCCTTCTGATACCCTCTCCGCATGCCAAACAAGGTCAAGTTCCTCATCCTCGAAGCCGATCCAACCACCGAGCCCGAGATCGAAGCCGTTGAAGGCTCCGCCCCCATCACCCTCCGCCTCCAGTTTGAAGGCGCACCTGACTCCGACCCCCGCATCATCGCCTTCGCCAACCGCGCTGAACTCGAGCGCACCTTCGAAGTAGCCGGCCTCGCCCCCTGCCTCCTCAACCCCGCCGAGCTCGACTCCTTCTGGTCCGTCACCGACGAGCAACTCACCCAACTCTCCCAACCCATCAATCCGGCGTAGGCGGAGCAAACCACCAATGATCGATCCGCCGCCCGTGACGGCCTACTTCCGCGAGCAGGTCCTCCGCAAGCGCCCGTATCTTAGAATCGAGTGGTGCTCGGAAATTCTTACCTCGCCAATCCACCGCGAGGTTCAGCCAGACGGACGCATCCGAAGCTGGGGTTATGTTGACGATCTCCCTGGAAAAGCGCTCCGCGTTGTTACTCTTGAGGACGGAGTCACTCTCCACAATGCGTTCCCGGATAGCGGCTTTGCCCGCAGAAATGCGGAATGATCTGCTCAGGAGAGGTGCATGAAGCTGCACTACTACAAGGAAACTGACTCGCTCTACATCGATCTGGCCGCTGCCGTCAGCACGAACTCGCGAGAGATCGCGGAAGGCCTCGTCGTCGACTTCGACGAAGCCGGGCGAGTCGTAGGCTTCGATATCCAGCACGCCTCTGAACGTGTCGACCTCACCGAGCTCACCGCCGAACACCTCCCGCTCATCACCCAGGTAGCCTAGCCCAGTCCCCACCCCAGGAGACCTTTTGCTCTCACGCGTCGCCGATTCCCTCTACTGGATGTCCCGCTACCTCGAGCGCGCCGAGCACACCACCCGCCTGCTCGACGTCAATCTCAACCTCATGCTCGACGAGTCCTCCACCTCCGCGGACCGCCGCTGGCAGCGTCTTCTCCAGTCCCTCTCCAATCCCAAAGGCATCGAGTGGAAGGGTGATCCCTACGCACTCACCCGCACCCTCACCTACGATGACGATGCCCCTGCATCCATCCTCTCCCTCCTCATCGGTGCCCGCGAAAACTCCCGCCATGTCCGCGAGCAGATCTCCACCGAGCAGTGGCATCGCCTCAACTCCCTCTACCTCGACATCACCCGCCCTGAGATCTCTGCTCGCGCCGAACCCGGCACCATGTCCCTCGAGCCCGACCAACCCACCGAGTTCCTCCAGCAGGTCATGGAGGCCGTCCACCAGTTCCAGGGCGTCACCGACTCGACCATGAGCCACGGCGAAGGCTGGCAGTTCATTCAGGTCGGCCGCTATATTGAGCGCGCCTCTGCCACCGCCGCCCTCCTGGAGGCCTATCACGCGGATCTATGGGGCGACCTCAACCACTCCGACCGCCTGTCAGAGGGCAACGAGTACCTGGAATGGATGGGTCTCCTCCGCTCAGCAACGGCCTTTGAGGCCTACTGCAAGGTCTACACCGCCGACCTTACCCCAGAACGAATCCTCGAATTTCTCCTCCTCGACCAGGAGTTTCCCCACTCGATCCGTTTCTCCATCGACTCCCTCCAACACGCCCTCACCGCCATCGATCAGGAGTCGAGCACCCGGGCTGAACCCCTCCGCCGCCTCGCGGGACGCCTTCAGGCCCAGCTCAGCTACGCGGGCATCGACGACCTCCTTTCGCAGGATGTCGTCGCCTACCTAAAATCAATCCAGCTCCAATGCCACGAGATCCACGTCAACATCTACAAGCTCTACATCGACTACAGCATACAGGCCGCACTCGCCAGCTGATTTGTGAACGTTCGTAATACCCTCCGTTGGTGTCCGGCACGTTATAGTGCAAGCAGTATCGCTCGGAGGCTCCTTGTTCTACTCCATCCGCCATCTCACCAAGTTTCTCTACTCCAAGCCGGTGTCGGAGTCCATGATGGAGACCCGCATGCATCCGCGCTCGGATGCCAACCAACGCTGCCTCACCTTTCATCTGTCCGTTAGCCCACGCTGTCGCGTCTTCTCCTACCGCGACCATCTCGCCAACCACGTCCATCACTTCGATATTCCCGGCCAGCACCCCCAACTCGTTATCGTCGCCGAGTCTCTGGTTGAGGTTCAGCCCGCGCTTGAGATTCCGTCTTTTCTGGCGCCTGAGGCCTGGGATGATCTCGACCAGATCACCTCCCAGGGCGACTACTACGAGTTCCTCGCGCCGAGTGAGTTCTGCGCTTCCACCCCAATCCTCGATGACCTCGCCGCACGACTCGATCTTCGGCGCCGCGATGATCCCCTGACGGTCTTACACCAGCTTAACCATGATCTCTACGGCCACTTCGACTATGTCCCCCGCTCCACAAGGGTAGACTCTCCCATCGACGTCGCGCTCCAGTCCCGCAAGGGAGTCTGCCAGGACTTCGCCCACATCATGATTGCTCTTGTGCGCTCAAAGCTCCACCTGCCTTGCCGCTACGTCTCCGGCTATCTTGCTCACCGGGGTTCAGCTGAGACCGACCGCTCCGCGGCCACTGCCACCCATGCCTGGGTCGAGGTTCTGATGCCCCATCTCGGCTGGGTTGGTTTCGACCCAACGAACCACTTAGTTGCCGGTGACCGCCACATCCGTACCGCCATCGGTCGCGACTACGCGGATGTACCACCCACCCACGGGATCTTCCGCGGTCGCGCCAAGTCGGAGTTAACCGTCGCCGTGCGCGTGACCCCGTCAGAGGGCACGCCGCCCCTTGATCAGGATCTTCCCGTCCCGGAAGACTGGTCCACCCTGGTCGAGAAGGCTCAGGCGCTCCCTGAGCAAATAGCACCGCTCACGCGGCAGCAACAGATGGCGCAGCAACAGTAGCCGATCTTCTTTAGATGGTGAAACGATGGTGTCACGCGAGGAAAGGTTAGCAAGGGACCTGCACCCTTCGTCTGCTCGAACCGGCCTGAACCGAACCGGTTCGTCCATCTGCCTCGCCGAGCATCTACGCTTCCAGCTCGACCATGCACGGGCTCGCGACGCCGTTCATGCGGCACTCGATGTGCCCTCGATCTTAGAAGCACTTCGTAGCCGGAATCTAGATCCTCTTACCGTCATGAGCCTTGTTCCTGTCGACTCCACGGGAACCCATCGCCACGCTTACCTGCGTCGGCCCGATCTGGGGCGTCGCCTTAGCGCGGAGTCTCTTGCAAGGCTCGATGAGCTGCAATCTCCTGCGACAGATATCGCGATCATAATCGCTGACGGACTCTCCGCGATCGCTGTAGAGCGCCACGCAATTCCTTTGCTCGATGCGCTCTTGCCCAACCTGAACGTGACGCTCGCTCCTATGGCCATTGCCACGCAAGGGCGGGTCGCAATCGGCGATGAGATCGCCTGTGCCCTGCACGCGCAAATAGCGATCGTGCTCATCGGAGAACGTCCTGGCCTCTCCGCACCTGATTCACTTGGCGTCTATTTAACTTGGAACCCGCAACCAGGAAAGACCTCGGACGCCCAGCGGGCTTGTATCTCAAACGTTCGCACGCAAGGTCTCTCTTATATCTCTGCGGCCGAGCGCATTCTGGAACTGATTCACCAAGCCAAGCGCCTTGGTCATACCGGCGTCTATCCACAAACGCCTGCGAGGCTTGGTGGCTAGACTGGTTTGGGGTTGCGCTCTTCAAATTGACGCTGATGCCAGTAGGGATAGCACAAGGGTGTAGCGCTGGCTTCATCCAATTTCGCAACCTGCGCTGGGGTGAGGCTCCATCCGATGGATCTCAAGTTGGCTTTGAGCTGATCCGCGTCTCTTGCACCGATGATGACGGAGGAGACCGTGGGACGGCCAAGGAGCCAGTTAAGTGAGATCTGAGGAACGGTCTTACCGGTCTCCAGCTCGACCTGATCTAAGGCATCAACAACCTTGTAGAGGTATTCGTCAGACATCTGAGGACCCGCGAAGGCGGTTTCATGGAGCCGGCTTTTTTCCGGAATAGGTTGGCCGCGGCGGATCTTGCCCGTGAGGCGTCCCCAGCCGAGCGGCGACCACACGAGTGCGCCGACACCTTGATCGAGGGCGAGCGGCATGAGCTCCCATTCATAATCGCGGCCAACGAGGGAGTAATAGACCTGGTGGCCAACGTACTTGGCCCAGCCGTAGCGTTCGGAAAGAGAGAGCGACTTCATCAGATGCCAGCCGGAGAAATTGGAGCACGCGATGTACCGAACCTTGCCCGAGAGGACGAGGTGATTGAGCGCGCTGAGGGTCTCGTCGATTGGCGTGGAAGCGTCAAAGGCGTGGAGGTGATACACATCGATGTAATCCGTGTCCAGGCGCTTGAGGCTGCCTTCAACGGCTTCGATGATGTGATAGCGGGACGAGCCGACTTGGTTGGGGCCCTTCTGATCGCTACGACGGAAGGTGGTCTTGCTGGAGATGAGAACGTCCGTACGGGCATGCTGCTTCAGCGAGCGTCCCAGCATCTCCTCGCTCCTGCCATCGGAGTAGACGTCCGCGGTGTCGAAGAAGTTCAGGCCTGCGTCCATGCAGATGTTGACTATCTCGTCGGCCTGCTCCTGCGATGTCTCGGCCCAGGCCTTGAAGAACTCCGTGCCTGAACCGAACGTGCCTGCCCCGAAGCAGAGCTCCGGGACCTTCAGGCCTGAGCGGCCGAGAAGCCTGTACTCCATGACAAATCCTCCTGATTGTTATTCCGCCTCTTGAGATGCGAGGACAGAGAGATTGGACTCCGAAGGTGGGATGTAGCATAAGGGAACGCCCGGAGCGCTGCTTGCCTTATATCTACATCGACAAAGTGCTGAATGAACTGCGGGATGAGTTGCTGAGCGCCATGCACGCCGCGGTGGATCGCGAGTTACGACAAGGACGAGTGGATGTGGGCAAGCTGTATCGGGCGTTTGCCCGAGCAGCAGCGAAACAGGTCGCAAACCCTGTGCTCGTCTCTGACAAGTGTCTCGAGATGAATGCGACGAAGACGAAGAAAGGCGTGAATTCCAGGGATGACGATGAGGCGAACCGTTGAATTCCTTGGGATGAAGCGCCGATGCAATGAGCGACTCTGCATCTTATCGAGAGTGTCTGATCGATAGGAGGTCGAAGATGATTCAATTGAAGATTCTTGGAAGAGTTGCGACCAGTCTTGTACTCATTGGCGTGTTTGCCCTGCCGGCATTTGGAAGTGCTCAGGAGTCTTCAGAGGCGCGTCGGGAACGGGCACGGAGAGCGCAGCATTACCACAACAAACGTCACCACTCCAACGCGAAGGTAATTGGAGGGTCTGCCGCAGGCGGAGCGGCGATCGGAGCACTTGCCGGCGGGGGCAAGGGGGCGCTTATCGGCGGTGCCGTTGGAGCAGGTGGCGGTGCGGTCGCAAACAAAGTTCGCAACGATCACGAGACCAAAACTAGGGAGCGGGAAGACCCTCGCTAAAAGGATCTGCTGATGCGGAAGTCAAGCCAACTCGAAAGAATATCTGTGAATCCAAGGGTCCCTCCAGTGCGTCAGATGTTTGAGACTGGAGGAGATGATGAAGACTCTATCGAAAAGGCTGAGTGTTGCCGGGGTACTGGCACTGGTTCTCAGCCCTGCTCTCGCGCTGGCTCATCCGGCACCGACCGCAGCTCATAAGGACCATAGTTCGAGACCGCACTTGCATGAGGTTTCGCTGCATCGCTGATAGAAAACTGAATGAGAACGTGGATAGACTCTCATGTTGAACGTGCATGAGATCAGGGCCCGGGGTAGTGCCACTTGAGTGAATCACTCGGTTGCCTCCCGGGCCTTCCGCATGAATGCTCTTAGTTTCGTCTCATCCTTCCTGCCCGGCGTGAGTTCGACTCCGCTGGCGACGTCTATGCCGTAGGGGCGGAGCTGGTGTACGGCCTGGTTGACGTTGTCCGGGCTCAGGCCTCCGGCAACGATGAGGGACAGCCATGGATGAGCCTGGAATACGGGACAGGCCTGTGCCCAGTCGAAGGGTATGCCGAGGCCACCCGAACGGGTGCCTGCTTTGGCGTCGATCAGGACCCGGGGATGGTCGACGCGGGGAAGAGTGTCAAGCCTTGCGGAGACGCTCTCGGCGGATTGCTCCTGGCCGGGTCCGAGACTCCAGTGCACGGTGTGGATGATGGAGATATCGGGGCCGAGACGGTCCTGAAGGGCGGCGGTGAAGGCGAGGTCCACTCCGCCGTGCAACTGGAGTGCGGTGAGGCCCGAGGCTTTGGCGGCGAGGCTTATGGTGGTGAGATCGTCTTCGGTTGAGCCGATGAAGACGCCTACTTTTTCCACTCTGTCGGGCAGGTGGGGGGTGATGGCTGCGACCTGATCCGCGGTGACCTGGCGTGGGCTGGGCGCGAAGACGAAGCCGATGGCGTCCGCACCCAGGTCCGCGGCGAGGAGGGCGTCGTCCAGGTTGGTCGTGGCACAGATCTTGATCCACACGGGCTAGAGCTCGGAGGCGTAGTCGACGCCGGTGAGGAGGGCAAGGGCTGCGGCCGGATCGGGCTGGCGCATGAGGGCTTCGCCGATGAGGAAGGCGTCGTAGCCGGCGGCGAGGAGACGCTCGATGTCTGTTGGGGTGCGGATGCCGGATTCGGCGACGCGCAGGACGTTGGCAGGCAGGTAGGGGACGAGCTCGGTGTGGACCTTGGGAGAGACTTCCAGGGTCTTGAGGTTCCGGGAGTTGACGCCGATGAGCGGGGCGCCGAGGGCGACGGCTCGGTCGAGCTCCGGGCGATCGTGAACCTCGCAGAGGATGTCCAACTGGAGCTCGCGGGCGGTCTCGGCGAGGGTTCTGAGGTCGGTGTCGTTGAGAGCGGCGACGATGAGCAGGATTGCATCGGCTCCGAAGGCGCGGGCTTCGACGATCTGGTAGGGATCGAGGATGAAGTCCTTGCGCAGGACGGGGATGGAGACTGCCTGCGAGACGGCGTGGAGGTCGCTGAGAGAGCCTTGGAAGAACTCTTCGTCGGTGAGGACGGAGATGGTGGATGCGCCGGCTGCGGCGTAGGTTTTGGCGATGGCTGCGGGGCGGTAGTCGGAGCGGAGCAGGCCTTTGGACGGCGAGGCTTTCTTGAGCTCGGCGATGACCGCGGGACCTTTAGCGGCGGAGGCGCGAAGGGCTTGGGCGAAGCCGCGTGGATGGTGGAGCGCGGCGCGGCGTTCGAGGATGGCGAGCGGCGTGGCTTGCTTGCGGGCGAGAACGCTGAGGAGCGTTCTGGAGAGGATGCGGTCGAGTTGGCTTGGAGCTGTGCTTGTGGGCATGAGAGGCCTCTTCGGGATACGAAACTGAGCACGAAAAAGCCCCTCGCGATGAAGGGCTGTTTCCGGAGATACGTTTCTGGAGGAGTGAGATCCAGAGAGATTTGGTGCCGAAGAAGGGACTCGAACCCCCACACCCTTGCGAGTACGTGGACCTGAACCACGCGCGTCTGCCAATTCCGCCACTACGGCACTGCGTTCCAGCGAGCCCAACGGGCTCTGCCGGAGAGATGAGTATGGCAAAAACCGGGTCGGCTGTCAATTGGCGGAGACGTGGCTTACACTTGCGTGGAGTGCCGCACTGTAGCTGTATGACCGCCGCCGGAGAGTGAATGAATAAGCCTACAAGTGACCCGCATGCAAGTCCCGCGGCGGAGACCGTTGAGATCATTCCGGAAGAGCTCGCGCTGGAGATCCGGAAGATGGCTCACGATCTTTCCAATGCGCTGGAGATCATTGTGCAGACGAGCTACCTGCTTTCGACTGCGGAGCTGAAGGAGCCGGCGACGCAGTGGCTGGAGATGCTGGAGTCCGGCGTGACGAAGGCCTTGGACATCAATCTTGCGCTCAGGACGTACATTAAGACGCATACGCCGCGGTAGCAGGGGGGCTGCCCCCCCCCTGCCGTTGACTTATGGGTTAACTTGCCTTTGCTTTGTATGACTTAGCTTGGACCCCCCAGCGTAAAATATTGTCATTGCAGGACTTACGGGTAAAATATTGATTCCATTTGGTTTACAGGCATGATAAAAGCTCCTCGGCCGAGTGCGGCGGAGGAGCTTTTTTGAGCTAATTCTATTCTACGCGTTTGGCCAGGGTGGTTTAGCCAAGTATTTTTCGCTCTTTTAGGCGCGTGCTTGTTGGAGATTGTGTGTTTTCCACAGATTAGGGGCTTGACAGGAAATCAGCTGAAGCTCCAAAGATGGGCTATTCGGCTCCTGGAAGTCCTTCAGCGGCTGAAGCCGTAGTGCAACGATTGGGCCCTTGACTAGAAGTTCCTTCGATTTGCCAGACGAGATCAGAAAGCTGAAGATTCCTCCGCTTTGTTGCGAAATGACAAACAGCTCAGAGGGGATGATGAACGGGTAGCATTCCCGGGTTCGGAGCGGCTAAGGGTTCTCTGATTAAGTACTTCGTCTTGGCGTTGGCTTAGCTTATTTTTGTCCTTGAGGTGTTGGGGATGAAGCAGCAGACGTTGGCTTTGGCTATTGGCTTTGAGCGGTTTGGTCGGGTCTCTCGTCGTGCGGAGTTCCTTGCTCAGATGGACCTGGTGGTTCCGTGGGCCGAGTTGGTGGCGCTGATCAAGCCTCATTATCCCGACACCGGCAAGGGTCGTCCTCCGGTTGGCATCGAGCGGATGCTGCGGATCTACTTCCTCCAGCAGTGGTTCAATCTGTCCGACCCCGCGGTTGAAGATACGCTCTACGAGTCACCGTCGATGCGCGGCTTTGTCGGCATCGATCTCGGTCGCGAACCCGCACCGGATGAGACGACGGTCTGCAAGTTTCGCCATCTGCTTGAACGCCATGAACTGGGTGGCCGCCTGTTTGCCGAAGTGAACGGCCATCTGGAGCGGCAGGGCTTGAAGATCGGCACCGGCACCATCGTCGACGCGACCATCCTGCACGCGCCGTCGTCGACCAAGAACAAGAGCGGCGAGCGCGATCCGGAGATGCACCAAGTGCGCAAGGGCAAGCAGTGGTACTTCGGCATGAAGGCGCATGTGGGCGTTGATGCCGGGACAAAGCTGGTCCACTCCGTCACCGCCACGGCAGCCAACGTGGCGGACTGCCGTGTGCTTGCGGCGCTGCTGCACGGCGAGGAGACCGCGGTCTGGGGCGATCAGGCTTACCAGGGCCAAACCGAGGTGATCCGGCAACGTGCTCCCAAAGCCGAGGACCGCACGAACAGACTCTGGAAGACCAAGCTGAAGGTCTATCTTGACCGCAAGGAAGAGAACCGGATCAAGAGCAAGACCAGGTCACGCGTCGAACACCTCTTCGCGCTCATGAAGTTGAAGTTCGGCTTCGTCAAAGTTCGCTTCCGCGGCCTGGCCAAAAATCTTCACCGGCTGCAAATCACCTGTGCGCTCATCAATCTCTGCACCGCACGCAAGATCCTGATCCAAAGTCGGTCGCAGAGCCACGCCTGAAAACAGCCGATGACTCTTCAAACAGCCATCAGAACCTCAAGCCAGCGCACCCGACAGTAACCTATCAACCAAGTCCGACCCGTAATGCGCAAAAGAACCATTTGTTCAGAGGTTCCCTAAGAGCTTTTGGCCAGTGACTTCTTTGGGGCTGACTTTTTCGTCTTGGATGGGGGAGGGGTAGAGGGTTTTCCCGGGGATTTTGCGGCGAACTTTGCGGGGGCTTTCTTAGCGGATTTGGCGGGGGCGGCTTTGGCAGGGGCGGATTTGGCGGGGGCGGTCTTGTCGAGCTTTCCGGCGGCTACTCCGGCGGCGAACCCTGCGGCGAGGCTTGCGGCGACGCCGCTCTTTTCGAGTTTTCTGAGGCGGGACTGGTGGCTCTCAAGCAGCTTTTCGATGGACTGGATGAGGGCTCGGGTCTGCATGGGCTTGACGAGCATCTTGTCCGCGCCCATGTCCTGCCAGTCGTCCTCGGCGACGGGAAAGGCGGTGAGGAGGGCGACGGCGGGATGATAGTCGGCGGTGCGGGCGGCGACGATGACATCGCGTCCGGACTGTTCGGACTCCATGCGCATGTCGGTGATGACCATCTCGTAGACGCGGGTTTTGAGCTTGGAGCGGGCCTCGCGGGCGGAGGCGGCGGTATCGACGTCAAATCCGCTGATTTCGAGGACGGCTTTGAGAGTCAGGAGGACGGCGACTTCATCGTCGACCAGAAGGACTCGGCGTTTGGACAAGATGGGCTCCTTGGTGCGGGAGGTGCGTTTCTCATCATCCACGCAAAGGGTGAAAGCTGCAAATCGGATGGAGGATTGACGTAGCCTTCTTCCTGGGAGGCTTTACGCGGAAGATTGCGATGATATAGTGAAGGGTACGCTGGATCGCGCTCAAGGCGAAGCCATGCTTTCGCAAAAGCCTCGGCAGTCCGGGGCGCGGCATCCACCTAAATTAACCCAATGCATGGCGCCGCCTGCGAGGCACGCTGTGGAGGCAGATTATTCCACCGATCGATAAACGTTCCGCAAAGTCCTTCATCCGCACCAATGAGCGCATTCGCGCTCGCGAAGTTCGTGTCATCGATGAGAATGGCGAGCAGCTTGGGGTGATGGCGCCCTTTGAAGCGCTGAAGATGGCTCGTGAGAAGTCGCTTGACCTGGTTGAGATCTCGCCGAATGCAGTACCGCCGGTGTGCAAGATTCAGGACTACGGCAAGTATCTGTACGAGAAAGACAAGTCCGACCGGGCGGCACGCAAGAAGCAGAAGGTCATCGTCATCAAAGAGGTGAAGTTCTCGGTTACCGTCGACGAGCACGACTACCAGACGAAGAAGAATATGGCGGTCCGGTTCCTGGGTGAAGGGGATAAGGTCAAGGCGTCGCTGCGCTTCAAGGGGCGGCAGATGGCGCACCGCGATCTGGGGTACAAGATCATCAACCGGCTGATCCTGGATATTGGGGATGCGGGGCTGGTGGAGTTTATGCCGCGCATGGAAGGCACGACGCTGCATGCGATTCTGGCACCGAGCAAGAAGGCGGAACAACAGGCTTCGGCACCGAAGAAGCCGGCGCAGCCGAGCGCTCCGGGCGGGGGTGCACCCGTGGCGAACGCTCCGGCTGCGAGTGCACAGGCGGCTGCGGAAGAGGCGAAGGCTGTCGAGGCTTAGGAGCTGCTTTGGGTAAAGCAGAGGCCGTCTGAAGAGGCGGGCGAGGGGAGCTTACTTGTGTTGCGTTTCAGGCGTCGCCTTCAGGCTCTCTCCGACCGCTCCGAGCAGCAGCGTCATGAACGAAAGCCCACGACGGCTATCCTCGCTGGTGGCTCGCTTTGCGAGCTGCCAGAGTGACGGCGGCTTCTCTTCCTGCTTGTGCATGCCGGTCGCGCTGACGATCGACTTCGAGAGCTCATCGAGCGTTTCAGGATCGAGCGCCATCAGGATCTTGCCGGCCGCAAGCAGGTTGCGGATCGCTGCGATTCCCCCTGGCAGCTTGCCATACTCAGCAAGCTTGGCCGCAATGATGTCCCGTCCGCCAACCAACCCGTTGACGAGGTCCAGCAAGCCATTGTCGTGGGCGCGCTGAAGAATGTCATAGCCTACCAGGAGCGCCTCCGCGTGCTGGACGGGAGCGGCATCGAGACGGCGCTGTAGCTCCTGTTTGGGATCGACAACAACCTTGAAGTGAAGCGGATTCGCCATTGGGTAACCTCTTGCAATCCTGTAGATCAGAGCAAACGTGAAGCGTAGAACGCTAAACGTTCAAAGACTTTATCTGGACAAGCTTGTCGCCTTCTTGCGTACCGGGTAAATGATAGTCCGAGCGTTGCCATTTCTTCTCAATTTCGAGCCCCGACTGGGGCGTTCTTGTACCCCAGCGAAAGTTCCTGCGAGGAAGCGGGTTGTCGCCTTGCTCCGGGAGAATCGTCATATGAACACTGGTCTCCTTGAATGCCGGTGTATGTGTGGCACGATCCAGATGCGAGCCGGTCAACTTGTTCACCGGCTCTTCCACCGAATTGAGCGGCATGTAAAGTTGTTTACCCTTGACCCGGTTGGAGACAAGCACCTGTACTTTGACGCGTCCGTACGGACTCGTAAGCTGAACAAAGCGTCCGCTGCTTAAGCCTCGCTCCTGGGCAAGTTCAGGAGAGACCTCCACAAACGTCTCAGGCGTCATGTGTTTGATTCCCGGCGAGCGATACGTCATCGATCCTTGTTCAAAGTGCTCAAGCAGACGTCCGTTGTTGAGGTGCAGATCATAGGTCTCATTCTGTTCTTCCGACGGCCCAACATACTCCAGGGGAAAGAACGTTGCTTTGCCATCCGGGAACGGAAACTTTTCTGTGTAGCAAAGCGCGGTATCTTTTCCGTCTTTATCCACCGGCCATTGCAACGTTTTATAGCCTTCAAGACGTTCATAGGTAACGCCGGCCATGCTTGGTGTCAGCCGCGCCACCTCTACCATGACATCGGACGGATGCTTGTACTCCCATTTGCCGCCCATGCGGTTGGCGATCAACTGAATGATCTCCCAGTCAGGCTTCGAGTTCCCCAAGGGTTCAAGCGCTTTATAGAGCCGCTGAATACGCCGTTCCGTGTTCACAAAGGTTCCGTCTTTCTCAAGCGATGGAGAAGCCGGAAGAATGAGGTCGGCATACTCGCAGGTCACGGAGAAGTTGATGTCCTGCACGATCAGGAAATCAAGCTTCCGCAGCGCTTCGCCAACATCATTCGCGTTCGAGTCAGACGTGATCGTGTCCTCGCCTTTGATGTACATCGCCTTCAGTTTGCCTTCGTGGATCGCCTCGATCATCTCGCGGTTATCCAGTCCCTTCGTAATCGGCAGCGTACATCCCCAATCGGCTTCAAACTTGCCGCGAATCGTCGCGTCATCGACCTTCTGGTAGCCGGAGAAGATATTCGGCATCGATCCGAAGTCGCTCGCGCCCTGAACATTGTTGTGGCCGCGCAACGGGAAGGCGCCCGCACCGGGACGCATGAAGTTGCCGGTCAGCAGCAGCAGGTTTGCAATGCTCGTACTTGTATCCGAGCCGCCGCAGTGCTGCGTCACACCCATAGCCCACAGGATGCAGACTCCGTCGGCTGCCGCAATCTCATTGGCGATCGTGATGATGGTCGCTTGAGGAACTCCGGTGATCTGTTCGACGTACTCCAACGTGAACGGCTCCAGCGATTTGGAGTACTCCTCGAACTTGTTCACCCATTTGTGGACGAAGTCCAATCGCGCAAGATTGTTGTCGAGGATGTACTTCGCCACACCCGAGATCCAGACCTCGTCCGTCGATGGATTCGGCTGCACAAAGAGATCGGCGCGCTCCGCCATCTCATGCTTGCGGATGTCGGCAACGATCAGACGCTGCCCACGATGTTTATGCGACCTCTTCACACGGGTCGCGAGCACGGGATGTGACTCAGCCGTGTTCGATCCGACGATGACGACGAGGCCCGCTTTCTCGATGTCCGCGATGGAGCCCGAATCCGCCCCATATCCGACTGTTCGCTGCAATCCCATCGAGGCCGGGGTCTGGCAGTAGCGGCTGCAATTGTCCACGTTGTTGGTGCCGACGATCTGCCGCGCCAGCTTCTGCATCAAGTAGCTTTCCTCGTTGGTGCACTTTGATGAGGCAATAAACGCCAGCGCATCCGGACCATGATCGTTCCGGATTTCAGTCCACTTTTCATAGATCACATCGAGCGCTTTATCCCAGGAAACTTCCACGAAAGTATCGCCCTGACGAAGCAATGGCTGGGTAAGGCGGTCGGGCGAGTTGATGAAGTCCCACGCAAACTTGCCCTTCACACACGTGGAGATTCCATTCGCGGGCCCTTCCATGGGCTCGATCTTGAGTATGTGGCGATCCCGAGTCCAGACGTCAAAGCTGCAGCCCACGCCGCAGTAGGTGCATACTGTTTTCGTGCGCTTGACCCGCTCATGCCGCATCTCCGCCTCCATCTCGGAGAGCGCGAGGATGGGGCCATAACCGGTATTCGGTTCAACGCCCTTGACGACCTCGATCATGTCGTCGAGCACCTTCGCGGGCAGGTTCGTCAGGTATCCCGCATGCCCCAGCATGGACTTTTCCATCAACGCATTGCAGGGGCAGACCGTGACGCAGTGCCCGCAACTGACGCAGGATGAGCCTTCGATCTGCGTCCCGCCGTCCCAGAGAACGCGCGGATTGTCGCTGGTCCAGTCGATCGAAAGTGTTTCGTTGACCTGGACGTTCTGACACGATTCCACGCACCGGCCGCACAAAATGCATTGATCCGGATCGTACCGATAGAACGGGTTGGACATGTCCTTCTCATACGGTTTCTCCCGAAAAGGACGAACCTGGTGCTTCACATCGAGATCGGCAGTCGCATTGTGAACGGTACAGTTCTGGTTGTTGTTGTCGCAGACGGTGCAGTAGAGAAGGTGGTTGCCGAGGATGCGGTCGAAA
This sequence comes from uncultured Granulicella sp., assembly GCA_965198885.1. Lineage (GTDB taxonomy): Bacteria > Acidobacteriota > Terriglobia > Terriglobales > Acidobacteriaceae > Edaphobacter. The sequence goes on along the minus strand of OZ240677.1, from coordinate 1,868,564 downwards.
GCCTCCCGCTGGGCTACATCGACCTCATACCCTTCCGTCTCCACCTTCATCGCAGGCACAACGGGCGTCGCGCACGCGCGCACCAGCTTTCCATCCACCTTGACCATGCACGTATCGCACGACTGGATAGGTCCCATCTGCGGCAGATAGCAGACCTGGGGAACGCCTTTAGTCCCGCGTGCCAAGGTAAAGCGGTTGAGGGCGGAGATCAGGTGCTCACCCGCGTGCGCTTCAATCGATTCCCCGTTGACCAGGATGGTGGTGTTCGGTGTCGTGTCGGCAGGAGTATTCAGGAGAGCTTTGGTGATGGTCATAGAATCCTTCGGATGCGCCAGCTTAGATCGGGGTTATCGGACTGTGTGTTGGCACATCGAAACACAACCGGACACACGTTGTGTGAGCGCTCACCGGACGATGCGTCATTTTACTCCGCGTTAAACGGCGGTTCTTTCTTCCAGCACCTGGCGAGCCGCACGGAGGCCACTCCCAAGAGCTGCGTGGACAGTGCCCCAATGACCGGTAGTATCCGTGTGCTCTCCGGCGAAGAACAGGGTGGAGGCAACGGGCTCGGTCATCCTGACAGGCGCACCGACCGCGCCGGCGGGGATCCAACTGTAGGCGCCCAGCGAGTACGGGTCAGACTGCCAGTTATGGGTGTGGGCGCTCACAAGCAGAGCTTGAACGTCCTCGACGGCCATCGTCAACGCCCAGGCAAGGGCGGAACAGGCCTTCTTGTAAAGGTCCGCCGAGTCGAGAACCAGGAGCGCGGACGCTCGCGGACCGCCGACCCATCCGGTCAGGCTGCGGCTTGCCGCCGGGTATGCCGTCCACCAGACCGAGGGCAGCAGCTCCCGCGTAAGCAGGAAGCTCATCTCCTCCGGCCAGAGAGAGCGAGAGAAGACCAGGGTGAGGCGGCAGACCTGTCCCATGCGAAGCATACTGGCGATCTCGAGAATGGAACCGGGTGCAGGATCGAATCGGACCGTTTCTGCCTGCAGAACCCCAAGCGGAAGCGTGATGACCGCGCGGTTCGCGGTAAACTCACCGCTTGCTGTTCGGATGATGACCCGGCCCGGCTGCCAGTCGACGGCCTCAACCGGCGCGTTCAACACGATTCGGCCGCCCGCGGCCTGGAATCGCTCCGCGACAAAGTGTGGAAGCCTGTCGTATCCCTCCTGGAGACGCCAGTTGCGATCCCCGTCAATCGCGTCTTCCGCCTGCTGCTGGTACCCGAGGGCGCGAATTGAGGCTTCCCCCGCATCAGCCGCGTTGAACCCCTCGACAAAGGCGATTGCCTCGAACCGCTCACTGCCGTCCACGCCGATTTCGTCAAGATAGGCGGCAAAGGAGATGTCTGCTGTGGTGGACTGCGGGCCGGCGTACTCCTTCAAGCGTTCGAGCGGAGAATCCTGAGACGCCGGAGCCGTATCCTTCTTCGCGCCGGTTCGGAGTACACCGTTCTCCAGTTGCAGAAGATCACCGGTCCGCTCGTAGATCTCGAGTCCGGCCTCTGCGAGCAAAGCAAGCAGCTCGGGTGGTCTGCCATGGACGAACTCCGCGCCCATTTCAATGATCTCTCCTCGCTCTCGTACCGTAAGAATCCTTCCGCCGATACGATCCCGTGCCTCCAGGATTGCTACGGTGAGGCCTGCTTCCGCGAGCAAGCGCCCCGCTGCAAGTCCTGTGATGCCCGCCCCAACGACAATGACGTCCCAATGCCTCTGCTGGTCCATCCCAATGCCTCTCTGGTCCATGAAGAATCAGATGCGCAAGCGGCTAAAGGATGCGGCGCGCTCTCCGGCTGCATCCAACGATGGACTGAGGCGCAGCAGCCCATGAACCCGTCACACGACAAGAAGCGGGCGACGAAGGTATTTACAGATGCTGTAGGGTTCCTGGCCTTGGGCGCCTTTGCACTTGGAGCGACAGCGCTCGGTGCGCTGGCAATCGGAGCGCTTTCCATTCGCAAACTGCGGCTGCTGGAGGCGAAGGCCGGCCACCTGCCTATCGATCCTCTGACGGTGGTGCGGCTGGATCTTCCACGGCGTGAAACGTTTGAGCCCAGCTTCAACCTCAACAGCAACTCTTCCACATAGCACACAGGACGTAATCCATGACAGGACGTAATGCATGATTGACCGAAGGCGACTCGCTTCATTTCTCCCATTCTTGCTGCTCAATGCCACCCTCATGCAGGCGCAGCGTCCTGTGTCGATCCCGCACGCTCCCGAAACGAGCGAGACTGGACCGACTGGAAAGATCTCTATAGATGTCGTGGTGACGGCGAAATCAGAGCAGCCGATCGCTGGTCTTCAGCAGCAGGACTTCACAGTCATGGACAACAAGACTGTCCGTCCCATCACCTCTTTCAAGGCGGTAGCTGAATCGGCAGAGGACGTCCGTGTTCTCCTCATCGTCGATGCGGTCAATGTCGACTTCACCATCGTCGCCAATGAGCGGCAGCAGATCGGGAAGTTTCTCAAGGCAAACGATGGCAAGCTCGCGCATCCGACTGCGTTAGCCATCTTCACCGATCAGGAGTTCCAGATTCAACCGAACTATACCCGGGATGGCAACTCGCTCAACGCGTCGCTGGAACAGCAGACGATAGGCCTTCGCACGCTGCGCCGTTCCACCGGCTTCTACGGAGCGGAGGATCGCACTCAACTCTCCCTGAAGAGCCTGGACCAGTTGATCGCTGCAGAGCGAGAGCAGCCAGGGCGCAAAATGGTTATCTGGATCTCCCCTGGCTGGCCATTGCTCACGGGACCCGCGGTTGAACTGAGCGGAAAAGAGATGGACAACATCTTCCACGAGATCGTCGGACTTTCGACCAGGCTGCGTGAGGCTCGCATGACACTCTACTGCGTCAATCCCATTGGCGCGGGCCAGAACGTCTCCACCGAGTTCTACTATCAGCAGTTCACCAAGGGCGTGGCTAAACCGAGTCAGGCAGACCTCGGGCACCTCTCGCTTCAGGCCCTGGCGGAACAGAGCGGTGGACGTGTCTTCGTCGGGAACAACGATGTGGCGGATATGCTGAAGCGGACTGTATCGGACGGGTCTGCCTTCTACGAGTTGACCTTTGATGCGCCGAAGGCAGAGCATCCGGATGAATACCACCAGATTGAAGTTCGCGTGGATCGTCCGGGACTCACCGTGCGCACCGAACATGGGTACTACGACCAGCCCTGATCCCTACCTTGGATACTCCTGCCCATCGCGCTGCAGAACGAATCGTCAAGACCCTGCGTCGTGCCGGACATGAAGCCTTCTTCGCCGGTGGCTGCGTTCGCGATCTCCTCCTTGGGCTTACCCCGAAGGACTTCGACGTTGCCACCAGTGCAAGTGCGGAGCGGATTAGTGCGCTGTTCGAGCGGACGATTCAGGTCGGCGCTCACTTCGGAGTCATCCTGGTCTCGACAGAAATCGAAGGTACTCTGGTGGCGACCGAGGTCGCAACCTTCCGCCAGGACGGCATCTACCTGGATGGCCGCCGGCCCGATGCCGTCCACTTCTCAACCGATCCGCAGGAAGATGTCCTCCGCCGCGACTTCACCATCAACGGCATGCTGCAAGACCCCTTGACCGAAGAGATTCTCGACTTCGTCGGCGGTCGCCGCGACTTAGCAGAGCACCTGATTCGCACCATCGGCAATCCTGACCTCCGCTTCGACGAAGACAAACTTCGCATGCTCCGCGCAGTCCGCTTTGCCGCCCGGTTGGAGTTTACGATCGATCCCGCCACTGCCTCGGCGATCCGGAAGCATGCCTCGGAGATCGTGCAGGTCTCGAACGAACGCATTCGCGATGAGCTGACCCGCATGCTTACCGAAGGCCACGCCCGCAGAGCCTTCGAACTCCTCCATGAAACCGGTCTTCTGGCTCACGTCCTCCCCGAGGCAGAGCGCATGCGCGGAGTAGCCCAGCCCCCGCAGTATCACCCGGAGGGCGATGTCTGGGTCCACACCTTGTTGCTGCTGGAGAAACTCCCCGCCGGCTGCTCTCCCACTCTCGCCTGGGGCATGCTCCTGCACGACATCGGCAAGCCCGCCACCTACCAGCCCCCAAATCCTGAGATTCCAAACGACCGCATCCGCTTCAACGGACATGTAGAGGTGGGCGTAGCCATTGCCGAGGCGATCCTCAGTCGCCTTCGCTTCTCCAACGATGACACCGCGCAGATCGTGTCCCTGATCCGCAACCACATGCGGTTCGGCGACATTCTCCAGATGAAGCAAAGCACCCTCAAGCGTTTTCTCCGCCTGCCCCACTTTGAAGAGCATCTCGCTCTTCATCGCGCCGACTGCCTTAGCAGCCACGGCAAGCTCAACCTCTACGACTTCGCCAAAGAGCAGTATGAGAGCCACGAACCCGAACACATCCGCCCCATCCTCCTCCTCACGGGCCGCGACCTGATCGCCGCCGGCTATCGTCCCGGCCCGCAGTTCAAGGCCATGCTCGAAGCTGCTGAAGATGCGCAACTGGAAGGGACGATCGCCACCCGCGAAGATGCCCTGGCGATGATTCTTCGCGATTATGGTTCACCCGCCTCGAACTCCGCCCAGCTATGATGGGCAGACTTGGAAAACCTGACCACAACCGAAAGCTCAAGCCAGGCGCTTGACCGCCCCCGTATCTGGCCCGCGATCAAGGAAGCCCTCCGCGGCAGCCACCAGGACTACACCACCGGCAGCCTGAATCTCTCCATCCTCCTGCTCGCCATCCCCATGGTCTTGGAGATGGTCCTCGAATCCCTCTTCGCCGTCGTCGACGTCTTCTGGGTCAGCCGCCTCGGCGCGAACGCGATCGCCACCGTGGGCCTCACCGAATCCGTCCTGACCCTGGTTTTCGCCGTTGGACTCGGTCTCGGCATCGCCACGACTGCGATCGTCGCCCGCCGCATCGGGGAAAAAGATCCGGAGGGCGCGGCCGTCTCCGCCGTCCAAGCCATCTTCCTCGGCCTCATGCTCTCCGCGTTGTTCGGGATCGTCTTCGCCGTCTTAGCCCCCAGGCTCCTCGGCATCATGGGCGCGTCCCCGGCCATCGTCGCCACCGGCACCAATTACATGCGCATCGCGCTCGGCGGCTCCGGCGTCGTCCTCATGCTGTTTCTCAACAATGCCATCTTCCGCGGTACCGGCGATGCAGCCATCGCGATGCGCCTGCTCTGGGTGTCAAACATCCTCAACCTCATCCTCGACCCCTGCCTCATCTTCGGCCTCGGGCCCTTCCCGAAGCTTGGCGTGACCGGCGCCGCCCTGGCCACCTTCAGCGGCCGCGGCATCGCCGTCCTTTATCAGTTCTACCGTCTCGGCCAGGGCACGGACCGGCTTAAGATTCTAGCGCGCCATCTTCGCCTCCAGGCGGACGTACTCTGGCGTCTGATCCACACGTCGGCGTTGGGCATCGTGCAGTTCCTCATTGGCCAGGCGAGTTGGCTCGGCCTCGTCCGCATCGTCAGCCTCTTCGGCGCCTCCGCACTTGCGGGCTACACCATCTCCATCCGCATCGTCATCTTCGCCATTCTGCCCGCGTGGGGTCTCAGCAACGCTGCCGCCACCCTCGTCGGCCAGAACCTAGGCGCAGGCCATCCGGATCGAGCGCGCTCCGCCGTCCTCCGCACCGGTCTCTGGAACATGATCTTTCTCGGCTCGGTCGGCCTCGTCTTCATTGCCTTCGCTCCCTCGATCATCCAGCTCTTCACCCAGGACCCCGAAGTCGTCAGAATAGGCATCAGTTCGCTCCGCATCTTCAGTTGCGGCAATGTCGCCTTCGCCTACGGCATGGTGCTGCTCTCGGCCTTCAACGGGGCGGGCGATACCCTCACCCCTACCTACGTGAATCTGTTCGGCTTCTGGGTCGTCGAGATCCCGCTGGCATGGTGGCTCGCCATGCACACCTCACTCGGTGTCAACGGCGTCTTCGTCTCTGTCGTCGTCGCCCAGTCGCTGATCGTGCTCATCAGCCTGGTACTGTTCCGCCGCGGACGCTGGGCCACCCAGCGGATTTAGCCCTGCCGCGCGGGAACGAGCCAGCTCTTGAGCATTCGGAGTAAGCTTCCTGCGTAAACCAGATGCTCTCAACCAGCTTCCGCACGTGCTGAGAGGCATAGCTCCAAGGCTTATAACCCAAACCAGAAGGAACAATTTGCACATGACGATCGCACGAAAGGCTCTCCCACTCTTATCCGCTTGCTTTCTCTTGACTACCCCGTTCACCCGGCTTCAGGCGCAGGCAGTCCCTGCGGAAAAGGCGAATGAAGCGCGTGTGGAAATGCTGTTGAAGCAGATGACCATCGAAGAGAAGTTGAATCTCATCCGCGGCGCCGCAGAGCCCGCGGAGACCAACCAGGGACAGGCCGGATACCTTCGCGGCGTGCCTCGTCTCGGTATCCCTTCGCTGCGTTTCGCTGACGGACCTCCGGGCGTGTTGACCCGCGTTGCAGGCCAGGCCCAGACCGCCACCATGGGTGTCGCAGCCACGTGGAGCGTCAAGGACGCGGAGGCCAACGGCGTCGCCATCGGCCGCGAAGCCCGCTCCCTCGGCATCGACGTCGTCCTCCAGCCCTTCATCAATATCGACCGCGACATCACCTTTGCCCGCGCCTACAACACGCTTGGCGAAGACCCCTACCTGAGCGGCGTTATGGGTGCAGGCGAGATCCGCGGCGAACAAGGCCAGGGCGTCATGTCCCAGGCCAAGCACTACGTCGGCTACGACTCCGACTCCTTCAATATCTTCGTAGACGATCAGGCCCTGCACGAGATCTACGTGGCCCCGTTCGATGCAGCCGTCAAAGCCGGCGTCGCCTCCATCATGTGCTCCTACAACCGCATCAACGGCTCCTTCGCTTGCGGCAACTCGGACACCCTCAAAACGATCCTGCGCGACCAGATCGGCTTCAAGGGCTTCGTCACCTCGGACTGGGGCGGTGTCCACAACGTCGACTTCATCAACCACGGCCTGACCATGGAGATGCCCGGCGAGATCCCGCCGGACAGCCCCTTCGCCGCCATGATGCACTTCTACTACTCAACCTCCCCCAAGAGCACAGCGCCGCCCACCAAGCCCAACCTCGCAGCCCTCGCCGGCATGCTCGGCGGAACCATCCCCGAAGAACCCAAGGCGGAAAGAGGTCTCGGCAGCGGCTTCCCCATGGACGCCGATCCACGCACCATGCGCGACGTCCTGAAGAGCGGCGAAGTCTCTGAGGCCACCGTCACCGAGGCCGCCCGTCGCGTCCTTTACGAGATCGACCGCTTCGGCTACCTCGACGGCAAACAGAAACACAACGTCACCCCTCAGGACTTCGAAGGGAACGGCAAGATCATCGAGAAGACCGCCGAAGACGCAGCCGTCCTGCTCAAGAACGAAGGCAACATCCTCCCACTGAAAGCCGACGGCCTCGCCCTCATCGGCCCGACTGCCCTCCAGGTCGCCTCGATCGGCACCTTCGGCGAGCGCTCACCCGGTGTACCCGAACGGCAGGTTGGACCGCTAGAAGCCCTCAAGAGACTCGCACCCGGCGCAAACGTGACCTTTGCGGTAGCAGATGACATGACCGGCACCCCCATCCCCGCCGCCATGCTCTCGCACGACGGTAAACCGGGCCTTGCGCGCACGGATGCGTCAGGCCGGTCGACATCGGACGAGGTCATCGACTTCACCAAGAAGAACGGCAAGGCGCTCCCGCCGAACAGCGTCGTCACCTGGAAGGGCCAACTCACCGTCCCATCCGATGGCTCCTACTGGCTCTACCTTCAGGTCCTCGGCTCCCGCGGGATGCTCACTCTCGACGGCAAAGAGCTTGGCCGCACCGGTGCGGTCAAAGGCACCGTCCACGGCGACGTCCAGCACGCCAGCCAGGATAACGGCATCCCTACGACCGACGGTCTCGACAACGTCCGCCGCGCCATCGAACTCACGAAGGGCGCTCATACCATTGAAGTTTCCACTTCCATCGACACTTCCAGCGCCCCCGTCCAGATTCGCCTGAGCTGGACCACGCCGGAGAGCCGCATGGCCGACCATGACGCAGCCATAGCCGCCGCCAAAGCCGCTAAGACAGCCGTCGTCTTCGCCTGGACCCGCGGCAAGCCGGACTTCGCTCTCCCCGGTGAGCAGGACAAGCTCATCGCGGAGATCGCCGCCGTCAACCCCAACACCGTCGTCGTTCTCAACACCAGCCAGCCGATCGCCATGCCTTGGCTCGCGCTGGTCAAAGGCGTCCTTGAGATGTGGTGGCCCGGCGATGAAGGCGGACTCGCAACCGCCAAGACCCTCCTCGGCCAAAACAATCCCGCCGGCCGTCTTCCCATGACCTGGGCCAAATCGTTGGACGACTACGCCGCCACCTCACTCGCCCACCCGGAGCGTTCGGTCAAAGGCGTAGACGGCAAGACCACCTTCTCCGAAGGCGTTCTCGTCGGCTACCGCTGGTTCGACGACCAGAAGATCGCTCCGCTCTTCCCCTTCGGCTACGGTCTCTCCTACAGCACCTTCGCCTACTCTGACCTCAAGTTCAGCCTCAGCGCAGACGGCGGTGCCAAGGTCTCGCTCAAGGTGAAGAACACCGGCAGCATGACCGGCGATGACGTCCCGCAGATCTATCTGCAGGCGCCCGCAACGAAGCCCGAAGGAGCTCAGTTCGCACCTAAGACGCTCGTCGCCTTCGACCGCCTCACGCTCAAAGCCGGCGAGGAACGCGAGATCAAACTCGAGATCGCACCCCGCGCCTTCGAGTACTGGTCCATAGCCGACAAGAAGTGGGCGAAACCCGCAGGCCCCAGAACCATCATGGCCGGCGGCTCCTCGCTCGAACTCCCACTCACCGCAACCTCCCAATAGCTCCGCCGCCGTATCCGTTTACGAGAGGAGCCGCCTCGCTTCCAGAGGCGGCTCTCCCTGTTCAGGAAGAACTCTGCCCGAACGGAAACTCCTCGGCAAACTCCCACGGCCCACCTAAATATCGCCACAGCTGCAAGCCCACAGCCTGAACCGCAAACGGCCTGAACTCCGCCTCCAGCCGCCGCTTCAACTCCCTGGCCCGGTCGCCGCTCGTCTTGTTCTGCACCACTACATGTGGCCAGAACTTCTGCCGATCTTGTGCACTGAGATACTCCGTAAACTCTCCCGACAACCGCCGGTGCAACGTCATCAGCTCCGCAGAATCCAGCCCGAAGGCGACCCCGCGTCCTAGCGACCGTACACCCATCACCTTCATTGCAAACGCTTGCATAGCCGCCGCGGCCGAAGCCACAGAAGAGTTCACCACGGCACTCTGTGGAAGCTGATGGAAGAGCGTCAGGTGAGCCGCGATCCGGTTCAACTCCGCGGGATAGTGCTCAACCCGCAGGCGATCGAAATGAGCCTGAGAGGCACCATCCATCTTGAGCGTGAGAATGTAAGGAGCCTGCGCGGCGACATCTACTTGCGCTTCCACCGCACTCCATCCTTCGTATCTTCCAGCAGTATGCCCTTCGCCAGCAGCTCGTTCCGCACCGCGTCCGCGCGACCGAAGTTCCGCGTCTTCTTCGCCTGCGTTCGCTCCGCCACCAGCGCATCGATCGCCTCATCTGTCAACGAAAGTGCAGCCACCAACTCAGGCGCCGCATCTCCCATCCGTCCTTCGCGTTCCGCCCACTCCAGCGCCGCTCGCGTAATCTCCGCGTCCCGGTCCTCGAGCACCGCAAACACACCGTCGAACCGCTCCAGCACCTGCAAAATCTCGGCCGCATTGCTTGCCTTCAACATCCCCGCATCTGCGGCCGAGTTCCCCGCCCGCACCAGGTCGAAGATTGCCGCCCGTGCCTCCGCCGTATTCAGATCGTTCGAAAGCGCCGCATCGTAGCCGGCGAGAGCCTTCGCCGTATGGCTCGCAAGTTCTGTATCGAGACCCTCCGGCCAACTCGCATTGCGTATCCGCCCCGCGAACGTCCGCAGCCGGTCCACCGCATTCGTCGACTCGATCAGTCCATCGAACGTAAAGTTCAGCTGATGCCGATATGGCACGCTCATCAGCAGAAATCGAATCGTCGAAGCTCGATGGCCTTTCAGCAGCAGGTCGCGCAGCGTATAAAAATTCCCCTCCGACTTCGACATCTTCTTGCCTTCAACCAGCAAAAACCGCACATGCATCCAGTGCCGCGCAAAGGCGCATCCACACGCACTCTCCGACTGTGCAATCTCGTTCTCATGATGCGGGAACATCAAGTCTTCGCCGCCCGCATGCAGGTCAAAGCTCTCCCCCAGAAACTTGGTCGCCATGGCAGAGCACTCGATGTGCCACCCTGGCCGCCCCCGCCCGATCCGGGTCTCCCACGAGTGCTCCCCCGGCTTCACCGCCTTCCACAAGGCAAAGTCGCGCGCCGCATCCTTCTCATACTCGTCTACATCGACACGTGCCCCGTCCTCGATCCCCTCGAAGTCCTTCTTCGACAGCTTGCCGTACTCCGGAACGCGGGCAATCCGGAAGTACCAACTGCCATCCTCAACCTGGTACGCGATATCCTTCGCGGCAAGCTGCTCGATGAGCGAGACCATCTCCTCGATGTTCTCCGTGGCCCGCGGCAGCACCTCCGGACGTTCCACACCCAGTGCGTCCATATCCTCAAAGAACGCCGTCTCAAACTTCTTTACATACTCAGAGATCGGCAGATCTGCTGCAGCCGCGTTACGGATAATTTTGTCATCCACGTCCGTTACGTTCATGACGTGCTGGACCGCGACACCCGTCTGCCTCAGGTATCTCCGCAGCACGTCAACATGGATGAAGGTGCGGAAGTTCCCGATGTGCCCATAGTCGTAGACCGTAGGACCGCATGCGTACATGCGCAGCGTCTTGCCATCCGCGGGAGCGAGCGTCTCAGTCCGGCCGCCAAGGGTATTGAAAAGGTGCAAAACTGCGTTCGTCAAACCTGCCCGCCAAGCTCGTCCGCAGCCGCCCACGCCGCGCGGGTGCAGTTTATCCTTCAGATTCTTGCCAAGCTTCATTTTAGCCGATCGGTCAGGCTCCAAGCCGAAGCTGCGGCTCAGCCGTCATCGCCTCAGCCGCCAGGTCACCCGCCAACAGCTTCGGCCACGCTGCCGCGGCGATCATCGCCGCATTATCGGTGGACAAAGCCACAGCCGGAAAAGCTATAGAGAAATTCCGCGCTGCAGCCTCCGCACTGAACTTTCGCCGCAGTTCGCGATTGGCCGCGACTCCCCCTGACACAAGGACTCCGCGCGCGCGAAAGAACTGTGCGGCAGCAAAGGTCTGCCGCGCCAGCACACCCACCACCGCCGCCTGAAACGATGCAATCAGGTCCAGCGTCCGCTGATCGCAGAGGCTCCTTACCTCCTCTACGCCGGCCTCAACAGCCGCGGCGATCGCAGCCCTTCGCGCCTCAGCCTGAGCCCTCATCCCATGGAGTTCCACATAGCGCAGCACGGCCGTCTTGATGCCGCTAAACGAAAAATCAAACCGCGTTCCCTCCTGTTTGGATCGGATCGGCCCAAAGTGAAACGGCACCGCCGCCGGATCTCCGTACGGTGTCAGCCGATCCATCCACGGGCCACCCGGATAACCGAGCCCAAGCAGCTTCGCAACCTTGTCGTACGCCTCTCCCGCTGCATCGTCCACGGTTCGCCCCACATTCCGATAACTCCAGCTCTCCTTCACGAGCTCAGCAAGGTAGAGGTGAGTGTGGCCACCCGACACCACCAGTGCGAGCAGCGGGAACTCCGTTACTCCGTCACCCGTACCCCGAGCGGCCATAAGCGCGGCATGAATATGTCCTTCCAGGTGATTGACCCCGATCAGCGGCTTTCCAAGCCCGAACGACAATCCCTTCGCATACAAGATCCCAACTAGAAGCGCTCCCGCCAGCCCAGGCCCTGCTGTCACCGCGATGACATCCAGATCTTCAAACCTGACATTCGCCTCCCGCATGGCGGCACGCACCACCGGAACGATGTTCCGCAGATGCTCGCGCGAGGCAAGCTCCGGAACGACTCCGCCGAACCCCTGGTGAAGCGAAACCTGGGACGCCACAACATTTGAAAGCACCTCTGAGCCGCCTCGCACCACCGCAGCCGCGGTCTCATCGCAGCTGCTCTCAATGCCCAGGATCAGTTCGGAGCGCATCTCCGAACCTTACCAACACTTGTAACCTTCGTGCTATATCTCCATGCTCTACTCGGAGATAGATTCATCCAAGCACTCACCAGAAGGGAGTTCGCCGTGCTCAGCGAGAATGCCATCTCACCCCGCGTTTCCACATGCACTCACGCCAAACGCCTGCACTTAGCCTCATCGAACTCCAATGTGGTGAGAGTAAGCACTCTGGCTGCCGCGAATCTGCGTCTCGTCTCCCATAATCCTGCCTTGACTCGAGGCAGTGGCTCGGAAAAACAGCCAAAGCGAACAGGATCGGACGAGCAGTCGAGAGAAAGCCGCACCTCGTTCATCCGGATGAGCATCGCTGCTGCACTCGCTCCAGGGCTGTGGCTCCTGCACACCTTCGCCCAGCAGATACAGCACGCCTTCTAACGACAGGAACTGCTCTTCCGCCTCGGGAAGCGGGCTTGTTCGCCGACGCAGTGCTATCCTCTCGCGGATGAATCCTCAAGCTTCTAAGCTGGATATTCAGTTATATCGATCGATGCTCGAGACCGCCCTGGCGGAAGCGCGGCTCGGTTCATCCGAGGGTGGCGTCCCCGTGGGCGCTGCCATCTTCACTTCCCAGGGAGAGCTGGTCAGCTCGGGTAGAAATCGCCGCGTCCAGCTCAACGATCCCTCGGTCCATGGCGAAACCGACGCCTTCCGCCGGGCGGGACGGCAACGGTCCTATCGCGATCTCACCATGGTGACCACGCTTGCTCCCTGCTGGTACTGCAGCGGCTTGATCCGGCAGTTCGGCTTCGGAACCTTGGTGGTCGGGGAGTCGATCAACTTCGCCGGGGGAATCGCATGGTTGCGCGAGGCAGGCATCCAAGTCATCGATCTGGAGTCGCCCGAGTGCATCGCCATGATGGCCGATTACATCCGCAGTGCCCCAGAGATCTGGAACGAAGACATCGGCGAAGGCTAGCCAGGTTCATGCATCGGAGCGATTCGGCCGGAGATGCCAAAGCAGCGCAGCCACCAGAAACGCACCGAAGAGTAGGGGAAAGTAGCGGTACGGCGAGGGTGGAACCGGCACCAGGGTCCCAATCGCCACGCCAATCATCGCCAGGGTCGCGGCCGCGGCAAGCACGATCGTGCGGGGACGGACCCGGTTCCTTTGCCTTTGGTGCAGAACGCTTGCCAGCGCCACCAGCGCGTAAGCCAATAAGTATCCGAAAACCGCGAGGCTGCCCATCCAGCCATAGACCTCGGCGCCGCTTGCGCCGCGCTGCACCAGCCATCCCGCCGGGATATAGGCCAGCACGCCACCGAGCAGTCCGGCAAGCGCCGGCGTGTGATGACGCTCATCGGTCTTCCCAAGCACGCGGCTCACCAATCCGTCATGCGCCATCAGCATCAGCAGGCGCGCGATCGCAATCACAAACGCAAGAGTCGCGGCAAACATGCTCACGCACACCCCAACATCGATGATGGGACCAAGATAGCCGACACCGGCCCTCGCGGCCAGTTCACGCATGGGTGCAGTGCTGTCAGAAAGGCTGGTCGAGGCGCCAGCGAAGCCGAGAACCTCGCCATAAGCGCATGCCACAAAGAACAACCCCGACAGCAGCGTACTCCAGATCACCGCCCGCGGAATACTTTGAAGCGGGTTGCGGGCCTCCGCGCCAAGCGAGGTTGCGCTCTCAAATCCGACAAAGCTGAAGACCGCCAGGATGATGCCCAGGCGTACCCCCGAGAGTGTCATGCCGCGCAGACGGAACTGCCCCGAATCGAAGTGGAGACCATGCTTCCAAAGCGTGAGCCCAACCACCAGCACGATCAGAAACACCGAAATGCCTTCGATGTAGAGCATCATCCGTGCCGAGATCTGAATGTCCTTATACGCAACCGCCGTGGCACAGATCGCGGCCACGGCGGCCACCAGTCCTGGCGCGAAATGCCCGCCGAAGCGCCCGAGCAGCACGTATGCGAAGCTGGTAAAGCCTCCAATCACCGAGGCCGCGGTCATGATGTAGGCGAAGACCAAAGACCAGCCCGTCACCGCAGCCCAATTCGGAGGCAGCGTATCCCGTGCATAGACATACAGCGAACCCGGCGAAGCGGAGTCTTTTGCGAAGGTGACGATACAAAGCGCCACAAGCATCATGCCCGTCATGGCAACCAGATACGCCACGCAGGTGCCCGCACCTGCAAGCGCAAAGACCAACGGAACCGTCAGCGCAGCCGAGGTGCTGGGAGCGATCGCGGAGATCGACTGAGCCAGCGTCTCCATGGGCGAAAGAACCTGCTTCCGGAGACCGTAAGCGCTCGATATCGTCTCCGATGCCGAAACTTCGTCCATATCAGGTAAAACCAGGTCCATTCGGCATCCTTGGCGTCAGTTCAATGATTTGACAACCCACCCCCGCTCCGTCAGTTCCCGGACGCGACGGTGATCTCTTGGAAGAGCTGATCTTGGAAGCTTGATTCTCCTTGTTGTACCTCCATGCGTCAACGTCTTTCGTTGCGGAGCCTTACGGCCTCGAGAGTCATGCGCGTGAGCGAGCGCGCAGTATGCCTCACCTCTGGCAGGTCGCGCAGAAGTGTGTGCTGCGGCCGCCGATCGTAATTTTCTTGATCGGAGTACCGCACACAAGACACGGCTTGGCCGTGCGCATATACACCCGATGCTCAAGTTGAAAGAACCCCCGCACACCATCCGCGTCCACGTAATCCGACACCGAAGACCCCCCGAGTTCGATCGCATGGAGCAGAACCTCCTTCAGCGCAACCCGAAGACGCCCAAGCTCCGCGCGAGTAAGCCGCCCAGCCTGCCGGCGTGGACGGATGCCCGCACGAAACAGGCTCTCGTCCGCATAAATGTTCCCCACACCATGCAGCAGCGACTGGTTCAGCAGTGCGGCTTTGATAGGCGTCTTGCGGCCTTTGAACAGGCGGATGAAATCCGCCTCGGAGATGGCAAGCGGTTCGGCCCCAGGGCCGGTATACCGCTCCGCCTGGATCACGGAAAGGCGCCCGAAACGGCGCGCATCGACGAAGCGAAGCTCGCTGCCGCCGCCCAGCGCGAGCACAGCGTGGGTATGCGGCGGAAGCGGTATGCCGGGTTCGGAGACAAGCAGCCGCCCCGTCATCCCCAGGTGAATCAGAAACTCCGCAGGCAGCGGTTCGGCGCCTCCGGCGATGGCGCGTGACACGGACATGACGATCGTCTTGCCCACACGCTGCACCCCTTCGATGCGTGCGCCCGTGAGGACTTCGGCAATCTCCACCTCTGTGCTCTTGAAGGTCTGGGGTTTACCGCTGGTCCAGACAGATTCGATCCGCTGCCCGTGAACGCGATCGTGAACGCCGTTCGCAACAGTCTCGACCTCGGGAAGCTCGGGCATCCAGTCAAGGATATCGCGCTGTCCCGCAGAGGTCCTTCGTACAATGGACCTATGGCTTTCACCGCTCGAAAACATTTTACGTGGAAGCTTAGAACTCGTTCTTTCGAGTTGGGGCAGCGCACCCTCTTGATGGGCATCTTGAACGTGACCCCGGACAGCTTCTCTGACGGAGATCAGTTTCTGCAGCCATCCAAGGCCGTCGTCCGGGCACTCGCCATGCTCGACGAGGGAGCTGACATTCTCGATATCGGCGGCGAATCGACCCGGCCCGATGCCCAGCCGATGACCGCGCAGGTGGAGCAGGAGAGAGTCCTGCCCGTACTCGCTGCCGTTCTCAGCGCCCGGCCCTCGGCAATCGTCTCCGTCGATACCTACCACGCGGAGACCGCACGGGCAGCGATAGCCTTGGGAGCGGAGATCATCAACGACGTCTCAGGCCTGCTTTGGGATTCAGCCATGGCTGCGATGCTCGGCGGATCCGCCGTGGGTGTCGTCTTGATGCATACCCGTGGACGTCCGCGGGAGTGGGCACATCTGCCTCCACTCGCAGCCGGTGAAGTGACTCCTCTGGTGCTCGACGGGCTGCGCGCCACTCTCGCAAGAGCGCAGGCAGCGGCTCTACCCCAGGACACCATCGTTCTGGACCCAGGCTTCGGCTTCGGCAAGCAAGGAGCGGAGAACATGGAGCTGCATGCCGATCTGGAGCAGTTGGCCACGCTTGGTTACCCCCTGCTCCTAGGAACTTCACGCAAACGCTTTCTCACCCCGCGCGGCCTTGACGCCGCTCCCGAGTCGCGCCTCGCCGCGTCAACCGCCTCCAACACCGCAGCGATTCTCGCCGGAGCTCACATCCTGCGCGTCCACGATGTCGTCGCGGCAGCCGCTGCAGCCCATGTCGCCGACTCCCTGCTCGCCCACTCCGTCAAACCTTAGTGCACACGAGTGCTTGGCGAACCCATTCGCAAGATCTGCCCAGACGCAGAGCGAGTTGAAGAACGCGTGCCGCGGTCCGAGGTAACCTTCGCTTCCTCGGGCAGCTCCCGCGCGAACGACTCCCCGGCAAACACAAGCTTGTTCCCGCCTCGGCGCTTCGCCCGATACATCGCCTCATCCGCGGCCTTCAGCAGCCCGTCCATATCATCCGCATCGTCCGGCGAGAGTGCAATCCCCACGCTGATACACACATCGATCGGCTTGCCTTCGACCACCACCGGCACACTCGCCGCGGACATCATGGCGCTGGCGATGAAGCGAAGATGATGCTCATCGGTAACTCCCGCGAGCATCGCCGTAAACTCGTCGCCTCCGGTCCGCGCCAGGATATCCCGCGAACTGATATGCCACGAGAGCCGCACCGCAAGCGCCGTCAGCAGCTGATCCCCCGCGGTATGGCCCATCGTGTCGTTGATGTGCTTGAAGTCGTCCACGTCGATCACCAGGCACGCGACTGTCGTCTTCTGCTCATGCGCCTCTTCAAGAGCCTCGGCAAACCGCTCCTCGAACCGCCTCCGGTTTGGCAGATCGGTCAAAGGATCGTGAGTCGCCATGCGCTCCGTGCGAAGCAGATGCTCTTCGAGCAAGGTGACGATACTTCCCGCCATCACCAGATACTGAGGAAGTTCCAGCAGGCGAAAGTCGATCCGAAACCCCGGATACAGATGCTCGAGCACCGAGGCAAGCGGAAACGTAACTCCCCACACCCCAAGACCCATCCCGGTCACAAGCGCACCCCGGGCCGCGTGGCGGTTCGCAGCCAGGCACAGATATGCATCGCTGAAGAAGAGCAGAGCAAGCGCCCCCAGCGTCACCTCACGCGGATGAGTAGCCGCGAACGTAAGACTTCCCACTCCGAACAGCGCGAAGCTCCCTCCCACGACCAGCTGGAACCGGTTGCGCGAAGACTGCCTGATGGCGCATATCATCAGAGGCAACAGAAACAGCAGACCGGCCGCACGGCCGGCAGACACCACAGGCGCGACGTGCCGGATCGCAGTCAAGCTGTAAAGAACGGCCTGCGCAGCCATGGGCAACGTGAGGCCCGCAACAAAGGACCTTTGCACAGCATGGGTACGCCCATGCGACACAGCCAGGAGGAAGATCAGGCCACAAGCCTCAAGCGCGAGCAGCGACAACAAGTGCGGCAGCGCCTTGCCGGTCCAGCTTTTCTCGCAGAAAAATCGCACCACGAAGTGCGCCATCAGGCAGCACCACCCGTAGAACCAGAGACTCACCGGCCCGCCCGCCCGGCGCAGGAGCGGGCGGTAGGCTCCAAGCAGAAGCGCAAGCGCAAAGATCTCCGGCAATACCTCTAGGTTCAACGCTCTTTCCCCAAGGACAGCTGACTCATTCCTGCTCGCCTGAAGGAGATTATCCCGCGTACGCCGCGTCCCCTGCAGACCAACCTGCAAACTTAAGTGTCATTTGTAGAACCCGAAAGCGTTACCTCAATCTGCACGCCAGTTCTGAGATGCGTCCCAATTAGGTACGGTCGTCGGGTGAGGATAGATTTGGCACTCCCGCGTCCTGCTCTCCGTCAGCCGCCGCCGTGTGTGCTATGCGACGCTCCTACTGTAGGCCGTCGCCTGCTTCTCGGCATGGCGCTCACACGCAAGCTCGATCAACCGGTCGATCAACCCCCTGTAGCTCAGCCCCGACGCCTGCCACAGCTTCGGATACATCGAGATCGACGTAAAACCCGGCATCGTGTTGATCTCATTGAGATAAATCGTGCGCTCGCCCTTCCTCGGCACCGGATCCATCAGAAAATCCACCCGAGCCAGCCCCGCGCAGTCGCAGGCCCGGAACGCACTCAGCGCCATCGCCCGGATCTGCTTCCGTTCCACCGCGCTCAGCTTGGCCGGAATCAGGCAAACACTCTCATCCGGCCCGCTCAGCTGATACTTCGCCTCATAGTCGTAAAACTCCTTCGCCGGAACGATCTCCCCCACCACCGAAGCCTCCGGCCGGTCGTTCCCCAGCACCGCAACCTCCAACTCCCGCGGCTTCACCCCCGCGCCCACCACCCCCTGCTCCACCACGATCTTCCGATCGAAGCTCGCCGCAAGATCCATCGCCCCCTTTAGCTCTGAACGATCATGCACCTTGCTGATCCCCACCGAAGATCCCAGGTTCGCAGGCTTCACAAAAACCGGGTACGCCAGCGCCGCTTCAACCTTTTTGCGGCAGCGCAGTGGCTTATCCTTCCACTCCGCCCTCGGAATCGCGAGATACGGAGTCTGCGGCAGTCCCGCCACGGCGAACAGCTTCTTCATCACGTCCTTATCCATCCCCGCCGCGGACCCCAGCACCCCCGACCCGACATACGGCAGATCCGCCATCTCCAGCAGCCCCTGAATCGTGCCATCCTCGCCGAACGTCCCATGCAGCACCGGAAAGATCAGATCCAGCCCACCCGTCAGGTTCCCGCTCTGCTCCACAATCCCGTTCTGGCCATTCCTCGAGCCGGCCTGCAGCTCCAACGTCGTACCTGCAGCCTCACCCGCCAGCAGATGATTCGCAGCCTCTCCGCCGATCCAATGCCCCTGCTTGGTTATCCCGATGGGCACAACCTCATACTTCTTCCGGTCGATCGCCTTCAGAATCGAAGCCGCGGACAGCAGAGAAACCTCATGCTCCCCGCTTTTCCCGCCAAACAGCACCCCAACCCGCAGCTTTGCCTTCGTCTTCTTCATCCGTTCCAGACTACGTGAACCGGCCAGGTGAACAAGCCGCAGGGTATCTCTTGAGTATCCTTTGCCGCACGCCTCGGCTAGACTCAAAGAACAAGCAAACGAGACGCCAGGAGCGAGGTCCCCGTGCAAACCGCCGCCTTCGAAGCCGAAGCGACCAACCATCTCAGCCCCGCCGAGCTGATCGCGCTCGAAGACCGGTACGGCGCCCACAACTACCATCCTCTGGACGTCGTCATCGAGCGAGCCTCGGGCGCCTGGGTCACCGACACCGAGGGCAAACGCTACCTCGACTTCCTCGCCGCCTACTCCGCCGTCAATCAGGGCCACTGCCATCCCGCGATCCTGCAGGCCCTCACCGACCAGGCGCAGAAGGTCACCCTCACCTCCCGCGCCTTCCGCAACGACCAGCTTCCGCTTCTCCTCCGCGACCTGAACACCATCACCGGCTTTGAGATGGCCCTCCCCATGAACTCCGGCGTGGAAGCCGTCGAAACCGCCATCAAGGCCGCACGCAAGTGGGGCCAAACCATCAAAAGCGTTCCCGCAGGCACCGGCGAAATCCTCGTCGCAACCAACAACTTCCACGGCCGAACCATCGCCGTCATCGGCTTCTCCTCGGAATCCCAGTACAAGTGCGGCTTCGGCCCCTTCCCGGCCGGCTTCAAACAAGTCCCATTCGGCGACGCAGCCGCCATGCGCGCCGCCGTCAAGTCCAACACCGTCGCCATTCTCGTCGAGCCGGTGCAGGGCGAAGCCGGCATCGTCGTCCCGCCCGAAGGCTACCTCCGCGAGCTGCGGGACCTCTGCGACGAGCATGACATCCTCCTCCTCTGCGACGAGATCCAGTCCGGCCTCGGCCGCACCGGCAAGCTCTTCGCCTTCGAGCACGACGGCATCCGCCCCGACGTCTGCATCATCGGCAAAGCCCTGAGCGGCGGCTTCTACCCCGTCTCCGCCGTCCTGGCCTCCCGCGAGGTCCTCGGCGTCTTTGAGCCCGGCGATCACGGCAGCACCTTTGGCGGCAACCCGCTCGCCTGCGCCGTCGCTCGCGCGGCCCTCAAGGTCCTGATCGACGAAGACCTCTCCGGCCGCTCCGCCACCCTGGGAGCCTACGCGCTCGACCGCCTTAAAACCCTCAAGAGCGATCACATCCTCGAAGTCCGCGGCAAAGGCCTCTGGATCGGCCTGGAACTCAAGATCAAAGCCCGCCCCATCTGCGAAGCCCTCAAACAACGCGGCGTCCTCTGCAAGGAGACCCACGACACCGTCATCCGCCTCGCCCCCCCGCTGATGATCTCCCACGACGACCTCGCCTGGGGCATCGACCAGATCGAAGCTGTTCTCAATGAGATCTGAGTATTCGGCACCTCGCGTGACCATGATAGATTGACCAGCATATGAAAATTCTCTCCTGCCTCCTCGCGCTATCAGGCCAACTCGTGTGTCTTTCTGCATATGCTCAGACCGCTACAATTCAGCCTTCTTGCCCGACGGCAAATGGCGCTTACTACAAGACAGGTGATGAGTGGAAGGGTATCGATGCCTCCCACTCGGTCGGGTTTAAGACTACCGGTGTCGCAAAAGCCGCGTTCAGTTATGGAGCAGCTTCGGCAAGGGTGAAAGCGCAGTTCAGGGATCCAAAGTCCCCTTACCAGCTTCGTGATCCTCACGTGGCGATCTGCCTCGTTGGGCTAATCGATACCGGCCGAGATATTACACTTGCGAAATTTCAGGATGAAAAAGATCGCCGTGAGCTGCAAATGGCCAGTGTGCGAGTCTGGTCCGGTGTGAATGCTCAGATCGATCCTAAGAGCGTCGTAGGAATCGATGTTCAAAAGGTCATGGACAAGGTCTATCTGATCACGACCAAAGAGCCGCTCACGG
Organism: uncultured Granulicella sp.; assembly: GCA_965198885.1. Lineage (GTDB taxonomy): Bacteria > Acidobacteriota > Terriglobia > Terriglobales > Acidobacteriaceae > Edaphobacter. The sequence continues at coordinate 1,847,490 of OZ240677.1, read as the reverse complement.
ACGGCGAATTTATCCTGTTTACCAGCGTTCCAGATATAGGATCACTCGCAAAGAACAACACGCCTCAAGCACTTGGCGGCTACGATTTCGGCAATCATAGCAAATGACATGGCTCGCTCGTAGTAGTACGCCAGATTGAGCGTTGTGGCAGCAATATGGCCTGCTTTAGAGGGTACTCATACGTTCGCGTCCGCTCTAGGTCTCCCGCCCTTGGCACCGTTCGCCCGCGATGCCAAACGTTTCGCAGCCGTTCTTGCTGTTCCGCCCTTCCTACCAAGCTCCGCCATCCAGCTTCGATTCCCATAAACCCCATCGATCAGCGCAGGCACATACAGATCGACGTCAAGCTCCGGAAAGCTGATCCCCGTCCCACGGCCGAGCAACTCATAGCCTTGCAGCTGCTCATGGGTCGCACCGCCAAGACCCTGCACATCCTCTAGCGGCAAAACGAGTCTGCGCCCATTGCTGAGCCCCACCATCAGAAGATTCAGTGCGGGAACGTGTTCGACCGAAATAGCCCTCACGTCCTGATCGTGCCGCTTTGCTCTCTCAAGAGCCTGCTCGATCTCAGCATCGGTCGTCACAACCTTATGTCTTGCCATGATGCTTCTCCCAAATACTTATCAGAGCCTCAAGATTTTCAGCAGCAGTATCCAGAACATGCCGCACATCCGACTTACTTCCGTTGCTCGGCCGGGTAGCGTCCGTTCGCTCGGCCAGGGCGACGTTCCCATCCTGTCGAAGATCCACGATGACCTCCACCTCCGCGTAAAAGCCATGAACATGCCTCGGCTCATGATCCATCGTGTAAGCCACGAAGCGAACACCATCGAACCGGATCGATCCCATCTCTTCCTATCATAACCCAAGCCGCTTAGGTTACGTTTCTGAGCAACTGGAAAAAAGCCTTAGCGTGGTACACTTTACCTAGTGGTAAATCCGCGAAAGTGCTGATTTGACGCAGGTTTTCGCGTTATCCGCAGTCTCTCCCCGGATGCCCCCAGCCAACTGCACGGAGACGCGAAAACATACATGGCATCGACCCCCAACCAGCCCGTCAATCCCAACGATGCTTCGCTTGACCCCAACGCCCTGGCCAACACCGCCGCCGCCCAGGCCGCAGGCTACTCGGCGGAGAACATCACCGTTCTCGAAGGTCTGGCGGCGGTGCGGAAGCGTCCTGCCATGTACATCGGCTCGACGGGTGAGCAGGGACTCCATCACCTCGTCTACGAGGTCGTCGATAACTCCGTCGACGAAGCGCTCGCAGGCCACGCCTCGCGCATCGACGTCACCATCCACGTCGACAACTCCATTACGGTCGTCGACGATGGCCGCGGCATCCCCGTCGACAACAAGGTCATCAATGGCGTCACCATGCCCGCCGTGCAGGTCGTCCTGACCATCCTCCACGCCGGCGGCAAGTTCGACGCTTCGAACTACAAGGTCTCCGGCGGCCTGCACGGCGTCGGCGTCAGCTGCGTCAACGCCCTCTCGGAGGTCTTCGACGTCGAGATCTGGCGCGACGGCTACGCCTGGGAGATGGACTATAGCAAGGGCGACCCCATCAGCGAGCTTCGCCGCATGGGCGCCAGCACCCGCAAAGGCACAAAGGTCCACTTCCTCCCCGACAAGACCATCTTCTCCGTCACCGAGTACAACTTCGACACCCTCGCCAACCGCCTCCGCCAGCTCGCCTTCCTCAACAAGGGAATCGAGATCACCCTCACCGACGAGCGCACAAGCGACGCGAAGACGGGCGACAGCAAGACCCAGACCTACAAGTACGCAGGCGGCATCGCCGAGTTCATCAAGCTCCTGAACAAAGGCAAAGCCGTCCTCCACGAGAAGCCCATCTACATGGAAGCCGAGCGCGACAACGTCGCCATCGAGATCGCCATGCAGTGGAACGACGCCTACTCCATCACCGAGTTCAGCTTCGCCAACAACATCAACACCGTCGACGGCGGCACCCACCTCTCCGGCTTCCGCACCTCGCTGACCCGCACCATCAACGCCGCTGGCAAGGCGCTCGGCCTCTTCAAGGAAGCCGAGCAGCTCTCCGGCGACGACGTCCGCGAAGGCATCGTCGCGGTCATCTCGGTCAAGCTCTCCCAGCCGCAGTTTGAAGGACAGACCAAAGGCAAGCTCAACTCCGACATCGCCGGCACCGTTCAGGCCTTCGTCAACGAGCGCTTCGGAGCCTTCCTCGACCAGAACCCCCAGATCGCCAAGAAGATCATCAACAAGGCCATCGACGCTCAGCGCGCCCGCGAAGCCGCCCGCAAGGCTCGCGACCTCACCCGCCGCAAGGGCGCACTCGACGGCGGCGGCCTCCCCGGGAAGCTCGCCGACTGCTCCGAGCGCCAGCCCGACCGCTGCGAACTCTACCTCGTCGAGGGTGAATCCGCCGGCGGCACCGCCAAGCAGGGCCGCGACCGCAAGTTCCAGGCCATCCTCCCGCTCAAAGGCAAGATCCTCAACGTAGAAAAAGCTCGCTACGACAAGATGCTCGGCCACGAAGAGATCCGCGCCATGATCACCGCCCTCGGCTGCGGCATCGGCAAGGACGACTTCGACGCCTCCAAGCTCCGCTACGGCAAGCTGATCCTGATGACCGACGCCGACGTCGACGGCTCGCACATCCGCACCCTCCTCCTCACCTTCTTCTTCCGTCACATGACCGAGCTCATCAAGCGCGGCCACGTCTACATCGCCCAGCCCCCGCTCTTTCGCATCAAGAAGGGCAAGTTCGAGCAGTACATCAAGGACGAGCGGGAGTACGTCGAAGTCATGGTCAAACGCGCCTCCGACGGCATGATCCTCACCTATGGGGAAGGCGGCGCCAAACTCGAAGGCCCCGCCCTCACCGAGTACATCAGCCGCCTCAACGAGTACCTTGGCTTCTTCGACAAGGTCTCCAAGCGCCTTCGCAACGACACCGCCCTCCTCGACTTCGTTCAGCTCTTCGCCCACCCCGGCGCCACCCCCGCGAAGAAAGACGACTTCCAGTCCCCCGACACCACCACAGCCCCCGCAAAGCTGACCCAGATGCAGTCCAAGCTCGAAGCCATCGCCCGCGACTTCCAGTTCCGCGCCGTCGGCACTCCTCAACTCGACATCGAGCACAACACCTGGTGGATCAGCTTCACCGACGCCCAGGGAGCCGAGCGCCGCATCGACTGGGCCATGGCCAACGCCGCCGAGACCCGCCAGCTCCTCGCCAAGTACGCCCAGATCGAGGCCCAGCTCCAAGGCCCGTTCCACATCTCCTACGCCGCCAAAGCCGCGCCCACAACCCCCGAGCAGATCACCCAGGCCGCCAGCCAGGCGGAGATGGACGAAGCCGACGAAGTCGCCCAGGAAGAGGGTGTCAACGACACCATCGCCGCCGCCCCCGGCACCGCCACGGAGACCAAGCCGGCCAAGCGTTCCAGCCGCGCCAGCCAGGATCCCGTCGAGAAGTCCACTCCCCGCGAGGTCTTCGAGTACGTCATCGAGCAGGGTCGCAAGGAATACCAGGTCCAGCGCTACAAGGGTCTAGGCGAGATGACCGCTCCCCAGCTCTGGGAGACCACCATGGACCCCGACCGCCGCACCCTCATGCAGGTCAAGCTGGAAGACATTGCCGCCACCGAGGAGATCTTCACCACCCTCATGGGCGAAGACGTCGAGAGCCGCCGCAAGTTCATCGAAGACAACGCCCTTGACGTCAAAAACCTGGACATCTAGCCCCAAAGGGCTCAACGTCCAGGTCCTGACCTGCCTTATCCCCTCATCCAGCCAGAGACTCCAGCGGAAGCCGCCTAAACAGCCTTCCGCTGGAACGTCGTCTTCTTCGTATTCGCAAACGAGTCCTTCGCCTTAAACGAAGCCACCGGCGCATCCGGAACCGCTTTCCCGCCGCTCTTCCCTTGCGCCGCCTTCTCGCGCAACGCCTGCAGCTTCTGCGCCTTCCGGCCGAGCCCGCCTACCTTCACCGTGCCAGCTTTCGGAATAAAATCGCTCATCTCCAAATCCTCTCACACCCTCCCGCCCTTCTCCTACCCCGCCCTATCTTCGAAAATAAACCCATCTCTCCCATTTCCGGACAAATCTCTTCCAGCCTGCCCCGCCCTGTGGCATCATTGGTACCAATCTCCCCGGCCATGCATTGCGTATCTCAGAAGTAACCAGACTTCCGCCCGCAGGTCGTCCTTCATGAGCAGCTTGATTACCTCGGAAGATTCCGCAGCCATCACCTCCGCAACCCTCAACGGGACCGTCGCCGTCGTCGACATGGTCGGCTACAACGGCGTCGCCCGCGTCATCGAGCAGAATACCGGCCCCGCAGGCGTCGCCGAGCTCAACCGCCAGATCCAGGCCTTCATCGGCGACGCCCTCGCCCAGCTCCCCGACCCGGAGGCCTTCCGTCTCATCGCCCGCACCGGAGATGGCGGTATCTACCTCTTCAATCACGCCGCCGACGCCCACGCCTACGCCTGCAACGTCCATCGCCTGGCCCAGCACCACAACGAGCGGCGCAGCGAAGCTACCGCGAAGCGCTGCTTCCGCATCGGCCTCGCCACCGGAGAGGTCCGCGTCACCCACACCTCCGGCGCCCACCCCGAGTACGCCGGCACCACCATCGCCACCGCAGTCCGTCTCGAGAACGCCGCACACGACGGCGGGATCGTCTGCGAAGCCATGACCTTCGCCGCCCTTCCACCTGACCTCAAGCTCCTCTACGGCCCCGAAAAGATCGTCCACGGCAAACGCGACGAGACCTTTCCCGCCCGTCGCTACCAGGCCATCCACGTCAAGCACCTCCCCCGCCACCGCTCCGCAAACCTCCTGACCCGCCGCGTCTTCTTCTCCGGAGCCGCCTCCGTCCTCGGCGGCGCTGCCCTCACCGCCTGGCTCAAGCCGGAGTGGACCGACCCCATGCTTCACCCCCTGCCTGCGAAGCGCTTCGTAGCACTCGTCGGCTGGCCCGCGCCAACGGACTCCCGCCTCCAATCCACCGTGGCATCAGTCGTGAACGCCATCGGCGACGAGCTCATCCGCGCCGAAGCCTTCGATCACGACCTCCTCATCCTCCCCTTCAACACTCGCACCCCCACCTCGGTCGCCGAGCTCAATGACATCCGTGAGTCACTCGGCGCCAACCTCGTCCTCGCCGCCTACCCCACGCCCTACCAGGACCAGCTCCACCTCAGCCTCCGGGTCCTCGCATTTTCTCCCTCCCACAGCCTCCGCGAGAAGACGGTCAGCGTCCCCATGGACCAGCAGCTCAGCCTCCCTGAGAAAGCCGTCCACGCCGCCGCCCGCCTCCTCAACGTCTCCGGCTACACCTCCAGCCCCGAGCGCACCACCCCCGGCACCTCCTCAGCCGACGCGTTCGCCGCCTTTCAGAACGCCGAGCGGCTCGTTAAGGAAGACAATGACACCGGTCTTGAAAAGGCCATCGACCAATATAAGCAGGCCATCGACCTCGACCCGAAATATGCAATCGCCCACGCCCGCTTGGCCGTCGCGTATTGCAGGCTCGCTCTGGTCAATCATGATCCCGCCGCCCTTACCCTGGCCCAAGAGAATGCTGAGACCGCCGTCTCCCTGGATCCCGCCTCCACGCCTGCTCACATGGCACTTTCAGCTGTATACGAGGACACCAGCAAGATCGATAGCGCGTTCGCCGAGATGAAGAAAGCGCTCGCATCCGATCCTTCCAATCCCCAAACTCTGACTTGGCAGGCGGACATGTACGCCCGCCTTAATCGATGGCAGGATGCGGAGACCACCTACGCTCGGGTTATCAGGGCTCGCCCCAATTACTGGCTTGTCCACAATCAACTTGGGAGCGTCTATTACGACCAGGCAAAGTACCGCCTAGCCCTGCGCGAGTTTCATGCTGCCAGTCTGGCCGCTCCTAAGAACACCTATGCACTGACCAATATTGGAGCCATCAATCTGATTCTTGGTGACCTTGCGCAGGCACAAGCCAGTCTTCAGAAAAGCCTAAACATCAAGCCGACTGCTCTCGCCGCATCGAATATGGCCGAAGCCTTCCGCCTGCAGCCGGATCTGCCGAAGGCAATTGGTTTCGCCCAGCAAGCCACCCAGCTTGATCCAGGCGATAGCCCCTCATGGCTCGAACTTGGCGACTGCTATTCGGAGGTTCCTGGTAAAAAGCACGATGCCTTAGCCGCTTACGAGCAAGCTCGAAAAGTCCAGGACGAGCAACTGAAAACGGATCCAGAGAATGGGCCAAACCTCATGCTCCTTGCCCTGTATCAAATCAAGTGCAACCCAGGCGCCAACGTCAACGCAATAATCGAGCGCGCGGAGGCAAATTCGGCTAAAGATTTAGCCTCGCAGATTACCAAAGTTAGAATTCTAGAGCTCACCCACCAGCGCCAGAAGGCTCTCGCTGCCTTGCAGCAGTGCTTCTCCCGCGGTGCCACCCGCTTCCAAGTCGAAACCACACCGGATCTCCAGGCCCTCTTCGCCGATCCGGCCTACTCATCCTTTGCTGTTTAACAGGGAAATCAACTGGAGATTCAAATGAAGACGCGGTTCGCCACCGTTATGCTCGGCACTTCAGTCCTTCTCTGTTCCTGGCCAGCCTGTGCGGTCGCGCAGGCTCCCGCTGGAAACAAGCAGCAGATTCTGCTGAAGAACGGGGGACAGCTTCTTCCGCTGTCTGAAGACCCGGTTAAGGAAATGGTGTGGCGGAGGGAGAACGGAACCACCAAGTTTTACGTTTACGTAATAAAGGCCAAATGTGAAGAAAGCAAAGCATCACAATTGAGTGCCCGAAAAACCAACGAACCGCTTGAGGTGTTGGAACCGGTCAACGGAAAGGTGACCTGCACTTTTGTCGATCCGAACAATGAAGAAGATTTCAAGTATTATCTCGATCCCGTCCTATACACGATCCAGGGACCTCAACCCGCCTCAAGAAATGCGGCGAGCCTTACTCGAGGAACAACAGCGAGCAAACTGAAGGTTTATACCTATCCGAAAAGAGGTCCATTTTCCGCTCACGTAGGCGGATGCGGGAACTGCGTACGATAAAGGTTTAGCTTTGTAGGCGATTGGTTAGCCAGATGATATAAGAACTCTGCCACGGAGAACAGATGATTCCCATTCGTTACGCTCTATTTGCCGTTAGCCTGCTGATGTTGACCGGCTGTCATCGAGTAATCCTGGTAGCACCCGGACAAGTCGGTCCGATCTGGTTCACAGCACATGACTTGGTTTGGCAGGGAAGAGCCGGAAAAGGCGACTTCATCATTTATGTCCCCGCTGGAATGTGCAAACAGACGCTGACCTCTGCTGTCGGCCCTGTCACATCTTCCGGCGTACATACCTTCGCTCTGCCGACAGCAGACCGCGTCACCTGCACGCTCGCGCGCGGGACCAGAGACACTGACTTCCCCTATTACATCGGCTTCATTCCTGCGCCCAGCGTGGACAAGGAGCACCTGCCGCCTCCCCCTCCTCCGACGCCTCCAGCAGACACCGAGGGTCCGTTCGCCGTCCGAGTTGGCAGATGTCAAAACTGCTAGTTGGCCGGCTTGCGCTCTCTACTCGGAAGAGCGTGATCACGTCTTCCTGGCCCTTCGGAAAGGGAAGAGTGAAATCCTACCATGTACCTCGGCCGTACTTGTTCTTGTCTGACCATCCACAACATCCCACCCACCACAATCATCCCCAACGCCACCCACTCCAGTGCATCCAGCCCCGCCACCATCTCCAGCCCCGGCTGCCTTACAAAGCTGATCAAGAACTGCCCCGCCCCAGCCGCGACCAGCGTCACCGCCGCCGCGTCCCCCTTCTTCACCCGTCCATAGCTCAACCCCGCAACCCCCCACGCCCACCCGCACACATACAACGCCACCGGATGCAGCGCCAAGCCTTCCCCCGCCATCCTCACCCCCCAGGGCAGCGTCGTCACCATCCCCGGATCAGACCCCTCGGCAAAATGCCCCAGTCCCAGGAACCCCCAAACCAACGCCGCACACGGAGCCCAGGCATCCATCGCCCGTCGCACCGGAATCCCCTTCCACCGCAGCCACCCCCAGGTAGCCAGCACCGTCAGCGCTATCCCGGAAGCCGTTAGCGATGGCACCGCCAGCACCAGCACCGGAAACGCCCGGAAGCTCTTGAAGTGCTCCACCACCAGTAGCACCCGCGAGAACACGAACGCCGCAATGACCATAAACATCCCGGCATCCCAAAGCCGCTCCGGATCCACCCCCGCGAGCGTTGCCGTGCGCTGCGAGAGCCCCAGCCCCGCCAGCAGCCCCACCGCTGCCAGCACGCCGAACGTAGGCAGCGTCACATGCCCAAAATTAAGCAAAACAGGATGCATCCCACCAGTCTAGCTTTTGAGCAAGTCTAGCTTCCGGAAAAGTGCCCATCGCCAAACGCACGTAAGTGGCCACTTCTCACCACAAAAAAGTACACGCTTAAACGACAAAACCCGCGTCAATCGCGGGCTTGACCATCGCTAAGCGCTGCTTCTGCCCAGCTTAGCCTAGCATTTCTCCACATCCGGACCATCAAAACCACCCTTCTGCAAAGTGAAAACCGACCCGCTGGGCCGTGTGCGGAAGCGCAGGTGAACCCGTCTTAGACGGCGGGACCTGGCCGTGGCTCTTTAGGCTTTCCGGACTGGCGGACCTAGCACACCGAGCCATGTATACGAGCCAAATCCCTGTTCAATGAATATTGGTTCAACCTGCGTTGTTCCCACACCTGCTTTGCAGGCCGGTTTCTGGTTGGATAGTACCTGCGACCGCTCACAACCGCAAGTCAACCCCACCTAAGTGCCACATTTCACTCCCACTTCAACCCGCGCGCCGGATCGGCTCCTCGAGCACCTCATCCAGCATCCCAGCCAGCGACGCCGACCGCGTCCGCATCGTCGTCTGCGACTGCGTCACCGTACTCGCCAGGGCGTTGTACCGCTCCCGTAAACACTCCAACTCATCCGCTATATTCAAAGCCGCCAGCACCGCCACCCGCAGCGAGTCCACCGTCCCGCCATGCGCCGCTACCGCCCTCATCTTCCCATCTACAACCCCTGCAAGTTGCTCAATATAAGCCAGATCCGTCCCCCGCAGATGATAGACCTGGTCATAGATCTCCACCCCAATCGACTGACTGTCTTGCAGCTGCAACTCCCGATCAATGCCCGTCATAAGCCACCCCCGCGTCCCACATCCCTAGAGCAGCTCATCCATCTGACTCAACATCTTCTCCACTCTCAGCCTGACCGAGTCACGCTCTTGATTCAAGGTCGTAATCTGCTCCTGGGCCGCATTCGACGCGCTCGTCAAAGCATCCAACTGCGCTCGCAGCGCAGTTGCCTCCGCCTCCGCCGCCGCCCGGGCTTCACGCTCGCGCCGTACGATCTCGACCGCCCGTAAGACCTTTTGTTCCAACGCCAGAAACTCATCCTGTGAGACCGGCGCACTCACCGTAGACGTATCCAAGTAGTGTCTCCCCATCGCCAGTATAGAGACCTGACAAGTGGATAAGCCCGTCCCAAATACCCGCTCCACACCGAGGAATCAACCCTGATTCCTCAGCTTCCGGGCTGACTTCGCAGCACTCCGCCCAGGCTCTGCAGCGCGGCAATCACCTTTGCCGACCAGGTCGACAGCTCCTCGTCCACCAGTGTCCGCACAGACGACTGGAATCTGCTTCGTATCAGCATCGATTGAACCCCGGGATACTTCTCCTGATTGCGCCAAAGCTCAATCAGCTCAACTCCCGTAAGTTCTTCAATCGAAAGCGCTACGATCGCCGCCGAGATCTGCCCCCAGGTGACCGCGTCTGGAAAGACAAAGGAAAAGTCTCGTTCCACCGCTTGAAACCGTGAGATCTCCCGCGCCATCTTGCTGCCAAGCGGTTTCCGCAGCAACTCCCCTAGATCGATCTCCGCCAACCAGACGACCTGCCGCAGCTTCTTCCGGGCTGTCTCCGCTTCAGACAATTGCCCGAACCGCCCCACGTTCCTACCATCGACCACAACTGCTGCACAGCGGCCTTTCTCAAAGATGCCCGGAGACGCCTCCGCATGGAAGAGGGTCTCCCGACCCTCAAAGAGCTCAAATAACGACGTGATTGCACCTTTCAACTCGTAAAAACCTGCGTCAGCTGCGGAATAAAGGTTTGTCGCCACGCCCCCTCCGGTGATACCCAGCCCAAGGCTAAGTGACTCCTGCACGCCGGCTGAGGAGCCGGCGAAGACATTGCCGGTCTCGAAGAGTCGCGCACCCATCACATCGCGGTTCAGGTTTTGTCCGAGCATTTGCACCAAGCCGGGTAGAAGCGATGGCCGGAGATTCGCAGCCTCGTCGCTCAACGGGTTCTCAAGCGCGATCGCCTCTTTCGAAGGTGCGAACAGTAAAGAATCCGACACACTTGCAAAAGTGGAACTCAGCGCCTCGGTGAAACCGAGCGCAAGCAGGCGCGCACGCACCGCCTGCTCCGCTCGTTCAGTCGGGTACTCGAGAACTTCGGCAGGAGTCGGAAGGGTATTGGCGAAGCGGTTGTACCCGTAGACCCGCGCGATCTCCTCGATGAGGTCAATCTCGCGGGTCAGGTCGAGCCGCCAGCTTGGAAGCTTTACCTCGAACACATCCTCTCCCAGACTCGTGAGCCCGCAGCCCAGTGCCGTGAGGAAGCGCTCCACCAGGTCACGGGTGATGCCCTCCGGCGCAAGCGTCGATCCGAGATGCCTGCGCGCCTCCGCGATCGATAACCTGACTGCAGCACGGTCCACCGTCTCGCCCCCATGGCGATCTACGATGATGTCCACCAGGTCGCCTTCGACTCGTCCTCCGCATGCCTCCAGAATATGTTTCGTGACCAGCGCGTTCGCCGGCGGCGCGGCGGCAAAGTCCGCTCCGCGCTCAAAGCGATGACTTGCATCCGTGTGGATCATGTGGCGACGGCTACTCGCCCGGATGCAGGCAGGTGAAAACCATGCGGCCTCCACCAGGATGTTCTTCGTCTCCGCCGTGATCATGGAATCGTAGCCACCCATCACCCCGGCGAGCGCCAATGCCTTTCTCTCATCCGCAACCACCAGGTCTTCAGCGCCGAGTGTGCGCGTCGTTCCATCCAGCAGCTTCAGGCTCTCGCCTGCATGCGCACGGCGTACGACGATGCCGCCGTCGATCTTGTCCAGGTCGAACGCATGAGTCGGCTGTCCCATGCCCAGCAGAACAAAGTTCGTCACGTCGACTGCGTTCGAGATCTGCTTCTGTCCGAGCGCCTCGAAGTACTGCGCGATACGTCCCGCCGTCGGCGCAATCTGCACTCCCCGGATCACTCTCGCGGTGAAGCGACCGCACAGGTCTGGCGCTTCAATCCTCACAGGAAACGGCTTCCCGGCAGCCGACGCTTCGGGCAGACGAATGTTTAGCGCATGGAGTGGCAAGTCGTAGATCGCCGCCGCCTCTCGCGCGACACCGTAGTGATTCATGGCATCGACACGGTTTGTCGTGATATCCATCTCGAAGATCGCGCCTTGAGAAGCACCGGCGCGGTCGTTCAACTCTTGCACGCCTTCCACGGCAATTCCGCGCAGCGTGAGATCCTCCGCAAGCTGGTTGTCATTAACGTTCAGAGGGGGGAGAAAGGATCGAAGCCAGGGCGTGAGAATCTTCATGATGAGCCCATCCAGTGTAACAATCGGCGTCCAGCGACTCACGCCCGCTCCTAGTGGCTCTCCAAAGCGAGTCAGTCACCTTCGCCAACCGTCGCTTCCGGGGTCGTCATGGATCGCCTCCTGGGTGGAGTCTCCGCCGTTTCCCGATGCGCTCGGCGTTCCCCTACTTCATCGCGTGTACGCGGTTCTCCACACAGTGGATCATGACTCCATCAGCCGCGTGGGCACAGCCCTGGCCTTCAGAGTGGCTCGGGCGGGTGGCGCCGTCTGCCGGCACATAGGAGTGATACACGATCTGCAGATGAGCGTTATCGATCCAATGCAGCTCCGGCTCCGGGGTGGTGGCATTCGGCTCGTACTGGGCCGGGCCGGCGTAGACGCGATGAGCATACGGGCTCCACACGTGGCGAACTGCTACCTCAACCTGATCCGATCCCGTCCCGTCGTTTACGGTGTAAGTCGTGATCGCTACATGCTGTTGGTCGGGTGAGCCGAGCGGGCCAAGATGCCTGGTGTAGTTCACGTAGAAGTAGATTGAGGCTGCAGCGACGACTGTTGCACTGACTGCGAGCACCCCGGTGACTCCCACCAGGAGCAGTCGGAGACCTCTGGCGGCGATGCGGCGCACACGGAGGCAGGCTGCGATTGCCAGGATTGCGATCAGGCCGGCGACGAGGATGGGGAGAAGTTCAGACGGATCCATCCTTTAAGGGTTACATATCGTGTGGGATACACTCGAGACCAGACGGTGACTGATGAAGACTGTAGTCTTGCTGATCGTCCAGACCTGTGTGTTCCTCGTTCTCTTTCTTGCCGGATCGCTGCTCGATCCGTTTCATCTGAAGTGGTTTGCTAGCCGGGCATCCGCCACTGCGACCCGCTTCTTCGTTCCGGATGGATTGATCCTGATGTGCGTGGCGTATGTGCTGCTTCTCGTTGCGGAAGTGGCCGGCCGGCGACTTGCGCGGCTGGGTGCCTGGACGACTGCCGCTTTTGTGATTGCGCTGGTCTGCGGATTCCTGGCGAAGTTCGGGATGGTCACGCACGATCTCTACTGAGGCACCCCCCCCGGTATATTGCGCAAAATATTCAAAACAGGCCACTTAGCCTTGTATCACCTTTTGTAATCAGGGGAAAGTTACTCCAACGGGGGCGAAGATCAGTCGCCTGCCACGGGCTGGGGGTGGGAGGTGGCGTGTGGCCGGCGTACCCGGCCTGACTTGCCGGTGAGGCGGGCGATGCGGAGCTGAAGGCGATCAAAGAAGAGGTAGACGACTGGGGTGGTGAAGAGGGTCAGAGCCTGCGAGACGACCAAGCCGCCGACGATGGTGATGCCGAGGGGACGGCGGAGCTCCGAGCCGGTTCCGGTGCCGAGGGCTAAGGGCAGGCCGCCGAGCAGGGCTGCCATGGTCGTCATCATGATGGGGCGGAAGCGGAGCAGGCAGGCTTCAAAGATGGCCTCTTCCGGCGTCTTGCCGTGTTCGCGCTCTGCGATCAGGGCGAAGTCGATCATCATGATGGCGTTCTTTTTGACGATGCCGATCAGGAGGATGATGCCGATCATGGCGATGACCGAGAGGTCCACCTTGAAGAGCAGGAGAAAGAGCAGTGCCCCTACACCCGCGGAAGGCAGGGTGGAGAGGATGGTCAGGGGATGGATGTAGCTCTCATAGAGGATGCCGAGCACGATGTAGACGGTGACCAGCGCGAGCAGGATGAGGACGGGCTCCGACGAGAGCGAGTCCTTGAAGGCCTGGGCGGTGCCCTGGAAGCCGCCGTGGACCTCACTGGGCATGCCGATGCGGAGGCGGGCTTCTTCGATGGCCTCGGTCGCGTCGGAGAGGCTGGAGCCGAGGGTCAGGTTGAAGCTGAGGGTGGAGGCGGGGAGTTGGGACTGGTGATTCACCGCGAGCGGGATGCGCTGGGTCTCGTAGTGGGTGACGGCGGAGAGCGGCACCATGGTGCCGTTGGTGCTTTTGACGTAGATGTTTTTGAGGGCGTCCGGATCCTGCTGGTACTGCTGCGCGGCTTCCATGACGACGTGGTATTGGTTCAGGGTCTCATAGAGGGTGGAGACCTGGATCTGTCCGAAGGCGTCGGACAGGGTTGAGTCGATGGCGAGGGGGGAGACGCCGAGACGGCTGGCGGTGGGGCGATCGATGACAAGCTGGGTGCGCAGGCCCTGCTGCTGCTGGTCGGTGGCGACGTCCTTGAGCGAGGGGATGTGCTCCATGGCCTCCATGAGCTTGGGCGCCCATTCGTTGAGCAGATCGAGGTTTTCGCAGGTAAGCGAGTACTGGTACTGGGTGGCTGAGCCGCGGCCGCCGATGTTGAGTTCCTGGGCAGACTGCAGGTAGAGGGCCACGCCGGGGATGTTGGCGGTCTTGCGGCGCAGGCTATTGATGATGGCTTCGGCAGTCTCGCCTTTTGCCTCGCGTTCCGCGTCCGGCTTGAGCGACATGAACATATTTGCCTGGTTGGCACCGCCGCCGCCGGGTCCGCCGCCGCCGAGGAACATCATGACGTTTCCTACGCCCGGCTCGCCCTTGACGATGTTCACCATCTGTTGCGCTTTGCCTTTGAGGGCGTCGAAGCTGACATCCTGCTGGCCGCGGATCTGGCCGCCGATACGGCCGGTGTCCTGCTGGGGGAAGAAGCCTTTCGGAACGAGGACGTACAGGAAGATGGTCAGGAAGAAGGTAAGGACGGTGATGAGCAGGACCAGCGGCTGGCGGCGGAGGACGGCGCGGAGGGCGCGCTCGTACTCAGCGGTCATCCAGGCGAGAGCTTTTTCGCCTGCCAGGTAGAAGCGGCCGTGCCCTCCGGCGCCGTGCGGGCGAAGGAACTTGGCGCTGAGCATCGGGGTCGTCGTCAGCGAGACGACGAGCGAGACCAGGATGGCGGAGGAGAGGGTGACGGCGAACTCGCGGAAGAGTCGACCGACGATGCCGCCCATGAGCAGGATGGGGATGAAGACGGCGATGAGCGAGGTGCTCATGGAGAGCACGGTGAAGCCGATCTCACGGGAGCCGACCATGGCGGCTTTATAGGGGCTCAGGCCCAACTCCAGGTGGCGGCTGATGTTTTCGATCACGACGATGGCGTCATCCACCACGAAGCCGGTGGAGATGGTGAGCGCCATCAACGAGAGGTTGTCCAAGGTGTAGCCGAGCAGGTACATGACGGCAAAGGTGCCGAGGATGCTGAGCGGGACCGAGACGCTGGGGATGAGGGTGGAGCGGACCTCGCGCAGGAAGACGAAGACCACCAGTATGACGAGGACGATGGAGATGATGAGGGTGCGGGTGACGTCCTTGACCGAGGCGCGGATGGTGGTGGTGCGGTCGAGCGCGACGTTGATCTTGATGGCAGGGGGGACGGTGGCCTGAAGCGTGGGGAGAAGCTTCAGGACGTTGTCTACGGTGGTAATGACGTTCGCGCCGGGGGACTTGAAGACGACGATGAGGATGGCGGGGGTGCCGTTGAAGAGGCCGCCGGTCTGGATATTCTCTACTCCGTCCACAACGTCCGCGACATCCTGGATGCGGACGACGCCGTGTGCGCGTGCGGCGGCGCCGGTGATGGCGACCGGAGCCTGGGTGGCGGTGGTGACACCAGTTGTGACCGTCGGGGTCCTGGTGGTGACGGCACTGGTCATGTAGGGCGAGGCGGCTGCGTCGGTGGTGGCAGTCGCGGTGCTGGCCGAAGCGGTCGCGTTGGCTGCGGAGGCGACGCTGGCGGGCAGACCGGTGGAGGCGGTAGCGGAGCTGACCGGGCCCTTATCGGTGGCGATGATGAGCGGCTTGTAGGCGTCCGAGCCGAAGAGCTGGTCGGAGGTGGTGATGCTGATGCGCTGCTTGTCGCCGTTGACGTAGCCGGTGGGCTGGTTGACGTTGACCTGGGAGAGCGCGGTGCGGAGCGCCTCCAGGCCGACGCCATAGCCGGCGAGCTGCATGGGGTTGGCTTCCACGCGGACGGCGGGCTTGGCGCTGCCGGCGACGAAGACCTGGCCCACGCCATCGACCTGCGAGATCTTCTGCGCGAGGATGGAGTCGGCCTCATCGTACATGGCGGGGACCGTCATCGTCTCCGAGGTAAGAGCGAGCAGCACGATGGGAGAGTCGGCGGGGTTGATCTTTCGATAGCTGGGATTGGAGGGCAGGTTAGCCGGAAGCTGGCTGCGAGCGGCGTTGATGGCGGCCTGGACGTCGCGGGCGGCGCCGTTGACGTCGCGACTGAGATCGAACTGAAGGGTGATGCCGACGCTGCCGAGCGAGGAGGTCGAGGTCATCTGGTTGACGCCGGCGATGCGCGAGAACTGACGTTCGAGCGGGGTGGCGACCGAGGAGGCCATGGTCTCGGGGTCTGCGCCGGGGAGGCTGGCGCCGATGCTGATGACGGGGTACTCGACCTGCGGAAGGCTGGAGACGGGCAGAAGTGTGTAGGAGACGCAGCCGGCGATGATGATGGCGATCGAGAGCAGGAAGGTCGCGACCGGGCGGCGGATGAACGGGGCGGAGAAGTGGACGCCGCCGACTGCGCCTAGGGGTTCCTGGGCTTCGTGGAAGCCTTCTTCCATGCGGGTGTGATCGGCGGGGGTGGCGGAGTCGTGGGGGGCGCGGTCGCCGGCACGGTCCTGCATGCGGCCGGAGAGCTTGGCTTGGTCGCCAGGGTGGGCGTGGTCTTCGGGGGTGCGGTCGCCGGGTTGGAATTCTTCAGAGGGCATGGGGTTATTTAGGGCGATTTAGATCTTTGCCGTACCTTTTCTCGATGCTTCGTCCGGCATAGAAGAACCCTTCAATGATGACGAGTTGACCAGCAGTGAGCACACGGAAAGAGATGGTGACTCGCCGTTCGAAACCGATGGTGCGTACATCTGGTGCCAGGTCCGGTCGAGCAGTTCCGCGGTGCGGAAGGGAGTGGAGTGCGTGGCAGGTATCAAGGATTCTGGAGACGTAGCTTTCGGCTGTTGAGACTGTCGATTCCCTTGCAATGTATCGCAGGAGGCGTTTCAGATCTCTGATCGCGGCCGGGGAGAGCTCTACCGTATATTTCACCTTCCATCGCGGAGCTGCTGACCCTCTTCTGCAAGTGCAAGGCGTGCTTCATCGATGGAGAACCTCTGGTTTGGAAAGCGATCGGACTCCTGGCAGCGAAGAGCGATTTCGCGGGTGAGCCAATCCTCCAGTCCGTTCTGCTTCTCGTTCAGGAGCGATAATCCTTCGAGGATGACTTCGGTTGGCGTTTTGAAGTCTCCGGCGGCGATTCTGGATTCGATGATCTGAAGGGCCTCTTCCGGAAGCGTGATCTCCAACTGATGAGCTGCCATGTATCACCTCGGTTAGCTGTCTTGATTTTAGAAGAGCGATTGATCGATGGCACAATCAGTCTCCGGAGGCGGTTGCGGGTTCGCCTTCATGGGCGTGCTGGCGGTACTCTTCGTCGGCTTCGGCGGTGTGGAGATAGCGGCGTCCAATGCGGTCGAAGAAGAGGTAGACGACGGGGGTGGTGAAGAGGGTGAGGAT
This sequence comes from uncultured Granulicella sp., assembly GCA_965198885.1. Taxonomy (GTDB): domain Bacteria; phylum Acidobacteriota; class Terriglobia; order Terriglobales; family Acidobacteriaceae; genus Edaphobacter. The sequence goes on along the minus strand of OZ240677.1, from coordinate 1,830,297 downwards.
CTGGCTGATGACGAGGCCGCCGATGATGGTGATGCCGAGGGGGCGGCGCAGCTCTGAGCCGGTGCCGTTGCCGAGGGCGAGCGGGACGGCACCGAGGAGGGCGGCCATGGTGGTCATCATGATGGGGCGAAAGCGCAGCAGGCAGGCCTGGTAGATGGCTTCCTCGGGTTCCATGCCCTGGTCTCGCTCGGCTTCGAGGGCGAAGTCGATCATCATGATGGCGTTCTTCTTGACGATGCCGATGAGCAAGATGATGCCGATGAGGGCGATGACCGAGAGATCGACGTGGAAGACGAGCAGGGCGAGGATGGCACCGACGCCGGCGGAGGGGAGCGTGGAGAGGATGGTGATGGGGTGGATGTAGCTTTCGTAGAGGACGCCGAGGACGATGTAGACGACGATCAGTGCGGCGAGGATGAGGATGGGCTCGTTGGCGATGGAGGCTTCGAAGGCTGCGGCGGTGCCTTCGAACTCGGCGTTGACGCTGGGGGGAAGCTGGAGGTTCTGCTTGACCTGATTGATGAGGGTGACGGCGTCGCCGATGCTCTTGCCGGGCGTTATGTTGAAGGAGAGAGTGACCGACGGGAACTGGCCCTGGTGGTTGATGGCGAGCGAGGCGGTCTGCTGCTCGATGTGGGTGAAGGTGGAGAGCGGGACCTGGGTGCCGTTGGAGCTCTTGACGTAGATGTCGCCGAGTGAGGAGGGACTGCGTTGGAAGCGTGGCGCCACTTCAAGGACGACGTGGTACTGGTTGAGCTGGGTAAACATGGTCGAGACCTGGCGCTGGCCGAAGGCGTCGTCGAGGGTGTCGTCGATGTTCTGCGGGGTGATGCCGAGGCGCGACGCGGTATCGCGGTCGATGACGAGATGGGCGGCGATGCCTCCAAGTTGGGCGTCGCTGGCTACGTCGGTGACGATGTCCGTGTGCTTGCGGAGTTCGGCGACCATCTTGTCGGACCAGAGGGCGAGCTCGGTGGGGCTGGCGTCCTCCATGGAGTATTGATATTGGGTGCGAGAGACACGGTCTTCAACGGTCAGGTCCTGCAAGGGCTGCAGGAAGCATTGGACGCCCTGGATCTGCGCGACCTTGGGCTGCAGGCGCTGGATGACGTCGAGCGCGGAGGAGGCGCGAAGTTCGCGATCCTTGAGATTGATCTGGATGCGGCCGCTGTTCAGCGTGGTGTTGGTACCGTCGATGCCGATGAACGAAGAGAGGCTTTCGACGTCAGGGTCCTGCAGGATGATGTTGGCGAGCTTCTGCTGGCGGTCTGCCATCTCGGCGAAGCTGATGGCTTGCGGGCCTTCGGTGATGCCGAGCAGGACGCCGGTATCCTGCACCGGGAAGAAGCCTTTGGGCACGATGAGGTAGAGATAGACGGTGAGGATGAAGGTCGCGAGGGTGACGAGCAGGGTGATGACCTGGTGGCGCAGCACGAAGCGGACGCCTTTGCCATAGCCGGCGATGACGTACTGGAAGAACTCTTCGGACTTGCGATAGAAGGCGGTCTGCTGGGCTTCGGGCGTGTGCTTGAGGAGCTTTGCGGCCATCATGGGCGTCAGCGTGAGGGAGACGACCGCGGAGACCAGGATGGTGATGGCCAGCGTAACCGCGAACTCGCGGAAGAGGCGGCCGACGATGTCGCCCATGAAGAGCAGCGGGATGAGCACTGCGATGAGCGATACGGTCAGCGAGAGGATGGTGAAGCCGATCTGGTCCGAGCCCTTGAGCGCGGCATCGAGGGGTGTGTCACCCTCCTCAAGGTAGCGCGAGATGTTCTCGATCATGACGATGGCGTCATCGACGACGAAGCCGGTGGAGATGGTCAGGGCCATCAGGCTCAGGTTGTCGAGCGAGTAGCCGAGCAGGTACATAATCCCGAAGGTGCCGACGATGGAGAGCGGCACGGCTACGGCGGGGATGACGGTGGCGGTCAGCGAACGCAGGAAGAGGAAGATCACCATGACGACTAGCGCGATGGTGAGCATCAGCTCAAATTGCACGTCTTTGACCGAGGCGCGGATGGTGTTGGTGCGGTCGGTGAGAACCTTGACGGTGACGCCCGAAGGCAGCGAGGTCCGAAGCTGCGGCAGGATCTTTTGCACTTCATCGACCACGCCGATGATGTTCGCGCCGGGTTGACGCTGGATGTTGACGATCACGGCGGGGAGAAGTGCGGCGGGTTGGGCGTCGGTGGCCGGCGTGCCGTCGGAGGCCTTGGCGGCCGGAGTGGCGGCGGTGCCCATCCAGGCGGCCTGGTAGAGGTTCTCGGCGCTGTCGACCGAATCCGCGATGTCCGACAGGAAGACGGGCGAGCCGTTCCGGTAGGCGATGATGACGTGTTTGTAGTCGGCGCTGGAGAGCAGTTGGTCGTTTGCGCCGATGGTGAAGGACTGGCGTGCGCCGGAGATGCTCCCTTTGGCCTGGTCGACGTTGGCCGTGCCCAAGGCGGTGCGGACATCTTCAAGCGAGAGCCCATACCCGGCGAGCGCGGTGGGATTGGCCTGGATGCGGACGGCAGGCTTCTGTCCTCCGGCGATAGAGACCAGTCCGACGCCGGAGAGCTGCGAGATCTTCTGGGCGAGGATGGTGTCGGCGAGATCTTCTACCTTGGTCAGCGGAAGCGAGTCGCTCGTCAGCGCCAACGTCATGATGGGCGCATCGGCTGGGTTGACCTTGCTGTACGTGGGTGGGTTGGGCAGGTCCTTGGGCAGATAGGTGAAGCCGGCGTTGATCGCTTCCTGCACATCCTGCTGGGCGATGTCGATGGACTCCGTCAGCGAAAACTCAAGCGTGATGACGCTGCCACCGCCGGAGCTGGCGGAGGTCATCTGCTTCAGGCCGGGGATCTGGCCGAACTGGCGTTCGAGCGGGGCGGTGACCGAGCTTGCCATCACCTCCGGGCTGGCGCCGGGGTAGAACGTCTGCACCTGGATGATGGGGTAATCGACCTCCGGCAGCGCGGAGACGGGAAGCTGCAGGTAGGCGACAGCCCCGGCGAGCAGGATCGCCACCATCAGGAGCGAAGTGGCGACAGGCCGAAGAATAAACGGCCGCGAAGGACTCATGGACGGTTCCCCGTGTCCGGGTTCGCGGGCTGGCTGGCCTGTTGACCGTCAGCCCTGTGCCTGGCCGGAGGTGGCGTACTGGGCGCGGTGGAAGGAGAGTCACTGAGCGAAGGCGTAGCCGAGGCGCCGTTCTGCGTGGGCGCGCGCTGCGAGGACCGGATGGGTGTCACCTTGCTGTACTGCTTGAGCTTCTCCTGGCCGTCCACCACCACCTGGTCGCCGGCGTTGACGCCGCTCTTCAGCACCACCTGTGACCCTTCGGTCAGATCCACAACGACATTTTGCACCGCCACATAATACTGCGGGCCGGACGTACCGGAGCCGGGGGATGAGCCTGTGCGCGACTTCCCTCTGGCGGGTTCGACCACTCCAGAGCTATCCGTGGTGGGCGTGGCGTTCGAGTCTTTAGGAGCCTTGCCCTGCTTGACCACATAAACGAAGTTGCCGTTTGAGCCGGTCTGGATGGCGGCGGCGGGCACCACCAGGGAGTTTGCACGCTCCTCCAGCACGACCCTGACGTTGACGAATTGATTCGGAAAGAGTGCGCCATCCTTGTTGTCGAAGACTGCCTTGCCCTTGAGCGTGCCCGTCGTGGTATCGATCTGATTGTCCACCGTGAGCAAAGTTCCGGTTCCCAGGTGAGTGGCCTGCGCGCGATCGAACGCTTCCACGACGAGCTTACGCCCGGCGCGCATCAGCTTCAGCACCTCAGGCAGCTGATCTTCCGGCAGTGTAAAGATCACCGAGATGGGCTGAAGCTGCGTGACCAGGATCAGGCCAGTGGTGTCCGCCGCGTGGACGATGTTGCCGGGATCGACCTGGCGCAGCCCGACCACACCATTGATCGGCGACGCGATCTTCGTGTAGGCCACATTCACCTTTGCCGCCTGGATCGCGGCGCGGTCGGCGTCCAGCGTCCCCACGCTCTGGCCGGAGTTCGAGATCTGCGCCTGCTCGGACTCCTTGGAGACGACGCCGGCCTGATAAAGCGCTTTATAACGGTTGGCCTCCGCCTCGTTGTTCCGGGCGGCAGCCTCATCCTTGGCAAGCTGGCCGATCGCTTGCTCCAGTACCGCCTCATACGGCCTCGGATCGATGACGGCAAGAAGCTGGCCTTGCTTGACCTGCTGACCTTCCCGAACGTTGACGCTGAGCAACTGGCCGTCCACCCGGCTCTTGATGGTGACGGAGTTGTACGCGGTCACCGTGCCGAGCGCCGTGTAGTAGATGGGCATGGTCTTGGCAATGACCGGCGAAACGCTTACCGGAACGGCCCGGTTGGCGGCAGCGGCGGTCTTATTGGCCTCCACCTGCTCGGCGGCCTTGTTGCTGCGGATGCGGTACCAGGCGAAGAGTGCCGCCGCAACCAGAATCACCGCCAGGCCCACCTTGCGCAGGATGCTGCCGGCGCGGCTGGGTGCAGGAGCCGGAAGAGCCTTCTGCGCGGGGGGTGCGGGAAGCGCGTGCTGTTCCGTTTCGCTGCGTGTGACGTCAGTGGGAGTTGCCGGCATAGCTTTCGTTCACCATTCCTCGGCTTTGGGAGCCGATCTACACTCAAGACCGCGAGACAGGGATGAAATAGGTTGAAGCGTAACGATCAAAAGACGTTACGCCGCGGGCGAAGGTTTCCTCTCCCCCCACTGGGGCGAGCTATTGTGATTCTGCCCATTTACAATCTCTGCTAGAGCCTACTCAACTATTCTAGGCCTCGTTCGCATTCCGGAGTTCAGGTCCCTTGATGCAACCAGCACGTTCTTCGCAGACTTTCGTCGCCGATGAGGTGCAGATCAGCTCCAGTCTCGTGCCGCTCTGCGTCGATCTGGACGGCACGCTGGTCAAGTCGGATACGCTGCTCGACTCCGTCCTGGTGCTGGCGCGACAGCATCCCCGGCTGCTCTTTTCCATCCCGGGCTGGATCGCGCAGGGGAAAGCGTCCTTCAAGCGGCACGTCACCCAATCGATCTCGCTCGACGTCTCGGCGTTGCCGTACAACAAGCCACTGCTGGAGTTTCTCTTCCATCAGCACGCCAAGGGCCGCCCCATCTACCTGGCTACTGCCGCCGACCAGACCCTGGCGAACCGTATTGCGGAGCACTCCGGCATCTTCACCGGCGTGCTTGCATCCGACGGATCGCTCAATCTGGCGGGTGAGAATAAGTTTCAGGCCTTTCGCCAGCAGTTCGGAGACGACTTTTCGTATATCGGGAACGCCGGCCCGGACCTGCCCATCCTGACCCGCTGCCTGGAGCCGATGGTCGCAAATCCAACGTCACGGCTGACCTCCGGCTTGCGCGCCGCAAACGTCCCTCCCGCGCATGCCTTCCTCGATCGGACCAGCCCGCTGAAAGCCTGGCTGAAGGCGATCCGGCTGCATCAGTGGGCGAAGAACGTGCTGATCTTTGTCCCGCTGCTGCTGGCGCATGCCTGGTCGGCGACTTCACTCGTCACGTCAGCGTTGGCCTTTCTCGCGTTTGGGCTGTGCGCATCCGCGACGTACATCGTGAACGATCTGTTGGATCTTGAGGCTGACCGCAGACACCACAGCAAGCGCCGCCGGCCTTTTGCAGCAGGCGATCTCTCCGCGCTCTCCGGCTGTGTCGTGGTGATGATCTTCCTCGCCGCCTCGGCCTCGATCGCACTCGTCCTGCCCATGGTGGCGCGCGCGATGGGCTCATCCGCGCTGACGACCTACGCCTTCACGGGCTGGCTGGCTCTTTACGCGGTTACGACTACCTCCTACTCGTTCAAGCTGAAGCGAGTCGTACTGGTGGACGTCATCGTGCTCTCCGGGCTGTACACCATCCGCATCATTGCCGGCTCCGCGGCGACCAATGTCGCGGTTTCAACCTGGCTGGCCGGCTTCTCCGTCTTCTTCTTTCTTTCGCTTGCCTTCGTCAAACGATTCGCGGAGCTGGAAGGTTTGCGCCTGCGTGAAGCCTCTCCCTCGAACGGACGCGGCTACCTGATCTCGGATATCGAACAGTTACGCAGCTTCGGCACCTCGGCCGCATATGCCTCGGTTGTCGTCCTGACCCTCTACATATCCAATCTGAACACCCAGCTCTACCATCATCCCGGCCGGCTCTGGCTTCTGGTCCCGGTGCTGCTGCTTTGGGTCAGCCAGCTTTGGCTCCTGGCCTCGCGTGGAGAGCTGAACGAAGATCCCGTTGTCTACGCGATCACCGACAAGCGCAGCCTGCTGCTCGGAGTGATCGTCGTCGGCATCGTGCTCTCCGCGCTCTAAGCTCGCGTGGCGAACGGGTACACTGGAGAGGTTTCCATGAGCGACGCAACCTCCATTCCCCACCTTCCCGCGTACGATGACGCGACCCTCGACGCCTCCTTTGCTGTCCTCGCAGAAGAAGTTCGCAACTCCTCTGCCACTGAAGATCCGGAGGCCTTCCGCCTGCTTTGGCTGGGACGCAAACAAGGCCGTTTGAAGCTGATCTCAGATGCCTGGTTGAAGACGGCTCCCGCTGACGCGCGCAAGCCGCTGGGGATGCGCTTCAATGAGTTGAAGCAGCAGATCGAGCAAGCGCTTCCGGCGCCGGTCGATGCCCACAGACCTTCTGCTCCCGCGCTCGATATCACTCTTCCTGGCACTGCACGGCAGCCCGGTGTCGCTCATCCTTTGATCGAGACTATGAACCGGGTCGTTGAAGTCTTCCAGCATCTCGGCTATTCAACCCAGCTTGGGCCGCAGGTTGAGACGGACTTTTACAACTTCGAGGCGTTGAACTTTCCGCCGAATCATCCCGCCCGCGACACCCAGGACACGCTGCAGATCGCGGGGCAGTCCCACAAGCCGAGCCGCGACCGCCTGCTGATGCGGACGCACACCAGTCCGGTGCAGATCCGCACCATGGTTGCGCAGGCTCCGCCGCTGCGTATCGTTATCCCGGGCAAGGTGCATCGCAACGATGCGGCCGACGCGACCCACTCCCCCATCTTCCACCAGGTGGAAGGTCTGTGCGTCGGCCCCGATATCACCTTCTCGGATCTGAAGGGCACGCTCGACCACGCCATGCGCGCGCTCTTCGGCTCGGCGGTCAAGACGCGTTTCTTTCCCAGCTTCTTTCCTTTCACCGAGCCGTCTGCGGATGTTCAGATCTCCTGCATCTTCTGCGGCGGCAAGGGGTGCAGGAAGTGCAAGCACTCGGGCTGGATTGAGCTGCTCGGCTGCGGCATGGTCGATCCTGAGGTGTTTCAAGCGGTCACGGGCGAGCGCCGCCGGCTCGGCCTGGATGATTCTCTGTATGACCCTGCACGGATCTCCGGGTTTGCGTTCGGCATGGGTGTGGAACGGATCGCGATGATCCTGCATGGGGTCTCGGATATCGGGCTGTTCTACTCCGGCGATATGCGTTTTCTGCAACAGTTCGCTTAGTGCCTGACGCAACACTGCCCGCCAAGGTCAGCGGGCAGTTTACGTTTGCTTGCGACCAGGTTAGAAGGCGAAGCGCAGGGAGAGTTGAGCCTGACGAGGATCGCCGACGCCCACCCGCAGAAAGCCGCTGAAGTCGAACAGCGCGGGTGAGCTGAGGGGATTCAGGTTGTTGGTGTTGTTGAAGGTGTTGAAGACCTCCACGCGGGGGATCAGCTCGAACTTGTTGTCATGGAGGTGAATGGGACGGGCCACGCCGAAATCGAAGACGAAGAACGCGTTGTCTTTGCGCAGGTGGTTGCGGCCGCAGTCGATGCCATCCACAAACCGCGTCAGCGAGTTCTGGTAGCTGCAGGGTGCGCCGGTTCCGTCACCGTTGGTGTTGTCGGTCTCGGGTTCGGCGGAGTGCTGCTGGATGCGGATATTGCCCTTGAAGCCGAATGGGAGCTCGCCGAGTCCGTAGGCGTTGAACTTGTGCCGCTCATCGCGATCCGCAAGCGAGTACTCCGCACCCAGGTCATATAGATTGGCGTAACGGAAGGTAAATGGGTCACGCTCGTTCGAGTCGTCATCACGATCGGTCGAGTAGGTGTATTCGGCTTCGAACTGGAAGCGATGGCTCATCCGCTTACGCATACCCACCGTTAGTCCGCGATAGAGCGACTTCGCGTTGCTGATGGTATTCGTGATCGCACCGAGATTCGGAAAGGGCGCATCCCCGCCGTAGGATACGGTGTCCGAGTTCACTGCGGGGATGACCGTCGGGCCGACGTTTGGATTGGTGAAGCGCGTCAGGTAAACACCTTTGGAATCCGTGAAGTCCGCGAAGGCGACGTAGTCGGTCGAGAGCTGTTGATCGAAGCCGACGTTATAGGTGTAGATCCGAGGGTTGTGGTAGTTCTTGTCGAACACCGTCACACCCGCCCCGATGCAGCCGGTTGGAGGGCAGTTCGATACCGGAAGAATGCCGGCATACGTTGGATTGCCGGCGCCGGAGAACTCGGAGATGGACTGCTGCTGCACGCCGTTGGTGGTGATCGCGCCTACCTCGGTCAGCATGTTCTGACGCGCGTTGAAGATGCCCGCGCTTCCTCGTAAGACCGATCGGCCGTTCCCCACAACGTCGTAGACAAAGCCTACGCGCGGCTGAAACTCCTTGGTCTGGTTGTGCAGCGTGCCATCTGAAGGAAAGGCCGGGTTGCTCAAGTAGGGGCCATACAAGGCCGCTGACGGCGCTATGGTCATGGAGGGGAAGAACTGTGCCTCCCAGCGCAGACCATAGTTGACGGTCAGGCGATTGGTCGCCTTCCAGGTGTCCTGCAGGTAGAGCGCGGGCTCATGGTTGGCGATGCTCGAGAAGCCGGCCTGCTGGACGGTTTCGCCCGGTTGGGTGCCGGCGTCCTGCAGGTACAGCAGCAGCGGACTGCCACCTGTACATGCCGTGGAGTAGGTGCCATCCGGGCAGGACTGAACGTTCGGCCCGTAAGCCGCACCCTGCGAAGCGGCCGTCGCGTAGTGCAGGAAGCCGGTCGCGCTGCCGAAGATATAACGGCCCAAAGCAAAGCCGTCGAAGACCTGAACGTTGTGGCTGAACAGGTACTCCGCGCCCATCTTGATGGTGTGCTTGCCCTTGATGATGGAGAAGTTGTCCTTCAGGTCGATGTGGTAAAAAGTCTCGCTCGATCCCGGTCCAAGGAAGAAGGGTTGGCCGAAGCGGAACGACGGAGCAAAGCCGATGCCTGTATCCGGCACTGCGCTGGAATCGATCGGGGAACGCGGCCGCGTCTCATGCCCATAGGTCACATGGCCTTCGTTCAGCATGTGCTCGTTCACCGTCGAGATCAGGTTGAAGTTCAGCGTCTGCACGTGCGCCGGCCCTTCCACACCGTTCGCCGAGGTGCCGTAAGTTGCCACGTCAAAGGTCTGGTTCGGGTTCCGCGAATAGTCGAAGTTGTACGAGCCGTACAGCAGATTCTTGGAATTGATGTTGTAGTCCATGCGCCCGAATGCCGCGATGTTGTGAACCACGTGATCGACCGGCGCACCTTCGTTCTCGTTGTAGTTGGCCTTGTAAAAGTTCACCAGCACCTGTCGCTGACAATCACCGCTGGCATCGATCTGCGCGTCCGAGATATTTCCTCCGAAGGCCGGATTCGCCACCGCGCATGGGGTGCCGATCGGCGCACTCAGGTTGGCTCGCAGAAGGTTTTCGTCGATGCCCTCCAGCGCTGCAAAGTAAAACAGCTTGTCCTTGATGATGTGCCCGCCCGCGCTGCCGCCGGCCTGCTCGCGATGGAAGTCGGTCAGAGCCGATCCATCCGATGCCGCCGCGGTCAGCCCTTCGAGCCTCTGATACTCAAACAGGCTGCCGTGAAAGTCGTTCGTGCCCGACTTCGTAATCACGTTGACGACGCCGCCGCCGGTCCGGCCGAACTCAGCGTTCGCGCCGCTCGCCACCACCTGGAACTCCTTCACCGCTTCCAGCGTGATGTCGACGGCGGCACGCTGACCGCCGCTCTGCTCCCCGAAGAATCCGTTGTTATAGTCCCCGCCGTCCAGCGAGATGTTGTTGAAGATCCCGCGCTGCCCATTGATGTTGATCTCGTCGCCATCCGGCCCCTGGGAGATGCTCACACCCGGAGTTAACGTCAGCAGATCCTCAAACTTGCGTCCAAGCACCGGCGTCGTCGCAATCGTGTTTTCGCCCAGCGTAGTCGTGGACGAATCGGTCGTCACGTCGATCAGCGGCGCCGACGTCACGATCACCGACTCGTTCGCACCCGCCACTTGCAGCTTGAGCTTCAACGTCGTGGTCTGACCCACGGTCAGGGTCAAGTTTTCCTGGATGGTCGTTGCGAAGCCAGCCTTTGAGATCTTCACCACATAGGGACCAGGCTTCAGCGATGGGAACTCAAAGTGTCCGGAGCTGTCGGTCACCGATGTGTGCACGGTTTGAGTATCGACCTCATCGGCTTCCACATCCGCACCCGGAACCAGGCCGCCCGAGGCATCCATGATATCGCCCTGGATGCTGCCGTTCGTCGCCTGCACTTGGGCCAGGCCGATGGAACCGATCCCCGCAAACAGGACCACAAAAAAGGAGAGCTTCCTTAGAGATAACGTCATATCGGCTCCAGCAGCGAAGGTTCGTGCAACGCGGAGGTGCGGTGGCCCGGTAGAAGAGAAGGAACAGGAAACAGAGCGGCTGCGGGCCCGGAGAAGGTCCTGAAAAGCTCATGGGAAGACTGGTTTGTGTTGCTACGAACGTATCACAATTCGTTCAAATTTTTGTAAATTCGAGGAAGTCTGTTGGAGACTTCTAACTGGGCCGGTCCGACACTCCGCCGTCACCGGCAAGGACATCCCGGAAGATATACGAATGAAAAAACGATGACCTGGACGCCTTCGCAAGGTGTTCTCGTTTCTCGGCGGCCATGACTAAGGTCACCTTTTATTTGGCTGTATTCGCCGGAACTTCATTGCACAAGCGGCTGCGCGATGCCATGCTAATCCCATAGAACCGAGACACGAACAGATACTTTCCTTCTGGGCAGGGTTTTACGCCGGCAGACTTTCTATGCCTGCTTGCCTGCCTCTTGCATCACTTTCATCGATTCCATTTGCCTCGGGTGTCGAACGCCGAACTCCAGGGAGCAACCCCATGAAGCTGTACTTTTCTGTCTTCCTTTGCTTTTTTGCATCGCTTGCGCAAGCCCAGACCATCACTCCGGATGAATCGACCGTCATCCTCCAGGCTCCCAAGAAGATCGGCATCAATCTCAATGGACCCACCTACTATCAGGGCGGCGAGATCTATAAGAATCTCCTCTGGCGCAATCCCGGTTTTGAGCCGGACCTCTACCGCGATAAATTCGTAGCCTTCAAAGCCGGTACCAGCACCACGTTCCCATCGCCCAACGGCTACGATCCGGTCGCCCCCAACTTCTGGGCCGGAGCCACCTTCCGCCTCTATCGTGGCACCAGCCCGCGGACCGACGTCTGCAGCGGAACGATCGCGGGAAACACTGCCGCGAGGAACAACGCCGGCCCCGTATACATCTTCTCCTCACCGTGCTCAACCCCGGTTCAGGAGGGTGACGTGATCCTCCTGCGACAGGCCATTGCCTGCACCCCGGAGGCGGTCTGGGAAGACGCGGGCGGTGGCTGGTGGGGTTCCGTCGCCAACGGCGGTAAGCTCCTCTCCGAGTGCACCGCGCCCTATGACGGCGTCCAGTCGCTGCGTATGGATGCATCGAAGGCCGGATCGACCGCCGGCATCCACGGCTACGTCGATACCAACCCCACCGATGCCGGCATCCTCTTCAACGGCCAATACGCCGTCTCCGGGTACTACAAGACCGTCGGCAATCCTGTGCTTGCCGTCTCCGCGCGGCGTCTCGTCGCGTCCGCCACCGGCAATCCGCTGTCCTGCGCGAGCCAGACCTTCGCCCCCGCCGCGGGCTGGACTCCCTTCACCCTCAGATGCACCGCCGGCGAGACCTCCAGCGTCACCTACGGTCCGGTCGATGTCTCCCTCACCGTGACCGGCGGAGCGGCCCTCGTCGACAACGTCTCCTTCCAGAAGCTCGACACCGATCCCACCAACACCACCGTCTTCCGCGACGAGCTCCTCACGACCCTCAAGGCTCATTGCGCCGGAGCCTCGCTCACCAGCGTCCCCTGCGAACTCCGCGACTGGGCCTTCCAAAATGCCGACGAGATCCAGAACACCGTCAAGCCGCTCTTCGAGCGCTCCCCCACCCTGGCGGGTGCCAACTACGACTACCCGCCCAACGGCGCCACCGGCAGCAACTCCGTAGGCCTCGAAGAGTTCCTGGAACTCTGCCAGGCCATCGACGCTGAGCCGTACTACACTCTCCCCGAGACAACCGGCCCGGAGGACGCCGCAGCCTGGATCGAATACCTCAACGGCGGCATCTCCACGCCCTATGGCGCTCTCCGCGCCGCCCACGGGCATCCCGCCTCCTGGCTCAGCATCTTCCCCAACATCCATCTGCCCATGGGCAATGAGAACTGGAACGAAGGCAACACCGGGCAGGGTCTCGGATACCGTCCCGACGCCCCCGACCTCTATTACGACTACTCCGCCGACACTGCGGGCGTATGGGCCACCATGCGCTCCAGCCCGTCCTGGCCGGCCGCCGGTCGCGGCATCGACCTCGTCCTCAACTTTCAGAACGGCAACGCCAACTACGGCGTCGCCGAGGCCTGGAACCGTGCCCAGCCGAACTCCGGTGAACTCGCCCCCTACACCCAGGGCTACGTCGGTGACGTCTACCCACTCTCGTCCCTCTGGAATCCACTCTTCTTTGAAGTCGCCAACAACACCACCAATCCCGCCCTGACCTTCTTCCAGCAGGGTTCCGCCATCAAGGCTCACGGCAAACTGAATGTCTACGAGTTCGACAACGGCACCAGCGCCGGCTCCGCCCTGCTCAGCCAGTCTGTCCTCGACCGGTTCACCGACGCCGCCGGCTATGGCACTGCGACCGCGCTCCAGGCGCTACAGCACCTCGCCTTCGGCATCGTCGACCAGAACTTCTTCTCGCTCGACCAGTACGCCAACTACACCTCCGGCCTCGGCTTCGTGCACAACTGGGGAGCCGTCATCGACATGGGCGGAGCGACCAACGCCATCCGTCCCCAGGAGCTCGGCATGCGCATGGCCAATGCCGCCATCATCGGCCCCATGTACGCCTGCCCCGTCGCCAACCCGGACCACTACGATCTCGCCCCCAACCACAACGGCTCCGACAGCTCCGGCATGCCCGCCACTAAAAACGTCCCCCTGGAGTACGCCTTCTGCTTCCAGTCCGGCCTCCAGCGTTCCATGATCGTCATCAACACCGATGTCGTCGCCCCCCACTCCATCGCCTTCGCCGGCTACCAGTCGCCCATCGGCCCGGTCACCCTCACCCGTTACGCTCCCGCGAGCATCTCCGCCACCAACGAAGCCACTGCCAACTCCCCCACCAACTCCGCCCGCCAGAACGTCGCCATCGACTCCCCCATCACCCTCACTGATCCTGTCGCGGACGTCCTTCCGCCTTACTCCATCACCCGTTATGACTGGACCGCCGACCCATCGCGCGCACCGGCTGCCACCACGCTCACACTCGCCACTCCCGCAGCCGCCGTCACCCAGGACAACTTCATCTCCCTCACCGCCATCATCGCTCCTGCCGCCGCATCCGGGAGCGTCGTCTTCCTAGACGCAGGCGTTCCAGTCGCAACCGCCGCCCTGGTCAACGGCTCAGCCGGCGTCTCCCTCCCTGCCGTCATCCCCGGCACCCATACCTTCACCGCGACCTACGCCGCAAACCTTTCCTACTCCGCCAGCACGGCCGTCGCGGTTCCTGTCACAGTCCAGGCGCCCGTGCTGATCCCCACCTCCACCGCTCTCGCCTTCTCGACCAAAGCCCCTGCCGGCGACTCCAGCCTCTCCATCACGGTCTCCATCAGCAGCTCGGCCAGCGCCCTCGTCTCCGGCTCGGTCACGCTCATGGACGGCAGCGCCAGCATCGGCACCGCGAACCTCGCGGCCGGCCGTACCTCCTACAAGATCGCCTCCGTGACTCCGGGCATTCACCGCTACATGGCCCATTTCGCCGGCAGCAAGATCTTCGCCGCCAGTGCCTCGCCTGTCATTGATATCCCCGCCTCCCGCATCCCCACGTCCGTCCAAGTCGGCCTCTCCTCCTCCAATCGCCCCCACACCGGCAACGCCATCCGCCTCTTCGCCATCATGGGCTCCTCCGCGGATGACGGCACCGTCCTCTTCAAGGACGGCTCCTCCACTCTCGGCACGGCGAACCTCTCCTCCGGCACCGCTACCCTGCTCACCCCGGCCCTCACCGCCGGCAAGCACGCCTATACCGCCCTCTACGAGGGAACATCGACCTACGCCCCCAGCAGCTCGGCGGTTCTCTCCGTGATCCCCACCGTCCTCGTCCCTTACCTCCAGACCTCCTTTAACGAACACACTGCCACCGACCACATTAACGGCACCTCCCCCGCCGTCAACCACGTCAAAGCCGTCTGGACCGACTCCAACGGCGACTGGAGCTTCAAGAAAGGAGGAGGCATCGTCACCGACACCCCAGACCTCTCCAATCCGCTCCTCATCGACACCGCCCACACCGACTTCACCGCCACCTTCGATCTCTCCGGCACCGGCGTCCGCCTGCTCTTCCGCTACACGAACCTCAAGAACAACCTCTTCGTCGTCACCTACGATGGAGAAGTCGACCTCTACTCCGACATCCAAGGCAAGACCCGCACCCTGGCCACTGTCTATCCCGCCTCCACCTCCGGCCCGGTGACCGTAACGCTCGCGGGCTCCCATGCGACGCTCTCCTGCGGAGGCAAGTCCGCCACCGCAGCCATCCCCGCAAATCTCCCCCTGGCCACCCGCATCGGCATCGAACCACCCGCCGCCGGCTTCACCATCCAAAGCCTCTCCGTCACGCCATGATTGGCTGATTCGCTTCAACAGAACCAAGCTGTCCGTCGATCGGCTCCGTCAGTGGCGTTGAGAAAGGGCCGAGCCGGCCCTTTCTCTGCACTGAAGCCTGGCCTCATCTTGTATGCGGACTCTAACAATACTTCATCTTCGTGCGTTACCGGCGAAGATGCGGCTTCGCGGTACTTGGCTAGGAGGCTGCCAACTGCGGCAGCTCCTTTCACCTTAGTTGGTTGTCGGCATCATGCCGCCATCTACGCGTAAGTTGGCACCTGTGATGAAGTCAGCGAGAGGACTCGATAAGAAGACCACCATGTTGGCGATGTCTGTCGGTGAGCCGATCCTGCCGGCGGGCAGACGGGTTTGCTGCACGTAGAATCGCTCGAAGGTGGCGAAATCGTACACCTGTCCCTGCGACGTCATCATCTCCCGTGCCCCAGCTTCCATCCCCGGTGTTCGGATGGGTCCTGGGCTGACCGTGTTTGCAGTCACCCCGGTTCCACCAAGCTCCTTTGCCAAAGAAACAGCCTGGGCGATGTTCGCAGCCTTCGTTGTGCCGTAATTAGCGACGGGCGGACCTGGCATTGGACCAAAAAAGCTGCCCAGCATGATGACCCGACCCCACTTACGCTCCACCATCGAAGGAACAAGCTGCGTAACCAGCCTTACGACCGAGCCCACATTCGCGTTGTACAGATCGAGCCATTCAGCTGCAGTCGACAGCAGCCACGGCTTTACGGGGAATGACCCTGCGTTGTTGACAAGGATGTCGATACCGCCAAGGGCCGACAAGGACGCATTCACGACCGCAGTTGTCTCTTCATCACTTCCAAGATCACCGATGGCCGCCATGGCCATTCCCCCAGTCGCTGTGATCTCCTGCACCACGCGATCGGCTTCGGCCTTTCGCCTGCCATGAACAATAACCTGAACACCTTCCCCTGCAAGACTCTTCGCGATCTGCTCCCCAATTCCACTTGTACTCCCAGTGACCAAAGCACGCTTGCCGTTCAGCTGTAGATCCATCGACCCCTCACTTTCATAATGAACACTATGGAAAGTATGCGTGGGTTGCAGACTTTCGTCAAGGGATTCCATACTACTTGTTATGGAATCCCTTGAGCCCTCTGTAGCGAAACGGTTGGGACGACCGCTCTCATTTGATCGTGATAAGGCGCTGAACGCGGCTTTGTTGCAGTTTTGGCAGACAGGTTACGAGACCACAAGCGTGGCTGAGCTCACCCGCGCCATGGGCATTACCGCACCGAGCCTGTACACAGCATTTGGAGACAAGGAATCTCTTTTTCTCGAATGCCTGGAAAAATATGCGAACCCAGGACCGAAGACGACTCCCGAGCTGATTGCGGAGGCACGCTCAGCCCGGCAGGCTGCGCAGCAGCTTCTTGAGCTTTCCGCGCGGTGGTTTACTCGACAGGACGTCCCTGCCGGGTGTCTGGTCGCAAGCGCCGCATCCAGCGGGTCGGTGAATTCACAGCGGGTGCGAGCAGCCCTGAAGAAGATCCGTGATGTCAATCGGAAGGCTCTTCAAAGAAGGGCAGAACGGGACATCCGCGAGGGGCACCTGCCCAGAACGGCAAACGCGCAAGCTCTCGCCTCCATGACGATGGCTCTCGTTCAAGGCATGTCAACGTTGGCAAGGGACGGGGTTGGTCAGAAGGCTTTACTGGACTTGGCACGAACTGCGATGAGGGCGTGGCCAGAGGATCAGTCCCCATAAAAGGATTTGTGGGGAAAGTTGAGCCTTTGGACGGCTTCGACTGTTGCATCTGGCCGGATTGATCGAAACCCTGCGACTTCTTGGTACGTTCCTAATCTCCTGTCATAGGTACGAAGGCAACCTGGTGGGACTGAACAGCACGTCTGCTCTTTCTTTCAACCTGCTGGGATCAGTGTCGCCAGGAAGAGATCTACCTGTGGCTCGTCAAGTGTCTCCATGTGTTTGACGTTCTTCGAGGCACACTTCAGACCGAGGAGCGAGAACACCAGATTCCGCGCGACCTTCTCCACCGGGATTTTGGCCGAGTGATCTTCATTCGTTAGTACTTCCACAAGAAATCGAATGTACTTCTCGTACATCTGCCGCACGGCCGGAGACTGCACCACAGCCCATTCGCTTGCATCTCAGGTAGCTGCACGTCAAGTTGTAGATAGGGCTGCTCACCACCTTCAGCGATCATCCGTGAAGCGTAGGGCGTGCCGCTCAACGTAGCAACGGAGAAGACAATGAAGATCATTTGCGTTGAGGAGCATACCTCCGACCAAAACCTGTTCCAAGCAGGCCAGCCGAAACAGGAGTCTGAAGCGAGGTACTTCACGGAGGTCGGCCCCGACTTCAAAGGAAGCCTTAACGATGGCGATGAAAAGCTACCATCCACGCTCAGCTTCGAGGTTTCAACCAAGCTCCTCCCCGACCTGGATGGCGGACGTCTTGCCCTGATGGATGAGCATGGGATCGACATGCAGATTCTGTCGTATAGCAACCCCGCGCAGAATGCGCCGGCGGACCAGCAGGTTCAGCTCACGCGGCAGGCAAACGACAGGCTTGCCGAAGCTGTGCGGGCCAACCCATCACGCTTCGGCGGATTCGCTTGCCTGCCGTGGGGACAGCCACAAGCCGCAGCCGAGGAGCTTGAACGTGCGGTGAAGACACTGGGATTTGTGGGCGCGCTGCTGATCGGGCGTCCGGGGGAGACCTTCTTGGACGATCCTCGGTACGAGCCGATCCTGGCGAAACTCAACGAACTCAGTGTGCCACTCTACCTGCATCCGGGGTATCCCCTACCGCAGGTGCAAGCCCCTTACTATGGGGGTCTGGGAACGCAAGTGACCGCGAGACTTTCCCTCTTCGGTTGGGGATGGCACAACGAAGCAGGAGTCCATCTGCTTCGGCTCATTCTGTCGAAGCAGTTCGATCGGTTTCCAAGCCTTCAGGTCATCTGCGGCCATTGGGGAGAGATGGTTCCGTTCTATCTGTACCGGCTCGATGATTCGATCCCACAATCCGTCACGGGACTATCCCGTTCCATCACTGACACCTTCAAACAGCACGTCTACGTAACCCCAAGCGGCATGATGACACTCCCGCAGTTTGACTTCATTATGACCGTTGTTGGCGTGGATCGCATTCTGTACTCGGTGGACTATCCCTACCTTACTCTTGCGGGTGCCAGACGTTTCCTGGAGTCGCTGCCAGTCAGTCAAGAAGACAAGGAGAAGATCGCGCACGGCAACGCCGAACGTTTGTTCCATCTCCAGTAAGCCGTTTGTTGCGCTTAGGCTCATCCATCCGAGGCATGCTCCATGCCGTTCGTAACCTTCAGCTCACCATGGAACCGACACACTCCTCCCTTATGCCTTCGTTATGGCTTGGCGTCTACTGTTTTAGTGGACTCAGCAACGGCTATGAGTGGTTCCTGTGTCGTAGGAGAAGTGAAGTGAAGCCGGAGATTCAGTCATATACAAGTCAAGTTGGGTTGATGAGAGTGGCAATTGGAGTGGGGATGTTTCTAAGCACCGGCGCATTACTCGCTCAATCAAGCCAAGTTAATCCGTCCAAAGCACACGATCTAAGCCAAGCAGCTCAGAAGGAGCAAATCGAACAACTCGAGAAGCGTTTAGATGAACTACAACAAGAAGTAAGCAGGTTGAAAGAAGCTATGGGAAGTGGTGTGTCGAGCCAGCCCGAACCCCTTGATTCAAGTGCTAGCCAGGTGCCGGCCGCTCTCGACGCACAACCTCAAGCGCTGCGGCAAGCACAGGGAGCAGTAACCGCTAAAGCGTCAGCACCCATCTCTCCTGCCTCAACAACAGAGGCCAGTGCACCGGTTGCGGAAGGACCTCATTCGGAGCCATTCTCCTTTGCCGATTTCACGTGGCTTAACGGGAACGCACGAACCAAAGACACTCCATACGCCACAAAGTTCTTCTCGCCTGAGATCCGATCTGATGTTAACTACACCTACGATTTTCGTCATCCTCAGGACGACACAATTAGTGGCTCGAGTGAGGTGTTCCGAGCCAATGAAGTTCAGGTGACGCAACTAGGCGTGGGCGGCGACTTCCACTACGACAATGTACGAGCTCGGGTAATGACTCAGTTCGGCCTCTACTCACAGACCACGCCGCGTAATGACGCGAGTCCCTCGCGTGGGCAGTGGGACCTTGCAGATGCCTATCGTTACCTCTCAGAGGCATATGGTGGGTATCATCTTAACGTTCAACATGGCATCAATATTGATGCCGGAATCTTCATGTCTTATGTTGGCTTGTTTTCTTACTACCAGTTCGATAATTGGGCTTACCAGCCGTCCTATGTCTCCTCGAACACTCCTTGGTTCTTTAATGGTGTTCGCGTTCAGTGGTACCCGACAGCAAAACTCAAGATAGAGCCGTGGTTCATCAACGGTTGGCAATCGTACGGTAGGTTCAACAATCGCCCCGGCCTAGGCGGCCAAATTCTCTATCGCCCCAATGACAAGTTGTCTATTCTAGGCAATCAATATGGATACGGGCGTGATGCCCTGGGAGTAGGCCAGCGAACCCGTTACCACACGGATGACAGTGTGGAGTACAAGTACCTCGACCGGCCAATATCAACCATAACTAAGGCGGCTCTTACGCTCACCGGCGATATGGGGTGCGAGACAGGAGGCGGCGTTAGCTGCTTCGGCAATGGGAAGAATGGACCTAAACAGAGCTTCCTGGGTTTCATGTTCTATAATCGCCTGTGGTTCGATCATGATAAATACGCCATGACAGTGGGCGGGGGACGCATTAATAATCCTGGACGTTACCTGGTTTTGCTCCCGCCGATCAACGGCGCGACCGCAGCTTCAGGGACTCCCTACTTCACCGAAAATCCTGGCGACCCCTACAAAGCGTGGGATGCCTCCGTAACCGGTGACTACATGCCAAGCCAGTACTTCACCTATCGGCTCGAGTACAACCATCGTGCTGCGAATGTGCCTTACTTCACAGGGCCGGGCGGTGTGACCCCTCCCGGTGGAAACACGGTAGGGGCACCCGGTTCCCTTGTTCCGGGGTGGAGCCCAGATCTCCGTTACAGTGAGAACCGACTGACCCTTGCGTTCCTCGTTAAATTCTAGCTGTGGGGCTGCTGGGTGAAGGAACAAGCCAGTAGCCTCGTCGTTTGCTCACTTCAACTTGAAGTTTGTTGTGGCCGAGCTTTTCTTGATTATGCGGTCGGAAGTCGAGGGGAGATGGGGACAGCCGGGGCGTCTTCCGTTTTCGAGTCAAGCTAATACTTATCTGTTCCTTCCCGCTGCTTAGCTGGTCAGGACTCAAGCTTGTGAATGGAGCCTTGCCCTGTGTCACCCGGGACAGTATTGAGTTCGCCATTGTAGATGGGTGACAGCTATGGATCGCAAGCGTGATGCTCGGCAAGAGCTTTCATATCCTCGTTTGCTGAAATGAAGCAGGGTCTCCCGAATAAGGTAAGGGCAACGTAAAGGCATCGCGGTCCTTTGTTGGACGTTGGCTGATTGTATCTCTGCAACAATGGCCTACGGAGAGCAACACCATGCACGTGCAATCCCTTCTACTTGGATTACTCTGCTTCATCGCCGTGTTCGCCGGCACCGCTCGGAGATTGGGCGTTCCCTACCCCATCATGCTGGTTATTGCGGGATTGCTGCTTAGTCTCGTTCCGGGTGTTCCCCACATTGGTTTGAGCCCAGATGTTGTCTTTCTCATCTTTCTCCCGCCACTTCTCTACTCAGCTGCCTGGACACTCTCCTGGCAAGAGTTTGTGAAAAACCTGATTAGTATAAGCTGGCTTGCCTTCGGTCTGGTCGTCGTGACCGTAGCAACTGTCGCCTTTACGGCTGGACAATTTCTACCCGGATTCGATTGGAAGGCAGGCTTTCTGCTGGGGGCAGTTGTAGCCGCGACAGATCCAATTGCAGCGACTGCGACTGCGAGACGGTTAGGTCTACCTCAAAACATCACTCACCTTCTGGAGGCAGAAAGCCTAGTCAATGACGGAACGGGCCTCTTGGCCCTCCAGTTCGGTTTGGCCATTCTTATACAAGGTCGAGCCCCGGGCGTTGTAGAGGGGACCGGTCGTTTAATTTATCTTGTCGGCGCCGGCGTGGGGATCGGTGTAGTCATCGGTGGAGTTGTCGCTTGGTTTGAGAAATGGGTCGACGACGGGCCAGTTGAAATCATCATTAGCCTGCTCTTGCCCTACTTCACCTATTTGGCAGGAAGTTCAATGCACGCATCCGGTGTTCTCGCTGTGATCGCATGTGGGATGGTGATGAGCCGGCAAAGCGCTACCTTTCTCACGGGCTCGGTCCGGCTACAACTCGATGCCGTGTGGGATGCGCTGACCTTCGTTATGAATGGGATTGTGTTTGTTCTGATCGGCTTGCAGTTGCCGTATGTGCTCTCAGAGATTCATGGCTTTCGGCCCTGGAGGCTTATCGCGTATGGTGCGGGATTTAGCGGCTTTCTCATTGCCCTCCGCTTGTCGTGGGTGTTCGTCGTTCGATATGGGCGATACTTGTCTTCTTTGGGGTTGACCAAAGATGCTGAAGCGCGAGCGCAGGTTCAAAAGCCGAAGGTGAAAGAGGTATTTCTCGTTGGCTGGACTGGATTGCGTGGGGTGCTTTCACTGACGGCAGCAGTGGCACTTCCTGAAGTGTTACCAAATGGAGTGCGCTTTCCTCAACGAAGCATGATCATCTATCTGGCGTTTAGTGTCATTCTGACAACTCTTGTTCTTCAAGGTCTCACACTGCCCGCATTGATCCGCCTTCTAAAGTTCGTAGACTCCGGCGACCAAATCCGGGAAGAGGAAGAGACGAGGCGAATCATCCTCGTTAGGGCCTTGGAAGCACTGGAGCGTAGCCGGATTAAAGGCGGCCCGGCTACCGTTGAGGTATTCCAAGACCTTGAAGCACTTTATGAAAGTAGACTCGCATCACTACCGAAGCGTAAGGCTGGCCGCAAGAACAGGACAGCTGAAGTGCTCTATCAGCAGCGCAAGTCGGCTGCGCTTGAGGCTATCGGCGTTGAGAGGGAGGCGTTAGCTGAACTCTACGCAGAAGGCGCGGCGAACGATGAGACCGTAAAGATGTTACAGAGAGAGCTTGATCTTGCCGAAAGCCGCGTACACACGTCTGGTTCACTCCTCTAAGACGTGGTGTTTTGGTTAAAAGACCGTCTGGGCACTCAGGCATGCTGGGCTACCTTGCCCGAAGACTCGTCTGATCGAGATCGAGATTGAGTTCAAGAACGTTGACGCGGGGTTCTCCGAGAAGGCCAAACGTGCGTCCTTCCGTGTGCTTGGCAACTAACAGTCTCACGGATTGTTCGGTCATCTTCCTCGACCGTGCCACGCGTGCCAACTGGTATTCGGCGGCAGCCGGCGTGATATGTGGATCAAGCCCAGACGCGGAAGTTGTCACAAGATCTACGGGTACGTCCTCACCTGTCTTATCCGTTGAAGCCGCTTTAGCGTCTCCAGTGATTCGGTCAATAAGCTTTTGATTGGTAGGTCCATAGTTCGAACCACCAGAGTTCGCAGCATCATAACCGGCACCAGCAGCCGACGGGCGAGAGTGAAAGTAGATGGACGAGGAGAAAGGCTGGCCGATGATCCTTGAGCCGACAACCTCACCATTCCGGGTGATGAGCTGTCCATTGGCTTTGTCTTTGAAAAGGAGTTGAGCAAGACCTGTCACAAGGAGAGGGTATGCAACGCCAAAGATAACGGTCGTTGCCACTGTATAAAGGAGAGCGATTCGTAGATTGCGGCGCATGATCTATTCCTTATGCCAAGTGGATGGCGGTGATGATCACATCGATAATCTTAATTCCCAAGAACGGTGCGATCAGACCACCGAGACCGTAGATCAGGAGATTTCGACGAAGTAAAGCTTCTGCGGAAAGAGCCTTGTACCCGACACCACGGAGGGCGAGGGGGATGAGGCCGATGATGATTAACGCATTGAAAATGACCGCTGAAAGGATGGCGGATTCGGGTGTCTTCAGATGCATGATGTTAAGGGCGGCGAGTACGGGGAACTTCACTGCAAACATAGCTGGCAGGATCGCGAAGTACTTTGCCACGTCGTTGGATATAGAGAATGTTGTGAGCGCTCCTCTGGTCATGAGTAATTGTTTTCCGATTTCAACAATTTCGATCAGCTTTGTCGGGTTCGAATCAAGGTCGACCATGTTTCCGGCTTCTTTCGCAGCCTGAGTTCCAGTGTTCATCGCGACGCCTACGTCGGCCTGTGCAAGGGCAGGTGCGTCATTGGTGCCATCTCCGGTCATCGCGACGAGCTTTCCTTCAGCTTGCTCCCGACGGATGAGGTCCATTTTGTCCTTTGGCTTTGCCTCGGCTAAATAGTCATCAACACCAGCCTCGCGCGCGATCGCGGCGGCTGTGAGAGGGTTATCACCGGTAATCATGACTGTCCGGATGCCCATAGCACGGAGCTGGGCGAATCGCTCCTTCATTCCGCCCTTCACAATGTCTTTGAGATGGATTACGCCTAACGCACGGTTTCCGTCCGCAACAACAAGGGGTGTGCCTCCTGACCTGGCAACTGCTTCCACATCGGCCCGGACCTGGTCAGGTAAACTCCCATCGTTCTGTTTGAGGAATAACGCGATTGCGTCTGTCGCTCCTTTTCGGATCATGCGATTTTCCATGTTGATGCCAGACATGCGAGTGGTCGCTGAGAAGGGCACGAACTCAGCCTTGAGCTCGGCTAGCTCACGCCCCCGCAGACCATACGCTTCCTTTGCCAGCACCACTATGCTTCGGCCCTCTGGAGTTTCATCCGGGAGCGAGGAGAGTTGCGCAGCGTCTGCCAGTTCTGCCTTGCTTACTCCCGGTGCAGGGATGAACTCAGAAGCTTGCCGATTTCCGAGTGTGATCGTGCCTGTTTTGTCCAGCAGCAGCGTGTTGACATCACCAGCCGCCTCTACTGCACGTCCCGACATGGCCAGAACGTTGTATTGGACCAGGCGGTCCATACCCGCGATACCAATCGCCGAAAGGAGACCTCCAATCGTTGTTGGAATAAGGCAGACGAGCAGAGAGATCAACACGAATACGGTCTGCGGCGCGGCAGAGTATATTGCGATCGGTTGGAGGGTGACGACCGCGAGCAGGAAGATGATCGTTAGGCCGGCCAAAAGGATGTTGAGTGCAATCTCGTTCGGCGTCTTCTGACGTTCCGCTCCCTCTACCAGAGCGATCATGCGGTCAAGGAAAGTCTCTCCGGGGTTCGATGTGATTGTCACTTTAATTTGGTCGGAGAGAACCCGAGTTCCACCTGTTACTGCTGATCTGTCTCCGCCAGCCTCCCGAATCACCGGAGCCGACTCGCCCGTTATCGCTGATTCGTCGACCGATGCGACACCTTCGATGATCTCACCATCTCCAGGAATTATGCCTCCTGCCACGCATAGACAAATGTCGCCGGAACGGAGTTGGATACTCGGAACTTCCTCCGTGCTGCCGTCCGGTCTGAGGCGTATCGCGACTGTCTCGGACTTTGCTTTTCGCAGTGCGTCAGCTTGGGCCTTGCCACGGCCCTCGGCCATGGCTTCCGCGAAGTTAGCAAACAGCACAGTGAACCACAGCCACAATGTGATTTGGATATCGAAGCGAAGGGAATGCCGCCCCGCGGCGCCGTCCAATACCGTGTAGATCGTTGTGATGAGGCTTCCGACTTCCACGACGAACATGACGGGATTCTTCATCATGGTACGAGGGTTCAATTTGACGAAGGAGTCGCCCAACGCACGACCAACGATCGTCGTATCCCATAGTGAACGCTTGCGAGTATTTGCCATAGCTGCTTTCTTAGAAAGTCTTTCCCGCATGTAGAAGCAGATGCTCTAGGACTGGACCAAGCGAAAGCGCAGGGAAAAACGTAAGAGCTCCTACGATGATGATGGTTCCGACCAAAAGAACAGTGAAGAGCGGGGTGTGGACCGGAAAGGTGCCCTGAGAAGGAGGTACGAGCTTCTTTTTAGCAAGGCTGCCCGCAATGGCGAGCATGGGCACGATCATAAGGAAACGGCCAATCAACATTGCTGCCGTGAGGGAGAGGTTGTACCAGTGTGTGTTTGCATTCAGACCCGCGAACGCAGACCCATTATTCCCTGTTGCAGAGGTATATGCGTACAGGATCTCGGATAGTCCATGGGGACCTCCGTTAGCTAAGGAACTGAGACCTAGGTTAGGCATAAGAAGCGATACGGCCGACAAGCCCAGAATTGAAAGGGGGAAGATCAGAAGATAAAGCATCGCCATCTTAACGTCGAAGGCTTCGATCTTCTTGCCTAGGTATTCAGGCGTACGCCCAACCATGAGCCCGGCTATGAACACGGCGAGGATGACGAAGACAAGCATGCCATAGAGTCCTGCTCCTACTCCTCCAAAGATCACTTCCCCAAGCATGATATTGACAAGAGGAACAAGACCGCCAAGGGGCATAAAGGAGTCGTGCCACGAGTTGATCGCTCCGCAGCTCGCATCCGTAGTAACGGTTGCAAAAAGGGCTGAGTTAGCGATGCCGAAGCGCACCTCTTTGCCCTCCATATTCCCACCAGCCTGATCAATCGATGCTCGCTGATTGATGTGCAGCGCCGCTGTATGCAAGAGGGGGTTTGGTTGCGCCTCAGCGTAGTAGGCAACCGTTATGCCCACGAAAAACAAAACAGCCATCGCAGCAAATACGGCCCATCCATGTGCCGGACTCCTCACCATGCGGCCGAGCGTCACGGTAAGAGCCGCTGGAATTAGAAAAATTGCCAGCATCTCTAATAGGTTAGAGAGAGGAGTCGGGTTTTCAAAAGGATGTGCGCTGTTCGCATTGAAGAAGCCACCTCCATTGGTGCCAAGCATCTTAATTGCTTCTTGAGAAGCTACCGGCCCTTGCGCAATGCTTTGTGTCCTTACTGTCTGCGTGGATGTCTTTCCGTCTGGACCCGCTGATTGAACCGACATCGGTTGCACAAGTTTGGCAGTTTCATAAGGCCTAAAGTTTTGAACGACACCTTGGGAGACCAACAGCAATGCATAGATAAGGCAGCCAGGCAGCAAAACCCAGAGCGAGGCGCGAGTTGTGTCCACCCAGAAGTTGCCCAAAGTCTTAGATTCGCGTCGTGCTATTCCGCGAACGAAAGCGATGGCTAACGCCATACCAACAGCTGCAGAAAAGAAGTTGTGATAGGCGAGAGTGAGCATCTGAGTCAAATAGCTCATCGTTGTTTCTGGAACATATGACTGCCAGTTGGTGTTCGTCGTGAATGACGCAGCCGTGTTAAGGGCGAGGTCAGGTGCTACTGCGGCAAGATGCTGTGGATTGAGCGGAAGCAAATGCTGCAGCCGTTCGACAAGATACGTGATAAGAAGCGTTACCACGCTGAACAGGAGCATCGCGATCGCGTATTCAGTCCACCTCATCTCGTAGTTCTCGTCGATGCCGGCGAATCGATAAAGCAGGCGCTCGATTGGACGAAAGAACCTGTCTGCGAAGGTATGTTCCCGTTCAAAGACTCGCGTCATGTAGACGCCCAACGGCGTTGCGCACGCAAGTACCAGGAGGAAAAAAATGAAGATTTGGAGCCAGCCGTTACCAGTCATACTGATGAGTCCCGCTAGAAGTTTTCTGGTTTAAGGAGCGCGTAGACGAGATAAACAAAAAGGCTTATCACCACCAGCCCAAGCAAGATGAATTCCTGCATCTAGCCTCTCACTTCCGGCCCAAGGCGCTGGCAGGCATGGATATAGGCGATTGCGAGAGTGAAAAACGCTATTGTCGCAGCGAGGCAAGTTAAATCCCACATTTGAGGGCTCCGTTCCAAACACGGCGTGCAATTACACGACCGTGAGGATGATTCACGCCTGATCATCGTCTATCAGGGTCCATGAAGAAGGCATAAGGA
This sequence comes from uncultured Granulicella sp., assembly GCA_965198885.1. Lineage (GTDB taxonomy): Bacteria > Acidobacteriota > Terriglobia > Terriglobales > Acidobacteriaceae > Edaphobacter. The sequence goes on along the minus strand of OZ240677.1, from coordinate 1,803,409 downwards.
TCGACGAACATTACCCTTAGCCGCTGACGCTGGCAGGATCCGCGAACAGATAGCCAAGATAATTGACGGTTTTCAGATACACCGGATGAGCCGGATCGTCTTCGAGCTTCTTCCGAAGCTGCAACACAAAGGTCCGTAGATACTCCCGCTCATTGCCGTACTCCGGTCCCCAAACGGCGCTTAGAAGACGAGTGTGCTGGACAGGACGTCCTGCATGGCTCATCATGTGAGCCACCAGATCGAACTCGGTCGGCGTAAGGCGAATCTCCTCACCCCTCTTCTTCACGGAGCGCTTAGCTGGATTGAGTTCGAAGATTCCCACGACAATCTCTTCCTCTACAGCCGCAACAGGTTTGCGACTTCGCCTCAGTACTGCTCTCATCCGTGCGGTTAGTTCGGCGATCTGAAAGGGTTTTGTTATGAAATCATCCGCTCCAGCGTCCAGCGCTTCAACTTTATCTTCCTGCCGATCTCGGACGGTTACCACAAGAATGCACATCTGAGGAAACGCGCTTCTAACGCGGCGACAAGCTTCAACACCTCCGATGCCAGGCATGTTAAGGTCCATCAAGACCACATCGTAGTCGTTCTCCCGCAACCGTAGAAGAGCTTCTTCTCCGCTTGCAGCCTCACCGGTCTTGAAACTAAGAGCACATAGAGTTGTCTTCAGCCCTTGCCTGATGTGCGGATCGTCCTCCACAAGCAGCACGTTAATTTCTGCGTTATTCATTGCTGCCCCTTGAGTAGTGCTGGATTGAGAATATGAAGCGAGTGCTATTATCGAGACATTCCACAGCTACCTGACCGCCATGTGCTTCGGCGGTTTTCTTCACGATAGAAAGGCCCAGTCCCGTGCCTGCGGGGCCCGAAGCTGCATCCACGCCTCTGTAATAACGCTCGAAGATCCGAGTACGTTCCTCCGGCTTTATAGAGAATCCCGGCATGGATGTATTTTGAACGATCACGGTTGTCTCAGAGCGATTCTGGGTCATGATGATTTCTATGACACTGCCGACTGCCGAGTACCTTGCAGCGTTATCGATCAGTTGCTGAATCGCCAGTTCCACAAGGGGCCTGTCAAGCTGGTCCTCCCGGAGCCTTTCGGGCAACTTGATAATGGTGCGTCGTCTCGTCTCCTCATCTTGGTCTTGTACAAGGGTGTAAAGGATATCCGCCATCGAATCGCTCTTCCGGCGGAGTCGGATCTCTTTTGCTTCTAGTGCCGCTGTCTGAAGAAGCCGGGTGGTCATCTGACTTAGCATTGTCGCGCGTTCATCGATGATTGACACAAGCTGTGCTTGCGCTGGGTTCAGATGATCGATCGCAAGAAGGCCCGAACTTGCCGTTTGGATTGCGGTTAGCGGAGTTTTGAAGCCATGTGCAAGGCCGTCGAGTATGACCGTGCGTAAACGTTCCGCATCCCGCTGGATCTCCGCTCTGTCTTCTCTGCGTAAAGCCTCGGCTCGTTCGTAAGTGATGGCAGCAAGTGAAGCCACCGCATCAGCGATCAGAGGGTCGACGGTCCAACCGTTCATTCTGATACTACCAATCGTTGTCTCGCCAAGTCGTAGAAGGCGACAGGAGGTGCCGAGAAGGGCATCGTCGTGGTCCTTAGGAGTTGGGGGATCACCAAAGTGAAACGGGGCATCTTGCTCAGAATCTTCGGGAACGACTGAGAGGAGCGGCTCCGGAGAGATCCTGACCTCTACCTGTTCAACCATGAAGATCTCTGTGATGAGAGTCTGGAGTTGAGCGGCAGCTGGTTGTCGCTGATCGATCAGAAGAATAGCGCGACTCAACTCGTACAGCTTCACCGCTCGTTCTCTTTGCTCTTCGACCTGACCGGCGTGCGATTGGACCTTTGATGACAGGCTGCTCACGAGAAGTGCTGTGATCTCATAAGTAAAGAGGGCGACCCAGTTCTGAGGATCGGCTACCGTGAACGTGAAGATTGGCGGGATAAAGAGGTAATTAAGACAGAAGATTACTGTCAATGAGACGAGCGTCGCTTGAAGAAATCCCCATCTCAGAGCAACCAACAGAACGAGGAGCATCTCGACCGATCCTGCGGTTGAGAGGTTGGTATGAAGTGAGTAAGCACCGCAAGCAATGGCGACAACGCACCCGATCAGCAGCACTGCGGTTGCAACGCTCTTTGCCGCTTGTCTCACACCTCGACGTGCAGAAGCCCTTTGCTTGTCGTTTTGGATCATGGGAATATCCTCGGCAAAACAACCCGCTAGGTGACTCTTCACTGCTGTGAAACCCGCAACAGACGGATGAAAACTTGAGGGTTAAGGCGGATCATAGCTCCAAAGCCATAAGGAATTGTAAAGACGTGGAGGTTCCGTCCTGTATGGGGCATTCCGTTCTGTCGTTCTGTATGCCGGATCTCGCAAGTAATCATCATCGTTATGTGGTCGAGTACGGGTCCGCTGTAATCGGGGAGAACGTTCGATGCTGGGGCGGACGGCTACATGCCAAAGCCCTTCAGCCTGCCCGTCCTTTTAGCGCGATTTCGAGGGTTGGTATGGCGTTCCGCGTTCAGTAGCTGAAGGCTTCAACGGGGTCGCATCAGTTTCTAAGCCCTACCCTACATACAAGAGCAGGTTTATGCCTTCCTGATGCATCTGGATGTACTCTCGCCAATGGCCGTGTTAGCCGTTGGCGGTCAAAGGGGTTGTTCGATGTCGTTTTTTGATGTGTTGATCGGTAAACCGCTTGCTACCAGTGAAGAGCGTGGAGAGCATATAGGTCCGATTGCTGGTATTCCCGTGTTCGGGCTTGATGCGCTGAGTTCAGCCGCGTACGGACCCGAAGCTGCCCTTACCCTTCTGATACCCCTCGGAATCGCCGGAATTGCACATATTGTACCGATCAGCTTGGCGATTATCCTCCTACTCGCCATAGTCTTCTTTTCCTATCTGCAGACGATTGATGCCTATCCTAATGGAGGCGGAAGCTACACCGTAGCCTCCGAGAACCTCGGCGAGACCGCAGGACTCTTTGCGGCGGCGGCGCTCATGATCGATTACATCTTGAACGCGGCCGTCGGGATCTCCGCTGGTGTTGGCGCACTTGTGTCTGCATTCCCAAGACTCCAACCCCATACACTCGCCCTCTGCCTGGCTATCCTGGTCCTGTTGACGCTTATCAATATGCGAGGAGTAAAAGACACAGGCGCAGCGTTCCTTCTTCCAACCTACCTCTTCCTGGGTACACTCCTGCTTGTCCTCGGGGTTGGCGCGGTACGGACGGTATTGGCACATGGCCACCCGATTGCTGTTGTTGCGCCTCCGATATTGCCTGCTGGAACTTCGTTTCTACCCTTTTGGCTTTTGTTGAAGGTCTTCGCGAGCGGTTGCACGGCCATGACCGGGGTTGAGGCAGTTTCCAATGGTGTGAATGCATTTAGGATCCCCACTCAGACAAATGCAAAGCGGACATTGACCATTATCATTATCCTGCTTGCGGTCTTTCTTGCCGGGATCGCCTTACTCTGCCGAGCTTATGGAGTCGGGGCCACGGATCCGTCCAGTTCAGGCTACCAAAGCGTCCTTTCACAACTCATATCAGCCGTCATGGGCAGAGGTTGGTTCTACTATGTGAGCATCGCTTCCATTTTGGCAGTGTTGGCTCTTTCGGCCAACACGTCTTACGCCGACTTTCCGCGCCTCACACGAGCGATCGCACAAAGAGACTACCTCCCGCACGTCTTCAAGATCCGTGGACGCCGCCTGTTATATTCTCATGGCATCTACGCCTTGGTCGGCTTTACTGCCGTACTCCTAATCATCTTCGGCGGGGTCACAGATCGCTTGATCCCCTTGTTTGCAATCGGTGCATTTCTGGCATTTACCTTGTCGCAGGCCGGAATGGTCATGCATTGGAAACGGCAAGGGGGCAACGGTTCCAAACACAGGATGCTGGTCAATGGAGTGGGTGCAATCGCCACAGGGATTACGCTGATTGTCGTCCTGATCGCCAAGTTTACTGAAGGAGCCTGGATCACGGCTATTCTCGTCCCGGCTTTGATTCTACTGATGGCCGGAGTTAAGAAACACTATGATCGTGTTGCGCGAGAGGTTGCCGTTGACTGCCCCATGCACGTCAACAATCTGGTGGAACCCCTTGTAATCGTTCCCCTCGATCGATGGACGAGAATCAGTGAGAAGGCACTTCGCTTCGCTATGAAGCTTAGCGACAAGGTTCAAGCTGTTCACGTTGACGCAGAGGAGCAATGTGAAGAAGTGCAGCGGAATTGGCAACAGAACGTAGAGGCTCCTCTCCGAATGGATGGACGGCAGGTCCCCGAGTTTGTCCTAGTTGAATCTCCATTCCGCTTCGTGATCATGCCCCTCGTCACCTACATTCTCAAAGTAGAGCAGGAGAATCCGGACCGGCAAATCGCAGTCCTCGTCCCTGAACTAGTCGTAAAGCATTTCTGGCAGACTCCGCTCCACAATCAGCGAGCCCAATTGCTCAAGCTGCTTCTTTTGGTTCGTGGAAACAAACGGATCATCGTCATTAATATCCCTTGGTATCTCTAGCATGAACTTCAACGCCAGACTGGTATTGGTTGTTGGGAGTAGAAGCGTCTTGAAAACGTTCAGCTTAGGGCTGTTCCGGCTTTCCCCCTCTCTCGGTTGTATTTTGCTAATTGCCCTCATGAGTTCTACACGACATTTAGATTGCCCAGCACAAGGGCAGGCATCCAGTACCATCGTGCCGCAGACATCGGTTGCGATTGAGAACACCAACGCAACGTTTATACCCAGTGATTTAGATCTTCCTCAAGCCAACCCAGCACGTCCTACTGTGACAATTCCTGCTCATATACCGCCGACCGGTTATCTGCAGTTCGAGCAAGGATTTCTCTACGCGGGTTCGTCACCAGGGAGTGTTCGGAGTCAAAGCGCGTTCGTCCAGACATCCAAGATCTCACTGACAACCAGGATTCTGTTGCAATTTATCACTGAACCTTTGGCTGATAGTTCTGTCGGTATGTTGAGACAAATTGACGACATGAGTGTTGATCCGGGAGATCTGAGCTTAGGGGGGCAAGTGGTTGCTATCAAGTCTGTCGGCGCACTGCCAACGGTGTCCGTTGGCTATCTGCGACGAGTACGTACTGGTGCGTCGGCGAATTTAGATAGTGGCGATGCTGCCCAGTCGCTTCTGCTCCTTTTCGGAGGTGACCTGCCCTTGGGTCTTCATTATGATTCGAATGCGCTCTTCAATGAACAAACAGACGGCGTTACCCGGCGTGCACAATTTGGTCAGACACTTGCTCTGTCTCATCCGGTGTTCGCTTCAGCACTTCAAGAACGTTTGAGCGGCATTGTTGAACTCTCGCATTTCACACAACCCCTTGAAGGAGAAACGAGAGAGGGAACTTTCGTCGCGCGTGCGAATGCTATAGATCTATTGTTCGTTGCAACCTACAGTGTTCGGCCAAACCTTGTGCTGGATTTGTCCGTGGATCGAGGGCTCACCTCAACGTCGACCCAGCAGCAGACTGCTGTTGGATTTACCTATATTCTTCCGCACCGGCTTTGGCGCGACCGTCATCCGACCGTCATCAGAGTGGATAGGCCGTAGAGCAGACGAGTATCCTCAATCCAGGCTAGGCCAGTCTTTGTGAGCGGTGTAAACCACTAGTAAAGTGTCTTTGGCAGCGATGCATCGTCTTAGGGCACGACGGGCAGAGCCAAAAAGACGAAGGCTCATGGCGTCTCAGCAGTGACAATCGTTAAATCAACGTGTGGAGCTACAGATCGGAAGCGGGCAATCTCCCAGAAGTAAAGATACTTCTTCAGGCCCGTCAGAGTGGAACTTCCAAATATCGCTTGTGTAATGCGTTGCTCTTTTGCGAACTGAGCAGTAGCTTCAGCCACATTTGTCCCCTTCAAACGAATTACACGCGCGCCTAGATTCTCAGCGAAGTGGAGGTTGTCCTCTAGAGCTCGTGAGGCAGCTTCGGTGAGGTCGCGCCCGTTGTCCAGGTGAAGAACAAAGAGTTCGGCGTTCATTCCCTTCGCGAGACGCGCACCTCTTGCAATCAGATCACGTGCTCCTGGACTGACGCCGACGCAGACCGCGATTCTCTCGGCCACCGTCCAGTGATCGCCTAACTGCTTCAGTTTCACATAGTCGTCCAAAGTTCGGTCCACTGCTCGGGTTACCCTCTGGAGAGCCATCTCACGCAGCGCGATAAGGTTACCTTTCCTGAAGAAGTTCGAAAGCGCACGCTCTGTACGGTCGAGTGGGTAAATGTCCCCCCGACGCATCCTGGTAGCAAGTGCCTCGGGCGTGAGATCACTCATTACGATCTCGTCGGCACGATCCAGCACCCAATCAGGCACTGTCTCGCGCACAGTTACCCCGGTCAGAGACTGTACTATCGGAGTACAGCTCTCTATATGCTGAACGTTCAGCGTTGTCACTACATCGATGTTCGCCTCGATGAGAGCAAACACGTCCTCATAACGTTTTCTAAAGCGGCTTCCCTCAATGTTGGTGTGAGCTAGTTCGTCGATGAGCGCCACTTGTGGACGACGGCTTAGAATTCCGTCGAGGTCCATCTCTGTGAAGAGTGAGCCTTTGTAGTTGACCTCTCTGGCGGGTACCTTCTCAAGCTTCTCGGCAGCTTCAGCAGTTCCGGCTCTACCATGGGTTTCTACAATTCCAACGACAACATCTTCGCCTCTCTGACTTCGCCTTGCCCCTTCACTCAGCATGCTGAAAGTTTTACCGACGCCAGGGGCATACCCTAGAAAGATTTTGAAGCGACCACGCTTCCTTTCAGCATCTTCAACGTTTTGGAGCCACTCTTCAGGCAACTTTCTCGGATTGGATTGGTCCTTCATCGTCGTAGAATCTCGGGGTGCACTCGAAAGCTATCATCTCCGTTACTCGCTGGATCATCGCAGCGGCCGGTCTGGCAGGAATTGTGTTCTTCTTCCATGTCATTCTCCCGGTGAATCCTACTACGGTCGCCCTGACTCTCTTGCTCTTCATTCTCACCCTCGCATCACGCTGGGGGGTGCGTTACGCGGTGGTCGCTTCTTTCACTGCCGGAGGATGCTACAACTACTTTTTTCTGCCGCCTGTTGGGCATTTTACGATTTCCGATCCTCAAAACATCGTTGCACTTTTTGTTTTTCTTATCACCTCTATTTTTGCCAGTCGCATGTCAGACCGCATTCGGAAAGAGTCCCAAGAGGCTAGAGCAAGCAGAGCTGAGCTTGAGATTCTGTATCGTCTCAGTAGAGCGCTTTTGCAAACAGATGAACTTGTTCAGCTTACAAAGATGGTGCCCAATGCCGTGGTCGTCGCGACCGGCGCACAGGCGGTCCTGTTCTTTCTCCTAGATGGAAATCGGACCTATCGTTCGGGTTCGGACTGGACGCCAAACCTTTCCGAGGACGCTCTTAGGGAGCTTGCGCATGCTCCCGGCATTATCTCTTCCGCGGGGGCGCATGAAGCGATGATTCCTCTGCGCACCGGTGTTCGCCCGCGAGGCGTTCTCATCATTCGCGGTCTGGCACTTTCTCATCAAAGCCTCGATGCTCTCGGAGGTCTTGTGTCAATTGCTCTTGATCGATCGGCGGCAATTGATGAGGTTGCCCGCACAGAAGCTGCGAAGGAGAACGAACGCCTCCGAGGGCTCATGCTTGACTCTATCACCCACGAACTCGGCACTCCACTCGCTTTCATTGAGAGATCTATGGATACTCTGCTCACACAGGAGCTTGCGCCTGAGATGTCTCGACTGACCCTTGTCTCAGTCCATGAAGAGAGCAACCGGCTTAGTCGACTCGTTGCCCAGGCTGTGGAGATCGCAAAGTTCGACACACAGGAACTTCGTATGATGATCGTGTCGCAGAGTCTCGACAAAATTATCAGCGATGCACTTCAAGAGGCCGAGAAAGTACTCTCAGACCATCCCTTACAAGTGACGCTTGCACCTCGGCTTCCCGATGTGCAGGCTGATGCCGCCTGGGTGGGCCGCCTTCTGGTGAAGTTGCTTCAGAATGCAGCGAAGTATTCCCCACAGGGAGCCCCCATCTTTATCACCGCCGAGCGGGCAGGGCCTTTCGTTGCGTGCAGTGTTGCGGACAGAGGCATCGGCATCGAACCGATAGAACAATCTCTCATCTTCGATAGGTTTTTGCGCTCACGCAAACCTGAACAGCGGTCATCAGGTACTGGCCTAAGCTTAGCGATATGCCGCATGATTGTAGAGGCGCACGGGGGCACGATTGAGGTGAGCAGTCAGTCGGCAAGAGGATCCGTTTTCACCTTCACTTTACCTGCCGCCGGCACCTGAACGATGACATCAACGCCTTGCTGGAATCTTGCCCTCGAATAAGTTTAGGGTGACCTGGACCTGCAGGGTTTTTGCTGAGTTCCTAAGCCTCTCGCTGCCCTTATGCCTTCATTATGCATTTGTTGGGACGATGGAAGCCTGGATACCGCTGAACCAGCCAAGACGGTCTACTCGGCTCCCATGATAATCATTCATACTCAGGAATCCTTACGGAAGAGTGCAAAGCAGCGGTATAACGGTGCCTTAAGGAAGGTTCGTCAAAGCCGTTCTCGAATGCACGGCAAACGTGCATTCATCGTAAGTGCTCTTTGTGCTTTCGTCCTCGCAACAATCATTCTGCTTCGCAGCCTCTTCTAGGATCCTCATGGAAAGCACAGCTACACAGGGGCGCCACAACGTCAATCTTTGGATTGTGCCGCTGAAGATGTCCCTTGGTGCACTGGTTCTTTTTGCGCTGACGCTAACACCTGATCTCCTGGCCGCGTATCACATCATCCATCTACCTACGTGGTTCACGATGGGGAGCATTGATGATGCTCGCGCCATTCTAGGAGCGATGCTCGGGTGTGTGAGCACCGTTCTCGCACTCATCTTCTCTGTCGCCCTTCTCGTCCTCTCCATGGTCGCCAACCTGTTCGGTCCAAGGCTTCTCTATCGATTCGTTCAGGATTGGGTCACGCAGGTATGCATAGGCCTTTTCATGGGTGCATTTATCTACGTGTTCCTCGTCTTCTTGGTGACGCACCAAGACCAGAGCAGTTCGTTCATCCCACAAGTTTCCCTCATCACAAGCTGGTTTGTAGTACTTGGTGCCTTTTCTTTTTTGGTGTTTTACAGCCATCGAGTGGCCGTTCTGATCCAGAATCCTGATGCCATCGGACGAATCGTGGATGACCTGCGGCATGTCGTCAATCAGCAGCAAACATCCAACATCTCAGATTCTATAAACGAGAACAACGAGCTTTTGCTTGAGAGGAGTCAATACGATCGTGGTATGGTGACGAGCAGTGGAAGCGGTTATCTTCAGACGATCGATTCCGAGATCCTTGTCGACGCGGCCTTCAGACAAAGCGCAGTGATCATCCTCCCCTTTAGGCCGGGCCAGTTCGTTCTTGAAGGTGAACCGATCGCTTACGTCACTCCCGCATCAGCAAACGTCGACTTGAGAGCGTTGATCAGACGCTCAGTCCAGTTGGGTCGCCATAGGGTCTTGCATCAAGATGTGGAGTTTGGTGTGGCCCAAATTGTCGAGATTGCAATTCGGGCGCTTAGCCCGGCAATCAACGATACTTTTACAGGTGTTGCTTGCGTTGATCTCCTTGGTGAAGCACTTACGATTCTGGCTGCTGCACCAAAACATCACGGATGTTCGTTCGATGCATCTGGGAACATTCGCCTTCAGGTAAGACCTATTTTAGTATCCCGCCTGATCAAACAAGCCTTTGATCAAATTCGGCAGGCAGCTGCGGACAACCCGGCCGTGAGTATTCGGCTTTTGTCTACTATCGGTCGACTCGGCGCGAAGATGCCCCATCAGGAACAGATCGGCACGCTGAAGGCGCAGGCTCTTGCAGTGTGGGAGACTGCAAGTTCAAAGGCGCCGGTTTCGATGGACAGACACGATCTGGAGGAGGCGTTGACGAAGGCACAAGACCTTCTATCTGCAAGAGAACAAGAGCTTCTTGGTCTATAGACGCTCGGTTTAGTGGTTCCACAAGGTCATAGTCAGCTCCCCAGCAAGGATGAAGAGGCCGCCTAAGTAGATAGGCAAGTTAGGGGTCTGTCCGAACTGTAGCTTGGCGACAAGTTGAGCAACCAGGACAATATGACAATATAGATCCCGAGAAGCTTACCCAAATCAACCCCCGAGGAATTGAGCAGGAAGCTGCAGAGCACCAGGATCAATGCTCCGACGGCGACCAACCCGCCCTTCTCGAGACTATGCTCTCAAGCAGGCCCGGCCGGAAGCATGCATCCCCTTGAACTTCCAGAGAGATCACTACAGATAAGACAGCAATCGTACAGGTCACCTAAAGATGTTGAGATCAGGGTGCGGACGGCATTCATACACATGTCTCGATGAAACGAAGGCACGGTGATCGCACCTCATCAATAGACTTGCACCTGGTGAAAGACTGCTTCGATCGAGAGGGAGACGAGCAGTAGGCAGCTCGCCCCCCCCAAGATTGCGTCAGAAATCGATCCTCAACGCCGCCTGACCCGTCCTATTGCCGGCGTTTTCAGCAGTCTGAGGACTGGTGAGTTGACCGAACAAAGAGTTGTCGATTGCGGTCACAGGAGGGGCGAAGTTTGTGTGATTCAGTATATTGGTGAAGGTGGTCTCGAAGCGAGCATGCACACGTTCCGTGATGGCAAAACGCTTAGCGACCCCAAGACTTACTGTCGCTGTTCCTGGGCCTTGCAGGATGCCTACCCCTGCGTTTCCAAAGCGACCGACTCCTACTGGAGTTGGTGCGAAGGCAGCAAGGTTGAAATACTGAGCACGCGACTGACCGGTGTAGAAGTGGCTTGAAACCACATCCGGCCTCAGAACTGCGCTACGGTTCACTACGTTAGTGTTCGATTGGTCCGCTGACGGGCTGATGCTCGGCGTAAGCCAGGGACCAGTCTCGAGCAACGTTATTGTTGTCAGATCCCAGTTACCGAGGAACAAATCAGAGAGTCGGCTGCTATTCAAATACGTACGCCCTTTTCCAAACGGCAGCTGATACACGCCCGTAAGCAGGACGCGGTGACGCCGAGTGCCTTCCGTGTTCCCAAGATCCTGTTTAATATGGAAGCGATCGGCGATCGGCAGGCCGTAGTTAACCTCTCCAGCAAACGCACTTGGAGCGTCACCCTGGTTATCAGCAACGTTCTTGGCGAAGGTGTAGTTAGCGTCAAAGTAGAGACCATGCTCAAGGCGGTGCGTGGCATTGAGTTCGAAGGCATGGTAATTCGCTTCTCCGGCATTGAAGGTACTGAGTAGCGTTGTCCAGTTCTGATAGGGAGCGCGACGGTCGACGAACGCACCCGCTGTCGCACCGGTGTCGTAGGGCACCGTGCTCGCAGGGATTTGGTTGAGATCCTCGGTGAGATTGAGGCGATACGAATGCATTCCCACGTAGCTTGCCCTAAGGGCTGTTGCGGCTGTTAGTTCACGCTCCACGGTCAGGTTCCACTGGTTGGACTGAGGGTCGCGAAAGTTAGGATCAACACCTTGATCCAGGCCACCACCGCCGTACGTGGGACCACCGATACTGGAGGGCGCTGTGTTCGGAAAGCGAATCATTGGAGTATTCGCGCCAGCAGTGTTGGAGTTCGAATAGGTGTGCAGGTTCGACGTTGGATTCCCGCTGTTGTTAAAAGAGAGCGGCCCGAGGTTGGTCATGGTATAGATGCCGAAGCCAGCCCGCACCACAGTCTTCGTATCGTTGAAGGGGCGGTACGCAAGGGAAAGACGAGGTTGGAAATCTCCCTTGTATGTGTTGCGTAGACTCTGAGGCAAGCCGGCTTGACTGGCTGTGATGTATTTGGTGCACGGTAACGAGTTATTGTTCAGATTGCAGGCATTAAAGGACTGCTGAAAAGCAAGGTTCGAAGAGGAGATATTTTGACTGGTAAGATAGCCGGCCAGCGCGTCTGGCACGACGATCGCATTGCTCCGTTGATCGAAATTGGCGAGGTTTCCTCCATCTTCCTGAAACCCGGGCAGTACCTGCCACCGCAAGCCATAGCTTACGGTTAGGCGGCTGCTTACCTGGAACTCGTCTTGAGCAAAAAAGCTATACTGCGTTGCTGTTCCTCCAACATCAGGGCTTGAGACAGCAAAATTCAGAGTTGTCGGCGCGCCTTCCAGGAAATCACCGAAGGCATTACCAGTAAAGGTCGGCTGAAATACGAAGTTCCCAAAATCGTCCGAAGCGAACTGAGGAGCAAAGCTTTCGAGATCGAAGTACCGAACGTGACGAATATCAATGCCACCCTTCAAGGTGTGCTTACCTAAGGTGAGCGTGACATTATCGCTAACCTGCGTCGTCTTCGATTGCGTTATGCCCGCCTTGTCGCGTCCGATGGGCGTGAAGTTCGTTCCGGAGCTAAAGTTGAAGGTAGGGAAAGCGTGGGTAAGTGGATGCTGACTGATATCCACGCCCGTCAACCCGAGCTGTGCCAATGCGTCCGATCCCTGAATCGGGAAGTCTACATTAGTCGTTACATTCGTAAAGCCGAACCGACCTTCGTTCAGGAGCTTTGGCGTGATGGTGTAAGTATGAGAAACGAGAAAGCTTCGGTTGTGGATGGAGTCCTCATCATTTGGAAGAAATGGATTCGCGAAGTCGCTGGTAATGTTTTTTCTACTGAATCGAGCGTAGAGGGACTGTTTGGAGTTAATCGTCTGATCGACGCGGATATCTGCCCCGTCCGTCCTTGCCGGCGTCGATTGGAAGTTGGTGTAGTTAATGGTGCTCGCGCCACTGATACCTGCCACGTTGGGCAACGGGTAATATGCAAGCAAAGCTGCGGCCGTGGGGCTAATGTTGGATGCGGCGATCGTTGGTCCGCCGATATCCGTCAGATTGCCGCTACGATCGGCCACTGTCGGTACCACGAATTGCTGTAGAACCGCGGTGCTACGCCGATTGCCTTCATAATCCGCGAAGAAGAAGGTCTTGTTATGACCATTGTAGAGATGGGGTACAGAAATTGGACCACTCAGCGAAAAGCCAAACGTATTAAACTTCTTCGGCGCCTTTCCGGTAAAGCCATACGGATTAGCATCGAGAGCCTGATTCTGCAAATACTCAAAGACGCTCCCATGATAATCGTTGGTACCGTTCTTGGTGGTAAACGTGACGTCACCGATTTGTGAGAACTCAGCGCTGTTATTGAATGCTGTTACTTTGACAGCCGCAATTCCTTCTTGCGACGGATAGGCGTCCTGCAAGGCTCCATTCTGCCTCACGTTCGCCGTCGAGATTCCATCCACCGAGAAATTAACCATCGAAGAACTTGCTCCGCCTAGCGCGATATTGCCTGAGCTGTCAGTTTGGACATTCGGTGACAAGGCAAGAGAACCTAGCGGACTAGTTGTCGTCGCTCGATTGTTCAGTGGAAGCTGTGTCATCTGGATATTTGTCTTCGAATCGCTAATCGTTCCATTTTCCGTGTTGATTTGGTCAGCAGCTCCGCTCACTTCCACTGTGGTCGACTCAGCTGCCACGTTCAAGGTTGGGGCCAGGCGCAGATCCTGGCGGGCTTCAACGGTGATTCCAGAGACGACCGTGTCGGCAAAGCCATCGTGATGGGCAGTAAGGGTGTACTTGCCAGCCTTAACATTCTCAAAGCTGAAGCTGCCCGATGCATCTACGTCGAGTGGACGATTTGTATTCTCATCTAAGCTATGCAGCGTGAGATGTGTCCCCGGGATAGAAGCGCCCGTAGAATCCTGCACGGTGCCCTTGATACTGCCGAAGGTCGACTGGGCGTGGACAGATGGGAAAGTGCCAAACATTATGCAGCAGAGAATGCCTGCGTGACTTGCAAGCAGTTTGATTCTCCGTCGGTATCTACATTTACGAGCGGTAGTACGGTTGCAGCTATGCTCGTTGTACGGTAAAGCCGCCTCTTCGTGAGAAAGCGTGTTTTTCGGAAAAACCTTCGGGTTGCTGGATAGGCCTCTTGGAGAGTTCATGTGTGCTCCACCTCTATGTCGAGACAGCCGACACTTTCAGTGAATCGTTAAACGCATAAGTGAGGCATAAGGCTTATTTTTTACCTTTCGTTCCCTAAAGAACGCGTGAACCACTGCCGTGCAAAGCGCACAATCACGGCCAAGCAGATGATCGAGACCGTTATTTGTGATCGGACCGCCTCTCAACTTCTGCTTCCAGCCATAAAACGTCGCCGCTGATCGGTTGAGGTGAAGACTGGAAGGTTGGGCTGGTGCACATCAGCCAGGTCGCCCGAAGCAGAACCGTCACGTCGAGAGCTTCCACGGCAGGCTGCGCGACGAGTGCCTCAATGCAACCTGGTTCCAACGCTGGACGCCCTTCGGTGTAATCTGGCAACCTGGCGCAGGGAGTACAACTGCTAGCGGCCTCACAGCTCGTTGGACTACCGAACACCCTAGAGGTTCAGGCAGCAGTTCGGCGGCGGCGAGAGAGTCTCGACGCCAAAACTAAACTCAGACCTCCAGTCATTAATTGGTGAGAGAAAGGGGACAGGTCACTGTCATTGAACTTCCGTGGAGAAATGAGTCGGAATCAATTGTTAGAAGGCACGGACGAGAGCCCTCATAACCTCACTCATTACGCCTTCCCATTGGCCAGGCCTCGCTTGTCTAAAGCATTTCGTTGTGGGGTACCAAGGGCTGTCTGCCCGATCTTTCATCCATCGCCAGTCAGCGTCATGTTTCAACAAGAGCCACGTTGGGACCCCCAGCGCGCCAGCCAAGTGACTGGCAAGCGTGTCGATACTAATTACAAGATCCATCGTCGAAATCTCGCGTGCCAGTCCGATAACTCCACCATCGCGCAGTTCACGTGAACAATTTAGAGGATAGGAGTCAGCTTGCTCAGCAGCCTGACCACCCTGAAGATTCCACCACTCGAAACGGCTGTTTGAAAGCAGATCAAGCAAATAGTGAAATGGAATCCAGCGGTCAGAATCCCAGGCGCCACCGGCCCAGACCAGCCCGATCCGCTTTGTTTTTGCAACTACAGGTGAACTCATCGCGCGACCGGCAGACAGGGAGGGTAGAGCAAGGTATCTCTGTTGCAGAGGAAGTTGATCGAGGGATGTTCTGAAAATATATGGGAGTTCCATCATCTCGAGATATACGTGACTTCTTTCACTTTCGTCTTCGCCCGCAGGAGCTAAACTGCCGAAGTCTTTCACCCCTCGGAAGTAAGGCATGAGAGGCAAGAGAGCGGAAGGCACCTGGTAAGTTACGGATCTTGCGGCGAGCTTAAGCATAGGTGCATAACGAAGCATCTGAACGGCGTCACCCAAGCCATGAAGGGATTTAACAGTGATCCTGGCATCCTGGATATTTGCATCGCTGAGCACGTGCGCTGAGGGCCACCGGCGCCGATGCATGTCGTTGATGCCCCAAGCTTTCTCAAAGTTTCCACACGACATATGTCCTGCCCAGAGATGAAAAAGAGATGATTCTGTGTTTGAGTTATTTTGATGCTGATCCTTATGCCAGGAAGCTTTAGGCTCTCCTCGCAGCTTTGGGCGAACTGCCGAGAAACTTGCTACTGCCTGTTGATTTACATGCTCCATCTTCAAATCATGCCAATGAAGCGCTAAGGAAGGTATAAAGAGGGAGGTCAGCTACATGCGAGGCTCACGCACCAGACCATCCCGTGGAGCAGGGTAGTCCTTTACTAAGTCGCTTAGCTTAAAGCGGCCTTGAAGAGGCTTAGCACCATAGAACGTTCGCCCTACCGGAGGCCTCAGGTAGGGCGAGAGGAACCTCTCTCTTGTGGCACTGTTATTGGTGCGTGGACCATCTGTCGTGCGGTTGATAGAGCCGATTTTGTGTCTGCTTCTCATATCCAAGGTGGTCGGGACGCCACAGAATCTCCATAAATGCGCCCCAAGGAGTTTTGAAATACCAGATTTGCTCACCCTGTTTTACGTCACCCTTCGCATCAAGAGGTCCTTCAAGCAACTGGGCTCCTTGCTCCTTGAGGGATTTGGCTGCTGCCTCGATGTCGTCCACAAAGAAAGCAATATGTGCTGCGCCGTAATCGATGTTGCTGGGCATCGTGCGCTGCTGTGACTCAGCGTCGAAGGCCATGAGTTCGACGTTGATGTTGGGCCCGAGGCGGAGCATTGCGAGATTGATGCTGTTTATTTTGACTCCTGTCGGCGTCTCATGGAACGGCCCTAATTTCCAGAGTAGATCGGCACCCAACGCCCTTTCGAAGAACTCGATAGCGGCATCGAGATCAGGTACGGTGAAGCCGACATGATCAACATGTCTGGCGGATACGATTCCTTTCGACATAACAATTCTCCTTTGCTTAGTTAGCGAAGCGTGGTCTTCAGTAACGTATATCCGCTCTCCCCCAGCACCATGCCGAGAAGGCCGATCAAAGCTACGATGGGCGGAGCGGGACTTTTGACACGGCAGACCGCGTACAGCACTCCCACGGCGCAGCCCAGGACGAATGAGAGGAGATAGGCTTTCAAGAGCGAACCTCCGCCTGCGCGAAAAACCGCAGAAGGTCTTGCGCGACGAATTCTGGTTGCTCTTCCATGACGTAGTGACCGCAGTCTTCGATCACTCCTCCTTCGACCTGAAGCGCGAGTGCTTCCATGGAGCTTTTCAGGCGGTCTCCGGTCCCGCTTCGTCCACCCCTCGCGAGCACAGGCATGGGCAGCTTCGTCTTGCTGAATTCCTTGTTCTGCTTGGAGCTCTCGGCGACCGCGCGGTAGTAGGCAAAGCCACGGCTCATGGCACCGGGGCGAGCATAGGCTTCTACGTAGCGGTCCCGATTGGCTTGTGGTATCCGCTCAAGTCGCTCCGACTTGTTCTGGAAGAGCCAATCGAAAAGCTCGCGCTCACGTCCCGTCGTCAAGATCTCCGGAAGGTCGGGAAGAACGTTGAAGGAGAACTGCCATAGCTTGACATTCAGCTCAGGCGACAATGGGAAACTCTGTGGAGCGCCGGTACCCGGGACTGCTGTATCGAGCAGCGTGAGGCTTATTACCTGCTCTTGAAATTGCGCGGCCCAGGCATACGCGATCCAGCCACCCACATCATGACCAACCAAATGAATGCGTTCAGATGTCGCTGTGTTGACCGCGGCCGACAGCATCTTCGCGACGTTGGCTGTGTCATAGTCTCCGGCGGCGGGCTCGGATTCACCTAACCCCGGCGGGTCAAGTGCGAATACCCGATGACGGTCCGCAAGCTGCGGAAAGATTTCGCTATAAGCTTCCGCGGTCTCGGGCCATCCCGGCAAGAGGATCACCGGTGTCCCTGAGCCCGCAACGAATGCGTGGACTCCACCTTCGAGGGTTGTTTCCTTCCAGATCACGTTCATACGTCTCCTCACAATCTGGGCCGCTTTCACTGCGGTCCGTCGATACCAGCATGCCGGCCCGGGACCCATTGCACGCGCAGAACAAGCTTGTTACCCTCTGGGCGATTAATTGCGCCGACTTCGTGATACCCGTTGGCGTAAAGTAGGTACTGGCCCCGGTCCCAGACCATTCCCGGGCCGATTGCTCCGACCTGCTCCGGCGACGACAATATGTCCACGCCGTTGATCCGAGGTGCAGTGACTTCACCAAGAAAGTAGCCGTTTGCTCCTACCCACACGCCGTGCGGCAGACTGTATGCGGCAGTCGCATTGAAGTGAATAGCCTGGCCGGCTTGGCTGGAGCGTGCCTGGTTTCCGACAGCGGGATCGTTGTTCCTGCCGTTGTAGAGATAGTGCACCCGCCAGCTAGTCTCCAACTTTCTTGTCGGAAAGAACGTGAAGGCGTAGTACGGATGCAGCGTGAATGCATGCCCGCTCAGACTGATTGGAGTGTCTTGCCGGTATTCGCCTGACGGCACTTCGAAGTCAAGGACAAAGCGCTGATTGAGTTGGCTTGAGCCAAACTTGATCGCCTTCCATTGCAAGACGAGAGGCGAGACGGTTAAATCACCGAATCCGCCCACGACACCGCTGGAGCCTGCATTCACATGCGCGGTGACGACAATCGCTTCGAATCCCCACCAGGACCCAAAAAGCTTCTGTTTCGTCAGGCCGACGCCATGTGTCAGCCCGCTGATGCTGTTTACACTGGGGGCATCGGCTACAGCCTGTCCCGACCCGCCGATCTTTGTGCCGCTGTGACTAGCGTCTCCAATCTCTTCGAGAAGAACTCCTGGTGCGCCAAGAGCATCGAGGAAGCTTGTATCTCCAAGATTGACGGTGGGCTCCTGCGGGTGCTGCTGTGCGCGCAATGTGGCGCAGCCTGCCAAGATGGCAAGAAGACATCGTCCGAACTGGCGGCCGATACGAGACATCATGATTCCGCTCCCTGGACCAGACCACCCGACATCCCGTGGTTGAACTCGGGCGTTGCGATCACGACGCCGTCGCTGGCCTGCACCTCGTAACTCAGTTCTGCAATCGCCGTTTGTGGCGGGTCGGTGTCTAGATCCTCGTTGTAGAGCGGTATCTCTTCTAGTGTCTTCACCGTCAAGGGGATGCCGAGACCCTCCTCTTGACATAATGCGCGAAGAATCGCAGTGCTGAAGGGCGTCGCCCTCAAGCTAACTGATATGTCTAGAACCTTAGGTACATGTGTCAAATTTCTCTTGCTCACGTCGTCCGCCATGGGGTTCCCTGACAACCTGTACAAGAGATGCGGCGTCGATCTTCCGTGATTGAGAAGACTTCGTGATGTAACCTATCACCGAAATCGATAAGTAGTTAAGTGGAGCCCGCATGGATATCAGACATTATCGGAGTTTCATCGCATTGGCAGATGAAGGCAGTTTCACTTCTGCCGCGCGGAAGCTGCATATTGTTCAATCCGGCCTGTCCGTGACGATTAAGGAGATGGAAGAGGAACTTGGTGTCAGCTTGGTGCAGCGCACCACGAGACGGGTGTCCCTAACCGACGCAGGAAGTCTGTTTCTCGAGTATGCCCGACCGGCTTTGACCATGCTTCGTGACGGTATGGAAGCTGTCAGATCCCAAAGTCGCATAGTGCGGGGCCGGATTAGCCTCGGCATCCTGCAGAGTTTGGGACCATACATCAATCTACCGACTGTCTTGGGTCGTTTCCATGCACAATATCCCGATGTCGATTTCACAGTTCGCTCCATCGACAGCCCACAAGCGCCGGGACTCGTCAAGGAAGGATCCATCGATCTCTGTTTCCACGCCGTCTTGGCGAAGACTTTTCCGGCCGGCGTAGACGCAATTCCATTTGCCCAAGACTCCTTGGTTGCGATTTGCGCCAAGAAGCACCCTATGGCGCAACGAAAAGCAGTTACGTTGGAAGTGATGTTGCCGCTACCGTTTGTGGATCTCATGCCAGAGCGAGCGCTGCGCGTCCTTATCGATAAAAGTTTTGCGGCCCATGGGCTGAGGCGCAAGAGCATGTTTGAAGTCAGCGCAGTGGAAACGATGCTTCAGTTCGTCTCCGCAGGACTGGGCGTATCCATTGTGCCATTGGCATTGGCAAAGGCATCGAAGGCTTCTCTAGGTCTGCATATTTTGCCGTTCCGAGATCAAGGCTTCCATCTGCCGAAGTGGAAGCTGGTCATATTGGTACGGTCGCAACGTCGGACGCTTACGAGGCAAACCGTCCTCAACCTCATGCTTGAGGCTCTCACAGAGGATGGAGTAAGGCGACGAGCAGAACTTATCGTTGGCAATGATAAATCGCTTCATCAGCCTTCATGAGAAGTAGGCATGCGCCATTCCTAATCTGAACATCTATACATCTGGAAACGGAAAGCCTGTCTAAGACGTCTTGGAGAGCGTCAGATTTCGAGGTTGGGTCATCCGTGCAGAGCGATGAGCAACGATGGTGGGACAGGGTCAAGTATCGGGAGAAGAGAGCGGCCGTTTTAGATGCGGCGCTTGACAATGCCATCCTACGCTTGACCCAGGCTTAGATTGCTTGTTCCACTCAGCGAGGCGCTGGGCTCACGTTGGACAGTTTGCCAAAAAACTTGAAGGTCAGCTTTCCGGGACACTTCTACCTCTTGGATCGTACGGTGGTTCGCCACAGCCGTCCCGGTCTGGGAGCAGATTGTAGGCATCGTGCTGTTGATCGCGTTCCGCACGCGAGACGCACTCGTTGCGGGCGGACTCCTCGCAGGCGTTCCACCAACAAGGCGCGGCGGCGGGAAACTCATCCATCGTGAATCCATTTCTCGTCCCGGAGAACGCAACAAGTTAGTGTCAGCCTCTATCGACTCCGGCCTTCACGAAGTGAATCGGGCAGCGCAACTGTATTCATACCCACCTTCTGAAAGAGGGCCCGCATCTGCTCAGGAGTACCGCGCTGGTTGAGATTTGGAGGCGGGACCACTCGGGATTCAGCAGGAACGCCGAACTCCGTCACGACTCTCTCGAATCCGCCGGGCAGGTAGAAGTTGAGAAGCCGTGCCTCACGAGAATCGACTCGGAAACTGTGAACACAGCGGGCTGGAATGTACGCCAAAGCTCCGGCCTTTGCGTTGATGCGCTCCGCACCTGCGATCATCGTGAGTTCACCTTCGGTCACGTAGATGACCTCGTCTTGATCGTGCGTGTGTGGCGGTGGAGCCGCGTCCTTCGGGCAGAGTTCTTCCATAAGGGAAAAAGATCCGCCTGTCTGTTCGCTGGTGGCGAGAATCGTCCATAGAATCCCCTGAGACCAATAAGCAGGCGCATCGGCAATGTTGATCCCGTATGGCTTTAGTCTGTTGACGTCGCTAGGATGGGTGACCATGTTTTCTTTGGTCGGAGGGTCCGCGAACGGAAGCGCAATTCCGGGAATCTGGCCGAACTCACGTGAGCACTCTTCGACCATCCACCGCGGCGGCATAGGCGTTGAGCCGGCAACGGGAGGTTTACGCTCCGCTGCTGGTGTTGCCAGACTCATCAACAACATCTCGAAGCCGCTTGGAGTGTAGAAGTTAAGGAGGCGGGAGTTAGGGGCGTCCACGGTGAAACTGTGCTCCACCAAGCGTGGAACGTAAACCAGAGTGCCTGGACCAGCGCTGACCGTCTCGCCGCCGGCATTGAATGTGCAATGACCTTCGAGAATATATAGCCCCTCGTCAGAGGGGTGGCTGTGGGTCGGAGGTCCGCCGATGCCGCTTCCACAAACCTGCTCGATCAAGCAGAAGTTTCCGTTTGTTAGAGAGCTGCCGGCCAGAGGCATCCATAAGTTGTCGATAAGCCAAAAGGCGGAGCTGTTTCGATTCGTTAAGACATAAGGAACAACGGGTTCATTCACGCAGCGACCTCCTCAGGAACACCAATCGTGAGCCGATCGGCAAACCCTTCTCGATTGATTTGATGCGAGAGCTGGAAGAGTCGTGCGTGCTCCGCTTGCGCTTCTCTTGCGCAGGATTGCTAATTAAGATTGAAGAATAGGTATGGGTCTCAGGGAGTGTCGCGAAGCCTGCTGAAAAGTTCGGGAAGATGTCAACACGAATGCCTCTGCCTTTCAGCTCAGATCCGCTTGCAGATCGGTTTACCAAGATCGAGGAGACAGCCCATTCGGAGTACGCAGTCGCTGTAGGTTCCGAGACCATCACGAAGATTGTCAGAGCCCACAATTTCAACGCGCCCGAGCACTCCCATTCGGAAGCGCAACTTTCGTTATTTCTCAAAGGGTCTTCGGGCACGTTTCTCACCCATAATGTGGTCGGCGAAGCGCGCAGCATATCCGTTGCTCCGGGTTCCGTCGCATTCGTTCCGCACAACCAGTCACATCGCGTTCATTGGCAAGGGGACGGCGAGCTCTTGCACATGTACTTCTCTCTCGATTTCATGGCCAAAGTGACGGGGAGTGGCTACTCTGCCGGCGTCCTGCGTCCTCTGTCATACCACCATCAGGACGATCGGCTAATGCCTCGCAGATGAGTTTTACGGGTCTGGACAGTTGTCCCCAGAGTTCGTAGACGACGCTAGAGTTTTGATCGCCACGAGGCTGCTTCACATCATGGAGGCTGATGCAGCAAAGGCCTCCCCAGGATTGCTCAGTGCCAATAGTCTAATGAGACTTGTACTCTTAGAAACGTGCTCTTCAGAGAGTACAAAAGTTTCTTCATAGGGGGCTTTCTCGCTATGTACAAAGTTGGCTAGATAGCGCAACCGTTGGTTCCGCAATTGGCCCCGATCGCGAGGGTTGGTAAAGGAATAGTGATAGCCATGCTCTTCAAAGCGCTCTGCCAAGCCTCCGGTCTGCCTAGGAACTGCGTGTGGTCCAGCCGCTCTAGGGTGCCGTTCCGCTCCAATACGAAGGTAGGAAACCCTCTACCGCCGCTCCTTCTTAGGAACTCACGGCTCTCTGCGAAATGGCGATTGACTGCTGCTCCGCGCACCGTGCCGAGTGCCTCCGAAAAGGCGCCCCGGTCCAAGCCAAGCTCCTGCGCGAGATCGATCAGGACCGCTTCGTCTGCAATCCTGCGTCCTCCAGGTAGTGCGCTTCGTACAAGCGTGCGAGCATGTCCAGGCCGGCTGCGTTCCCCTGTTCTGCCGCCAAAACGGCTGCCGTCGGCGGCTCAGAATCAAGCCACACCGAGTGGTCGTTCAGCAAGCCGTTCAAGTACGCTTCGCCGAATACCTGCCCAGTCACTTGCGTGATCTGACGATCGTTCGGTCCGACATAAGCTTTCCACTCCGGGGTGATTTTCTGCCGACGAGCGCCGGTCATCATGCCACCGCCGTGAAGGATCACTGGAATGGCCGTGCGCGCGGCCTTGACCAGCGGTGCGACGGCATAGCACCAGCCGCAAAGCGGGTCGTAGATATAGTGCAAACGTGGTTCTGCTGTCATAGACTTGTCCTCTAAAAGCTGAGTTTTTGGTAGCGCTCAGCTTTCTCGTTGTGCAACCATCGGCTCTACTTACGCGCAATCGCCGCGGCCACGGCTTGCTGCAGAGATGTCGTTGGGCGGCCGATCAGCATGCTGAGATCGTGCGACTGTGTGTCCAGCTCGCCCCGGCTTGCCCCCGCGTCTGCGTCCGCAATCGCCGCGGCAAGGCCTTCCGACAAGCCGAATCCAATTAAGGCCTTGGCATACTCCGCTTGCGGCAGATCCTTGTAGACAACAGGTTTGCCGGTCTGCCGTGCGACTTCTGCGGCGAGTTCAGCCAGGGTGTATGGTTCATCGCCGCCCAGTTCGTACACCTTGTTCTCATGGCCCCTGCCGGTCAGCACTGCCGCTGCCGCCGATGCGTAATCCGTACGCGTCGCTGTCGCGAATCGGCCGTCCTTCGCAGCACCTAGAACGGCCCCGTGTTCGACTGCGGCCGCAAGCGATCCGGTGTGGTTTTCTATGTACCAGCCGTTGCGCAGCAGCGTGAATGGCATACCGGATGCGCGAAGGTATGCCTCAGTGGCCTTGTGTTCCTGGGAGAGCAGGAGGTTTGAGCTGTCGGCGTTCAGGATGCTGGTGTACACCAGCATACTGACGCTGGCTGCATGGGCTGCATCAATCACTGCCTGATGCTGCGCGATGCGTTGTCCAACCTCGCTCGAGGAGACAAGCAGCACCTTCTCAGCGCCAGAAAACGCCGTGGCAAGGCTCTCCGGCTGTGCGTAATCTGCCTGCCGGATCTCTATGCCCTTTGCCGCAAGGTCCTCGGCCTTCTGCGGGTCCCGCACGGCGGCGACGATCTGCGATGCGGGTTCTGTTTTCAGTAACTCTTCCACGACGAGCTTTCCAAACTGTCCCGTTGCTCCTGTGACGACGATCATCCATGCTCCTTGGCTGAGAAATGTCCCAGCAATTTGGAGCATAGTGTACCAGCTTACAAACTGTAAGTATGTACATTCGTGTAAGCTACCTTCATGATCAACGAACCGCAGCGAACACGCCGGACTGGACGAAAACCAAAGGGTGACCTGTATGCGGCAGACTGCCCGTCGCGTGAGGTTCTCGATCACATTGCGACCCGATGGAGTTCTCTCATTCTGGTGATGCTGCTTGAAAAGACCCATCGCTTCAGCGAACTGGCGCGGCGCATCGGCGGCGTCAGTGAGCGCATGCTCGCGCACTCGCTGCATGCACTTGAGGCAGATGGCTTTGTGTTGCGCGTAGTCTTCCCGACGAAGCCCCCTAAGGTGGAGTACAGCCTCACCTCTCTCGGCCGCGAACTGGCTGCCCATGTTCAGCTCTTGACGCAGTGGGTAGAAGCCAATGTCTCGCGAGTCCTCGAATACCGCCGCGCGGCTGGGCAGTGATGCTGCCTTGCCAGTTCGCTCAGGACGCTCGTGAGGCTACAACAGGGCCTGATGCAACGACTCTGCTTGCGCATCGCTCCCCCGAGGAGAGGCCTCTGCATAGGCCTGCAAGCTGACAGGTGAGGTCTGCAACCATGTCGTCGGCTTGTGCCGAAGCCCACGCCAGTAGGTGCACAGCGCTTCGAGCAGCGCCGGGCTCAGCATCACGTCCCGGTCCTTGCGTCCTTTACCGCCATGGATGTGAACCACCATCCTCCGACTGTCGATATCGCTCACCTTCAGGTGCGCGACCCCTGCCCGGAGTGCTCCTGTCGCATAAAGCGTCATGACCAGGATGCGCTGAAATGGCGTCTCGGTCGCATCGATCAGACGAGCAACTTCCGCCTGGGTCAGGATCTCTGGCAGGTGCAGCACCTTCTTCGGGTAAGGCGTCTCGGCGGCGCTCCAGCCGCGCTTGAGCACCTGGATGTAAAGAAAGCGCAACGCTGCCAGCCGCTGCGCAACCTTGTTCGGCGCGAGCTTCCAGGTGCGGAACATCGCCGCCTGGTACTCGCGGATATGCCCCAGGCCAAGCTGATCGGGAGGACGGTGGAAGTGCTGCGAATAATGCTCAACCGTGCGGATATAGGTGCGAATGGTCGACTGGGCGTAGTTGCGGCGCTCCAGCTCCTCGAGCATGATCTGACGTAGTTGGGTCACAGAGAACCTCCTTCTCTGCGACACACGCTAACTCAAACGCCACAACCTTCAACTCAGCCAGGCGCGAACGCGTCCGCCGCACAGCGGCTTCGTTCAAGTGCACTTATGAGTATTAACAACCGCGGAGCAGCCCCAGCGGCCAAGGCGGGAACGGGCACAGAGCAGTGCTCGAGCACACCGAAGATTACTGATCCATAAGCGAACTGCCAAGTATCTCGTTTGAGAGTTCGGGATCATCCACGACTCGTGCGAGGATCAGGCTGCCGACCATCGTCGCCAAAGCGTTGATCGCCTCCTTTCTCTTGCTGCGTCTGGATGACCAGGGAAACCTCTCTCCGAACTTCTCGACTAAGCTCCGGACGTGACGCGTTATCACAGCGCGAGTCTTCGGCTGCGTCCGAAAGTCGGTCGCTAACGCCGCCATGATGCATCCGTTCCCCGGATCGTCGCGATGTTCAGGACTGAGATAGTCGCGAATCATGGCCTGCTTGCCTTCCTCGGAAGAGGTGAAGTCTTCCAAAGCGGCCATGCTCTGATCGGAAGCGTGCGCGAAGGCCTCGGCAAGCAGATCTTCTTTTGAGGCAAAGTGGTTGTAAAACGAGCCGTGGGTCAGGCCGGTCGCCATCATGATCTCGCTGATGCTTGCGCCGGAAAAGCCTCGCTCGCGAAACAGCCGCGACGCAGACTGCAACGCCCTCGTGTGCTTCTCTGCCGTTTCCGCTGCCGGATAGCGCATTGTTTCTCCTTCATCTGCCTCTTGACATTATGCCTGATAGCCATCATGCTTGAGAAGTGGCAAACCTTACATACATAAGGCTTGGACAAAGGAGAAGCATATGAGCGGAACACAAGGATTGGGAACGGCTGTCGTGACGGGAGCCTCGTCGGGTATTGGAAGGGTCTATGCGGAAAAGCTTGCAGCACGGGGTTTCGACCTCATCCTCGTTGCCAGGCGGGCCGATCGGCTTTCCGCGCTGGCGGAACAACTGAAGGCAAAGCATGGCGTCGCTGTCGCGAATATTGTCGCCGATCTGAGCAAAGCTGAAGATCTGGAGCGGGTAGCGCAGCGTCTCGAAGGCGACTCCTCGCTGACGCTGCTGGTCAACAACGCCGGCGCGAGTGTCATGGGTGCTTTTGCGGAGGCAAAGGCCGGGGTGATTGCGGATATGTTGCATGTCAATGTGCTGGCTTTAACCCGGCTCGCCCTCGCCGTACTGCCTGGCTTCAAGCAGCGGGATCACGGAACCCTCATCAACATAGGGTCTGTTTTGGGTTTCTACGGCTACCCAGGGACGAGCGCATATAGCGGCACGAAGGCCTACGTGCTCACGTTCACCCGAGGCCTGCAGGCTGAGCTTGCCGGCAGCAAGGTCAAGGTGCAGCTTGTTGCGCCTGCGGGCACAGCGACTGAGGGATGGGACAGCACAACCGTCGATCCGTCGATCGTGATGTCGGCGGAGGAATGCGTGGAGGCGTCGTTGAAGGGCCTTGATATGCAGGAACCAACGACCTTGCCCTCCGTGAACGATTTGCGTTTGCTGGCCAACTACGAGGCGGCTGCCAACGCACTCATGGGTGCTTCCCAAACCGGCAAACCTGCGGATCGGTACAGCCATGTTCAGTAAGGAGTCTCAGGGGCGGGGTGAGCTCAACCGGCTCGCCCTGCTCTCACCGGCAGCGAAGGGTTGCTAGGCGATGCCTTTGCGTCGCTAAACTCCGGGGGTGGAGTGATGGTGAATTGCATGAGCAGGCAGTCTCCCTCAACACCCTCCGGCGCACGGTCCAGCGCCTCAGAGTCGTTCAGGTCGCCTTGCTGGATATCCACTCCCTTCTCTGCAAAGCGTCTTTGCTTTCTCCGGCGTGCGCGACAACGTGCGTATCTTCTCTCCTTTGAGAGGAGATGCCGTGTCGCACCTCCGCCTACGTGTCCGGTCATGCCGCTGATATAACATGTGAGTCCGTTCCTAGGTCCAGAGGCGATGCTCGGTAGGTCGCCTAACGCGTTCCGCTGGAAAGTAAAACAAGACTGATACCGTTCCATGTGCTCTTGCCGCTCGAGGGGGGCGCAGTGTTCTCGAGAGCGACTACGCCAATGTTTTTCGACGAGAGGTGAAAGTGCTTCTCAAGATACACCTTCACCAGGAACGCCCGCCTGCGGGATTCGATTAACTGGTCCGAAGGGAGCGCGGCGCTCGAATATCCCTCGATGACAAGGGGAGAACTTGCGGCGGCGCCACCTCTGCCGGCGATGAATTGGTCAATCTGCTGCTGGCCGGAGACGGTCAGCAGCTCTGCTCCGTCGCTGCGAGAGGCGAAGGCTTCCTGCGCGTCAACCCATACGCGGTTCTGCTGATTCTTGCGGAAGAAGTCGCTGCTGCGATACTGATCGGCGGTCAGGTCCTGAAGAGAGTAGAAACCGCGCTTCTTGAAGAAGCCTCGAAAGAAGAACTCGTGCTTGAGCGCCTCGGTGTCGTCGGCCATGTTTGCCGTCGCCGTATCGACGTTGGAGAGAGTATCGCGAAGGTTGGAGGCGATGGTTTGGCCCGAAGGATCTGGCTCAAGCGCATCGTGCAGAGTGGAGTTGAGCTGTTGCGAGGCCTGGTCGAGGTTCTGGGTAGCGTCGCGAGCGCTGATGATCGTTGTGTCGGCTTTGCCTATGAGATCCCGAGACTGAAAGTCCGTCATGAGCTGTTTTGCCTGCAACGATACTTGATCGAGATTTCCGGTGGCGTCGCGGGTGCTGGCAACCGCGGTCTTGATATTCATTGCGACTTGCTGGTCATTGAGCAGCGTTGCGATGGGACCGTGTCCGTGGCGAACAGCGTCAACGACACCGTTGGTGTTCTGGACCGTAGCGGTGACAGTATCGAGAGCGCGGTCGAGACGTCCATGGACGTCGTTGATGGCGAGGTGCACGTCTCCCAACGTTGCATTGGCCTGGTCGACGGTGCCACTTACCTTTTCCATGATGGCTGATAGTTCGATCGGTTCCTTGCTCAGGATGGTGGCTCCCGTGGGGAGCTCGGCCTCGCGAAGACTGCCCTGATGGATGAGGAGAAACTTGTCGCCGACAAGCCCATCGGTCTCCACTGTGACGACAGAATCGCTGCGGATGAGATTATGCAACTTGTCGTCGATGTGGAGCTTGAGACGAAATTTGTCGCCGGGCTCGGGCGGGAACTCGATGCCGGTAATCTGACCGGCCTGAAATCCCGAAACTCGGACTTGCGAGCCTTTGCGGAGACCATTCATATTCTGAAGATCGGTATAGAAGTCGGTGTGTCTTTGGAAGAGTTTATTGTGGTCGCCAATCAAAAAGATGGTTAATCCAAAGAGCAGTATGCCGAGGATGACGAAGATGGCGACGGCGACGCGATAAGGTCTCATAGTTCATGACTCCAGGAGCTTGCGGACTGTCTCGTTCTCGCTGCTTTGCAGATCTGCGGCAGTTCCGAAGGCGACCAGTGCTGCATCATCAATAACCGCAAGCTTGTCCGCGACTCGTTTGGCGCCGCGGATGTCGTGGGTGACTATGACCATGGTGGTGTGCCGCTCTTGTTTGAACTTGAGCAGAAGATCGTCGATCTCGGACGCGGTGATGGGGTCGAGACCGCTGCTGGGCTCGTCAACGAGAAGGATCTCCGGATTCATCACCAACGCACGAGCGAGGCCTGCTCGTTTTTTCATACCGCCTGAGAGTGCAGCAGGCATCTTCAACTTGTCATTTTCAAGCCCGACTTGGCGGAGCGCATCACGAACAGTTGACTGAATCTCTTCCTCCCGTTTGCCGGGGTTGAATCGGCGCAAGGGCAAGGCCAGGTTGTCGAAGATGGTGAAGGAATCGAAGAGCGCTGCACTCTGGAAGAGAAAACCCATCTTGCGTCGAACGCGGGATAGCTGATCTTCGTTAGCGCGAGTAATATCTTCTGTCTCAATGCAGATGGCGCCGCTATCTGCCTGAAGCAGGCCGACGATGAGCTTGAGGGTGACGCTCTTTCCAACGCCGCTGCGGCCTAGTATGCAGACAGCCTCTTCGCGCTCGATCTTGAACGAAAAGTCGCGAAGAACTTCTTTGCCGTTGAAGTTCATGGAGACGTTGCGGAACTCAACGGCTGGACCGTCGCTCGATGAGCTAACGTTGGTCATAGGGCTATCGCTGCCGTTGCTCATAGCGCCTGCTCCGGATAGAAGAAGAAGATGAGCTTGACGAGGATGACGTCGCTCAGGATGATCAACAGCGAAGAGACGACCACACTGTTGGTGGAGGCTCGGCGAACGCCGACCGATCCTTCGTTGATGGTGTACCCAAAGAAGCAAGCGACGGTGCCGATAATCCAGCCGAAAACGATGGTCTTCAGGGTAGGCGGTATGAAGTTGGCCATCTCCACGGTCTGAAAGGCCTGGGTGGTGTAGAGGAGGATCGACATCCCGGAGTTGAAGCGTTCGCCGATGAAACCGCCGACCAAACCAGCGAAGTCGACAAAGGTGGTGAGGATTGGAAGGGCGATCATGCAAGCGACGACCCGTGGGACGACGAGAAAATTTAGCGAGTCGATGGAAAAGGTTTCGATCGCGTCGATCTGTTCGGTGACGCGCATGTTAGCTAGTTCAGCGCCGATGCCGGCGCCAGCCCTGCCGGCAACGAGCAGACCGGTGAGAAGTGGGCCGAGCTCATTAAAGAAAGAGTCGGACTGGAGGCTTGGTATCAGGGCCTCTGCGCCGAAACGGACGAGGGTGCTCCTGGTATGCAAGACGGTGACCAGGCCTACAGCAAACCCCGAGGCGAGTAGTAGCGGTAGAGAACGCCAGCCGATCTCAGCCAGGTTAACCGCGAGCTGGCGCCATTCATAGGGCGGGCGGAGCGCGCGACGACACGTGGCCATGGCAAAAAGTATGAGTTCGCCCGCACCCTCGAGAAAACTGATCACGTCACTGACTCCTTGACTCCTTCGGATCAGACGTAAGACGGCCGAAGGTGCCACAATCAGCGGTCTCTGCCATGCATCCTCCTGTGGCTGACGCAAGAGTATAGAGGAGGAACAGCTTTACCTCCCGGGCCAATCGGAGCTAAAACCGCGCTACTTTATGTGGGCAAACTCCAGAAGCAATAGATGCTTGGCAACTCTGTTGCGATGCTTGGCAACTCTGTTGCGCGGGTTGGCGCAGGGCAAAGGGAATAGCGCCTGATAACAGGGTCTGCGAAACGGTAGCATTGCGCGTTGCACCACAACACGAAAGGCCCTAGCTTCACTACACGGCGATGCTGAGATATGTCACGTGGAAAAATGATTGAAGTTCAGCTCTCAACAGTCGCCCACTTTCCCCTGAAGTACTTTTAGAGAGTCTTGCGGTCCGCCCCGGCGGATCATCATAATAGCGGTTTCTTCCATCCGCAAGATGGTGCCGCCTTTCTCATAGAAGTTTGGCGAAGGAATTGGACAGTGAGCGTGACGAACAATTCAATTCTGCCCACGGAACCACAGTCGCCTGCATGACATTCCGGGCCGGAACCTAAATTCTTTCAATCCACTAAGAACTTCATGCCAACGAACCGCATCGGAACGCTGGAGGATCCTCCGATGCAAACTTGTATCTTCCAGCGATCTTGCAGCTTTAGAAGCGACCAACATCTGCTTCTCGGCGGTGGTCCCGCGAAATTGATCGACAAATAAAGGGGACAGTTGGTATGAGCAACTAGCGATTCTCACCCACTATCGCGTTCATATGCCTAGGTGACTAGGGATTCCATAGGACGGCACATGGAACATGGCCCCCCGGGAAGGGGTGTTCCGAGCAGATTGGCTGTGACTGTCTGCCCGTGAAATTTAGATGGACGCCGCGCAGAGTGTTGTTTGCAGCAGCGCAAGATCAGTTGCAGACGTGACACCACCATCTCTCCAGACCCCTATGAGAGGAGAAGTTTTGGATAAACGCTTGGACCTCAATGATGTCAGGATCTTCGTCATCGCAGCTAGGACCGCAACGCTCAGTGGTGCCGCGCGCGAATTGGGATTACCTACCTCCACGGTGAGCAGATCTATCACTCGGTTGGAGAGATATCTTGCGCTGCTGCTCGTACAACGAGGACAGAGGGGCGTGGTTCTCACAGATGCCGGCACTGAATATTTAGGTTCCTGCAAGCAGGCATTACAGATGCTCAAGGACGGGGGAGAACATCTCGACAGACACAGAGTTCATCCAGGCGGTTTGCTCAGAGTGGCCTGCCCGATCACTATGGCTAGAGGTTTCCTGGCACCGATGCTCATGACATTCCTCAACTCTCATCCGGAATTGCAGGTGCAGATCTACCCCTACTGCTCAGGTTTCGATAAGGAGCCGAACGAGAATGTCGATGTTCATTTCAAGATCCGTGAGCCGAACGATTCGCGAAGGCACGTGAGGCACTATCCGGCCACTAAGCTTGCTCTCTACGCGAGCCGGGGTTATGTCTCTGCGTTCGGGGTAGTGAAAGAACCTGAAGATTTGCAGGCGCACCGCTGCATCGGTGATGGATCTGATTCACTTTACGCTAAGTGGAAGCTAACAAAAGTCAGGAAATCGGTCGTCCTAGATTTGAGGTTTCGGGTGACGGCCACTGACCCGGAAGTTCATCGGCGGCTGGCGCTTGACGGAGCGGGAGTGACGATACTCCCGGTCTGGATGGCGAAAAATCCCGTTAATGCGGACGAACTGGTGCCCGTGCTTCCAGGTTGGCGGCCTGACTCCTTGCCGCTCTGTGCTCTGTATTCTGGAACCTCTAGCATGACACCGAAGGTTAAAGCGTTCCTTGATTTCGTGACCGGATACTTAGGGACGGATCGGGACCCACGCGCGGCTGGCTGCGCCGCTTACGAGTGCTTCGAGAAATCCTCCGGAGTTAAGGGCAGGCCTTTCACGCCTGCAGTCCCAGCTAGCCTCCCGGGAACTGCAGGAATTTGACGGCGATCTTTGAAGAGTCGTTCACGCTTCTTTCAACAATTCGGTCCGGTACTTGGGAGCAAGTTCCTGCGCTTTCTTCATAAACTCCGCCTGTTGCTTTGCATCGAGCTTGGGCGGCTGTGTCGTCCTGGTAGCAACAGGAGTTCCCACCTCTTTGAAAAAGTCTTCCTGACCCGCGGGCGAGCAGATACAAAGGAGCCGAACCGCCGTAGAAGAAGCGTTGTGAAACTGGTGAGGAGCATTTGCGGGAATGTTAACAGTGTCGCCTGCGCGGACAATCGACTTTTTGCCTCTAAAAGTGGCCTCTATCTCACCTTCTAGAAGGATAAAGGTCTCCTCAAAGTCATGCCGGTGTGGAGCTGGACCGCCGTTGGGAGGAATGTGCATATCAATCACACAGAAGCGGCCCTTGGTATCCTCCCCGCTCAGAGTGATGGTGTAGGTGTCGCCTACCAACCCGATGTGCGGCAGAGTCTGGTCCCCGTCGGCGTCGGCAAGGATAAGATTGCGCTTTGGGTCATCGGATGGAAGTGGTGGATACTGCGGCTTTCGGTCAAACATGCTGTTGCTCCTTTGGTCGGTATTCTTCTGCTTTTGTCGCCTTATTCCCCGGATGGCAAAAGCCCAAAGCCTCTTGGTGAGTAGGGCGGAAAACATAACTGCCGCGCCTTGGGCTGCGGAACGGCGGCTGATCGTTTTCACTTCCTTGCCGCCTTTTCCACGAGAGACTGGATGCTTCGGAGTACCTCGCCGGGAGCCTCTTCCGGAATAAAGTGACCGCAACCAGGAAGCACTGAGCCTTCGACGTCCGCAGCCACCGCTTTCACCATCTCTTGAACCTTGGCGCCCAGTCCCTTTTCCCCTCCCAGAGCCCTTGAGCGTATCTCCTCAGCGAGCCTGCTGGCTTCACTCTCCTTCGAAACATCTCCAACTAGAGTTGTCAGCAGTCGCTCCGCCTTGTAACTTTTTTGAAGCTGTTTCAAGGCATTCACATCACGGTCTATGGCGATGACCTGATCGCCATTGCGAACGAAGCGGTCGACAATCTTCGAACCGATACCCCCGCTCCTCCGGTGATGATCACCACCCGATCGTTATCCACCGCGCTTCCCTCCAACACCTTCGCACACTGCTAATAGATGCCTCGGGCACATCGGCGACGCTTGCATGTCAGCAATCACGGCTTGCATGCGTGCAATGTAACGCAAAGATTATCAGGTGCATCACTACGCCCGAGGATCTGGCGTCATGGGAACGCCCACGTGGAAGCTATTCGTGATCAACGGAATGGAGGACGCCATCGTCCCCATTGAAGATAATTTCATCGAGGCAACACGAGGAAATAACAAAGTATTTAGTTGCACGTGGCGACCGCAGGCACATGGGTAACCCAGGCACCGAGGAGATCTTGGAGAAAGGATCAACAAAGCTGTGTCGGGCATACCGTAAACGACAATCCCATCAGCGCGGCGAAGATCACTGGGAGGCGGCTAAGCGAGTGCCCGCCGAGATTTGTCGCACTTGCGAAACGTAGCATAGCAAGCAGCCAACAGCGCCTCACCTATCTGGTGATGCAATAACCGAACGCAAGAGGAGATATCGATATGAAGATATTGGTGACAGGTGGAACAGGCAATGTAGGACGTCTCGTTGTGAAAGAACTGCTGGCGCGCGGAGCGGAGGTCCGCATCTTGGCACGTAAGCAGCCTTCCGAAGGTACACTCCCGGCGGGAGTCGAAGTGGCACTTGGCGATATGCTCAATCCAGTATCGCTGGAGCAGGCCATGCAAGGTGTTGACAAGCTGTTTCTGTTGAACGCGGTTGTGCCCGATGAGTTGACGCAGGCTTTGATTGGCTACGGAGTCGCCCGACGCGTGGGCATCAAACATCTGACTTATGTGTCGGTCTTCAAGGTAGAACAATTCAGGGATGTGCCGCATTTCGCCTCAAAGCTGGCCGTAGAGAATGCATTGCGTGAATTCGATGTTCCCTACACGATCCTGCGCCCCGGTTACTACATCCAGAATGACTTAATGCTTAAGGATGCTATCCGTGGTGCAGGTATTTATCCAATGCCCATAGGTGTCGCGGGCATCTGTGCCGCGGATGTTCGCGACATTGCAGAAGCAGCGGCACTGTCATTGACTCAAGAAGGTCACGAAGGTCAAACTTACGACATCGTTAGTCCGACGCTTATCTCCGGGCCCGGCAATGCCGAAACGTGGAGCAAGCTTCTGGGTAAGGAAGTGCGTTATACGGGTCATAACTTCGACCAGTGGGAGGAACAAATGCGCCAGCGTGCTCCCGGCTGGTCCGCGTTCGATCTTCGAATGATGTTCCAGGGCTACTTTGACCGCGGATTTGCCTCAACTGAGTCGGAAATCAGCCGTTTGTCGAAGCTTCTTGGACATTCTCCACGCAGCTATGAACAATTTGCTTCAGACACTGCAAAGACGTGGACTGATTGAGCACGCGTGTCCGACGAATCGAATGGGACATATTCATTGAAGCTAGGGCCACTTGCCTGGAGGGGTTCGTTGTTCATCCATGGCGCAACCGGCTGGGACTGGAACGAATCTGATGGATGTTTCCTTATCGTATTACCCCAGAGTAGCTGAGATGGCCGCCGACGCGAGCACGATGCCGCTAATGGGGATCAAACATGAAGCTGAAAGGAGAGTGCACATGAGCCACGAACAACAGGAAACGGGAAACGCGGCAATTAGCCTAGTAAAGGCATTCTTTGCCGCCAAAGAACGTCACGATCTGGACGCAACCATGGCGCTGTTTAGCGAGGACGCGGTGTACATCTTTCCCTTGCCTGCGTCGGGGAAACAGGAAAACTGGTTTACCTAGGGGCAAAGAAGCCGTCACTAAGTACCAGGGGCAGGTCTTAGAGCGTTTCAAGCGGATAAAGATGCTTGAGCCCAGGTACTTCGTCACCACGGACGGCAGCAATGTCTTCGTGGAGTCAAGGGGCGACTACATCGCTCAGGACGGCACGGCCTATAACAACGTGTACATCTTCAAGTTCGTTATCCGAGAGGGCAAGATTGCAGAAGGGTACGAATACGCCAACCCGGTAACCTATGCGAAATTAGCTGGTCTGCCTATCGGCTAGCTCATCATTGCGGCGAACTCACGCGCCCATCACCTGTGAAAACTCTCGATGCGTTTTGTATTGGCTCCCTTAGGTACACTGAGGCTGTTGTTGTCAGTTGATTGCCGAGAAGAAGAAGATCTCTGTCCGTATCTGTTACCAGACGGTTGACATTGTCAGAGACGAGAGCAACACGCTGGAGTATTTTGACGAGATCGTTGCATTCGCCACGAGCCCGGCTGCGCGAGATGAACTCTTTCCGGCAGACTTCTGCAGCCGCTTATTCTTCTAAGCGACCGCTCACTTCGTTGAGGATGCAACTCTTGACTGCTCTGTGAGGCGCCATCGTGGATCAATCGATATGAGACCACGACCGTCTACAGAGGCTGAGAGCGGGATTCGGGAGCACGCTTGATGCGTCATCCATCAAGACGACTTGCCCTCTGCTGAGCACACCGCCGTAGGTCTGGGTAGAGGGAATTCCACAAATGTAGGGCATGTTTCGGGCTGCTACGTACGGCTGCCGAAAGGCTACTGGCTTGTTCATAGGTTTATCTCCGATGTGTGCTGGAGTGTGCGCCCTGATCTTGGCATCTCTCATCGATGATGCGAAGAACCTATTTGCGTCGACAGGTAGCGAGGAAGCTCCAACGACAGTGTCCTCCGGCGATCTTCGAGTTTTAGCGTTCGAACATCGTGTAGGCTTATGCTTCACTTTCGTCCATAGATTCGCTGTTTGGTCTCGATGATGGTTTGAAAGACGGACCACAATGCTGACGGCGCCTAATGCCCGCCTCCACCGTCGGTTGCCTGCGCCTTTTTCATCAGGATCAGCACACTAGCACTGGCCAGAAGCACAATCCCTAAGACTAGAAAGCAGTCACCGAACGAAAGGAAATATGCCTGTTGCCGAATTGATCCTCCGACCACACCTATGGCACGCGCCTGCGCTGAAGCTGAATCCGCTCCTCTCGATACGAAGAGGTTCGTAAGGTTCTGAAGCGCGGATTGAGTAGCGGACGAATATAGGCTGACGGATTCCCCTATGCGGAAAGAGTGAAGGCGTTCACGGACTGATAACAACGTCGACAGGCCTGCAATCGCGAAGGACCCGCCGAGCATTGTAAATACAAGGTTTCATCGGTTTCACTTCTTCTCTAGGGTGAGATAGAGGTGGATAGGACTAAGGAACGCTGTACTGATCGCGCGAGGCGCAGGGCATCTGCTCAACCTTCTGTGCTGCCGTTCCGCAGACCTTCCGCTCCCCTTTTCCGTCCCGCCTTTGTTCGGTTTGCCGGCGAAGTGTTAGGCTGTTCGCCGGCAAACTGTCTACGAAGGCGATCGGTTGCGCCTCATCGTTGAACCATCAACCCTCGTGAATACAATAGGGAGGGCCGAGAGAGTGTTTACACGAGGAGGCCGCAATGAAAATTAATCTCGAGGATGTGCGAGGTGCACTTGAACGAGATGAAATCGTTCCGTTCTTCCAACCGATTGTTGAACTAAGAACTGGAATGCTCTGCGGGTTCGAGGTGCTCGCACGCTGGCTTCACCCTTCTCTGGGACCAGTACTTCCTACAAACTTTGTGAGCATTGCCGAGAGCAGCGAGCTCATCGAACAGCTAACCAACCAGATCGCTCAGAAGACATTTTCCGCTGCAACCGCCGTCCCGGCCAGCCTCTTCCTCACCATAAACATCTCGCCGAGTGAACTTTGTAGCGGCAGGCTGCCGTCGATGATGGGCACTCTGGCGAAACAGAGTCAATTCTCATTGCAACGGCTCATCATCGAAGTAACCGAAGCAGTCCTCATCAGCGATAGCGAGTGTGCGCAGGACACAATCACTGAATTGAGGAGAATGGGATGCAGATTAGTACTCGACGATTTCGGTACCGGCCATTCAAGCCTTAGGTACCTACAGCGATACCCCTTTCACGGGCTTAAAATCGATCGCAGTTTCGTAGAACCGATGATCGCTGAGCGACAGAGCCGCAAGATTGTTGCATCCGTTGTGGGGCTAAGCAACAGCCTAGGAATGAGGTCAGTCGGCGAAGGAGTAGAAAACGACGAGCAGGCAGATATGCTGCTCTGGCTTGGATGCGACATGGCGCAGGGATGGCTCTACGGCCGCGCAGAGCCTGCGGAACACCTACCGAAGATGGTTGGAAACAGGTATAGCTCCGCGAGCATCAAGATAGAGCCGGCAGACGACGGCCTTCACGCCTACCCTGCCCTTCGTCTTGCGCAGTTACAAGCTATCTACAGGGGAGTTCCTGTCGGCCTATGTTTTGTTGACCTGCGTCAGCGATATGTAAGCCTTAACCAAAAATATGCGGACTTCGTCGGAAAGCCGAGGTCAGCGTTCGTGGGAAGATCGGTACAGGAGATGATTCCTGAGGTCTACCCCGTTGTACAACCGTTTCTTGCGCGGGCCTTAGCCGGAGAATCGATCCTTAATGAGGAGATTCCTCTAGCCGCTACAGAGACTCGGCCGACCGAGGTGAGCGCACTTGTCTCTTATGAGCCTGTTCGCGACGAGATAGGCGATGCCGTTGGAGTCTCTGTAGCCATACTCAATACATCAGAAAGTCAGGTTGGAGATTTGCTTCAGCCCCTCTCCGAAGACGACGCTCCACTTGAAGCGTCAGAGGATGATCTGCCTATGAGATGGGTTCGTGACGCGAATGGGAACATTACGGAAGTTAGTCCCAAGTGGATCGCGTTGACTGGATTGACGAGGGAGCAGTCTCTGAATCTAGGCTCTTTAGAATCGATTCACCCTGACGATAGAACTCTTGCATTGAGTGCTCTTCGAGAAGCGGTTCAAAATAGGACATCCATTGATGTCACATCCCGGGTTAGGATGCGAAACGGCGACTACAGATGGTTACGTGCACGTGGGTACCCGCGGTATGATTCGGCGAATCACTTCCTGGGATGGTACGGCGGGGCGGAAGACCTGGAAGAGCGAAACAGTATGGAGCAGGCTTTGCACGGCGAGCCAGAATCCTCTGATGAAGCATGAGCCGGGCCGCGACAGCGGCCTCCAAGTGTATCCATTCGGCAGTGAATCTTTGTTCCGAAGGAACTTGCGCTCAGCATCGTGGGCCGTTGCGTGATGCGAGGCAGAAACTGAAGAACGTGCCATGGCATGCTAGCGCTTGACGGTGTCGGCAACTGTAGTGAAGTCCGAAACGAACGGATAGAGGACGACCCGGCACCACCGAACCCCTGCAAACATCCGGCCAGAGATAACAGGACATAACCGTTAGATCACCTCGTCCTGCTTCAACCACTTTCGAATCGCCCTTATGATCCCTTCATGCTAGACCGACGGTGAACAGGGCAGGCCTACGAAGCAGCCTTCCATGGGCTTACTAGGCTGTTCCTCATAGGTCCCTTCCGAACTCGGATGTATCCAGCAGAGAACGATAATGGACGCCAACCCTGGACTCATCGGGAATCAAATCCGGGGCGAGCTATGAGGGTATTGCCGACCTCTAATTTCCGCTGACTAAGAATAGCCAAGAGTGGGTATGGCTCACGAGAAGGATGGGCTTCCACGATGTGGCCAAGTAGGATGCAGCCCCGGGAAACCTTAGTGCGGCCACGACGCGTCTACGAGTGGACTGTTGCTTGTTTGGGAGGATGGAATGAACGCTTCGGACGTATTGGTAGACAGGCTCGTTGCATGGGGTGTCGACACGATCTTCGGACTCCCCGGCGACGGCATTAACGGACTGATGGAATCTCTGCGCAAGGCGCAGGAGAAGATCCGCTTCATTCATGTGCGGCATGAGGAGTCAGCGGCCTTTATGGCATGCGCGTATGCGAAGTTCACGGGACGGCTGGGAGTTTGCCTGGCGACGTCCGGCCCGGGCGGGATACATCTGCTGAACGGACTCTACGACGCGAAGATGGATCAGCAGCCAGTGCTTGCGATCACGGGCATGCAGTTTACCGATGTGACCAATACATTCGGGCAGCAGGATGTGGAACTCGACAAGCTGTTTATGGATGTGTGCGTGTACAACACGCGCGTGATGAGCGCATCGCACATGGAGCCGGCAGCTGACCTGGCGGTACGGACGGCGGTGATGAAGCGCGGGGTGGCGCACCTGACCATCCCCATCGATATCCAAATGCAGGATGTGAAGAAGGCGGAGCGCTCCGATCGGAATGTGGCGCATCACACGTCGACAAACTATGCAATCAGCGGGAACCTGCCGGGGGCCAACGAGCTGAAGCTGGCAGCGGATCTGATCAATCATGGCAAGCGGATCGCGATCATGGCGGGGCAAGGTGCGCTCCATGCCACGGATGAGCTAACACAACTGGCAGAGTTGATGGCTGCACCGATCATAAAGCCGTTGCTCGGCAAGGGAGTCATCGCGGATCAATCCCCTTATACGACGGGCGGTATCGGACTGCTCGGAACCAAGCCTTCGCAGGATGTGATTGAAAATTGCGACACGCTGATCATGGTCGGGACCTCCTATCCATACATGGAGTATCTGCCGAAGCCAGGCGATGCGAAGTGCATCCAGATCGACGCCAATGCGCAGCGCATCGGGTTGAGATACCCGGCGGATGTGGGGCTTGTGGGTGACTCGAAGAAGACACTGCAACTGCTGCTGCCCATGCTGAAGAAGAACACTTACCGTAAGTTCCTGGAGCGGGCACAGGACGACATGAAGGATTGGATCAAGACGCTGGAGAAGGAAGGGACGAACCCGGCCAAACCGATGAAGCCGCAGGTGGTCGGCTGGGAGCTAGGCAAGCGGGCCAAGGAAAATGCGATTATCGTGTCCGACTCCGGCACGAACACGACAGTGTGGGCGCGGTACATGCTTTCAAAACAGGGCCAGCAGCACTCTTGCTCGGGCAATTTGGCGACGATGGCGTGTGGGATGCCGTATGCGATTGCGGCGCAGGTTGCATTTCCGGAGAGACAGGTGATAGGCGTGGTCGGCGATGGGGGCTTCACGATGCTGATGGGCGAGATCATCACGGCTGTAACGTACAAGCTGCCAATCAAGCTGGTGATCATCAAGAACAACACTCTTGGCCAGATCAAGTGGGAGCAGATGGTGTTTGAAGGCAATCCCGAGTACCAGTGTGAGCTGCTGCCGATCGACTTTGTGGCGTTGGCGCGTGCGGTTGGAGCTGAAGGCGTGCGCATCGAGGATCAAGCGACGGCGGGCGAGATGCTGGACAAGGCTTTGGCCATGCCGGGGCCTGTGATCATCGAGGCAGTGGTCGATCCGTTTACGGCGATGCTGCCACCGAAGATCACTCCAACTCAGGCGCTGCACTTTTCGGAGTCGCTGATGAAGGGCGAGCCCAATCGGCTCAAGATTGCGCTTACCGCCGCAGCGACACTGTCCGGCAAATCGTCTAAGCGATGGCGTTGAGGATTCACAACACGCGTGCGGCCGCCTTTACCATTCCTACGGATGCTCCGGAGGCGGATGGCACGTTCGTATGGGACAGCACCACTCTGATCCTCGTGGAGTTAAGCGCGGGTGAGATGCATGGACTGGGCTACACGTACTCACACGCTGTGACTGCGGCCCTCGCACGTGACCTCTTGCAGAAGGCCGTAGAAGGCGCGAGTCCGTTCGACACAGCCTCACTCTTCGCAAAGATGCGGGTGCTGCAGCGTAACTACGGAAGCGAAGGCATTGCGGCAACTGCGCTGTCCGCGATCGACATGGCGCTTTGGGACCTGAAGGCGAAGCTACTCAACCAACCCTTAGTCCATCTCATCGGCGCCGTGCGTGACAGCGCCAGCGTCTATGGGTCAGGAGGATTTACTACTTACACCGGTGCGCAACTAACGGCACAGTTGCGAGGGTGGGTTGAGCAAAGGATTCCCCGGGTCAAGATGAAGGTTGGAACCCATCCTGAGCAGGACTTACTTCGCGTTCAAACTGCGCGAAAGACTATTGGGGATGAGGCTGAGTTGTTTGTCGACGCGAATGGGGCGTACTCCCGCAAGCAGGCGCTGGACTTTGCGCATAAATTCCGCGAGGAATCGAACGTCACGTGGTTTGAAGAGCCGGTGAGTGCCGATGACCTTACCGGCCTGCGCTTGCTGCGCGACCATGGCCCCTCGGGCATGGACATCGCAGCGGGCGAGTACGCATGGCGCTCCTTCGACCTGCGTGCACTGCTTGAGGCTGGTGCAGTCGATGTTCTTCAGGCCGACGCTACGCGTTGCGGCGGCATCACCGGGTTCCTTGCAGCCTCGGCCTTGGCGGAAGCCTACAATGTTCCGTTATCAGCGCATTGCGGACCCTCGGCGCATCTGCATCTTGCCTGTGCTTGTTCGCCGCTTCGCCACGTCGAATACTTCCACGATCATGCCCGCATCGAGTCCACTTTGTTCGATGGCTTTCATCCTCCAGTCGATGGCGCGATGCACCCCGACCTCACGCGTCCGGGCCTCGGCTTCGACTTCAAACACAAGGACGCTGAATCCTTTCGCATCGATTGAGATCAAGCAGAGGCACTATGATTTACGACCTGGCTCAACCTCTCTACAACAATGGTCCGCAGTTTCCGGATCAGCCAACAAACTCGATTCGCTACTATCAGCGCGCCGTCGTCAAAGGCGCAACCGTTGAGCGATTGGAGATTATGACGCACTCCGGCTCGCATGTGGACGCGCCGTTTCATTACAAGCCGGAGTTACCCAGCATCAGCGAGCTTCCGCTCGCGCATTTTTATGGCCCATGTGTGGCGCTCGATCTTCGTCCCATTCCCGCCTGCCATCCCATCGATGCAAGCGACCTGCGCAAGCATCAAGACCTCATCGCGGCCGGGATCTTTCTCCTGCTGAAGACGGGTTGGGGTGATCGCCGGGCCAACACCAAGGAGTTTCTCACCGACTGGCCGTATATGTCTGGTGATGGCGCACGTTATCTTGTAGAACGCGGCATCAAGGGCTTCGGCATCGATGTCCTCTCTACAGGTGGCTACCCGGACGAGCACGCCGAATCCGACGCTCATCTTGAACTTCTCGGGCGACAGAAACTCTTGCTGGAAGACATCCAAATTCCTGACGCGCTGCTCGACGGCGAACGCCGCCACTTCGCGGCGTTTCCAATCCTTATCGCAAACGCCGGCGGGTCATGGGTGCGGCCGGTTGTGTGGGATGCCGGCGATCTTGACAGAGACCAGCCTGCACCGGAGCAGCGAACCCAGCTCCCTGCCAGCGTGGCCGGGCTGATCGCTTTGGAGCGTGAAGCGCAATGATTGACACTTCTCCTCGTGCGGTCGTCGCCCTGCTGCCCGCGCCGGCGCGCAGTCCGGCGGAGCTCATCCTCAGCCACATGCAGCATGGGACGTTTCAGAGGTCGATGTCGCTGCTCGTCTTCGGCACCAGCATCGTCAGCGGCGCTGAGGTCGCATACGAGCACTATCGCGGAAGCTACTCGAACCCTGTGATGTACTCGCCCGTTCTCTTGTCCGGCCTGCTCTCCGCGGCGGGAGTTGCAGGCTTCTTCAGCCGTCGGATGGCTCGCACCTTCCTGCGTTATACAAGCTGGATCACTTTGGCTGACGGGCTTATTGGCTTTGGGTTCCACATCCGGGGCATCGCCCGCAAACCCGGTGGATGGCGTATGCCCATCGTCAACCTTGTCATGGGGCCGCCGATGTTTGCGCCCTTGCTGTTTGGTACCAGCGCCTATCTTGGCGTGATTGCTTCTTACCTACAGCGAGAAGAAGATCATGGATGGAAGGGCAGGACGATCGAAGCGGTCAGCACACTGCGTAAGCAGGACTTCCGTGAAGACATCCGCATAGGACGATTCCAGAAGCACCTCTGCGTTGTTACCGCCATCGGAACCTTGGCTTCCGGCGCGGAAGCGTGGTACTCCCACTACAAGAACAACTTCAAATACAAAGTTCAGTGGTCCCCCATCCTTCTAACTCCATTGCTGGCCGGCGCGGCGCTTGCATCGCTGTCCAGCAAACGTGTCGCGAACACTTTGCTTCCTGCTGCCGCGGGGCTTGCCATGGTCAATGGCATGATTGGCACCGGGTATCACATCCGCGGCATCCTTCGTCGTCCGGGCGGCAAGAAGAAGCCGCTCTACAACATCCTCTATGGCCCACCTATCTTCGCGCCCATGCTCTTCGCGGCATGCGGCATGTTGGGCATGATGGCGTACCTGATGCGCGGGGAGCGCCGCTAACATGCCCGAATCCCCCATCGATCCGACGACCGGCAAGCCCCTCGCACCACGCGATCAACCCGGCTATTATCCCGCCTTCAGCACCGTCAGCCAGAAAGCTTACTGGGATGCAGCGACACGCGCTGTTGTTCTCGCACGTTTAGAAGCGCCTGCACCGCTGCGCTTCTTTACCAAGGCTGAAGCCATCACGATGGAAGCCGTCGTAGCACGCGTGATGCCGCAGGAGGATCGCACTCCTGGACGCCGCGTCCCGATCCTTTCCGGCATCGATAAGCGCCTTGCCGCCAACCACATAGATGGCTACCGCTATGAAGACATGCCTTCGGATCAGCAAGCCTACCGCATGGCTGCGCTTGCGTTTGAGACGATGGCACAGGAGGAGCATGCCGAGCCATTTGCCGGTCTCCCCATCCTGCAGCAGGAAGAACTCCTTCAATCGCTCAATGAAGGCAAACCGCGTGCTGCCGAAGAGCTTTGGGCCAAGATGAACGTGCAGCGCTTCTGGTCCATGCTTGTCGGCGACTGCTGCTCCGTCTACTACGCCCACCCCTGGGCCTGGGATGAGATCGGCTTCGGCGGTCCCGCCTATCCGCGCGGTTATATGCGGCTTGAAGGCGGTATGCCTGAGCCTTGGGAGGTTGAGGAGCAGCGCTACGACTGGACACCGCCGCCCGACACCCTTTCAGGTGAAGAAAAGGCAAGCGAGCACTCCCACTCTGACAACACTCCCGGCCAGGGAGGCACACATTGAGCATCTTCGAATCAAGCAAGCCCCTCTTCGGTTCGTTCGATGCTCCTACTACGGACGAGCATATGCTCGGCCCTCTACAGAAGATCACCATCCCACGCCGCCGCTTTAATGACAATGAAGTTCTCGACTTTGTCATCGTCGGAGTAGGCTCCGCCGGCGGCGTTCTGATTCAACGTCTTGCTCGTGCGGGCTTCAATGTGGTCGGCTTTGAGGCCGGTCCGTTCTGGGATACCGAGCGCGAGTGGGTCTCGGACGAAACCGGCTCCAACGGCCTCTACTGGAACGATCTCCGGATCACCGGCGGCGAACATCCTCTTGCCCTTGGAGCCAACAACAGCGGACGCGGCGTGGGCGGGGGCTCAGTCCATTGGGCCTCCTTCACGCCGCGCTTTCATCCGTCGGACTTCGAGGTCTACACCCGCGACGGCGTCGGCGCAGACTGGCCCATCGACTACGCCGACATCGAGCCGTATTATCAGCTTCTCGAGCGGGAGATGCCCGTTGCCGGCCCCGCCTGGTATCCCTGGGGCAAGCCGCACGGCCACCCCTATGCCCCACATCCCATGAGCGCTGTCGGCGATACCCTCATCAAGGGCTGCACCGCACTCGGCATCCCTGTCTCCGCCGGCGGGCCGGTCGCCATCCTGTCCGCCTCACATGGCGATCGCCCCCACTGCATCTATCGCGGCTTCTGCATCCAGGGCTGTAAAGTCGGCGCTAAAGCTTCAACGCTGATCACCCACGTTCCCGATGCGCTCAAGCACGG
The DNA here is from genome assembly GCA_965198885.1 of uncultured Granulicella sp. Taxonomy (GTDB): domain Bacteria; phylum Acidobacteriota; class Terriglobia; order Terriglobales; family Acidobacteriaceae; genus Edaphobacter. The sequence goes on along the minus strand of OZ240677.1, from coordinate 1,758,691 downwards.
CGCAGAGATTCGCGACAACTGCATGGTTGCTCGCATCTCCCTCGATTCGAAAGGCCGCACTGACGGCGTTGTCTACTTCGACCGCGAAGGCCACGAACACCTCCAGCGCGCCCGTTGCGTCATCGTCTGCGGCTACGCCATCGAGACCCCACGCCTGCTCCTCAATTCTGCCTGTCCCGGACACGAGCGCGGTCTTGCGAACTCTTCCGGAACGCTTGGAAAGTACCTCATGGCCCAAGCGGGCAACGTCATCCTGGGTCGCTTTGAAGAACTCATCCGCATGTACAAAGCGCCGCCCGCCCACGCGCTGACCGAAGAATTTTACGAGACAGATCCAAGGCGTGACTTCGCCCGTGGCTTCGCTGTACAAACTGTGGGTCCGCTGCCCATCGCCTTCGCCAAACAAATCATGGCCGCAAAGCAGACCTGGGGCTGGGGACTTCGCCGCAACATGATGGACTACAACCACTGGTCGCCACTCGGACTGCTCGGCGAGATCCTTCCGTGGGAGGATAACCGCGTTGAATTGGCTACCGGCCCGGATGAGAAAGATCGCTTTGGGCTACCTGTTGCCAAGATCACGTTCTCGCTTAAGGACAACGACAAGAAGATGATCGAGTTCGGCAAGAACAAGGTCATGGAGATCATGGACGCGGCCGGCGCGAAGGAGGTCGTGCAGGAGTCGCGCTATGCTCACCTCGTCGGCGCAGCCCGCATGTCCGCCACGCCGGAGACAGGTGTCTGCGATAAGTTCGGTCGCACCTGGGATGTCGACAACCTCTTCATCATGGATGGCTCCGTCATGCCTACGCAAGGCTCAGCCAACCCCGGCCTGACAATACAAGCCCTGGCCGCCCGTACCGCCGACTACCTGATCTCGCAACATGCGTCCATCTTCGCCGGCGATTCCCATGACCTTACCGCTCCACCCATCCGCTACTCGCTCTCACCACCAGGAACATTCGGCAGAGGCGCGCCGCACCTGAAATGAAAGCCCAAATCCGGAGAATAAAAGTATCTCGCAACTAAGGGTTTCGGCAGCTACAGGCAGCGCATAGTTAGAATCGAAATTTGTCCGTTAGGGGTCTTCCAAGCCTTAAGTGTCGGGTCGATCATTCTCCAGCGCCTTCCATCACGGCAGCACTGTTCATGCCACGGAGTACCTGCCTATGCCGCTCCATGTAGCCTAGCTAAAAGTTAGCGCCAATCGACCTTAGTGACAGGTTGCACCTGCTGCTCTTAACAACGAGCACCGGGGATAGCCATACCTTGAAAGCAAAGAACTCCGCCGAAAGCCAAGGGCTACTCGTCTGCGACGACAGTGGCAGTCTTTTGGTAAGCGTGGCGCTTTGGCCGTCTTGACTGTTTGTTGAAGATAGGTTGTGTCCACAAGCGCGTAGTGGACACAACCTGTGTGAGGTTGGACCTGCTATTTGCCTTTGGGGCGCTGGTTAACTTCGTCGGTGAAGATGTCTTCGGTGAGGGCAAGTCCGATGGCATAGTCAAGACGGGTAAGCAGCTCTGTGAGCGTCTCGTTCTTGCGGCGGACGAGCATCGCGATGGAGGCATGTTCGTCTGCGGCGGTGGCTACGCAGCCGACGGGGTCAACGATGCCGAGGGTGATTTCGCCATCCTCGATAAAGTCGGCGAGATTAGGCAGGAGATCCGCGACCGGGTCGCTGGCGCTGGCTGGTTCAGGACTCTGCTTCAGGCTGCGGATTGATTTACGAGTTCGAGACTTCGGGCGAAGTTCCAAGGCAAGAGCTCCTCGATGCGGCGGATGGGATGTTCGGCGATGTGTGTTAGCAGATGGCGCAGGTAGGCTTCGGGATCGAGTTCGTTGAGCTTGGCTGACTCGATCAGCGTGTAGAAGACAGCGGCGCGTTCACCTCCGCGGTCGGAACCGGCGAAGAGATAGTTACGGCGGCCAACGGCCACGCCGCGCAGCGACCGCTCGGCGGCCGAGTTATCGATCTCGATGCGGCCATCGTCCGCGTAACGCACCATCGCAGGCCAGAGTGTGAGGGCGTAGTGGATCGCGGCCGCCGTTTCGGACTTCCGCGAGAGCAGGGCGAGCGAGGTCTGGAGCCAGAGGTGCATAGAGTCGAGTAGAGGCCGGGCTCGGGCCTGGCGTACGGTGCGGCGTTGGTCTGGAGATCGACCGCGGATCTCCTTCTCGATCGCGTAGAGCCGTCCGATCCGCTCGATGGCTTCGGTGGCGATGGGCGACTGGTGCGCTTCCATCAGGTCGTAGAACTTGCGCCGGATGTGGGCCATGCAGGGTGCCTGCTGGATCGCTCCGTCTTCATAGAGCTTGTTGAAGCCGGCGTAAGCATCGGCCTGGAGAACTCCGCGGAAGCCTGCAAGATGACGCTGAGGATGCTCTCCCTTGCGATCCGGCGAGTAGGTAAACCAGACCGCCGGAGGTTCGAGCGAACCGGAGGGACGATCGTCGCGAACATAGGTCCAGAGCCGTCCCGTCCTGGTCTTGCCGGTGCCGGGCGCAAGTACGGGAACCGGTGTGTCATCCCCGTGAAGCTTGCTGGCCGACATCACATGGCGACGCAGGGCTTCGACCAGTGGAGCGAGCAACGAGCTGCTCTCTCCGACCCATCTGGCCAGGGTGGAACGGTCCAGTTCGACGCCTTCCCGGGCGTAGATCGCCGACTGGCGATAGAGCGGCAGGTGATCGCAGAACTTGGCCGTGAGGACGTGAGCGAGCAGGCCGGGTCCGGCCATACCGCGATCGATGGGCCGTGAAGGTGCCGGCGCCTGCACGATACGGTCGCATCCTGTGCAACACATCCGAGGCCGGACATGGCGGACGACCTTGAAGCTGGCGGGCACGTACTCCAGCATCTCGGAGACATCTTCGCCAAGCTTCTTCAGCTTGCCCTTGCAGACCGAGCAGCTCTCTTCTTGGGGTAGATGCTCATGCACTTCGCGCGGCAGATGTTCGGGTAGAACACGTCTCTTCCTGGGCGTCGACTTACGATCTGCGGTTGCTGTCTGTGTCGGTTGCGGTGCAAGTTCGGCCTGGTTGGCTTCGAGCTCTTCCAGCTTCAACTCAAGCTGTTCGATCTGCCGTTCCACCTTCTCCGAGCTCCGTCCGAACTGCATGCGTCGCAGCTTCGCGATCAGCAACTCCAGCCGTTCAATCTGGCTCCTGTGCGAGAGCAGCTCGGCGTGCTGCAAACAGATCATCGCCTTCAGCGCTGCGGGATCAAGAACCTCCAGATCCGGCAGCAGAAAAGGCATCTCTCGCATGCCTGTAGTATGTCATGTTCCGGGACCCAGAAAATGCACAAAAGGTGCGTGAATGCTGGAGAATCGCACACATAGACTTAGACAGTCATCGCCGGTTGCCAGGTCCGATCCGGTCTTCGCCAATCAATACCTTCGAGCAACATCGAGAGCTGCGCACGGGTCAGAGACACCTTACCACTGTCGGCCTGTGGCCATACAAATCGTCCCCGCTCGAGCTTCTTCGAAAACAGACAAAGACCATCCCCATCGAACCAGAGCAGCTTGATGAGATCGCCGCGCCGGCCACGAAACGCAAACACGTGACCGGAGAGCGGAGCCTGTTCCAGGGCCGTCTGCACCAGGGCGCTGAGCCCGGTGAAGCCGCGTCGCATGTCGGTCACGCCCGCTGCAATCCAGATCTGTGTGTTGGCCGGAGGAGAGATCATGCCAGCAGGCATCCCAAAACCGTACGAAGTGTTCCGGCATCCACCGCACCCAAAAGGCGCACCTTCCCCCGCGTCAACGTCAGCTCGATCGAAGCTTCAGAAGAACAGCTGCATGGACGCCGCTCTGCCTCGCCCTCTCGGACGAGTCCATGCTGCTCCTCGGCATCAACGGTGACCGGGAGCAAGCACACGCGAGTTGCTTCGATGTCAGGCGGAAGCGAAGGCTTGCACGCAAGCTGCCCTGCGTCGTACAGCTTGCGCCAGTAGAACACCTGGTTGGCGTTCACTCCATGAGCCTGAGCGACGGCCGCCACCGATACGCCGGCTCTGCGGGTCGCTTCTACGATCAGCCGCTTCTCCTCAGGCGACCTGAACTGACGTTCCCTGCGTCTTCGCACGACCGGTCCTTCGGCTTCCATCCATCCCCCTCAAAGCAACAACTCACGCTGCTCCTTAAAACAGAATGCCTAAGCGGAAAGGCACCGTCCAGACGGTACTCCCGTGACGCTTACGTCTTTTCTGCGGCACGCTCAAGTGCTGTCCTCAGGGTATCGACATCGAAGGGGAATGTGATGAGGTCTGTTCCCCCGGAATCAAGGACGCCGGACCATCGAGCGAAGTCAACAGTTCGCCCATAGACAAGAAATGCGGGACGACTCACGTACTGGCTTAAGACACCATTGATGATCCAGGCCTCCCCGTCGGGGCATTCACCTGGGAGCAAGATGATGTCTTTCAATCCAGGCGCGGGTGGCACCCGCGGAAGGTCGGTAAGTTTCTCCGTCAGGTATACCTGCACTCCTAACGAACGCAGAACTGCAACCAGATCTCCTTTGGCGACTATCTCTGCCAAAGCTATAACCCTGATCGTCTTAAGATCTACCATCGTGCCGTTCCTTTAAAGCAGGCAATTCAGAAAGCGAACACATTGAGTCTCTTCAATCTTCACTCATAAGTTCGTACCGATGCGGTTTGTATTGGACTCACCAAGAAGGCGATGCGCCGCCTCCAGGCAGAGCGGTACGAATGCTGTCCATCCAGTCTGATGACTCGCTCCAACGCCTCGGCCTGTGTCGCCGCTGCCAATTCGATTTTCTGCGAATCGAGTCGCCAGGCGCTGCTCCTCTACCGATAAACCATCCTGGGGGTTGCTCATGCAATACACTTCCCTTCAAACCTTTTTTGCAGGCATCCACCTCAGTGCGGCATCGGCTCCTGCCTACCGTGCTATTTCACCTAGAAGTCGTTTGACCTGGCTGCGCGCCAGCGAAAGATTCAACTCTGCCTCACGCTCAGACGCCTCCGCCTCTGCAAGCTGGGCGTGTGTCATATCCCGTTCAGAAGCCAGTATCTCGCCATGTGCGTAGCGCGAATCGGCGACTCGCGCCCCTTCACCGCGGGCGAGGACAGCCTGTTGCTTAGCCGTGAGATCAAGCTGCGCGTTCTCTACATTGTCATAAGCGGTCTCGATAGAGACTGTGGTCGACGCGCGCAGGTTGGCGAGGTTCAGCTGTGCTTCGGCGAGCAGTGACTTCTGGCTGTGAACTTGCGCAAGCGTGGCTCCGCCATCAAACAGGTTGTAGCTGAACTCGGCCTGAAAGACCCCGTAGTTGCGCACCAGGAGCGCAATGCCGACCTGGTAACTGTGATGGGCGCTTAGGGTCAGGTCCGGGATAAACGCATCCTCGGCTACCCGCACCTCGGCCTTCGCTTTATCGACTTTCTTCTCGGCGATAAGAACCTGGGGCTGTCTTGCAAGCGCTAGGCGTACAGCTTCGTCACGCGTTGGAAGGGGGTCGACGCTGAGCTCGGCCGCATGCGGATCGACTAGGCGGAAACGGCTGTTAAGCGGGACGCCCATGTCGTTGTTCAGTTCAAGCCGGTCGTCCCTTTCTGCGTTGCGAGCCTTCAACGCCACACTTTCAGCCTGAAGCAGGTTGGCATGAACTTCGAGTTCTTTAAGAGGCAACGCAGAGCCTTCTCGAACTTCGTCCCTTGCTTCTTGGTCGCTCTTTTCAAAAGAGGCGACCTCCTCCTCCGCGGCCCGAACTTGAGACTCCGCGTCTAGGACCTCATAGTAAAGTTGGCGGACCTGGATGGCTGTGTTCTCGCTCTTGTCCTCGACGTTGAGCCGCGCTGTTTCGACATCCATCTTGGCTGCGTGGTTCATGGCGTGCGTTGCGAAAAGCTGGAGTGTCGGCTGGTTGAGGTAGGTGCGGCTGGAATAGGTGGTATTCGCCCCCTGATCGATCATTAAGGTCCGCGCTGGCACAGGTCCCGTTGCAGGAAAAACCCCAAGCGATCCGGGTGGCAGCACCACTCCCTCCCGCGCCGTGAGATACGTGGCATCAGAGTTGTTGGTCAGCTTCGGCAGGTACTGCGCCCGTGCCTTCGCTTTCAGAGCTTCGAAATGCTGTACGTCGAGCTTCGCCACGCCGAGTTCGCCGTTGTGTTCCAGGGCGAGGTCGATTGCTTGATCCAGCGTAAGCTCACGCTCCGCTAAAGGATCCACAGCTGCAGGTATGTTCACCGGATCGACCGCCTTTGATTGTCCACCGGCAGTACGAGAGAGCAGCACAAGCCATGAGAGGCCCAAACAGCAGAGCATTGGGGACAAGCAACGCACAGATCTGCACGCGAAATGCTTCAGTGAATACCTCCATCCGTTCTCCGCTAGCGCAGGCATCTCTATTGCTTTGCCTTCAGCAAGTCCCTAAATTGCAGCGGCTCCCGTCCGATGGATGCGACCAGCACTAGGCCTATTGCAATCACCAAGGCCTCGATAATGTAGGCGTCTGCAATCGTAAGGGTCAAAGTTTGCGTCTCAACGCGATCCGCCAACAACGCCCCCGTCAGCGCCAGGGACGATCCAGCGCTAGGGCTCTGCATGGCAACCGTCCTACTCATGCCAAGCAACTGCGTTGTTGTCGCCGCGCGACTCGTATTGACGAGGTCGGCCAGCATACTGAAATGAAAACGAAAGCGCGTGAAGAGGAGATATCCCATAAGCGTCGATACGATCTCACCGCCGAACAGCCGAACGGTATGGAACCATGCCACGAAGGTCAACGTATCGATCGGTCGTTTGACTGCACCGGAATTTACAACTTCCAGCACAATGCAACCCACCAGGCTGACGACCGAGATGCCTGCGCCCACTCCGATTAGAAGCTCGGTCGGAAAGAAATTCTGCCGTGACCAAAGCGAGGTGAGTTCGTTATCCCGAAGGCAAGCTGCACCGGTGAGTAGAAAGCCGAAGGCGAGCAAGAGGCGTGGGTCCACATACCGCATGACGACGGCGGCCAGCACTCCGCAGAGAAGCGAAGGCAACGCGACCCAGGCCAACACCGACCCGGTCTGTAAAGGGATAAAGTGTTGTACGGTGGAAAGGAACGTCGGTACAAGCTGCGCGGAAGACAACAGGCTGAACCGAAGGACGCACAGGCAGATGCTGAGCAACAGGATATTACGCCGGAAGATGAAACGAAGATCGACGAGCGGGTTTGGCTGCAAAAGATGGCTGATCAGCGACGCAAGTAGCAGGAACGCGCCCGCTGCCGCTAAGGCAGCTACTCCGCCCGAGGTCCCCCAGTCCAGTCGTACTCCTTGACTGAGAAGAAGAAACAGACAAACCAATCCAAGACTTGCATAAACAAAGCTTTGCCATGAGGGGCGAAGCTTTGCAACATCGCCGCTGGACGCCGGATCGTGGGGAATTCCGGCTTGCACCAGGCCCCACATACCCAGCGCCATAAGAGCCGGCTGCCAGTAGAGCCAATGCCAGGAAAGATACTGCATGTACAGACCTTCCAGCAGGGCGGCGACGTGCAGGGAACTCACCACGTCGAAGCCATACGCGGCAATCCCGAAAAGAACCAAAGGTCTCGGCAGGCTTCTCGCTACAAAGGTCAGGGTAAGTGGATAGAAGCTGCCACAGCCCAGGCCTGCAATGGCTAAGAGCGTGAGCATGATCGGATACGACGTTGTCAGCCCAAGTAACAAAGCTGAGATTGCCACGGTCGGTGCTGCGACCAGCAGCACCCTTCGAGGACCCAGAAGGCCGCCCATGTAGACCGTCATGGGTCCAATGAACATCTGACCTGCGTTGTAGACCGCCGCAAGCCAGGAACCCTGATCTTTGCTCAGATGCTGAGCTCCTTCAAGATCCGCCAGGCCTATGCTTATAAATTGTCCCAGAAGGACAGAGGTACTCAGCCCGAGCATAACCGCGGCGATACCAAGCCATGGAACCCGCTTTTGCTCCTGAGACTGGTCACCGCCCTGCTTCGGCTGCGTATTCTGCTGTGGCTGTGGACCTTCCTGCTGTGCGCGGCGATCTTCCGCCGCTTGCCGCGACGCAATCGCCTCCGGTGCGTCCTCTGCCGGGCTCTTCCCGCTAGGCGAAGGGCTCAATGTCTTGCCCCCGAAGCATGAATGTAGACCTCTGCTGACAGCCCGGGCTGCAACTGGTTGGCCGAAACGCTTCCTGAATCGATTGCCACTTTAACCGGTAGCCGCTGCACCACTTTGGTGAAGTTTCCTGTCGCGTTTTCTGGGGGAAGCAACGACCCAGCCGCACCACTGGTGGGGGCAATCTCCAGCACATGGCCATGGAAGGAGGAAGAAGGCATCGCATCGATGTGAATGTCTGCCGCATCGCCCACGCGCATGCCGGCCAACTGTGTCTCCTGGTAGTTGGCTTCGACCCACGTAACCCCTTCCACGAGCGAGATCACTTCAAGTCCGGGTGAAACGAGCTGCCCGGGGAAGACTTTTCGTTCCCCTACCCGCCCGTCGGCCGGCGCGTAGATATTCGTATAATTCAATTGCACCTGCGCTGTGCCCACTGCAGACGCCCTTTCGCGGATGCTCGCCCGATAGTCTTCGTCCTTGCTGTTCAGCAGTTTCAAGGTGCGTTCATCTCCCAGCACCGTCTCACGAGCTTGCTGAACCGTGGCAGCCGCTTTTATCCGGTCGCTTTCCGCGCCATCCAAAGTAGCGTGGGCGCGGCGGCTGTCTGCGACTGCTTTTTCAAGCGTCTGGCGTGTCGCCGCGTTCTCCGCATAGAGAGCCTCCTGCCTCTGACGCTCCTCATCGGCTCGAACTACTTCCGCTTTGGCAGTGTCAACGTTGGCCGCTGCCGCAGACTCGGCGCTGACAGCCTCCTCCACCTGTTGCTGCGCTGCAGCGATGGAAGCTCTCTGCACCTGCTTCTGGACTTGGTTGTCTTGCAAGGCGGCGTTCGCGGCGTCGAGACTCGACTCAGCTTGGTCCAGCTCAGACTGATAATCCTTATCATCGAGTTTTGCCACCAATTCACCGGCACGAACGGTCTGGTAGTCATTCACGTTCAATTCGCGCAACGTGTCAGAGATGCGCGTGCTCAGTGGCACAATGTTGGCCCGGACATACGCATCGTCGGTCTTTTCGGTCGCTGCGTTCGACTGCCAAAACACCCAACGCCGGTCGATGATCAAAAATAGAGCGCCAGCCGCGAGTAAAATCAACACTGGAATAATGAAGCTGCGCGGCTTTACGCTCACAGATGACAGTCCCCTTTGGCTTACCAGGAATCATGTCATTTCCCGGAGGATCAATGGAGTGAGGCAAGGCTAGCTAACTGTTAGCCCAGCCGGAGCCTGGCCCTCACGGAACTTGTTTGGCGCGCCCGAGGATGGTATCGCTCTAAGATTTTGGAGTTTAGGGTCGATCTCCAGCCAGCAAAGTTGTGGCTCCTTTTGAGCAACAGCACTTTCGAGAAAACTGCGGCAGGCTTCCTGGTCACGAAGGGCCAGGCAAAGCCGAGCCTGATACGTACTGCTCACCAGGGCATCTTGTCTCAGTAGCTGAAAACGATCAACCAGTTCTCGAGCTTTGTCCGTTAGACCCGCAAGGGCCAGGATTGCGGCTAAGTCTGACAGCATGGCAATGCCTGGATCTGAGTTCCGCAGGATCGTGTCAGCCAAACGGGCTGCATCGGCCTCTCTTCCCTTGCGCAGCAACAGTTCCGCCTCGAAAAGAAGCAACTGCGTAGGAATAGGGCCGTACTGAATCTCTTCTCGAAGAACATCGGGTTCGTCGTTCGGATGCCAAGTCAAATAACGCAACCGCGCTGTCGAAACTCGCTGACAATGGGAGAACGGATCTACACGCCGGGAATGCTGAAGTTGGATCGCAGCATCTTCGAATCGACCAAGGGTCATAAGTTGGTCGGCATACGCATGCCGGATGTTCGGACTTGCTCTCAAGGCCAGGGCATGTCGAAAGGCTTCTTCTGCTCTCTCGCCATCGTGCTCCAGAAGGTGAGCGCAACCCATCGCAGCATGAGCTTCCCCCATCTTGGGATCGAGATGAAGCGCCCTTGCGGCGGCGATCTTTGCTTCTTGGAACTCCTCTGGTGTTAACCTCTCTCCGAGTAAAGCCAAAGAGTAGTAGCACCGAGTCAGCCCACATTGAATACGCGCAGATTGAGGCTGGCGTATAGCTAAGTTCCTAAACTTGAAGATTGCACTCCGCAGCGACGCAGATGTACCTTGATCCATCGCTGCTTCCGCGCTTAGTATCTCGGGAAAGGTTGAGAGACAGATTGTCGGGACTCGCGCCTCCATATTGCGCAAGACAGACTCTTGAGGGCCAATCCGCGCCATGATGGCAGACGCGGTCTGCTCTTCCAAAACCATGAGGTCGTTCTTGTTGGTAGTAAAGTCGAACCTTTCTGACCAGGTTTCAAGCCCCGAAGGATGAACACCTGTCACGGAAACCCGAACATGCGTTGCATCTTTGCGAACGCTGCCGGTGATGACCTGATCAACGTTAAGAACACTGCTCAGGAGCGACACGTCTGAAGTGCGCGACCGTACTAAGGCGACAGACTGTGAGGCTATGACGCGACAGCCGTCTGTCGAGGTGATCAAGAAAATGAGATCATCCGTGATGCCGGCGGCAATGGCCGCCGCTTCGGTATCCTCTTCCTGATGCCTAAAAGGGAGAACCGCAATGGTGACACCTGGAGACTCTTCATTCAGGGGTGACGCCATCTTCTGCGCTGGCGTATTGATCGTGTCTGAACCCCGTTCGCTCTTCCGGAAGATCGGCTGGTAGTTCCCGCTGCGGTAGTAGATGAGGACCTCATCCTCTTTTCCTTCGGTCTCGTAATATTCTTTCAGTTTGTTGCGGAGGCGCTTTGCTTCGGTACGTACGATCGAATCCTGGCTGGGGTGATACGGATGGCGGCGGTCGTAGACGTCCGTCCCGATCACATATTCCTTGAGCGTCTCACCCTCGCCACGCATCGCCGATTCAACGGTATAGCGCAAGAAGCGGCACAGCCGAGAGGAGTTCCTGAAGGTCGCGCTCCCGCAAAGGCGCTCCAACTGAGCTGCTACCGACTGACCCGTTACTTCTTCTTTGGCATGATTCACATGGCTCCCCTAATCTAGACTAGACATGGTCCGGAACTGTACATCGTGGAAGCTTACCCGGGTTCGGGCGGCCTTTTCCTAAAACGCGTCACTTGAATGAGGTGTTAGAGGCCGCCGACCGGGACTTCGTGGCCTCGGATACTGTCTTGATTTCGCCATCAATCAACGTGCGTCCTGTCTAGCCGCGGACTGGCCTGAACTCCCATGCCACGTCATGGCCTCGGCTTGCCACTTTCGCCCACTTGGGGGTCTTGTCGCATCCTGTTCAAGCCGGACGATGCAATCTTCATTGTGGGACGACCGCAATTGTGGCACGACCAGACCTCGTGTCCGATGCGCTCGGTCCATGTCGACAGGTCAGAAAGCTGGGGGCAGCAAACCTGAACAATATTCAATCGCCGGATATGAGGATTGCGACGTCCGGCGGAGCCGGCTAGGACGAGCCGGCTAGGACATAGGGGGGATCACACCTACGGTGCCGTCAGATCGAGCGCATAGAGGTTACCCGTTCCCACTCGGGGTTGGACCAGGGGTTCTCCACGCGGTGTAACTCCTCCGAAGAAGTAGTTTGCCGCTTCGCCATCGTGGAAGTTTCCAAGGTCGGCTACGGTTTGCATCACTCCGCTTGGAACCTCTATCTTCAGAATCGGCTCACGGTCTGCGAGAAAAGCATGAACGTAGATCGCTTTGCTGTCAGAGCTCCAAACTGGGTCCGCGGCGCTTGTGGATGCTAGTTGTTGCCAATGCCGCCGGGCCACATCGTAGAGCATGACGGTCTTTTGATCTAAGGTGAGAGCCACAATCCACTGACCGTTGGGTGACCAGCGTGGACTGAAGAGATCTTCCGGGTTTGGAATCTCTTGCATCTGACGGGTGGACAGATGGATGATCTGGAGGGTACGAGAACCATTCTCCTTTCCCATGAGGTCTGGCTCCCGACCGAACACGAGGCTCCCGCCGTCAGCAGACCAGCTCGGATCAGCCGCATTGCGCGTCTCATCCAGCAGCGCTTCAGCTTTATCTCCGTTCGCATCAACAAGGTAGATCTGCCAAACGCTCCCGGGCCTCCGGGCCATGACGGCTAGCCGCTTTCCCTCCGGCGACCAATGCGCTAGAAAGACCTCCAATCCGTCGGAGGTGAGGCGAACCTTGTCGGAGCCATCAATATGGGAGCGCCAAAGCTTCTCGTGGATGTCTGTCCATGCTACCCACTTACCGTCCTTAGAAAAGTCGATACGATTAGCGTCTGCGAGAAACGCCGGTGCCGAACGAAACTCTTTGCGTTCGAGATCATACCTCTGCAAACCCGAAGGAGCTTCCAGGCCAACAAAGAAGATACGATTGCCATTTCGAGCTGCAACGGGAGAAAGCGAACGAAGAGGTCCATTCGTGAGCTGGAGCAGCGTCGCGCTGCGTCCGAAGCCCTTCAGTTCCCACAGGTTGTCGTTGGCTTGGAAAACGTAGGATCGTCCATCTGGCAGCCAGACTCCACAACATGCTGAGAGATGCTCTGCGCTCGGGATCTCTACGGGCCTCGCCGTGTGATCTCCGATCCCCATCTCCCAGAGCGCAGCCGCATGTGTCACGGGATCGAAGAGCGTGAATCGGAGCAATTTACCATCCGGTGACCAGCGTAGCCAGAAGGCGCGACCCGGAAGCTCGGCGTAAGCTGCGCGTGAATCATCATTGGGACCGATCTCGGCCAGCTGGTTCCCCGAGGCGTAGAGGATGTTCGTGCCATCCGGCATCCAGACTGCATCATGAGCAAGGATGCCCTGAACTCGTCGTCCGCTTCCACCCTCTGAGGGAACAACCCAAAGCGGCTGCTCAGATTCAGTCGACTGTTGACTCCGCAAGAGAAGTCTGGAGCCGTCCCTCGAGATGTCTGTTAAGGAGTTGGAAGAAATCTCGTCAGGTAGTACGATCCCCCGGACCTCACCGGTGTCGACTTGAATGGCGGACAGGCGAGGCCGGCCGTTCACCATGACGGAAGTCAGCACACGGTCGCCGTCGACGGCCATGTTGAGGAAGCTCTCAGGATTCGGCGGTCCAAGAGAGATCGGCACGTGATGGGTAATCTGGTCGACTCGACTCGGCGGTGTCTTTGACCCGTGCGGAGCAAACCATCTGCCAAGAAGCGCGCTTGCTGCGACCGCCGCGAAAAACACGCAAAAACGCAGCAATTTGGCCTGGTTTTGCCAAAAAGAGCGTGGTGATGCACCTGCCGCTAAGAGCCGATCCCTGTCTACCCTTTGGTCATGCTCGAAAACAGCGGCCTGGTGTATGGATCCGGGACTCGAAACGCTGTCCGATCTCTCGACCTGAGAAACTGTAGCCTGCAGGTCCTTAGTGGCTCTTGGATCACTGCTGGCGTCATCCGGTAGCTCTGAGGTGGCTGCTGGCCCTGGAACCTCCTGCCGCGCCGAGTCGTAGGGACGAGGAACAACAGGCGCAGCTACGGTCGTGACCGGAGCGATAAATCTGTATCCCCTCTTCGTCAGCGTCTGAATGAATCGCGGGTTTTCTGCCGAATCACCCAGAGCTTCCCGGATCTTGTTAACGGCCGCAGCGATCGCCTGATCGAAATCGACGTTTGTGTTCGCTCCCCAAATCTCGCGCTGAAGGTCCTCCCGGGTAACGATGTCGCCCGGTCGCTCCAACAAAGCAGCCAGCACCCGGAAGGGCTGTCTGGGAAGCTTGATCCGGTAACCGGCCTTCCACAGCTCCCCAGAACGGAGATCTGCTTCATAGAGGCCAAAGGTTACGCGGTCTACTCTCTCGCCAGTCAGCAAGTGTCTCTCCTCATGCGCCGACTATGTTATACGACTCAGCCCTTTCCGATAAATCAGAGCTTCCAAGTGATTGATTCTACAAACTTACTTCGTGAATCTCAAAAAGTATCGAATGAGAATCGCGGAACCATTGCAAGAACTTCGCGAAGAAGAGGAGTGTGACCATCGAGCCGACATCACCTGATCTGCCGCTCGGGGCAGAGAGCGATCGCGGCAAGAATCCTCGGAGAACAGCCAATGACAATCCAATCAACTTTCATAGCGATTCTGCAGAGACAGAAAATCGTAGGCGCAATCCTCGCTTTCGCTCTCCTCTCTGCGTCAGCCGTTCCACATGCCTCTGGGCAATCTGACTCAGGCAGAGTTGTGGGTACGGTGACTGACACGACCGGCGCGGCAATACCACAGGCCGGCATCACCCTGGTGAACAAGGCGACAGGCGCCAAGCTCCTAGGCACCTCCAACGCAAGCGGCGAACTTAACGTCGCAGCCGTGCCGGCGGGTGACTACACTGCCATCGTGACCGCGCCTGGATTCGAGAGTCAGACACAGGCACTTACAGTTCGGGTGACGACAAGCCTTACGCTCAACTTTTCCCTCAAACCCGGTGCAGAGACGACGACCGTCGAAGTCACGAGTGCCGTATCCCTCGTGAACACGTCGGATCCCACCCTGGGCGAAACCATTGAGTCCAAGCAGATCACTGAGCTTCCTTTGAACGGGCGCAACGCCCTCAACCTCGCCCTGCTGACCCCCGGGGTCACGCAAGGCGCTTACGGAGAACAGGGACAAGATACCGCAGGTCGCCACGGCGACACCGGCGGCAGTGCTCTCTCAGTGAACGCAACGCGTCCTCAGGCCAACAACTTCATCCTCGATGGAGTGGACAACAATGACAGCCTCCAGAACGTCATTCTTTTCTTCCCGCCTGTAGACGCCACGCAGGAGTTCAAGGTTGATACGAGCGTGGCCCCAGCCCAATATGGTCGCGCGGGCGGAGCCTTGGTCGTTAGCTCCATCAAATCTGGCACCAACCAGATCCATGGATCGGCCTTCGATTTCTACCGCAGCGACAAGTGGGCGGCAAACCCGAACTACTCGTTCCCCTACAACGGTTTACCTGCTGGACCGAAGCCTCCCTATAACCGTAACCAATTCGGGGGGTCTGCCGGTTTGCCCCTCATCAAGAACAAACTGTTTCTGTTCGGAGATTATGAAGGAACACGCTATCAACAACCCGCCGGCAGCGGCTATGACACAGTGCCCACCGCTCTCATGCGCAAAGGAGACTTCAGTGAATTGCTCGATCCGGTCCTGGCGAGCAATGGCATCACCAATGGCGCAGCGCCCTTCTTTACCACCTACTTCCCAAACTGCTACCCGAACGCCACTACCTTAAACAACGTGTTCCCGGCTACTGGTAGCAAGGGTCAGATCTTCGATCCTTTGACGTGTGCGCCCTTCGCCGGCAATGTCATTCCAACAAATCGTCTGAATCCGGTATCGGTCAACTACCTGAACGCCTTCCCGCTCCCGACGCGCACCGATCGTCTGATCGGAAACTACTTCTTCCAGCAAACCCAGGTCGGCAAGTACAACACCTTTGATACTCGTCTGGACTGGACCGCTTCCCCCAGCAATCTATTCTTCTTCCGGTTTTCTTACGACAACACCAGCTCAGATCAGAACTCCCAATTAGCACAGAACGGCACGAACCCACCGCTGAATGCCTCAGGCCAGGAGAACTATCTCCACGCCCGCGGTTACGACCTGGGGTATACGCATACCTTCTCCCCTCGCGCCGTCAACGAAGCCCGCATCGCGTATAACCGCGACAACTATGGCTACCTTCCTCCGAACTACGGAGTCTCGGTAGGTGCAGAGCTTGGGATTCAGAATACGACCTTGGGGGCAGCTAAAGATACGGGAGGCCCTTTGACCGGCGGATACGGCACCGATCTCACCTATACGGGCGATTACGGTCCATTTGAGGTGCCGCAAAACATCTATGAGGTCACGGACACCCTGAGTCTCAACGTTCGCAATCACCAGCTCAGCGTCGGTGGAACTCTCCTCCGCCGGGTTACGAACTATTATCGTCCCATTGAGGGTAAGGGGGGACTCTTCTATAGTCCTCAGCTCTTTACAGGGTATGACGAGAGTGAATACTTGGTGGGTGGTGTCAGCCAGTATCAGATAGGCGCTCAGACCGGGTTTTTCTCCAACATAAATCAGGAAGATGGTTTATTCGCCCAGGATAACTGGCGCGTGAACAAGCGGCTTACCTTGAATCTCGGCATCCGCTATGACCTGCTCACCTGGCCCTATGAGGCGCACAACCAGCAAAGCTCGTTTGACGTAAACACCGGTAAGGTGTTGGAGGCGGGCGTCAATGGCGTATCTAAGACTATCGTCAACCAGGACTATCTCAACTTTGCCCCTCGTGTCGGGTTTGCTTACGACCTGAGTGGAGACGGCAAGTTGGCGATACACGGCGGCTATGGCATCTTCTACTTTCCAGACTACGGAGGCATCAACAACCAACTGGGACAGAACGGTCCCTTTAGCGGAAACAATTACTTCCTCGCTTCAAACGGCTACTGCATCACCCTGAGTGGTCAGACGGCGCAAAGACAAGCGCCGAACTCCTGTGCCGGCTATACAAGTCCATCCGCAGTCACGGCGCCTCTGCCACTCCCCGCGACTACAGCCACCTTTGATCCATCGAACCCTCCCGCGAACATCGGAGGCACCGCGATCAACGTCAACAACAAGCACAGCCGCCTCCAGCAATACAACCTGCAATTGCAACAACAGCTCAGCCCTCGGGATGTCTTTAGCGTGGCGTACGTTGGCACCTACGGAGACCGCCTGTCCACCTTTTACAACTTGACTCAGTACCACATCGGTGCAACGACCCTGCCGTATGCGAACCAGGATGGCGGAATCACTTACAACTTGTATAACGGGGAGTCGCACTACAACGGACTACAAGTGCACTACGAGCATCGCAGTACAAACTTCTTAGCTACAGCGTCATACGCGTGGTCTCACGCGCTCGACAATACGGATAGCCCCTACGGTGGAACCCCAGTGGCTGTCCTGCTGTGGTACGACCAGCCCGCCAACTATGGCAACTCCAGCCAGGACGAGCGGCACATCTTCAGCTCGTCATTCGTCTACAGCCTGCCCTTCGGAAAGGGGCAACGCTTCGGCGGCAGCGTCAATCACGCACTCGACCTGCTGATCGGAGGATGGCAGGTCAACGATATCGTCCAGTTGTCCACCGGGCAGCCGATTGACATACAGGCCGGCGGCAGCGGAAAACAGACCGTGACCAACCGTCCCGACCTCGTTGCCCCCATTGAATATCCGAAAAAGCTGACCGAGTGGTTTAATCCGGCCTCCTTCAATTCCACGGAACTGCCCTATCAGGCGGCAACGGATGGTACCGGCAACTTGGTCTACACGCGTGTAGGCACTCTCATGCGGAATCAGGTGTATGGTCCGGGGTTCCGCGACATGGACCTCGGCATCCAGAAGAACATTCACCTCCTGGAAGGCAAGCAACTGGAGCTTCATGGGGACGCGTTCAACGTGACAAACACCCCCAGTTTCGCAAATCCGAGCAACGTTGACGCCGGTTCCGTCTTCGGCGCCATCACGGGCCTTCGTAGTTCTTCACGGAAGATTCAAATAGCCGCTCGCCTGGTGTTCTAGCTCCTTGGGACCGCGCCGCTCATCCCGGCGTACGCGGTCCCAACTGCCTTGCTCTTACAGTTCTCCCACCCGTCTGCTACGTAGGAGCTTGCATGTACCCGGCCTTTCTCTCGCCTGTAACGCGGATACGACGAGGATCATTTGCTTTTCGTTGCGCAATCGCTTTGATCTCCATGCTTGGCGTACTCTCCGTCCTTCCTCCAGCTCGCGCGGCAAATGCGGACAGGCCCGGAGATGAAGCGCCACTTGGATCGCAGACCGTTCCTGCTTGGATGGATCAAGCCATCTTCTATGAAATCTTCCCGCGGTCCTTCTCCCCGCAAGGAAACTTGAACGGCGTGACGGAGCGGCTCGACTCTTTGCAGAAGCTGGGCGTGAACGTCTTGTGGCTCATGCCGATTCACCCCATCGGGAAGGCACACCGTCTCGGCACGTACGGAAGCGTCTATGCCGTAAGCGACTACTACGCCGTCAATCCAGACCTCGGAACGAAAGACGATCTGCTCCATCTTGTGCAAGCTGCGCACGCCCGACATATGCGCGTCATCCTGGATGAAGTGTCAGACCATACGGCATGGGATAGCGTCATGATGTCCCATCCTTCCTACTACAAGCACAACGCTGCCGGGAAGATCCTTTACCCGCACTCGTGGACCGATGTTGCTGCTCTCGATTATGCCGACCCCGGCCTGCGCAAATACATGGTCGACATGTATGTTTACTGGCTTAAGACGTTCGACCTCGATGGCTTCCGTTGTGACGACGCAGGAGATGTACCCACCGCCTTTTGGGATCAGGCCAGCGCCGCCCTGCGCGCCGTTCGGCCGGACGTCCTCTTGCTCGCTGAGGCATCACAACCCGAGTTGCTGCGTCAGGACTTCAACATCGATTACGCATGGCCGCTCTTGGACACAATGAATTTGGTCATTATGGATGGGAAACCTGCGTCTCTGATCCGGGACCAAATGAGCACGCAGGAAACGCGCTTTCCCCCAGGAACCTGGCACATGCTCATCAGCGATGACCATGACACGCGCCGGGCGGTCGTACGTTATGGTGCACAGGCTGCTCTTGCCGCATCGGCTTTAGTCTTTACCTTGCCTGGCGCCCCGATGCTCTACAACGGCATGGAGATCGCCGATGCAACACCTTCTACCGGTCCTGCGCTGTTTGAGAAAGAACTCATCTTCTGGCAAGCAGGGCAGATCGAACCTGCGATCCCAGAGTTCTACAACGTGATGATTCCTTTCCGGAAGAACTCCCCTGCTTTGCGGCGGGGTGAGCTCGTTTGGCTTCATAACTCCGACGAAGACCACGTCATAACGTATCTGCGCCGTCTGCCGGAAGAGACAGTGCTTGTGGCTGTCAATCTCTCGAGCGTCCCCTTCGCCGGAACGATCGAAGCAAGCCGCGTTCCCTGGAAGGAGATCGTCCTGAGCAACTTCGTCCATATCGGCGAAGCAGGGATGCCCACTGGCCACGCTGCCGTGCCGTCCCCGCCCGTGGCCTTGCCGGCGCTCTCATTACCTCCCTTTGGAGTACGAATCTTTCGCAACTCACAGGACCTCGGCCACGAGTAATCGAAGAACTAAGGTGAAGGTCTCCTTGGAGTCATCTTATTGTCGTCAACGCTGGAACTTCTTTTTCCTGGCCAAAAACTGCAACGAGCGACTGAGCCTGACGCCATTCCTTCCAATCATCCGTTGGCCACCCGCATCGGCGTTGAACCACCCGCCGCCTTTACCATCCACAGCCTCTCCGTCACCCCATGGCTCTGCACTTGTCTTATTGCAAACGAAGCAACTCATCCCAAGGAGTCCGGTCGCCGGGTTCAACGCCTCGGTTGCCGCAAACTGACGTACCGGCGTCTTTTCGTGATCTCCGAGATCGCCCGCACTCCTGGGGAAACAAGGCAATCGGCGCTGGTATAGTTTGTGGATGCTTTCAAGGGGTGTGCCCGGTTGGCTTGAAGCCGCCGTGCGTCATGTGCTTTGCTTCTTGGCGTTTTGCTGGGCGGTCGCCGCTGTGTGTGGAGCACAGACCGCTCCCACGCAACTGCCCTCCGCTACTTCTCCCGTGCCATCTCCAGCGCCACCCTTCTGATGCTGCTCTTCTCCGGCATCGCCGCCCTGGTGCTCTGGATCAGGGCGCGCTCTCAGTGGCTGCTCCTGGCAGCCGCACTCTACCTGGGCATGTCCTCGCTCATCAACTTCTCCGTGCACCTTCCCAGGAGCTACGTAGGCGGCTGGACGTTCGCGAGTTTTGCGTCATTTACTGGAAGACATCGGGTTCCTCTGCCTCATCTTGTTGATCGCCGGGCTGCCCAGCCGCATCGGCATCCGCGGGGCTCGCTTCTGGTGGCGCGCTTCTCTCGCCCTCTACGCGATCGACGTTGTTTCTTCCATCGGTTCCATAGTCGAGGTGCAAATCATAGCGTCTGAAGCGCATCCCCTCCTCTTTCATATACTGGATCGGTCTACTGAGCTCGCCAGCGACGCATTCACCCTCTACATCCCTGTGCTGCTCGCCGCCTGTTTCATCTTCAGCAGGTTGACGTTGCCGCGCCTCGCATTCCTCGCTGCCGTCTTCTTCAGCTACGGCCTGGAACTCGCCTCCAACACCTTTGCTCAGCAGGCGAGCCGCCTGGATTGGCTTTCTACACTGCTGCACCGCCCCCTGCTGGTGATTTACGGCTCCAACCTGACGATCTTCAGCATGAGCCGGATCGTCGTTCTGCTCGCCATCGTGTACGCCGTCAGTGACCAGATCGGGCGACAGGTGGCGCGGCAGCGTTTTGCCGATGCCGAGATGAAAGCCGCGCAGGAGATCCAGCAGGTCCTGGTGCCCGCCGCAGCCGAGCGCGAGGCACCCGGCTTTGCCGTGTCCAGCGTCTACCGCCCCGCCAGTGAGGTCGGCGGCGACTTCTTCCAGATCATCCCCTTAGCCGGAGACGGTACGCTGATCGTTGCCGGCGACGTGAGCGGCAAGGGTCTGCGAGCGGCCATGACCGTTTCGCTGGTCGTAGGCGCGCTCCGCACGCTGGCCGAGTACGACCCCAGCCCTGCCGCCGTTCTGGCCGGGCTCAACCGCCGCCTCATCGGCCGCACCCAGGGCGGCTTCGTTACCTGCTGTGCCGTGCGCATCAATTCAGGCGGCCATGCTGTTCTCGCCAATGCCGGTCACTGCCAGCCCTATCTCGGTGGGCTCGAAATCGATCTGCCCAACGGACTGCCCCTCGGCATCGTCGAGAACGCCACGTACGAGGAACTGCAGCTTGAACTTCCGCAAGGGCAGCAGCTCACCCTTCTGAGCGACGGTGTTGTGGAAGCTCGTAATCACCACGGAGAACTCTACGGCTTCGACCGACTCAACCAGCTCATGCAACAGCGGCCCAGCGCCGAACACGTCGCCAACACGGCCGTCAACTTCGGGCAGGATGATGACATCACCGTGCTCACCGTGACCCGGCTCACAACGGCCTGAGATGAGCCAACATTTGTTCGGTTTCGGAGGGCCGGGCAGTGTCTTCACGAACAGCTCTCACTCTACCGGCCTTCGGAAGTTCATCCTGTGAAGTCTGCATATCGGAAGGGATCAGCTCATTCAGGAAGCGCTCCGAGCGTCTGCTTCTAATTCGACTTCGCCTCAAACGCCGAGTACCGCCGCTCCATCTCCCACTCCTGCGCTGCCTTCGGACTCCTGCCCAGAAACTCCGTGCACCCCGCAGACGCCCCCTTCGCGCAGACTCCCGTCATCCGCGTGAACCCGCCGGGATCCGCCCACAGACTCTCGCCCTCCAGAAAGCTATGCTCCAGGCCCGTCCGCGCCATCTTCTTCAACTCCAGATATCCAAGCCCGAAATCAACCGCCGCCCGCGCATACTCATGCGTCAGGTCGATCCGCGACACCCCCTCATCATCGGTCGAAAGCGCCACGGGAACCCCCGCCGCAAGGTACTCCGGCAGTGAATGCCGGTTGCCGCTCACCCCCAGGATCACGTCGTTCGAGGTCAGGTTGATCTCCACCATCACCTTCTTCGCCGCCATCTCCTGCAGCAGCCCCGGCGCGTCATGCTCATACATCACATCCACCCCATGCCCGATCCGCTGCGCATGCCCCAGCTCGATCGCCTCGCGAATATGAAAGCTCTGCCCCGCCGGAGGCACCATCGCCGGCGCAAGCTCCCCCGCATGCAGCGAAATGTTCACCCGCGGATACACGCCGTGCAGGTAGTCCAGCATCAGCATCTGCCGATGGCACTCGCTCATCGCCATATACGCATCCTCGGGCTGCACGATATTCAACCCCAGCACCGCCGGATGACCGGTCGCAATCTCCGCATCCACCACCTCAAACCCCAGCAGCATCTGCGCGAAAACCTGTTGCGGCGGAAACGCGCGCAGCACCTGGTAGAGAAAGCGAATCTCCACCTTGCACCCAGGGGCCGCGTCCGCTTGCCCGCACCGTTCGATCTTCGCCCGGTTCGCCAGCGCACTCGCAAACTCCGCCCGATCCGTCGCCACCTCCTCCCGCAGTCCAGCCTTCAACAGCTTGTCCCGCAGCGCTGAAAGTTCCCCAGGCGTACTCCCGCTTGCATCGTCCGGAACCGAGGAGGCCGCCGTTGTCTCCGCTCGCTGCGTCCCCGGCCAGCCGATCTCATAACCCAGCTTCGCCGCATGGCTGAACGGAGGCGTCTCCATGATCTCCAGGTACTGCTCGTTCTGCGTCGCCGCCCGTGTCGCCACCTCGTCCAGCCACTCCCCGCGATGCTCCTTGCTGACCGCGCCAAAGCGTTCGAAGGTATCGAAGAACTGGTCATGTCCATTCCGCCCCGGCGTAGGGACAAACGCCCGCATGGAAAGCGAGTCGATCAGCGCGTCATACAGATGCTGGTCCTTGAGCACGTTCGCAGCCGGCACAGTCCCGTTCTCGCAAGCCTTCCCGCCGGAGTTCTTCACCAGCGCAAACTTCCCCGTATCCACGCACAACCCATCCTCGACCGCCTCCTTCAGGAACGTCTCCGCATAGATCGCGCCCGAGAGATGCATATGCAGGTCCGCACCCTTGGGCATCCGGACCAGGAAGACGTGCAGCGCCAGCGGTCCCTTCGCCTTCGCCGCGTCGAAGGCCGCAGCCGTACGCCTCTCGGCATTTGTCGCCGCCGGACTCTGCCCCAGGGCAGGAAGGATCGAGCACAGCACCGCTGCTGCTCCAAGAAAGCTGATTCGTAGGGAAGGCATGACGCCATCCTAATTCGTCCCTCACCTTTGCACACTTCTTGGTGCAACTCACATTTTTTCCGCACAAAACGCAAATCACCAGCAAAGACGCACCCTTCACCACGTTAAGCGTTGCGTCTGCCCACCTTAGCCATGCAAAACTCCACCGAAAAGCCGCTTTTGACCCCCAAAAACCCCGCTACTCCACCCTCCAAACCGTCCCATCGAACACATACCGCCCCGCTCCCCCCGCAGCCACCGCCACCGACGGCATCAGCGCCCCATTCCCGATCCCAGCCGCCGCAGCCACCGTACAAACCCCGCGTCCCACATTGATCACGTTCACATGCTGCCAGACCCGCGGAGTTACCGGCAGCGTCAACGTAAACGCCCCGTCGCACGTCACGTCATAGATCGCCGCATCCGGTGCCACAGCCACCGCCCGGGTCGCTCGCATCCCGTCTGTTTGCAATGCTTTACCCTCACACCCTTTGTTGGTCACAAAGCCGCCCGCCCCCGTACAAAGCGGCCCCGCCGACTCCCCCAGCCTCGGCAAAGCCAAAGGAGCATTCAAGATCACCCCCCGCACCCGATCGAACGCCAGGCTGGAGCTGAAGTGATACCCCCCATCCGTAAACCCTTCCGTCAGCGTTCCCGTGAACTGATTGAGTTGCCGAAGCCACCCCGCCCCTTTCACATCCCCTTGCTCCAGCTCAAAGAAAGCGTTTGGATTGTTGCAGTTACCCGTCGCACACGGAAAGTTCAGAAAAGCCGTCCCCGATGCCAGCCCATTCCCATCGAAGTTGTGATCATTGAAGAACTTACTGCCGCCCAGACTGATGACATTCGTAAAAACCCCGCTCAAATGCAGCCCATCCGGCCCCACCCCCGTCCCACCCATTCCGCGATAGTTCTTGGCAGGCGTTGTGTTGGACAGAACGATGGTCCCGAAGTAGTCGCTCAATGATTGTCCGTTCACCTCAATGGTCTTGCCCGCGAGCAACTCCCCCGGCTGGTAGGTGCGAATGCTTTCGCTACTGAGCTGAAACCCGCCACTATAGTGCGCCGGCGAATCGATGATCGCTCCCGGTGGGTAAGTGAAGCTGATCGGCTCGGTCGTAAGACGATCACCCAGCCCGGAGTGTTCGGCGGCAGGATCGATGGTGCCGATGATCTCAGCCATGGGGTAGACCCTCATCACGTTCGCTCCGGGCGTACCTACGGTTAGATTGGCTGAAATCGGAAGGTCGACGTCGGGATGAGTTCCAGGTTGCGTGAAGCGGAAGTCCATAATATCCGTTCCGGCACCGGCGTCGTTTGAGAACACGACAGGCGAGGCGGTGTTGAAGCTGGGATCGGAGGCACCGGAGATCATGGCAGAACTGTCGTTCAGGAGTCTTAGGTCCAGGGTGCTCCCGTGCAGAATGACCACGTTGGCGGCTCTCGTAAGCTTCACCCTCGCCTCAAGCGGAACAGGCACCGGCATGGGATGCTGCCCCTGCTTGGCATTGAAGGATGGAACGATCGTGTGAGCGTCGATCGCGCCTACGAGCGGTACGGTCTGGTTTGCTTGTCCGAAGCCCTTGTCATACCCCTGAATGCGTCCTCCCGTCTGGCAAAATCCCTGTTGTCCAGGCTTGTCTTGAAACAAGTAGGCTGATGTCGGCTTGTATGGGCTCCCGTCCGGCGAGTAGCGCGCCAGCATGGAGATCTTCTGCCTCCCGGATCGCGGCGGCTCGACGCTCGTAATCTGCACATGCTCGGTCCGGTACGCACCCCACATGCAGGCAACTCCGGCGTAAAGACCGCTGGCATAGTTCGGAGCCGCGGGGTCCAGCATCACCTCCGTATTCACTGGCTGGGCCACATCGTTGTTCGGCGGTACTACATAAGGTGCGGTGTAACCCCAGACACCCGAGAGCGCGCTCGCGGGGATCGTGGCCGTTGTCGTCAGCGTTCCGAACTTCATCGGTCGATCGCGAATGCTGGGCGGACTGACGGCAGTGATGGGCAAGGTGAACAACGGCTGGTCGGTCTTACCATCCGGCCGGATCAACACCGCATAGCGGCCCGCTCCCCACCAGCGGTTGTGATCGAGACTAGCGTTCTCCGTCTGCAGGAATGTTCCTACCGTTCCGTCGCCCTGAGAGGATCTGATCCGTGCCATGGGGATATCCCCTTCAAACCCTCCCTCGTCCATGGTGTACAGAAAGTTCTTGCAGAACTCGTCGTCCCCGTTGATCGCTCCGGCCCAGCAGTGCCCGTAGTGTGCGTTCTGGTTGAAGTCGCCGATACCGAGATGGAAGGCATTGGAGACGATCGTATGCGCGATGCTCTTGGTCGCGATCACGCTGGTCAGGTTCAGATTGTTGCTCGTGGTCTCCGTTCCGTAGCCGGAGTAAGAGCCGGGCGCGGCATCCAGCAGGTACGAACCGATTGCATCCTGATTCGTAAAACCCAGCGCAGGATCGTTCCCGGTATGGCGTGAGAAGACACCCAGCCCATCTGCGAAGTTACCAAGATTATTGCTGACGTGGAAGTCGCGGCCATGGCGGTGATCCTCGAAGTGGAAGAGGTTCGGGTAGGAGTAGGTCTGCCAGGTCGGGCCGCTGCCGTAATCGCCGAAGTGTGTCCACTCCCGCGGCAGCTCTGCTCCGTTATAGTCGACATCCGCCACTCCTCTGCACCCGTCGGAGGCAGCAGCACATTGTTTGAACAACACAGGGATTCCCGTATTCGGAGCGCCTTGAACATCTGCAGCGTGGCGCTCCTGATTGACGGTTTGTGAGTGCAGGGTGAGTGGCAAAGCTAAGAATAAAACGACTCCAATAACCGCAAACCAGGAAGATACGTTTCTCACTGTGCTTCACCTCCATCCAGAAACTAGCCTGCGTTCGCAGACATAGGTAAAGTGTATGAGCCGATCTCTCCCCGTGGATCGGGACCGGAGTTTGGAAAGAGTGAGACATTCATGCAAGTAAGGACGTGCGTTGTATCGTTGGTTTTCGGGTTAGCCTGGCTGGTTTCCGCACCGGCGCAGGAGACGGGGCGGTGGACCGCCCAAGCCGCGACGATCTGGTACGCGAAGCAGCCTTGGATGACTGGGGCGAACTATGTGCCGTCCGATGCGATCAACCAACTGGAAATGCTCCAGAAGCCGACATGGAATCCGGGGTTGAACGACCGCGAGTTGGGTTTGGCGGAGAGCGCAGGCATGAACGTGATGAGGGTGTTCCTGCAGGATCAGCTCTGGCAGGAAGATCCGAAGGGTTGCGTTGAGCGGCTGGATGCTTTACTCGGGATCGCGTCGAAGCATGGGATTCGGTTGATGTTCGTGCTCTTTGACTCCTGCTGGGATCCGATGCCGAAGCTGGGGCCGCAGCATCCTCCGATCCCCGGTGTGCATAACTCCGGATGGGTGCAAAGCCCGGGAGCGAAGGAGCTTGACGACCCCGGATACGAGCCGAAGCTGGAGGCGTATGTAAAGGGCGTTGTGGGTGCTTTTGCGAAGGACGACAGGGTCTTAGCGTGGGATGTCTGGAATGAGCCGGACAACAGGAACGATGGCTCCTATCGTGCGTTCGAGCCCGCACGCAAGGTGGACGAGGTGGATGCCTTGCTGCCAAAGGTATTTGCCTGGGCTCGGAGCATGCATCCGCAACAGCCGCTCACCAGCGCGGTGTGGACGGGCGACTGGGTCCACCCCGATCAGGAGAGTGAGACGACGAAGATTCAACTCAACGAGTCGGATGTCATCAGCTTTCACAACTATGGATGGCTGGAGTCCTTTGAAGCCCGGGTAAAGGAGCTGATGACGTACGGACGGCCGGTCATTTGCTCCGAGTTCATGGCGCGAGGAGCGGGAAGCACCTTCGATGGAACCCTCCCCGTGGCGAAACGGCTGAATGTGGCGGCGATCAACTGGGGGCTGGTCGCGGGGAAGACGCAGACGTGGCTCCCCTGGGACTCCTGGCGTCGGCCGTACACGTTGGAACCTCCCGTGGTTTGGTTTCACGAGGTGTTTCACGCCGATGGGACGCCTTACCGTACGCACGAGGTGGAGGAGATGCGTGAACTGACGGGACGCGGGAAGCTGCCGTAGGAAAGAACCAGGAGAGAGGCTCACTTCATCGAGGTGCGGGTAAACGGGTAGGAGGAGTGTGCGATGGTTGTTCAAAGCAAGTAGAATCTACGGCGTGAGAGAACAGGTTTTAATTGCGCGGCTGTTTCAGTTTGGTTTGGTCGCTTTGGCATTGTGTGTGCCGGCTGTCGGGCTTGGGCAGACCTCAAGTGCAGCGACGAATCCTCCGGCGCAGGCGACCGGGCAGCCGGCGGCTACGGCGCAAGCTTCGGGGCAGGCACCCATTCAGCAGCCGGCCTTGAACCAGCAACCCGACGGCGAGCGCACTTTCACGATCGGCCTCCGGGCCAACCTGGTGGATCTGACCTTCTCCGTGACGGATAAAAAAGGACGGTTCATCACCGGTCTGAAGCTGAACAACTTTGGGCTTCTAGACGACGGACGGCCACCGTCGTCGGTCGTGGCGTTCAAACAACTCTCCAACCTGCCGCTTCGGGTGGGGGTGATGCTGGATACGTCCAGCTCCATCCGCACGCGGTTCAAGTTCGAGCAGGACTCCGCGGTAGACTTCTTCCTGCAGGTACTGCATACAGACGATCGCGCCTTTGTAGAGGGGTTTGACGTGCAGACGTATCTGCCGCAGGACTACACGCAGAATGTAGACCTGCTCGACGCCGGAATTCGGAAGTTGAGGCCGGGCGGCGGCACGGCGCTGTATGACTCGCTGTATAAGACGTGCCGGGATCAGATGCTGACGCTGCGAGACAACACTGCGGTGCGGAAGGCGCTGATTCTGGTCTCCGACGGCGACGATAACTATAGCCGCGCGGGCATGGTGGACGCGATCAAGATGTGTCAGCGGGCGGAGACGATCGTGTACACCATCTCGACCGATACGAGCCCCACGCGGGGTAAGGGCGGCGATGTGCTGGAGGCGATCTCCCAGGCGACCGGAGGGCGAACTTTCTTCCCGAACCGGATGGAGGATGTGGCGCTGGGTTTCCGGGATATCGAGACGGAGCTGCGCAGCCAGTACTCGCTGGAGTATCGGCCGGCAGACTTCAAGCAGGATGGCAGCTTCCGAACGATCCTGCTGCGGGCGACTGACTCGCGCTACAGCGTGCGGGCGAGGACGGGGTATTTCGCTCCGCGACCGGCACAGTAGGGTGGATGAGTCGTCAGGCAGTAAAAGTTTGCGGCCGAGAGTAACTGTTCGCGGCAAGTTGTGTCTAACTTTGCACGGAGATCGATCCATGCGAGCTATGTCTGGTTGGATTGCAGCGTTTTCTTTAGCGCTTTCGCTGGGAGCGGGAGCGCAGCAGCAGGGTTACGGCGCGGCAGGGATGCCGCCGGGTGCTCCGAGCTACACTGATCCCAATGCGCTGCCGCCGAACTCAACTCCCGTGCCGCCGGGAGTGTTCAACCAGACGATCGCCTCGTTGGCGGACCAACCGGCCACCCATACCGGCTTCTCGTTTGACCGCAATATGCTGACGTTTGCACAAAGTCTGCTGGAAGCGCAGGGAATGGATGCACACAGGGCGACGGTGGCGCTGACCGGGGTGGAGTTCGACACGTACCGGTACTCGCAGCCGGCGTTCTATAGCCCGGAAGGCATGACAGCGCTCGTTCAGCAATATCGCGCGGCGGGCTGGAAGCATATGGTGAACGCCAATCAGACGCCGGCGACTACAGCTCAGCCAAGGCAGATGGTGACGGATATGTGGCTGCACTTCTCCGGCGCGGACATCGATCACCTGACGGTGCTGACGCGGAGTGCGCGGAATATGAATGTCGTGCAGGTGTCGGGCGACCTGCGGCCGCTGGACCTGCTGCATCTTGGCGGGCACTTTGGGATTCCGAAGGTGGATCCGAATGCGGTGATGGTTCCGGCACCGTGAGACGGAAAAGCTGTCCTGCCGACGGGTCCACTACGCGTGGGGCGGCACTTCATGCCCCTGATCGGGCCAAGGTCAAATAAGAGATTCGGTGCCTCTGGTCGCAAGCCGACGGAGTTAACGGTATTGTTCGACTTGACCCAGGAGCTTGAGCTTGCGTTCCGGGGGCAGGAAGCTGGCCTCGACGGAATTAGCGGCGAACTCACGCATCTGATCGAGCGAAAACGCAAATTCCTTCTGGGCGAGGATGTATTCGCCGAGCAGATCGGACCCGAACATGGGTGGGTCGTCGGAGTTGAGGGTGAGGAACAGGCCGCCTTCGAAGTATTCGCGGACGGGGTGTTGGTCGAGCGACGGACAGCAGCCGGTGCGGATGTTTGAGGTGAGGTTGAGCTCAAGGGGAATCTGTCGCTCGGCGAGGACGTGGAGCAGGTCTGCGTCATGCTGTGCGGCCAGGGCATGGCCGATGCGCTCGGCTCCAATGTTCAACGCGGACCATATGCTCGCGGGGCCATCGATGGGGCCTGTGGACTCGCCAGCGTGAGCGGTGAGTCGCAGGCCTGCGGCCTTGGCTTCGGCATACAGTGCGCGGAAAGGTTCTGCGGGGCCGCGAGCTTCATCGCCGCCGATGCCGATACCGATGATGCTGGGGTACTGGTGGCGGAGTTCCGCAGCGGTGCGGAAGACCTTCTCGGCTTCTTCGAGGCCGAAGTGGCGGACAGCGTCGATGATCCAAAGCAGCGAGATGCCGAACTCCTGCTCAGCGCGAATCCGTGCGCGCTCGATAGCATCCATGATGCTGGGAATGGTGAGGTGGGGCTTAAAGCGGTAGAGGATGCCCCATGAGATGTAGACCTCCGCATGAACTACACCTTGTGCCACGAGTGTTTTGAGCATCTCCCAGGTGATGAACTCAAAATCCTCGGGGGTCTGAAGGCGCTCGGAGACGGCTTTGAAGGTGACCAGGAAGTGCTGGAAGTCGGCGTAGACGTAGAGGGCTCGAGCGGTCTCGAGGGTGAGGGGTTCGGCATCGTGGCGGCGGGAGAGCTCGACGAGCGTCTCAGGGGTGATGGTGCCTTCAAGATGGAGATGGAGCTCGGCCTTGGGGAGTTTGCGGAGCCAGGACGGGATATCGACCTTTCCCGGGAGTTTGCTTTCGGCATCCTCCGGGGGAACCTTACGAGCAGCACGAGCCATGGATTCAGTGTATCGGGCCGGGTCGTTTGAGTGTGCGGAGCATCTATGAGAAGCGGCTCCAAGCCGGCGAGGGAACCGCCTTGACTAAGCGCACGGCATTGGTAGTGGGGTCGACTGGGATCGTGGGTCAGAACCTTTCGAGGCGGCTGATCGAGAACGGCTGGAAGGTATTTGGGCTCTCGCGTGGAAAACAGGTCATCGATGGCGTGAAAGGGTTGGCGGCGGATCTCCGCGATGCGGCAGCGGTGAGAGGGGTGCTCGTGGGCGCGGACGTGACGCATGTGTTTCTGAGCGCGTGGATTCGCCAGGAGACCGAGGTCCAGAACGTGGAGGTTAACGGTGGGATAGTCGAGAACGTCTTTGCGGCGCTTGAAGGCGCAAAGAACCTGCAGCATGCCGCACTTGTGACAGGGACAAAACAATACCTCGGGCCATTTGAGAGCTACGGCAGACAGAACGTGGCGGAGACACCGTTTCGTGAGGACAATCCAAGACTTCCCGGGCTGAACTTTTATTACACGCAGGAGGATGTGCTTTATGCGGCGGCGCAGCGAAGTGGGTTCGGGTGGAGCGTACATCGGCCGCATACCATCGTTGGGTTCGCAGTAGGCAATGCGATGAACATGGGCTTCACCCTGGCCGTCTACGCAACGCTGTGCCGCGAGCGGGGCGAGGCGTTCGTGTTCCCGGGATCCCAGGAGCAGTGGAATGCGTTAACGGATGTCACGGATGCCCGGCTGCTGGCGGAGCATCTGGAGTGGGCCTCGACTGTGCCAGCTGGTAGGAACGAAGCGTTCAACATCGTCAACGGCGATTTGTTCCGGTGGCGCTGGTTGTGGCCGCAGATAGCCGCTTTCTTTGGGGTGAAGCCGGAGGGACCGCCGGAGGGTGGTGCACCGCTCGAAAGACGAATGGGGTTTGCTGCGGAGGCCTGGAAGGACATCGCCGCAAAGTATGGGCTGGCTGAGAACGATGTGAGCCGGCTGACGTCTTGGTGGCATACGGATGGCGATCTTGGGCGGACGATCGAATGCGTCAACGATATGAGCAAGAGCCGGCGGCTGGGTTTCGTGGTGCATCAGGACACGCATGGGTCCTTCATCGATCTCTTCAAGCGAATGAAGCGCGAGCGGATGATCCCGGCATAACTGAGGGGCTGCATGTGGATGTGCGATTCGAGCTGAGCCGGCTGCCGTGTAGAGATGAGGAAGCAATCAATCACCTGGCAAGTTCTTGTAACGGGTGAGTTGGAGTAAGATTTCGGTCGGGCCAGCTATGGAATCCAATCCCACTCCTGGTGACATCCATGTCTTTGCGCCTGACCTTTCTGCCAGCCTCCTGCTTAGTAGCGCTTTTTGCCTTCAGCTTTCGCTCCGCTCTGCCTGCTCTTGCGGCGGTGAAGGATGCATGCAGCGTCATCACTCCCGCTGATGCTCAGGCCGTTCTGGGAGAGCCGGTCGGTCCGGCAAAGAGCGAGACGCAAGCTGCCGGTCCGGGCGATGGATTCGTCTGCAAGTACAAATCCACTATCGGCAACGCCTTCCGTGCCAAGTCGCTTTCGGTGACGGTGCAGTACAGTCGCACGGACCTAACAGGAAGTGCGAACGGGATCGCCGAATCGGAGAAACAGACTGGGTATCAAGACGTTCACATGGTCCCGGGCGTGGGGAGCGCGGCTGTCTGGGGCACGCTTTCTATGCCGGGCAGACCGCAGGGTGAGCTGACCGTTATCAAGGGTAAGAACGTCATGCTGATCATCCTTGTAAAGGGCGTGGAGGAAGGGGCAGCGCTTGAACGTGCCACGTCGCTCGCGCTTCAGATCCTGCCGAAGACCTAACCACCTGAATAGCCGCCTGAAATCAGCCGCGGTAAAACTCGCTTCGTTTGCGGCTATAGAAGAAGTAAACGAAGAGACCGATGATGAGCCAGACGAAAAAGCGAACCCATGTGATGGCGGGAAGCCCAGCCATGAGCAGCATGCAGAATAGGGTGCTCAGGATCGGGATGAGCGGGCCGAAGGGAACGCGGAAGCCGCGATGACGGCTGGGATCTTTATAGCGAAGCACCATGACCCCGATGGAGACGAGGACGAAAGCAAACAGTGTGCCGATGTTCGACATCTCGGCGAAGGTGCCCACGTCAAAGAGGCCGGCGGGGATGGCGACGAGAAAGCCCGCCACCCAGGTGGCGAAAGCAGGCGTGCGGAACTTGGGGTGGATGCTGGAGAAGATGCTGGGCAGGAGGCGGTCGCGGGACATGGCGAACCAAACCCTTGCCTGACCGAGTTGGAAGACCAAAATGGACGAGATCATGCCGACGATGGCGCCGCAGAGGACCGCGAGGCGGACCCAGTGCAGGCGATGTCCGCCGGGCGTGAGCGAAAGGCGTTTGAGCGCGTTGACGACAGGTGCGCCGTCGCCTGCAACGGTCTGCCAGGGAACCATGCCGGTCAGGACTCCGGCGACTCCTATGTAGAGGATGGTGCAGACGATGAGCGTGGCGACAATTCCGATGGGAACGTCCCGGCGCGGGTTCTTGCACTCCTCGGAGGCGGTGGAGACGGAGTCGAAGCCAATATAGGTGAAGAAGATGATAGAGCCGCCGGCAAGCACACCGGAGAAGCCGTTCGGCGAAAACGGGTGGTAGTTGGTGGGGTGTATAAACGAGACCCCGAAGCCGATAAAGAGGAGGATCGCGGCGATCTTCACCAGGACCATGATGTTGTTGGTCTGAGCGGACTCCCGGATGCCGCGCACCAGAACGACGGTGAGCAGCAAGACCACCACAAAGGCCGGAATGTCGAACCCATAGTGCCAGCCGGGGAAGAAGATATCCTTTCCGGCTAGATCTTGCAGACCCAGGGGAAGGTAGGCAGGCGAGAGCCACTTTGGATCGAGATGGATTCCAAGCCAGTCCAACAGGTCTACGATGTGGGCGGCGAAGCCGACGGAGACGCTCATGTTCGAGAAGGCGTACTCCAGGATCAGGTCCCAGCCGATGATCCAAGCGATAAGTTCACCTAGCGTAGCGTAGGTGTACGTATAGGCTGAGCCCGCAATGGGAATCATGCTGGCAAGTTCCGCGTAGCAGAGCCCGGTGAGGGCGCAGACGACGGCGACCAGCACCAGCGAGAGGGCGAGGGCAGGACCTGCGCCGGGCCGTCCCGCAACCGCACCGGAGGTGTGATGGAGCCAGCCGACGATGAGGTCCAGGATGGGCGAGCCCTTCCAGTCGGCGATCTTGGCAGGATTTCCTCCGATGGCCGTACCGATCACCGTAAAGATGCCCGACCCAATGACCGCGCCGATCCCTAAGGCGGTAAGAGAGACGGGGCCAAGCGTCTTGCGGAGAGCGTTCTCAGGCTGCTCCGACTCAGAGATGAGCTTATCGATGGACTTCGTGGCGAATATTTGTCGGGGCAGTGTCGGTGCTCCTGGATGTGGTGGTTTGATTACCACGTTACAGGAGAGAGAAGAATTGGCCGAAGAGAATGCGTACGCAGCATGCAGAAAGCCCATGATCCTCGCGAGACTGCGGCGAGGATCATGGGAGTCCGGCTCGATTCTAAGTTACTACTGCGCGACTATCGTTTGGACTGACCGCGGCTCAGCTTCTTGACCTTGGCCTTGTTTTCGCCGCGGGCTCCGGTGCGGGGAGCCTTCGGTGCGGCTTTCTTGCGGGCGGCACGCTTTACTTGCTTGCGCTCATCTTTATCGGTGATGCTCTTGGTATTCGCCATCGAATCATCTCTTTTCTGAAAGTTTTTGCTGAAGGGGCGGAGCGTCGCTTCAGAGACGCTCAAGCTGGGCGAACTTCTCCACCAGCTTTTTCACGCCGTGCTGTTGAAATTGTACTGTAATCTTGGCGTCCTCCCCGTCTCCCTCGCGCTGAAACACGACTCCTTCGCCGTATCTCGGGTGGCGGACACGGGAGCCTTTGCTGAGGCCGGTCTTGCCAGTGGGCACCGGAATCTCGAGCTTGGGGCGTGCGTAACGCGAGGCGGGAACACCTTTTCCCGGCGCACCGCCCCGCGCTGCGAAGAAACTGGCGATGTTATCCAGCGAGCCGGACGGGGACTGCTGGCCGGCAGGGGTGCGGGCTGGAGCACGACCATGTGCCGGGGTGCGGGCGCCGGATTGATCCTCGTCCTCGTAGCTGTAGTGGCGTTCGCCAGAGGTGTAGGGATCGGCTGAGGCCGGGGTGCGGGCGTTGCGCTGCGGGTATGGCGTGGAGTACGCCTGACCGGAGAAACGATTGCCATGGCCGAACTGCGGCTGCGCCGGCGGACTGCCCAGATCTTCCATCAGGCGACTTGGTACCTCTTCCAGAAAACGCGAGGGGATGGAAGCCTCCGGCATATCGTTGCCGTAGCGGCGACGATAGCGCGCGCGGGTCATGACCAGAGTATCCATGGCGCGTGTCATGCCGACATAGCAGAGGCGGCGTTCCTCTTCGAGACCCGTGGGGTCATTGAAGGTACGGGAGTGCGGGAAGAGGCCTTCCTCCATGCCGGCGAGAAAGACCAGAGGAAACTCCAACCCCTTGGCAGCATGCAGGGTCATAAGGGTTACGCGCGCTTCAGACGAGTACTGGTCCGCATCGGAGACGAGTGCGGCATGATCGAGGAACTCGGCCAGCGTCTCGCCTCGCGAGGTGGCATCCTGCGCGGCGTTTGCGAGCTCCTTCAGGTTTTCAATGCGCGAGAAAGCTTCAGGGGTGGCTTCGTCTTCGAGCGCACGGATGTAGCCGGAGCGGTCGTTGAGAAACTTGATCAGTTCCGGCAGAGTGGCTGGTTCACCAGGCTTGCGGAAGGCTGGATGTTCCTCCTTTTGTTCGGATTCAGCCTCTGTCGCTACGGCGCGACGGGCTGCGGCCGAGGCTTCCTTTGCCGACTGCTTCAACGGCACCGGTGCGAAGGGATTGAAGCTGGCGGAGTCGAGCGGCGACATAATGTCGTGGGCTGAGTCGGAGTCAGTGGCGTTCTCCGATGAGAGCGTGGAGATCTCCTCCGACGGGCCGAAGTCGAAGCCGAAGTTGAAGCTGGTGTCGAAGGCGGAGACGGAACGATGGTCAGGAGACTCTCCGGGGATTGCATCTTCTGTAACCGTGTCGGTGTTATAGGAATACTCCTCATCGGCATCTGTATTCGTTTCGGTTGCAAATGCCGCCGGGTCGAACGAATCGTCTGTGACAGCGGCATCGCCAAGCGCAATATCCTGCGAGAGTTTGTCGGCAAAGCCGGGGCCGAGCATGGCGCGCGCGTCCTCAATCAGCCGGCGAAAGCTGCTGAGAGCCTGTAGCGCTCGCGGCGGCAGGAGTTTCTCCTCAATTGAGCGCCCGATCGCCTGCCAGGTGCTGATGCCCGTGGTGAGCGCAATGCGCTCCAGCGTCTCCATCGTCGTCTTTCCGATGCCGCGCGGAGGGGAGTTCACGCTGCGTGCAAGCGCGATCGAATCATGCGGGTTCTGCACCAGCTTCATATAACTGAGGATGTCCTTAATCTCGGCACGATCGTAGAAGCTGAAGCCGCCCACCATGTGGTATTGCACCTGATAACGGCGCAGCGCTTCCTCTACCAGACGTGACTGCGAGTTGGTGCGGTAGAGCACGGCGCAGCGGGCGGGCTCATCGGTCTCCACCTGGCGGGCATCGCGCAGGTATTTCTGAATGCGGTCCGCGATGAACAGCGCCTCATTCTCGCCGTCAGGAGCCTCATAGAGGCCGATCATGGAGCCGCCCTCGCGCGCAGTCCACAGGTTCTTGCCCTTACGCTGCGTGTTCTGCGCCACCACGGCGCTTGCGCCTTCCAGGATCATCTGCGTGGAGCGATAGTTCTGCTCCAGGCGGATGGTCTGCACGCCCGGAAAGTCTTTCTCGAAGTCGAGGATGTTCTTGATGTCCGCGCCGCGCCAACTATAAATAGACTGATCTTCATCGCCGACAACGCAAATATTGTTATGCGTTCCGGCGAGCAGCTTCATCAGCTCATACTGGGGCTTATTCGTGTCCTGGTACTCGTCAATCATCACGTACAGGAAGCGGTGGTTGTAGCGCTCGCGAACTTCGGACGATGTCTTCAGCAGTCGAACCGTCTCCAGCAGGAGATCGTCAAAGTCCAGCGCATTCGCTTTGGCGAGCTCCTTCTTGTAGATCTCGAAGATGTGCGCGATCTTCTCTTCAATGGGATTCGTCGAAGCCAGGAAGTACTCCTGCGGATCGATCATGTGGTTCTTCGCCCAGGAGATGCGGCCCAGTGCGACACGCGGCTTAAGCGACTTGTCGTCAACGCCAAGACGCTTCAACGCCGTCTTCACAACGGCCTGCTGATCGGTCTCATCGTAGATGGCAAAGCTGCGGGTCAGCCCTTTACCGTTGATCTGCAACGCCTCTATGTCGCGGCGCAACACCCGCACGCAGAAGCTATGAAAGGTGCTGAGCAAAGGCTTGGCGAGTGACGAGTGGCCAAGGATCTTATCCACACGCTCCGCCATCTCCTTCGCGGCTTTATTCGTGAAGGTCACGGCAAGGATGGAATCCGGCGCAACGCCGCGCTCCTCAATCAGGTAAGCGATGCGATGGGTCACGACGCGAGTCTTGCCGGAGCCCGCGCCGGCAAGCAGGAGGACCGGGCCGTCGACGGCTTGGATACCTTGTTGCTGTTGAGGATTCATCTTTTCCAAAAGGCGGGACGGCATTCGGTTGTAACTCCAAAGTCCATTTTAAGCCATGCCGCTGTGGTTGTTTGCGGACACTCCCGTCCACGCGTGAACACCCCGTCTTTATTGGGCATTAGGAGGTTAACAACAGAAGAATCGTTCA
The DNA here is from genome assembly GCA_965198885.1 of uncultured Granulicella sp. Taxonomy (GTDB): domain Bacteria; phylum Acidobacteriota; class Terriglobia; order Terriglobales; family Acidobacteriaceae; genus Edaphobacter. The sequence goes on along the minus strand of OZ240677.1, from coordinate 1,721,852 downwards.
GAATGTTTGCGCCTTTCGGGGAACTGCGAAGTCTTACCTTCCGTAGTACAACGTGACGAGCAAGACTGGACCATGGCAGCCTCTCCCGTCGAAACCATCACTCTGAACATCGAAGGGAAACTCTCATGATCTATTCGTCTCTCGCCATCCTCGCTGTTGCCGCCTCAGCCGCTATTCCTCCGTTCGGCAACCTCGTCCACATGCACCCGCACGCCAGGCCCGATGACCGCGTCTCTGTGCTCGTCGTCAACCATGGAAAAGTTTTTCAGGACGTGAGCGTCGCCGGCCACGTTTATACGATTACCGCGGACTCCAACATCCGCATCAAGGCTCCGGCAGGCACCTTGGTCTACCGCGCAACGCCCCGCCCGTACCACGCTAAAGGTGAGGTCCTGATCGCACTGACACCCGCAGTCAATGACCAAACGATCGAACTAAAGTAGTTCTCAGGCGCGGAAAGCCTGCTCAGGCGAATGGACTCATGGGCGAACGAGCCAGCACATGCAAAAGCGGTGGGAGACTCTCTCTTCCTCGTCCCACCGCTCTTGTCGGCAAACCTGTTCCCCTGGCTGCGTTTGCATACTACCTTCACAACCTTCCACTATGCTTGAGAGATGTCGATCAGCAATGTAGCGGTGTTCTGCGCCTCGGCGGATGGCGTTAATCCGGTCTACCGTGCTCAGGCCGAAGAGCTTGGCCGTGCACTTGCAAAACGTAGCATTGGCTTGATCTACGGCGGGGCCAGGGTTGGCTTGATGCAGGCCGTTGCGGACGCTTGCCTTGCTGTTGGCGGCAAAGTTGTCGGCGTCATTCCGGAGGTGCTCGTCGACCTCGAAGTCGCTCATCAAGGTCTGACGGAGTTGCATGTCACCTCCACCATGCACACGCGCAAAGCGCTCATGGGCGAGCGCGCCGATGCTTTCATCGTCCTGCCAGGAGGCTTTGGCACCTTCGAAGAACTCTTCGAGGTGCTCGCATGGCAGACGTTGAAGCTGCATCAGAAGCCCATCCTGCTTCTGAACACTGTTGGCTTCTACGATCCCCTGCTCGCTTTTCTGGATAAGTGTGTCGATGAAGGAATGCTGAAGCAGAAGAACCGTGAGATCTTGCTCGTGGCTGCGACCGTGGAAGAGGCGCTGGTGCAGATCGGCGCTTCGTAGGCGCTTTCTTGGTGTGCGCTCGCACTGCGTCCTCTGGCAACTCCTTGCTCGTTTGACACGTCTCACTAGGAGCGAAGAAACGGCGAATTGCCGAGCGGAATTGAGGATTATCCATGTCAGAGCGAGAGATTGTGCTGGAGCAGCCGGAGCTTATCGACGAGCAGGCGGAAGTCGTTCGCAAGGCGACCGAGAGAGCGGAACGGGCAGAAGCGGAGCTTGCCAGACTGAAGCACCTGAAGCCGCCAAGTTCAACGAACTCTTCAGACACGGCCTTGAAATCACCACCGTCCCTCAGCACACGCAGGGTAGCCGGCGATCCTTCAGACGAGAGCGGAACTCCTCATTCAGGCGGTGTGGAAGAACTCCGCAAAGACTCCATGATGGCTCACCTTCTTGACTCGTTGGATGACGGGAAGGACATCGGTCACTACGGCCGCCTGGTCTTCGCCATGGTCGCGAGGCACTTCCTCAGCCACGACGAAGTGCTTGCGTACATGATGAAAGATACCGATTTCTCCGAGGAAGATGCGCGTGTGATGCTGCGACAGGTCGAAGGCCGGGACTATAACCCGCCTAAACGCGACCGCATCCTGGAGTGGCAGAGCGAGCAGGAGTTTCCGATTCTTCCGAATGTGGATGATCCCGACTGCGGCAACCTCTACCGTAACCTTAAGTTCCCCGAAGAGGTCTACAAGCACATCGGCCACTACCAGGAGGCCAAACTGGAGGCCGGCGAGTAGCCGCTCCGCGCTTAGATCGGCCTGCTCTTGCTGCATGCGTTGCATTGGCAGACGCGGCGAAGGAACTCCCAGGAGTAGATCCCGCTTTCGTGACCGTCGTTCCACTTGAAACGCAGGGCATACTTGCCGACCGGTGCGACTTCAACGGGGCGGGCTGGGGCCTGGTAGAGGACGAGAGGCCCGCCCGGTATGGGCTTGGGTTCGCCGGGCTCTCGGCCATCCGCTTTGCGTTCCTCGTTGCAGGTGGCGCAGGGACAGGCGTCGCGCAGCCACCCGAAGGTCCACGAACTCCAATGGCCGTCCTTCCAGTCGATGGACATGCCTGTACCCTCAGACTTCATGACGCGAACCTTGTTCGGGGTGACTGCCTCGCTGGAGAGAGGCTGTTCGGCCGCGATCTCACGACGTGCGTCTGCTTCGTTCAGTATCCGGATTCCTTCGTGACTCATAGGGATGGCTCAGAGTTCTTTAGTGATACGCCGGCTAAGGGGGAGCCCCCCTAGGTTAACTTATTGGTACTATGGCCTCTGCTTGCAACAACTTACAAGGTGGGCTATCCCTCAAAATATTGATTGCAAATGACTTATCGGCAAAATATTGATAACAAGGAACTTAGAAGCGCTTACGGGCTTCTGCGGAAATCTCCTTGAGCTTTGGCGTGTGGTTTAATTGTACGTGATTGGACCAGGTGGTTACGCCAAGTCTATCTCTATTAGAATGAGCTATTTGGGTTCTTTTAGGGCTTGACATGCGGATTTGCTGGTGTTTTTGAGGGTGTTCTGAGTGAAAAAAGCGGTGTAAGCAGCCGATTCCTGTCCCGGAATGGGAAGCACGTTGGGACGGTCGACATGGACCAAGGATGAGACGCTTCCACACAGATCAGTTTAGCCGCTAACGGCTCAACGCTGCCTCCAGAAGAAATAGGCGGCGATCACAACCCCAGTGACGACGACGATGGCGCGGAGGACGGTGGGATTCATGGTGCGGGCGTAACGTGCGCCGAAGAAGCCACCCGCGGCAGCGAAGATCATTGAGATCAAGCAGTCATGCCAGAGGATGCGGCCACTGAGAATGAAGGTGATGCTGGCGCAGAGGTTTGAGGCGCAGGCGGCCACAATCTTCAAAGCGTTCAACTGGTGCATCTCCTGCATTCCGAAGAGGGCGAGGACGGTCATGATGAGGAAGCCGCCCCCCGCCCCGAAGTAGCCGATGTACAAGGTGACGGGGAGCAGGGCGAGGGCTAATGCGGGGAGCGGGATGGGGCGGTCTTCTGCGGCGTGGAGGGAGCGGGCGCGGAGCCACCGGGAGACCGGGCCGGAGATACCGAAGATCACCGAGCCGGTAAGCAGCAGCCATGGGATGAGGTGAAGGAAGAGAGGCTTGCTGGTGTGGAGGAGCAGTTCGGCTCCTGCGATGCCGCCCACAAGAGAGGTTGTGAGGACAACCGGCAACAGATCACGGCGAACGTCACCGTGCAGAGCTGCAAGCGAGGTTAGTTGCCCTGGCCAAAGCGCGACTGTGTTGGTGGCGTTGGCTTCGACCGGCGGAACGCCCAAGGCAAGCATTGCCGGAAAGGAGAGGAACGACCCGCCTCCTGCAATCGCGTTGATGGCGCCCGCGAGGAAGGAGGCAGCGACGAGCCAGACGTACTGCCAATGCGCGAGGAGGGAAGGGGCCATCCTCTTACATTGTAGGAGCGGTTCAGGCAGAGTTCGGCGAATCAGTTAGCATCCTTCTGGCATCTTGTGGAGTTTGTCGTAGGTCGTGTAAGAGTCGGTGTACACGATGCTGGCGGGAAGTACACGCTCGGCAACACTTCCACCACCGCATCAACCACACCGCTAAGGGGTACGTTATGGGACACGTTCACACGAACACTATTGAGGGCTTCTGGAGTCTTCTAAGGAGGGGAATTGGCCGCGTGTATCATTCGGTCAGCGCGAAGTACCTGCAAAGCTATTGCGACGAGTATGCGTATCGGTACAATCATCGCAACGTAATGCAACCGATGTTCACTTCGCTTTTGGCTTGTGGTTCGGAGCGGGCGCGGTAATCGCTCGCTTCACCAACGAATGGAAGTCTTCCCGCGTGAACGGGGGTGACTGTGGTTCCTGTTTCTTTGACAATGAATTGGATTCTGCCATTTGCAACGCTTGCCCCCGGTGCCGCAAACACCGAGTTCAATCTGCGGCCTACCCGAAGTGTATCAAATGGGGGAAGGCATGGCGAAGAATAGGATCACGATTCGGTTGGTTGGCTCCGAACAGGATGGCGGGGATGTCCGGCTATCCGAGTTCATCTCTCAGCTTGAGGCCTTCAGCGAAGTTCTCCGCCAGACGGAACGAGCGCTGTCTGGCAGATCGAACAACTCCATCTATTACAAAGTCGTTGACCTAACGCACAATAGTCCAGCGACAATCGTTCTTGAAGCCGTCGAGCGCAAAACTGCTACGGTGAGTGCGCGGGCAGTCACTAAGAATTTTATGGCTGGGATGCGTGCGATTCGGCAAAAGAAAGCTCCGCATAACGCTGACTTGGCGATGATGGAGTCATACAAGGCTCTCTCTGCACCCACGCGCCAGAACATTCAGCGGGTAGAGATCGTTGAGGCCAACAATAAGGTCATTCCCATAGATTCTCTCTTCTCTAAGCAGGTCGATGAGATCATTGGCCCCGATATCTATTCCTTCGGCTCTATATCGGGCAGACTTGAATCCATCAACCTCCACAACACACTAAAGTTCGCTATTTTCCCTGCCGTTGGTCCGCAAAAGCTCACTTGCGAGTTTAGGCCTCATCTTCGCGGAGAGGTCAAATCTGCCTTGGATCACTATGTAACTATTTCCGGACGTTTGCGCTATAAGCAAATGGACAAATTTCCGTACGCGATTGACGCTAAGGATATTGACGTTCACGAGGAGAACTCTGACCTGCCCACGTTGAATGACTTGCGTGGAATTTCCCCAGACTCTACGGAAGGATTGAGCGCGGAAGAGTTCGTTCGCTCGATACGAGATGCCAACTGGTAAAGACCACATTGTCTACTGGGACACCTGCATATTTTTTGCCTGGATGAAAAACGAAAAACGGCAGCCGGGTCATATGGAAGGTCTCAGAAGAATTGCAGACTTGGTTGAACGCGCCCAACTCGTGCTGATTACCTCCACAATCACCAGGGCGGAAATCTATCAGAGCAAGACTTCTCCGGAGGCTATGAAGAAGTATGACAACCTCTTGCGAAGGAGTAACGTGGTTGCTCAAAACGTTGATCTGCCGATTGCTAAACTAACGAGCGAGCTGATGGAGTTCTACATCGATAGTGACTTCGAACTTTTGACGCCTGATGCAATACACCTTGCCACGGCGATCCACTTCAATGCCCACGAATTCCATACCTATGATGGGCTAGATCCCAGAGCCCCACGGAGAACCAAGTACAAACGATGCGGGCTTCTCCTGCTTGATGGAAATGTGGCTGGACACCCGCTGAAGATTCACGTTCCCTCTGAAGATCAGTACGAACTAACGCTTAAGCCTATTCCCGATGAGGGTTCTCTCGTATTGACGCCGCCCGATGAACCTCTAGCGCATCAGGAAGCATTGCCTCTCACAGCGGGGGAAGACGCAATCGCTCTAGTACCAGAGTTGGAATCTGGCCGTCCTATCATTAAATTCGAAGACCCGGACAAATCCTAACTTGTTCTGAAGGGATATTTACCTGCGCAAAATATTCAAAAGAAGCTACTTAGCCTTGTATCAACTTTTGTAATGCCGTTGAAAGTTACTTGGTGGTCCGACGGTTCCAGACCGTGATCGCATGAAAGCTGAGATGGAAGCGGCGGAACGCCCGGGTTCCAGGCGGCATCCCAAGCAGAGATGAACGGGACGGTTGAAGCCGAGAAGGACAGCATTGAGGCAGTACCTGCGGCCGAAGAGGAGATGGGCCCGAAAGCCTCCGCGAAGGCCGCCGGGCTTCGCTACCTTTCGGACGTGAAGGCAGGCATTCAGCGGAAGAAGACGCGGACGGGTTTTCGCTACGTCGGCCCGCACGGCGAGCCGGTTCGGGACAAGGAGACCCTTAGGCGGATCAAGTCGCTCGTGATCCCTCCCGCATGGGTGGATGTCTGGATCAGTCCCATCGCCAACGGGCACTTGCAAGCGACCGGACGGGACGTAAAGGGGCGGAAGCAGAGCCGGTATCATCCCCGGTGGCGGGAGGTTCGGGATGAGACCAAGTACGCCCGCATGGTGCAGTTTGGGCAAGCTCTCCCCATGATCCGGGAGCGGGTGGACCACGATCTCGGGCTGCCTGGATTGCCGCGGCTGAAGGTCCTCGCCGCGCTCGTCCGGCTGATGGAGACGACGTTCATCCGGGTAGGCAACGAAGAGTATGCTCGAACGAACCAATCTTACGGCCTAACTACGATGGAGAACCGGCATGCGCAGATTCAGGGCGGAACGGTGCGCTTCAAGTTCAAGGGCAAGAGCGGCGTCCATCATGAGATCGATCTCAAGGATCGGCGGCTGGCGGCGATCGTCAAACGCTGCCGCGATCTTCCGGGCTACGAGTTGTTTGAGTATCTCGACGAGGACGGAGAGCCGCGCTCGATCGATTCCGCGGACGTTAATGAGTATTTGCAGGAGATTACGCAGCAGCACTTTACCGCAAAAGACTTTCGGACATGGGCTGGAACCGTGCTCGCGTCCCTGATGCTGCGCGAGTTCGAGCCGTTTGAGAGCAACAGCCAGGCGAAGAAGAACGTGGTCGACGCGATCAAGCGCGTCGCGGCACGGTTGGGCAACACGCCTTCCGTATGCCGCAAGTGCTACGTGCATCCGGTCATCCTGGAATGCTACCTGAACGGCGAGATGATCGAGACGATCAACAAGCGGGTGGAGGAGGAAGAAGAGGAGAACAAGTCCTCCCATGTTTTAAAGCAGGAGGAACTTGCGTTGATGTACCTGCTCCAGCAGCGGCTCAAAGAGTAGCGGGAAACCCCGGGGTGGCGGCGATCAAGCGCTGCGTATACGGATCGCGGGGATGATCGCAAACCTCCAGCGCGTCGCCGATCTCAACCAGGCGCCCCTGCTGCATGACGGCGACTCGGTCCGACAGGTAGCGGACCAGCGGCATGGAGTGCGAGATAAAGAGATAAGTCAGACCATGGGTTCGCTGGAGATCCTTGAGCAGGTTGATGACCTGGGCGCCGACCGAGACATCCAGCGCGCTGACTGGTTCATCCAGGGCGATGAACTCCGGCTTGAGCGCGAGCGCCCGGGCGATGTTAATGCGCTGCCGTTGCCCGCCGGAGAACTCGTGCGGGTAGCGCGACAGAACCTCCGGCTCCAGACCTACGTCGTGCATCAGTTCTTCGAGACGTTGGCGAACAAACTCACGCGAGTAGCCGCCCTGAATGGCAAAGGGCTCGGCGACGATCCGGCGGATGCGCATGCGTGGGTTGAGCGCCGCCTGGGGATCCTGGAAGACCATCTGGATTCTTCGGCGCAGGAGCCGGAGGTCACGTTTGCTTGCCGCGAGCAGGTCGCAGCCATCGAACGAGACAGTGCCGGAGGTCGGCTCGACGAGCCGCAAAAGCATGCGGGCGACGGTGCTTTTTCCCGAGCCGGACTCCCCTACGAGGCCAAGCGTCTCGCCGCGGCGGATCGTGAACGAGACGCTGTCGACGACGTGGGAGGAGCCGTACTGCTTGGTCAGCTCCCGGACTACAAAGAGAGCGTCCGGCGAGCCAGTGTCCACGGGAAGGGCGGCTGAAGGGTGGGCCACGGTAGGACAATCTTAACATCGCACGGAAAATAACACAGGATGGAAAGACGCACCGCAGCGCGCAGTCAGGTACCGAGTTGCGGAGTACGAGCACGGAGTTCGAGTAGAGTTGCCAGAGGGAGTGTGGGCCGATGCCGTCGAAGAACATGATCCCCAAGGGGCAAAGGCATCACTCGGTTCGCGCCGAGTATGTAGCGACGCGCTTCGCGGAGCCGGAGATGCCGGTTGAAGTGCCTGCAGCGGAGTTCGACGAGGAAGATGGAGCCGAGGCGGGGATAAAGACGTTCACAGCCGATGGCGCTGCGGCCGGAATGCGGCTGGACGCATACCTGGCGCAGGCTCTACCGGATGTCTCCCGGGCGCGGGTGCAGTTGCTGATCGAGGCTGGACAGGTCCGGGTGGAGGGTGCGGTTCCGAAGGGCAAGGCCAAGCTGAAGGGCGGAGAGAAGATTGAGATCGAAGGGCAGGCCAGGCCCGAGCCGCTGCATGCGGTACCCGAGGATATTCCACTCGATGTGATCTATGAAGACAGTTACCTGGCGGTGGTGAACAAGCCGGCCGGGATGATGGTCCATGCCGGCGCGGGGTCCGGCGAGGACGAACGAAACCGTGGAACGCTAGTCAATGCGTTGCTCTTCCATATGACAAAGGGTGCCCACGGGGGCGATCCGATCCAGGAGTTATCCGGCGTGGGCGGAGAGTTGCGGCCGGGGATCGTGCATCGCCTGGACAAACAGACCTCCGGAGCGATCGTGGTGGCGAAGGATGATGTGACGCATCGCAAGCTGGGGGAGATGTTTGCCGCACGCGAGGTCTACAAGACCTACCTTGCGCTTGCGCATGGACATCTGGGCAAGGACAACACGACAGTGACGCTGCCGATCGGGCGTGACCTGGTGCGGCGAATCCGGATGACCACACGGCGGGCGGATGGACGATCCGCGGTGAGCCACATTCATGTGCTGGAGCGGTTGACGACCGCGTATGGCGCGTTTACGCTCGTCGAGGTGAAGATCGAGACAGGGCGGACGCACCAGATACGGGTACACCTGCAGGCGTTGGGGCATCCCGTGGTTGGAGACTTTCTTTATGGGGCTCCGCACGTCATCCGGCGGACAGATGGGGGCGAAGGAACGCTGGAGCTGGAACGGAACTTTCTGCATGCGGCACGGCTGGAGTTTCAGCATCCCCGGACGGGGAAGGCCTTGGAGTTTGAGGCCGAACTGGCGAGCGAACTCGTGGAGTTTCTGGAGCAGATCAGAGCGGTGTAAGGAGCCTTCCAACCCGTTCGATCCTCGAGGATTCCATGGCAACGAAGAAAGGCTGCAAATGCAGTTTCCTCCTTTGGAGGTGAGACGTAAACCATGACGAATGCGCCAAGCTCACGCGTTTCTCCGGTCGTCAACATGCGGGGGATTTCAATGCTTTCTGGGCGAGCTTCTTGATCTTGGGAGATGTGAATTGCTGAGGAGCTTCAGGCATTTCGTCATTCCAGGTTAGGCTTCGGAAAAGGTAGGGTAAGGTCAGTTGGAGACTTGACCGACCAGATCAAGGTCAACTCTCACATCGTTTTCCGCTTTCCAAATGAGGAAGCTAGGATTCTTAAGGCCCCACTGGACATAAGGAACGACGAGTTGCGCCTGCACTGTTGCTTTGGGGCCATCCATGTGTATTCGCACCGGAATCGTCAGGTCGTGAGGTATGCCCAGCAAAGTGAAGACCCCTGTCACCTGAATGTTGGAGTCGCCTGAGGCAGAGATGGTTCCGGTGTACGTCTTTGGTGCGAAGGATACAGTCGCGAACTCCTGCACCTTGAGAATGTCTTTTTTCATCTTCTTGTCGCGACTATCATTTCCCGTCTTTCCAGTGCCTGTTCCCACGGTGACCAAACCCGAGATCCGAGACGCTGTGCGGTCGAAATCGATCGATCCGGACTGGACTTGGAAGGTGCCGTTGACGACTTCATGGGTCGTGTTCAGCCTGATCTTAACCTCGCTACTATCGGGATTAAGGGTGAAGTTCTGATGCTGAGCGATCAGCACTGGACTGCATGTCAGGGCGAGCGCAAAGATAGCGAACGTTTTCATAGAATCCTTGAAAAAGCAGAATCGCAGAGGCGATCTCAAGTCAGTGCGCTAGGACCTGAGAGGCAGCATAAGGCGTAGGTTGGGCAACGCGCGTCAACCTCGCCGTTACACGCATCGCGCCCGGCCATACTCGGAGGCAGAATGGCAGAACAGCACGCGAGAGCGGATTGTTTAGACCGCTGGCGGCAAATTGGGCGAGACGCATCTGCGGCAGCAATTCGGAGCGCAGTCTTGGCTGAAAAACCGATGCAGGTTCTGCAGCCAGGTAGGCAGTCGCAGCCTGACGGGCAGTATGCAAGGCGATGGATATCCCGTCGCCAGTAAACGATGGGATAACGGCCGCTTGATCGCCGATGCAATAAAGCCCATCCTCGGTCACGCGGCGGAGATAACCATAAGGGATGTGAGTGATGCTGATAGGTTTCTCAAGCAGCGGCTCAGCACCTTCAAGACGCATGGCAAGATGAGGACAGTCCTGTTTCATCTTCGCCAGCAGGCTTTCCCAACGAAGACCCGCGCGTGCAAAATACTGACGCTGCACAACACAGCAGAAGTTTGTCTTGCCGTCCTGTACCGGTTGGATACCTCCATAGCCGCCAGGGTAAAGCGTCAGCTCGGAGGCGTCAGCCAGATCTGCGGTTTGGGCGGCGTCTAAGCGGTAATACATCTTGAAACCTACCCATTGGTGCGTATCCTTCGGGCGCCCGTGGCCGCGCAGGTCATGCTTACCTGTGGCAAGGAAGGCTGTTGCAGCTTCGAGGGTCGTGCCGTCGTCAAGCTTAGCTTGCCAAAGGTCGCCTGGGATACGGCTGAGAGCCTGCACCGTCCGGCCCTGCTTGATGCGGACTCCCGCCGCGATGGCTTCGGCGATGAGCGCCGTATCCAATGTTTTCCGCGTGAGGGATGCTGCCGGAAAAGGCAGGGACGCTTCTGCGGCACGGCCTGCCACGGCGAGCCGGACATGGTTTAGGGGCACGGCCCCAAGCGAAGCAACATCAATGCCCAGCGTATGCAAATCCTCGAGCGCTTCTCCGCTTAGAAACTCGCCGCAGACTTTATGGCGCGGTGTGGGTTCGCGTTCGATCAGCGTTACACTTCGTCCCTTGCGAGCGAGCGCGATGGAAGCAGCACAACCTGCCACCCCACCACCGAGAATCAGGACTTCATCTTGCAAAGTTTTGCTCCTAGTTCACTGGATCTCTGACGTATCCGCATCGAACTGCTTTCTATCTAACCTGATAGACGTTGAGAAAACTCTTCGACTGGCCATTCTGTACAAATCGTCATCTTGCAGCACGCAAGGGAGTCTATTCGTTGCAATGCGAGGTGCGTCCCATCTGCTGTACGTCATGCGAGGTCTTCGAGGGAACGATGCAGTCTCCTCGTCGCCGCCTTCCTGGTGACTGGGCGGATTGTGAGGGTGATTGCGCGGATGCTTGGCCTCCCGCCTAAAGATGTGATGGTGTGGGCCTTGGAGCGTGACGAGCCCGTAGTGCCGGTGGTGATCGGACAACTTGGCGCTATGGCCCGGTCATGAGCTCGGACCTGGTGGGAACAGCATCGAGAGATAGCGCTCTGCTTAGGACGCTCGATTCCGGTGCGTGGTGAGTTCGTGCCAGTTCAGGGCGATATCCACGAGAAGAATGGAAGCCAAAGTGAAGGCGATGACGCCGACCGCTGACAAGATGTCGCCGAGATGGCTCCAGTAAGCGGGTACCAGATTTAAAACGCGGCTTGATACGAAGGTGAAGGTAACCGCATACGAGCGAGCCATCCACTGGCGATGCACGGCGATCTGCCGATTACGCGCGGCAATCACCGCAACGGTAGTGCAGACGATCCAAGCGGCACCTTGCATGGAGGTTCCAGGCAGGCCGGGGCGACCAACCGCGAGGGCGATCCCAGTAAAAGCGCCAAGGATGACGGAGACGAAATACAACCGGCCCAGGATGCGATGGAGGTTCAGGTAGCGCTGCCGAAGACGTGATGAGAACTGTAGAGGACCGACCAGCAGTGCAAAGGTGCCGCAGAGAGTGTGTGGGATCAGGAGCCCGCGGTCGGCTATCACCTGCAGCCGGTAGGCATGGTACATCGGGTAATCGGAGACGAGAAGAACCTCTGAGGTGATGAAGACGAAGAGGGCTGTAACGCCAAGGGAGATCCAAAGGATTCTTCGGAATGTGGAACCGGAGGAACTCGGTACGGACAAGGGGGAAGTTGACATCATTCTCCTCTGAGGCGTTTAGACGGAATGGGACAAGGAAAGAGGGCGGCAGCAGCAACCGGATGAGATCTTCCGGCCTACGAGACGAATCGGCATCTTTCAAGGTCACTTCCATCGTCCGACGCACAACCGGCCCGGCCGCCAACGCTCGATCGTCACCACTTCTGCAGGTGCCTCAGCCGCAGCCAGCAAGTTTACCCAATCCTCCCTTCGGAAGGCTCTCCTGAAAGAAACCGGCCCATCGTGCCGCACCATGGGGTGCCACCGCACCCAATTAAACAAGCGGTAACTCCACTCTTCCCTTTCGAGATCATTGATAAACCAACCCATTTGCACGGTCGACTCCATCCATCGCACCAGAGAGACAACTTCGTCGTTCTCCAGATGATGCGTCGTCAGCGAGCTCAGGACAACATCGATCTTCCTGCCCGGCTGATACAACATCGCATTGCCGGTAACCCACTCGATCTTGGTTTGTTTTGGGGTGGACTCTGCCGCTGCACGCGCGGCGTGAGGATTCAGATCGATCCCCGTCAGCTTGACGGCAATGCTCCGCCTGCGGGCCCAGACTGCGATCTGCCGCAGTAGATCACCGCCACCACTCCCTACATCGAGGATGTGAATGGGGTTGCGCGGACCGCGCGGCAAACGCTGCAGCCACGCGAGTGTCGGACGGTAGCCAAGTAGCCAGCGATTAACATTTCGCAGGCTGCGCAGGCAGTCACGATAATCCTCATAACTGCAGTCGCCGTCCATCCACTCCGGCAACTCTTTCGGAGACACCCGTCGACTCAGGTCGATCTCCGCACTAGACCACATGAAATCGCATCGTCTCCGCCGTCAGGCCGGGACCAAACGACATGGCGCACCCACGTTGCCCCGAACGGGGCTGCTGCATCATTTTCTCTAAGACAAACATCACGGTCGCCGACGACATGTTGCCGAAGCGCGAGAGCACTTCCCGCGAGGCGGCCAGCGCATCTGGGGATAGTTCCAGCCCTTGCTCGACAGCATCCAGGATGGAGCGGCCGCCCGGATGTACCGCCCACAAGTGAATGTCGTGGCGCTCGGCCATCAACTCGCCTTCCTGCAGCGCTCGGCTTAGCGCCGCAGGCACCTGACCGGAGAGCAACATATCGAAACCCAAGCCTCCGATCTTCCAGGTGATCAACCCGCGTGTCTCCGGCACCATAACCGCCTTGAAGCTGTCCAGCGCAAGACCCTGATCGCGACCCGTAATCAGGCTTGCCGCTGCGCCGTCGGCAAAGACCAGGAACGAAAGTATCTGTTCTAGATTCTGCGTCTCCTGGAAGTGAAGCGTGCACAGCTCAAGATTCAACAGGAGCACGCCCGCGTTCGGTTCCGACCGCACAATATGCCGAGCCAGTTTCAGCGCATTGATTGCCGCATAGCAGCCCATAAAACCAATCATGGTGCGCTCAACAGTCGGCGATAATCCTAGGTGTTCGACAATCTCAAAGTCCAGTCCGGGCGCATAGAGTCCGGTGCAAGAGGTGACAAGAACGTGAGTGATTCCAATGCGTTCTTCCTCGCTAAGCGCAAGCCGGTCCACTGCCTTTCGCATCAGCAAGGGTGCGGTCTGCTCAAACAAGCCCATACGCCGCGATGTGCTGGGGAAATTTCCCCGTTGATAAAACTCATTGGCATCATGAGATGAGAACCGGGAGGACCCCGTCGGATCGAGGAACGAATACCGATGCGCGATGCCGGCGCGTTTCGCCATGCGATGAAAGACCGCGCCGATCCTCGGGTCAACAAGTATTCTTTCTGCGAAAAGAACAAAGGAGTCATGCACATCATGCTCTGGTACGGCAGTTGCTATGCGGTTCAGATAAGCCGTAGTCATGCACAAAGGGCCCTCAGCCGGATGAAGTTAGATGTCGCTTGCATGGCGGAAAGCTGAACTACGAAGTGGCGACGATCCGGCGAAAGTCGACTACTGAAAGAGCAGGGTCCGTGTTCTCAAATAACAGCTACTCGTTGGGACGAGACTTCTGCTTCTTTGATAGCACTTAGCAGCGTGGGTCCTGATGACGATTCGTTCATGGACGAGGCAAATCTATGGACAGGTCGACAGAACGCATCGGCCGACATGCTAAGTTACACATCAGCAAGCTAAGCGTATGGTTGCCACAAACGAGTGAGTCAAATATGTGCTTGCCCGTCGAGCCGTTGCTCTAGAGGAAACGTTAGCCAAATGACCTCCGCGTCCAGGCTCAAAGCGCTGCGTCTCATCCACCACTACACAGGAGTGTTCTTCGCGCCGACAATCCTCTTTTTCTCCATCACCGGCGGTCTTCAGATGTTTGGCCTACACGAGACGAGCCGGGGGAGTTCCTACGTTCCTCCCGCCATTCTCGTTCACCTATCCCAACTGCATAAGAAGGGAACCCTGTATCTCCCTCCCCGAAAACCGACTTCCCTGGCCCCTGCGAAGGTTGAGGGCCAGATAGCCGAGGCTCCCAGGCCTGAAGCCCCAAAGCTCCCCGCACCATCCCGGGTTCCATCCGTTCCCAATCCGCTTCCCATAAAGTTGTTCTTCGCCGCGACTGCTTTAGCCCTTGTGGTTTCGACTTGTACCGGGCTTTCTATGTCGTGGAAATATGCACGCCGGAAAGCTGTAGTTGTCGGAGTGCTTGTTGCGGGAATAATCTGTCCCTTGCTCTTTCTCCTTTTCTAATGGTGCGAATTGATAGGACCAGGCTGCCTGGATTGAGGAACGAATTGTCGCCCGAACACTTTATTTTGATGAGATCTATCCAGCGCCGTGAAATGTGGCTTGGGGGTCGAGGCGCAACCTAGGATGGAATGATGCGACTCCTGCTGATCGAGGACGAGATTGAGATTCAAAGTTTCGTCAAGCAATCGTTGACGGGTGCGGGCTACGACGTCCATACGGCAGAGGATGGCCATACCGCCGCTCTCCTTGCCTCAAAGCATGTCTATCACGGGATCATCGTCGATCTCGGGTTGCCAGATCAGGACGGTATTGACCTCATCCTCCAGTTGCGGAGGGCCGGCGTGACTAGTCCGGTGCTCATTCTTTCCGCGAGGCGGTCGGTAGACGACCGGGTTAAGGGCCTGGAACTTGGAGGCGACGATTACCTGACAAAGCCTTTCGCTATAGCCGAGTTGCTGGCCAGGATGCGCAACCTCCTCCGGCGAAACGCGCCCCCGGCAGAGAACCCGAGCCGCCTGCGTGTCTGCGATCTGGAGATCGATATGCTCAGACGACGAGCGACCCGAGGCGACGAAGTCCTGAACCTTAGTCCGCAGGAGTTCGTCTTACTGGAGTACCTCTGCCGCAATGCCGGCAGGGTCGTAAGCCGTTCCATGCTCATGACGGAAGTTTGGGGCATGCGCTTCCAGCCCGATACAAACGTGGTCGATGTTCACATTTATCGGCTGCGCGGCAAGATCGACACCGAAGGACGCGAGCCGCTGATCAAGACATTGAGAGGTATCGGGTATGTCCTTAAAAGCAGCTAATCCAATTATGCGAAGTGCCGCGTGGCGTATTTCGCTTTGGGCGACTCTCGCTTTCGCCATCGGAACGATGCTGGTGTTCGCGATGCTGCACCGTTTTGTTGCGAGCGACATCCAGCGACGAAGCGATGCATGGCTTTCGGGCGAAGTTGGTGTCCTGGGTGACGTGGCCGGACGAACTCCAAAGGACCGCCTCTATAGCCGAGTTGTAGGTGAAGTAGCAGAACTCGCCACTCGAGAGGTCCCAAATCGTCAGCGGTCCGAGGGCAATGAAAACGACGCCGTTTTCTTTCTCCAAGCCGGGGATAGCGGACCGGCTAAACTTTGGGTCGGGTCCGGGGATGGCGCCGCAAGCCTCGCGGCCATTCGCTCTACTCGCATGTTGGGCGACGTGCCCTTTGACTTGCGGGTTCCGGGATTCAGCATTCCATTTCGCGTCGCCTCCGTTCGTATTGAAGATGGTAGCAACATATATCTCGGCTTATCAGAACGTGACGAACTTCATGTCCTCAGAAATCTTCGTTTTCGCTTTCTAATTTTGTGGGCTTCCATCGTTTTGCTTGGCTTCGTGATAGTCTTTTATGCGACGCGGAAGATGCTGGGCCGAGTCAGCGAGATTACAGAAGCAGCCTCGCGCATCGGCCAAGCCGATCTAAGTAGCCGGGTCCCCGACACGAAGGGAACGGATGAGATCGGCCATCTTGCCCGCACGTTGAACCACATGCTCGACAGGATCGAGAGCACGGTACATCAACTCCACACCATCACAGACTCGCTCGCACACGATCTTAGAAGCCCCCTCACCGCCGTCCGAGGCAAGTTAGAAACAGCTTTGGCCAACGATGTCATGGAAGATCATGCCGAATCCATCGTCTCAGCGATCGACGAGCTCGACCGTCTGACAGACTTCCTCAACACCTCACTGGACGTGGCAGAGGCAAAGGCGGATGCACTTCGGCTATCGCGAACCGAGGTCGATCTTGATGAGCTCGTGAGAAGCATGATCGATCTATACGAGCCTTCCATGAGTGAAAGGGGCCTTGCAGTTCAAATTCGAAGCGCTGGCTCAATCAGAGTCTTGGCCGACCCAGGTCTCCTCCACCGAGTGATTGCTAATCTCCTCGATAACGAACTCAAGCATTTGCCCGCCTCCTGCCTAGTTTGCGTCTCGCTTCAAGCTGACGATGACATGGCCGTATTCATTCTGGAGGATGACGGCCCCGGATTCGATGCGGAGATCAACCCTCATCTCTTCGCGCGAAGAGTGAAAGGTCGTGCGTCCCGGGGCCACGGGCTTGGACTAGCTTTCGTTGAGGCGGTTGTCCGTGTTCACGGGGGTGATGTCTCTGCTACGAATCGCCCTGAGGGTGGCGCAAGACTCTCCATTACACTTCCAATGTTGAGGCCGGTCCTGGAAGCGCAATCACGCAGCCTTGCTCTGGCAAAAGCATAATTCTTTCGCTTCCGTACAAGCTAATACAGGCGGTAAGACATGTTGGGGGACGTGGGATTGTCATGAGCCACCGCCGATGTGCCCGAGGCCTATACCTATGAAGTACGTCACTAGGCCTTCCGCAGCGCCCACAAACGTCATCTCCAATCCGCTGCTCCACCAAGAGCGGATGGTGATCAGCGATTTTGCTGCACCAACAGCGAAGTGCGCGATGAGCGAGACCAGGGCCGCCACAAGCACCGCTGGAAGCCCATCCATGAAGAAGAAAGGGATGATCGGCACGAAAGCTCCGATGGCAGTCGAAATGGCTCCAGAGACGGCAGCGGTGAGAGGATTTCGCAGGCCTTCTTCGTTGGTGTTCAAGCGTTCCCTTGCCAGGGCCTGCACGAGTTGACCCCGGTTCGCCGCCAGGTGGTCTACGAAGCGGTTTGCGTCTTCGGCCGGAAGTCCGCGCACCTGATAGGTCAAGGAGAGAATCTCTCTTGCCTCAGGCTCATTATGTTCCACCGAGTCTCGTTCACGAGCGAACGCTGCTTCATAGATTTCCCGCTCACTTTTCGCAGCGAGGTAGGCACCAGATCCCATGGAGAGAGCACTGGCGATCATGCCGGCAAGCCCGGCAATGAGCACGAAGTGAGAGTTTCCAAGGGTGGCGCCTGCTACGCCGGACACGATGCCAAAGATCGAGCCAAGCCCATCGTTGATGCCGTAGATCGCGTCTCCCACCCATCCGGATGCTTCGCGTTGCCCGCTGTTCCGAGCAGCCAGCAGTTGTTCGAGCACAGTTGCCGGGCTTGACGACGGGTCAGCCAGGGGTTTCAGCAGGGCTCCGCCTTGTGTCGACTCTGGAAGCAAGAGTGCGCCGAGAGTCCCGTAGTATTCTTTTTCGTCCGCGATGACCTCATCCAGGATAGCCAGCGATTGTGCGTCGCCGAGTTGCACAAGCTGTTCGTAATAGCGTGCGATGTCGTGGCTCTCTTCGATTTCGAGCCGACGTAACTTGACCGCAGAACTGGACAGGGTCGATGCGAGAGTCTCCGCGTCCCCCGTTTGCTTACCCCGGTACACGAGCGTCGATCCATCGACTTCCTGCAGGCGCTTCGACCAGAGATCGGCATGGTGGCGTTCTGCCGCAGCCAGGCCGCGAAGAGCATTTCTTCGACGCGGGTCTGTCTCGGCTTCGGAAAGCGTCTTGTAGGTGTAGTAGCCCTTCATCTCCGCCTGCCAGTTATCTTTCAGAACTGCGATCAGTTCGGCGGTCCGCTTGCCGCTCACGACTGGACCTCGCCGCCAGCGTTCGAGATGCCGTATTTTGCGATTTTGTAGGTCATATCGCTTTTCGACAGTCCCAGCCTGCGTGCGGCTTCCGCCTTTCCTCCCTGTGTTTTCGCAAGCGTTTGAACAATCGCGTCCCGTTCCCATTCGGCCAGGGCATCGCGCAGATTGAACTCGTCGGCGAACACCGGACTGCTGGAGGTCTTCGGCTTGAGTGGTAGATCGATCGAGAGAACCTCCGGGCCACTGGTCAGGATGCACGCGCGCTCCAGGAGATTTCTGAGCTCGCGAATGTTGCCGGGAAAGGTGTAACTTTGCAACTGCTGTAACGCCTTGGGATTCAATCTGCGCGGAGTCATCTTCAGGTCGCCCGCTATCAGTTGAAGCAGATAACTGGCCAGCGCAGGAAGATCCTCCATACGTTCCCGAAGCGGTGGTACTTCAATGGGGACGATGGCGAGGCGATAATAGAGGTCCTGACGGAACCTTCCCCGTTCAACTTCGCTCAGCAAATTTCGATGGGTGGCCACGAGTACCCGCACATCCACATCACGCGAGATCGTCGATCCGACACGGGTTATCTTTCCCTCGGCCAGAACACGAAGGAGCTTCGCTTGCGCCGCCGGTGACATTTCACCGGCCTCATCAAGAAACAGCGTGCCCTGATGGGCTGTCTCGAACAAACCATGACGAACCCGGTCCGCACCCGTGAACGAACCTTTTTCATGGCCGAACAATTCGCTTTCTAGAAGAGTTTCTGGGAAAGCAGCACAATTTACGCTCATGAGCGGCTTCCCTGCCCGCATGCTCATCTTGTGCACTGCACGCGCGACAAGCTCTTTCCCTGTCCCTGTTTCTCCTGTAATCAGTACAGTCGCATCCGTGGGACCCACACGCCGGATCAGTCCTTTGACCCTGTAGATGGATGCACTCTTGCCGTGAATCTCACTGTCCCCTTCAAGAATGTCGACCGCATTGCGGAGCAAAACGTTTTCCCTGCGCAGGAGGGTGTACTGCGCTGCCCGAGCGATAACCGCTCTTAGATTATCTGCCGCAAAAGGCTTGGTTAGAAAATCGAAGGCGCCCTTGCGCATGGTCTCCACGGCAAGCTCAACCGTTCCAAATGCTGTCAGCACAACGAGAGCCGTCGCAGACTCGCCGTGGGAGAGAGCCTCCAAGATCTGGAGTCCCTCGCCATCGGGCAGCTTTTGGTCCGTCAGAATGACATCAAAGTCCTGAGTTTCCAGTGCGGCCAGACCTTCCCTAATAGTGCCCACCATCACAAGAGAATGCTCCTCCTCTCGCAGATGAACGGAGATCAGCTTGCGCATGTTCGGCTCGTCTTCAATCACAAGAATGCGTGCCATCAGGGTCCCTCAGTTCCTACTGGTGCGAGCGTGCGCTGGGTTGCTGGGAGGAGCAAGGCAAACAGGATGTGACCTTCGACGTTTTTCTCTAACGTCAACGTGCCACCATGGGCCTCGGCAATCTTTTTCGCGATGGGAAGGCCGAGACCCGTACCCCCACTCTTAGCCGTAAAGAACGGCTCGAAGATCTTCGGAAGGATGTAGATGGGAATCGGCATCCCCTGGTTTTCCACTTCTATGCGGACGAAGTTGTCACATGGGTTACAGCGCACCGATACCACTCCTCCGTCAGGAGAAGCATCGATTGCATTTCGCATCAGGTTCAGCAACGCTTGCTGGAGTTGGTCTTGGTTTCCATCCAAAACGCAGCCATCCTCGATGTTGAGACAGATCGATACGCGTTTCCCCAGCGCCTGTGCCTTCGCAATCGACGCAATGTAGCCGACGAGAGTAAACACATCGACTTCGCTGCGCAGGAGATCGCCCGGATGAGCGTAGCTAAGAAAGTCGGTTGTCAACCGCTCCAGTCTTTTCACCTCGGTGAGCGCGATGGTGGACATGTCCTCACGTTCCTCGGCGGAAAGGCTCGACGATCTTGCGGCCTCCATCGCGCTGGAGATGATGGCAACTGGATTGCGAATCTCGTGGGCGACTGCGCTTGCCAAACGCCCGATGGCTGCTAGCTTCTCTCCCTGCACCAGCCGTTCTCGTGTCACTTCAAGATCGTCAAGGCGGTCCCGGAGTTCTGCATCCTGTTTGCCAAGAAGGTCGAGCAAGGTCCATACGAGCGTTCCTACCGTGAAGAGAAGGAGGATGAGCGTGGCCGTCTCAAGCAGCTCGCCGAGCTGAAATGGCGGCTTGAAGTGGGCGGCATAAGCGACCCACAGAGCTGCGGAGCATGATGCCAAAGCTGCGACGACGAGCGTCGTTGAGAGCGAAAGGTATAAAGACGCTTCCAGGACCGGGAGTATGAGGAGGCCGAAGTAATGGGTGTGAAACTGCCTAGTGGCGGCTGCGAGTGCGAAAGGAACGATAAGTCCTGCAGCGATGGAGACGACAGCACCGGTCCGGGACCTATTTGAAGGACCGGGTTGCTGGTTGCGGGACAGCGCCAGTTCGCCGCCTCGAAACAGAATGGCAGCCGCTGCAACGAGCAACATGGCATGTGGCGTTGAGAAATTGAAGTAGGAAAAGCCTAGTTCCACCGTCACGAACAAGACCAGTGCAGCGATGTTGACCCATGCGATCGCCGCTCGTTGAGAAATCCCTTTGGGAAATCGGATATGGTCCAGGTCGTTCGTAAGAGAGACCCTCTACACTGACATGCTGAGTTGCAATCGTGCGGCCAACCTCGAATGCGCGGTTTTCGGAGAAAGTACAGCTCCCGTATGCGTGGTGCCATTTGAATCATCGTACCGAGAGTACGAACTTTCAAACGACTGGGGGTTCAGAAATAGGGTGAAGAACTAAAAAACAGCTCAGATTACCGCACTTCGGGTTTGGCCTTGATCCTGCAATGTCCAAATTGCTGAAGCTCTTGTTTTGGCAACCTGGGAGAGGCAAATCCAAGCTCTAACAACTAGTTTCGAGTCGCGGGCCGCCCAAAAGGTCCCAAGGGTGCGTCTTCTTCTGGTCGGTGCCCTCATGGGTATGGTGGGGGCCGGTGGACATGCTCAGACGAACGAGGGCCGAAGCTCGCTCAGTCTTCACGATGCGATCCAGCAGTCACAGACGAGTCCGCAGGCGCACACCGGACAGGATCAGGTGGATGCGGTTCGCGGATCGGTGGTCCAGGCCGGCCTGCGGCCGAATCCCCGCCTCTATCTTCAATCGGAAGACCTTCGCCCCTGGGGTGACAATTTCGATTTTCCAAACGCTACCGAGGATTACGCCTACATCGGTCAGCTTTTTGAGCTGGGCGGGAAGCGGTCGCGGCGACTCGACGTTGCGAAGGCGAACGTGCGGCAGGCCGAGGCAAACCAGGTGCTGTTGAACCAGCAGATCGCCGGGCGTGTTGCTGCTGCTTACTGGACCGCGGTGACAAGCATTCGAATTGAGAAGCTGCTGGAAGACGATCTTCATGCGGTGGACGAGATCGTACGCTACAACAAGGAACGGGTAGATGCAGGTGCTATGCGCGGCATCGACCTCATCCGCGTGCAGATCGAGCGCGACCGTTTGCTCCTTGCGTTGGAAGCGGCGAAGCGAGAGGCGGTGCTGAGCCGCATCGATCTTTTTCGCCAGATGGGCCGCACTCCCGACCCAGACGTATACCTCTCTGATTCACTCGACTCGACCGCACCGCTCAAGACGGAAAGCCTTGCCGTTGTGCTGGCTGCCCGTGCCGATATTGCGGCTGCCCGAGAGTCCGTGACCGCTGCGGAGGCGGAGGTTCGACTCCAGCGGGCTGTTGGTGTTCCCGACCTTGACTTGCTGGGCGGATACAAGCGCAACTCTGGCTACAACACCGCCTACACCAGCCTGCAGATTCCTCTTCCGTTTCGCAATCGAAACCAGGGTGAAGTGGCGCGGGCACAAGCCTCGGCCAGGTTGGCGAAAGACCGGCTCCAGCAACTCGAGCTCTCAGTAGGTGCAGACATTGCGGCAGCGCAGGAGGCATATGTGCATCAGCAAACCGCCGTGCAAGACATCCTGCCAGACATGCGTGCGCGTGCCAAACAGAATCTCGCCATCATGGATGATGCCTACCGCACAGGTGGCGTCGACCTGCTCCGTTACCTCGACGCGGAACGAACCGCCTTCGATGTGGAGGTCACGGCTCTGCGCACACTCGCCGAGTTTCAACAGGCCGGGCTGCGGCTGCAGCTAGTCTACGGGGTACAACCATGAACTGCCTGAAGTCTTCCCTACCCCTTCTGATGTTGGCCTGCCTGGTGACCGGCTGCTCTAAGAAAAAGGCCGATGCCGGAGGTTCCGGCTCATCCGACAAGTCCTCCTCTTCCGCAGCCAGCACGCAAGACCAGCCGGATAAATCCGCAAAGGGGGGGGCGCAGGCAAACGACATCGTCAGGATTCCGCCGGAGGATCAGCAGCGTGTTGGAATCCAGACCGCATTTGTGCTGGTCCAGCGCATGCCGCGTATGCTCTCCGTCGCGGGCCAGGTTGCGTGGGATGAGCAGCATACCTCGCATCTTGGAACTGTCGCCGACGGGCGCATTACCGCAGTCAATGTGCTCCCCGGCGCTGCCGTTCGCCGGGGACAGGTTCTCGGTAGCCTGCACAGTCACATGGTGCATGAGACGGTAGGTGCTCTCGTCCAGGCTTTCGCTGAGGCGGACCGTCAGCGAGGGGCGGTGAGCTTCGCGAAACAGGCGCAAGCCCGTTACCAGCACCTTTACTCCATCCAGGCAGCTTCTCTGGAGGAGTCGCAACGGTCCGACCAGGAAGTTCTCCAGGCGCAAAAGATGCTGGTCGATGCCGAGGCAAACATTCACATGGAGCGGGAGCATCTTTCCGAGTTGTTACAGGTCTCTCCTGAGTCGCTGAATCCCGCCAATCTTTATGATCGCGAACTCATTCCCATGCGGTCACCCATCGACGGTGTCGTGATTGCGCGAAACGTCAGTGTAGGCCAGGTTGTCGATACCGGTTTCGTCGCTTTCGACATCTCCAACCTGTCCACCATCTGGGTCACGGCTGCGGTCAACCAGCAGGACCTTCCGTTGATCCATCAAGGGGCTGCGGCAGACGTCGTGACGGCGGGCTTTCCAGACCAGGTGTTTCACGGCCGCGTCGCCATGATCGGGGACACCCTTGACCCAGAGACACGTACGATTCCCGTCCGCATTGTGGTGCCGAATCCGGCGACGAAACTGCGCCCCGGTATGTTTGCCTCAGCTCATATCGCCGAGCCTGAAACACGCGATGCTGTCTTCGTTCCCGAAGACGCTCTGCAGAACATCAATGGAATGCCCGTTGTTTTTGTCACGACAGATGGAACGACCTTCCAAGCCCGCACGGTGAATGTGGGGACGCGATCCTTGGGAAAGGCGGAGATCGTAGAGGGGCTGAAACCCGGCGATCGCCTCGTGGTGAGCGGGGCCTTTATCGTGAAGTCCGAGATGCTCAAGGGCAAGATGGGAGACGGCTAGGATGCGCAAACTGGTCGACTTCTTTCTTTCTAACCGGTGGCTCGTTGTTGCGCTCCTGGTAGTCCTTGCGATCACGGGCATCACGGTCATGCTGAACCTGCCGCTGGAGGCCTTTCCCGACCTCACGAATAATCAGGTCGTTGTCACGGTACAGTGCCCGGGTATGTCGCCGGTCGAGGTCGAGCAGCTCGTCACCTATCCCATCGAGACCTCCATGATGGGCATGCCGAAGCTGCAGATGGTGCGTTCCACCTCCAAGCTCGACCTGTCGATGGTGACAGTCATCTTCGACGATTCGATGGACAAATACCTCGTGCGGCAGCTCGTCGCGGAGCGAATCAACCAGGTACAGAGCCGTATCCCAGCAGGTCTGCAACCGCAGATGAATCCGATGTCGACGGCCTTCGGCGAGGTATACCAGTACACGGTTTCCGCACCGCAGATGTCGCTCATGCAGATCAAGACCTTGCATGACTGGGTCATCCGCTATGCCCTGCTCACCATTCCAGGCGTGAGTGAGATCAATTCCTGGGGCGGCGAAACCAAGCAGTACACCGCGGAGGTGGACCCGGAAAACCTCCGTCGCTTCAACCTGACTCTGCACGATGTGGTCACAGCCGTCACGAACAACAATGCCAATTTCGGCGGCAGCTACATCGAGCATGCGGAGCAGCAGTACACCGTCCGCGGACTCGGCCGGGCGGAGACCATCGACGATCTGGGCAACATCGTCGTCGCCACCACCAACGGCGTTCCGGTCCTGCTGAAGCAGGTGGCGACGATCAAGACCGCCGCTATGCCCCGCCACGGTGCGGTCATGCGCAACGGCCAGGGTGAGACCGTCTCCGGCATGGTCATCATTCTGCGAGGCGAAAACGGGCAGAAGATCATCCAGGAGATTAAGGCGAAGATCGCCGGCCTCAAGCTGCCGAATGGCGCGAAGATCATCCCTTTCTACGATCAGTCCGACGTGATTAATGCCACCACGGCGACCGTTCGTCGCAACCTCATTGAAGCCGCCGTTCTCGTTGTGGTTATCCTTCTTATTTTCCTTGGAGACTGGCGCGCGGCCCTAGTGGTGGCCGTCACGATCCCACTCTCACTTCTTTTCGGCTTCATCGGCATGGACCTATTCGGAATCTCAGTCAACCTGATGAGTCTGGGTGCGATCGACTTCGGCACCATCGTCGACGGCTCCGTCGTGATGACCGAGAACTGTATGCACCGGCTTGAAAATGGGGGCGACGGCAAGCCCCTGCTCGACGTGGTCCGAGAGGCTGCTCATGAGGTTTCCCGCCCGGTCATCTTCGGCGTACTCATTATCATCGCCGTCTATCTGCCCGTACTCACCTTGCAGAGCCTCGAAGGTCGCATGTTCCGCCCAATGGCGGTTACGGTCGTCTCGGCACTTGCAGGTTCGTTGCTGCTTGCGTTGTTCGTTGTGCCGACTCTCTGCACCGTCGCGTTGCGGCACCGGGCAAAGGTTCTTGCAGCGAAAGATCAGGAAAAAGCCTCTCCCAGGTCTAACTGGTCTAACTGGTTCGACCGTCTGCGAGATGCGTACGGTCGCTCACTCGGGAAGAGTGAACGGCATCGGACCCCAATCCTCATCGTTTCGATCGTCATGATCGTGGCGGCACTCGGATCGTTGAAGTTCATCGGCACGGAGTTTATGCCGACTCTCGACGAAGGCTCTATGGTTGTCACCTCGAAACGTCTGCCGGGTATCGCCTTGACCGAGTCTGTCGCCATCGGGAACCAGATCGAAAAAACCATCAAGGAGAAGACCGGTATTACTAGTGTCGTGACCAAACTAGGCCGGCCCGACCTCGCGACTGAAGCAATGGGCGAATATGAATCTGACTCGTACCTTAGCTTCACCCCCAAACTACAGAACGCAAACGCCAAGGGAAAGCAGGAGTTCACGGACGATCTGCAGAGATCGCTCGACCAGATCCCTGGTGTGACTTATGAAATCACCCAACCCATGCAGATGCGCATGGACGAAACTATCACCGGCACGCGCGGCGATGTTGCGCTCAAGATCTTCGGCGAAGACCTGGACACCCTGGAACTGATGGCACGTAGTGCTGAGCAAATAATTTCAGGTGTGCAGGGCGCGTCGGAAACGCAGATGGAGATCATCTCCGGCGCACAGGAACTGCAGGTCCGGGTCGACCGCCGCGAAGCCGCACGATACGGCGTGAACGTCTCCGACATCCAGGAAGTGATTGAAACGCTTTACGGCTCCAAACAACTTTCAGAGATGTTGCTGGGCGAAGAACGCTTCCCCATTGCGATCCGCCTTCCCGCAGACATTCGCAACGACCCCGAGCGCCTGCGTTCTCTGCAGATCAAGACACCGCAGGGCGAGTTGGTCCGGCTGGATCAGGTGGCCGAGATCAAGACCGTCGGCGGCCCCATCCTGATCAACCGCGAGCAGGCACATCGCCGGGCCGTGGTGATGAGCAACGTGAGCGGGCGTGACCTCGGCAGTTTCGTCAAGGACTGCAAAGCCGCGATCGCTTCAAAGATGCCCTTACCGCCTGGCTATCGGCTGGAGTGGGGCGGGCAGTACGAAAACCAGCAGCGCGCTCAGCAGCGGCTTCTGATCGTGTTCCCCGTGTCTCTGCTCATCATCTCCGCGCTGCTCTACGCAACTTTCCAAAACGCTAGGCAAATGTTCCTCATCCTCTCCATCGTTCCCCTTTCCCTGGTAGGTGGGGTTGCTGCGCTGTGGCTGCGTGGAATAAATCTCAACCTCTCCGCATGTGTTGGTTTCATCGCACTCTTTGGAATTGCGGTTCTGAACGGCGTGGTGATGGTGAGCCACATCAACTCACTCCGGAAAGAGGGCAAGGAAGTGGAAGACGCCGTTCACCAGGGTGCGTCCGACCGGCTGCGGCCCGTGCTGATCACAGCCTTGGTCGCCAGCCTTGGCTTCATTCCAATGGCACTCTCTACTTCACGCGGAGCCGAAGTGGAACGGCCACTCGCAACCGTGGTCATCGGCGGGCTGATCACCGCAACGATCTTGACCCTTTACGTTCTGCCACTCATGTATCCATGGTTCAGCAAAGAGCTTGAGATCAATCCCGCGCGAGAGCAAGCCTGAGCAAAAGGGCTGTACTCTCGCATCAGCGGGTATCAGAAAGCGACGCACCATCTCAGGTGGAAGTCAGGGCCAGCGGACGGCTATATTACGCGACCATCGATTGAAGCTGCCTTACGCTTCGGAAGCTTCGTCCGACGATTTCGCCTGCTGGCCAGCGGATGTCGATTTAGAAGGTCTCCTTCTTTTTTGCGTATGAATTCCTACACCAAGTGTATTGCTGCTCCTCGCTCACGAAAAGGGCGGATCAACTCCTCAGGGACGTCAGTATCTGTAACGATTACATCGATGACGGACGATGAAGCAATGACCCAACTTGCCACGACGCCAAACTTGCTGCGGTCCGCAACCACGATCTTCCGACGCGCTTGCTGCACCATTACTCTATTTAGCTCGGCTTCGTCGGTGTTGTAGCAAGTGAGGCCATGAAGTACCTCAATGCCGTTTACTCCTATGAATAATGTATCTATATTCACCTTGCTCATAAATTGAATTGCAGTCGGTCCCACGAGCGAGAACCACGTTCCACGCAGCGCTCCGCCGGTCACAAAGACGTTAATATCCTTCCGTTTACTTAGCTCCATAGCAATGTTCACGGTGTTTGTGACGACCGTCAGACTGAAATTCAACGGTAGACAACGAATGATTTCCGTTGTGGTGGTGCCCGGAGTCATTGCTATAACGTCACCTTCATTTACCAGCAATGCGGCTGCCCTCGCAATGCGACGTTTCTCCTCTATATAGCTCTCTATTTGTTCTTGAAAAGAGTGATCTGACCGAAACGGCTCATAGAAGAATGCTTCCAGTTGTTCCGCGCCACCGTGTACCCGGCGCAGTGAACCCCTGTCGTGAAGCGCTTCGAGATCTCGACGTATTGTGTGCACAGAGACATCTAATTTTTTGCATAACTCTTCGACGTTGGCTGAGCCGGTCTTGTGTAGGTGCTCGAGAATCGAAGCGTATCTCCGTTCCTGCTTAGAGATTCCTTCCCGCCTTATTGCTACAGTGTCGTTGTCGTTCACTACTTACCCGCTTCAGTATTCATGCCAAGTTGCAGCGTAATACTCCGTTGTGAAATTGTGGGATGACTAGAGTCGTCATCAGCGATGGCGGTTGCTCGCAAGGAATACAGGCCAGGTACAGAGGGGGCCTTC
Organism: uncultured Granulicella sp.; assembly: GCA_965198885.1. Classification (GTDB taxonomy): domain Bacteria; phylum Acidobacteriota; class Terriglobia; order Terriglobales; family Acidobacteriaceae; genus Edaphobacter. The sequence continues at coordinate 1,693,876 of OZ240677.1, read as the reverse complement.
AATTCCAGGGTATACGATTGTGCTCCAAGCGGGCTCATTTCGAAAGGTGCTTCCTCCATGGAAGATTCTTTTCCATTCACGTCCGTGAAAGAGAGGCGCAGCTTACCTGTCCTTCTGCGATCTTCATCATTGACCATGGCGATCGTGTAAGACCGCGTCTCCTCCACCGGCATCTTGTCATGCCAGAAGTTGAGGTAGACACCGAGAGGATTGAAGGCTTGTTCCATCGCTTTCTCAAAGTGTGGTTCCAGTTTAAGAGTCTTGATATCCACGAAGTGATCAGAGGTAAATGCCTTCGGGTCGCTTGCCGTAAGGTAGACGAAGTGGAGAACTCCCGCGTAACGGCGGTAAGCACGCCAGAACTCTGTTTCACCTGCCAGCAGAGAAGCTTGCAAAGCAAAGCGGTTCTCAGTCGTGTTTCGATCTCCCAAGAGCTTCGGATACAACTTCTTCGTGAGTTGTGTCGGGGTACCATCGCGATTCAACCAAAGCCAGCCATATTCATTGAGAATCATGGCGTGGCCAGTCTTACTGGTGGGGAGATTCGAGGCGGGACCCAACAGGGATTCCAGATCAGTTATTTCGAACGATGATTTTGTTTTTCCGTTCGGCTCATCCATTGCTAAGTCGTAGAAAAGGTATTGGTGATCTTCAACGGGATCGTCGCCCCCCGCAGGAGCGTTGAAGCTATTCTCCCATGGACGATTTGAGAGATCGAGCGAACGTACCGCTGGGATCACCTTAGAGGTGAAGTCAGGCAGCCAAGACTCGTTGGTTGCATCCCAGATCGCGACGCTCGGATGATTCCAGTTGTCCCGCATCCACTCGGTATATTCCCCGATCATCTCGCTGCTGTCGTAGGTCGGCTTTGGGGGAAACTTCCAGGTTGGATGTCCTACCCACACCATGTACTCATTCTGGATTAGAAGGCCGTTCTCATCTGCGATCTCAAGCCAGCGGTCAGGGACGGGGCCGATGCAGAAGCGAAAGGTGTTCCAATGCATCTGCTTTGGAATCTGTACCAGCAATCGGTGCAGCCATGGCTCGTTCCACGGAAGGGTGCCCACCTCAGGGTCTTCAAAGAAACGATGGGCGGTGATATTAGATCCCCGCAGGAGGTATGGCCGCCCGTTGAGGTAAGCCCTCTGGGTGGTGGTATCAAAATGAAATTCACGCATGCCGAACTGAGTGGTGGTCCCGTCTCCAGTTGTGGTGGTGACAACCCGGTACAGAAAGGGATCTTCCGGACTCCAGAGATGCGCGTTTGGTATGAGTAGGTTCTGCTTTACGAGCTTGGTCGCGCCCGCGGAGACCTCCACGCTTGTGGAGACTTTCTGGGATGCGGCACGATGGGAGACTCTTTCAAAGACCTCTTGCTCGACGCTGGTCGTGACTGCGTGATCGGAATAGTTGTGCAGCTCAGTCTGGACGAGGATACTCGGAGTGGAGTCGGCCAGGCTCGCCAGTTTCGGCGCGACCTGCACCACCGAAATGACAGGATTGTTCATCGTCATCAGGCTCACGTCATCGTAGATTCCGGGAGTCCAACGGTTCTTTTCAAAGTCAGTACCTTGGGAAACATTAGACGGCAGAACGCCTGGATGCGCACCGATGCGAATGACCACTACGTTGGGCGCGTTCCAGTGGATCGCCCGAGTGATGTCGAACGACACGGACGTAAAGCATGGATCGTGTTCCCCAATGCGCACTCCGTTGAGGTAAAGCACGGTGCCGAACTGTGCCTTATTCACCCTGAGCAGAGCTACGTTACTCTGAGGAGGCGCTTGGAAGCTCTTACGGTACCAGAAGTAGTTGCGGGTTTGATTAGAGATGCCCCGGCCATCGCCAAGTTTCTGGTAGTCCGCTTCCGCAAGCAAGCCTTGGCCGTGGAGATTGGCGAGCAACTCGCGGCTCTGGTACTGGTCGACACCGGGAAACGCGGGGGTCGCGGAATGCGTCAATCCGGGGACGGGGGCGGTGTGACCGAAGGTCGCCGGCATCTCATCGCCGGTGACGCTTTCTCCTACACTCCACTCGCCGTTAAGTGAAAGGACGATTCGGTGTTGCGGCTTTTCGGCTGCACCGGCAACCGGGGAGAGAGCCGATAAACAGAAACAAACCAGCAAAGAAAGATACGACGATCGAAGTCTCATTCACAGCCTCATTTAGACATCAGTTTTCAACTTCTCTGCTGTGGAATACATTGACTCAAGGCTTAAACGTGGGCCAGAGTCCGGCAAGTCGTTGCGGCTGCGAAACCCACTCCACCGACTCCGGGGCGGAACGATATTGCGCGTACAGGGATTGAGAAGGGTCGAGCGAAAGTTCCGGATACGTACGGCTTCCGCGTTCTTCCAGGCCGTTCCCCTGGTACCGGGCATTGGCCATCCAGCGGATGGTGCTGTCCGGCTCGACGACCGGGAAGTAAGCCAATCCGCCATGCGCTCGGATGCCCGTGTAGTCGAAGCCATACTGCCGGTCGCACCAAGCTCCAAAGACCATGCGTTGCTTGACGTCGGCGTTGATGACCGCGTGCGCCCACCCAGGGGGTACGACAACTTTATCGCCTGGTCCGGCCTTGATCGCAAGGCACCGGCCTGGGTCGTCGGTCGTGAACTCCTGTGCGTAGATGATCGCCGCCCCCTCCCAGATCTCAAACAATTCTGGCGGCGACCATCCGCTGTGAGGCGCGATCGCGTGGACGTGCCCCTGGCTTCGCACGGGCTCCCGGCCTAACTGTCCCGCCGCGTAGGCCACTACGCCAAAAAGGAGGTAGCGACCGTTGAGATCTTCCTCGTCTTCTTTGCGGCGCACATCCATGGCAATCGAATAGACCGGACTCGGACCCTCGCATGTTGGATCCATGAGACTTGGCCGAATGGCGTCGAGAGACCGGTACTCCGGCTCCGGACCAAGCACGCTCGCTCCGTATCGAATCTCAAGTGTCTTTGAGTCGATCGTCAGATCGAGTTCTGTATCCTGTCGGGTCATCACCAAGTTTTTCAGTTTTCGCCTTCCTTCCCTTTTCCTGTTTCATCACTGCGGACGAAAGCTTTCAGCGTCGCGAGAGGCCGGTCCACCATCGCCGAAGGAGAGATGAGGTACGGACCGACGCAGGCCGGGATGATGAACGTCTCGGCATAGTGCACGACAAACGGCTGGAACGCACCGGAGGGACTTTCGACTACCGCTTCCTCTCCTTCAACCAGATTCAGCACGTGCAAAGTTCCTTCAGTGTCATGCGGGACGCTTTTGATGAACCAGTGGCGGCGCGTCTCAATGAACTCTAGTTGATGCAGGCCGGTCCGCTCTTCATGCCAACCGTCTCCGTGAGCGATGATGCTGGTCTGGTTGATCAGATTACCTTCGACCCACTCTCGGCCTCGACTCCACAGGATGTTGGCGAGACCGTGCTTGAGATGGATCGGACGCGGCCTGCCGTCGAGGCCCACGCGATCCCAATCCCAGAGCTTGAAGGTGAAGATGTAAGGGGTCGCACTGATCTCAAGGACCATGCTGTTCTTGCCCGAGCAATGGATGGTCCCGGCAGGAATCGAGACATGATCGTGCTTCTTCACCGGCCACACGTTGACATAGGTCTCTGCCGGGAAAGGTCTTCCACCAGCCTGTGCCGAAGAGAGATCCGACGCCATCTGGCCGGAATCGATTCCATCTTTCAACCCTAGATACACGACCGCGTCCGGCAGCGCGTCGAGCATGTAGTAGCTCTCATCCTGGGTGTACGGCATGCCGAAGTGTTCTGTGATGTACTTTCGCAGAGGATGCACCTGGAGCGAAAGGTTTCCACCACCGACGGTGTCGAGAAAGTCGAAACGGATGGGAAACTCCGCGCCGAATCGCTCAACAATTTCTTGACCAAGCAAATTGGAAGCTTGTTCGTGCACGAGAGAAAGAGCTGGAGTTTGAACAACACAGTCCCCGAAACCAAAGCGCAGACTGTTTTCTTCCGGCACACAATCGAAGCACCATGCAAAGTTCGGCGGCTCCGCCGGAAGATCGAAGTGTTGACGCATCCACTCGCCACCCCACACCCCCGGGTCAAAGAACGGCACCACACGGAACGGACGCTGTGAGGCGGCGGCCAAGCTGGCTCGATAGGAAACGCCCGGGATCATGATGGGGAGCTTGGGGAGGTTTGTGTCTACGTAATAATCGAAGCTGGGATGCAGCCGATGCTTCTCGGTGTCGGCTACGCGCCAATCAACAAAGTAGGCCCGCTTGTACAACGCCTGAGGCGATGCCAACGCATTGTCAGCGCCGAGACTGCTTGCCAGATGCTCACGTTGACGTTGCTGAATCTCCCATCGCGTGACGTCGAAGTAAACCAGCAGATCCCACTGTTCCGCGATGTATGCCGCACCTGTTCCGTACAGCACGATGAGACCCTTGGCGCTTGCGATTTCACTGCGCAGATCCGCAGTCTTCACCGGATCGAAGAACGAGTCCAGCTCCCAGGCATTCATCCTGCCGAAGACCGGATCGTCTCCAAGCCACGGCTCCAGAAGAGCTGCTATCGACTCTTTAGATTTAAGCGCGGCTTCCGCGGGAAAGAAAACTTCGGCGCCTAACCCGCGTAAACCGTTGTCAATTTCTTCATTGTGGATGCCTGGGTAACACTCAGCGACCAGGACAAAGCGTTTGTCGCGCCCCACCCGGCTCCGCAACTCATCCACGATGGCGGTCCACCCACTGCTACAAGCGGAGGCGTCTTCCGCGATGCGAATTGTAGGTTGTTTGTCGTAGTTGCTTTTACTCAAGACTGGCCTCGCAGAAGGGGAAGTGCGCCACGAAGCACGGCGGTGCTACCCAGCATCGCTGGTAAGATCGCGACCGGATCTTTACCCAGCCAGGCATAACGGCCAACGTGGTCGCGGATCCTTGGCAGGATCATTTCGTGGCGGCGCATGACGCCCCCGCCAAAGAGAATCGCCCGCGGATCGTAGGCATGCATAAGGGAGACGGTCAGGGCCGACCACACCCCGATGCTATGGTCGAGAATTTCACTCGCCACGTTGTCACCGCGATCAACCGCCTCGCAGAGGCGCCGGTAATCGATGGGACGGGCACTCTCGCTGAGAACGCTTTCCGCGAAGCCATTCCACTCCCGGCAGATGGCGTTCAAAGAGGCAGTCGATGCTTCCGCTTCCGCACATCCACGGTTCCCGCAGCTACACATCCTTCCTCGCCAATTGACTCCAAGATGGCCTCCAAGTCCACCTGCCCTGCCGCCTTCAGACTGCAGAAGCTTGCCTCCCAGCAAGACCGCCCCGCCGATACCCGTGCCGAGAGTAACGAGCACGGCGTCGCCGAAGCCCTGAGCTGCGCCCGCGTGATACTCCCCGAGGAGAGCGAGCCGCGCGTCGTTTTCAGCTACGCATCTCAACCCAAAACTCTGTTCCGACCAGCGCCCAAAGTTGAAACCGACTCCGTCGTCGTACTTTCCATTCGTCTCCAGGATCGAGCCGGATCTATCGACAACGGCGCAGAAGCCCACTGCTATGCCTGAAATGTCAGAAAGCTGAATCTCACACTTCTCCAACAAAGACCAGATCAGCTTCTCCAAATCCCGCAGCATCGTATAGAAAGAAGCATCCCTGACCTTGATGGATTGCGATCGAATCACTTGCTCATCACAGATGATTCCGCAATCCACGTGCGATCCGCCAACGTCAATTCCGATCGCCGTCTCGCTCATGGTTGCGCTTCGACCTCCACCCGTCCGTCGCGCCGGAGCACGCGAACACTGAATCCATGCTCGTCGATCGTAGCGTAGTCATAACCCGCGTCGCTTGGCCAGCAGGCTAGAAACGTCAGAGGAACATCTCCCGTATTGACGACGCGATGCGCCGTATGTCCGGGGATGTAGTGGGTTGTACCCGGCGACATCTCCTGCACGGCCGATCTGCGTTGCTCGTCCATAAGCACCAGCAAGCCGGTCCCGGACATGGTCGCATAATACTCTGACCGATCGCGACGTCCATGGAAGTGGCCGCGAGTCATGAAAAATTCTTCGCCGATCACGCCGGGGAAGATGGTCGAGTTGCCCCAGTACAGACCGCCCTCCGTGCCTTCAGGCACCGGCTTCCAGTATTCGACGGCGTAAACGATTTGGTCGCTGTCAGTGAGTCGCCTGGCTTGCTCGTCCTTGAAAACATTGGTCAACGCACCTACCGTCTTGCTCGCGCGCTCAATGCGCTCGTCCAAGCCCATTGAGCCGGTTTCGAAAGTGATCCGGATGGGAGCCGGAAAACTGACCTCGTCGTTTGTGTCGGCAACTTTCATGGAAACCGATCATAAGGCTCGGTTCAATCCTTGGCAAGGAGAATGCTCGTTTTGTGCAGAAAACCGCAGACAAAACACGTTTTAAAGGAGATTGACACATTTTGTTGCTTGTTGTTGAATGGTGACGCTGATTTCCCGGCCGTCGCGGCAATCTGTATTTGTTGGAGCCATCTCACTTGCGTCTCTCCTCATTCAGTTTCGGCTCTGTCTACCGCATTGCAGCGACCGCCGCCACGGCCGGTCTGCTCTTCGGCTTTGACACGGCGGTTATTAACGGCGCGCTTCTCTCTCTTCGCTCTCACTTCGCCTTGTCTGAAGTTCAGGTGGAGTTTGCCGCTAGCAGTCTCCTTTATGGCTGCTTCTTCGGCGCCGTGACTGCTGGGTATCTCAGCGACCGCTTTGGCCGACGAAGCATTCTTCTTGTCAGTGGACTGCTCTTCTTCTTCTCGGCTGTCTTTGCCGCGGTTCCACAGACCTTCCAAGAGTTTCTTGCCGCTCGAATTCTCGGGGGGCTCGGAATCGGGTTCGCCTCAACCATTGCGCCTCTTTACCTTGCGGAGGTATCTCCGCGCGAGATACGCGGGCGTATTGTCACTTTGAACCAGATTGCGGTTGTGAGCGGCATCCTTGTCGCGTATCTAACGAACTGGGCTCTCGTATCCTTCGGTGAAAACGCTTGGCGATGGATGTTCGGCTCTGCCGCTATCCCGGCCATCGTGTTCGTTCTTTGCTTGGGTTTTGTTCCCGAGAGCCCGCGTTGGCTGCTCCAAAAGCAACGACTCCACGATGCCGAGTCCGCGCTGGCAGCTATCGGAGGGCTGGATGCGCGAACAACCAGGATGGATGAACTTCGCCTTTCCATCGCGGAGGAGAGCCCCGCTTCGGGCTGGATACGTCGTCTGCGCCGGCCCCTGTTGCTTGCGGTTGCCATCGCATTTCTGCAACAGATGACTGGGATCAACACGGTCCTTTACTACGGCTCGGTGCTCTTAGTGATGCACGGCAATAGTGGAAGCGATCAACGGGCCTTTGCCGCCAATGTACTGCTTGGAGTGACCAATCTTGTCTTTACGATCGTCGCACTCATGATCATGGATCGAATCGGGCGCCGCGTGCTCTTGGCGGGTTCGGCGGCGGTCATGCTGATTGCACTCCTGATGCTTGTCTTTGTGTTTGCACAAGGTCACCCCTCTTTTCCTCTCATTGTGAGTAGCACCATGCTTTACGTAGCCTCCTTTGCGGTGGGATTAGGCCCCGGCGCATGGTTATACATGGCTGAGATCTTTCCGACCAATGTTCGGGGCCGGGCCATGTCGATCGCAACGAGTGTTCTCTGGTTGAGTTGCATCCTCGTCTCGAACTCATTTCTCAGCCTGCTTCACGCCCTCGGTCCTGCGCTGACCTTTGCCTGCTATGCGGCAATGTGCGCCGTCGCCGTCATCTTCTTCTTCCGGCTGCCGGAGACGCGCGGCAAATCTCTCGAGGAGATCGAGTGCTTATGGACGCCATTGGTCGATGAAACAGCTGCGAGCCCTTCAATGCCCTAGTCAATCGTCACTGCGGTAAATGCCTCTGCATCACCTGAAGGAGATTCTCTCTTGTCCAATGTTGTCTCGCGTCGCAGCTTTGCTCGTTTCACTGCTTCCGCAGCTCCCTTAGCCGCAGTGCCAAGCAATGCCAAGGTTCCTGCTGCTTCCTTGCAAGCGGCCAGACCTCAGGCTGCGCCGCTCACCTTTCCTCATGACTTCCTAAGAGGCTCTGGAACGGCTGCCTCTCAAATTGAAGGTGCAGTTAAGGGAGACGGACGCGGCATCTCGATCTGGGATACCTTCTCGCACACGCCAGGTAAGACGTTTCACGACGATACCGGCGACGTCTCCGCCGATAGCTGTCGCCGCTACGCTGAAGATGTCGCTCTGATGAAAGATCTCCGGCTTCAGACCTGCCGTTTCCTGGTTTCGTGGCCACTCATCTTGTCTGATTTCATAGCGATTTCATTTGCAAGCTAGAAGCAAGGTGATCCCCCCCAGGCCACCAGTGATAGACCAGGGAAGGTTCTTGAACAAAAGCAAGGGAATGGATGATGAACATAAAAACAAGTTTCTTGCACCAGAGAACATACCGGCTTGGAGACGCGTTGCCGGATAGCGTTGGAAGGGCTCCTCCAATGTACAAAAAGGTCCATCGGACGTTTGCCGGGAACAAATTTAGTATCTTCCCGCATTCTGATAGCTCAATCGTGCGCCATAAGGCTAGTTTTGGTGCCTCAAATACTTTCACAACTCAGCGATCTAAGAAGGCGAAACAACATGATCAACTTCAAGCATTTGGCATCTCCACGCACTGGCCAGTGTGAATCTCTTTTCGGACGATCTACCGCAAGGATCGCCCTCTCAGCTGTGATGCTGGCCGCGCCCATGGCGTGCGCGCAGGTCACTACCGCGGATATTCTCGGAACCGTCTCCGACTCTACCGGCGCCGTTATCCCGAACGCCGGCGTCACCATCCTCAACCTGGATACCCACGATCAGCGGACCGCCATGGCCAACAGCAGCGGTGACTACCAGTTCACCCTGCTCCCGGTTGGCCGCTACTCGGTAACCGTCAAGGTCGCCGGCTTCAAAACCTCCACCACCTCCAACCTGGCCGTGGAAGCTGGCGACCGCGCCCGCGCCGACGTCAAGCTGGAGACCGGGGGTGAATCACAGACCGTCACCGTCGAAGCCCAGACCCCGCTTCTCCAGGCCGATAACGCCACAGTCAGCTCCACTGTAACCGCCAAGGCGGTGCAGGACCTTCCGCTGAACGGACGTAACTTCGTCCAGCTCGTGCAGATTGTGCCTGGGGCCAATGAGGGTCCAGGTAACGGTCTCGTCAGTGGCGGACGTCCGGACGACCGGCGCTCCAGTGCCAGCTTCTCCGTCAACGGCCAGGACGATACCCTCAACAACTTCATCATCGACGGCACCGACGATAACGAGCGCATCATCGGCACCATCGGCGTCCGGCCTAACGTGGAAGGCATTCAGGAGATCACGGTTCAGACCAATAGCTACTCGGCTGAAGCAGGCCGTACTGCTGGCGGCGTTGTCTCCATCATCACCCGCTCGGGCACCAACCAGTTCCACGGTTCGGCGTACGAGTTCTTCCGGAACGATATCTTCGACGCTCGCAACGTTCTGCAGAACACCGGCGCCAAGCCGGAGTTGCGCCAAAACCAGTTCGGCGGCTCCATCGGCGGACCCATCTTCCGCGACCGCACGTTCTTCTTCTTCGACTATGAAGGTCTTCGCCTAGTCTCTGGCCTCACTTACACCAGCAACGTGCCGCAGCTCGCACAGTACAACGAGATCAACAGCATCGGCGGCGCTACTCCGGGAGAGCTCGTGGCACAGGGCAGCGGAACTCAGGGCATGGCAATCGATCCCATTGCACTCAACTTCCTGAAGCTCTTCCCAGCGCCAACCAACTCCGGCACGACCAATAACTACGTCGTTAGCCCCAGCAAGACCCAGACGAGCAACACCTACGACGCGAGGGTCGATCACAAGTTCAACGATAAAAACCTTTTCTTTGCGCGCCTTACCTATAACAAGGTAGGGACCTTCACACCACAGGCTCTCGGCACCCAAGACGGCCTGCAGATCAGCGGTGGCCGTTACATCTTTGCCGGTCCGGCTACGGACAAGGCCAGCCAGTATGGCCTTGGCTACACCCACATCTTCAATCAGAACCTGCTGCTTGATCTTCGTGCAGCTTACACGCGGATTGACAACCTCTCTCTTCCTCTTAATGATGGGACGAACCCGGACACCAAGCTTGGCTTCGGCTCAAACATGAACTTCAACACTCTCTCTTCCTTCCTCACTCCGGTCGGGATCGGCAACTTTTCGGACATCGGCGACGGCGCATACGTGCCGCTGCAGGATCTGAACAATACCTTCCAGTACTCAGGGGCGGTCAGTTACACCATCGGGAATCACAACATTAAAGTGGGCGCCGGTTTGATTCGCCGCCAAGCACATGACGTCCAGAGCGCCTTCGCGGCTGGTCAGTATGGCTTTGGCCTAGCCAGCGACAACGTCACTGATACAACCCAAACACAGATCAACCAGCTCGCTTCAACGCTAGTTGGCGCTTTCGGCAGCGAGAGCCGCAACTACGATCTCACACCGCCCGACTATCGCACTTGGGAGCCGAGCTTCTTCGCGCAGGATAGCTGGAAGGTTAACCCCAAGCTGACTGTCCTCTTTGGCGGCCGCTACGACGTCTTCACCCCATTTACCGAAGCTCACAGCCACATCTCGAACTTCGACTTCCTTCAGGCCAGCACGGCAACAGCGGGCACTATCGCCTCAGCGTTGAAGGTTGCCAATGTTGGAGGTGTTGACGGCCACGCCGGCATCAAGACCGACTACAGCAACTTCGCGCCGCGGCTCGGCTTCTCCTTCTCAGCGATGCCAAAGACCGTGCTCCGCGGAGGCTACGGGCTCAGCTTCTTCCCCGGAAACTACACCTCGAACGCCGATCTGAAGAATGCACCCTTCGTGTCGGTCTATTCGCCCAACTGCTCACAGTCCCTCAATGCCATTGAGATCCAGCGCCGCCAGGGTATATCCGCTTCTAGCTTCAACTCGCATTGCCTAAATGCCGACGGAACCTTCCCGACCTTCGGCACGGCGCCTCCCACCTATGACGGCACCGGAACCTTCGATGTCGGCCTACCGCTTCCCGCAGCCCAGACCATCAACAGTCCCTCGCTCTCCTTCATCGCTGAAGATCCCAAGTTCCGCTCGGCGCTGATCCAGCAGTTCAACTTACAGGTGGAGCAGCAGTTTGGCTCCAACGTCCTCACCATCGGCTACGTTGGGAACACCGGCCAGCACCTTCCGGAGACGATCAATAACATCAATCAGCCGGCTCCCTTTAACCCTTTGGACCCAGCCACACCCGCCAGCGCACAGAACTTCCGCCTTCAGGCCTAGCTTCCGAACCTCGGAGGTGTCGGATGGCTGCAAAGCGAAGGTTATTCTAACTACAACGCGCTCCAAACCTCATTCCAGCGCCGCTTTACCAAGGGTCTGGCATTCGATGCAAACTACACTTGGGCTAAAGACCTCAGCACCAATACCGGCTTCTCCCAGGAAGGCCAACAGGGCTGGTCGAACGCAGATCCAACCCGTATCAACCAGATCGAGTACGGTATCGCGGAGAATGACATTGAACACCGCTTCGCTCTCTCGCTCAACTATGAGCTTCAATACGGTAAGGATTTTACCGGCCTGAAGCGCCTGGCGCTGCACGGCTGGCAGGCCAATACCATCCTGGTCTGGCAGAGCGGCAAGCCGTTCTCTATCCTCAACGGTGGGAATAGCGACACGACCCAGGTTCCCGACCCAACCAGCCTCACCGGCTTTTCGGCCGGAAACGCCTATGGTAATCGTGCAACTCCCGTCAACAGCGGTGGTTCCGACCGTCCCAACAAAGTTGGCAACGCCAAGGGTCCGAAGACTTTAAGCGAGTACTTCAACACTGCCAACTACGCACCACAGCCCCTGGGCACCATCGGAACGGCTCAGCGCAACTCGGAGTTCGGTCCTCACTTCCGCCACTTCGATCTCTCCCTCTTCAAGGACTTCGCCGTCACGGAACGGGTCAGCCTGCAGTTCCGAGCGGAGGCCTTTGACCTGACCAACACGCCTGATTACTACATCCCGAACAACGGCTCCGGCAGCGCACAACTCGGCAACCCGAACTTCGGGAAAGTCACCAACTACGACCCGAACTACAACCCTCGTCAGCTACAGTTCGCATTGAAGGCGCAGTTCTAACCTCAGACTTGCTCCTGAACTCAATGGCCGCTGCTCGAGCCTCAATCCTCGATCAGCGGCTCAAACCATCTTTTTTAACGTCAGCAAGCGCATACGGTAACATTCGGGCGCTGCCGGAGCACACTTGCTCACAACCTTGCTCCTAAGTCTGCCTCCTGCATTCCGGTTAGCTTAGCTTCAGCGTGTCTCGGCTTCAGCCCCGCTTTTCACAACGTTCTTCTCGGCAAGCCACCCACTTTAGGTGGTTGTCCATGACGGAGCAATCGACGCTCCTCAAACCAGCATCCCGCTCGCAACCTCTCATTCGACCATTTCTCTTCCAGGACCACGGCAGGAAGGACGGCAATGACCGCCAAGCGTTTGCAGATGAAGTGGCAATGCCCCGGCCACCCCTCAGATTCTGAACACTCGATGCCGATGAAAGGAATTTACACCTTCTTCGAGCTGGATCGCCACGAGGAATTCATCCCCTCAGCTTCAAGCTGGATGCGAAGCGTGTTCCCCACCTCAGCTGCTACTGTGCACTCGGGCGAGACACAGCCCTCCAAGTCTAAATCCGGCTTGAGGTTGATCAACGGGCACAAGGGCATGTTGCATCTGCAGCGAAACGAATCCCTCCGGGATGAAAAGGTGACCATATTGCTTGCTGGCGATAATCTGTCACGAGGAGCTATAAGCCGAAAGTATCTTAACGTACTTGAACAATGCTTCCCCCACTTTCGTTTCCTTGAACGCGGGCATCGATGGCGATACAGCCGCAACACTACTCAAGCGTCTAGACCGTCTACTCTTGTCAGAGCCCCAAGGTATAACCCTACTTGAACGAAGCCGCTGTGCGGCGGACGCGTTCGCGTGTGGCTGAGTGAAGGTTGGTGGCGTTTGAGTTAGCGTGTGTCGCAGAGAAGGAGGTTCTCTGTGACCCAACTACGTCAGATCATGCTCGAAGAGCTGGTGCGGCGCAACTACGCCCAGTCCACCATTCACACCTACATCCGCACGGTTGAGCACTACTCGCGACACTTCCATCGTTCACCCGAGCAGCTTGGCCTGGAGCATATCCGGGAGTACCAGGCGGCGATGTTCCGCACCTGGAAGCTGGCTCCGAACACGGTCGCGCAGCGGCTGGCTGCGTTGCGCTTTCTTTACATCCAGGTGCTCAAGCGTGGCTGGAGCGCCGCCGAGACGCCTTATCCGAAGAAGGTGCTGCACCTCCCTGAGATCCTTACCCAGGGAGAAGTCGCTCGGCTTATCGATGCGACCGAGACCCCGTTTCAGCGCATCCTGGTGATGACGCTTTATGCCACGGGAGCACGCCGGGCTGAGGTCGCGGCCCTGAAGGTGAGCGACATCGACAGCCAGCGGATGGTGGTTCATATCCATGGAGGCAAGGGCCGCAAGGACCGGGACGTGATGCTGAGTCCGGCTCTGCTTGAAGCGCTGCGCACGTACTGTCGTGGGCTTCGGCACAAGCCCACGACATGGCTGTTTCCGGGCAACCGGTGGCATACCTCGAGTCGACCCGTCACGACCAAGGTGCTCTGGACGGCTTGCCGGCAAGCCGCTGTTCGTGCCGGTCTCGCGCACAAGAACATCCATCCGCATACCTTGCGGCACTGCTTCGCGACGCACCTGCTGGAGGCTGGAGCCGATCTCCGCACGATCCAGGTCCTGCTCGGCCATCGCGATCTCGAAGAGACCACGATCTATCTGCACCTCTCGAGCAAGCACCTGAGCGCAACCTCCAGTCCACTCGACGCGCTTGCACTTGTGCCACAGGAAGAAGCCTTACGAAGCGCCTGAGCCGCTCCTCCGTGGAGTTGGCCGACGTCGTTCGCTATGCCGGGCAGGGCTTCGTGGAACGCAGCCGCAGATGGATCAACGGTCGGCATGAGAAGGTGCTGGCCGCGATCGTGCGCTGCCGCACGGCTGCTCTCGGCGGCCATCGCGACCAGTGTTCCGGCTGCGGACATACGGCCATCTCCTACAACTCGTGCCGCAACCGGCACTGCCCGAAGTGCCAGGGCAACGCGCGCATCCGCTGGCTCCAGCAGCGTGAGCGCGAGCTGCTGCCGACCCGCTACGTCCATGCGGTCTTCACGATGCCGCGTGAACTGGATCCGCTTGCGTTGCAGAACAAGCAGGTGATCTACGGCCTCCTGTTCCGGGCCAGTGCCGCGACGCTGCTGGAGGTCGCACGCGATCCTCGGCATCTGGGCGCGGAGATCGGCTTCTTCAGCGTGCTCCACACCTGGAACCAGCGCCTGCAGCATCATCCGCACGTCCACTGCGTCATCGCTGCCGGAGGGCTTGCACCGGATCGCGCCAGCTGGGTCTCTTCGCGTCGTACGTTCTTCCTGCCGGTCAAGGTCCTCGGACGCGTCTTCCGTGGCAAGTTCCTTGCCGGCCTGAAGGCGGCGTTCCGAGAAGGCAAGCTCGAGTTCCACGGCCACCTCGCATCGCTTGCAGAGCCAAGCCGCTTCGCCGCCTGGCTCAGAGTCCTGTTCTGCCACGACTGGGTCGTCTACTCCAAGCGGCCCTTTGGCGGACCCGAACACGCCTTGCGCTATCTCGGCGCGTACACCCACCGCGTCGGCATCGCGAACAGCAGGCTGGTCGACTTCGCCGACGGCCAGGTCAGCTTCCGCTGGCGAGACTCCGCGCATGGCAACCGGAAGCGCGTCATGAGCCTGCCGGCAGACGAGTTCCTCCGCCGCTTCCTGCTTCACCTGCTCCCACGCGGCTTCGTCCGCATCCGCAACTTCGGCTTCCTCAGCAATCGCCAACGAGCGAAGCTGCTGCCGCTCTGCTTCAACCTGCTAGGCACCTCGGCCCATCGGACCGGAGCGGAAGACACAGCCGACGAATCCACGCCATCCGCGATCCTTCCCAAGTGCCCGCTTTGCAGCGGAACCATGCGCGTCGTCGAGCGGTTCTCCTCGGTCCAACTGCTGCCCCGCTCCCCACCGCAACAGGAGAGAGCCGTCGCATGAACACGCAACTCCAGCCTCGAACCCAAGCCATGCAACAGCATGCCTGCCCAGCCTGCGCCTCAAGTTGCGCTCGCCTGCTGCAAAAGCGCAAACACGTTCCTCAACTGAACATCAGAAGCCGATCCAGCACACTTCCGCTCGGCTCTCAGCCTGCTCAACGGCTCCGCAAAGCATCGCTGCCAGGACTCCAGGCTAACTAAACCCATCCAACTCCCATAAGCAGCGGCCCCGGACGACGCGGCTTCCTTCAAGTCGCTGTATCCGAACCGCCCCCCCCGACCTGCGCCAATCCAGCAATTCACACCCGGCGGTTCAGATACATCACTAAGACTTATCGGCAGTAATGATATTTGGGAGGGAGATATTTTTAGACAATACCGCTCGAACCTTCTTGCAATTCTCCGTAAGCTGGAACGGAGCAGAGTCGCTATCGTTTCGATCCCACCGGTCGCTGATGATTGCTTCAATGCAATGAACCGACGAATTATAAAATGTAACCAAGTCATCCAAGAGTTAGCTGCCGATTATTCAATAGCATACCTTCCACTCTTCGAGAAGCTTGCTTCCCAGCTAACGAAGGTTGGTGAGCCTAACAAGCTAAGTATGAGCTTATTGGCTGCAGCACTGTTTCGAAATCGAATTCTCGGGCGAAGCTACGACGAAATGCGAGAGGATAGCGGCTCTTCTACGCTGCCGGAACTCAAACACCTGAGCGACCGGGGTGCCGTCATCTTAGCGGAACTTATCTCAGGATGGCTGAACGCCAAATTTTGTTCAACACAGATTGATCTAGCTCCCTAGTTCTTACCATTGCGAACTGAATAGCTGGCGGACAACCAGCCTCCGACAATCCGCTTAAGCTCATGCCTTAGAACGAAAAAGACGCCCCGTCTTTGAAACAAGTTGGTCCGCTCGGTGAAGGAAGCCCGGATGAAACTTGCGGTTAGATAGCTGCTCTGGTTTAGCGTCCGCTACCGTGCGGATTGGTAGCTTTTGGGGCCGCGGCTCTCCGCTACGCTCCAGGATTGAGTCCTGGCAGAGTGTATCTTCTGATTCCCAAGGCGGCGCGAAGGTCTGCCATGGACGTGGCTTCGTAGCCCACTGACCAGGAAACGCGCATGGCTTTCTTCAAGCCTTCTTCTCGATCGAATGCACGGGGCCGTCCCGGCCCACGACTACCTGCTGGTTGCTTGCCGGAACGCCGCTCTCTACGGTTGCTTTCATGGTCATCTCTGTGCCGCGTTATAGATCATTCAGTCCACAACGTACGGCTGCAAGGGTTAGTTTGGGCGATAAGACAAGTCTGCGCAAATGTATTCGGCCTTCGGTCGAGATCGTCTCTCCTAGCCAGGGTGAGATGCTCGTGCGTGTCGGTCCTTATAAGTCGCAGGGTCGTTGAAGACCATTAGCGGTACCAGGCTGCTGACGCGCCGTTGTGACTGTTCTGTCGTCCTTGCTACTCCTGTGCAGACCTCGGTAGAAATACTTTGCGAGGATTCAAGGCGTTGAAATTAGCCACCCAAAAGTCGCACAGAGTGGAGATGGCTGCAAGCACTGACTGGCGAGAGATGCGTTTCACAAGATCTATGTTGCGGCTCAAACCAAGTTGCATGCGTGCATTGGCCTGTTAACAATAACTGAGTTGCAGATGCGGCCAGGTTCCGTCTATCGATTTGCTGCATGAAGTGCGTCAGCATGGCGGAGCGTTCGTGATTGCCTCTAAGTGTTGTAGCCGGAGGCGCACTCCGACATGTTCCGTTTCGCCAATCTGAGCTGGACTTGCCTGCTAGAAGGACAGCCTCAAGCCGAGCTGAGCGGCGAAGGGAATGCCAACCGTTGTGCCGGGGCCGAAGAAGTCGCCAAGCGCGCCGCCGGGGAGGCCTAGTTGTTTGATGTTGGCGGCGGTGCAGTTGGCGGTTCCTGGGGTGAGGACCGTGCAGGCCGGGAGGGATGCGGCGTTCGTGACGTAGTTTGCGCCGGGATTGTTGCGGTTGAACAAGTTGAACATCTCGATGAACGGCATCAAGTTAGCGCCTTCGGGCTTGTGCCGGCTGAGTGCAATAGGACGGCTGACGCGAAGATCGGTTTGAAGGTAGGGGGTTGCGCGGAACTCGTCGAGTGAGGTGGGCTGATTGTTGACGGTGACACGGGCGGAGTTGTCGGGTGTGGTGATGGTGAACGGGCGTGCAGACTCGGCCTGGGTGAGGCCGCTAATCTCGAAACCCGCCGGGGCCTTCATCGTGCCGGCGAGCACGATGCGATGCCGGACGTCCTCGCCGGACGGACCATAGTCACCGGAACCAAAGGCATCCAACGGATTGCAGACGCCGTTCACATAGTCGAACAGCTCGCCGAGGACGCACCCCCAGGTTTGCGCCTTCGAAAATGTGTAGTTGGCGATGAAGTTTGCGCGATGAGCGATTGCTCCCTGCAAATGCAGCAGCAGGCCGTTGTAGCTGGAGCGATTGTCGGAGTGGAAGACATTCACATCTGGCACGTAGGTTGCCTGGTTTGGGTCGTCGAGCGCCAACTGCGGGGTAAACAAGTTAGTGCCACCGGTGTAGTTGTAGGCGCGGTAGCCGTGGTTTCCCTGCTCGTGGATGAAGTCGGCGGTCATTGACCAAATGGCGTTGAAGTTGTGCTGGATACCGGCTGAGACGTGAATCGCATAGGGGGTCCGGTAACCGGGATCGATCAAGTTAGCCGTGCCTCCGGAGGCGTCCCCGCTACTGCAACCGGTTGTATTGGGTGAGCCGTGGTTCTGAATGGGATCGACGCATGGCGAGAGAGGAGTGTTGACTGCCTGGAACGCCGTGGCCCAGCCGTTTTGTGCGAGATCGCCGAAGTACAGCCCGAAGCCACCGCGGATGACCGTGGATCGACTTCCGTGTGGGGCGTAGGCGAAGCCGATGCGCGGGGCGATCTGCGTGTGGTCGTCGTGCGGCGCGCCCGTGACCAGCGGAATGCCGAGTGCTTGCAGTGTAAGGTAGCCAGGGTTTGAGGTCTGAGGGCGACCCGAGGCGTTGAAGAGGCCGAAGGTTGTCGAGTAGTGCAGCCCGTAGTTGAAGGTCACGTTGCGGATGTGCCACGAGTCCTGCGCATATAAGGCAAGGCGTTGTACGTTTTCGGAGAAGGTGCCGCCGCCAATGCCGGAGGTTGAGGCTCCGGCAGCAAAGTCGACCATGAATTGGGCGGGATTCGCGAGGTAGTAGGTTGGATTTTCGGGGAAGGTGTAAGCCGTCTCGGATGTGTTGGGAAAGGCGCCGCCGAGCACCGGCTCGTGGATGAAGTTGATGCCGAACTTGATCGCATGGAGCGGCCTGGCGTAGCTCATGTCGTAACGGAACTGGTACTTTTCCTGAGTGCGAGTGGACGGGAAGTAGGTAATGGGCGTAGCGAACTGGTTGTCGCCGTAGGTCTCGAAGCCGGAGATCGTCTGCGACGTGGAACTAAACGGGAAGGCGAGCGCGAAGCCGAGATCGGAGTTGCGCACCTGCGTCAGGTGCAGGCCGACGGCCGCCATGACGAGGTTGCCAAGCAGGTTCGGAGAAAAGATGTACTGGTTGCCGAGCACCAGGCTGAGATAGTTGTTGTGCGAAAGCAGGCCGGTGCTGGGCAGTGTTCCCTGCTGCACCAGGGTGTTGTGAGTTGTGGAGTTGTCGACAGTGCCACGGAGGTACCAACTGGAACGCTGGGACTGGGTGTAATCAAAGCGGCTGGAGCCGAAGTAGTCGCGGAACGGAATCGGCACGTTCGGCGGCACGACGATGGATGGAACGCCTGGGATCAGCCCGTTAGCGGCGAGCGCGGCGAGTGCGGCGAATTGCGTGGTGCTGGCGGGACTGTACGCGATGCTGGCGTTTTCATGGACGTGCTCGAAGGCGAAAAAGAACAACAGCTTGTCTTTCACGATGGGACCGCCGAGCGTCGCGACGTAGTTCTGCCGGGAGAACGGCTGCTTAGGGTCGGGCGCGGGATTCTCAATGGGATAGCGCGCGTTCAGGTTTGCGGCACGCTCGTAGAACGCTGCTTCGCCGTGAAACTGGTTGTTGCCGCTCCTGGTGGTGATAACGACGGAGCCGGCGGTGGTATTCCCGGTATCAGAATCCTCCTGCGCGGTTCGGATTGCAAACTGAGCGATGGCATCGGGCGAGATGTTCTGCAGGAAACCTCCGATGTAGTTGTCGGAGTCGTCCGCGCCGTCGACGGAGAGCTCGTTGTTGAGGCCGGAACTGCCGCCGGTCGAGACCGCCGTGATGCGGGCTTTGGTAGGGTCCGATGGCTCGACCGGCTCGGTGCCCGGAGCGAGGTAGGCGATGTTCGCGAAGCTGCGCGCAGGCAATGGCAGGGCTTCGAGATCGGCAGAGGAGACAACGGTTTGATGCACATTACTGTCGGCATCGATCGGCTGCGTGGTGACCGACGAAGAGGACGCGTTGACGCCGGCGGTCTGCCGCGCTGTAGGAATTCGCATCGTGACGGTGACATCCTGCGTGCTGCTGACGAGGATGTTGACGTTGGTCGAAGCGGTTGCAAATCCGGCCGCGCTGATCTTCAGGTGCCATAAGCCGGGCACGAGACCTTCGATCCGAAAGTCGCCATGGGCATCGGCGGTGACATGGCGCGTAAGCCCCGATTCGGATCGCCCCAGGTCGACGCTGGCCTTCGCCACGCGGGCAGCAGCCGGGTCTTGGATAACTCCGCGGAGAGCGCCTGTGACGGTCTGCGCACGCCCACATGCTGAAGCGCTGAACAAGAGGAAGGCAAAGGTACAACGTGTTCGCATTGAGCTCCGAAGGATGGGTTACTGCGTCATCAGGATGTAAACTTCGTGTTCGATTGCGGAGATGGCGATGGGTGCAAGCTTCTCGCGTGTGAGCTGTTGGTTGAATTGAACAAGCGCACCCTGCTTGAGTGCCGCCCATTCTCTGATACGGAGCGCGGAGGCTGTGCTCCCCTCGGCATACACCTGCATCGCTTGAGAAGGAATGGCACGGTCGGAACTCTCGGTCACGTTAAGTGCGGAGGTGATCTCGGAGTTCGCCTGATCCAGTCCAAGAGTTGCCCCTGTACCCGCGGTTATGACATTGATCGAGGCGAGCAGCGCCTTCCGCTGGTGATCGATCTGCAAATTACTAAGCGACTCTTTTGCGAGCTGCTCTTTGACCGAGCCGATCTCGGCAAGCGCGCGACGGGCCTCGAGCGATGCAGAGAAGATCTTGTACGTCGTGCCAAAGTTTTGCTGGAGTTCCAGCGTGGTTGCTTTCACGCGAGGGTCCATCGTCACAGTAAGCCCCTCAGCCGGTAGCGCGGTTCCGTCGACGTTCATTTGCAGCGAGTAGGTGCCCGGTGCGACCTTTGGGCCACGTGGGATGCCGCCCTCACCGTCGTCTGGCTCGTCGCTCTCTTCAGTGCCCGAGGTGCCCCAGGCAAGGTTCCAGATGAAGCGATGATGTCCGGGTGCGGTCTCCAGATGTTGCGGCACAGGAAACCAGCGCTCGGCGATCGGGAGGTCCATGTGCGAAGGCTGCGCTGGAATCGCCGAAGAAATGTGGCGCACCAGCTTGTGCTCCATGTCGTAGATGTTCAGGTCGAGCGACTTCGCCTCGACCGGAAGGTAGTAGTCGAGGATTGCGCCAGCCGGTGGGTTCTCAGCGGTGGCTTCTTCAGGCGGAAGCGGTGTGCCAGGGAAAGCATCGTTGTCGATACGGACTGTCAATTGAGGTTTGTAAAGGAACGCCGAAGCGCTTGCCGCATGAGCCGCAGCCTGGCGCAGCGGAGTGACGTCATCGAGTATCCAGAACGAGCGCCCGTGAGTTGCGACGACTAGGTCGTCACCATGAATCACCATGTCGCGGATCGAAGTGACCGGCAAGTTCATTTGCAGCGGAAGCCAACGGCTACCATCGTCGAACGACACATAGATACCGAACTCGGTACCTGCGTAGAGCAGGTCTTTCTGTTTTGGATCCTCACGCACCGCTATGACGAACGCAGGGTCGACAAGTCCGGTTGTAATTGGCTGCCAAGTCTTGCCATAATCAGCGGTTTTGAAGAGGTAGGGGGTGCGGTCGTCGACGCGGTAGCGGTTGACCGCGGCGCAGGCGACGGCAGGGTCGAAATGCGATGGCTCGATTAGAGAGATGCGCGTCCAGAGCATGGACGGCGACTTGGTCGCTGCCGGAGTTACGTCCTCCCAGGAAACGCCACCATTTCGCGTGAGCGATATGACGCCGGTATCGCTGCCGGTCCAGATCACATCCTTGTCGAGATACGAGGGCGCGACGGTCGCAATGGTGCCAAAGCCAAGCGCGATGGCGTTCCGAAGCGTAGGAGCTATGGGTGCGTTGCCCACCGAGTTTCCGGCCGACGGATTCCCCGCGGCGGCGACCGCCGAGGCATGCACCTTGGTTGTTCCGCCGGTGAGATCAGGGCTGATCTCCTGCCAGTGCAGGCCGCCATCGGTGGTGCGCATCAGATACTGTGTCCCGAGATACAAGCTCGTCTTATCGACGGGCGAGAACACCAACGGAGGCGTCCACGGGTCGCGATACCTGCGCTGATTGATCGCGGTACCGAAGACAGGCACCGGCCACGGTGAGACATCCTGCGACAGCGAGACGCGCTTGTCCCATCGCTGCACGGTCCCGTAGCTGCCGCTGACAAAGATCACGTCCGAATCCTTCGGATCGACGGCGAAATATCCGCTCTCACTGCCGCTCGCGGGAAACCAGTCGCGCGGCGTAATCTGCCCATGGTCGGTGCGGCTGAGCACTGCGGCACCACCGCTGTCCTGCTGTGCTCCGTATACGGTATACGGAAACTTGTCGTCGGTGGTGACATGGTACATCTGCGCCGTGGGCTGGTTGTACCAGGTGGACCATGTCTTGCCTCTGTCGAGGCTGATCGACGTCCCCTGGTCAGTGGCAAGCAGCAGTCGCGACCCATTCTTCGGATCGACCCAGAGCTCATGATAGTCATCGCCACCGGGAGCGCCGCGCACCACGGTGATGGTTTTGCCGCCGTCGGTCGAGCCCATCAAGGCGATGTTTGGGATGTAGAGGATGTTCGCGTCGCTGGCGTCCACGGTGATGCGGTTGAAGTACCAGGCACGGCTGGTAAGACGGCTGTCCGAGCTGGCAAGCGACCAGTTCGTTCCGCCATCGGAGCTGACGTAAAGCCCCGACTCAACGGCTTCAATCAGGGCATAGACACGCTGGCCGTCGGAGCTGACGGCCACGCCGACGCGACCCCATTTGCCCTCAGGCAAACCGTGCCCGCTGCAGTCTTGCCAGGTCTGTCCACCATCGGAGGAACGATACATTCCGCTGCCATCACCGACGAGCGGAGCGTAGGTGCTCCAGGGCGGACGACGCGCGTTCCAGAGTGACGCAAAGAGGACGTTCGGTTTTTTGGCAGCGATGGCAAGGTCCGCGATACCAAGCTCCGGGCCCTTGTCGAGGATGTGTTGCCACGTCGCGCCGCCATCACTCGACTTGTAAACGCCGCGCTCCGGGTTGAACCCGTACGAATGACCGAGCGCCCCCACAAAGACGACATCGGGATTACCCGGGTCGACGACGATCTTCGAGATCTGCCGCGTCTCTTTGAGGCCTACAAACTTCCATGTCGCGCCACCGTCGCTCGACTTGTAAACGCCGGTTCCGGATGCGAGGTCCGAGCGGATGTCCGTCTCGCCTGTGCCCACGTAGATGACTCTAGGGTTTGAGGGCGCGACGGCAAGCGCTCCGATCGAAGCGACGGGTTGGCCGTCGAAGATCGGCTTCCACGTCGTACCGGCGTTGGTCGTCTTCCATACACCGCCATCGACAGAACCGAAGTAAAAGGTCGCCCCATCGCCGGGCACACCGGAGACCGCAACTGCGCGGCCTCCGCGGAATGGACCGATCAGCCGCCAGTCCATGTCGCTGTACATCCGCGGCGAGACAGTCTGTGCCTGCACTGACAACGCAGCGATGATCGAGGCACCGACAAGCACGGCGTCGAGGAGCTTCAAGGATGTAACGTTCCAGCGTGCCATGGTCTTCTCCGCGAGAGCTTTTTCTCGTTTGTGAAAGTCAGGATACTTAGTCTTCGTCGCCGCTTTCAGGCATCGTCTCGGGCATCTGCTCCAGATTGAGCTGTGAAAGATGCGCCGACGTCAGTTGGCTGTTCAGCTTCGGAAGCGAGCCGTCCTTCCACTTGTTCCAGCTTCGCAGCGCCTCCTCGGTCTCTTCGCCGGCATGGGCCGACGCCTTCTGCTGCGCCACTGTAGGTGCTGCATCCACCTGCCCAACTTGGGCATAGAGCCCAACATCCTCGCTTGAAACATCATCGAGTCCGGGCACTTCTTCGCTCGTTGCGGTCTTCTCCTTGCCAGCCAGCAACGCCGCAAGCTCCCTGTCTGACTGAATAAGCGAAACCTTTAGGGTAGCGGGTGCATCCTTTGTGAGCTTCGCAATCTGCTCACGTAGGGAGTGCGCCTCAAGCGCGGCTTCGGCGCTCGACGAGGTCAACGCTGCCAGCTTCGATTCGGCCGTCTGAAGCGCCATCAGGTCCGCTGGCGTAGCCTTCGCGCGCGGGTCCATCTTGATGACGAGCGGCGCCGTAAGTACCTTGCCCCCGGCAGTCAGCCGGACAGTGTATGTGCCAGGCAACGCAAGCGTTCCCTGCGGTGTCCGTGGCGTCCTGTGTGGCACCGCAGAGATGGGGTACGCGTAACGCGTCGCTGTTGGCGTGGTCGATCGCAGATCCCAGACCCAACGATGCATACCTGCCGAGGCAGGCAGCGTCTGCGGCACCTTCAGCCAGTAAAGCGGAATGAGCTGCTTCGCCAGTTCTTCCGGACTCGCGTATGGCGCATCGGTGCTCGCATACTTGCGCACCAGCTTCCCGCCGCCATCTAGGATCTCAAGAGTGACCGTTCCGGTGAATGACGCGGGCAGCGAGTAGTCGATGACTGCCCCATCCGGAGGGTTCTCGCCCTGCGGCTCATCCATTGGTAGCGGCGTATCCGAGTTCGTGCTGCGCCGCACGCGGTATGCCGCGCCCGGCTTAAAAAGAGTCACCGCATCCCGATCCATACCAGCAAGCTGCCGCAGCGGCGAGATGTCATCCAGAATCCAGAACGACCTGCCATGCGTCGCGACGATCAAGTCGTTGCCATTCACCCACAGATCGCGCATCGACGTATGCGGCAGGTTGAGCTGCAGCGGCTGCCAGTGGTCGCCGTCGTCGATCGAATACCATACCGCTGTCTCGGTTCCGGCAAACAGAAGGCCTTTGCGAACAGGATCTTCGCGCACCGTGTTCACCGGTGAGCCATCCGGCAGCCCCGCCGCGATCGACTGCCACGTAGACCCGCCGTCATGGGTGCGATAGAGGTAGGGGTGAAGGTCGTCAACACGCAGCCGGCTCACTGACACAAATGCGGTTGTGTCGTCGAAATGCGACGCCGATATTTGCGTTACTTTGCTCCACGGCGTCATCGCTGGCGGCGTAATGTTCTTCCAATGTGCGCCGTGGTCGCTTGTCTTCCAGACCAGCCCATCGTCGGTTCCGGCCCACAAGACGTCGATCGACTTGAACGACGGTGCAAGCGCATAGATCGCTCCTCTGCGCTTGGATTGGTCCTTCTCCGGCAACGTTGGCAGCGACGCAGGCTGGCCGGAGTGCTCCCGGCTTAGATCCGGGCTGATCTTCTGCCAGGTGTTGCCGTAATTCCGGGTCTCGAACAACACGCTGGTCGCGGTAAACAGCAGATGCGCGTCCACCGGCGAGAACATGATCGGCTCCGTGCGGTCGGCGCGGATCTCCGGGTCACGAGTAGGCAATGGCGTCACATTCTGCACCTGCCCTGTCACCATGTTGTACTTAGAAACCTCGGTGCGACCCGCTCCATAAATGATCTCCGGATGCAGCGGGTCGGGCGCAACATAGCCGTATTCGATCACCCCGACCGGGTGCCAGTCGCGGAAGGTGATGGAGCCGTCGTTGCTCCTGCTCGAGGTGCAGACCGAGCCGCTCTCCTGCTGGCCGGCGCACACCTGATAAGGGAACGTATTCGTCACGGCGACGTGATAAAGCTGCGCCGTAGGCTGGTTGTACCATGAGCTCCAGCTCTCGCCACGGTTCACGCTCACCAGCGCACCCTGGTCGCTGACCAGGAGGATGATCTCTGGATGCATCGGGTTGATCCAGAGGGCCTGATAGTCGTCGCCGCCCGGCGCTCCGCGCAGGCTCATCCAGGTGTGGCCGCCATCAAGCGAACGCTCAGTCACGATGCTGGCGCTGTAGACCACGTCCGGATTCTTCGGATCGACTGCAGGCTCTGGCAGGTCGCCGCCGCCGATCTTCATTGCCGGCCGCGGATCGTCCGTCACCTTATACCAACTCTCACCTGCATCGTCGGACCGATAAACGCCGAGACCAGCAGCAGACGCATATCCGCCTTGGTTCATCGTCGCAATCGTCGCATACAGGCGGTTCTCTTCGCTAGCTGAGACCGCGATATGTACTTGTACCAGGTTGTCCGGGAGACCCTTCGTCAGCGGCTTCCAGGTACCCCCGCCATCGGTCGATTTGAAGAGACCGCCATGCACGCCCTCGTACTGATTGCCATCTTCCCATGGTCCAAGTCGTGACTCCCACAGCGATGCATAGACGATGTTTGGATTGATCGAATCGAGCACGACATCATCGCCGCCGGTCTTGGCGTTCTTATAGAGAACCTTTTTCCAGTTCGCGCCGCCGTCGGTCGAGCGGAAGATGCCGCGCTCCTCGTTGGGGCCATACGGATGGCCCAAAACTGCGGCATATACGCGGTTCGGGTCGCGCGGGTCAACGGCAAGGGCGGGAATCTGCTGTCCGTCACGCAAACCCAGATGCTCCCACGTCTTACCCGCATCTGCCGACCGGTAGATGCCGTCCCCCACGGACAGGTCCGGCCGGTGCAGCCCCTCGCCGCTCCCAACGTAGACGATGCTCGAATTCGATGGTGCAACCGCGATCGCACCGATCGACTGCGACGGCTGCCCATCGAAGATTGGTTCCCAGGTGCGTCCATAGTCATTCGACTTCCACACGCCGCCATCCACCTGCCCGACATAGAAGACATTCGGTTCGCCGGAAACGCCAGTTGCGGCGCGCGTACGTCCTCCGCGGAAGGGGCCGATCATGCGCCAGTGCATCTCCGGCGTGCTTTGGGCAAAGACTCTCGGTCCAACAGAGGTCGTGAAGGTTAGGCAGAGAGACACAGCGAAAACGGCACAACGGCACCAGATCATGTAGCACCTCTGCAAAATAAGCGTCATTTCAGCCATCTTATACAAATCATCCTGATGCACGGTCGTATCACATCTAGAATTAGTCTCTGTAGTATCCCTGCCTGCAGGCGGTTCCCATGACAGAGGGTGACGCGGTGCCGAGGGCTTTCGTTTCTATCCTGAACTCGACAGAGATTGCGCTTCGGCTTTACTGAAGCTTGACCATTCCCTTTATCTGCAGGCGGCCGACGTTGCACCCCGCTTCTAGAAAGCGGGTCACTCTGGATCTTGTCAATTCGCCAATGCGCTCACCGGGTCGAATAGTTCCCGGATGATATTCTCGCCAGCGCCCCAGCGTCCACCCTCGCGAAACACATAGGGCGCGCTCAACTGCCCCGCGGTGGACCTCAATTTGACTTGCTGTGCAAGCAGCCCCACTCGAGCGCACAGCACGCATCCACGCAACATCTTCAGCCCGCCCGTACAATCGCTCTGACCGTGTCTTTCGACACGTGCGGAGCGCTAACATGCCGGACTACATTGAATCTGACCATCGCCCCGTCAACTTCTTCGGTGGCCGCACGATTCTCTTCGCTTTCACTCTCCTCTTTGTTCTGTTCGTGGGAACCCGCATCCTGCTCTCTACTTGGGTCGACCTCCTTTGGTTTCGCTCTCTTGGTTTCGGGCAGGTGTTCACGCGCACTCTCGGGCTACAGGTCGGGGACTTCCTGCTGTTCACCGTCCTCACTTTCGGCCTGCTGTACGCCGCCTTCGCGGTTATCCGCCGCACCCACGCCGCCGACTTGCCCACTGCGCACGACCTCGTCATCGGCGGCCGCCTCGTTCGTCTCTCCGTTGCCCCCGTCCTGCGCATCATCAGTTTCCTGGTCGCCGGCGCCGTCTCCCTCATCACCGGCCTCACGATGCTGGCCGAGTGGCCCACGCTCGCTCTCTTCTGGTACGCTCCACACGCGGCCGCCGGCTCGCCCGCGGACCCGATCTTCGGCCGTTCCCTCAACTTCTTCCTCTTCACCTTGCCTGCTCTCCAGATCGTCGAAAACTGGCTCCTGGTCTTGTCACTTGCGATCGTTGGCGTAGCCATACTCTTCCTAATCCTGACGAGTGGTGCTCGCGCCCTCAATAAACAGGATCTCCGCTATGGCCCTAGTCACTGGCGGGGCTTCTCTCTCACCGTGGCTTTCCTCTTGGCCTTACTAGCCTTGAACACCTTCGTCTCCCGCTACACCACCCTGCTGGACCACCACACCATCTTCGACGGCGCCACCTACACCGACGCCCACATCACCATCCCCGGCCAGCTCCTGATTGCCCTTGCGCTTCTCCTTGGCGCCGGCATCGCGGCCGCCAACTTCTTTGGCCGGTCCACCGGGCGCCGCATCGCCTTCTCCGTCGCTCCCGCGGCCATTTGTTACATTGCCGTAGGTCTGGTCTCGTCCTATACCGCCAACTTCATCGTCAAACCTAACGAGCTTGTCCGCGAGCAGCCCTTCATCACTCACAACATCCAGCTCACCCGGCAAGCCTACGGGCTCGACCGCTTCTCGCAGCAGGAGTTCCCCGCGGAGACCACTGTCGCCGCCGCCGATCCTGCCGCGAACCAGCCGACTTTGCAGAACATTCGCCTGTGGGACTGGCACGCGCTTCAGGACACCCTCCGCCAGGTGCAGGAGATCCGCACGTACTACGACTTCCCCGATATCGATATCGACCGCTACCCCATCAACGGCACCTTGCGCGAGGTTATGCTGGCCGTCCGCGAGCTCAACGTAGAGAAGCTCCCCGTATCCTCTCGCAACTGGATCAACGAGCGCCTTATCTACACCCACGGCTACGGGATCACGATGAACCCCGTCAACGGTTTCACCAGCGAGGGCCTTCCCAACCTCCTGCTCTCCAACATGCCCGTCCAGTCCAACGTTACGGGCCTTTATGTCACTCGCCCTCAAATCTACTTCGGCGAGCTCTCCGATACTGACGTCTACGTCAAAACCCGGCAGCAGGAGTTCGACTACCCCCAGGGCCAGTCCAACAATCTCACCAGTTACCAGGGAACCGGCGGTATCCTCCTCGGCTCGCTCCCTCGCCGCATAGCCCTTGCCTACGACCGCAACGACCTCGGCAAGATGCCCTTCTCGGACGACATCTCGGGCTCGTCCCGTCTGCTCATGCACCGCAACATCCGCGACCGCGTCGCCCGCCTTGCCCCCTTCCTCACCCTTGACCCCGATCCCTACATCGTCGTCGGAGCCGACGGCCGCCTCTCCTGGATTCTTGACGCCTTCACCTCCTCTGACTCCTACCCTGACAGCACCCACGCCGGCACGTCTGACAGCCAGATCAACTACATCCGCAACTCCGTCAAGGTTGTCGTCGACGCCTACAACGGCACCACCACCTTCTATGTCTTCGACCCGTCGGACCCCATCCTCGCTGCTTGGCAGCACATCTTCCCATCGCTCTTCCGTCCCGTGTCGGAGATGCCCACCGACCTCCGCGCCCACGTCCGTTACCCTGAAGCCCTCCTCAAGATTCAGGCCCAGCTTTACGGCCTTTACCACATGACCAACCCGGAGGTCTTCTTCAACCGCGAGGACCTCTGGACTGTTGCCACCGAGTCCACATCGGACGACAGCGGCCAGCAGAACGTCACGCCCATGAAGCCCAATTTCGTCCTCATGAAGCTCCCGCAGCAAGGCGCCAACGCTTCTACCGAACCCAACAAGGAAGAGTTCGTAGAGGTCCTCCCCTTTACGCCGGCCAACCGCAACAACCTCATCGGCTGGATCGCCGCACGTTCCGACGCGCCCCACTACGGGGAGACGGTGGTCTACGACTTCCCCAAGACACGCCTGGTTGATGGCCCCCAGCAGATCGAAGCCCGCATCGACCAGAACGCCCAGCTCTCCGGCCAGCTGACCCTCTGGAACCAGCAGGGCTCCCACGTGCTTCGCGGCAGCCTCCTCGTCATCCCCACCGGTCGAGCTCTCCTCTACGCCGAGCCCATCTACCTGCAGGCGCAGCAATCCCCCATGCCCGAGCTCCGCCTGGTCGTCTTGGCCCTTCAGGACCGGCTGGCCTATGGCCCGACCTTCCAATCGGCCCTGACCAGCCTCTTCGCCGACCAGCCCAGCAGCCTGACCACGATTGAGAACGCCGCCGCAACAACTCCAGTCCAACCATCAGTCTCCGCTCCCGCAGCACGCCTTACCAGCCAACAAGACACCACCACCCTCATTCAGCAAGCCAGCCAGGACTTCTCCGACTACCAGCGCCTGACTGCCGCCGGCAAACTCTCTGAAGCCGGCCAGAAACTGGATGCTCTGAAACAAACCCTCGACCGCCTCAACTCCCACCAACGTTGAGTCTAAGTGCGCATGCTACCCGGATTTTCGCAGAATCTATGTTGCGGGGACTCAAACTAAGATCAACGAAAGCATCGGCCTGTACTCGCCATCGAAGATCGGCATAGGTAAACACCAAGCCGACTTGAACGAAGCCGCTGTGCGGCGGACGCGTTCGCGTGTGGCTGAGTTGAAGGTTGTGGCGTTGAGTTAGCGTGTGTCGCAGAGAAGGAGGTTCTCTGTGACCCAACTACGTCAGATCATGCTCGAGGAGCTGGAGCGCCGCAACTACGCCCAGTCGACCATTCGCACCTATATCCGCACGGTTGAGCCTTTCAGCATGTTCTTTATTGGAAGAGCTGCACAACGCAATCCAGACCGGGCATCTGTACAGCTACCACTTCAATATTCTGCGAACGTAGGGGGTGTCCTTGTCCTCATGCTTCAGGGAGTCTTGCTGGATCTTTCTGTTCTTGCTTAGTACCATCTCCATAAGTTCTCATCCCGTCTTCCAAACTCATTGGGAGAACATGGAAGAAGAGCGCATGATGTGTCGAGATGACTGTCTTGAACTTGCCTTCGCTGTCTCGCAGCCTTGCGGCGAGTCGGTTCGCTAGCGCTGTGGCGTTGTGCTCGTCGAGCGAAGAGACGGGATCGTCGATGTAGACGTACTTTACCCATGCATAGGTGGCTTCTTCGTCGTTCTCCTCCCGGTCAAGCGTCGCACGCAGCATGGCCAGAAAGAAACATCACTTGAAGAGCTGCTCCTCACTTCGTGAGATCTTGCCGTTGTCTATGAATGCATCACTGGCTTCCTTGCCGGTGGGAGCCGTGGGTTCCGGCTGAACACCGAGGCGATCTTGGAGGACGCGAAATTTAGTCGCAGTAAGGGTCAAGGAAGTCCTTGAGTTGGGTGTCCATCTCCAAATCTTCAAGACCGTCAAAGTATCTGAACCTTATTGATCCGATGCGCGCGATCAATGTCGCCTTCGAGGTCATTATCCCAAGTGAAGAGCTCCTCCGTGAAGGGCGTTGAAGTAGAGCGTGTCGCGTTTACCGCCCAATTTGCCGAGGTTCTGAGCATTGCCGTGATCCGGCAATATCCCATAACGAACATACTGGCTGGCAAGATGGATGATCGCCTGCGTCAGTGCATCTTCACGCCGTAGTCGCTTGATAGCGCTGCGTGCCACGCGGCTGGTTGGCAAGCCGGAAAGCTCTGCGCCCTGACATCCCCCTGCTTCTGCTGCGCGTGTGCTAATACGATCCGTTATCGCTCAGGGCTAATGATCTGGTCAGACGAAGCCTGACCACCAATCGTCAAAGGACTTTGCTCGCTTTGGTGCACAAACGGCCTATTTGCAGTCCTTGCGCTCGGTCATTTTAGAAAGAATCAAGGACTAACCGAAGTGGCAGCGACTCCCTCACGCTCGGGCCAGCTTTCTTCATCGTTGAGGTTATGAGATCCCGAATTTGATCGGAGCAATTTGCTATGCAACTTTGGTGCGCAAGACGGGCCACCATCGACACGGATCATCGTGCTCATCCTTGTGGCTACTACTACTGCACGGTGAAGGTGGAGTAATACCCGGAGGAGAAACCTATGTAGTTCAGGGTGTTGCCTGCTACATCGGTCAGGTAATAAAAGTACACGTAGATGTCGTAGGTGGTGCCGGAGGTGAGAGGAGATGCCGGCGTTACGGTGAGGGTTTTGCCGTCGGCGGAGAAGCTGAGGGTCGCGGGGACGGCGACATCGTTGGCATCGGTCCGCAACAGGAAGTAGCCCAGGCTAGCGTCGAAGGTGATCGGATCCATGGCCGCGCTGAAGACAAGCTTGGGAGTGACGTTCGCGGAAACGTTGATGGTACCGTCAGCGGGCGTGACGCTGAGGAGGCTAGGTTGACTCAGGCTGATGCCGGTGGACGAGGTGGTGAAGGTGGAGGTGTACGCGGTGGCAAGTGCGGTTCCCTGGATGTCCTGCACGCCGCTGGCTGAGAGGGTGTACTTGGTGTTTTCAGCGAGTGGATCGTTGGGCGTGATGGTGGCTACGGTGTCGCCCTCGGACAGCGTGATAGTGGCGGGGACGACGATTGTTCCCTGCAGGAGCTCGATGCCGGTTTGGGCGGAGACGGCTGAGATCTCCTTGCTGAACTCAATTTGGGGCAGGCTGTTGGTGGGAACGTTCGTGAGCTTCGGCAGCGGGTTGACTTCAATGACGGTTGGCGCGGTGGTATCGCTGGTTGTACCGGCGGTGAAGTAGACAAACGTTCCTTGCGAAGTGTTGCCGGCCAGATCCTGGGTCCCGTTTGACTGTAGAGCGTATTGGTTGCCGGCGACGAGCTGATTCGCGGGTATGTTCAGGATTAGAGTCATCATGTCAGAGCTTGCCGTGACAGTACCTCCAGCGATGGGGCCACCGGTTGAGTAGTCATACAAGTCGAGCGTGATGGAGTTGACTGAAGTCGGATCGAGTGGTTCATTGTACGTGACGCTGAATGCTGTGGTATTGACTGGTATCGTATCCCCGTAAACTATGCTGGTGGCGACAACGCTGGCCGAGGTGGTGTCCGGGCTGGTGCCGGTGGTGAAGGTGCTGGTCTTGGCTGTGACGGTGTTGCCCTCAGGATCTGTGACGCCGCTCACTTTGACCGTAAGGGTTGTACTCGCGGGAAGCGGGGCTGAGGGAACGACTGTGACGGTAGAGTTAGTGCTGTTGAAGCTGATGCTTGCGGGCACGATAGTCTGGCTTCCCGCGGTGATGGCGATGGTCGAGGCGGTCGCGGTCAAGGGGTTGATCGGTTTCGAGAACTGGACAAAGATCTCTGCGTTGATGCCGACGTTCTTGGTTCCAGAGGGCGGGCCGATGGCAGTGACGGTGGGATGGGTGGTGTCGTCGGAACTGCTGGTG
The DNA here is from genome assembly GCA_965198885.1 of uncultured Granulicella sp. Lineage (GTDB taxonomy): Bacteria > Acidobacteriota > Terriglobia > Terriglobales > Acidobacteriaceae > Edaphobacter. The sequence continues at coordinate 1,661,218 of OZ240677.1, read as the reverse complement.
TAGAAGTAGATGGAAGCGGAGGAAACAGGGACGCCATCGACGTCGGTGACGCCTCCGGCGCCTCCGTTGATGTAGAAGTAGAAGTATGGGCAATCCGTGGTGAGATCGGCAGCGGGTTTGAACTGTACGTTGGTTCCATTCCCACCAAGGGATATGGTTCCGGCGATGCTTTGCCCCGCGCAATAGTCGTAGAGGTAGACCGAGCTCGCGTTGAGGCTGGAGCTGAGCAGTTTCTGATCGAACTGGATCTGAGGGATGACGTTCAGAGCTACGTTGCTGCTGGAGGCAACCGGGTTGCTGCCCGTCATCTGCGCGTCTGCCGATGCGGGATTGCCCTGGATGGTGAACTGACCGCTATAGGCGGAGCTGAGCGGATAGCCGCTCGTATCCATGACGAGCGTATTGAGGAAGACTTGAATAAGTGCGCCGTACGGCAGTGGTGCGCTGGGGGTGAACTCGATGGCGTGGCCGTTGCCGCTGAGAGCGATGGAGCCGGAGACGAGCTGGCCGTTTGCGGAGAGCTGGAAGGAGTTGGAGTTGAGCGTGGAACTGTCAATGGGGGTGCCGGCTGTGTACAGAGTGACCACCGTGGACTGTGAGATATCCGTTGCGCCACTGCCTGGGATCTGACTGACGACGGTCGGCGCCTGAGAGCCGGGAATGGGGGCGGCGCCGGTCGTGAACTGGCTCTGGAACGGGGTGAGAGCGTTGCCGGAGAGATCCTGCACCCCGGCAGAGGCAGAGACGGTGATCTCCGTGGTGGGCGGCAAGGTGCCGTAGGTGTTGATGCTGAAGGTGCGGCCATCGCCGGAGTTTGTGATGGAGTTGCTGATGGACTTATCGCCGGCGAAGACGGAGACAGTGCTGGTGGTGACGGTAGAAGGATTGATCGATTTGGAGAAGGTAAGGACGATAGGTGGATTGTTGCCCACCGAGGCGGCTCCATTGGCGGGCGTGACGGAGGTCACCTTGGGCGCTGTAGTGTCTGCCGTATTGGCGGCGGTAAAGGTGGTGTAGGAGTATGCGGTCTCGCCGGCAAGATCGTAGACGTAGCCATTGGTATAGACGTTGATGCTGTGATTGGCTGGGTACGGCGAGAGCGGAGTGAAGGTGGCGACCGTTCCATTCACAGACCATGTACCAGCGACTTCGGCATAGCCATCGTTCTGATCGCGGACGAGCACGCTGGAGATGGTGGCGGGGTCGATGGCGTCACTGAAGGTGAGCACGATGGGCGTGGTGTTTTTCGAGATGGTGGTGCCATCACCCGGGGTGATACTGAGGACGGAGAAGCTTCCGCCCGCCTCAGCCGCGGAGCCGGTCTTGAAGGTGCTGGTGAAGGTCTGGACGGTGTTGCCGTTCTGATCCTGGAAGCCACCGACGGAGACGGAGTAGGTGGTGCCCGCGGCGAGAGCGGGGGTCGGAGTGAAGGTTAGGGTGACCTGATCGCCGGCGAGCGTGGTTGTACCGGGAACGACTGTGGATCCAGCAGTGACGGTGATTGGCGAGGCGGGTAAGGTAGCCTGCGTGATCGGCTGACTGAGGACGGCGATGATGGTCGCGTTGAGCGGCACCGCAGTTTGCCCGTTCGGCGGACTGATGCTGGTGACGGTAGCTCCGGTAGTAGTGGAGGCGGTTCCGGTGGTGAAGCTGAAGCTGGTGCCGTAGATGGGGTTGCCGGTGATGTCCGTGGTGGTGGGGAAGTAAAAGGAGTACAGGGTATCCGGCTGGAGCGGATTTTGCGGGGTGAGGGTGGCGCTGAGCTGGTTGGCGGCGACGGTGAAGGTGCTGGGGATGGTGGCGCCGGTAGCGGAATCGCGGATAAAGAAGCTGCCTACCGGGAGCGAGATTGGATTAATGCGATTGGCGAAGAAGACGGTGGGGTGGACGTTGGTCGCAACGTTAGTATCCCCGGAGTTGGGGATAGTTGACGAGAGCGTGTAGGTGTAGACGACGTCTGCCGTTGCGCCGGTGGTGAAGGTCGAGGAGAAGGCAGTGGATTGGGTGTGGCCGGCGTAGTCAACGACGTGGGACGCCGTGATGGTATAGACGGTGTTCGCCTGAAGCACACCGGAAGGCGTGAGGGTAAGGATGGTGTTGGTGGAGTCAAAGGTGCGGGTAACGGGGATGGCGCTTCCGTTGAGGTTGATGGAGACCTGGCTTACCGTGTCTGGCGCAATAGGCTCGTTGAACTGCAGTTGAACGATGACATTGGTGGGAACGTTGGTCAGGTTGTTGGCGGGGTTGACGGTCAAGACAAGAGGAAGCACGGAACTCTGTACAGACTCCGTGGTGAAGTAGAAGCTGGTAGAGCTGGCGTTGTTGCCGGAGATCCCGCGGACGCCATTGATCGCATAGTAATACTGGCGGTTGACGCTAAGCGGGGCAGTTGGGGTAAGTGACGCTGTCGTGCCGTCCGCGCCAAGAGCAATGGTGGCGGGAACGTTCAGACCGGTGAGACTGTCGTTGAGATAGAAGCTGGACGACGTAAACGAGTTCGCGGCCATGGGCTGATCGAACTGTACGGTGACGACCGCGTTGGTAGGTACGTTGGTCGTGTTGTAAGGGATGCTCTCGTTGATGATTGCCGGTGTGGAGGTCGTCGCCAGTGACCCAGTGGTGAAGGTGCTGGTGTACGGCGTGACTGCGTTGCCGGCAGTATCCGTGACACCACTCACGGTCACGGTCAGCTGCGTGTTGGCCGGAAGCGGTATCTCGGGCTGAATGATAGCCAGGGTGCCGGTGGAGTCGAGGGAGTAGGTCTCAGGCACGCCGGTCTGACCGGAGGCTGCGATCTTCACGGTGGCCGAGCTGATCGAGAACGGATCGATGATCTCGCTGAACTGGAGGTAGAGGACAGCGTTGATGCCGACGTTCTGCGCGGATGCAGGCGGAGCGATGGAGACAACGGTGGGGGCGGTATTTACCGCCGCCGGGCCCACGGTGAAGTAGAAGTAGGGGTTGCTGCTGACGGCGACGCCGTCGCGGTTCGTGACCTGCTTGGTCTGATTGTTGATCTGGAGATAGTACGTGTTCGCAGGGGCGTTGCAGGTAGCGGTCAGAGTGCCGGACGGAGTGAACTGGATGACGGAGCCATCGCCTATCACTGCGGCGGTGCCGGGGACAGTCTGGCCGGTGCAGTTGCTGAAGAGGAAGACGCTGGTGTTATCGACTGAAGAGGCGAGGAGCGGCTGGTCGAACTTCATCTGCGGGAGAACGTTCAAGGGAACATTGGTGGCGTTGGCGAGGGGGCTGCTGCCGATCATCACCGGTGCAACGGTCGACGGATTCCCTTGGATCGTGAACTGACCGCTGTAGCCGGAAGAGAGAGGATTGCCGTAAATATCGCTCGCGGAAGGATCGAGGAAGACCTGGACCAGAGCACCATAAGCGAAGGAGGATGCAGGAGTGAAGAGGATGCTTTGATCACCGCTCGATACAGCGATAGTGCCCTGGATGAGTGTGCCGTTCTGCGAGACGTGGAAGGTGTTGCTGGTGACGCTGGCCGGGTTCAGGGGCGAGCCGTTGAGGTACAGGGTGATGGGTGTGTTCTGGAGCACGTCCGATGAGCCGTTGGCGGGAATCATCTGAACCACGGAGGGACCGCTGGTGGGAATATCAGAGGCGGTGGTGAACTGGCTGGTGAAGTTGACGAGGGGGTTGCCGGAGAGATCTTTGATGAGGGAAGTGGCGTTGACGTTGATGACCGAGTTCGGTGGCAGCGCGTTGTAATAGTAGTAGTAGGGGTTGAAGGTGATAGAACGTCCGTCGGCGGAGTAGGTTACGTTGTACAGGCCGATGTTCGTATCGCCGGCGAAGAGTTGCAGGGCGTTGGTGTTGCTGTTGATGGTGCTACGGTCCACGGACTTATTGAAGGTAAGAACGATGCTGGGGTTCCGCCCTACTCCAGTCGTTCCGTTCGCGGGGCTAACGCTGATGACCTTGAGCGCTGTCGTGTCTGCTGTACCGGTTACGGTGAAGGTAATGTTTGCGTAGGCCGTGTTGCCGGCCAGGTCAAAGATATAGCCGTTCGTATAGATGTTAATGGACGCGTTGGCCGGGTAGAGAGTGGTGGGAGTGAAGATAACCTGTGCGGGATTGCCGGGGCTGACCGCAAATGTGCCGGAGATCTCCTGATAGCTGTTGGAAGCATCGCGAATCAAGATATTGCTGATGCTGGTGGGATCGACGGCCGCGGAGAAGGTGAGGGTAATGGTGGCGTTGTTGGCGACGTTGGTGTCGCCGTCAGCTGGTGTGGAAGAGACAAAGTTGAAGTTGGTCTGGTCGGCGGTGCTGGAGGACGTGGTGAAGCTCGTGGTGACAGTTGCGACGGCGAGTTCGTTCGCATCCAGCAACCCCGAGATGGTTGCGGTGTACGTGGTCGACGGCGAGAGATCTGAGCTGGGAACAAAAGTAAGAGTCTGATAGACGCTCGTATCGATCGTGGTTGTGCCGGAGATGACGGTGTTGCCAGCCTTAAGAGTGATCGTGGCGTTTGTGACGGATCCGCCGTCGAGCGGTGCGCTGGCAGTCGCCACAAGATGAGTGTTGACTGGAACGCCCGTTGTTCCTTTGCTTGGGCTGATCGTCGTGATGGTAGCCGCGGTGGTGGAAGGTCCGCTACCGGTGTAGAAGTAGATCGCTTGGTCGTAGATAACGTTGCCGGTGAGATCGTAAACGTTCCCCGTGTAGAAGTAGTATTCCGTATTGGGTTGGAGAGCTATGAGAGGAGTCAAGACTTCACTGAGACGGTCGCTCGATACGGACACCGTGGCAGGAACACGCCGGGCGGTCACAGCATTAGTGAGATAGAAGTTGCTTGAGGTGACGGTAATCGGATCGATTACTTTGCTGAAGTAAACGGTCGGATGGATGCCGGTCTGGACGTTGGTCTCGCTGTAGTACGGATCGGTGTTGAGGATACTGCCACTGTTGGAGTCAGTCGCATTGTTTGTGGTGAAGGTGAAGCTGCCGGGGTTGACGAGTGCGTTGGCGGCACCATCCTGCAGAGCGCTCGTGGTCGTGACCGTGTAGGTGGTGTTTGCTGAGAGCGGTGCCCCGGGGACGAAGGTGACCTGGGTGTAATCCGGTGAGGGAGTATAGGTACCGGCGACTGCTACTCCGCCTGTGGAGACTACGATTCCCGCAGGCTGGGTGATGGGATTGATGGGCTCGCTGAACTGGAGGACAACGTTGACGTTTTCCGGAACGACATCGCCTTGGAGCGGGCTGTTGGCGAGGAGGCTTGGGCCCGTCGTCTGGGTGGAGAAGGTTGTAGTGAAGTAGTAATCGTAATAGTTATAGGCAATCTGGTTGCCGCAGGTGTCCGCAATGAAGTTCGTTCCATTCTGGGGATAGAGCACGATGTAGAACCGCCGCCCAACGGGAAGCAGAACGCTTGGCGTAAGCGTAATGATGCGGCCGGAGGCGTCGATCGAGATGGTACCCGTGATGTTCAATCCTGTCACGGAGTCATAGAGATAGAAATTGCTGGCGTTGACGGTTGTGCGATCGATAGGTGCCGTGAACTCGACCTGCACGATCGAATTAACAGACACGTCGGTGTAGGTATTTGCGGGACTTATGGCCAGAATCGTTGGTGCGGTTGTGGAGCAGGTCTGAACCGAGAATCCGGAGCTTACCGACTCCACCTCAGAGCCGGTGGTGACCGTGACCGTGCGTGGGCCGAGCGCAGCGGAGGAGCCGATGGCGATGCTCGCTGTTGTGTCCCCGCTGTTATTGACGACGACCGGTCCGGCCTGGCCGGCGACGCCTCCGCCCACGGCGATGCCATCACCGAAGCTGACCTTGGTGCTGCCATTGATCCAATGCGTGAAGTTGCCGGTAATATGCACGCTGACGGTGGAGTTAGGCACGCCGACGTTGGGATTGATTAGTGTGACGTTGGGCATTCCAGCGACGACGTTGAAGCTGGCATACACCAGATTGCCATTGGTATTGATGGTGATGGTGTCTGTGCCGACGTTTGCATTCGTCCCGATCTGAACGGGCACGGAGAGCTGGGTGGGCCCGTTGACCGTGACGGCGCCCGTCATGATGTTGTTGTCATTGAAGCTAACGGTGGTGACGCCCTGCACGAAGCTGGTGAAGCTACCGTTGATGACAAGAGTGGGGTTCGCGCCCTGGATGCCGAAGTTGGGATTGGCGGTGGCGGTGGGCACGCCCGCAGCGACGACGAAGCCGTTGGTTGCGCTGCTGGCGGTCTCGGATCCGGTGGTCAGCGTGACGGTGCGATTCCCGGTGGCGGCGGCGGAGTCAATGGAGATGACGGCCGTCGCGGAGGTTGGACTGTTGACCATGAGCGAGCTGACGGTGACACCGGAGCCGAAGCTTGCAGTCGTGGTGCCCTGGACAAAGTGGCTGGACTGGCCGGTGAGGATGATGGAGTCGCCGGTGTCGCCCTGGTGGCCTGTGCTCGGATTTACGACGGTGATCTTGGACTGGCCGGAGGTGATGGTGAAGGCATTGGCAAGCGAGGCGACTTCACCACCGGTGGTCAGCGTGATGGTCTGGGTGCCGAGCGTGGCGTTAGCCCCGATCGATACATTCACCGTGGCGTGAGTGAGATCGGTGACGGTGATGGAGTTGATGCCGATGTCATTGCCAAAGCTGGCCATGGAGACACCCTGCTGGAAGTTGGTCTGCGAGCCGGTGACGGTAACGTTAGCCTGGGTACCCTGCGCGCCGCTCGTGGGATTGATCGAAGCGATGGCAGCCGAGCCTTGGGCGACGTAGAAAGCATTGCTGTCCGTGGCGACTTCACTCCCCGTGGTGAGGGATATGGAGCGATATCCAAGTATCGTCGTGGGACTGATAGTGAGGTTCACGGTCGCAGCGGTTTGGCTGGTGACGTTGACCGAGTTGACCGTGATGCCGGTACCGAAGTACGCGGTAGTCGTTCCCTGGGTGAAGTGGCTGGCGGAGCCGGTGACGACCACGTTCAACGTCTGGCCGAGCACACCCTGGTTTGGGCTGATCGAAGTGATGATGCCCTGCGTGTTGGTCAGCGTGAATGCGGCCGGTGAAGCGACGCCGCCGACAGACGCCGTGACCTGGTACGAGCCAGGCGTGGCGTTTGCCGTGAACGTGGCGGCAGTCGCAATGCCGCTCGTGTTGGTCGTGGCAGTCGTCACTCCCCCGGCGAAGCTGCCGCTCGCGCCGCTGGTTGGAGGAGCGAAGGTGACGGTGACGCCGCTGACCACATTGCCGCCGCTGTCGCGGACGATGGCCTGCAGCTTGGACAGGAACGCTGTGCCTACGGGTGTGCTCTCACTGCTTGAGGAGTACGTGGCAATGCTTGCCGGGATGCCCGGGGTGTTGGTGAGCGAGAAGCCGACAGACCCGGTGACGCCGCTGGCAGTCGCTGTAACGCTGTAAGCGCCTGCGGTCGAGTTGGCTGTGAAGATGGCAGATGTAGCAAACCCGTTTGCATCCGTCGTGGCGGTTGTGACGTTTCCCGATAATGTACCTGAAGGTCCACTGCTAGGTGGCGTAAAGGTGACGGTCACGCCACTGACGGCGTTGTTGTGGCTGTCGCTGACGAGGGCCTGAAGGCGGCTCGAGAACGCCGTTCCGATGATGGTGCTCTGACCTGAGCCTGAGTTGACGATGATGTTGTTAGCCGGGCCGGGCGTATTGGTGAGATAGAAGGTGGTACTTCCGCTCACACCAGTCGCCGCAGCGCTTACGTTGTAAGAACCCGCTGAGGTTCCCGCGGTGAAGACAGCTGCGGTCGCAACGCCGCTGGCGTTGGTGGAGGCAGTGGATGTGAGGACGCCGCCAGCGAAGGTGCCTTGGCTCGATGAGGCTGAGGTGAAGGTGACACTGGCTCCGCTCACAGGATTTCCGCTGCCGTCTCTCACCGTAGCCTGAAGATTGGTGGTAAACGCAGTCAGAATCGTCGCGCTCTGGCCGGCGCCGGAAGTCGCTGTGATCGCACTTGCGGCTCCGGGAGTATTGGTCAAGGCAAAGAGCGCGGATGTGCTGACGCCCGATACGGTGGCGGTGACGTTGTAGCTTGCTGCCGTGATTCCGGCAGTAAAGCTCGGCGCTGTGGCGAGCCCGCTCGCGTTCGTCATCGCGGCCGAATTGACCAAGGCTCCGGTGAAGGTACCGTCACTTGCTCCGGGACTGGTGAAGGTCACAGAGACGCCGCTGACGGGGTTTCCGCCACTATCTCGAATAAGGGCTATGAGGCTATTCGCGAACGCGGTGCTGATCTGTGCGCTCTGCAAGGAGCCAGAGTAGACCGTGACGGAGGCAGCAACGCCAGTTTTGTTCGTGAGTGAGTAGTAGGCAGCAGATGCAACGCCGGAGGTTGTCGCCGTGACGTTATACGACCCGGCAGTCGCGTCGGCAGTCAGTGTACTTGAAGTGGCGATACCGTTGGTGTTCGTAACGGCGGTGTTGCCATTGCTAAAGATGGCTGTGGCTCCAGAGGCTGGAAGAGCAAAGTTCACCGTAACGCCTGAGACGGGATTGCCGCCTGCATCCTTGACGATCGCCTGGAGCGCGGAAGAGAAGGCAGTGTTGATAAGGGCGCTCTGTGGCGTACCCAAAACTGTGGCGATGGACGCCGGGGATCCAACCGCGTTGGTGAGCGAGAAGGTGGCCGTGCTCGCGAGACCGGTGACGCTGGCGGTAACCGTGTAGGCTCCACTGACAGAATTCGCTGTGAGTGTAGAGGCCGTGGCAACGCCGTTAGCGTTCGAGATGGCGGTGTTGCCGTTGCTGAAGCTAGCCGAGGCGCCGCTTCCAGGAAGTGCAAAAGTGACGGTAACACCGCTGATCGGGTTGCCGCCCGCATCCTTGACGGTGGCCTGAAGGGCAGTCGCAAAGGCGGTGCTGATGGTGGTGCTTTGTGAAGTGCCGGCGGTCGCCACGATCGACGCCGGAGTGCCCGTGGTGTTGGTCAGCGAGAAGGACGTGGATGTGTTGACGCCCACTACGCTGGCACGGACCGTATAGGATCCGGCGATCGCGTTTGCGGTAAGAATGGACGAGGTGGCGACGCCATTTGCATTGGTCACTGCCGTTGTGCCCGAGGCGATAGTAGCACTGGCACCAGAACTAGGTAGCGCAAAGGTGACCGTCACCCCGCCGACTGGATTGCCTCCGGCATCCTTAACAGTGGCCTGCAAGACTGCGGAGAAGGCCGTGTTGATCGTCGCGCTTTGCGGGGTTCCGGCGGTCGCGGAGACGGAAGCCGCGGACCCGACGGTGTTCGATAGCGAGAAGGAAGCGCTTCCGCTCACGCCAGCCACGGTGGCGGTCACGTTATAAGAGCCGGCGGTCGCGTTTGCGGTAAGCGCCGAGCTGGTGGCGAGTCCACTCGCGTTCGTCACGGCCGTGTTCCCGTTCGCGAAGGACGCACTCGCATCCGAGGCCGACGCCGCGAAGGTGACGGTGACTCCCGGGACGGGGTTGCCGCCCGCATCCTTCACAGCGACCTGCAGGGCCGAAGCGAAAGATGAGTCAATCACCGCGGACTGCGGTGTACCCGCAATGGCAGTGATTGAGGAAACGGTACCAACCGTGTTTGTCAGGGAGAAGCTCGCAGTGCTGCTGACGCCAGAGATACTCGCTTTGACTGTGTAGCTGCCAACTGTGTTGTTCGCAGTGATGACGGAAGACGTGGCTATGCCGCTGGCGTTGGTGACGGCGGTGTTGCCACTGCCGAAGGTAGCGCTCGCTCCGGAGGCCGGAACGGTGAAGGTCACGGTAACGCCGGCAACGGGATTACGGCCGGCATCCTTGACGACCACCTGGAGCGTGGAGCCGAAAGTGGTCTGGATCACAGTGGTTTGCCCAGAGCCGGAGCTGACGGCGATGGAAGTCGGGGTGCCCACCGTGTTGGTGAGTAAGAAGCTAGTGGAGCCGGTGACGCCAGCAGCCGTCGCAGCGACCGTATAGGGCCCCGAGGTGCCATTTGCCGTAAAGGCCGGCGCACTGGCGACGCCGCTTGCGTTGGTGATGGCTGTTCCATTGCTCGCGAAGCTGCCGCTTGCTCCCGAGTTGGGGGCGGTGAAGGTGACGGTGATCCCCTGGACCGGATTGTTGCCGACGTCGCGCACCGTGGCCTGAAGAGCCACGCCGAAAGCCGTGTTGATGGGAGCGCTTTGTGGTGTGCCTGCAGTCGCGGTAATGCTCGTAGCCGCGCCCGTTTTGTTGGTCAGCGAGTATGACGCGGTTGTGGCGACTCCGCTTACGCTTGCGATCACGCTGTACGATCCCGCAGACGCATTGGCGGTCAGAGTGGAAGAAGTCGCGATACCACTTGCATTGGTGACGGCGGTGTTGCTGCTAGCGAAAGAGGCGCCGGCTCCCGTAGCCGGCAAGGTAAACGTGACCGTCACGCCGCTCAGAGGATTGCCGCCACTATCCTTGACGGTCGCCTGCAGAGCCGAGCCGAAAGCAGTGTTGATGGTGGCGCTCTGCGGCGTACCGCCGGTCGCGGTGATCGACGCAGCCGTCCCAACCGTGTTGCTCAACGAGAAGCTAGCCGTGCCGCTAAGACCAGCGACAGCCGCAGTCACACTGTAGCTTCCTGCCGTTCCGTTCGCCGTAAACACACTTGAGGTTGCGATCCCGCTTGCATTCGTAATGGCGGTGTTGGACGTCGCAAAGCTCCCGGCCGCTCCGGTCCCGGGCGCGGTGAACGTGACCGTTACGCCGCTCAGAGGATTGCCGCCGCTATCCTTGACAGTCGCCTGTAGCGGTGAGCCGAAAGCAGTGTTGATGGTGGCGCTCTGCGGAGTGCCACCGGTAGCGGTGATCGACGAAGCCGTCCCAGCCGTGTTGCTCAGCGAGAAGCTAGCCGTGGCGCTCAGGCCCGCAAAAGCCGCCGTCACGTTATAGCTTCCTGCCGTTCCGTTCGCGGTAAAGACGTGCGAAGTCGCAATACCGCTTGCGTTGGTAACAGCAGTGTTAGAAGTCGCAAAGCTGCCGCTCGCTCCGGTCCCAGGCGCGGTGAACGTGACCGTTACGCCGCTCAGAGGATTGCCGCCACTATCCTTGACGGTCGCCTGCAGAGGCGAGCCGAAAGCAGTGTCGATGGTGGCGCTCTGCGGTGTACCACCGGTACCGGTGATTGACGCAGCCGTCCCAGCCGTGTTGCTCAGCGAGAACCCGGCACCGCCGATCAGACCCGCAACCGCCGCAGTTACACTGTAGCTCCCTGCCGTTGCGTTCGCGGTAAACACAGTTGAGGTTGCGATCCCGCTTGCATTCGTAATCGCGATGTTGGACGTCGCAAAGCTGCCGCTCGCTCCGGTGGCAGGCGCGGTGAATGTCACCGTTACGCCGCTCAGAGGATTGCCGCCGCTATCCTTAACTGTCGCCTGTAGCGGTAAGCCGAAAGCGCTGTTGATGGTGGCGCTCTGCGGCGTACCGCCAGTCGCGGTGATCGACGCAGCCGTCCCAACCGTGTTGCTCAACGAAAAGCTGGCCGCGCCGCTAAGACCCGAAACCACCGCAGTCACACTGTAGCTTCCTGCCGTTCCGTTCGCGGTAAACCCAGTTGAGGTTGCGATCCCGCTTGCATTCGTAACCGCGGTGTTGGAAGTCGCAAAGCTGCCGCTCGCTCCGGTTCCAGGCGCGGTGAACGTCACCGTTACTCCGCTCAGAGAATTGCCGCCGCTATCCTTGACCGTCGCCTGCAGAGGTGAGCCGAAAGCAGTGTTGATGGTGGCGCTCTGCGGCGTGCCGCCGGTCGCGGTGATCGACGCCGCCGTCCCAACCGTGTTGCTCAACGAGAAGCTAGCCATGCCGCTAAGACCAGCGACAGCCGCGGTCACACTATAGCTTCCTGCCGTTCCGTTCGCGGTAAACACAGTTGAGGTTGCGATTCCGCTTGCGTTCGTAATAGCGGTGTTGGAAGTCGCAAAGCTGCCGCTCGCTCCGGTGGCAGGCGCAGTGAACGTGACTGTCACGCCGCTCAGAGGATTGCCGCCGCTATCCTTGACCGTCGCCTGCAGAGGCGAGCCAAAGGCAGTATTGATGATGGCGCTCTGCGGTGTACCACCGGTCGCGGTGATCGACGCAGCCGTCCCAGCCGTGTTGCTCAGCGAGAAGCTGGCCGTGCCGCTAAGACCCGCAACCGCCGCAGTTACACTGTAGCTCCCTGCCGTTGCGTTCGCGGTAAAGACGTGCGAAGTCGCAGTACCGCTTGCGTTGGTAACAGCAGTGTTGGAAGTCGCAAAGCTGCCGCTCGCTCCAGTGGCAGGCGCGGTGAATGTGACCATTACGCCACTGATCGGGTTATTGCCCGCATCTTTGACCGTAACTTGAAGCGGTAAGACAAAAGCGGTGCTTGTGGTGGCGCTCTGCGGCGTGCCGCTGGTCGTAGTGACGGACGCAGGCACCTGAACGATCGTCGTAGGGTCGCTTGCGGAAGTACTAGAAGGGTTACTTCCCGTGCCACCACCCGATACAGATGCATTGTTGGTAACACTGGCTGGCGCACTCGCTGCGACGGCGACGACAAGAGTGATCGGCGGATAGCTGCCCCCAGAGGCCAAGCTGTCAGAACGTGTGCAGGTGGTTGCGGAACAACTCCAGCCGGTGCCTGTGATCGAAACCAGAGTCAAGCCGGCGGGTAACGTATCGACCACGGTGACCGTGCCACTCGTGGCTCCGGGGCCGGCATTTGAAACTTCAAGAGTATAGGTTCCCTTCCGCCCCTGAGTAAAGTTCCCCTGGTGACTCTTCATAATCGTGAGACTGATCGGCTGCGCCGCCGCAGGAGAGATTGTGAACGTACTTGCCGGCTGCTCCGGCCCTGTGGTCAACTGCACCGGGGTGGCGCCTGGAGCCGCAGTTGCAGCGATCGAAATCTGCGCACTGGCCGAGGTTGGACTATTTACCGTGATCGGTCCAGCCGCACCGGCAGCCGCGCCACCAACAGAGATGCTAGGGCCGAAAGTGGCTGTTGTACCGCCTTGAACGAAGTTTGTGTAAATTCCAGTGATGCCTACGGTCTGGCTCTGACCCTGCTGGCCGATTGACGGAGACAAACTGATCTGAGCAGGCGGGTCAATCGTAATACTGGAAGAGTTAGAACTTGTAAACGTAGCTCCGCCCTGAACCGAGCCGGCAACACTGATTGCGTATGCTGTCGGCGTGCTGACCGTCAATGGGGATGGGAGGATGAAGGATACCGACGAAACGGTTCCGGCGAGGCGCGCAAAGCCGGATGCTGTTATCGATGCACTTGGCCCTGCGCCCGGGGTTGCTGGCGCCAGCGAAACGGTGATGCCGCTGGCAAGGATGGTCCCACTCGGCGTCTTCGACATACTGACGCGGACCAACTGGATGTTCGGCTGAGCAGTGGATGGAGACGCTGACGAAGCCAAAGTGACCTGGGCCCCCGCATGCGGGGCGGCGGCGGCCGAAATGCTCAGGCAAAGCGCAGCCGCAAGCACGTTTCTTGTCAGAAGAATTTCCCTTATCCCGTGGGCGAGTCTGGCGAGTAGGCTCAACATGCCTTGACCTTTTGGATTCCAAGATTTGTCTACTTGGCCGGGTTCTTTTGGACCGCTTGCTTGAGGCTCGTGAGGAACATAATTTTTTGTGAGCTTAGTTGGGGGCTCGTGTAGGAGAACAAAGTTCCGGTTGAGCGCTAGCGAGGGCGTCCCGGGCCGTGACTCTGGTCGTCTTCCTTCAACAATTTTGAGAGTAGGGATATAACGGAGTTCGCCAACCGTGAGAAGGGCGACGAATCGAGTCAGCTTGGCCGCAATCGGAATCTACGACAGAAAGCTAAGCTTATCAGCCCAGTTCCTAACAACAGTATCGACGACGGCTCCGGAGTGGGCGAGGGACTACCGGGCGGAGCGACATCGACTGTAAGAGTCGCATTGCTACATGCGCTTCCGCTGCCATCGCACGGAATCAGCTCACCCGGCAAGGTCGTATACGGAACGTCTTGCAGATTAACTGTCGTCTGATTCCCGCTGTCGTTGTAGACAACGACTCCGGCTGACTTGCTCAGAGTCAACGAAAGCGTTGCAAAAAGTATGTCGGCAGAGGAAAGCGCGGAGCCAATTGTCGTGAAACTTCCGCCATCAACATCTACATTGCTGAAGTTGAAGACTGACACAGTTCCGCTTTCGTTGACCGAGAGTGAGCCTGAGAACAGCAAATCGTCTGACACTGCATCTGGGCCAGGCGCCAAGAGTCCACTGGTGAAGTTGTAAAGATCGAATGAGTTCTGTCCGGGTAGAACACCGGAGTCCAAGGAGAGGTAGCCGAGCGCGATTGGTGTAGCACTTCCTGCCGTCGGATAAAGCAGAAGAATGCACAAGGCAGCGCCCATCAAGTAATGCAGCCAAGACTTCATTGAATCCCCTTTTCACGCGACATCAATCGCGAGAAGCTCAGAACAGGGCCCGAACAGAGGAGCGACCTCGTAGAATGGAGGTCCATAATCTGCTGATGTGAGGTGCGCGATTCACCTTAGCTTTATCTTGGCTGTAGGTCAATAAGATAATTTAGTTGCCCTATCCCTGGATCTCCACATTCAGCTCAAGGAGAATCAACTTTCCTGAGAAGGCAGGAGCCGTTAGAAGAGTTGCGGATAGGGCAGGTCTTCGGGAGGTCCATTTCATCTTCTCGCCATTCGCGACGAGCGGGTTCTTGCCGAATCTCGCTCAATCGAACTCGCCAGCCTATTGCGACTGGGCTTCTGACGTCGTACTTCGCCGAGTTGCGCGTGGAGCGCTCCAAATGTCCGGCCTCGGGTTCGGGGTGACAGAGGCCCAAAGAAGCCTTATGGCGTGTTTGTAGCGGTCGAGGCTTGTGGTCCTGGGTTCGGAAGCTGACCTCTTCTGGGGTGAGGTCGTTGCGGTATTGCGCGAGTGAGGTTCGGCGCACGTACCTGCCTGCGTAACGGAGGAAGTGCTCTTTGGAGGTGCAGGGCTGCACGTAACGCTCCACCACCTCTCGTATTACGCTGTGAGTTGGGCGCGCAAGGATTCGTCCTGAGAAACGCTGTGCTCGCCCTCTATTGTTCTAGGATTGCAGAGCGACCAAGCTCCAGCAGTTCGGGTTGCTCGGCGGGAGTATTAGGAACATGGAAAGCTAGGGCCGTTTGTTCATGGGCTTGCGGGTGCTGCTCACTCCAAAGGATTCGTAGCAGCTCTGGCCAGTCCCCAAGTAGAACCAGTGTACGGGTCACCATCGCGTGATGTGCCAAGCATAGTGTAATCGTCAGATCCAGCTCTGACTTGCCGGCAACACGATGATGATTAGCAAGGCTTCGCTTCCGTCCCCCAGGTTGCACCCACACGGCAGCAGTGGCCATCCCGCTTCAGTACGGCCTCACGCAGCTCGCCAAAATACTCTTCGTCCTGCCATTTGAGCGTGTAAAAGGTTGCACACCGCCCGACCGCGAGAACTTTGGGGTTTCCGCAGGCGCAGCGAATTGAGCGTTGAACCGGCTTCTTCATTCAGGTTCAACCACCAATCGAGAGTCCAGCCATTCTTGAGCGTTCTCCATCGCATTGGCATATGCCGAGATCCTCTGCCAGCTTCAGGAACAGGGTTGCGCTGAACGAGGTCCCTGCAACCATTTGAGGGCAGGGTGCACCGCCGCGAGTTCGATTGGATGGAGGTCCCACTGCATGCACGCGATGTGAAGCGATGCATGAACCCTGCGCTGCGCTCGTATCGTCGCCGTTTGCGTTTGAAGGACGTCCTTCAGGAAGCTGAAGTCCAAGCCACTAAAGCTAGCTCCGCTGCTTAGGAGAAAACCGGAGCCGGCAGCGGTGAAGGTCATCCAAGAACCAGAAAATTGGAATGAATGCCGCTCTAACCTGGGCACTACCAGCAGCCGAACACACTATTGTTTGATGGAGATGACATTTTGGAGCCGCGGAATCAGCTCTGCTGCTCTCATGTTGATTTCACCGACTCTGATCGGGAGTCAGGATGGTTGCATGGTCGAGGTTAGAGTCGAAGATCTTACTCACTTTCTCGGACGCGTATGGATAGTCCGTGCCGAAGACGATCTGTCCCACAGGAACAGTTCCGATCAGGCTGGGAATACCGCTTGGCGCGACCAGAGCCGTGTCAAAGTAGAAGCTCTTGATATCCGCCATGATGTCTTCGGGAGTGCGATCCTTTGCCAGAGAAGCCCCAAGCTCTGCGAACCGAGTGGCAGCGAAAGGAAGATATCCGCCGCCATGAGACAGGATGACTTTGGTGGACGAGAAGCGCTTCCGATGTCCCCTCAGAACCAGGTCCAGAGCGCAACGGGTGGTGTCGGCTGGATAGTCTGCGATAGGGCTTGGCGCGCCCGGCAGTACAGGGAGCTGAGGCGGCCGGGTTGGATGGACGAAGACAGTCGCTGAACGGCGTTCGAGCTCCTGCCAGACGGGATCGAAACACGGATCCGACAAATAGACTCCGTCGTAGTTGCTGTGCAGCGTGACACCATCCACGTTAAGGACATTCAGAGATCTCTCGATCTCCGACAAAGCCGCGTCAACATCCGGAAGTGCGAGCGTGCTGAAGTATCCGAACCGTTCAGGACGTTGGTCCATCAACTGTGCACCGTAATCATTGACACGGCGCGCCATGTCGATTCGCGGATCACCTTCCCAACCCTCGATGCCGGGTGCGGTCAACGAGAGAACCGAGACTGTGATCTCTTCGTCATCCATGAACTTGAGAAGCTGCTCCGGACTCCAGTCAGGCGCGCCCCAACCTGAAGGATCACCTCCGTGAGACTTCAGCTCTTCCGCCCAGAAGGGCGGGATCAGGTGGGTATGAACATCGATTCGCTGCTTTGCCATGCTTTTCTCCTTATTTGGGGCGGAACTGGGGTTTGTCGCGGTTTGTCTCCAGACATCAGGAGCGAAATGATTGCCGGCGCGATTTAGAGTTCGATGATCTTGCCTTCGGGATTACTGTGGAACGTCCATGTTCCACCTGAACGGAAGGTCGAAGCGGTGCCAAACGTGTCCTCCATGAACTGCATATAGATGACCTGTTCATTGTTGAATTTGGCGAAGATGCAGAACGGAGATGTAATGGCCTTGCCCAGTGTTACGGACCTGTAGGTGAAGGTTCCGAACACCGCTACCTTGTCGCTGGCTCCATGAAGTCCGTGATCTTGAGTCCTTCGTTCTTCCAGTAATGGCCAACTTGCCGATAGGTGTCGAGCACGGCCCGCGGTCCGGTACCGGTACCAGTCCAGGGCATGATCGCTTTCAGCTCGGGATTGTCGAAGTTGAGCGAAACGTAGGTCGCATCCTTCGCGATGAGTTTGTCTACGAGATCCACGTTGAGAGGATCATTGAGTAGTGCCTGCATGCGTTCTACCTTTGTCTGTGTTGACATGCTGTTCTCCTTGTGGCATTTGTCTAAGTAAACCTACGTAGACTTTGTCGGGCGTGAGTGAGATGTGTTGGTAGTGGATGTAATCAGCTCTCGCGCGCAGCGCAGCAGGCGATCAACATCACATGGCATCGGCAACTTCGCCGGCCAGTTCTGCATGTTTTCCTGCCGTTCCATTCTGGTGCTTCTCGGAGGCCTTAAGACTTGAGCGCCTGGAGCATGCTCGCGGTGTCCCAATGAAATGGCCGCAACTCCACGATGTTGCCGTTTCGTACTCTGAAGAACTGCAACAGCGGCCAGTCAGCATCTCGGCCCGTACTCTTCGCGACGGCATACACGTGCGACTTACTCACGATCACGTCGCCGTTCGGGTAGAGCTCTGAATGCCTGACCTGCAGCGACGACCATTGCTCCGCGAAGGCTTTCATCCAAGCCTCAAAACCGCTGCGTCCCCGCCATTCCCCACCATAGGGCAGAGATGTCGGTTGAAAGATGACGCAGTCCGGATCGAGCGTCGCCGCGACTCCGGAAAAATCACCTCCACCCGAGGCAAGGTATGCAGACTCCGCCTCATAAAAGCGCTTCAAAGTCTCTTCGGATTGCTGTTCCTTATCCCTCATAAGAACTCTTTTTCTCGAGAACTGTTCTCGGGGGCTAGCGCGCAGCGGCAGCCACGTACGCGGGAACGTTCCAGTAGAACGGCCGAAAGTCGACAATCTTTCCATTCCGAACGGTCACGACCTGAGCCATGGGAAAGTCCTGAACGGACCCATTGATCCGCGACCGCGTGATGAAGCGACACACCACAATGACCTTGTCACCTTGTACGAAAAACTCTCGCTCCGTCACCTCGAGCTTGTCGAAGATCGAGCCCATCGTGGCGGCCCATCGCTCATACCCCTCGTAGCCCACGTAGTCTCCGCCAAAGGGCAAGTCAGGAGACTGGTGCAGAACGACATCGGGCGCCAATGTCTCCCGCATCTCGTCAAAGCTTGCGACGCCGTTCTCCTGAAACGCCTTCATATAGTTCGCCTCGGCTTCATAGAAGCGAAGCAGAGCGTCCTTCGGTGTCAGCTCAGATGCCGCCAGATGCTCGGCGATGGAGGCCCCTATGCCCTTCGGAGCCCCGGTGACCAATGCGACTTTCTCTGCTAATGTGCTCACTTCAACCTCACGCTCAAGACTCTGTGCTGATTACAAACTTCAGATGTGCATTATGGACCATCCGATCCATAAAAATGCCTGGGGCCTGTTGACCACCAGTCCAATGCAGTTCTGTGGGTGGACGGCCTGGCAATTCGACGGATGCGACAAGCGACCTTCAGCTCTCTTGTGCCTTATGCGAGCGCCTTGTGTTCTAGACTGCACGATCTGTAATATGACACAGAGATGACCATGAAAGCAACGGTAGAGAACAGGCGTTCCGGCAATCAGCGGGCAGGTAGTCGTGGACCGGGACGGCCCCGTGAATTTGACCGGGAAGAAGGCTTGAAGAAGGCCATGCGCGTCTTCTGGTCAATGGGCTATGAGGCCACATCCATGGCGGACCTTCGCGCTGCCTTGGGAATCAATCAGGCAAGTCTTTACGCTGCTTACGGCAGCAAGGAAGCTCTGTTTCGAGAGACGGTTGCCCTCTATCTCAACACTGACGGAGTCGCCACGGCACGTGCGCTCGCAGCTGACCTGCCGACTCGGCAAGCCATTCACGCGATGCTCCAGGACGGGGTTGATATGTTCGTGGCGGAGGAGGTGTCGCGCGGTTGCCTCTTGGTTCTGAGCACCATTAACTGCACGGTAGAGAATAAGGGCATTCAGGATTACTTGTCATCACTGCGGGATCAGACCCGGGTCTCCATTGAAGCTCGTTTGCGCCGAGGCCAACGCCAAGGCGATGTACCCAGAACTGTGCCCGTCAAAGCCATTGCGGCCTTCTACGCGACGGTGCTTTATGGCCTTTCAATTCAGGCGCGGGATGGCTCTAAGCGCAAAACTCTGACGGACGTCGTGAACTGCTCAATGAGTGCCTGGGATCACCTTGCGAGCGGCGTTTAGGCGTCACTTCAAGAAGTGGAGCTTTCAGAGAGTACAAGACCATGTAGGTCATCTTCTTCTTTTTGGCAGGTTCATAACTCATGTGGATGATCCGGCAATACCGTCGTGTCAAGGTCCACTAAACTCGCAAGGCCGGCCGCGAGTGGCGACCATAACGTCGCTTCCTTAGACCAAGTGTTCTTCGTATTGACATGCCGACGCGACGCTGGCATGATTGTAGACCGAGCGGTCCGGAATAAAGACGATGAAGGTACCACGAGGAAGATCTTTGTTCCGCTAACGCAGTCAGAGATTGTGCAGGAGCTTCTAAAAGACCCCAGAAACCTGACTACCGTCAATCGGCTGGTTAACCGAGGGCGCAACGTATGTATCACTGGCTTTGAAAATGCAGTTCCGTTGAAGACTTACCGATGGCGCGGGTTGTGACCGTAAGAAAAGGCAAGATCGCCGACTTTCGGCCGTTCTACTGGAAAGCGCCCGCGTATATCGCTGCCGCGCAGACCGATAGGACCGAATCGATAGGGAGTCTAAGTGAGTACACACGAAGCTACGAACCCACAATCTCTTCCGTTCTGGGCCAGCGCACCAGCGCGTACCATTCGGCGCGGCCACTTCTGGGTACCTGGCGAGCGCGCGGAGCGTGACGGCAAAACGTTTCAGCGCGGGCCGATGTTTGCCGAATGGGAAGCACCGGCGCAGGTGACGCGGCGGTATCCGATCGTGCTCGTGCATGGCGGCGGCTTTCAGGGCACAGAGTGGCTCAACACACCCGATGACCGCCCCGGCTGGGCACAGCGCCTGGTCGAGGCAGGATATGCCATTGTGGTCGTCGACCGTCCCGGCCATGGCCGCTCACCGTTGCACGTCGATATCGTCGGACCGATGGGGCCACCTTTCTCTTATGAAGGTGGCCGGCAGATCTACATTCCCCCCGATCTGTTAGGCAAGCACACCCAATGGCCTTTCTCCCCCGATGACGCCGAAGCCATGGACCAGTTCATCGCCGGCTACGGCCCGCTGCCTGCCGATCTCGCTGAATCCGAAGACATGGATGCCGACCGGCTTGCGCGGCTGCTCGACCGGATCGGACCCGCCATCCTGCTCACACATTCGGCGTCCGGCCCAAGCGGCTGGCTGGCAGCGGATCGCCGGCCCGGCTTGGTCAAAGCCATCGTCAGTGTCGAGCCGATGGGACCACCTTTCGCCGACATACCCAACATTGGTCCGCTTCGCTGGGGCCTAACGGCCGCGCCGCTCACCTTCGATCCTCCACGGGACACGCCCGAGGCGGTGCGTGACGCCGACCCAGCAACTCTACGCCTACCCAATCTGGCGGGGGTGCCTATTGCGGTAGTGACGGGGGATACCTCATCCTTTGCGCCTGCGAGCCCACCGATCGTCGCCGCGCTGAAGGCTGGCGGTGCGGCGGCGGAGCTGCTGCACCTGCCAGACCATGGCGTGACTGGGAACGGCCATGGCCTGATCTATGAAAAGAATTCGGATGCCGCCCTTCAACCGGTTCTCGCCTGGCTGAGCGGTATACAGGAAAGGTGAGGAGACTATGGACGAGCGGGAATGGACACGGCGCGACTTCATTTCGACCTCGCTCGCCGGAGGGGCTGCAATGATGATCGATCTACCAGGAATATCACCCTCTGGTGCGGGGCGCGAAACAGCGGGTGATTCACATCGGCAGGTCGACGTTGTGCTGACGGTCAACGGCGTGGAGCACCGCCTGCCCGGTCTCGACGCGCACACGACACTGCTCGACGCATTGCGAGATCATCTCCAGCTGACAGGCAGCAAAAAGGGCTGCGCCCTCGGCGCGTGCGGTGCCTGCACGGTGCTCGTCGATGGAAGGCGCGTGAACTCCTGCCTTACGTTCGCGGTCATGAACCAGGGAAAGGCGATCGCCACAGTTGAGGGCTTGGCAAAGGATGGCCAGCTTCATCCTCTTCAGGCGGCTTTCATTGCGCACGACGGCTTTCAGTGCGGCTACTGTACGCCGGGGCAGATCATAAGCGGCATCGCCTGCACCGCCGAGGGTCACGCGCACTCCGGCGATGAGATACGCGAGTGGATGAGCGGCAATATCTGCCGCTGTGGCGCCTACACCAACATCGTCGCCGCGATCCGCGACACCGCTGGCGGGAGGGTTGACGTTGGTTAATTTCGCTTACGCACAGGCAGCCAATGTTTCTGCCGCGACCGCCAGCTTGGCCCGCCACCGCTCCGACGGCGCCCATGAGCAGGGCGCGGATTTCCTCGCGGGCGGCACCGATATGGTACAGCTCATGAGCGAGCATTTACGCAATCCAGACCGCATCATCGATATCTCCGCGTTGCCGGGGCTCGACCGGATTGATGAGCGTACCGATAGCCTGCGGCTCGGAGCCCTCGTACGAATGAGCGATGCGGCTGCGCATCCGGCAGTGCGGGCCGAGTGCCCCGTGCTCTCGGAGGCTTTGCTGGCGAGCGCATCGGCGCAGGTCCGCAATCTGGCGACGCTTGGCGGCAATCTGCTTCAGCGCACTCGCTGTGGCTACTTCCGCGATCCTGGCGCGCCCTGCGAAAAGCGCGAGCCTGGAACGGGTTGCCCGGCCATCCTCGGACAAAACCGCTTTCATGCAGTGCTCGGCGGCAGCGAACATTGCATCGCCACCTACGCCGGCGATTTCGCCAATGCGCTCCTGGTGCTCGATGCGACACTTAGGATTGCTGGACCGAGCGGAGAACGCACTCTCCCGCTTGCCGACCTGCACCGGCTTCCCGGCGACACGCCCGCGATCGAAACTCATCTGGAACCGGGTGAGCTGATCCTGTCCATCGATGTGCCGGCCGGTCCAGCCGCGCGGCGTTCCCATTACCTGAAAGTTCGCGACCGTGCGAGCTTCGAGTGGTCGATCGCATCGACCGCGGTGGCACTTGATCTCAGAGAGGATGGGACGGTCCGCGACGTGCGAATCGCAGTTGGAGGGGTTGCGACGAAACCCTGGCGGCTGCCGAAGGTCGAAACGGCACTGCGAGGCAAACGCTTCACGCCCGCGCTCGTGCAAGCGGCCGCAGCGCATTCTGCGGACGGCGCGATCTCGCACGGTCGCAATGCCTACAAAATCGAGCTGATCCGGCGCACGGTGGCTCGTGCCCTGGCCGAGACAGGAGGCCTCGCATGAACGCTGTCGGCGCACCCCTTACCCGTGTGGACGGACCAGCCAAGGTTACGGGCAGCGCCCGCTACGCTGCCGAGTTTCACCCTGACGGCCTTGTGTACGCGGCGACGCACGACAGCACGGTGCCGGCCGGCCGTATCGTTGGGATCGACACGGCGGCAGCCGAGCGCGCACCCGGCGTGCTGCACGTCCTCACACATCTCAACGCCGACCGGCTGCCTTATCGAACACCAGCCGAGCGGCCGGCAGTCGACCCTGTCGCGGGAGAGCAGTTGCGCGTGCTGCAGGATGCCGAAGTTCTGTTTAGCGGCCAGCCCGTCGCACTGGTGATTGCAATGACGCAGTCTCAGGCGCTTTATGCGGCATCGCTAATTCGCGTGACCTACAAAGCCGCTCCCGAGCCCCTCGTCCGCTTTGATCCCGCGCTTGCTAAACCAACCTCCGAGGCTGCCGCCAAGAAAGGACGCGGCCCCGAGACCAAAAAGGGAGACCCAGATGCCGCTTTCGCTGCCGCACCGGTTCGCGTGGATGCAACTTACGTGCAGGAACGCGAACAGCACAATGCAATGGAGCCGCACGCCACCGTAGCGCAATGGCAAGGCGACCGGTTGACATTGTGGAGCAAGACGCAATGGGTAGGCAATGAGCGCGATGAAATTGCCCGGCGCTTCGGAATTGCGCCGGAGAACGTTCGGGTCATCAATCCGTTCGTCGGCGGTGCCTTTGGCTCGGCGCTACGCACCTGGCCGCACGTCACGCTGGCTGCTATGGCTGCCCGCCTTGCCGGGCGTCCGGTGCGGCTGGAGTTGACTCGACGACAGCTCTTCACCGCGATTGGCTTCCGTTCCGAGACGCGGCAGCGCGTAGCCCTCGGTGCTGGCCGCGACGGCCGGCTCACCGCCATGATCCATGAGGTCACGGGGCAGACCTCCACCTACGAGGAGTTTGCTGAACCCGCGCTCGCACCTGCATCCACCACCTACGCCTGCCCTGACCGGCGGACCCGCTACAGCCTGGTGTCCATGAACATCAGCACGCCCTGCCCCATGCGAGGGCCGGGCTGGGCGACCGGCGTGATCGGGCAGGAGATGGCGATGGACGAGCTGGCCGAAAAGCTGAAGCTCGATCCCATCGAATTACGCCTGCTCAACTACGCCGAGAAGGATCCGATGAAGGACCTGCCGTGGTCCTCGAAGGCGTTGCGCGAGTGCTATCGGCAGGGAGCGGAGCGGTTCGGCTGGCACCGCCGCACGCCCGGTCCGCGCACGATGCGAGATGGTCGCGAGCTCGTCGGGTTCGGGATGGCGACGGCAATCTACCACGTCTCCCGCTATCCCACGTCCGCGTCCGCCACGCTCTTCGCGGATGGAACCGTGACCGTGCGCTGCGCCACCACTGACATGGGGCCGGGCACCTACACCTCGGCGACGCAGGTCGCGGCGGACGCGCTCGGCCTGCCGGTGGAACAGGTGCGTTTCGAGCTTGGCGACTCGACATTCCCGCCCGCGAAGGAACATGGCGGCTCGACTACGATGGCCAGTGTCGGATCCGCCGTGCAGGCGGCTTGCACGGCATTGAAGCTGAAAGTCGCCGACCTGGTCCGTTCCGGCGACGCGAACGACCCCGCAATGCTTCTCCGCAGAGCAGGCTTGGAACGTCTCGATGCGGAGGCCAGCGCCACGCCCGGCGATGAGGCGAAGATGTACAGTTCAGTCGGCTTCGGCGCAGTCTTCGCAGAGGTGCGCGTCGACCCGGAGCTTTGCACCATCCGCGTGGCGCGGGTGCTCGGCGCCTATGACGCGGGACGCATCATCAATCCTAGGCTCGCTCATAGCCAGTGCATCGGCGGCATGGTCGGCGGCATCGGGATGGCGCTCTTGGAAGAGGCCGAGTGGGACACCAATCTTGGTCGCGTCGCAAACGCGACTCTTGCCGAATACCTCGTCCCGATCTGCGCCGATATTCACGAACTCGACGCCTTTTTTGTTGAAAGCGAGGACCGCATTATGAATCCGCTCGGCGTCAAGGGACTGGCTGAACTCGGCCTGTGCGGAGTTGCACCGGCCATCGCCAACGCAGTCTGGCACGCAACGGGTAAGCGTATGCGAGAGCTGCCGATCACTCCAGACCGTCTTCTGATGGCCTGATCTAAGGAGATACACAATGCGCCTTCCGACCTTACCGCCCGAACAGCTTACCCCCGAGCAGCGCGCCCTGTACGATCGCAACCGCAAGCAGATTGCGCACGGCTTCAACACCTTTACGCCGACGCGCGATGACGGCGCACTGCTCGGCCCTTGGGGCGTGTTCCTTCATGAGCCAAAGGTCGGCCAGGCGCATTACGACTTAATCGACGCGGTCACGGCGATGAAGCGCCTTTCGCCATCGGCCAAGCAGATCGCGATCCTCGTCGTGGGCGCAAAATTCAACGCCGCCTATGAGCTGTACGCGCATGCCGCGACCGCGGCATCCGAGGGCATGGACTCTGTCAAGATCGCAACGCTCGCCGCTGGCGGCCGTCCGCTCGATCTGACGCCGGAGGAGGCATGCGCGTTCGACGTAGCGACCGCGCTGCTGGGTGGGGGTGTGCTGGCCGGCGCGACCTACCAGGCAGCGCGCGGCCTACTCGGTCAAGGCGCGCTCAACGAGCTGGTGCTCTGGATTGGCACTTACGCACAGGTCGCCATCACGCATAATGCATTCGATGTACCAAGCGAGGAGATGTTCAATCAATGACAACCATGTACGTGACTTATTCCGGAGATGCCGCCACTCGCTTCGACCGCGATTACTACATCCAGCATCACCTGCCATTGGTGGTGGAATGCTGGGGTCCGCTTGGGCTGGAAGGCTGCGCCGCCTTCTGGCCCGCCGTTCTCGGCGCGGGAACGATCTGCATCTGCGAATGCCGGTTCCACGACGAAGCGGCGATGCGAGCCGCGCTCGCCTCGCCCGCGACGCCGCTCGTGATGGCGGACATCGCTCGCTTCACCGACGCGACGCCCACGCAGAGTCTTGTGGGGCCGATTTGACAATTAGGCAGGGCTTACCGTGCGCAGGAACTTCACAAGTTGTTCACTGACTTCTAGAGAGGCTTCGTGTTGTATCCAGTGGCCCACATCATCTAGTTCAAGATGCCCGAGGAGGCCCGGAAGCCCCGCGAGAAGCTTTTCAGCGGGAGGATAAAGTGCGCGCAGTCCATCGGCCTTCCCCGATATGTAGAACGAGGGCTGTGAGATCTTCGCACCTTTCCAGGCAGAGGAAAGGTAGAAATATGGTTCGGCCGCACGATAGTAGTTCAGCGCACCATGAAAGCCGGTGCGTTGGAATTCCGCTATGTTGTACTCCACGTAATCCGGTTCCACCCATGATGGCATTGGCCCAGGAGCAGGGCGATGAAGACTTCGTGCAGGGTCCAGAGGGTGCCAGCGTTGATCGGTGGGAGCAGAACCCGATGCCCAATACAAAACGCCCGGAATGGTGACGGCAGCATCGGACCAAAGCTGATCTGCCTCCGATTTGATCTGCTCGAACATATAGAAGTCGTTTTCATGTCCAATGCTTCGCATTTGCTCAAAAAGGCTGACGTCGCCGCGCGGAAAGTAAGGTACGCTCAGGCAAAACACCGCTTTGAAGCGGTCGGGGCGCATCATGGCGGCATTCCACGCATGGGTTGCACCCCAGTCGTGACCGACGATTACGGCGCTTGGAATATCCAGCGCATCGAGGAGTCCGACCAGATCGCCCGCGGTTTGCAGCGGCGTGTACAAAGCGAAGTCGGGTGGCGCTGAGCTGCGCCCGCATCCGCGCATATCCGGAGCAATCGCTCGATAGCCAGATGCAGCAACAACCTCCATCTGTCGCCGCCAGGTATACGAGGTGTCCGGAAAGCCGTGGCAGAAGAGAACGGCCGGCCCACTTCCCGCTTCCGTTACATGCAGGGAGATGCCATTCGTGGCGATCTGATACTCCTTAACTTCCATCTGTCCTCCACTCTTCCATCATAAAAACCGGCATTCCCATCGCGGTAAGTTTAGGCGTGGTTGCTGGTGAACTCATGCGTGCAATCGCGACTCTCCGCTGCGGACCGGACAACGGTGAACCGCTTTCGATCTTAACGATCGAACACATCGCTCTCCTCGAGATGTGCGAGGAGCTTCTGGTGCGTAGGGACCCAGCCGAGGCGTTGCTGCGTCAGCTTGCTGGACGCGGGATTGTCGATATCCACGAGGGGTGCAGCGAAGCCAAAATGTTTCGCGACTTCGCCAGGCTGCTTCGAGGTCACCGGTACATTCAGGCGCCGTGCGATCACTTCCGCGATCTCCCGCAAGGGAATGCCTTCTTCCGCGACGCCGTGATAAGTACTTCCGGCGGGGCCATTTTCCAGCGCCAGGCGAAAGAGTCGAGCAGCATCCAGGTAGTGAACCGCCGGCCAGCGGTTCCGGCCGTCTCCAACGTAGGCAGACTCCTTCTTCTTGCGGGCGGTTGGAATGGTGAGCGAAACAAGGCCGAAGGCTCTTGGCCCGTGAACAACGGGCGCAAGCCTGATTGCGGAGGTACGGACGCCGCGGGACACGAAGCTCTTGAGAACGTCTTCCGTGCTGGCGCGCAAGATACCGAATGCGGCGGGATCATGGTTATAGGGTTCATCCTCAGTCGCGACTTGCCCGTATTTCATTCCCATAGTGCCAAACGTCGCAACGAAGGCGCTGCCCTTTTGTAAAGCTTTGCCCATAGCCACGATAGCCTGACGATCAGCGCCGACTCCAGCTTGCATAAATCGCTTGAAGATGCCTTTCGGCGGGCCGCCCATGAGCACACGAAGACGCGTCGTCAGCGGCATATGAGAGAACTGGTGGTAAAAGGCTGTGTGAATGACACCCTCTGCTTCAGATGCCCCCCGACGCAGGAGGTCCAGATCCTCAATCGTGCCCACCAGAGTGCGTGCGCCGGCTTCCGTCATTTTTTTTGCGGAAGAAGTGGATCTAGCAAGGCCGGTCACCTCGTGCCCTGCCGCTAAGAGTTCTTTCACGACCGCAAACCCGATCAGCCCCGTTGCTCCCGTTACGAAAACACGCATTCGCATAAACCTCTCTTTTGAAGAACATTGTTATCAAGCGCGGAGTAAGGGTCTGCCTGCCATGGCCTGACGATACATCGACCAGACGATCGCTGCGTAGACGGCGGACCCTGCCACAACTCCGCCAATCTGAAGGTGTTCGCTTAGACTGGTGTGACTGATGAGCAAGCCAAGGAGCGGAAACGCCTGAAGCGAGTGCAAGGCGAAGAAGTGCGCAATCCGCAAATCTCCAAAGGCTTTGCTCCAGTTCAGAAACGGCAGCCCGGGAGCGCCATCCGGAGCGCCGACAGTATGACCGCTTTGGTTCACCATGGGCTGTCCTTCCGCGCTGCCCACGAGGAACGCGAGCAGTCCGATACGGACACCCCACGTCACGGCTGCCGGCCACTCTGGATGGCCAACGAAGACTAGGCCGAGAGCCGATACTGCGCCTAGCGTGAAAAAGACCAGTAAGATCCCCATCGTTGCCCAGATCTTCGAATCGAACGGCGTGCTTTCGTTCATATGTGAGCGCACTCCACGAAAAGACTGAAGGGAGATCAGCAAATTCTCCGCTGAAAGCGAGAGCGAAAGGGTCGTCGCAATCGCGGTGCGAACACTCGCATAGCGTCCGAAGCCATTGAGAATGCCGGCCATTGTTACAAAGAAAATCAGGATCGATAGGTCGAACTTCAGCGGTTTAATCCTGGGATTGACGCCGAGGATTTTACGTTTGTCGAAGGGTATGGCTAAAAGTGCGAAGAGTGCCAGCCCGAGTTGCAGCCATACTCCATACGCCAGAACTGGGTACGCAGCAAGCCACCCTAGCATTGTCGTCAGCATATCTTCCCTTCCTAACCTTTGGTCCATTTACCGGATAGTCAAAAGACATTTATGGCTCGCTTTCGAGTGATCAGGCAATTGCCAATCGTGCCCGAATCGGAGCCCTTGATTTCACGACGTGGCAGCGCAAAGAAGTGGTCCGTCGCGCAGAGTCACATCACTTCACCCACTGCGCCGAAACTGCGGCGCAACATCAACTTTAATAGGAGGTAGAGTGCCAGTCCCGCCGGCCCGAAGAAGAGCGTCAAGAGGAGGCAGGGTGCCACAAGCCATTGGGAGATCCCCACCCACTTTGCGTCGCGCGCCTGCCATGCTCCGGTAAAAAGATCGAAGGCGGTATAGTGAATCCACCCTGCGAGGAGTGCAAAGGGCGATCGGAAGAGGATGCTTACCTGCGAGAGCGAGCCGAAACCGGAACCAGGCGGCACCCTGTGCGAGACCAACAGCAAAATGTATACGGCTCCGATGAGTAGCGGCGCGACAAAGGTCGCCAAGAGCTGGCTCACACGCCATCGTGGAGCGAGGAGCAAGAGTAGCCAGCACGGCAGCGCAACGGCTCCACTCAAGTTGAACAGCACGGCTAACCGCACTCCGTACAGTGTCTCGCTTCCCATGTTCCCTTCCCCTCTAATTACTTGCTGCTTTTGAAACCGCCGCCAGTGTTATGGCTCATGCCTTACCTCCGATGGAGCAAATTGACATCTATTCGAAGTAGCTGTCTTTTTCCGGTGAACCGCGTTCACTTTATCATGAGACGCTGCGTTGACAGAAAGGATGCATTTGTGGCGAAACAACCTAAATCCTTCCACCACGGCGACTTGAAACGAGCGCTGATCGAGGCGACGCTCCAGTTGGTCCGTTCTGTCGGGCCACGTGGCTTCACGCTCAATGAGGCGTCTCGCCAGGCCGGCGTCGCCAAAAGCGCACCCTACAAACATTTCAAAGACAAGGATGCCCTGCTGGTGGAAGTTGCCCTGCTCGGCACGCGGCGCATGGAACAGGATCTCAGGTCCGTATCGGGACTAGGAGGAACACCACGTGAGAGGCTGCTTGCGGTTGGTTTGGCGTACATCGCTTTCTCCAGGCAGCATCCGGACTTCTTTGCGGTCATGTTTCAGGCCGGTATCGACAAGAACTCCTACGAAGAGTTGGGTGTGGCTGCCACGTCCGTGTTCAGCATTGCTGACGAACTTGCGAAGGAGATCGAGGATTCCCTCGTGAAGGCAAGGCGATTAGCATTGGCGGTGTGGACCATGGCTCATGGCTTCGCCATGCTGCTCTCTGAGGATGCGTTTGCCCGAACGAAGAACGTGACTTTACTGGAAACAGACGCTCGGCAGATGCTGACGATGGTTCTGAGATAGGCCTTCGAGCGCCCGCTCCAACTCGCATCAAAGTCAAATTCCAGAAGTTTGGCCCTTTTAGGATCCTTCACGGAACAAAACTAAGTCTGAGACCTCCAGGCCAATGTGCGATGAAGGGACTTGAGTTTAGCTGGGGTCACTAAACCAAACGTCTGGAACTGGCTATCATCTCAACAGATGAGGTCGCCGTTATGTCTGACAGAAAGCCTGGCAAAGCCGAGGAGCGTGGAAGATGACGACGGAATCGCGTGAAGTACGCTTGTGCAGCAGGCCGGACGGGATGCCTTCGGCGGAAAATTTCTCGTTGGAGACGGTGACGTTAGGCGATCCGGGACCGGGTGAGGTGCAGGTCCGCAACATGTGGATGTCGGTTGACCCGTACATGCGCGGACGCATGCGCGACCAGCCTAGTTATGTTCCGCCCTTCCGGTTGGGCGAGGCGCTGCAGGGCGGCGCAGTAGGGATCGTAATGCAGTCGAACTACGAGGGACTTGCTGTGGGCGACACGGTGCTCTCGATGTTTGGCTGGCGGGAAGCATTCAACGTCCCCGGATCTCTGCCGGAGACCCTGCTGCGCAAGGTGGACGTGACAACGATCGCGCCCGAACTGTATTTGAGCACAGCTGGATTGACCGGATTAACGGCATGGGTTGGCATGCTGGAAGTGGCGCAGGTGCAGCAGGGGGATGTAGTCTTTGTGTCGGGAGCAGCTGGAGCGGTTGGGTCCACAGCATGCCAGATCGCAAAGCTGAAAGGCGCGACGGTGATCGGGTCGGCGGGCGGATCTGAGAAATGCGAGTACCTGCGCGGCATCGGAGTGGATGCGGTGATCGACTACAAGGCGCCGGGAAGTTTTCTTGATGCCTTGCGGCAGGCGGCACCGGACGGTATCAGCGGGTACTTCGATAACGTGGGCGGAGAACAGCTAGATGCAGCCCTGTTGGTTGCACGCCCATTCGCCCGGTTTGCCTTGTGCGGGATGATCGCAGGCTATAACGGCCAGCCCTATGCCATGCGTAATTTGGGGGTTGCGGTAGGCAAGCGGCTGCGCCTTGAAGGCTTCATCGTGTCTGATCACTTCAATGCGATGCCGATTTTTCTAAAAGAAATGACCGCGTGGATCGCGAAGGGCGAAGTCGCATCGGCTCAGACCGTAGATGAAGGTATCGAGAATGCAGTGGCAGCGTTCTTGAAGCTCTTCAAGGGAGAGAACCTCGGTAAAATGCTGGTAAAGCTGAGCTGACGCTCCGAGCCCCATAGCTCGGCCAGCTACAGTCGTGCGTGGCCGTCAGTGAGCTTGCTCACACCGCGGCTAGTTGCGCCTTCGATGGCTGAGACCGTGTGGGGAGCTCTTCATTTAACCGTGCCTGCGCAAGCAGGGCTCGTGTTTCCAGAATCACGCGTTCCTGAAATTGTGTGGATTGAACAAGATCGGATCCAGAAGTCGGATTGCCACGCGCGTCGTAATACATACATGTTTGGCCGGAACCGTTCAGCAGCAGTCGCTCAAGCAGATGAGCAGCTTTCTCGGGCGTATTGAGGAACTTTACGAACGGCATGAGTAGAGGCACCAGCACAGAGGCAAGGACTTTGTGGGAGCCTTCTTCCTTGTCGCCCCGCAGCAGGCCGGTTGCAGGCACCAGGCCAGGTGTGACTGCATTGAAGCGAAGCCGTGGAACCTCACGGCCCAGGGCCATTGCCGCCGCAAGGCTGCACTGCTTTGCCGTTGCGTAGGCATCAGCGCCAAGCTTCTTTGAACCGGCGGGCAGCCATTCACCACGGGCGCTTGCTTCCGCCGAGATGTAGCGGCCACCACGATAGCCCACAGCTTTGCCGGGGTTCCGGTTTGGGTCTTCGACCGTGGAAACCACGAAAAGAACGGTAGCGCCGTCTACCAGAGATGGAATGAGTGCTTCTGTCAAAGCAAACGGCCCAAGAAAGTTGGCCGCAAACGTCATGTCCCAGCCAAGTGCATTCTTTGCCGGTGTCCGTTCGATCATCCCTGCGTTGTTGAGGAGCCCGGCGATCGGACGTCCAAGCGCGATAACCGCCGCTACCGCTCTCTCCACATTTGCAAAATCGGATAAATCGCACACGACAGGGATCGCATCGCCTCCTTTGCGACTGATAGCCGCTACCATCTCATTTAGCTTTTGCTGGTTGCGACCAATCAGAATCAGATCACTCTGCTCCGCGAGAGACAAAGCTGCGAGGCGACCCATACCCGATGTCGGCCCCGTGACAACGTAAGTGCTTCGGTCCAAAAGACCGTCGTTATGAGTTTGCATTGCAGGGCTCACTTTCTCTTATTATTGGACACTGTACACCATCTAGATGGACGATGTACAGAACACGGTGATGCCTTCTTCTTTGCCGCAGGAAGGTAGAATGGCTGTATGGCACATCCGGCAAAAACAGATCGGAGTTCCATTCTGGCCGCAGCCATGGAGTTGGTGGAAGATCACGGAGTAGAAGATCTGGCGATCCGGGGCGTTGCAGTCAAATTGGGTTTGGCACCGAATGCTCTCTATCATTACTTTCCTAACCTTGCCGCCCTCAAAGAGTCCCTGGCCGAAGAAACTCGACTGCTCATGCTCGCATTGATGCAGAAGGCGGTCGGCCGTAAACAACCGGCTGAGGCTGTCCGGGCTATCTGCGGAACATACCTCCGCTTTGCGCAGGAGCATCCACGCGTATTTGCCCTTTATCTCAGGACATCTGGCTCAGCCGACGGCAATCCGCAGTGCACGAATAACGTTCAGTTCTTTCTCGAGATTGTGGGCCGAGTGTACGGCGAGGCGCGCGCATGGGATGCATCTCATGCATTGTGGGCTCTGCTGCACGGCATTGCTGTACTACGCGAGGCTGGAGTTCTCGGAAAAGCGCAGGCTTACAGCGCTCTCAAGTTTGCTCTGGTCATGTGGATTGAAGCTGCCGACAGAGAGCACTGAGAGTCAGGAAGGTGCGGACTACATCTTCGTCCGGTACACCTTGGCATGACAGCCGGAGCACGGTGAGATCATCAGGTGCAGAAGAGACTTGCTCGGCACACGGTGAGGAACGGTGATCGAGCGCTTATCGCGTCCTGACGCTCCGCAGACCCGGCTACAGTAGCCGCCGCGTTCAAGAACTGCATCCCGCTGGCCTCCGAAGTACTACTCATCTTGCCGCTTGAGGCTGTAGCAGGTCGCGCAGAGACCTTGAGCCAGGATATCTCGCATGGGCAGTACATCGCTGTCTGGACGGCTTTCTTCATGCACTTGCCTTTACCGTTTCAAATTGTATTGGTGAATGATGTGACCGAAGCAGAACGTCTGCTTTCAGTCAATCTGTTGGAATCAGTGTCGCCAGGAAGACATCCACCTGTAGCTCTACAAGTGTTTCCATGTCTTTGACGTTCGTCGCTGCATCCTTCAGACCGCGTAGCGAGAACACCAGATTCCGCACGACCTTCTTCACCGGGATTTTGGCCGAATGATCCTCATTCGTTATGACTTCTACAAGAAAATGAACGAAGTCCTCGCACATCTGCCGCACGGCCGGAAACCTGAGATCGAACAGATCTTTGGCGTCGGGATGGCGCTCGATCAGCTCAAGACCGTGCGTTGCCCAGTCTCTGCAAAAATGATGGAGCTTCGTCCGCAGCGTTTTGAGCCTGGGCAGCATTTCGCGGTACTGCCGAACCGTCTGCTGGTTGAGTTGCTCGATCACCGCTGCAAAAAGATCATCCTTGCTAGGGAAGAGTTCATACATTGTCGGTCGTGATAACTCTGCTGCGGCTGCAAGCTCGGCCATCGTGCTACGAGCGTATCCATAGCGCAGGAACACCACGGTCGCTGCCTTAACGGCTGCGGCCTTTCTTGCCTCCTTTGCGATTTGGGTGATCTTTTTGGGCATCTGTGAACCCTATCTCGACAAATTGCATCAAAATGTCTAAATGTCGTCATCGGACAGGATGACGGCGTCTGCAAGGAGAAGAACCATGCCGGCTGTATTCGTTCACGGCGTCCCTGACACATTTCGGGTGTGGGAACCGCTACGCAAACATTTATCTCGCCGAGACGTTGTTGCACTGGCCTTGCCTGGCTTCAACTCGCCTCTTCCGGCAAATTTCAGTGCCACAAAGGAAGAATACGCGAATTGGATCATTCGCCAGTTGGAAAATATGGGTGAACCGGTCGACCTTGTTGGACACGATTGGGGCTGCATTCTGACGATGCGCGTAGCCTCGCTGCGCCCCGACCTGATTCGTTCGTGGGCCGCAGGCAGTGGCCCGGTAAGCGCGACCTACGAGTGGCATCCTCTCGCCAAGATCTGGCAGACGCCGGGCGAAGGCGAGGAGTGGTTCAAGGAGCTTGATCCTTCTGCCGTCGCCGACTTTATGACTAGGGCTGGCCTTTCCATGGAGAGTGCCAGGGAAGCCGTGAGCCATATCGACCAGACGATGGGGGATTGCATTCTCCGTCTCTACCGCTCGGGTCTGGAAGTAGGAAAGCAATGGCAACCGGAGCTCGGGAAGATAAAGGCGCCAGGCCTTGTCTTTTGGGGCGAGGATGACACAGCTTGCCCTATGGAATTCGCAGATGAAATGGCATCGGACACCAAGGCCATAAGTTTCGCGAAACTCCACGCCGGGCATTGGCCCATTGTGGAGCGCAACGTCGAGGTTGCGCAAGCCCTGGAACAGCACTGGGCAACCGTTGACGAGACAGCGAACCAAGCCAAAGGAGAACAGCGATGAGCAGAGTAGAACTCGATCTAAACAACGTCCGTGCGGCGGAAGCGAAGATCCCGAGTGGAGTTCCCGTAACGATGATCAACCTCGTGGCGTTCTTTCCAGAGGCACAGTACGAAGATGCGAACGAGAAGCCCTGCTCCGGCATGGAAGCCTATATCCAGCGGTATGCGCCTGCGTTCAATCAGGTGGCAGCGGAACTGGGCGTGGAAAGCATTGAGGTTATCTATGTGGGAACGGTAGCCGAGACGATCCTGGGGCCAACAGAGCCGAAGTGGGATGCGGTGGCTCTCGTCCGCTACCCGGACTTTGCCGCTCTCCGCAAGGTGACGGAAAGTTCTCTCTACTTTGCGAAAGCGGAACCACACCGCAGAGCCGCACTGAAAGCCTGGGAGTTCATCGCAACCTTTCAACCGAAAGCGGGGTAGATACCCCTCATGCTTTACGCCGGTTATCCCGGGTGGGAGATCCCTCGTGGACCTGCGTCGAATGACTCCACAATCAGGCGCAGTTCAATGGTAGGAGAGTGATTGGTCCGACAAACGCCTCTCACGAAGTTGGCCACATCGCGAGGTCCGACCCTTCCCCCGAGACGTTACTGGCGAGAAATAGGATGAACAGGTCACTCCGAAGGAGGAGACAGTTCCCATGAAGAAGGCAGCGCTTCACCCCCCTCGCGGAAGTCTCATGCAAACAGTCCCGGGTTGCCATGACGATCGGCATCGATCTCGGAGATGTTTGAAGTCACTATTGCACTCTCAACCAGGACGGAGAAGTTGTCGGCCATGGTCGCTTCAGAACCACACCGAGCTATCGCCACATGGTTTACGGATGTGCCGCAAGCACGGGTGGCGATGGAGGCTGGAACGCATCCGATCTGGATCAGCGAGCAGCTTCAGGAACTTGGCCATGAGGTGATCATGGCGAATGTCCGTCAACTGCGAGCCAGCTCCCACCAATGACCGTAAAAGCGATCAGGTGGATGCGCAGACCGGGCGCGTACCAGAGGAAGGAGCCGCTTCGAGTACACGGAGTAGCGGCCCTCAAGGTCCCAAAGCGACCGTATCAGTGCAAACAGGAAAGATGAGCTTCTTGAGTCGGTCAGACCGACACCACTTTGGGCAAAATGAGCGGTTGGCCCGCTTCGACTCGCTAGTTGCAACGCAGTCCACGTTTGGAAGATCCGTACGCTTCGAATTGAGCGAATCTGCGCAAACAATGGTCGAATGTGGCGCGACTCAGACCCATCTTCGGCCTGATGATCATTCAAGGAGGAGTGAACCATGAACTTTCGTCTCTTCAGCAATGATTTCCATGAAGGCGGGATTCTACCGGTGAAGCAGGTTCTCAACGACTTTGGGCACCATGGCGAGAACCAATCGCCCCACCTTGCGTGGGAAGGCGCACCGGCGGGAACCAAGAGCTTTGCCGTCACGATGTACGACCCCGACGCGCCGACGGGTTCCGGCTTCTGGCATTGGGTGGTTGTTGACCTGCCTGCGAGTGTGCATGAGTTGCCCCCTAATCTATTGTCGCTGCCAGCCGGGAGTCGTCAGACCCGCAATGATCTTGGGACGCATTACTATGCCGGAGCAGCACCTCCTCCGGGCTCGGCTCATCGCTACGTCTATACAGTCACGACGCTTGCTGTAGAGAAATTGTCTGTGCCCGATGATGCGAGCGGCGCATTGGTAGGGTTTATGGCTGGCATGAACTCGCTCGGTAAAGCAACCCTGACGGTTCACTACGGAGTTTAGGATTGATGACGATGAGCAAACGTATGGCATCGAAGTACAATCTGCTTCCACGTTCAACAGGAATGCGGACGATTGTATTGCGTCCTGGGGTGGGAG
The DNA here is from genome assembly GCA_965198885.1 of uncultured Granulicella sp. Classification (GTDB taxonomy): domain Bacteria; phylum Acidobacteriota; class Terriglobia; order Terriglobales; family Acidobacteriaceae; genus Edaphobacter. The sequence continues at coordinate 1,624,784 of OZ240677.1, read as the reverse complement.
CGGCGGGCCGTATCATTCAGCGGGCGCAGCTGACCTCACACCAAGTTGCCGTCAAGCTTCCTACGCTGATCTTTGTACAACATGGCCTGAAACGAATCTCTTGGGCTACCGGGGAGTGTGCGGCGCGTGCCGGCGAAGCAATCGCGATCAACGCTGGCGAAGTCGTTGATATAACTAACGCTCCCGACCTTAGTGGAGCCTACGACGCCCTGTGGATCTCTTGGAGTGGAGAAAGCATAGATGCGTCTCGAGCTGCCACGAGTTCGATCTCCCCTTTGTCGGTCGCTACGAGGCTGCCAAAACTCTCAAGAGAGTTTTGTGCAGCCTATCAAGGGGCCTTCTCCAGCCTGCTGAACGTCAGTGAGATCCCCGCTTCAGTGGCCAACCACAAACTTCAAGAGGTTTTGCTTTGGCTGCATGAGCACGGAGTGGTATTCTCTTCTCCACGCTTCGAAAATTTCAGCTCACGCCTTCGGCACCTGATCATGAGTGACACCGCCTTTCCGTGGTCGGTTGAGGATGTTGCCGAAAAAGCTCGATGCAGTCCCGCAACCTTGCGCCGCAGACTCGCGGCAGAGAAGCTTTCATTCCGAGATCTTCTCCAAGATGTCCGAATGTCTTACGCTCTCGCTCTCCTGCAAAATACTGACAGCTCAATTGGCAATGTGGCGTCTTCCGTTGGTTATGACTCCGCATCACGTTTCGCCTCACGCTTCCGCTCTCGCTTCGGCTATCTGCCCTCTGACATCCGAGGGCAAAGGCGACGTAGTCGTTCATCTGACAGCACGTCAGAATCCAGCGACGAGCACGTTGACGAATCGGCGTACCAATCATCCGCAAGATCTTGAGTATCCGGTCGTCCTTATTCTCGTTCCGTCAGTCGACTGTAAGAATACATAGAGGAAGCCAATGCATATTGCTTGCACATTTCTTCCAGTTGCTTCGTAAATGCGGAGCTCAGGACCATAGAACACGGCGGCTTTGATAAAGCCGTCCGAGGAAATCAGTTGGCGAAATTTAGTTAGTTCCAAATTGTCTAGCTTCTAGCGATCCTTCTGCGCACGGCTGCTCAAGGCATCTTAATGTTAAAGGATTTCACCATGTCTAGGTGTCAAACGATTCTTGTTACCGGTTCAACCGACGGACTCGGCAAACGAATTGTAGAGAAGTTAGCAGCGCCCCATGTACACATTCTCGTCCACGGTCGGAATGCTGATCGCGGGAGAGAGGTGGTTGACTTCATTGAGCGCGCGGGTGGCTCTGCCAAATGCTATGTGGCAGACCTCTTTTCGCTCACGCGTGTTCACCAATTGGCCAAGGCTGTTCTAGCCGATCACACGCACTTAGACGTCTTGGTTAACAATGCGGGCGTCGGAGAGGGGGGGCCGCGTCGAGAAAGTGCTGACGGATTCGAGCTTCATTTTGCGGTCAACTATCTCGCTCCTTTCTTGCTGACACGCTCGCTGCGTTCGTTATTTGGGGTTGACGCACCATCACGCGTCGTCAACGTCAGCTCTACCTCCCAATACCCCATCGACTTCAGCGACGTGATGCTCAAGCACGGCTACGAGGGTTATCGCGCCTACTCACAAAGTAAGCTTGCCCAAGTTATGCATACCTTTGATCTGGCTGAGGAGTTCAACGGCACCGACGTTACAGCTAACTGTCTTCATCCCGCTACTTTGTGCAAGAACTCGGGGAGTATCTGGACTAGCAGGCCGTTAGCCAAAGCAATTGGACTGCAGACCCTGATGAGACCGCGGGGATTGACGCGCCGTTCCTTTAACCTTTCGCTTCCAATCCTGATCGTCCGAAGGGCCTGATTGCAGCTAACCAAGAAAATCTGTGCCCAAATCCGTGAGCGAAACGCCCTTTGGACTTCTCCTCAGGAGAAGCACTTCTAAATGCTTTTCCAATCTGGTTGTCGCACGTGCGACGGTCGATGTCGGGAGGCATAGCTCTCGGCCGGCTGCGCTGAACGTTCCCCTGCGCGCTACGACCGTGAACACCCTCACATCATTAAGGTCCAGCATCTAGAGCCTTCACGATTTCGGCTTAATCCGTTGTTCGCGGTGAGGCAAGATTCGCTATACGGGCCACTAATACGGTATTCCATGGTTTCATCCCTCGACAAGAGGATGGCATATCCTAGTACCAGGGGTATCTGGCATGGACGACAACGCGCGGAAGGCCGAGTTGGCGAGATTTCTTCGTACACGACGGTCGATGATCCAGCCGGAAACAGTCGGCTTGGCAGGAGGACCGCGGCGAAGGACCCCGGGACTGCGGCGAGAGGAAGTTGCCGCCTTGGCTCAAGTTGGGCTGGCTTGGTATACATGGCTTGAACAAAGCCGGTATATTCAGGTCTCCAAGGAGGTCATAGAGCGCATAGCGAAGGCGTTGCGTCTTTCGCACTCGGATACTGCTTATTTTCGGTCCTTAGCCGGTAAAGAGATCGCGAAGACTGAACAAGTTGGGGGCGAGGAACTCCAAGACGTACAGCGTTTGCTCGATGGCTTCACTGCAGGACCAGCGATGCTCTGGAACGAACGCTTCGACTGTCTAGCCTTCAATCACTTGGCCGACGTGATCTACGACTCTGAGTCGCCATCACCTTTCGGCCGAAATCTCGCCTGGAGGAACTTCATGGACCCCGCGAGACCCGGCTTTTATGACGAACGTGTCCTGCGTAGCGGTGTAGGTTTGCTACGCGTGCGATACGCCAAACACATAGGTGAGCCGGGATTTGAGTCGCTGATTGCCACTCTGCTCGAAAGCAATACTACGTTTGACGTTTCTGGAATGAGCAACAGACAGCATCGCTTGACCCTTGGTCGTTTGACATTGCGCACCCTGAATTCGGGACTCTTCGACTACGCTCAATCCGCGCACTCTACCCGGCGCTGCCGGAAAGTACGCTGGCTTTTGTCACACCTGATAACAAAGCAACCGAGGACGTATTTAGGAAGATCGACAGTCTCGGTCGGCGTAGGCGCGACTAACCGAAGTCGAAGTGCCCGGTGCTCATCCGCTCACCTGCAGCGCGATCCGCTTGCCAGCTCGTTGCCGGGCGCTGGAACAGCAAACGTGTTTAGCAGGGAGCACACGGTCTCGTAACACCGTGCAAGGAAAACCATATCGACGAGACCTCGAACTCCGAACGCATCCTTGGCTCGATTGAATAGTTCTTGCGAGACGGTTCGCTCCAGCGCGAGTTGTCTTGTAAACTGCTGGGCCAACTGTTCATCTTTCGGCAGGCCGGTTGCAGCCTCACCCTTAGCGAGCTCCTCAATGACATCCTCCGGCAGCCCCGCGGTTCGAGCGACAGCAGCATGAGCATACAACTCGTATGGCGCTTTCCAGACAGATCCAACGGTGAGGATGACAATTTGACGCGCTCGCTCCGGCAAGCTTGTCATGTCCCGTTCTGCATTCTGGAACTTTAGAAAAGCTCCTCCGAGCTCTGGGCTTTCTAAAACGATGTTGAAAGGTCCGATGAGCCGGCCGTCCTCCACCTTCGCCACAAAGCCTGAGGCGTCGGCCCAAGGAACAGCCGTTTCACTGATCACGTTGTAGAGGCTTAGCCGTCTGGCAGTTAGCGCATTCGGCTCTGACAGCGGAATCCGGCCACCGAGATCGTCATTCATACTGGACATACGCCCTCCCCTTACTGATCGATACCGACAGCATTAGATGGCACGTCGTAGGCCATCAGAGTCAGAGATACCATCGTGAACCAACCCATCAGCACCGTTACGTCGACAATGCCGGCGTCGCCCAGGAGCTCCTTGCATCGCTTATACAGTCCGGTTGGAACAACGCGATGATTGGCAAGGGCTAGCGCGAGCTCGTAAATCGACTGCTCTCGCAAATCCGTAAAAGATGTCGGCAGGCCGGCAATGAGCGCCTCGACGCTCTTGGGTTCGAGGTGGCCTTGCTTCTCGCCGATTTGTTCATGTTCATAATTTCCGAATGCCGCTCGCCACTGACCATTGGTGTACGTTTCGCGGCGAGGACGAAATATTTTTACTACACTGCGACTGCCAAGAAGCTGTTCATGCGTATACCCGTTGATCCGGAGACGCACGAGATCCTGCAGGACAGCCCGAACTTGTGGTCGCCGGGAGGATGGGAGATGACTTCTGCATCGACGAGGATGCTGGCGTCGTATACCTGGCAACTCACCGCCAAGACACGATAGACCGCGTCTCGATGAATCCTGCCGAGAACAGCGGATTCACGCAGAGCGTAGCAGGGGAATCCTTTCAACGAAGAACTCATTGGACCATCTAGCGGTGCCTGGAGCCGAAAGCCCGGAGAGTATGGGAAGGTAGCCTTCTTCCTCTCCGATGGCGGCACGGCGTCGCCTCCGCCTGACGGGATCGTTCGACCAGCTAAGCTTCTGCGTGTCGAGTTTCAAGACGTTCCCGAAGCCCTCAACACCTGAGGTACTCTTCGGATTGAATGGCTCTGGTACTCGCGCGGGTTGCCGGCAGAATAGACCCCTGCGGCTATCAGGAGCTAGAATGCTGGAGTGTTGGAAGGGGCTGCGCGATCGTGGTGCTGCTAGGCTCTGTTGCAAGGCAACGTTTCGATTCTGCGTCTGACGGCGTCCCCTTGAGGCGCTCCACTCGGTTGGATCCGCCTTGCCGTAGAATCTGCACTCCCAACCTCTGAAACTGATCAAATTCAGAGTGACGAGGCTGACGTGGAACAAGCGAGTGCAGATCATGTATCAAACGAAGCGATCCTGAGCCAAGTAGACAGTATTTGCGCTAGCCCTGGTTTCCGGAGTTCGGACCGACTGTGCCAATTTCTGCGCTACACCGTCAACCAAACTCTGTTGGGACAAGGAGACGCTCTCAAAGAGCACGCAATCGGAGTCGAGGTTTATGGACGGAAGCTCTCCTACAATCCAGGGCAGGACTCAATCGTAAGGACTGAAGCGCGAAGACTTCGGAACAGACTGAAGGAATATTACGAACGAGCAGTAGACCCAGAGGTGCTCATCTCGTTCAGGACGGGTACTTACAAACCTGTGTTTCGTAAGCTCGAAGGTCCGGATGCAGCACAGACCAGCGTCGAACGTAACACTCAGGAGAGTAGGCCGCGGCCGGAGTTAAGGACAGGGTATTCCATTGCCGTGCTGCCGTTTGCGGACAACAGTCGCACTTCAGAAACGTCTATGTCTGCTGCCGGCCTTACCGACGAGCTTATCTACCGCATATCTCTCACCGAAGGGTGTCGGGTTGTGTCGCTCGACGCCATCCGTGGGTCCCAAAGCTCCATCGATGAACTTGCAACGCTAAGTCGAGAACGAGATGTTCAACAGATTATCTACGGCAGCCTCCAAAAGGAAGGCTCGCGCTTCAAGATCTTAGTTCATGGATATAATCCGCTTACTCACGAGATCTGGACAGAGAAGTTCCAGGCCGAACCACAGGATGGCGCATTGCTCAAGTTGCAAGAACATGCCGCCTCGGCTCTCATCGCCCGAATCGGGCCGCATCGGTCGATGATTCGTAACATGGAGCAGCCTGTCGATCCGGCATGTGTGGCGATCTTTCCTGAGTTGTTCAGCGCTGAAACGCTGCTAGACATTTGCGATCCGACATCGATCCGACTAGCGCTCAACAGATTCAGAGTTCTTACCCAGCGTGCTCCCAACTCAGCCCGCAGCTTTTGTGGAATCGTACAGTGCAACTATCTATCAGCACAGCTGGATGAACTGATGACACCGGCCACTCTTCTCGAGTCAAAAAGTTCCGCCCTACGAGCGATCGAACTAGACGACCGGATGGCAGAGTCTTACGCGGCTCTTGGTTGTGCTCAGGTACTCGAGTTAAGTCTGGGAGAGGCTGAGGAGTCATTTATAAGAGCGCTGGAACTTGCGCCCGATAGCTCTCCGAGCTTGAGACAAAACTATGCTCATCTCTTGATTGCGTTGGGCAAATTCGACGAAGCCTTCCGTCAACTTCGCCGGTCCCAAGACATCGACCCGTTTTCCGGACAGCAAAAGTTTGCGTGCGCGAAGTTTAGCTATTTGAGTGGCCGCTTTACAGATGGCATGTGCGGACCCTCGTTCGCGACTGCGTATGGAACAGTCCCAAACAGGGCGCTTCTGTTTCAGGCAAACATCGCCATATGTCTGGGAAACCCTCTTGAGGCGGCCGAGTGCGCTGAAGGAATCTTGAGAGAGTCGGACGGCACTCCGGTGCTGACGGCTGCGATTGCTGAGACACTCGGGCTCGCAGGTAACGTGACAAGAGCGGAGAGCCTTGTCGACAGATTTGGGCTCCTTGATCCCCACGCACCGATCAGCAGGGTAGGTCAAGCTCGACTCTGCGTTGCTATCAAGCAGTCAGATCGGTGCGCCGACCTCCTGGCCGAAGCTCTTGAGCAGAGGGAGCCACAGCTTTATGCGCTTGGTGTCGATCCCCGGTTTGACTGTCTTCGTGAGGAGGCGTTCTTCGAAGACTTACTGAGTGATCTCCAACTACCTTATTGCAAATTGCACCTGTAGCTCGTAGTGGCATGTCGCCTTGGAGAGGAACGACTCCATCGCAGCCGGAGATATTCTGCGGATGAAGATTGCTGGATTGCTGGAGGCTCCAACGTCGGCTAGGTGGTCACAGGAATCGTACATCGCTTAGACGAGAACGGGCACACTGCAGCGTGTTTGTCTTCAAGTTAGAGGCTAGGCAGAGACATCCACCTCTCGACGGACGGCTTCTATACCAGCCATCACGGCAGACGTGAGGCTTGATATAGCTCGGAGACGCGAAGCAGGCATCGTGGGGTCTGCGTGCAGTGATTGCTTCAGCGCCTGGTGCGCTATCCGCAACCTCTGCAAAGAAAATGGCTCCCGCCGGCCGTCTAACGCCTCCACAATCGAGCGAAGCTCTTGTGCGGTGAGCACATCGAACGAAAGCTGCGCATCAATCGCTACGGAGGAGGCGCCGCTCTTGGTCAAATCATTTCGATAGTGCATCAACCCGTTCTCTAGTAAGAAGAGGCTGCGTACACGATCGTGAAACCCCAACAGTTTGCTCCGCTCCGCGAGATCGCGCTGGCGCCTTTCGCCTGTTTCAAAGAGCACACCGTCCGCTTGCGCATTGAGGAGGTTGAAGTTCAACGCAATTTCGTCACATATGGTTCGAATCTCCTGCAACTCGATCGCGCCATTCAGGTTCCGATGCTGAACAAATTCAGCAACCAAGTTTATGTTTGCCCGAAGGATGTTGCGCATGGCCGTCACAGCATGCGCCGGTCCGAAGATGTCGAAGACCAGCCACATAGCGACAAGGCCGAGACCTATACCCAGCACGCGGTCGCGACCTATAGTCAGATCGGTCTGTGGGTAGAATTCCTGAATATTGATCAGATAGAACGCAAGTGCCATTTGGATACCGAAGTACGAGAGCCGAGTGCTTGAAGTCGCCACCCATGCACATGCCCAAGTCACGATCACAAAAAATACGGTAAATCCCACGATTCCGTCTAGGATTGGTATTACAAGAACCTGACCGCCAACACCAAGTACCAAGCCGCCAACGAAGGCGCCTAGGAAGCGTAGGAGCTGTTTCTGCCGGGAGGCACCCGTGCTCGTCAGCGATGTGATGAAACATGTAATCAACGCAGTACGTATGCCTTCGTAAGCGACTGCATTCATGAAGATATAGCAGAGTGTTCCTGCCAAGCATCCCTTGAGAGCGTACCGCAAGTGTTCGGGATTGGTGAAAGCGTCTGCAGCGAACAAGGGCGCCGGCTGGGGCTTCACCGGTTCGATAATGCCTTGTAGATCTTCTGCGTCGGCGGATAGGCTCAGCTGAAGGAGCTCGGTGGTGTGCTCGAGTTCAGCAAGCCACACCGACTCCGGATCTTCGCCGGTAGATGGATAAGTTGCCATACTGTCAAGACGGTCGAGCGTAGCCGATATCCTTCGCATACGGTCGGCCAATTGACTCAATCTGGCCGAATTGCCTGTCCTCTCCGAGACTTCCGCTTGCCCGCATTGCAGAGACAGCGCGATGGTAAAGTCTACCAGCCGTCCAACAAGCGATATGGCACCTCGATCGCTCGCTGGACCATAGCGTTCCAGGTTTGGCTGGGTCGCAAGCATACGAAGACGTGACACACCAACGATGGCAAGCTCAGTGAGCCTCTTCAGAGAGGTGGGAGAAATATGTCCGATGGAATGCTCCTCTAGAACGTCTGCTACAGCTCCGAGCCGTTCTCGCAGGCCCGTAATCAGATCCTGCCTTGCGCCGATTCCGGAGAAAATGTATTCCACAAGTGCGGCCGCACCCAGACCGATACCGATTCCGCCAACCGTCCACAAAGTCTCGACGAGCAATAAGTCCGTAGGTGCCGAGACGTCCCATATCGGGATCGCAAGAGTGACCATGATGCCGAATGCCGCCGCCGCGACATTATTGCTGTAAACGCGCAGAGCGTAGAACGAGAGGAACAGGCTCACCAAAACCCAAAGGAAGTGCGTAAGTGGGTAGTCGACAAAGAGAAGTGAACCTAAAACGAGATAGATTGACCCTACGAGATAGGAGCCAAGCATCGTAAGAGTTGCCCGGTAGGTGGCTTGTGGAGTGTCGCGCGAAATGAAAAGAGTATAGACGCCGGCGATTCCCGCTCCTACGAGATGGAAGGTCATGATCGCTAGCATGGCAAGCGTGGCCGCGATGACCATTCGCGTGACGATACGGATCCGTCCCGGATAGGGTGAGAGCTCCTGCTTTAAGAAGGAAAGTAACCAGTCCCAAAAACGCCTTGGTTCTTTGGGCGACGTAGCTGGGCCGATGGACCTCCGAATTGGGCCGATCTGAGGTCCTGGGAGGGTGAGAGGTGGCATGTCACTTACCCGTTGGCTCGGGTTCCCTCGAGTAGAGCCTGTCGTGGACCACAGCCACCGCACTCTGGCCAATACGAAGAAAAGGTGGCGGAGCATCGATTCGAATACGAACGGGATATCGTGCCGCAAGATGAACCCAGTTCAAGGTACGCTGAATAGCTGGAAGTCCGGGTGTTATCGTGCCCGCCACGCTTGGGTCAGGTGCGACCCCGTAGCCGATGCTTTCCACCGTTCCATAGAGAGGCTGGGTCTCTCGCGAAAGCAAAAATACATCCGCCCTTGAGCCTAAACTGATATGTTTCAATTGGGTCTCGCGAAAGTTTGCGAGCGCCCACCACTTCGCGAGTCGATCATTGTAAAGACCTGAACTCCGGGGCGGACGTATTGCCCGAGGGAGATCGTCAGATTGGTGACGTAGCCGTCAAATGGCGCATAAACTTTGCAGTTGCCTAGGTTGTACTTTGCGTTGCGCACCTCCGCAGCACGCTCTTCTCGCTGATTCGCGAGTGGGGCAAGTGTCTGCACGTCGGCGGCGGCCTGATCTCGTTGCGCCCTGCGCTGTTCTACATCGGCACTCGACTGTTCGTAATGAGCCAAATTGCTGCTGACTCGTGCCTCGGCAAGTGCCACCTGCGACTCGGCCTGTTGCACAGTCCTAGTACGAACTTCTAATGAGGTCCGGGCCTGATCCACCTGGTCTACAGTTACATACTGCTGCGCAAGGAGCGGCTCCAACCGGTGCAGGTTATCCGCAGCGTACTGACGATCGGCTTCTGCACGGAGTACCGCGGCCCTCGCATCGCTCACATCAGCTTGCGCCTGCGTAATATCGGCTGCCATTGCATCACGATTCGAAGCGCTCGAAAGTACTGTTGCGTTCGCCGCTCGTACACCGCTCACCTGCGAACGGATGGAACGCTGCCGATCCTCAATCTGACCCTCTAAGGACGCCTGCTGCGAAAGCGCGCGCTCCAGCGCAAAACGATAGGGTCGCTCGTCCACCACGAACAGCAGTTGGCCAGCCTTCACATACTCGTTATCATGGATCGGCAGTTCGGTGATTGGGCCTTCGACTTGCGGTGCCATCCCGATGAAGTCTGCGAGAATCTCCACATCGTCCGTCCTTGGGTGGTACGTTGCACGAGCTATCGCCAGACTTGCTGTAAAACCAGTTCCCAACATGAGCAGACAAAAGATAATCCAACCGCTTAGCGAGTGACGCTTAGATGTGCTTGCTTCGGTCCGATCATCCTGTACGCTTGCAGCTTCTGACTTTTCATCGTGTGAAGCTGCGCCCTGCCGTAGACGTGGTCGATTCTGTTGAGCCTCGATAGGATCGGACTGGCTTTCTGCTCCACTGCGCCCGTTTGATCCGAAAACATTATCGTCGCCGTGTTGTTCTTTGGAGGCAGGGAGCTCTTCTGCATTCGGATTGCGGAACTCCGCCCGATCCACCGCCGAGTGTGGACCCTGAGCACTCATATCGTCCTGATCTTCTGCCACTTGGATCTCCTTTCCACAATCAATCAAACGTGATCAGCCATGCCATACAAGCTATGAGCAAAGCCACGCAAAGATAGAACAACGGGAGCAAAGGCAAATGCCGTTGCCATCCCCTCCGGCCCAAATACATCTGCAAAAGCACCGCGGCGAGCACCCCTACAACCATGCAAACAAGCCAGCCTGGGAAGTAGGAACCCAACACGTTGATCGAAGGCGAACGACGGCATCCAGTTAGGTCAGCTGAGACAACGGCTAGTCCGAAGCCCCGGAATACTCCAAGCGAAATGGGATCTTTTCGACGTGCCATCATGGATGCTGCTTCCTAGAAGCGTCTTGAAGCAGATCACCAGTCCGATAAGCAAGGTAAGCAAGCTTCGTGAGCAAATCCGTGCGCGCCGATACATCGGTGCTCAAGGCCTGCGCGAGTGTGCGCTGTGCTGTGACCACGTCCACTGTACTTCTCAATCCGAGTTGGAACGACTTCAGCGAAGCATCGTAAGAGGTCTGAGAGGCTTGCAGCAGTTGGTCTGCGGCTCGCCGTTCGTAAACGGCAGCGCGGAGGCTTACGTATGCAGCCCAGACCTGGTTCTCGACATCATCCCGCGTTTGTTTTATCTGCGCCTGCGCTCTACGTTCATCGGCATGAGCTTGTTCGAGTTGGCCTTCCCGCCGACCACCGTCGAAGATCTCCCACCGTAAGTTCAGGGTCACATTCCACTCTTCCTTCGGTCCTGTATATGTTGCAGGGAGCTGATCTTGAGCTCCGTACGAGCGGAACTCGCCACCTTCTCCTTGCAAAACCAACTGCGGGAGGAAGGAAGATCGCGCTTGCCGCACTTCTGCCCTCGCTGCCTCGCTGGTGGCTATCTGACTGCCGAGCTCTGGCCGCTGCACTAAACTTCGTTGAAGCGCATCATCGATATTGACCTCGAACTTGTCAGGTATCGAGAGGTCAGCCAATGGCTGCACATTGAGAGAAGATGCTGGTGAGGCACCCAGAAGCGAAAGCAAATCGCCTCGTGCGATGTCGACCCTGCCGATCGTATCTTGGACGGTAAAGTTCGCTTGAGCGGCAGCAGCTCGAGCCTCCAATGCGTCTGGCAGAGTCGCTAGTCCTACCGCGAGCCGGGCTTCCGTTGCCTTGCGGACGGTTTCGGCGTTGTTCAGGTTATCTTTTGCCGCGTCTAGCTGTCCTGCCTCGTTGAGCAGCGTGTAGTATCGCCTGGCGGTCTCGAACAGGACATCCAGCAGGGCACGGTTAAAATCGAAGTCAGCCGCGAGTAGCTGTTGCCGGGCAGCCTCAATTTGGCTTCTACGTCCGCCAAAATCAAGAACGAGATAATTAAGTTCGAGCATCGGTTGGTAGATTCCAGTGGTCTGCCGAACGAAGTTATCTCCGAACAAAACTCCATCACGTGTGGTGTTCGTCATAGCCACTGCCGTCAACGCAGGCAGCAGATCGCTCTTCGCTATATGGAGCGCTCCAGCTTGGGCGCGTGCTGCTTGCCACGCAGCTCGCGTGGTTGGATTGTGCTGTTCCGCCAGGTCGACAAGCTCTGGCAGGGTGTATTGATGAATGGGCACAATGACTGTTTGCTGATCCTGCGTCGCCTTCCCAATCTGTGCCGAGGCGATGTTCGCTGGTGGCTGCCAGGGGCGATCTCCCGATAGAGGAGCATATTGTGCCCACGCAACTGATCTGATCAGCAAGACGCTTACTCCGACGGATCCAAGCAGCCATGTGCTCGGTCGTCGTAGTTTTGCGACGCCTCTACCAACCAGAAGCTCGCTTCGGGGAGCCGAATTGCAGGAGGTGCGTTCATTCATAACAAGTGAAGGGTTTGACCGAAAGTTGAGAGAGGCTGACGCACTCGATCTCTAAACAATCTACCGACGGCATCTGCTTGGAGCAACGTAATCTCCGATAGCTAACCGTGAGATAGCCTCCTCAATGACAATGCCGCGGTATTACGCTCATTCTCAGATTGGAAGCAGACAGGTATCGGGTGTACATCCGAGCTGGCGATGTCCATGGTGACCACAGTCGCGGGATGCGATTGGAGGCTAGAAGTTCCAACTACGTCAGGAGATAACATGGCCTTTCAAACAATTGACCCATCGAATGGGAAGTGGATTCGCAACTTTGAAAACACGACGGAGACCGAGATCGAGCATGCGCTTTCCCAGGCGCAAACCCGCTTTACCGAAGACTGGCGATTCCGTTCGCACGAACAGCGCGCTGAGGTCGTGCGAGCACTTGCGAATGAGGTCCGCGTCCGGGCCGATGAACTGGCGAAGCTGGCGACGTGCGAGGTAGGTAAGTTGCTCGCAGAGGCACGTTGGGAGGTCAACATGATGGCCGATGTGTTCGACTACGCCGCCGCGCAAGGTCCAAAGACGCTTGCAACAGCCCCACTTCCCGGTGTTCCGGGAGCGGTGATCTCCAATGAGCCTCTAGGCATCCTGCTCGCCATTGAACCGTGGAACTACCCATACCTGCAGGTAGCTCGCGTCATTGGGCCACAGCTCATGGCAGGCAATGTTCTCGTTGTGAAGCATTCAGAAAATGTTCCTCAATGCGCGCTCGCTCTTCAAGAGCTGTTCGAGCGCAGCAACGCGCCGAGCGGTCTCTATTCAAACCTCTTCATCGACGTGGAGCGAGCAGACGCCTTGCTGGACGATGACCGAGTGCAAGGGGTGACGCTCACAGGAAGCGATAAAGGAGGTGCAATCGTTGCAGCACGTGCAGGCAAGAACTTGAAAAAAGCCGTGCTGGAGCTTGGCGGCACCGATCCCTTCATTGTGTTGGAAGATGCCCCGTTTGAACCGACATTAGACAATGCTATCTATGCGCGAATGGAGAATACCGGCCAGAGCTGCGTTGCTGGTAAACGATTCATCATTGTGGGCAAGAGCCGCGGACAGAAGTTTACCGACGCCCTCGTCAAACGCTTTAAGGCTCTCAAGCCAGGTGACCCGACAGCGAAGGATAGTCAGTTCGGTCCATTGGCCACAAAGTCTGCGCTCGATCGATTGATGAAACAGATTCAGGACGCAACCGCGGCCGGTGCGCGAGTGTTGACAGGCGGCAAGCCCTTAGATCGACCTGGCTTCTATATTGAGCCTACAGTCATCACCGACATAAGTCCTGAAAATCCTGTCTATCAACAGGAGCTTTTCGGTCCAGTCGCATCGGTCTACATTGTTTCGGACGAAGAGGAGGCCATTGCTTTGGCGAACGCCACTCCTTACGGTCTCGGTGCAGCTATCTTTTCCTCGGATACGGAGCGGGCTACCAAGCTGGCTCATCGGATCGATAGCGGTATGGTGTTTATCAATAATCCCACTTGGATTGCGCCGAACATGCCGTTCGGCGGTGTGAAGCGCTCCGGGTACGGCAGGGAGCTGTCCGAACTCGGCTTTACGGAGTTCGTAAATCGCAAGTTGATCCGCGTTTACGATGCGGGAACTCCGGCTCCGGCGTAGGCAAGGGTTCCATGAAGCGACGAGACCTCCCAAAGAAGACGGAGTTAGCGATGGATGAAGAAAGTAAAGAATTGATGTTGCTTACCGTGACCGCTCAACCCGATGAAGGCGGCGAGACGCGGATTGTGGAAGGAAATCGGCATGTCTCCGTGAACCTGGACATCAACGGCCGTCAATACCAAGCCTCGGTCGACATCCGCACTTCTCTGCTGGATACCTTACGGGAGCACCTTGGCCTAGTCGGATCCAAGAAGGGTTGTGATCACGGCCAATGCGGCGCTTGCACAGTCCACATCGACGGCGAACCGGTTCTCTCTTGCCTCAGCCTCGCCGTGGAGGTAGTTGGGCGTGTCACCACGATTGAGGGGCTTGCCTACGGGCAAGTGCTGCATCCGATGCAGCAAGCCTTCATCGATCACGACGCCTTCCAGTGCGGCTATTGCACCTCGGGGCAGATCATGTCGGCAGTGTCCTGCGTGCATCAGGGCAAAGCCGACAACGTGGACGAGCTGAAGGACTTTATGAGCGGCAATCTTTGCCGTTGTGCAGCTTACCCTAACATTGTCGCCGCCATTAAGGCTGCGGCACTCGAAATGGGAGCGTGATTCGATGCGAAGATTCGATTACGTTCGACCTCAGGAAGTAACGATCCTCCCGAGTCTGTCCCGGTCCGCGTTTGAAGGAGAGAATCCCTTGGACGCAGAAGGGCAGTTCCTCGCTGGTGGAACGACCATGGTGGACCTCATGAAGTTGTACGTGATGCGGCCTCACCTGTTAGTCGACATTAAGACCCTCAAAGGATTGGACCAGATCGAGGCAACAGAAGATGGCGGGCTGCGACTCGGAGCTTTGGTCACGATGAACCAGGCGGCGCGAGACCAGCGGTTGCATGATGGATACCGTATGGTGGTGCGATCTCTTGCCCAGGCTGCCAGCCAGCAGGTCCGCAATATGGCCCGCCTGGGCGGCAATGTTCTCCAACGCACGCGCTGCAGCTACTTCCGCGATCCCAGCTTCGAAGAGTGCAACAAAAGGACGCCGGGCAGTGGCTGTGCGGCGCTCAATGGCGTTAACGAGAAGCATGCTGTGCTTGGTACTAGCAGGGCGTGTATAGCCACCTATGCGGGCGACTTCGCCCAGTCCCTGATTGCGCTCGACGCGAAGGTCAGCACGAATGGGCCCTTCAACGGACGTCCTTTCGCAGAGCTGCATCGCCATGGTGAGACCCCCAACATCGAAACTCGCCTAGCACCTGGCGAGCTCATCACCAGCTTTCTCCTGCCACCTGTCGCGGAGTGGACTCGCCGGTCCGTATACGTGAAAATTCGAGATCGCGATTCCTATGCGTTTGCGCTCGCGAGCGCTGCCGTCGGTCTCGCTGTCGAGAACGGGAAAGTAGCCGAGGTAAGAATTGCTCTTGGAGGTCTCGCCACGATCCCATGGCGGGCACACCAGGCTGAAGCAGTGCTCCGCGGCCAGACACTCAGCGAGGAAAGCGCCAAGGCGGCTGCTGAGGCAGAGTTTTCCGCGGCGGAGCGGCGTGCCCAGAGCAGTTACCGAATTTCACTCGGCAAAGCGACCATTGTGCGCGCGTTGCTGCAAGCCCAATCTATGGAGATCTAACGATGCCCGTGATAGTGGAAAATGCTGCAGCTCCAACGATGCCGGTCGGTTCAGGCGGACAACCCGTACCGAGACAAGAAGCACGGAGCAAGGTAACAGGCCAGCCCATTTATGCATCTGACCTTCCGCTGCCGGTGGACGCACCACTCGCTTACGGCTATCTGGTGATGTCATCGATCGCCCGGGGTCGAATCCTCCACATGAACCTTGAGGCAGCCAAAGCGCTGCCCGGTGTCCTGGAGATCTTGACCCATGAAAATGCAGGACATATTCCCGCTCTGGAAACGTTTATGAGTGGTGGTCAAGGGGTAACATCTGTAGCTCCGCTTGACGACAAGATCTACCACGCCGGCCAGATCATCGGCTTGGTTGTGGCCGAAGACTTTGAGACAGCCCGCGAAGCAAGCTACCTCATCAAGGTCGACTATGACGAGGAACCCGCGGCCGGCAGCTTCGACAGTCCGCACGCGGAGTATTTGAGGGGACAGGAGGCAAGGACGGATGAACACGAAGATGCCAACATAGGCGACGTGGAGGGTGCCCTCATGGCTGCAGCAGCCGTCGTTGACCGGCGCTATTCCACCGAGACGCAGCACCATAACCCGATCGAGTTGCATTCAACGACCGCGATCTGGATCGGCGACGAGTTGGTCATTCACGAGCCATCACAGTACTACTACGCCCTACGCGAAGCGACAGCCACCCAGATGCGGATGCCACGCGAAAAGGTTCGCGTTCGCGCACCATTTGTGGGAGGGGCCTTCGGCTGTAAGGCCATGGTGAGCCACCGCACCGCGCTTACGGCGTTCGCCGCCAAGCGGCTGGGACGGCCTGTTCGCACTACCGCGACACGCGACCAGGGATTTACGATCGCCACGCATCGTTCAGAGACGCGGCACCACGTGCGGCTGGGCGCCGACCACACAGGTCGTCTTACGGGATATCACCATGACATCTGGGAAGTGACCTCGCGCAAGGATATCTACGCCAACGACGGTGTAGAAGGGCTTGTCTGTCTCTACGGCCCAGAGAACATCGCGAATACGTCTTGGGTTGTGCGTGCCGATCGCGACACTCCCGGCTTTATGCGCTGTCCCCACGCCGTTCCTCCAATGTTTGCGCTTGAATCGGCGATGGACGAGCTTGCGTACAAGCTCGGAATGGACCCGGTTGAACTGCGGAAGAGAAATGAAGCACATCGGAACCCAATCTCAGGCATTCCTTACACGGCCAACTCTCTGAACCGCTGCCTTGATGTAGGTGCTGAGCGCTTCGGCTGGGCACGACGGAATCCAACGCCATGTTCTATGCGGGAAGGCGAGTGGCTGGTCGGCTATGGGGTGGCTTCCTGCTACTACCCGGTCCATATGTTCTCCAATGTGGCGACGCTAACCGTCACCTCCGATGCTGTCGCCCGGTATGAGACCGCCGTATCGGATGTCGGGCAGGGTGCAGCGACCATACTCAGCCAAGTAGTTGCCATGCGCCTCGGGCTGCCTGTTACGTCAGTCGAGACGTCTGTCGGCGACACAGCCTTTCCTCCTGGCGTCCACGCGGGTGCGTCCATGACCACTCCGAGTGCCCCAAACACTGCGATCCTGGCCGCAGACAAGGTCCTCGCGAAGCTTGGTCTATCGCCCGGCGGCCAAGGAGATGACCGCGACGGTACGATCCGCATGAAAGAGGCGTTCGCACGCCTGGGCGTCGACAAGATCACAGAGCAGGCGGCATGGTCTCCGCCGGGCTCAAAAAAAGACGCCATCCCAAACACCTACAAAGCCAAAGGCGTGAAAGATATGTCCGAGGTGAAGACCGGTTCGCACCGCTCCTTCGCCTGGGGGTGCAACTTTGTTGAGGTACGTATCCACGAACGCACCAGGGAGATTCGTGTGCCCCGCATCATGGGTGCGTATACAGCCGGCTACATAGTCAACCCCCGTCTGGCCCGAAGTCAGCTGATTGGCTCTATGATTTGGGGCATCGGTGGTGCCATGCTCGAAGCCACCGTGCTCGACGAGAAGCGCGTCCGGTACGTCAATAATGATCTCGCCGAGTACGAAATCGCCGTCAACGCCGACATCAACGAGATCGAAGCCTTTCTGCTTCCGGAAGAGAACTCTGACTTCAACATGCTCAACACCAAGGGTCTGGGCGAGATGGGCAATGCAGGGACGGCGGCAGCTATCGCTAACGCGGTGTACCACGCCACGGGCAAGCGCATCACCGATCTGCCAATCAATCTCAGCAAAATGTTTGACGACCACACCCTGCAACCTCCCTCTTTGTGAGAAGGAAGGCCATATGCAGCGCAAGCGAGTCTTGATCAGGGGGGCGGGATCGATGTGGGGCCGCGAGACAGCCTTGCGCCTGGTGAAGAAGGGTCATCACGTGATCGCCGGCGTGGAAGGCATGGAAGAAGCGTTTGGTTTAGCACTGACGCAATAGCGGAAGTCAGTCTGGCTCACCCAAGTTGTGCTCTAGGAGACTTGATGTCGGATGTAGGTGCTGTCGTTCGCTTATGGCGAGAGTTAGCGAACACGAGTCAAGAGTGGGTTCTTATCACCCTGATCCGCGTTGAGGGATCGTCTTACCGGCGTCTAGGTGCACGCATGTTGATCTCCGCAGATGGAAGAAGAGCCGGTTCCATCAGCGGTGGATGTCTCGAGGCAGAGGTGGCCAAGCAAGCGTTCTGGCTTACTGCAAACGGACCCAATGTGCGTGTGTACACCGTGGCGGTTGAAGACGATGATTCTCCACATCCATACGGATCGGGATGTGGAGGCAAGCTGCATCTACTACTGGAACGAAGAGCCACATCCGGAAAGTTCCTGGAGCAACTCGATCTGGCATACATGACCCGTCAAGACTTGAAGACAAAGACAATTGTTTCTGGAGAGCACCTTGGCTTGCGAATCTTTCATTTTGCAGCAGTCTCATCGGACGAGCTTGACCATGCCTCCGATCGTGCTGAGACCCACGAAATCTACACTGAGTACTACCCGGGCCGTGTCGGGTTGTTCATCTTTGGCGCCGGTAACGATGTCTCACCTCTCGTTGAGATCGCTCGTCTTCAGGACTGGTATATCGAGGTTGCGGACGGCAGGGCGCATCTCGCAACAGAGCATAGATTTCCTCTCGCCGATCAAGTGCGCGCGACATGCAGAGACTGCTTGGTTCCCGAGCTGCAAAGAAGGGATGCCGCTGTCATCATGAGTCATAGCTTCGACCAGGATAGCCATTTTCTGGGAAAGGTGTTGGACACCGAAGCAGGCTACATCGGCGTACTGGGGCCGAGACATCGGACCGCAAGGATTGTCGAAGCGATCGCCGCAAGCACTGGTCATTCCTCTGCATCTACGTGGTCTCGTCTGCACGCTCCAGTCGGTCTACCGTTAGGCGAGCGTACCCCCGCCGCAATCGCTTTGGGCATCGCGGGAGAGATTACGCTCGAGATGAGTCAATTCGTTAGTTGAAGATGGCAGACTATTGAGTCGTCCTTGGAGGAAGAAGCCAGATGGCACAAACGATGAGTCAGCTCGAGAAGGTACCCCAATGGATCATTCAACTAGTCGACGAGATCGATTCTGTCCGGTTCGGCGAAGCTTTCCAAAGGTTCGCTCCAGATAGCGAACTATTGTTCGGAAGTCACCGCTCTGATGGGCCGGGGGAGATACAGGAGTACTTTCGTCAAATGCATATTCCTATGGAAACAAAGCACCAGATTAGCGAAGTCTGGGCGGGGAGCCATCGAACTTATGTCCTCGGTGAAGTCAAGATGATTCAGAAGACGGAACCCCGCGATCTATCTGTCGAACCATTTCAGTGGATGTTCTATGAGGACGAGAGCGGGAACGGACTGTTGCGGAGATGGCTGGTCACGGCAGGACCGGTATGAACTAGTGGAGGCAAGATGGACATACATCCCTTCATGGGAAGACGATGCCGGGAGCTTCCTTTGACAACCTTTCGAGGTCTCCGCACTCGGAACTCTCGCACCGCAGGAGAAGCGCCCTTTTTGGTCAACAAGGTGTTGCCAATCCTGGCGAGAACTGGAGGAGGGTCATGGAGATTGTTGCAACTCAATTCGGAGACCCCGATGTGCTCGAAGCTGTCCACACCGAGCCGCGAACACCCCAGAGGGGTGAGGTTGCGATCCGACTTCGCGCGATCGGTGTAAACCATCGAGACTACAAGATCTACGCAGACCCTTCGTATACAAGATCACGTGGTCAGAATCTGCCAACTTTTCCTTTGCGCCTCGGAGTGGAGGCAGCGGGCGTGGTTACTGCAGTGGGTCCGGAGGCAGCCGGACCAGCAGGGCCGATCATCGCAGGAGACGAGGTGATCGCGTATCGCATCGACGGAGCGTACGCGGATGAAATTGTAGTATCAGCATCGCAGGTGGTCCCCAAGCCGGACCAGCTTTCGTGGGAACAAGCGGCGACCATGATGCTGGATGGCACGACAGCTGTGCACGCGCTTTCCGCGGTACGTATACGGAGAGGAGAAACTCTGTTACTCCACGCGGCAGCGGGCGGCGTGGGGCTTGCTGCAGTGCAGCTTGCGGTGATGGGTGGCATTCGTGTGATTGGTACAGCT
Organism: uncultured Granulicella sp.; assembly: GCA_965198885.1. Classification (GTDB taxonomy): domain Bacteria; phylum Acidobacteriota; class Terriglobia; order Terriglobales; family Acidobacteriaceae; genus Edaphobacter. The sequence goes on along the minus strand of OZ240677.1, from coordinate 1,604,707 downwards.
TCTGAGAAAGACTTTGAGATGCTCCGCCGATATGACGTCGAACCCGTGGAATATGGACCGGGGCTTCTTAATCGTGTCAACGCAGTTGTTCCTGGTGGCGTGGATGCCGCGCTTGATTTCGTTGGATCCGATGAGGCCATTGACGTGTCCCTGAACTTGGTCAGGGATCGCTCTCGGATCGCAACGATCGTGGCATTTGATCGGGCCAAAGACGCCGGCATTCAGGCCATAGGCGGGGCGGCCGGAGAGGATCCCTCCGGATTGGAGGTTCGCAAGTATGCTCGACTCCGCCTCACCGCGTTGGTTGACGCAGGAGCTTACGACGTGATCGTAGGGCGCGTCTACCCACTTTCTCGGGCTGCGGATGCACATTGGCTGCTATCCAAGGGCGGCTCCGGTGGGCGGATTGCTTTAGTTCCGTAGCTCGCGCTTCCCCCGAGCGGCCGGCGTCTAGGACACTCGCCGCCGACTTAACAGATGAAGATACCTGAGGTCAACGATGCAGTCACGGAACAAAATGGAACCTAAGACAAACCTCCCGAGAGCTGAACATGTAGTGATTCTCGGAGGAGGCTTCGCCGGTTGGTACGCCGCGCGGGGGCTAGCCCTTCGCCTTGCTCGCCAACACCAGATCACGCTGATTGATCGTGTGGATCATATGTTGTACACGCCGATGTTGACGGAGGTCGCTGGAGGGACAGTCAGACCCGCTGGTATTGCTGTTCCCGCAAAAGAGCTCCCCAAGCGAGTCGTGTTCGTAGAGGGTGAAGTTCTTTCGGTTGACGTGGCCTCCAAGCAGATAACGCTTGCAGACGGAAGCGTCGTGCAGGCAACCCAGCTAGTTGTCGCGTTGGGAGCCACCACGAACTATGATCACGTTCCCGGTGCATCCGAAAACAGTCTCGCGCTGAAGTCCCTCAACGACGCGCAACGAGTTTTGACGAGAATAGACGAGGTTGTCACGCTCGCCGCAAACTGCACCGATCCAGAGGAGCGACGCAAGCTGCTGACCATTCTCGTCGCCGGTGGAGGCTACACGGGCGTGGAAACGATGGCGGCGGTCGTCGAGCACCTCCGTCGCAAAGGGAGGGCTGTCCACATTGATCCAGACGAAATGAGTTTCATGCTCATCGAGCCGACAGAACGGCTTATGCACGAAACGAGTGCTCCTCTGGCCGCATACAGTCAGAAGGAACTTGAACGAGATGGTGTCCGGGTACTGTTGAACACAGGGGTGAGTAGCGTTGATGGGAGAGCCGTGCAGCTCACCGACGGCTCGCGCTACGTAACTGGCCTCTTGATTTGGGACGCGGGAATAACACCGAATCAGCTTCTGGAGAAATTAGACCTTCCAAAAGGAAAGCACCACGGAGTGCTTACAGACCAATGTCTTCGGGTTCAGAACCGGCCTGGAGTTTGGGCCCTAGGAGATTGTGCGGAAATACCACAGGCAGATGGAAAAGGAACCTACGCTCCAACAGCCCAGAACGCAACACGAGAGGGTACGTGGCTGGCTCGGAATGTGAATGCGGTGCTTCGAGGACGCGTTCCAAGACCCTTTCGCTACAAGATGCTCGGACAGTTGGCGCTACTATCTCATCGGCGCGCCATCGCTGATCTGCTGGGTCTAAAAATAGAGGGTTTCATCGCATGGGCTATCTGGTGGGCCATTTACACTCTCAAACTTCCTTCCTGGAAGGGCCGTATCGGAGTAGTCAAGAGTTTTTTTGCGAACAATCATCTCTTTACGTTGCGTTCTAAGTCAGAACAGCCGCCCATCTCAAAGACTCAAAAGCAGAGCCGAATGTGACTTCACATGGAAGAGGCTTATCAGCCGAGCTTCGCGGTGCGGATATAGGAACATCAAGAACAACGGCGAGTGGTCAAATGACAAGGAAGTTAGGCGTTGGCATTATCGGGGCAAGTGCAACCCGCGGTTGGGCAAAGATATCTCATGTCCCCGCGGTGCAAGGGCTTGCTGGATTGGAGCTGGTATCCGTAGCGTCGGGCAGCCAATCGAAAGCGGATGAAGCTGCAAAGGCCTTCGGAGCGAAGACCGGCTATGCGGATGGCGAGGACCTAATCAAGGATCCCGCCGTGGACGTCGTGACAATTGCCGTTAAAGTACCCGATCACCGTGAACTCGTGTTGGCGGCGCTGGAAGCGCGCAAGCACATCTACTGTGAGTGGCCCCTCGGCAGGAACTCTGCCGAAACGGAGGAACTAGCTGCTGCAGCAAAGGCTGCGAGGGTTCATGTCCTGACTGGTCTACAGACTCGTCTCAATCCAGTCATGCTTCGTGCTCGCGGCCTGATATCGTCCGGTGCGATCGGTCGGCCGCTGGCGGCTCGTGTCTTCTCCAGCACGGTAGCTTTTGGGCCCAAGGTGGAGACGGCGATGAGCTTTGCCGAAGATCCCGCGAACGGCTCCACTCTGGTGACGATTCAGGGGGCGCATACGCTGGACTTCGTGATCGCCGTACTGGGTCCGCTCACGGATTTGAGTGCCTTAGCGACGACGCAGTATCGGCAGACCACCGTCGGCGATCTGGCGACAGAGAAGATAAGGTCAACGCCTGACCACCTGCTTGTTCAGGCTCGGTTTGGTGCAGGTGTTCCTCTGTCGGTGGAAGTAGCCGGAGGACGGCCACCCGAGTCGGTCGCCTTCCGAATGGAAGTAGACGGGGAGAAGGGCACGCTCAGCATAGATGGGGGTGAACCACGCGGCTTCCAGTCGGGGAAGCTAACAGTGAGTTTGCGGGGCGAGTTCCAAAACGTCGATGAGGGTGAGGTCGCTGCAATGCCAACAGAAGCTGCCAACGTTGCCACGATGTACGCAGCGCTGCGGGACGATATCTTTTCTGGCACATGGACTGTCCCCGACTTCGAACACGCGGTCCGATTGACCAAGCTGGTTGGTGACCTGACGGCATCCTCTCAGACCGGTGGCCGGAAACTGTCAGCGGATTGGCCGACTTGATGGAGTGTGGCCGCTATGACGGTCGCGCGCTCGGCCTGTATATCTGCACCAACAAGAACAAACGAGGCCCATGCTACTGGAAACTAAGGAATAATTTATGGCGAACATTCACTCGGATCCTTTCAACATCACATTCGGCAGAGCTGAGGTAAACGGCATCCGGATCTACTATCGCATCGCCGGCTCAGGCGAGCCCGTCGTGCTTCTGCATGGCTTTCCAGAGACCTCGAATGCCTGGCGTAAGGTCATGCCCGCATTGGCGGCGCATTACACCGTCCTCGCGCCCGACTTGCGCGGTTTTGGGGACTCCGACCGACCGGACGACGGCTACGACAAGCGTACGGTCGCCGAAGATGTTCACCAACTTGTCCAACAACTCGGGCTGGGGCCAATCAACCTCGTCAGCCATGATGTCGGCATGATGGTCGCTTACGCCTATGCTTCGGCGTATCCTGCCGAGGTAAGGCGGCTGGTGTTGATGGAGGCGGCGCTTCCGGGTCTCGGTCTCGAGAAACTGTATGACGCCGACAAGTATCCCCGCATGTACCACCTTCCCCTGTTTGAAGCGCCGAACGGTCTTGCCGAAGCGCTGATTACTGGCCGCGAGAAGATGTTCGTCCGGCACTTCATGCAACAACAGGCTTACAACACCGCCGCTCTCGAAGATGACGTGTTGGAGGGCTATGCAGACCGGCTTGCGGCACCAGGAGCGCTGCACGCGGGCATTGCTTATTTCCGAGCTCACAAGATGGACGCTGAGCACAATCGCGATCATGCCAAGACAAAACTTTCGATGCCAGTCCTTACGGTAGGCGGTACAGCAAGCTTCGGTGCAGATCTGGAAGGCGAGATTCGTCCGCTGGTAAACAACATGCGCACAGTCATGGTCGAGGACTGCGGCCATTACCTGGCCGAAGAGCAACCGCAGCGACTCGTACACGAACTTCTGAGCTTCTTTCGTGAAGATGCCTGAGACTTCAATTAGCTAATCAGCTCTTGCAGATTACGAACTCTACGTTGCGAAGTTGTTTACTGAGAGACCACGAAGAGCCGCGACTGGTGCCATCCGACCGACTTCAACCGTCGATATGACGGAGCTCGGCACGGCGGATTCCGGACGCTTGTCAGGACGATGCGCTTCAAGCAGGTGTTGCGCGTAAGTAGCAGGCCCGATGTCTTGGCCATACGGGCGAAGAGGTAATCGAGAAAGACCCACTGTGCCCAATCGCCCAGGCAGCAAATACTCCAGCCGCCGCCACTGCCCCTCGCTCAACTCATACCGTAGACTTCCCATCCTTCCACTGCACCAAACCTCATGCAGCAGCGGAAGTGAATATGTCGATACAGCCTGGGGCGTAACAGTCTGAATGTGGTGGCCAGAGACGGGATCGAACCGCCGACGCCGGCCTTTTCAGGGCCGCGCTCTACCACTGAGCTATCTGGCCTTGGCATGCAAGGTCTGCCGGAGCGGAGCCGCCAAGGAGTGGCTCTCGCACCTACGTTTTCGACACACTCGCCTATTGGGGGAAGTCGAGAGATGCAGTCCGGGCAGCTACGATCCCGGGACTCGAACGCAAGACGATTATAGCAACCGTCGCAGCCTCACGCCAAACCGCGAGTTGGTCCGCATTCAGACGCGGTCATTTGATTTCGAAGATCAAAAAGTAGTCCTGGCCGTCTTTCTTGGTGAAGTCGTAGTGGGCCACTTCGCGGTAGCCGGCTTCGCCCATCTCGCACTCGAGAACATCCTGGTTAAGACCGTGATCGGTCCCGTTCCCGTTCCGGTCGATGATGCCGACGCGAGCGTCCTTGCGCAGCGACGTCTTCAGACGCACCATGAACGGGATGGGCTCGGCGATCTCGTGATAGACCTTCAGCATCATCACGGCATCGATCGAGTCCGGCGTCAGTTTGGGGTCGTTCGGTGTTCCCAGGACCGGCTTGATATTGGGCAGGCCTTCCTTCGCGGCACGCTGCTGAATGTATTCGACCGCCTTAGGGCTGATGTCTTCCGCAATCACTGTTCCAGGCGAGACCCGGCGCGCTGCCCGTACGGAGAACCAGCCTGAACCGGCCCCTATATCGGCCACGTTCTTCCCCGGCGCAAGCTTGAGCAAGGTCATGACGCGCTGAATCTCAAGCTTCTGATCGCGGTCCGGGTACTCGAAGATGGACAGATCGCCCGAGTAAGGAGTGCTTGTCGGCCGTTGTGCGACAGGGGTCTGCGCGGCCGTTCGCGCCACCGGCAGCCAGCTAAACAGAACAAGCGCGGCGGCAGGGACGAAAGTGCGAAAGGAACTGAGACGGCGTGTGTGGATCTTTGAGTCCTGCATATGTGAGCCTAAGTCAACTTTCTCGGGATAAGGATCTGCTTGCTCATCGGAATGGCCGCCGGGGTTTCGCTGCTGATGCCGGGATGCTGCCGTATCTGCTCCGGCAGCGTGTTTTAAGATCCAATCATTCAACGATAAATCCATGGAAAGCGGCGCCTTGAACATCTCCAGAAAAAATGAGGTCCACGTCCCTGTGTTGTGTTCTCAATGTAATGCGAGAAAGGTTTGGCGATCGAGCATCGCTGCCGCAGGCGAGCCGACGGCAGTTCCTTGCCAAACGGCGTCCGGTGGAGCGTCTTTAGGGGACCGTGAAGTCATAGCTGGCTTGGATGCAGATTGCGGCGGGGCGATTCCAGCGCTAGGACAGGAGCGACCAGCCGGTTTCGGACCTGCGATAGCGCTCGGTGGGTCCGGTCACGAACTTGGTCCCGGCGCACACGATCTGTTGCACTTCAATCATGGGAGGAGTGCCCGCGCCGTGCAGGCGGATCAGATTCCATCCGTTGGGCTTGCCGCGGGTTCGCGTCGACGCGGCGGTGCCTGCCTGCGCGACGATCGCACTCCACCCGGCGATCCGGTAGCGCGCGGCCGTGGCCACGGTATGGCCGGCATGCAGGTGGCCGGAGAGGAAAAGATCCACGCCGCAGCGGGCGAACGCGCGCATCGCCATCGGAGCCCGGGTGACGAGCGGATGCTTGAGGTCATCCGCAGGCAGGTCCATGGGATGATGCGTCACGACGACGCGAACCGCCGTGGGCGCGGCCGAGGCAAGCTGCTCACACGCACGAGTGACCTGCCCCTGGTTGATGCGGCCGTCCTTCGTGTTCAAAAGACGAACGGTATTGATGCCCGAGATGGCAATCTCGGCGTCAGCATAGAAGGGTTCCATGTCGTTCGTGATGTAGCGCCGGTAGCGTCGTAGAGGATGGGTAAGACGCTCGACCAGGTTGGTCGCCGAGACGTCATGATTCCCGGGAACGACGACGCGCGGCACCTGCGGCAGGTCCGCAAGAAACGCCGCCGCAGCCCGGAACTGACGTTTCCTGGCGCGCTGCGTCAGATCGCCCGAGACGACGATCACATCCGGCCTCGCATCCGCGAGCGACCGTAGCAGCGCCTTAACCAGCGCGGGATCCTCGCGACCGAAGTGCACGTCCGAGATGTGAGCGAGAATCTTCATGCATCCTTCGCAGCTGCTGGATCGCCCATTGGTTCTTCACCGGAAGGCTGCAGCGGCAGAAGCACATGCAGCGCACCGGGCAGGCTGCGGTAGCAGAGCGGACCGGGCATGCGGGTAACTTCGCCATCCAGGGAGATGCGCAGGAGGCGGCGGCCGTGCACCCGGACCGTAAAGCTGTCTACGAGATGCTGCTGATGCTCGGGCGTCTGCTTCAGGCGTCCGAAGAGGGCGGCGGCCGCCATGCGCAGCACGGCAGCGCGGGTTGCACCGGGGGCAAGATAAAGTGCGAGCACGCCCCGGTTGAGGCTCGGGCGTTGTCCCAGTCGAGCGCTGTCGTCCAGGCAATACTCGTTGTTGCCGACGAAGAGAAAAGGTGTCGTGCAGGTTTGGCTCTCGCCGTTGACATGCATCTCGACCTGCAGGCACCGGAAGCGGAAAAAAGCGCGTACGCTGGCCGCGATCATGGCGAGCCACTTGCCACGACCGGTCTTCTGCATGCGCTCGCGATCCATCACCATCGCCGGATACGCTCCCAGCGAAGAGTTGTTCACGAAGACGCGGCCGTTGACTTCAGCCGCGTCGATCTCCTCAATGTGACCGCCCAAGATGACCTTGGCGGCAGCCTCGAGATCGAGCGGAAGCTTCAGATCGCGGGCAAAGTGATTGAGCGTGCCCAGCCCGAGCACACCCATGGGACGGCCGGTTCCGCACACAGCATTTGCAATCGCGTTAACCGTTCCATCGCCGCCCCCGGCGACCCACGGAAGATCCGGTGCATCCTCGCGTGCCAGGGCCTTGAAATCCAGCCCCGCACGCATGGGGGTGATGCTGCAATCCGGAAGCAGCTCGCGGATCCGAGCGTCCACCCGGTCGCCTTGACTGGCGCCGCGTGGGCCGGAGTGCGGATTGAGGAAGACCCTCGGCATCAGCAGTGACTCTACCCTTCGAAGATCAACGAGACAAAAAGGATGCAGGCGAAACCTGCATCAGACTAAGGAAATCAAGGTGGGAGAGCGCACATGTCATTCCGGTTGAGCCGGCGAAAGCCCGAAACGAACGACGATCCGCCCCCGCCGGCCGGACAGAAGCACCTCGCCCGGCCGTCGGCGGAAGAGATCTACCGCCAGGTCGCCACCAACGCCCGCCAGGAGTTGAGACGGTCCAGCCTCTCTCTGGGAATCTCCGGCTTCGGTGGCGGCGCGTTCATGGGCCTCTCCGCGATGGGTACCGCGCTCGCTCTCTCCTTGCTTGGCGCAAGCGATCGGGCGCAGTTGATCTCGCGCATGTTCTACCCCATCGGCTTCATCGTCGTCATCATCGGCCGCTCGCAGCTGTTTACGGAGAACACGCTCTACCCGGTGGCGCTTGTACTGGCGGAGCGAAAGCATCTCTGGAACACGCTGCGCCTCTGGGCTGTGGTGCTTCCCAGCAACGTCTGCGGCGCGCTCGCCTTCGCGATCCTGGCTGCCCGGACGCCCGCGCTAAACCCACGCGTCGTGGAGGCGCTGACACAGTTAGGGCTGGACGCTGCGTCGCACCCCGCCGCCACGGTCTTCTGGTCGGGCGTCATGGGCGGATGGATCATCGCACTCGCTGCCTGGCTCGTCTCGGGCTCACACTCCATCACCGGATCGGTCATGGTCATCTGGGTCTTGACCTTCGTGGTCGGCCTGGGCAACTTCGCCCACTGCATCGCCGCGTCAGGCGAGGTCTTCGTCGCCATCCTGACCCATCACGCCACCTGGAGCGCCTACCCGCGATGGTTTCTCCCCGCGGTCAGCGGCAACATCTGCGGCGGCGTACTCATGGTAACAATCCTCGAATACGGGCAGGTGATCGTAGGCGAGGACGCCAAAAACGGCGAGCAGCCTGCCCCAGGTGTGGTCGAAACCAAAGGCGAGGGACCCGGCGTCGAGGCCGACGATCTTCACGTCACACCGGTCGCTTGAGGCTGAACAAAGCGACTCTTAAAACCCGTTCTTCAAGGTTCCGCAAAGTATTTGGGATCGGTCTCCAAGTCGCCGGCCCCATTCGCGGGAGCACACAAAATTGAGGCTTTGAGGAGACGGATACGCGGCAGAAGGAGGTTGGCAGCAGCGTTACGCCGATCCCGATAAACTAGAGAGAGCATGGTCCTCCCCTTCGTCCGCGAGCTGCTCGCGGACCTCAAGCTCTCTGATTCGTTCGATCGCGTGCGGCGTCATCTTGCCTCCGGGCAAGGCCGCCGCCGCATCGCCGGCCTGACGTTCACCGCGCGGGCCGTCTACCTGCCGCTCTTCGTCGCGGTCGGCGATGCCCCCGCCCTGATCCTCGTCGCGGATAACAAGGCAGCCGAAGCCTTGCATCAGGCCGTACTCGCAACCTGCGAGCTCACGGGTTCACTCGATCCCAAGACCATCGTCCGTCTCCCCGCGCATGATGTGCTGCCTTTTGAAAACCTCTCCCCCCATCCCGAGATCCAGGAGATGCGCGCCGCGACCCTCTGGAAGATCGCAAGCAAGAGCGTCAAGCTGATCATCGCGCCGATCGAAGCAGCCTGCTTGAAGCTCTTCGGCTCCGATTTCTACGCGGGTCTCGCGCTCCGTCTACGCGTCGGAGAAGAGTACCTGCCGGACATGCTCGTCGAACATCTGCTCTCGGTCGGCTACAGCAAGGTCGACGTGGTCGAGATGCCCGGCCAGCTTGCCCTGCGCGGCGGCATCCTCGACGTATACTCACCCGAGATGGATCGCCCCGTCCGCATCGACTTCTTCGGCGACGAGATCGAATCCATCCGCAAGTTCGATCCCGAAACGCAACGCAGCCAAAGCTCCATGGACACCGCGCTCCTCCTGCCGCTCACCGAGATTCCCATCGATGAGAAGGTCCTCGAAGCCATCAACGCCCGCCTCACGCGCTCCGGCACCGTCGCAGCCGCACAGCTTGAAGGCGGCGAAACTCCAGGCGAGCTGCAAACCCACGTCGCCACCCGCACCGGAGAGGCCACAGTCTTCCCGGGCTGGGAGTTCTTCGCCCCGGTCGCGGGCGCAAGCAAGACGCTCCTCGATCTGCTCGGCCCGGCCACGCGCGTCTTCGTCGAAGAGCCCGCGATGATCAAGAATCAAGGGGAGCGCTGGTGGAACAAGGTCGAGCAGAGGCATGACCGCTCCGGCATCGGCAACCTGATCCGTCCCGAAGATATCTACGTCTCCCCCTGGGATCTGGATGACCGGCTGCGTCACTTTTGCGGCGCTGAACTCGATCAACTGGGCGCCATCGATGTGCTCGATGCCGACCGCAGCGATCTGAGCGAGGTCGATTTCCACACTCGTCCGACCATGCGCTTCCACGGCTCCGTACCCGCGTTGATCGATCATCTGAAGACCCTCACCACGCCCACCAGCGACAACCGCATCCTGCTCACCGCGCCCAACCAGGGCGAAGTCGAACGCCTTGCCGGCCTGCTCCAGGAGTATGGCGTGCCGTACCGTCTCGGCTCGCGCAACATGGCCGCGGGCTCGGAGACGATCTACTCGGAGTCCAGCTATCTTGCCGGCTCGGTGACGACGCCGGTTATCGTCAACGCTGCCATCGCCAACGGCGTTCAAATCCTCGACCTCAGCAAGGCCGGCGCACGTCAACTCCATATCTTCGGCGCAAATGACCTGACCGACGAAGCCGATATCACCGCCCGTCCCGCCACGCGCAAGTCCAAGACCAGCGCCTTCATCTCCGACTTCCGCGACCTCGCCGTCGGCGACTACGTCGTGCACGTGGAGCACGGCATCGCCCAGTACTGCGGCCTGCGCACGCTGGAAGAAGACTCCGACAATCCACTCGAGCTGATGATCCTCGAGTTCGCTGAGGCCGCAAAACTCTACGTGCCGCTGACCCGCCTCGACCTCATCCAGAAGTACCGCTCCACCGAGACCGGCCCCGCGCCCGTCCTGAACAAGCTCGGCAACCAGGCATGGCAGAAGACCAAGGCTCGGGTTAAGAAAGCCATGGCCGACATGGCCGCCGAGCTGCTCAAGCTCTACGCCCAGCGCAAGGCCGCACAGGGCACCGCATTCTCTCCGGATAACAACCTCCAACGGGAATTCGAAGATGCCTTCGCCTTCACTGAGACCGACGACCAACTCTCCGCGATCGCAGACATCAAGAACGACATGGAGTCCACCCAGCCCATGGACCGCCTCCTCTGCGGCGACGTCGGCTACGGCAAAACCGAGGTCGCCATGCGCGCCGCCTTCAAAGCCGTGCAGGACTCCAAGCAGGTCGCCGTCCTGACCCCAACCACCGTCCTCTCCTTTCAGCACTATGAAAGCTTTAAGAAGCGTTTCGCTAACTTCCCCGTCAAGGTCGAGATGCTCTCGCGCTTCCGCACCGCGAAGGAGAAGACCGCCATAGTCGAGCAAGCCGAGCAAGGCAAGATCGACATCCTCATCGGCACCCACGCCATCCTCGCGCAGAAGCTGAAGTTCCAGGATCTCGGCCTCCTCATCGTCGATGAAGAGCAGCGCTTCGGTGTCCGCCACAAGGAGCGCCTGAAGCAAATGCGCGCCGCCATCGACGTGCTCGCCATGTCCGCCACGCCTATCCCACGCACGCTGCACATGTCCCTCGTCGGCCTGCGCGATATGAGCGTCATTGAGACGCCGCCAAAGGATCGCATGGCCATCCAGACCATCGTCGCCAAGTTCGACGAGAAGCTGATCCGCACCGCGGTCGAGATGGAGCTTGAACGCGGAGGCCAGATCTACTTCGTCAATAACCGTGTCGAGACGATCTACGAACTGGCCGCGAAGATCCGCGAACTGGTCCCTTCCGCACGCGTCGTCGTCGGCCACGGCCAGCTCCCGGAGACCGAGCTCGAGCGCGTCATGCTCGCTTTCATGAACCATGAGTACGACGTCCTCGTCGCCACCTCCATCATCGAGAACGGCCTCGACATCCCACTCGCCAACACCATCATCGTGAACCGCGCAGACCGTCATGGTCTCTCGGAACTCTATCAACTTCGCGGCCGCGTCGGACGTTCCAATCGCCGCGCCTACGCCTACCTCCTCATCCCACCCGACACCGAACTCACAGAGATTGCCCGCCGCCGTCTAGCCGCCCTCAAGGAATTCTCAGACTTGGGCGCAGGCTTCAAGATCGCCGCGCTCGACCTCGAACTCCGCGGCGCCGGCAACATGCTCGGAGGTGAGCAGTCCGGCCACATAGAAGCCATCGGCTTTGAGATGTACACGACCATGCTCGAAGAGGCCGTCAACAAGATGAAGGGCGAAAGCGACAAGCCCGCCCACGCCACTACCGTCCTGAACCTCGGCATCTCGGTCCGCATCGACAGCGACTACATCCCGGAAGAAAACCAGCGTCTCCGCATGTACAAACGGATCGCCGGCGCCATGGACCAGGCCACCATTGACGATGTCCGCAGCGAGCTGCACGACCGTTACGGCGCTCCACCGGATTCAGTCTTGAACCTGCTCTCCGCGGGAGAGCTGCGCCTGCAGTGCGAGCGCCTGGGCATCGCCCAGCTCGACCGCAAACGCACTCAGGTCGAGCTCCCCAATCCCAGCGGCAATAAGAAGCAGCCCATCAAAACATTCGTGGAGATGCTGCACATTCGCTTCGCCATGCCGGAGACCGGCAACCCTCAGGACACCAGCCTCGCCCGCGCCACCGTAGACCCCGGCATCTTGATGAAGCTGATCGCTCGCAACGCAAAACGCGGCGCACAGTTCACCCCGCAGGGCGTCTTCCGCTGGCCGCTGACGAGCGCAAAGTCAGAGGATGTCCTCGCCGAAACGCGGGAGCTTCTCAACACGCTTACCCCAGATACATAGCCGATTCAGCGACGCCGCAATAGCAGGAACAACACCAACAGGATCACCAGCAACCCCATACCGCCGGGCCAGATGAAAGCCCCACCGCTGCTCGTAACACCGGCAACGACACACCCTACCAGCGGCAAGAAGAACATCATCCCGATGAGAGCCGCAGCCACGGGATGGAGCCTCTGACTGCTCACGACGAAATCATTCCCACGGCGCATACCAGGCCTCATTTCCCCACGGAACGTTGGATGCAAGCTGCCGGCTTCACGTTGAAAGCCTCGGTGTGGGTACACTAGCGGAATGAAGATCTCCCTCGCTCTCCTGTTGCTTACGTCTTCGCTGGCGCCTCTAGCTTCCGCTCAGAACGTCGCATCCGATGGCGCGCCCCAGACCTTCAACTTCCTCATCGATCACTACCTCTCCGAGGCTTACTTCCCCTTCTCGCCCTCCAACGGGACCGCCTCAGGCCTGCACCAATACGACACCCAGCTCGAGGATTATAGCCCCGCCGTCATTCAAAAGCAGATCGCGCTGCGCCATGAATACGAGAAAAAGTTCATGGCGATCGATGCCTCGGCCCTCGACGCCTCCGTCGCCGGAGACCGTGAGATGGTGCTCTCCAACCTGCGCAGCTCCCTGCTCACGCTTGAAGTCATCAAGCCTTGGGAGACCAATCCGGATACGTACTCCTCAGGCATCACCGGCTCCGCCTTCACCATCATGGAGCGCCCTTACGCCCCCGCGAACACCCGCCTCAAAGCTTTGGTCGCGCGTGAAAAGCTCATGCCGCATCTCCTCCAGGAGGCCCGCACCAACCTCAAGAACTGCCCGAAGATCTACACCGAGATCGCGCTCGAACAAGTCGACGGCAACATCAGCTTCTTCCAGCACGACGTACCCTCCGCCTTCACCGATGCCACAGACGCCTCCACCAAAGCCGAGTTCGCCCGATCGAACGCCGCCGTTATCGCCGCGCTCAAGGACTACGGCGCTTGGATGAAGACAGACCTCCTTCCACGCTCGAACGGCGACTACAAACTAGGCGCGGACACCTTCCGCAAGAAGCTGCTCTATGACGAGATGGTCGACATCCCGCTGGATCACCTGCTCGAGATTGCCTACGCAGACCTTCACGAAAACCAGGCCGAGTTCGCACGCGTCGCCAGGGAGATTGACCCCAGCAAGACTCCGGCGGAAGTGCTCGCGGAACTCGCCACCATCCACCCCGCTCCCGATCAACTTCTCACTGCGTTCCAGAACCAGTTCTCGGGCCTGATCGGCTTCATCAACACCCACCACATCATCACCATCCCCAGCAAGGTTGAGCCCACGCTGGAAGAAACGCCGCCCTTCGAGCGCGCCACCACGCAGGCTTCCATGGATCCTCCAGGCCCGTTCGAGACCCACTCCACCAAGGCCTACTTCAACGTAACCTTGCCCGAGAAGAACTGGACCCCCGAGCACATCGCAGAGCACATGGCCGCCTTCAACATCGGCACCATCACCTCCACCGCCGTGCATGAGGCCTACCCCGGCCACTATGTGCAGTTCCTCTGGCAGCCGCAGTTCCCGTCCAAGGTCCGCCAGGTCTTCGGCGCCAGCTCGAACATCGAAGGCTGGGCGCATTACTGCGAACAGATGATGCTCGACCAGGGCTATCTTCCCACCCTCACCGGCTCGCCTGAAGAGCAGGCAAAGCAGGCCAAGCTCATCCGCCTCGGCCAACTCCAGGATGCCCTGCTCCGCGACGCGCGCTTCGTCGTCTCCATTCGGCTGCACACCGGAGTTGGTGGTCCCTTCACCATCGATCAAGCCGCCGAGTTCTTCGTCAAGGAAGGCTACCAGTCCCCCTCCATCGGCATGGTAGAGACCAAGCGTGGCTCCAGCGACGCCACATATCTCTACTACACGCTCGGCAAGCTGCAGATCATGAAGCTGCGCGCGGACGTGATGGCAAAGCAGGGCTCCAGCTTCGATCTGCAAGCCTTCCACAACAGCCTCATGAAGCAAGGCTTCGCGCCCATTAAGATCATCCGCAAAGCAATGCTGCAGGATGATTCCCCCACGCTGTAGCCGCGGGGGATCGTCCTTCTAGCTTCGTAAACTATTTAGTTTTGCCACGTCACATTGACGCTTCCCGTGCCGCTACTGGGAACCGTATACGTGTGATTGCTGCCGCCCTCATAGGTTACCGTTCCGTCGCTCGCGATCTTTACATGTCAACGGACGAGCTTGGCGCCTTCGCCACCTTCACCCTAAAGATGTATCGCGCGTTCCCCTGTTGTCTCAGGCCGTCCCCGAGACTGATTGCGGAAGAACCTCTAAAATCGACGAGAGGCTCTCCACGTGACGCACCATAAGATTCGTAAGGCTGTCTTTCCCGCCGCCGGCATGGGAACTCGCTTCTTACCCGCCACCAAGGCCACTCCCAAAGAGATGCTTTGCTTGGTGGACAAGCCCTTGATCCAGTACGGCGTGGAAGAGGCCGTCGCCGCCGGCTGCACGGAAATCATCATCGTCACCTCGCGCGGCAAGAGCACCATGGAAGATCACTTCGACAGCTCGCCTGAGCTCGAGGCCTCGCTCGCCGCCAAGAACAAGACCGCCTTGCTGGAGATCGTGCGCTCCGTCTCCAAGCTTGCCAAAGTCACCTTCACCCGTCAGCCCGAGCCTCTCGGCCTCGGCCACGCCGTGCTCATGGCCAAGGAGCTCGTCGGTGATGAACCCTTCGCCGTGCTCCTGCCCGACGATATCGTCGATGCGGCCGTTCCTTGCATGAAGCAGATGGTCGAGGCCTTCAACGAGACCCAATGCACCATCCTCGGCTCGGAGGTCGTCGAAGGCGACGCCATCTCCGCCTATGGCTGCCTGGACTGCACACCCGATCCGCATAATCCACGCCTGCTCGCAGTCGCGCATCTGGTCGAAAAACCCAAGCCCCACGAAGCTCCCAGCCAGAACGCCATCATCGGCCGCTACATCCTGACCCCACGCATCTTTGACATGATCGAGCACATCAAGCCCGGCGCCGGAGGCGAGCTGCAACTCACCGATGCCATCAAGTCCCTGCTCGATCACGAGAAGGTCTACGGCTACTCCTACGAAGGCAAGCGTCACGATGCCGGCGATAAGCAAGGCTTCCTCCGCGCCACCGTCGAGCTTGGCCTCAAGCACAAAGCCCTCGGTGAAGACTTCCGCACCTGGCTCAAGACCTTCCCACTCTAGCCCTCTTTTCCTGCCGGCCAACGCAAGGGCCAAAGATCTCTATTCACCCGAACGAGAACACGGCACAAAGTGCCGCGCAGCGGCCCGTCCGGCACGACAGCCCCTACTCCGGCATCTCTTCAATCGACCTCGGCTCAATCATCTTCCGCCCCTCCGCCACATGCCGCAGCTTGCTCGAGGCCTGATACGACTTGAACCTCGCCCGCATCACATTCCCCAGCGGACGATGTGCCGCAAGGCAGTGCCACGG
Source organism: uncultured Granulicella sp. (assembly GCA_965198885.1). Taxonomy (GTDB): domain Bacteria; phylum Acidobacteriota; class Terriglobia; order Terriglobales; family Acidobacteriaceae; genus Edaphobacter. The sequence goes on along the minus strand of OZ240677.1, from coordinate 1,588,918 downwards.
ATTGAAGCTCAACTCCTCATCCACCCACACCCGCCGCGCATGCGAGTACGCCACCTGCGGCGCGACCGTCACCTGCGCCACCGTGATGTACGGGCTGAGCTTCTCATCCCACTCCTTCGCCGCATCTTCCACCGGCATCGTCTCAAGATCCGTGCACAGCTGCACACGCAGCTCCCAGATAGCCGTCTCGCTCGCGAAGAACTCCACAATCGCATCCTCCAGCGCGTTCCAGTTATGCGCATGCGGAAGATGCTTGTCGGTTAGATCCGTCAGATTCTTTGACACCGGCGCCAACTCAATCTTCCCGAAGTACTCGCCATACCGCAGGGGAACCACAGTCGAAAACGTCTCTCCCAGAGGATGCGTCGGACGATGCCCAAAGCCCTTCAGCGTCGCACTCTCACCCCCCACCGTCTCGAGCGCCGCCTCCGCCACCTGCGCCGTCGACGACACCGCCTGCTTCAGCGCCTCGGAGTCATTCACATGCTCATCGAGCACCTTCAGCCCCTTCAAAAATCCCTTCGCATCCGGAGCCGTGAACGCCTTTGCATTCACCATCACCAGGTCCTGCGTCACCTCGCCCGCGTGACTCGGCGCCATCTCGCCGTCTACGCCAACGATCTTCATCGCCAGCCCACGCGGCGTTGAGATATGGTCCGACAAGATATCCCCAGGGTTGGTCGAAAACCGTATCACCGCCCCATAGCTTCCCGGCTTGGCGAACAGCCCCTGCGCGAGCTCCGGCGGCAGTCCTTCGAGCACCGTCACCTCCGCCTTCAGCAGCCCATGACTCTTGGCATGCACTGCCCGCGTCGTATGCCGCTGCCGCGATCCGATCTTTCCTTGAATATCCAGCATCGTCGCGGCAATCTCGTCGAACGTCTGTTCCTCACCCGGCTGCAACACCTCCACCGCATCCGAATACGGCACATACTGCTGGCTCATACACCTGTCTCCTCTGTCTTGCGTAGCTGATGAGATGCGTTCCCACCGCCATCCGAGCCGGGCAACGCCCGGACCACGCGAAGCCGAGAACCGCACGAAGTGCCCTGTCCGGCAGGACTTTGCCCTTACTCCGTAATCCCACTCACAAACGTCTGCTGCGCCTCTGCCCCGATCACCCGGTAGAGCGCAAACTGCCGCGACTTTTGTGCCCGCAGCTCCATCAGCAGCGACGCCCGATTCGACGCCTCGACATCCACCGCATCCACCAGCCTCAGTTGCGGCGTCCGATCCAGATGCCGCTCATCCGTCACCGTTGTCAACGCCGCACGAAGATCCCCGATCTCCTCCTGTTGCGCCACCACGGACACATAACGTTTCACCCCGTCCGCCCCCGTAGCGGTCGCGGAGTAGAAGTATGTCGCCGCCCCCCCATAGCTCAGCGTGTAAGCCTTCAACACCTCATCGCTGAGCTGTACTCCACTCGCACCGGACGCAGCCTTCGCCGCAGCCGCCGCCTTCCTCCGCGCAGCAGCGCGAGCAGCCGGCGTACTCCCAACAGCCGCCTTAGCCTGCGCCGCAGGAGCCGCCACGGCCGGAACCACGCTCGCCCCCGCCTTACCGCTCGCGTCATACTCCGCCAGCTTCGTCCGTGCGATCGCCTGCAGCTTCCCCTGCACCGTCACCCGTTCCGTATCGTCCTGCCAGGCCCGGGCAAAGTCGTGCATCGGCCGCTTCGCCGCATCCGAAACCGCCACCTGCTGCTTCATATCCGCGGGCAGCCCGGTCAGCGCCGGAATATCGCTGTCATCCATGGCTCCCGCCGGCTTCCCCCGATGCAGACTCGGCCGATCCGGATCGTCGTTCAACGACCCCACCCCCGTCACCGAAGACGAATCATGCTGCTTCCGCGCCTGCTGCCGCTGTGCTTCGGTCCGCTTTCGCAGCGTCGGCCGCTCCGCCTTATCATCCGGATCGGCCGTCTCCGTCTTATCGGTCGCCTGCGCCGGAGTGTCTGCCGCGCCCGTCGTTCCCGTCGCGCTGGTCGAAGCATCTGCTCCAGAATCCGCATCGCTCTTGCGCTTCATCGTCGGCCGATCCGGATCATCCGCCGCCGTGTCCTTGCTCTTCGCCGCCGCGTCTGTTGTGGTCGCCTTCGCCGTGTCAGCCGGATCGGAATCGCTCCGCCGCTTCATCGTCGGCCGGTCCGGATCGTCGGAAGCATCGTCCGGCTTCTTGTCCGCAGCCGCCGCCGGCTTACTCCCAAACTTCGGCCCGGAATCTCCCTTGCCTCCGCTTACTTCAATCTTCGAAAGCGGCCCACTCTTCTTCTTCGTGGCGACCAACGTCTCCTTCGGCAGCGGCTTATACGCCCCGAACCCCATCCACCCATCGTCGAACTCCCCACCCTCCGCCGAAAGATGCCGTGCAAACGAGAGCTCCAGCAGCCCCTCAGGCTTCCCCGCCTGATCGAGCTCGAAGATGGTCCCCGTCTCTAGCGCAAACGGCACCGGCCGTGCCAGGTACACACTCGCATCCTCCAGGTGCCCGTCGATAAACAACGTCACCGGCATCAACCGGCTCGCCTTCGGCTTCCCTTCCTCACCTGTCCACTCGTACACCCCGACCGCCCGCACCACCGTCTCCGGCTTCTTCACCACGTGCATCTGCGCCCCGGCCCCAACCGCCGCCAACGCCAGCAAACTCCCCATACCCCATCGCATCATCGTCTCCATTAGACGCGCATCGCCTCTCCCTTGTTTGTCATCCCGCAGCTTTCCCCGTTTGTCATCCCGCAGCTTCCGCAGCTTTCACTGTTTGTCATTCCGCAGCGAAGCGGAGGAATCTGCAGTTGTCTGTTGTCTTCCCAGCCTCAACCCCCAACTCCGCTCTATGATCGACCATACCCAATGTCCTCGCTGCTCGACGTCCGCGACCTCACGCTCTCCTTCGGCTCCTCCGATCCCGTCGTCCACGGCATCTCCTTCCACATCGCTCCCGGCGAGACCCTCGGCCTCGTCGGAGAGTCCGGCTCCGGCAAATCCGCCACCTCTCTTGCCATCCTCCGCCTCCTGCCGCCCACCGCCGGCATCTCCGGCTCCATCAACTTCACCGGCGAACCCCTCCTCACCCTCCCCGAGCCGTCCATCCGCCATCTCCGCGGCTCACGCATCGCCATGATCTTTCAGGAGCCCATGACCGCCCTCAACCCGGTCATGCGCGTCGGCGACCAGATCGCCGAAGCGCTCCTCGCCCACCATCCCCGCACCCCCCGCGCAGAAGTTCGCCTTCGCGTCCTGGCCGCCATGCAAGAGGTCGCCCTTCCCAACCCCGAACACCGCCTCCGCGATTACCCTCACCAGTTCTCCGGCGGCCAGCGTCAACGCATCCTCATCGCCATGGCCCTCATCAACCGCCCCGCACTCCTCATCGCCGACGAGCCCACCACCGCACTCGACGTCACCGTCCAGGCCCAGATCCTGGATCTCCTCCGCACCCTCCGCCGCTCTCACAACCTCTCCATCCTCTTCATCTCGCACGACCTCGCCGTAGTCGCCCAGATCGCCGATCGCGTCGCCGTCATGCAGCACGGCCGCATCCTCGAAACCGCTCCCACCGCCCAGCTCTTCGCTCATCCCGAGCACCCCTACACCCGCCGCCTCCTCGCCTCCGCCCCCACCATGCACACCGATCGAGCCGGCCCTCTAGCCACCCTGCGATAATCGGAAGGCCTTACTGCCTCTCCACTGCATCATCACTGCCCTTCGCCGCCCCTTCACCGTCCTTCCCATGCGCGCCCTCATCCTCTCCGACATCCACGGCAACCTCGAAGCCCTGAAAGCCGTCCTCGAAGCCGCACAAGCGGACGGAGGCTACGACCAGCTCTGGAACCTCGGCGACATGGTCGGCTACGGCGCCAGCCCCAACCAGGTTCTCGACCTCGTCCGCCCCATCTCCACCCTCGTCGTCCGCGGCAACCACGACCGTGTCTGCTGCGGCCTCACCTCACCCAACGCCTTCAACCCCGTCGCCCGCGCCGCCGCCGTCTGGACCCGCCACGAGCTCACCGGGGACAACGTCCTCTGGCTCCGCGCCCTGGAGCAAGGCCCCGTCAAACCGCCCTCGTCCGCCGGACCAATCCACTCCTCAACCGTATCCATCTCCTGCGTCCACGGCTCTCCCATCGACGAGGACGACTACATCCTCACCATGCGGGACGCCTGGACCCCGCTCCAGCAAAGCATCTCCGCCCTCACCTTCTTCGGCCACACCCACGTCCAGGGCGGCTTCTCCCAGCGCGAGCACAACTGGCACGACCTCCGCCCGCCTTTCCTCGCCGGAATCGACCCCCGCACCCGCCCCTCCGGCCCCGTCTCCCTGACCCTTGCCCTTGAACCCGAGACCCGCCACCTCATCAACCCCGGCTCCGTCGGCCAGCCCCGCGATCACGACTGGCGAGCCGCCTTCGCTCTCTATGACTCCGAAGCCCTGACCATTACCTTCCACCGCATCCCCTACGATCTTGCCGCCTCCCAGGCCCGCATCCTCGCCGCCGGCCTCCCCGACCGCCTCGCCGCCCGCCTCCGCGAAGGCCGCTGAACCGTCTTCGTAAATCAAAATATCCCCGTCATTCTGACCCTGAGCGCAGCGACGGGTCAGAACCTCCGTATTGGCCTTGCCGTTGCCGTTGCCGTTGCCTGTTCAATCTACCGAACTGGTCTCGCGGCTCTCCACTAACCAGCCACTACCCATGCCCCATATAAAACAAACTCAACCTCGGCAGTCCCCGAGCCTCCAGCAACCGTTTCTGTAAAAACTGTTGCTGCACCTGCCGGATCTGCACCGCCTGCATCTTTCCCCGATACGGCGCCAGCTCCCGGTCAGCCTGCTCCCGCAACCCAACCATCTCCTCCTCAGGCGCACTCGCCACCAAGGCCGCCATCATCTTCTCTTCGAGCACCGTCAGCGTCAGGTCCAGCTCTTCCATTCCCACCCCACCGCTCCGAACCTCACTCGCCAGTTCCCGCAGCCGAGCCGCCGTCCGAGGCTCTACTCCAGCCCCCTCAATCGCCGCCGCATTCCCTTCCAGGTACTTCGCGACCGCGTCCCCCTCAAAGCCGCTTTCTCGCTCCTCCCGCACCATCGCCTTACCTGTAGAAGCCTCGACCGCCGCCTCCGCCGCCGCCATCACGCTCTGCGCTGCCCAGGCCAGCCCATTCACCTTCCTCAGCCGTCCCTTCGCCCGCTGCGCCCGCATCTCGTACTTATCAAACGCATCGTCGATCCCCCGCAGCACCGCCTCCAGCGGCACCCCCGCCTCCCGCCACGCCTCGATCAACGCCCAGTCCAGCGTAGAAAGCATCAGAATCGACCCGCGCCGCTGCTGAAATCGCTCCTCAATCTCCGTAAAGTAGCCGTAGTAATTCAACCTAACTCCCCGACTGCCTCATCACCGCCCCCTCACTGCCTTCCACTGCATGTCACTGTACCCGGCCACCCTCCGGGTAACTTTTCCGGACGTTACAAAGGTTGATACAAGCCTAACCCGCCTGTTTTGAATATTTTGCGCAATAAACCGGGGGGGGGGGGGGGTACGCGACTGACTCAAAATCCTCGCCGCTTTTGCTTCTCCGGCCTCCCCAGATTGCGCTCATAGACAATCCGCAACCCGGTCAGCGTCAGCATCTCATCCACCGCCCCCAGATACTTCGAACCCTCGGCAATCAGCTTCGCCAGCCCCCCCGTCGCGATCGTCTTCGTCTCCGGCGCAAGCTCCGCCAGCATCCGTTCCAGAATCCCGTCCACCAGCCCGATATACCCGTAGTACAGCCCAATCTGCAGGTTATCCACCGTCCCCGTCCCAATCACCTTCGCCGGCTTCCGTATATCGATCCGCGGCAGCCGAGCCGCCTTGGTAAACAGCGCCTCCGCCGAGATCCCCAGTCCCGGCGCAATCGCCCCCCCCATAAACTCCCCCTTCCCCGACACCACGTCGAACGTCGTCGCCGTCCCCATATCCACCACGATCACCGGCCCCTTGAACCGCTCATACGCCGCCACGCAGTTCACGATCCGGTCCGCCCCCACCTCACTCGGGTTATCCGTCAACACCGGCAGCCCCGTCCGCACCCCCGGCTCAATAAACAGCGGCTTCAGCTTGAAATAAAGCTCACACACCTGCCGCAGCATGGAATCCATCGGCGGCACCACGGACGAGATCGCAATCCCCGTCACCCCATCCATCGCCAGCCCCTTCAACTCAAACAAGCTCCGCAGCACCACCCCAAACTCGTCCATCGTCCGAGCCTGCGGTGTCGTAATCCGCCAATAAGCCACCATCTCCGGCTCGCCCTTAGTCTCAGCCGCATCCCCAATACCCTCCGCGAACCCACGCGTCTCCCCCGCAACCAGCCGGTAAACCCCCAGCACCGTATTCGAGTTCCCCACATCCATCGCCAGCAACATCGCCTACTCCAAACCTCAGACTCGCCGTACCCCGCCATGCCTCACCAGCCGGCTCGATCCATCCTCCAATCGCACCCGCAGCAGTCCACGCACATCCAGCCCGTCCGTCACGCCAGTATAGCCACCCTCCTCCTCCACCCGAACCCGTACCCCCCGCACCCACGTACTCCCCTTCTCAAACCGCACGCAGATCGATTCAAGGTCACAACGACCCGCAACCTCGGCCTCAAGCAAGACCATCTCCGCCTCCAGCCCGCGGAGCAAATCCACCAGCACCCGCTCCCTTGATATACGCTCCCCTGTCACCATCCTCAGAGACGTAGCAATCTCCCGCAGCTCTTCCGGCAGCTCTGCGTGATTCAGGTTCATCCCAATCCCCACCACCGCATACATCAGCACCCCATCCCCGCCCCCGATCGCAGTCTCCGTCAAAATCCCCCCAAACTTCCGCTCCACCCCATCCTTGCCCGTGACCATCAGATCATTCGGCCATCGCAGATCAACAAGCACATCGCTTTGAGCCTTGGCCTCTAAGCACCCCAAGCCTGGTAGGTCATAGGTTCCTGCCTTGGCCTCTAGGTACCCCAAGGCTTCAGCCTTGGGTCTCTCAGGCTCGCCGACGAAGTGGGCTTTAGCCCCTGGAGTATGCTCTTCCGTCCGCATGCCCGCCAGCGCCGCCCTCTTCGACGCCAATCCCGCCGCCAATCCCGCCGCCAATCCCGCCGCAAACGATATCTTCAAAGCATCCACCCCGCCCATCCTCGGCCGCAGCAGCACACTCACATAAAGCCCATCCCCAGCCACCGAGTGCCACGCGTGCCCCCCACGCCCGCGCCCTGCGGTCTGCTCATCCGCAACCCAAACCCCACCCGCCGCCGCCCCAGCCTGCGCCGCCCTGATCGCAAGCGTACTCGTCGAATCGGTCACCGCAAGATGCGTCAGACGTCCGGCAAAGCTCGTTCCCGCAAGCCCCGCCTCTACTTCTTCTGAATCAAAGAGAGTCTCAGTCCCTGATGAATCCCTAGCTGACATCCGCAGCAATCCGCATACTCAAATCCACCGCCACAGCCGAGTGCGTCAGCGCCCCCACCGATACATAATCAACCCCCGCCAGCGCATACTCCCGCACCGTCGCCAGACTCATATTCCCGCTCGCCTCAATCCCCACGCCCGGCAGCGCCGCCCGAATCTGCTTCACCGCCTTCTTCACTCCCGCCGGCGTCATGTTATCCAGCAGAATCGAATCCGGCCCACCCGCAATCGCCGCATCCAGCTCTTCCTGCGACCGAACCTCCACCTCCACCGCCTGATTGCTCTTCCGGCGCTCCAGCGCGTGCGCCAGCGCCATCGTCAGCCCGCCCCCCATGGAAATATGATTGTTCTTGATCAAGATCCCATCCTGCAGGTCCAGCCGATGGTTCACGCCACCCCCACAACACACCGCATACTTATCCAGCGCCCTTAGTCCTGGGATCGTCTTGCGCGTATCGAGCACCTTCGTCTTCGTCCCCGCCACCGCCTTCACAAACTCCTGCGTCAACGTCGCAATCCCGCTCATCCTCTGGATCAGGTTCAGGATCACCCGCTCTGTGCTCAGCAGCGCATGCGCCTTGCTCCGGATCACCGCGATCGTCGCCCCCTTCTTAACCCTCACCCCGTCGAAGATCTCCGGATGCGAGATCACCTCAAACCGCCCCAGCGGCGGCATCCCTGCCTTCGCGCTCAACGCCGCAAACGTCTCCAGAAACACCGGGATCGCCCCCAGCCCAGCCACCACGCAAGCCTGCTTCGCAACAATCGTTCCCGTCGCCCGCAGCTTCGGATCGATCGTCAGCGCCGTCGTCACATCCTGCGCTGCCTTGTCTTCAATCAGCGCCGCCTCAAGAATCGCCCGAACCCGTTTGCTCTTCCAATCCATCCCTAAATCCTAAACCTCACCCTTTGTCATTCCGCAACCCTGAGCGACGACAAGGGGGAGGAATCTGCAGATATCCGTTCTCCTCCAGCATCCAACCACCCAGATGATGTCTCTCTCCCACCAGTTCGCCTACCTCATGCTCCTCGCACTCCCCATCGCCTGTGCCTCCTGGACCGTCACCCATGAAGAGGTCTTCCGCGAGCCCCGCGAATTCTGCAAGGAGATGTCGCAGAACTGCAAGCCCCTACCCGCCCGCAAGTTTTTCTACCTCTTCACCTGCGAGTACTGCTTCTCCCACTACGTCACCGCCTTCTTTCTCATCCTCACCCGTTTCCAGATGCTCTATGAAGGTTGGCGCGGCTACCTTATCGCCTGGTTCGCCCTCGTCTGGGTGGCCAACGTCTACATGAGCATCTTCAACCGCCTCCGCCTCGAGATCAAACACGAGAACGTCGTCATAGCCACCGATCAGGCCGTCCAGAAAAAGGTCGAAGCCGATTTGAAGACCTAAACACATGTCCCGCCGGACGGGCCGACTACGCGTCGCGCGGTCACTTCGTGACATGTAATTTTGTCACGCCGGGCTTGAGCCTCATCGGTCCGAACGTTGTTCGGCACACAGCACGCGCAGCCCAAGACAAGTCACGAAGTGACCGCCGCCCGCGCAGGGCGCCTTTAGCCGTTCAGTTCCGCTAAAGCCGCCGTCGCCTTCTCGAAAAGCATCTGCGTCTCCGCAGCCTGCTTCCTCAGCCCATCGACGATATGCGCCGGCGCCTTCCCCATAAAAGCCTCATTCCCAAGCTGACGATTCGCGGCCGTAAGCCCCTTCTCAAACTTCGCCAGATCCTTCGTCAGCCGCTCCCTTTCCGCCGCCACATCGATCACCCGCTCATACACCACCTGCACATCGAATCCCGCAGTACTCCGTGCTCCACTCCCACTGAGCGCGCCACCGGCAATCTCCACCGCACTTACCCGCGCCATCTTCGCCAGCACCCTTGCATGCACGCTCGCGATCTCCGCAGCAGGCTCGCCAAAGATCCGCATCGGCACAGCCTCCTTCTCCGGCACACTGATCTCCTTGCGCAGCCCACGCACGGCAACGATCACCTCCTGCAATGACTCCATCGTCACTGCACTCGCCTCATCTTTCAGACAGTCTGAAGCCATCGGAAACCGCGTCAGCGCGACAGACTTACCAGGCGCAACACCCGCGTCCGAACTCGCCCAAAGCGCATGCCATATCTCCTCCGTGATAAATGGCATGAAAGGAGAAAGCAGCCTAAGCGCCGCCTCGAACACGGCAACCAGCGTCGTCAGCGCCGCAGTGGTCTCAGCCTTATCCGCATCCGGTCCAAACTCCAGCCGCAGCTTCACCACCTCCAGGTACCAGTCGCAAAGCTCACCCCAGAAGAACTGATAAACCGCACTTGCCGCCTCATCAAAGCGATACGCCTCAAGCGCCTTCTCAACCGCCGCACAAGCCGCACCCAGCCGCGTCAGTATCCACTTGCCCTCAAGCGTCTCCGCACTCTTCAATGCGCTGGCAAGCTCACCAAAATCGACCGCAATCCCAGCCTCACGCCCACGGTCGAGATTCATAAACAAAAATCGCGCCGCATTCCATATCTTGTTCGCGAACGCCCGATACCCGTCCGTCCGCTCCTCAGAAAAAGCGATATCCGTCCCCGGGCTAGCCATGCTCGCCAGCGTAAACCGCACCGCATCCGTCCCAAACCGCTCGATAATCGAGATCGGGTCGATCACATTTCCCTTCGTCTTCGACATCTTCTGCCGGTCCGCGTCCCTCACCAGCGCGTGGATGTAGACCTCGCGAAACGGCACCGCATCCTTGAGCGCCCGAGCGGTCCCATCCGCATGCGGCACATCGAGCATAAAGTGCGTGCCGAGCATGATCATCCGCGCCACCCAGAAGAACAGGATGTCGAACCCCGTCACCAGCAGGTCGGTCGGATAGAAATCCTTCATGTCTGGAGTCGGCTTTCCGTCTGCCGATGGCCATCCGAACACCGTAAAAGGCAGCAGCCCGCTGGAGAACCACGTATCCAGCACATCCGTCTCCTGCACCAGTCCCGTCTTCCCACACGTCGCACAGACCGTCGGCGTCTTCCGCGCAATCGTGATGTGCTGGGCCTCGCAGTACCACGCCGGAATCCGATGCCCCCACCACAGCTGCCGGGAGATGCACCAGTCATGGATATTTTCCATCCACTCGAAGTACGTCTTCTCGTACATCTCCGGCGTAAACCGTATATGCCCGTCCTTCACCGCCGCAATCGCCTTATCCGCCAGCGGCTGGATCTTCACAAACCACTGATCGCTCAACCTCGGCTCAATCACCGACCCCGACCGCTGCGACACCGGCACCGTCATCGCATGGTCCTTGACTGCTTCCAGTACTCCCGCTGCGTCGAGATCACGAACAATGCGCTCGCGGGCCTCGAAACGTTCCAGACCGTCATAGGGAGAATGCGGTAGAGCAATATGTGCTCGTTCATCAAAGATGGACCGTTGACCGAGATTGTGACGTTTGCCTATGGCGAAGTCGTTTGGATCATGAGCGGGCGTTACCTTGACCGCGCCGGTCCCGAATTCGGGCCTGGCCCAATCATCAGCGATGATTTCGATCTCGCGATTCCCCTCGACGCCCAGTTGCGGCGCAGATAGCGGAAGTATGACCATTTTGCCAATGAGATGTTTGTACCGTTCATCCTCAGGATTTACTGCAACGGCCTCGTCAGCCAACATCGTTTCGGGACGTGTCGTCGCAATCGTGATGTATTCACCACTCAAATCGGCCAAAGGGTAACGAATGTAGTACAGCTTCCCCACGCGCTCTTCCGACTCCACCTCCAAATCGCTCACCGCCGTCTGGATCGTCGGATCCCAGTTCACGATGTACGCCCCGCGATAGATCAGCCCTTGCTCCCAAAGCCGCACAAACGCCTCATTCACCGCGACGGAAAGATCCTCATCCATGGTGAAGTATTCACGGCTCCAGTCGACGCTCGCCCCCAACCGCCGCATCTGATCCGTGATCGCCCCGCCATACTGCTTCTTCCAGTCCCAGACCCGCTCCAGAAACTTTTCGCGCCCAACCTCCTTGCGGCCCGTCCCCTCCGCCACCAGCGCCTTCTCCACCATCATCTGCGTCGCGATCCCCGCATGATCCGTCCCCGGCACCCACAGCGCCCGCTCCCCGCGCATCCGGTGCCACCGCGTCAGGATATCCATCTCTGTCTGCTCGAACATGTGCCCCATGTGCAGCCGCCCGGTCACATTCGGCGGCGGCAGCAGCATCACAAACGCCTTCGCATCCCTCGCTTCAGGAGTATTGAACACCCCTTCCTTCACCCAGTAAGCCGCCCACTTCTCCTCAATCGCCGAAGGGTCGTAAGCCTTCGCCAGTTCACTCGTCTGCTGCCTCTGTTGATCCTGCATCGCGCTCTCGCTCATCCTCTTAACCCTAACTCAGCCTCAAACAAAATCGGCCCACCCCCTTCCGGGAGCAGGCCGATGCAACCAGAAAGGACAGCTACCTAAAGCGTAGGCACGACCTTCTTCAAGCCCTTCTTCTTCTTGTGCTTGCTGGAGGACTCTTCGCTCTTGTCGTACTCCGCCTTCGATCTCTTCCCATCCGCCCGAGCCTGTTGACCCGCCGGAGCCTCACCCGGCTTGATCTCGTTCGGAACATCCGGTGCCGCCGCAGCCTTCTCAACCGGAGGCAGAGGTTCCGTATTCGCCGGTCCCACCGCAGTCAGGCCATTCGTTCGATCGGCCGCAGTACCCTTGGAAGAAGGATTCAGAATCTCCACACCCATGCTCGCGCCTGCAGTCGACCCACCCGCACCCGTCGTACCCGCAGGCACCGCCGTCAGATCAGCACCGCCTGCCGCCGCCGTATCGCTCGCCGGAACATCGTTCAGTTGCAGCGGAGCCGGGGGTGCCGCACCCGTTGCATCCGCGGGAGCGGGTTCAGCAGGCTCGCTGGCCAGCGCCGACTTCGCATCCGTCGGCTTCTCCATGCCCGTCGTCACCTTCGCCCCGAACGCCGCATTGAAGTCCGCCACCACCTTCTTCGTAATCGCCGGAGCCACCGTCTGCTTCGGATCGGTCATCGTCGGCTCACCTAATCGAGCCGCCGTCACCGTATCCGGCTTATGCATAAACATCAGAATCGCCCGGTCCGACAGCTTGTAGTTATTCCGGCTGTTCTCGAGCGCCGCACTCTCCGCCATCTGCTCCTTCGTCGGCACCGGAATCGGCTGCCCCATCGCCTCCAGCCGGTCGCGCGCATCCTCCACGTGCGGTGCAGCCGAGTGCTCCAGCACCACCTTGCGATACGCATCCGCCGCCTCGCCGTCGTACAAAGCCTCCAGCTTCTCCTTCGGCGCCTCCGCCAGCTTGAGCCCGCGAACATAGCGCGCCTGCGCCTCATACGCGTCGCCCAGGCCCACCAACACATCGTCCATATGGCTATACAGCGGGTAAGAATCGATCACCGTCTGGTCCCGCGCAATCACTGCCGCCCAGTTCTCCCGGGTCGCGTAAAACGCCGCTATATCCGCCTCCCGCGTCGCCAGAACCTCCTGCACATCCCGCAATCTCTGCTTCGCCTGCGGCACCAGCACCGAGTCCGGATAATCGGTCAACATCCGCCGATACTCCTCCTCGGCATGCGTCGCCTTCGCGTAATCCCGGTCCGGACGATCCATCTGCCGGAAATAAATATCACCAATCCGCATCTGCGCCTCGGCAGCCTCCGGAGCATTCGGGAAGAACACCCGAAAATCCGCATACTCGCTCTCCGCCTGCGTCAGCGCTGCCGTGCCGCCTTCCTTGTACCAGCTATCCGCAATCGCCAGCTTCGCCCGCATCTGGTATTGCGAATCGGGATACGTGTTCAACATCGTCTGCAGATCCAGCCGAGCCACATCGTAGTGCCCATGCTTCAGCGCATCGGTAGCCTTGTCGTAGAGCTGCTTATCCGGCAGCTTCGCATCCGCCCCCGCCACCAGCTCCGCCTTCTTATCCTTCGCGACCGCCTTCTTCGTCGCTTTGGTCTGGACGACCTTATCGTCCTTCTTCTTCTTGCCCCGGTTGAACGTCACCGTCGAGTTCACCGTCTGCTGCGGCACTCCGTTCTTATCGGTTGTCGTGCCCGTCGTCACCGTCGTCGTCGTGGTCCCATTCTGCGTGGTCTCAGTCGTCGTCGGAGGCGTGGGCACGGTAGGCTGCTGCGCCCACGCCGAAGTCACACCCAGAGAAGCCAGAGCCGCGGCCAGCACCATTCCAGCCCGTACCCCAGCCACACGAGTCGGAAAGAAAGAAGAACTTGAAAACGAAAAAGAACGATTGATCAGCACGCTTATCCAAACCTCACACGCTCTGCGCCCGGCCTTGAATCCAGCACGACCGGACCTCGCAAAAGCTCTCTTTAGTCTATCCTGCCGCAGTCGAAATCAGCTCCTGCAGCCAAGCCTTATGCCGTCACAACAGCCGCCCGCGCAACCCGCAGAAACTCTTGCGCATTCGCAATCGTCTTCTCCGCATCACCCGGAGCATAGATCGCCGAACCGGCCACCAGCATGTCCGCTCCTGCTTCGACCACGCTCGCCACCGTATCGTGAGCAACCCCGCCATCCACTTCGATCCGGTAGTTCAGCCCCATCTCCTCCCGCAGCTCCGCCAGGTGTGCGATCTTGTCCAGCGCCAGCGGCAGAAACTTCTGCCCCCCAAACCCCGGATTCACACTCATCACCAGCACATGATGCACCATCGGCAGCACCTCGATCAGCGTCTCTACCGGCGTCGCCGGACAGATCACCACCGCAGGCTTGACCCCATGCAGCGCAATCAGCTGCAGCGTCCGATGCAGATGCCGGCACACCTCCTGGTGCACGCAGATAATATCCGCTCCAGCCTTCGCAAAATCTTCTACAAACGCGTCCGGATTCTCGATCATCAGGTGACAGTCGAGCGGCAGCTTCGTCAGCGGCCGGATTGCCTTCACCACCGGCGGCCCGAACGTGATATTCGGCACAAAATGCCCATCCATCACGTCCACATGGACGATCGTCCCGCCCCCACGCTCCGCCGTAGCGATCTCATCCCCAAGATGCGCAAAGTCCGCCGCCAAAATCGAAAACGCCAACTCAATCACGCTTCACACTCCTTAGTCAGGTACATGCTTTTGGCTTCACTTCGTACGAGCTTCTAGCCTCAGTCGGTCCATATTTCTAGCTCTATCGGTACTTGCTTCTAGGTACCCCAAGGCTTCAGCCTTGGGTCTCACAGGACGGCCATAGAAAGGGCTTCAGCCCCTGGGGTATGCCGTTCTACGGAGCCGCAATCCAAATCCTCGAAGTCCTCCAGAGTCTATCCGCCCGAAGCGCTCCCGGATAGAAAACTCTTGACGGAACTCTTCTCCGCGGCCTTCCGCCTCCCACGTCCCGCCGAAATCACCGGCACGACCCTCTCCACACCCTCGCGCCCCTCATGCAGTATTCGGGTCTTCGCCGACTCCACCTGATCCCGCTGCGTCTCCGCCATCCCCTTCGGCTCCCCGAGCGCCATCCGAGCCGCCCCCCTCAGAATCCTCCGCACCGGCCAGGTCACGGAACCGGCCCCATCCTCATTCGGCAGAAAGCACTCCCCCACCCGCTGCTTTTCCGGTCTGTAATACCACCGCTTGAACAGCGAAAGATGATCCCCCACCCGCAGCAAATCCTCAGCATTCCAGGTCCTGGTCTCTCTGTACTCCGTCTTGGCCCCTGCGTATCCCGTGCTGGCTTCTAGCCCTGTCTTGGCCTCTAGGTACCCCGAGGCTGGTAGCCCCAGGCTTAAGCCTGGGGTGTCCTCGGGTCTCTCTTGCCCTTCCCAAATCCGGGCTTTAGCCCCTGGGGTACGCACTCTTTCAGAGTTCGCAAGCCCTCCGGAGGCCCTCCTCTCCAGCCCGGCCAACACCCGCTCCGCCCTCACCTCCGGCGACTCCACCGCCGTCACCTCGCCCGCATCGAGCGGCACCGCCTGCAGCATCAACGGCTGCGCAAACAGGCTCGACCCCACACTCGTCTGCTCCTTCACCGCCCTCACCCCCAGCGTCGACATCCGCTCCGGCCCAACCAGGCATCCACCCTCCAGCAGAAACACCGCCGCCGCCTGCTCCCCTGAATCCCCCGCCGAAGCGCCCACTACCTTCTGCACCACCACCGCCCGCAGCTTCGGCACCGCCCTTACCACCTCATCCGCGAGCCCTGCGACCGCCTTCACCTTCGCATACTGCTGATGCCTCTCCGCCGCCCGTTCGAAGTCCATCTCCTCGCTCGCTCGCTCCCGCTCCGCCGCAATCCCCGCCAGCATGGACTCCCCATGCGTCTCGAAAAACTCCCGCACCGCCCGAGCCTCCGCCCCATACTCCTCCGCGCTCGCCCCCAGATTGCACGGCGCCATACACTTCTTCATCTCCCCATACGCGCATCCCGGATGCTCGGCATGCACCTCCAGATCCTCATAGCACCGCCGCAGCTTGAACAGATCGAGCACCCCATCGCAGTACCGTTCCGCCGCCACCCGCGAAGGAAAAGGCCCATACGTCGTCCCCAGCCCGCGCCGCGAAAGCCTGTTGGTCGAGTAAACCCGGGGATGCGCATGCTCCATCGTCAGCCGCAGAAAATAAGGCGTATGCAGCCGCATCCGCCGCCGAGCCTCGGCCACCCCGAAGCACCCCTCCAACGCCCCATACAGCACCAGCAGCGACTCAAACTCCGACCCCGTCTCGGTCCACTCCACCCACCGCACCTTCTCACGAAGATTAAGCCTCTTACTCTGAGACTCCGGCGGCGCCAGCAGCCGCGTCATCCTCCGCCGCAGATCCGCCGCCCGCGTCACATACGGCTCATCCGACTCCCGTTCCCCGCGCAATGCAAAAACCCCCGGTCCCGCCGGCACCCCCCGCAGCACCTCCCCCGAGTTCTCCGCAGAAAACCCCACCCGCCGCCCGAACTGAAACCCGCCACTCATGGAACAGATTCTAGTCGTCCTTCACGCTATAGAATGGCTGACAAACCGACACCCATCATGTTCAACGCAGAACCTATCGAACCCTGGACCGAAGAGGAACGCCTCGAGTTTGAGGAAGACGTCCGGCAGGAACTCCAGCGCACCATCAGGTCGGCTGCATGGGCCGGCCTTGCGCTCCTCCTCGCCTGCCTCTGTATCGTTCCATTCTTAGCCGGCCACCCGTGGAACAGGTATTGGATCTGGGCTCGATATCTCCTCTACGTCGCTTTGGCGTTCTTTCTCAACTTCGGCATGAAGGTGGGATTCGTTTACTCCTCATGGCAGTCTGCCCGGGAAACCCGCCGCGAGATGGAATAAACCCTCCGATTTTGCTCCGCCCTGCAGCCGTATACTTCCCCCATGCAGCTTACGATCACTCCCGAGACCGAAGCTCTTCTTCAGCAGCAACTCAAGAGCGCTCGCTTCAACACCCCTGATGATCTGATCGCCACCGCCCTCCACCTCCTCTCAGATAAGACGCCGGTAGACCTGCCCGCCCTCAATGCCGCACCCGGGAGAGCTTGGACGACATCGACCGGGGGTGATCATCATTCTGAGAGTGAAGCCGGACTCATCTTGGTCTGATCCGCAAACTCAAATACCGGAGTACAGACCTACACCAGGCGTTCTGATCGTTGCAGTAGCGAGGAGATCACACCTCGAGCTTCACACCTTCCGCTGTTGCTGCCCGTCGGAGTTGCTCATCGAAGGTCGCCAGTGGATACCCCAAACGGATCGCAAGCGCCAGGTAAGCTGCATCGTACGCACTGAGCCGATGCAAAGTAATCAAAAGCTTCACGTCTCGCCATTGGTCCGCGATCGAACGCTGATCCACTGCAATGTTGTATATCAAGAGGAAGTTCATGAAGCGGGACACGGAATCGTCATCCACCCTTCCGCGCCGCGCAGCCCGGGTAACGCCGTTCATCATCTCGAGGGGCCAATGGCTAGGCACGAAAATCTTCTCAAGCTGTTGTGCTCGCTCCAGAAGGTCTTCGCTCGCGGGAGTCGCCTCATCTCGAAAGCACCACGGCAAAGCCGCTGACGCATCCAGGACGAAGGCCATTCAGATCCGCCTGCCCTCTTCAATCAAATCCTTGATCTTGAGACCGCCAAGCGTATGTCGGCTCTGAATCTCCCTGATACCCGCTGTCGCCTCCTTAGGCGTCATCGACGGTGGTTCATCCCCCCTGAGCAACCGGAATCCCTGCGGAATCGGCTCCTCCCCAATCCCATCGAGCGCCCGCGACACCAGCGTCTCCACCGGAACCCCCAACTCCGCCGCCTTCGCCACCACCCGCTCCGGAACCTCGATCGTCAGCGTCATCCTCAAAGCATACGCCGCGCCCTCAGTCACCCACCCATAGACTCTCCCTCACGACCCCCACAAAGTTCCGCACCAACTCCCCTCCGCTTCTTCTTCGCCGCCACAGTCTTCCATAGTCATCACCCGAAACCAAATCAACGCTCTCTCCGCGCCCCCGGCTCATGATCGGACTACTCCCCTCGAATCAAGACTTTACCCCGAAAGTCCGGACTTCACCCCACCAAGTCCAGACCTAACCCCATTCTTTTGAAGACTTTGCACGATAAGTACAGGGGAGGGTGGGGTACCCTACTCCCCCGCCACCATCATCCCCTCAACCCGCAACGTCGGAGCCGCACTCGCCCCCCGGAACACCAGATCATTCCCCACCCCTGAGATATTCCGGTACATCTCCTTCAGATTTCCGGCGATTGTAATCTCCTCTACCGGAAACGTAAGCTCCCCATCCTCAATCCAAAGCCCCGCCGCACCCTGCGAAAAATCTCCCGTCACCAGGTTGATCCCCACCCCCATCGTCTGCGTCACATAGAGCCCCTGCTTTACCCCGCCGATGATCTCCTCCGGCGCCGAAGTCCCCGCCTCCATGTAGAAGTTCCCAGCCCCCGTCCCCGGGTTCCCCGCCAGCCCCCGCGAAGCATTCCCGGTAGACCGCATCCCCAGCTTCCGGCCGGTATAACAATTCAAAACGTAGCTCTTCAACACACCCTTTTCGACCAATACATTCCGCCGCGTAGGCAGCCCTTCTCCATCGAACGGCCGCGTCCCAAACCCGCCAAACCGGATCCCGTTCTTCTCATGCACCCCCTTCGCTTCATGGACTAAAGTCCCATCGTCGATCAGCGTGACATTCTCCCCCGCAATCGCTTCTCCCAACATCTCGTCCAGAAACGTCGCATGCCGATAGATCGCATCCCCATTTGCCGCCTCGAAGATGTTCCCCATCAACCCCCGCGAAACCTCCGGCGAGAACACCACCGGAACCTGCTGCGTCTTCACCCGCCGCGCCCCAATCCTCCGCAGCGTCCGTTCCGCCGCAATGCGCCCAATCTCCTCCGGTGACTCCAGCAGCCGCGCCGTCCGAGCACTCGAGTACCAGTAGTTCCGCTGCATCTGCCCCTTCTCATCCACCGCAATCGGTGCCGCCGAGAACCCGCAGTACGACCGCCTGTACTCCCCCGCAAACCCCCGCGAGTTCACCAGCACCTTGTGTGTCGTCGCCGTATCGAAGTCCCCCCCACCCGAGTTCTGAATCCGCGTATCCACCGCCATGGCCGCCGCCTCGCACCGCCGCGCCATCTCGATCCGTTCCGCTGGAGGAATCTCGTTCACATCCTCAAAGTAGAGCGCCTGATCCGATTCAATCTGCCCGAACTCGCCTTCATCCGGCAGTCCGGCAAACGGATCCTCGCTGGTAATCTTCGCCAGCTCCACCGCCCCACTCACCAGCCGCTCCAGCCCATCCCGCGACAGGTCAGAAGACGAAGTACTCGCACTCCTGAGCCCGCGAAACACCCTCAGTCCGATCGCTCGCGACCCGGACTCCTTCAGCGTCTCCACCTGCCCCAGCCTTACCAGCGCAGAGAACTCCTCGCCCTCAAACGCCACCACCTCGGCATCGGTCGCCCCCGCCTTCAGCGCAGCCGCCAAAACTTCCGCGGCAATCCTCTTCAATGAAGTTCCCGCAGCTATAACTGTCACCTTCACTCCTACCCAGTCCGGCTCGACAGATCAGGGAATCGGAGCCTTTCCTGAGCTGGTTCCACATTACTGATGTCGATAGAGATTACGTCAAGATTCTCATCAAGCTTTGCCGTACAAGTCACCTTTACCGGTCCAAGATGAGCAAACTGCCGGTAGAGCTCAGCAAGCTTTTCCTCGTTTGTGAAGCGATACCGTATTCGACGACCGTTCTCCGCAACAAAGACACCTGAGTTGTTGGTCTTTGAGATCGTCGTCATCGTGCCAAGCATCGTCAGTTCAGCTGTCGTTGTAGCTTCACGACGTGAACGTGAAAAATAGGGCCGATCAGAGGCGTCAAGATGCAGATCAGCAGCCTCAGCAGTCTCCCGTTTTATTTCGAAGACATCGATTGCATCTTCACGCAAGGGAGATGTCATTTTGTCGAGTTCTGCGTCAATCGTTCCCTCTTGCATAAGAACGAAAACATCCTTATCTACAGGTAATCTCGCGTTTACGCCGTTCACGATGACGATCTGGTTGTGATCTCCACCGACCGAAACCTCAGTCGTATACAAACTATTCTGAACGTGCTTCTTCGCCTTGGCGACCGCCGCAATCTTCTCAATGACGACATCAACAACCTTCTTGCCGACATAGCCCACCCCACTGACGAGTGCAGTTGCAATAGCTGGATGCGCACGGGCCAGCTCAAAGATCTCAAGATGAACGTTCGCAGAGGATTTTGAAATTCCAGAAACTCGAATCCGCTGTTTTACATCCTGAGACTCGCGATCAGCCAGGCGGTAGAAGGCTGACGAAAAACCATTCAATGCCGCTAGCAGATCTTCTACATCGATCGTTCCGCTGTCCACATCCCGGCCGGCGTAACGTAACGTCACGCGGACCTCGTCAACTCCCGTTCCGGAGGGATTCAGCGGAGAAGTTTCAGATGGTATGAACTCAGGCACATCTTCTCCTTTGCCTCAATATCCCAGCCGGGATTAGGCAAAGTCTACACTCATCTATCGAACCGGAGCGCTCGACCGTCTCGCCTCGCGTCCATCGGTAGCCTTCAAAAAATGCATTCCGGCCACGCAATACTCTGAGTCGCTCTTCAGCTTGTGCTCCACATGCGGCGGAGGAGCGCCGACCGTATGCCGCCGAAACAACTTCACCGCTCCGCCACACTCTTTGCAGCGAAACTCGGTGTCTTCATCCACCAACGCCTCAGCCAGCATCTTCACCTTCCAGAACGGCTCATACCCACCTGCAGCCCGGACCCGCCGACGCTTCACTTCACACTCATAAAACTTCTCGCGTTCCGCTACTGCCAAGGTGCACCTCGAGCCTGCTCTGGTAAACGTGCGCCTATGCTTCCTTCATCTTGACGCGCGAGACCATCGCCCGCGCAAACTCTGGCCTGATTCTGAACCTGGCCCGGCCTACTGCACCGGATGCTCGGAGGACTTCGCCTCTCGCCCATCCGTCGCCTTGCGAAACCCCATCCCATTCGCGCAGTACTCCGCGTCCTTCGGGTCTTTGTGCTCGACGAACGGCAGCCCGCCGGTCTTGCTGTTCTTGCCCAGCAGCTTCACCGCCCCGCCGCAGTCCTTGCAGCGAAACTCCGTATCCGCATCCTCCAGCGCCGCAGCCACCGTCTTCACCTTCCAGAAAGGCTCATAGCCGCCGCCTTCTTTCACGCGACGCCGTTTCACTTCACACTCGTAGATCTTTTCCCGCTCGGCTGCCATGAAAGCTACTCTCCTCTTGATCTATGGTGACTCTTGAACCCAAACGCCATCTCCGCAGCCACAGGAGAATTGCTCTAGCGTCCCGTCCCTCCGACCGTCATCCGGTCCAGCTTTACCGTCGGCATGCCAACCCCGACCGGCACACTCTGCCCCGCCTTGCCACACGTCCCGACACCTTCATCGAGCGCAAGATCATTCCCAACCATCGACACATACTTCAGCGCCTCAGGCCCATTCCCAATCAACGTCGCACCCTTCACCGGCCGCGTCACCACGCCGTCCTCGATCAAGTAAGCCTCGCTCGCCGAGAACACAAACTTCCCATTGGTAATATCCACCGAGCCGCCGCCGAAGTTCACCGCGTACAGCCCCCGCTTCACACTCTTGATAATGTCTTCCGGCATATCCTCGCCGTTCAACATATACGTGTTCGTCATCCGCGGCATCGGCACGTGCTGATAGCTCTCCCGCCGCCCACTCCCCGTACTCGTCCCGCCCATCAGCCGCGAGTTCATCTTGTCCGACAGGAAAGTCTTCAGCACCCCGTTCTCGATCAGCGTCGTCTCCTGCGTCGCCACGCCCTCATCATCCATATTCAGGCTACCCCGCCGGTTCGCGATCGTCCCGTTATCAACCACAGTCACCTTCTCGCTCGCCACCTTCTGCCCGATCAATCCCGCGAACGCACTCGTCTTCTTCCGATTGAAGTCCGCCTCCAGCCCATGCCCCACCGCCTCATGCAGCAGCACTCCCGGCCATCCCGGCCCCAGCACCACCTCCATCTCACCCGCCGGCGCATCGACCGCCCCAAGCTGCAGCATCGCTGTCCGAGCAGCCTCGGTCGCAAAGTGCTCCGGGCTCTTCGCCCCTTCAAAGAACTCCAGCGTCACCCGCCCCCCGCCGCCGCTCGTTCCACGCGCCGTATTCGCCCCATCCTTTGCGATCACCATGACATTCAGCCGAGCCAGCGGCTGCGTATCGCTGGCAAACGTCCCATCCGACGCCGCCACCAAAATCCGCCGCACCTCGTCATTGATCCCAGCCTTTACCTGCGTAATACGCGAGTCATACGCCCGCGCCGCCTTATCCGCACGCTCGATCAACTTCAGTTTCTCGGCAATCTCCGCATCGACAGAAAGCCCGGCAATCGGATAAAGCCCCGGCGTCTCCGTATGCTGAAATCCGCTTACCCGCTCCGTCTGCGGTCCACTCGCAATCAAAGCCGCCGTGCGAGCGGCGCGCAAGAGCCGCTCAGTAGATAGATCATCCGTGAACGCAAACCCCGTCCGTTCCCCCGACACCACCCGAATCCCACACCCGACGCTGATCCCCTGGCTCGCCGTCTTGATCAGGCCCTCATCCATGCCCAGCGAAGTACTCGTAACCGACTCAAAGTAAAGGTCGGCGTACTCTCCCCCGGCGGAAAGCGCCTCGCCGAGGCAGCGCTCCATCAGCCGCTCGCTCAGCCCAAGCTTTTCGATGAAATAGCGTTTATGGTCAAGCTTTTGCTCAACTACTCGTTCCCCGGCTGGAAAGGTCATTAGACCCATGATAGGCTCCGTAACCCCAACCGGCAAATAACAAGTGACTTAGCAGCAGTCGCGCCTGGCATCCCGTCGCGCTCAAGATTCGCTAGGATGAAGCAAGAGCAGCCATGTACATCCCTAAAGCAAACGAGGAAATTCGCCTCCCGGTCCTTCTGGAGATGATCCACACTCACCCCCTCGCCTCCCTCGTCACGCTGGGAGCGACCGGCCTCAACGCCTCCCACATCCCCATGGTCCACGAGCCCGGCGGCTCCGACTTCGGCATCCTAAGAGGCCACGTCTCACGAGCCAACCCGCAGTGGAAAGACCCCGCCGACACCCTCGACTCCCTCGCCATCTTCTCCGGCCCGCAGCATTACATCTCCGCCGGCTGGTATCCCGGCAAACTGGAAGACGGCAAGGAGGTCCCCACCTGGAACTACATCGTCGTCCACGCTTACGGAAAAATGCGCGTGATCCATGATCATGACTGGCTCCTCAACCATCTGCGCAGCTTGACCAATCAGCAGGAAGCCTCATTCCCCAACCCATGGAAGGTCGAAGACGCCCCAACCGACTTCACCGCCTCGCAAATCAAGGGAATCGTCGGCTACGAACTCCCCATCACCCGCATCGAAGGCCGCTGGAAGCTCAGCCAGAACCGCATCGAACGCGACCGCAAAGCCGTCGAGCAAGCCCTGGACGCCCTGAAGACCCCGGAAAGCCGCCACATGCGAGACCTCATAGAAAGCCGCGCACCCAAACCCTGATCCAGCTTTCCTCGCCCGGTTCCCTCGCATCTCACCTCCTGCGCTTCCCGCGTGGAGGTCTCAATGAAGGTTCTCGTCATCGGTGCCGGAGGCAAATCCGGCAAGCTCATCGTTGGAAAAGCGGTCGCTGCCGGCCATCACGTCACCGCCCTCACCCACATCCATGAAGACGGCAAGCAGAAGGAAGACTCCTTCCCCGCCGGCGTAGACGTCATCCACGGCGACGCCCGCAACCCCTCCCGCCTGGCCGCAGCCATGGTCGGCCAGGAAGCCGTTATCGACGCCATAGGCGGCGACAAGCCGTTCCTCGAAACCGACCTCGAAACCTCCTCCGCCAAGGTCGTCATCGACGTCATGAAGCGCAACAACGTCAAGCGCCTCCTCGTCATCTCCGTCCTCGGCGCGGGCGACAGCAAAGAACACGCCGGCTTCTTCTACGAGCATCTCCTCCTACCCACCTTCCTCCGCGGAGCCGTCAAGGACAAAGAAGCCATGGAGCAAGCCATCGAACACAGCGGCCTCGACTTCGTGATCGTCCGCCCGCCCGTCCTCTCCGACTCCGACCACAAGGGCGCCGTCCACATCGTCACCGGCGAAGAAAAAGCCGAAAAGATCACCCGCGCCGACCTGGCCCAGTTCCTCGTCGACAACCTCGAATCCACCCAATACCTAGGCCAGGCCATCACCATAGCCAACCCTTAGAACCCTCTGTACACCTCTGTGCCCCTTCGAGTCCTCCGTGGTCATTCTTTCGCCATGGAGCGGCCATTGACTAACCACTCCGCTTCCGCCAAACCACCTTCACCTTAGCCCGCCACCGCTCGTCCACCGCCACCAGCACCCACTCCACCCGCGGCGAAAGATACCCAAGCACCACCTCCACCGCCGGATGAATCCGCAGCGCCGGAGCCACTAGAAACAACCTGGGAGCCGCCTCCGCCAACCTCACATCCCCAAAGTACCCGTACCGCTGAAACTCCCCCAGCCCCGTCGCCGCATCCGGATTCTGCAGGTGATGCCATCGCACCCGTATCCAGTAGTCGAGCCCCTGCAGCGCCAGGTGCAAATCCTCCTCTGCCTTCAACTCCAGCACCGCCAGCCGCCCATCCTCGGTGACTGACAGCAGGTCCATCATCCCCCGATCCCCCGCCGCAAATGCCGGTACCTGCGCATACACTTGCCTCGCATCCAGCCGTGAATCGATTACCGTCAGATCCCGCCGCAACTCCCCCTCCAGCCACCGTTCCGGCTGCATCCGGTACAGCGGATCCCGCTTATCGCCGCTCACCCCCCGCCGCTCAAACAACCGAGCCACATACCCCCGCAGCTCACCCTCATTCTCCGGCGTCAGCGCAGTCTCATGCGCCCCCGCCCCAAACGTCACCTCCTCCACCCGGTTGAACGACTCCGCCGCCGCCCGCGTCCGCACCCGGGCAAACTCCAGCCCATGCAGCAGAAACCCCATCTCCGTCCCGCTCCGAATCCTCTGGTCGACCGCCTCGCGCCGCCCTTCGGGCACCAGCGCCATCACGCTCGCCGCACTCGCCGCAAACCGCTCCCGGGCCATCGCCGCGTTCGGAGCATGCCGTAGCTGCGTCTCGACATTCCCCTGGTCCGCCACATCCCGCAACTCCAGCGTCGCCTCCCGCTGATCGAAATCCCAAAGCTCCCACCCGCCCCGCCGTTCATTCAGCCAGGCCATCCTCGATAGCGTCAGCGCCCCACACCCAACTGGCACCACAACCTTCAACCCCGCCACCACTCGCCTTCCATCTCCCGCCGCCCGGCAGCTCTCCAGCCACAGAATTCCCAGCGTCAACACCCCGTCCACCGTCGTCTGCGTCTCCTCCTCATTCACCCCAATCACCGCCCAGCACTTCGCCCCCTGCACCAGCAGCCCCCGGGCATACGCCGGTCCAAAGCTCTTCTCCAGGTCCATCGCGGTGCGAAACCCCTCCACCCGGCACCCCTCGAACCCACGCTCCAGCGCCCGTTCCAGCGCCTTCACATACCGCACCCGCGTCGTCTCCCGCGTGGAAGGCGTCCGCCGGTCCTTATCCCCCGCCAACTCCAAAGTTGTCGGCTTGCTCTGCCCGAACCGGTACGTACTCAGTCTTAGCGTCGCCCCGCGCGCCGTCGCCCCCGCCACCCGCCGCACCAGGTTCCGTTCCGCCCCCCAGAGATGCAGCATGCACCTCCCATGCTCGGCGCTCAGCGAGTACTTCGCCTCCCGCATATCGAACAGAACCTTGCCACCCTCCATCACCACCGCTGCCGGATACTCCGCCAGGTAAGCCTCGAGCGCCGCCGCCATCTGCTCCGGTGCCTGCGGCGGAGATGCCGCCTGCTCGTTCTCCTCGCCCTTAGCCACCCTCTACCAGCCGCGAGCCGCGCGGAGCCCCGTAATATGCCCCAGGTGATGCCTCGAGTGCCACGCATACATCAGCGTCGCCCACTCCACCGTCGTCCGCCCACTCTCCGGATGCACATACCCTCGCTGCCACTCCGGTTCCTTCAATCCCTGCAGCATCATCACCATCCGCGCATGCAGGCTCTCGATCAGTTCCAGCGACCACTCCACCGGTGCCGCCTCCGAGTCATGCAGCCTCGACCACGCCGCCTCGTCATAAACTTTGATCGTCGGCCAGTCCTCCGTCAGCCCCAGCCGCATCCGCACAAAGGCATTCATATGGCTGTCCGCGAGGTGATGCACCACCTGCCGCACCGTCCATCCGCCCTCCCGGTACACGGTCCCCAGTTGATGATGGTCCAGCCCATCCACCGCATTCCGCAGCTGCTCCGGAAGCTCCGCCAGAACGGCGATCCCACCCATCCGTTCGCCTTCCAGGATCGGCCCCGCAGGCGGCACAAACCTCCCGATCGGATACCGCAGGTCCCGCTCGCTCATGAGTGATCGCCCTCCTAGACTCTGCCAAAACCGTAGCACAGCACCACCGGTTCAGCGCATAGCTCCGTCGCATCTCAGGTAACGTAAGTCCGTGAGGCAAAGCCCTTGAACGTCAAACATAACCCTCTAAGAGGCCTGGCGATCACCGCACTCGCCCTCTCCGGCTGCAGACAGTCTCCCGCCATCCCAGCCGACACCCTCCCCGCCCAAGCTGTCCCCGCAAATTCAGCCGAACAAACAGACTTCGTCGGCTTCGACCGCAACCTCTACCCCGGAGACGACCGCCTCGCCGACCTGCATCGCCACTTCGCCTTCACCGGCTATTGGCTCACCCCGCCCCCCGGCGAGACCACCACCACCTGGATCGGCAAACGCCGAATCCTCCGCGACACCGGCTTCGGCTTCCTCGTCCTCGCCAACGGCAAACTGGACGCCCAGATCAAAGCCGCAAAGCTCTCTCCCGCCGCCCTCGGTAAGCAGGACGCCGCCCTTGCCATCGCCGCCGCCACCTATGAAGGCTTTCCCCCCGCCACCATCCTCTTCCTTGACCAGGAAGAAGGCGGCCGCCTCCTCCCCGAGCAATCCGCCTACCTCTTCGCCTGGACCGAAGCCATTGCCGCCTCCCCCTTCAAACCCGGAGCCTACCTCAGCGGCCAATCCACCCCGGACGGCACCGGCCCGGACGGCGAGCCCATCCTGATCACCACCGCCCAGGATGTCCGGGAACACATCCGCGGCAGTCACTTACACGACATAGCCCTTTGGGTCGCCCAGGATACCTGCCCACCCGCGCCCGGCTGCACCGCGACTCCACCCCCGCTCAAAGCCAGCGGCACCCCGGGCAGCATCGTCTGGCAGTACGCCCAATCCCCCCGCCGCCCCGAACTCACCCGTTCCTGCGCCCAGACCTACGCCCCGGACAACAACTGCTACGCCGCAGCCTCCACCGATCTCTTCCTGGACCTCAACGTAGCCGCGACCCCCGACCCCTCGCACGGTCGCTAACGCGCCCACCTTGAAGTAACTTTCCCGCGATTACGAAGGTGATACAAACCTAAGTCTTTTCGTTTGAATATTTTGCGCAATAAGTCCCCGGGGGGGGCAGCATGCACCTCCCCCGGATCAGCCCCCTAGATCAAGCTGGCATCCAGCGTAATCTCCGCCGCCTTCAGCAGCCGCGAGATCGGACACCCTTCCTTCGCCTTCTTCGCCAACTCATCAAACTTCTCTTTCTCCGCATTCGGAGCCTTCACCTTCGTCACCAGGTGAATCTTCGTCACGGAAGGACCGTCATCCGTCTTCTCCATCGTCACCACCGCGGTCGTCTCAATCGACTCCGGCGTCAACTCCGCCGAGGTCATCTGCCCGCTCAGCGCCATCGTGAAACAACCCGCATGCGCCGCCGCGATCAACTCCTCCGGATTCGTTCCCACCCCATTCTCGAACCGCGTACTGAAGCTGTACTGCGCCTCGTGCAGCGTACCGCTCTGCGTCGAGATCGTTCCCTTACCGTCCTTCAACCCGCCCTGCCACACTGCACTCGCACTACGATCCATGATCTTGTCTCCTCGACTCTGCGGTAACCCGCCTCTACTCAGATGCCGCCCACACCCCCCACGTCCATGAATTCTCAACTCAACCGCGAGGCGATCCGTTCATCCTCGCTCTCCGGCCCCACCGGAGCCATCACATCCATCCGCATCAACACCTTACGTGCCAGACCCGTCAGCGGAAGCTCCCGCAGCCTCGCCCCAATCCCCCACTGCAGCATCGTTCTCGCCGCCGGGACACTTTTACGCAACCGTGCCGCGTCTTCTCCCCCGTGCTCCTTCTCCTCGGCATAAACCTCGACATAGTAGTTTGTATTCGTAATTGAATGCCGCACCCGCAGCACCGGCTCAATCCCCTCCACCACATCCAGCGGCAACATGGGAAGTTCCATCATCCCAGGCATTAAGCTCGCCTCCTGCGACCGTCTCTCCAGCAGCACCTCGACCCGTCCATCCCGCATCCGGGTCGCCAGCAGGTAAGCCGCCCTCTGACTCCTCTGCCTCCCCCGCGGCACGGTCACATGCTCACCCTTGGTCCGGCAAAGCTCATACACCGGGCAGTTCAAGCAAAGCGGCCCACGCGGCAGACAGATCGTTGCCCCCAGCTCCATCATGGCCTGATTATGGTCGCCCGCGTCGTTCGCCTCCTCCGTAATCCGCTTCGCCGGCACAAGCCTGCCCGCCTGCTCCCGCACAAACGCCTTCGCCTTCGCCGTATGCTCCTCCGGCCTGCCCGTCACCCGCAGCAGTACCCGTTCCACGTTCCCATCGACCACCGCAACACTCTCGCCATACGCGATACTCGCAATCGCAGCACACGTATACTCCCCCACTCCCGGCAGCGTTCGCAGCTCAGCCGAGCCCTCCGGAATCCGGCCACCCAGCTCCCGCACACAAAACTGTGCCGCCTTATGCAGCATCCTCGCCCGCCTGTAATAGCCCAGCCCCGACCACGCCGCCAGCACCTCCTCTTCCCGTGCGAGCGCTAGCGCAACAATCGTTGGAAATAGCCGCAGGAAGTCCTCGTAATGGGCAATCACCGCAGCCACCCGCGTCTGCTGCAACATCACCTCGGACACCCAGGTCCGATAAGCATCCCGCACCCCACGCCACGGCAGCACCCGAGCCTCTTCCCCATACCATTGCCTCAGCCGGTGCTGAAATGCCACTCGTTCAGCCGCGCTCAAACCCGGTACGGAGCCCTCTTGCATCTCAATATCTTACCGCCGCCACACCTTCAGACGGGACTGCGCTAACACCTGCGCCGGAGAGTATCTCCGCGACTGTCTGTAACCGAGAAGGGCACAATCTCTACTGCGCAATCACCATCTTGGAGGTGCTGATCATCGGCAACGCCGATCTCGGCAAAAATGGCAAGATGAAGCTGAACGTATAGCTCACCTTCACATTCACCGTGCATCCCGGACTGTTGTTGATGGAAAGTAGGTTGCACGTCGTGCCCGTCGGCGTCGTTCCCGGCCACGTCGTCGCCACCGAAAGGTTGGAAGCGGACAGTCCAAGCGGCGAGATACTCTTGACATAATTCGA
Organism: uncultured Granulicella sp.; assembly: GCA_965198885.1. Taxonomy (GTDB): domain Bacteria; phylum Acidobacteriota; class Terriglobia; order Terriglobales; family Acidobacteriaceae; genus Edaphobacter. Next base: position 1,559,450 of record OZ240677.1, on the reverse strand, counting down.
CACGTCAGACGCTGTAGCCACACATTGAAACGGGGACGTCCCGCACAGCAGTCCCGTCGCGGACACACCCCGCACCGCCGCATACCGCGTCCCCAGCCGTGCCGCCTGCGCCACGTAGTGATACGTATAGAGCGCCCGTGAGCAATCCATAATCCCGAAGATCACCAGCAGCAGCAGCGAAGAGGATAGCGCGAACTCCACCAGTTCGCTCCCACTCTCCTCCACCCACATCCTTCTCATCGCCCCGGTTAGCATCATCACTCTACCTCTTCTTACGCTACAATATCCGCTCCCTACGGCCCTACCCGCATTCGCGAGTGCCCCGTCAATATCATCATCGACGGCACTCCCGGATACATCAGCAGCGGAGTGAAGTTCGCAGAGGTACTCACATCCACATAGTTCACCAGGTTGATCCCGCATGCGGGAATGGATGCGCAGCTCACACTTGCTCCCGTACCGTCGGAGCACTCGCATCCCCACGCCGCTTGCGCCGTCATATTCAGAATGTCCGTTGCATCCAGTTTGGCCGCGGTCTGCATGCCCGCGGTATCCGTAAACTTTGTCACACCGTAAGCAGCTCCAGCCGCCGCCGCGGACCCCACCTCGATTCCCACGTAATACGCCTGTCCGAAGTCCACCGCGCCGACCAGCATCAGCAGCAGGAACGGCAACGCCGCCGCCACTTCAATCAGGCTGGAACCAGCCTCGCCGTCCGTCCATCTGCACCATGCCCGCATCCGTCCGCTCATTGCGTCAGCACCGCCCCGACCCCGGCCAGCGGAGACCCATTCGCCAGCGACGTGTAGTTGTTGCTGAACAGACTCGTCACCGCCGTGAACCCAAAGCTCAGAGACTGGAACACAATCCGGTACGCCACCAGGATGTTGTAGTTCACCGGCCCATCGAACGCGAACGACACCGTCGCCTTCGGAAAATAGTAGCTGCCTTCCAGCACGGTGTTGTAAGCCGCACTCCCAAAAAGGGTTGCGGGAGAAGTATTGTTCGCGGGCTGGAAGAAAAGTATCCCCGAGTAGATCCCCATCGTCGGCGCCGTGAACCGCACGCCCGCCAGACTCAGACTCGGCGCCGTAAACGTGATCCCCCCGCTTGGTCCAAAGTTGTAAAAGGTTACGCCCGTGCCCGTCACATTCGTGCCCAGGTCCACGGCCAACCCACCCGGGCCACGGTTCGCCCCGCCGTTCGTCGACGTCAACACATAGGTGCCCGGCGCAAACGTAACCGTCGCACCGGACTTGATCGTGATCCCTCCGCAGTACGCGGCATCTGAATACAACAGCGCCGTCCCCGTGATATTGACGTTCGCCGGAGCTCCATGAAACGGGCTCGTCGTCGTCGTGCCGCACGCCGGTACAGTAGGCGCGGGGAGCGCGGACAGTGGATCAGCCGGATTCGGCACATTCACGTTCGACAACGGAGTCGGCGCGATCGCACACAAAAAGGTCTGCACTCCTCCCACCACTTCAATCTGAGTCACTCCAATCAGCCCTAACGCACTACAGCTCAGCGCCGTGTTTGAGCTTGACTCCACCATGATTCCGCAAGGTGAGATAACCGAAGCTCCAGCCTGCACCGTCAACGCCCCGCCGCCCGTCGGATCGAGAGCATAGATACAGTAGGGACCGCCCGTACTCGTCGCCTCTGCCCGGACACTCACCGGCACCGTATTAAAACCGAAGGTCCTCGCAAACGTCGTCGCTTGCGCCTGCGTCAGCACCACCTCTACCGTTCCGCCCTTCATATACTTGGGGTCTTGCGAACCCTGCGAGCAGGGCGGATTGTTGACGATCAATGCCAGACCCGTGCTCGGCGCACTCCCGCAGTTCACCGCCATCGCAGTTGGAGTGAGCCCGTTCTCAGACAACGCACTCCACGCCGCATTCTGCATGTTCGAGCAGGTTGTAGAGCCGCTGCAGAACGAAAGCTCCAGCACACTCGCCAGCGCCGCCGCATCCGCCGCCCGTTGCAGGTTCCGTTGCTGGTATCGCAGTTGCCCAACATCGATCGCCAGCGCGAGCATTCCCATGATCGCCACCATCCCGAACGCCGCAATCAGCGTCGCCGTCCCAGCCTTATCTCTCCAGAACCTCATAGCCGTTCCCTGGCCGCCAAATCTTCCACTCGATTTCATCTCCGGCCGTGCAAACGGCCTTCCGGCGATCATCGGCAAAGATGCTGAAACCATGAGTAGCGTGAGATCCCTCCTCAGACGGCTCTGATCAAGCGGCCAAAAGGTTGCCTTCCTTGAAGCAACAATCCCGCGAGCGAAACCAAATCGGTTGTACTGGAGGCATACCAACTTCATCGAATCAACAGAATGAAAATGTTCCATAAATCCATGCAAAACCTCAATCCATTGCACTACTCTCGCCGTTGCATCGAATAGCAGTATTTCGGCTGTCCGAACGTATCGCAACCCTGAGGGCCTCAAATGAAGCAGATAGAACAATTCGAAGAGTTGACGGAGCTTCGCAAGAAGCGCGTCAATAGACGTAACTTTCTCGTAGGAGCCGGCACCGCCGGAGCCGCAACCGTTCTCGCGGGATGTAGCAGTAACGCCGCCTCGCCGGTTGCCCCCATCGTGCCCGCCACCCCCGCCTACTCCGACAACGACCTCCTGAACTTCGCCCTCAACCTCGAATACCTGGAAGCCGAGTTCTACCTCTATGCCGCCACTGGCTCCGGCCTCACCTCAGCCGATACCGGCGGAACTGGAACCGGGGGAGCCACCAACACCGGCGGAGCCTCGCTCAAGGTCACCGGCCTCACCACCGCTCAGCAGAACATCCTCAATGAGATCGCGTACGATGAGCAATCTCACGTCCGCTTCCTCCGCACCGCACTCGGCTCAGCCGCGGTCGCCAAGCCGGCCCTCGACCTCACCTTCTTCGCTCCCCTTGCGGTCGCAGCCGGAATCCCGGGGGCAACTGCAACCGGGGCCACTGCCTTCACCCCCTTCACCAGCTTCAACACCTTCCTCCTCGGTGCCTTCATCTTTGAGGATGTCGGCGTGACCGCATACCACGGTGCCGCTCCCCTCATCACTGCCGCGGGTGTAAAGGCTGGTCTGCTCGGCGCAGCAGCCGGAATCCTCGCGGTCGAGGCATATCACGCGGCCTATGCCCGCACCACACTCACAGCTATCTCTATCGCCGCCGGAGATCCCACCCTCATCAACACCGCCAATCTAATCTCCACGCTTCGGGCTACCCTTGGCGGCGGAAATGAGAAGCCGCTCACCTTCCCCAACGCAAATATCGCGACTACCGCCTCAGCGCCCGCTTCGCCGGTCTATGCCAGCTCCATCGTCGCGGCCGACTCGAATGCCCTCGCCTTCGCCCGCAACACGGATCAGGTCCATCACATCGTGTACGGCAGCGCGACCGTCGGGGTCTCCAAAGGTGGCTTCTTCCCCAATGGAACCAACAGCATCTTCAGCACCACAACCACATAAGGAACGGACCCCATGGCATCGACAGAAACTAAAGTTCTTGATGAAATCATCGCCAGCAGACGTGCGATAATCCTCGGCGGCTCCGCTCTGGCCGGCCTCCTCCTCACCAAGCAGGCCAAAGCCGCCGCGACGGTTACCTCTTATACCGACGCAGACGTCCTTAACTTCGCCCTCAACCTCGAGTACCTGGAAGCCAACTTTTACTACCTCGCGGCCTTCGGAACCACCATCGACGTAGCCAATGCGGCCTCCACCGCGGTAGGCGCGCCCGTCATCACTCTCAGCGCAACCGTCGGCACCAAGGGAACAGTCGCCCATAAGGCCAATCCACAGGTTCCCTTCACCTTGGAAGCCGTCGCAGCCTACGCCGTCGAAACCGCCATCGAGGAAGCCAAGCATGTCGCCTTTCTCACCGGCGCACTCGGCTCCGCCGCGGTCGCTCAACCCCAAATCGATCTCACCGGAGGCGCTTCCTATCCTGCAACCGCGGCCTGGAACACCTTGGCGACTGCAGCCGGTGTCGCCGGTGGCGTCTTCGATCCATTCGCAAGCGACGCCTTCTTCCTCCTCGGCGCCTACGTCTTCGAGGATGTCGGAGTCACTGCTTACCACGGGGCCGCCCCGCTGCTCACCAACATCGCCAACGTCTCACCCGCCGCCGGCATCCTCGCAGTCGAGGCCTATCACGCCGGTCTTATCCGTACCACCCTCAACGCCATTGATACCGACGGTTCCCTAGCCGGCATCACCAATAGCATCTCTATGCTGCGGTCCACGCTTTCGCTCGCAGCCAACGGAGGCAAAAACCTCGCCGGCGGCACCACTCCGGACGACTTCGGCATCATGCCCCAGACTGTCAACCTCGGTGGCACCTCGGCCCAGGCGACCCAGCTCGTCGACGCGGACGCCAACGTCCTCGCCTTCGCCCGCAACACCACCCAAGTGCTGAACATCGTCACCGGCGGCGGTGCCACCACCGCGGGCACGAAAGCCACGGGAGTCTTCTTCCCGGCCGGCCTCAACGGTCTGTTCAGCTAAATCCAATCCCCTTCGCCACGCGTAAGTGAATCACCCACGCGTGGCGAAGGAACACTCCCGAAATCAACCCTGAACCACTTGCTCTGCCGCCTCTCTCTTACGACCCTGAAGAGGCCCCAAATCCCAACCCGGATGAGGGGCCTTTTTGCTGCCCGTCACATCGTTCCCGCCGCCACGCTCCCCTGCTTCACCCCACCCGAAGCCACCGTACTCACCGGAATACTTCCCACCCCGCCGATGATCGCCTGCGGATTCTGCCTCTTCTCGGTATCTCCTGAAACCTTATCCCGCAAATACAAACTCAACTCCGCCACCGTCACCGTCCCATCATGATTCGCATCCGCATCATGCGCCATGCCTTTCAACACGTAGTACGTAAACACCCCATGCCCGCCGCCCCACCGTGCATCTTCATACGAGAGTTCACTCGTATCGCTCGCCGTCAGCACCGCCCGTTCGCCGTTAGACGCGAAGCGTTGAATGTACTGGTTGATCAGGTTGTTCTTCGGCCCACCCAGGTTCTTCTCCCCTGAAACCCCAAAGCTGTGACACGAATCCACGAACGTCACCACCCGTCGCGCCTTCAGCACTCGGTCGTACACATCCTGCAATTGATACATCGCGAACGCCGTCCCGCCCATATCGTCCACCCGCGTGTCATACGTCAGGAAGTAAAGATTCCGGCTATCGTTCGGGTCCGGCGACCCATGTCCCGCCATGTAGATCACCACCAGGTCATCCGGCCGCGGCTTGCTCAAAAACGTATACAGCGCGCTATGCACCCGTTCATTCGTCGCATCTTCATTCAGCAGCGTAAGGATATTCTCCTTCGGAAATCCCCCACCCTGCGGACTCTCCAAGAACGTCCTGAAGCTATCCGCATCCTTATCCGCATACTTCAGGTTTAGCAGGCCGGCTCCCGCGTTCTGATACCGAGCCACCCCAATCACGACCGCATACTTCTGCCCTCCCACTCGCAGCGGCGGCCCTGAGGTCCGCAACGGATTCGTCTCGCGATTCGTCCCGCGATCCACCAGAAAACTCGCATAGTGCACCCGGTGGAAGTGGTCCATGTAGTCCACCTCCAGCGAGTTCCGGCCCGCCATCAAATGGAAGTTCCCGAGATGATTCAGATCCAGGTTGCACAGGATTCCATCTGTCGTTCCCGTAGTCGTCATCAGCACATCCGCTGCTTCCGTATTGATCCGGGTATGGATCGACCCGTAGTCCACCTCGCTCGACGTCTTTGCAATATGCAGTTTCAGGTAGTTCACCGGCGCCGTTGAAACCTGCACCGAGCTATTTGCCTCCACCCTCGTACTCAGCTCCGGCAGCTCCAGCCATATCTCTCCCGGCTTCAGCGCCACCGTCGAGCTCATCCCAACCCGCCCACTCGCCGCGCCCGCAAATACTCCTAGTGCCAGCCATCGTAGCCAGACTTTCGAGCAGCTCATCATGCGTTCTCCTCATCAGTCACAGATGCTAGTGCAAAAACCTTGAAAACTCCGCAATCTATTCCACGAATAATCTCGTTGACACAAGCACGAGGCAAGACTAGTCTGCCTCCCATCCTCGTTTAAGTGTTATCAGGCCCCCTGTTCTGCAAAGAAAATTGCTGACCCCGGAGCTGTCATGTTCGCTGCGATCCGCCGTGCCTCGTACCTCCTCTGCCTTTTTGCCTTCATCCTTCCCGCCCACGGTCAATTCGGCAAGAAGAAGGGACCGTCCGATAAACCGCCGGAACTCACAGATAATGACAAGAAGAAGATGGCGGACATTGAAGCCCGTCCGGAGGTGCAGACGCTCATCCGCGCCGCCTGGGATGAGGTGCGCCGTGCCGACCTTGACTACGCCTACACGGTCAACTCCTCCGTCAAGTACTCCACCAGCTCCGTCCAGCAGGCCGTCAACTTCCGCAACGACTATGGCGAGCTCTATGACAACCCCATTCTCCAGCGCTACCTCAACAACGTCGGCCAGCGTCTCGTCCCCAAGGACTCGCCCAACGTCTACTCCTTCCGACTACTGCTCGATCCCACCCCGAAAGCCGAAGCTCTCTCCACCGGCTCCATCTACGTCTCGACAGGCCTTATAGCTCTGCTCGACAACGAAGCCCAACTCTCCTATGTAATGGCCCACGAAATCGCTCACGTCGAGAAAAATCACCGTTACAACGAGATCAAGAACACCATCATCGAGGAACAGCTCAACGAAGAGCGCGAGCGCGATGCCGCGAAGAAGAAGGAGTACATTGCCCTCGGAAGCGCCCTCGCCGGCGGTCTCGTCGGAGGTCTCGCCAAGGGTGCAGGGGGAGCCGTTGCCGGTGCGGCCCTCGGGTATGTAGGCGGCGGCATCGCCGCACACTTCCTCGTTCACTCCAGAACCACCGTCACCGAGTGGAGCGAGGTCAACGAGAACGAGGCCGATGAAGCCGCCCTCAACTACATGCTCGATGAAAACTATGACGCCCGCGAGATCCCGCGTCTCTTCACCCGCATGTCCAACCTCACCAGCCGCGACTCCCGCGTCGGCCTCGGCTTCATCGCCCGCGCCGATCGTGTCAAGGTCCGCACCTCGCACATGCAGGAGCTCCTCTCCGGCTCCGCCAAGGCCAAGATCGACGCCAAGCTCAAGGCTAACGGCCTCATCGCCTCCACTCCGGAGTTCCCCCTGCTCATGTCCGCCCTCAAGCGCGATAACGGCATCATCGCACTCGACTACGACCTCTTCGCGGAAGCACGCGACAACCTCGAAGAAGCCGTCAGTTTGCGATCCAACGACGCCCGCGCCCACCTCTTCCTCGGCAAGGTCGTCTCCATCACCGCCCGCACCGCGGAGGATCGTCAGGTCGGCATGAATGAGTTCCTCAAGTCCATCCAATACGATGAAGGCCGCGGAGCCTACCCGGAGCCGCACCTCGAGCGAGCCATTGACATGATCGCGCAAAACAATCCCAGCCAGAAGGATGACATCCGCAAGGAACTCCAGCTCTACGTCGCCCTCTACCAGCGCGAACACATCGGCGCCGTCCCCGGCAACATGCCCATCATCTACGACTACATGCAGCTCGCCGGAGACACCACCTGGTACGTCGCCCCAGTCGATGTCGTCTCCACCAAGTACGTCGAGCCGCTCCACACTGCCGCCGGAGGCAACGGCACTCCCCTCAATCCACGCGAGATCGCCGCCGCCGCCGAGACGCCGTCCTCATCCGCCGCCCCAGTCCGCACTGATACCCCTCAACCACCGTCCAGGCCCACGAAGAAGACCGTCTCTACCCCCAAGCCGTAACCTATCAAGCCGTTGCATTTACCGTTGCGCTACCATGCATCTTCCGTCGCATTTGCCTTGTTCTCGCCCTTCTTTTTTGCTTGTCATTCCGCAGCGAAGCGGAGGAATCTGCAGTTGCTTTGTTCCTGCTCTTGCATTTGCTTTTGTTCTTGCTCTTGCAGTTGCTCTCGCTCTCGCTCGACGACCTCTCCCTACTATCGAAAGCAAATCTCCGTCATGAAATCACTCCTCAAGCACTCGATCGTAGCCCTGCTCGTCGCATTCGCCTGCGTTCCCTCTCAAGCCCAGGAAAAGAAGATCGTCATCGGCATCCTCCCCACCTATGACTCCAGCGGCCAGTCCTACGGCGGAACGGTCAGCCAGGTTCTCACCGGCATGCTCTACCAGCAGTTCGCCTCCAACCCGAAGTTCCACCCCGTCTTCCTCAATCCCGGCGGCCTCTACGACCCCACCAGCACCGCATGGGTCGCCGAGTACGTCCGGACCCTCGACACCCCCATCGACGTCGTCCTCTCCACCATCTTCGCCGAGCCAGACGATCCCAAACATGGAGACCTCATCCTCCACCTCAAAGCCTCCGAGCTCGATCCCAAGACGGGCGACTCGCTTCAGGCATCGGTCTCGAGCACCCAGATCAAGGACTATAAGGCCATGCTCGACTACGGTCGCGCCATGATCCCCACCGGCTCCTTCGACACCTCGCTCGTCTACCAGCCCAGCCGAAACTTCGATAAGCAGCCCGTCGGCAAGGCCGCTTACGCGCTAGCCCGCCAGGCCGCCGATTCCGTCAACCTGACCGCCCCCAAGCTCACAGCATCCGGAACCGCACCGCCTCACGCCAAGACCACATCCTGCAAGATGACCCTCAAAATTAGCTACGACTATAAGGACCGTCACCCGAGCTCAAAGTCCTATGACTGCATCATCAATGAAAGGGAAGAGTCGCTCGGCATCAAGGAGGGCGTCCTTGAGGTCGAAGAGCCCTCTGCCCCACTGCTCATGCAGATCCAGGTCAAAGACTCTCCCTACAAACTCCCCAAGCAGGACGTCTACCTCTTCGATCCCGTCCTGGACTGCGGGCGAGCCAGCAACATCCTCAAGGTCACCATCGGACCCGCCGGCGAGGCTCACACCACATGGCAATAGCGCTCCTCGCCCTGGGCCTCGCAGCCGCCTCGCTCCAATCCACCCCACCGCCAGCGAAGCAACCGGCTCCCCCTCCCCCTCCCCAGCAGGCTGCCGCGCCGGCAAAAAAGCCGAAGCGCGTTGTAACCGATCTCTCCACCCTCCATCTCACCAAGACAGCCGCACCCGCTAATCAAGCCCCTGGGGGGTCCCGCGGCCCCGCCGCCACACTCGCCCTCTGCGCCCCCGCATCAGGTTCAACTGTCTCCCCGATACCGCTCTTTGAGTGGCAGACCTCCGCGAATGCCGCCGCTAAGGTCACCTTCTCCCTCCTTACCGCCTCCGGAGATGTCGTTGAAGAGCTCGACGCCACCGGCACCAGTCTCCAATATCCACCCGGCGCTGCTCCCTTGGTCCCGGGCCAGACTTACTCCTGGAAGGTCTCGGGCGGCGGCCTGGACAAGCTCCCGGATCCGATCACCCTCGATGTCCTTAAACCTTCAGCCACCCTCATGCAGGAACTTACCGCAGCCGGCTCCGATCCCCTTGACCGCGCCCAGGCCTACCTTCATGCCGGACTCTGGTACGACACCATCGCCACACTCCGCCAAGGCTTGGCCACGCACCCACAGGACCCGCTCCTGAACGAGCAGCTCACGCTCTTCCTCACCGCTGTAGGCTGCAGCGCCACACCGTGAGAGCACCCCCCCCTTGACAAATGGGAGCCCCAAACACCCCCCGTTATCTCCGTAAGTGCCCACCGCAACCCACATTTTTTCGCCAAAAACTCAAATCGCCAGCAAAGACGCACCCTTGACCATGCTAACAACCTGCGTCTGCCCGCCTCAGCCGGACATTTCTCCAGCGGAAAGCCCCCATCGACCACCGTCTGCTGTCACTCCATCCAGCGCTTGAACACCAAAGACCCATTCGTCCCGCCAAACCCGAACGAATTCGAAAGCGCATAGTCGATCTTCGCCTTCTTCGGCTCATTCGGCACATAATTCAGCCTGCACTGCGGATCTAACTCGTTTAGATTCATCGTCGGCGGAGCCACCTGATCCAGCATAGCCATGATCGTAATCCCCGCCTCCAACCCCCCAGCCCCGCCTAACAGGTGGCCCGTCATAGACTTAGTCGAACTGACGAGCAGCTCATGATCCAAAGCCCGCTCCCCAAACACATTCTCGATCGCCTTCGACTCCAGCGCATCCCCAAGCGGCGTGGAAGTAGCATGCGCGTTGACATAGTTGACTTTATCGGCCGAGATCCCCGCTACCTTCAGCGCTGCATTCATCGCCCGGAAGCACCCCTCGCCCTCCGGCGCCATCCCCGTCATATGGAACGCATCCGCAGACATCCCGTACCCGATCACCTCACCCAAAATCTTCGCCCCGCGCGCTTTGGCGAATCCTAACTCCTCTAGAATGAGTATCCCCGCCCCTTCGCCAACGACAAACCCATCCCGATCCTTATCCCAGGGCCGACAGGCATGCTCCGGATCCTCATTGCGCGTAGAAAGTGCCTTCATCGCTGCAAACCCACCCACACCCATCGGCGTGATTGCAGCCTCAGTCCCTCCCGCGATCATGGCATCCGCATCCCCACGTTGGATAATCCGGAACGCATCTCCAATAGAATGAGCGGAAGACGTACAGGCCGTAGCCGTAGCCTCATTCGGCCCACGCGCGTTATATCGGATCGAGACATGTCCCGCAGCCAGGTTCACAATCGAGCCCGGGATGAAAAAGGGAGAGATCTTCCGCGGACCGCCCGCAAGCATCGCGGAGTGCTCCCGCTCGATCACGTCGAAGCCGCCGATTCCAGAGCCGATATGGACGCCAAACCGGTCCCGGTTGGATTCGTCGATCACCAGCCCTGAGTGCTTCATCGCCTCGTCTGCCGCGGCGATCGCAAAGTGGATAAATCGCCCCATCTTGCGCGATTCCTTCTTCTCAATGAACACCAGAGGATCAAAGTCCTTCACCTCGGCGGCAAAGCGGACCGAGTGCCCGGTCAGATCGAAGGCCTTGATCTCCGCCATCCCGCTCTTGCCCGCCAGCAGGTTCGCCCACACCTCCGGGGCGGTCTTGCCGACACCGCAGATCAGACCAATCCCGGTGACGACAACCCTGCGCTCATAAGACTCTGGCATCGCCCTTACTTGCCTTTCTGGTTCTTCTCGATGTAATCCACCGCATCCTTTACGGTCTTGATCTTCTCTGCATCTTCATCGGGAATTTGAATATCGAACGCCTCTTCAAACTGCATCACAAGCTCGACCACATCCAGCGAGTCCGCACCCAGGTCCTCCTGAAAGCTCGCGCCCGGCGTTACTTCCGCCTCATCCACCTGCAGTTGTTCCACAATAATCTGCTTGACCTTCTCATCCACTGCTGCCATGGTACGTCTCCTGTTTACGTCTCAATCTTCTCTTTGGATTGGCTCTGATCTGCTCTCGCAAGGATACTGAGCGCCTTTGCGAGTGTAAAGCAATCCGCTCCTTCGCGTCGGCAGTATGCATTGCGTGCTCCCTCGCTGGGCCTTCATTCCACCGAGCTGCGTCAAACCGTCATATGTCCATGGAGAACTTGATCTTGCGTTACTTCGCCCGGTTCGGCTTCGTTGGCCTTTTGGCTTTTCCTCTTCTCGCACAGGAGTACCGCACGCCCCCGCAGGTGCCCGGCGTCAAGCCTTGCCCGAACCTGCACGGCACCCGCAAGCTCCAGGAGTTCGGCCGGCCTGCTATCGAAATCCAAGTCAAGATGAATGTGGATGTGGATGGGGCGCCGAATGCCTATGGGCCCCCAGGGAAGAAGGCTCTCGATGTGGGTAAGCATGCGCGGTCTCCGAAGGACTCGCCGCGTCCGGGGGAGATCGTCGGGTATATGACCGAGTACGACGGTGGACCGCCAACCATTCAAGGGCCTCGTGATCCTTATCCCGGTTATTACGTCTCGCAGACCGACTTCGCCGACAAGGACGTCCCACGCAAGGAAGACCCGCGCCGCTATGTCAACGCGGCCCGCATCAACTATCTCGTCCAGGGTAAGGTTGCCAAGCAGACCCAGGTTCAGCTTGGAGACTTTGCTACCGTTTATAGCTGCCGGACGGGACGCACCGAGTTTGCCATCGTCGGAGACTCGGGCAATGAGAGCGGCGCGGAAGGATCGCTGGCGCTGGTGCAGCATCTTGGTTATCCGATCAAGGACGGCAAGGAAGACTCAGTCGATGACCGCGAGATCGTGATTCACTACTTTCCGGGCTCGAATCCGACCGGCAAGTTCTTTCACACTCAGGCTGAGCTCGATCGAGCTGCGGAAAGCCTTGGACTGCGCCGCTGAGAGCCCCCCTACCCCCCCACTTTAGCGCAAAATATTCAAAACAAAGGAGTTAGATCACGACTTGGAGCTGAGCGTCCTGCTAAGATCTTTCTTTTCAACGCGGGCGGTTGCCAAAATTTTCAAAACAAAGGGTTTATTCTCATCACGGAACGCACTTTATCTGTGGTCCGGAACCGATCAGCCGAACATTAATCTTCGGCTTCGGCGGCGAGAGCGAGGACGGATTGCGGCATCTCTTCCATGAGGAAGAGCTGCGTCGCGTCCGAGTCACCGACGTCCCGCAGTGCCTTGTTGATCTGCCGGGTCCGAGTGCCCAGCTTTTCAATCGTGGACTGCACCGTTCCCACCTGCCTGCCCATCGAGTCCATCAGATTCTCAAAGGTCCGGAACTCGGTCTTGGTCTTCTCGAGCACCTTCCAGACCTCATCTCCTTTTTCCTGCAGTGCGAGCATATGGAAGCCCATCTGGAAGCTGGTCAGGATGGCTGAGAGTGTGGTCGGGCCGGCGATGGTGACGTGGCACTTGGACTGGATCTCGGCCTGCAGCGCGTCGCGACGGACGACCTCTGCGTAGAGCCCTTCCGTGGGCAGGAACATGACCGCATACGGCGTGGTTACGGGCTGGTTGATGTACTTGCCGCAGATGCGCTCCGCCTCGGTGCGGATGGCATTCTCAAAGGCCGTGCCTGCCTTTGCGATCGCCTCCGGCAAGTTGGACTCGTAGGCATTCTCCAGCCGCTCCCAGGCCTCGCGCGGGAACTTTGCGTCGATGGGCATGAGGCGCTCGCCGGAGTGACCGGGAAAGCGAACGGCGAATTCAACCCGCTCCAAACTTCCCGGCTTTACCGTCGCATTCTGGATGTATTGGCCTGGGGCGAGCATCTGCTTCAGCAGCATGCCAAGCTGCACCTCAGCGAAGCCGCCGCGTGACTTGACGTTGGTGAAGATCCGCGAGAGCCCGTCGACCCCCTCTGAAAGCTTCGACATCTCGCCGAGCCCACTGTGAACCTTGTTCAGCTGATCCGTGACCTGACCAAACGACTCTGTGAGGCGCGTGTGCAGCGTCGCATGCAGCTTCTCGTCGACCGTCGCCCGCATCTCCTCCAGCTTGGCCGTGTTGTCTGTGTTGAGCTTGAGCAGGGAATCGCTTACGGTCGCGCGCAGCTTCTCCTGGTGAGCATTGTTCGCAGTGGCCAGGTCTGTCAGCCGATTGTGCAGAGCTTCGCGGGCGCTGAGCTGGTCTGTGCCGGCGTCGCGGATGAAGCCGTCCAGGCGCTGGCCGATCGCTTCAAGATCCTTGCGGACGGAGACACGCAGTGTCTCGGCAGCGGCTGTGTTGTCGGTACGGAATCCGTCGAACCCGCGGTTGATGATCTCGCCCAGGTGGCTGATCGATGCCTGAAGCTCGGTCCGCAGTTCGACAAATGCCTTCGCATTGGCTTCCCGATTGATCGCAGCCTCCAGCGCGGACGCACTCCGCGCCGCATCCAGTCCGCCTCTCAGTGCCGCGTCCAGCCCTTCCATCCGAGCGCCCAGGGCCACCAGCTGGTCCGGCAGCGCAGCCAGCCGCGTATCCGCCGCGACCGTGCCGGTCCGGCGCATCAGCAGTACCGCAACGGCGACAAGCATCAGCAACTGCAGGGCTAGTTCAACGATCAGCATATTCGGCTTTCCTTCGCCTGTAGGATAGCAGAGAAGAAAAACTGAACTCGTTCAACTTTTTCCTTGCATTCTGGAAATGTCGGCGTATTGTTGATCTTGAACGTGTTCAAATAACTTTTGCGAGGTTTTGCCATGATCGTCGCCGCTTGTTACGTCAGCTATCTCCTCATCAGCATTGCACTCACCATCTGGGTTGCGCACACCCTGCACAGCAGCGGCCGCATCTTCCTCGTGGACGCCTTTCACGGCAACGAACTGCTCGCCGACAGCGTGAATCATCTGCTCGTCGTCGGCTTCTACCTGGTCAACGCCGGCTACATCGCGTTCGCGCTGAAGACGAGCTACGCGATGACGTCACCGCGCCAGATCATCGAGGTAGAAAGTGTAAAGATAGGAGTGGTGCTGCTGGTGCTCGGCATCATGCACCTGTTCAACATTCTGGTTCTGGCGAAGATGCGGAGCCGGGCGACTACGGGAGCGATCCCGCCGCCGGCGATGGCGTTCGGCAGCAAGGGGTGATGGTTTTGCCGGAAGTGAAGGCTGGAAAGAAGTCGGAGGAGACGCGCAGCCGGATTCTGGAGGCTGCGCTCGCCGTGTTCAAGGAGCGCGGCTTCGAGAAGGCCACCATGCGCGAGATCGCGGTGCAGGCTGGAGTCGCCACCGGCGCCGCCTACTATTATTTCGATTCGAAAGATGCGCTGGTGATGGCGTTTTATGAGCGTTCCCAGGCCGAGATGCACCCAGCGATCGAGGCCAAGCTCGACCACGCACGCACCCTCGAAGAGCGTCTCCGGTCGATCATCTCGACCAAGTTCGAGTACTTCGCTCCGAATCGCAAGCTGCTTGCCGCGCTGAGCTCGCATACCGACCCCGATCATCCGCTCTCCCCGTTCTCGACGGAGACGGCGGCGATCCGGTTGCAGGATATCGACAGCTTCGAGCGTGCCGCCAAGGAGTCCGGCGTGAAGCTGCCGCCCAGCGTGGCTCCGTACCTGGGCCGCCTGCTGTGGATGTATCAGATGGGTCTGATCCTCTTCTGGGTCTATGACAAGAGCGACAGCCAGCGGAAGACCATGTTGCTGTACGAGAAGACGCTGAAGATGCTGATCCTGACCCTCAAGGTCGCGGCGATCCCAATCCTGCGGCCGCTCCACCGCATCGCGGGGGAACTGCTTGCCGCCGTCTACGAAGACGGATGAGGTTCCGCGTCACGCCAACCGCCTCTACCTTATCTTCGTCGTCTCGTCCCAGATCTTGTTTCCGTGCGTCTCTTTCAGCAGCACGCTGCCCACGATCAACGTCACTGCCGCGATGCTGATGGGGTAATACAGTCCGGCAGTAATCTTGCCCGTGGCCGCGATCGTTGAAAGCGCGATCAGCGGCACCAGGCCGCCGAAGACTCCGTTGCCGATGTGGTAGGGCAGCGACATCGACGTGTAGCGGATCTTCGCCGGAAACGACTCGATGAGAAACGCGGCCATCGGACCATACACCAGCGCGACAAAGAGGACCTGGATGAACACCAGCCCGACCAGCATTGGAGCATTCGGGGCCGATGCCACCTTCGCGGCAACCAGAGCGCCGGTCGCCGGGTCGTTCGTCATGGGCGTCAGCGCGATCGCGCCCGTCACCTTGCTCTTGGCACTCTGCACGGTCACCACGTTGTTTCCCGCGGCAGCCGTCATCTGTTTATAGATGGGCACGTAGCTTACTATGGCGAGCAGACAGCCCGCCATGATCAGCCACTTGCGCCCGATCCGGTCCGACACCGCCCCGGCGAGCGTATAAAACGGCATCCCGATGAGCAGTGCGATGGCGATGATGATGTTGGCCGTCTTCGCCTCCACCTTCAGGATCGTCTGCATGTAGAACAATGCGTAGAACTGGCTGGTGTAGAAGATGACGCCCTGCCCGGCGGTTGCGCCGAAGAGCGAGATCAGGACTACTTTCAGGTTCGACCACTTGCCGAACGCATCCGTCAGCGGCTGGGTTGAGGTCATGCCGGCGCTCTTCAACTGCTCGAAGATGGGCGACTCCCGCATCTTCAGCCGCACGTACATGGAGATCGCCACCAGGAAGATGGAGACCAGGAACGGGATGCGCCAGCCCCAGTCGGCAAACTGCGCCTTGGACATCGAGTTCTGGGTGAACAGGATCACCAGCAGCGAGACGAACAGCCCCAGCGTCGCCGTGATCTGGATAAAGCTGGTGTAGAAGCCACGTTTGTTATCCGGTACATGCTCGCCGACGTACACCGCCGCCCCGCCATACTCGCCGCCCAGGGCCAGACCCTGCAGCACCCGGATCACGATGAGGAAGATGGGCGAGAACCAGCCCGCGGTCTTGAAGGATGGCATGAGGCCGATGACAAAGGTCGAAAAGCCCATCAGGATCAGCGTGACCAGAAAGGCATATTTGCGCCCGACCAGATCTCCGAGGCGCCCGAAGAACAGCGCTCCGAACGGACGCACGATGAATCCTACGGCGAACGTCGCCAGGTACGCGATGTAGGCGAAGGTATCGTTCCCGGGCGGATAGAACTTGAGAGCAAGGATCGAAGCCAGGCTGCCGAAGATGTAGAAGTCATACCACTCGATCATCGTCCCGACCGATGAGGCGAAGATCACCCTGGGAATGCTGTTCCGCAACTCCACCCCACCCATGTCGTGCCTTGGAGCTGCCATTCCACACTCCCCCTGAGACATCCCTTTTCGATACGCACCAGTATGCCTGAGACCGCCTCCACGCGCGACGGTCCCATGCGCTTTTATCTTCCATTAGCATTCCACGCCCTGACTAGAACTTCGAGTCAGCGCCTAGGAACATGGTTTCTACTTCCAGCCAGTCCGCCACCCTGCGGAATCCAGTCACATGCCGGTTATGCGGAGAAGTGAATAAGATCCCCTCGCCCGAAAACCGCCGCAGTTGCCGCGGGTTGTCGTCGATGAGATAGTCCGCCCGCAGAATTCCCTTGTCGCCGCAGTACACCAGGTGCGACGGCGGCACAAAGGGGAAGTGGTTCGTCATCCAAAGGTACTTCGCGTTGAAAGAGGTGGGAACCTCCATCGCCGCCGTCGCGATAAACACCTCATATCTGGCCTGCAGGGCTTGCACGACACGCTGTGAGTGCGGCATCACCTCCAGCACGGAGAAGAAATCCTCCGACCGCAGAAACGCTTCAAGCGCCGCATGACGATCCGGCTGCACCACATCCCAAAGCCACTTGCCCTCCAGATCCGCAACCGTGATGTTCTCCTGGAACTCCCGGTTGTAGCGCAGGATATGCTCCGCGACCGCATCCGCGATCACCTCATCCATATCGATGCAGATACGCTTGGGTGACGCACTCACAGTCCCCTCACAATCTGGGCGGCGATACTTTCCTTGCGTTCGGGCTGCGCCGTCTCCACCGGCTTGCGCTGCGGAGAGTCCCGGGCCGGATCGTAGAACAGCAGCCGCCCGCAGCTGTCGCAGGTCATCATCTCGTCGTTATCGCGTTCGCGCAGATCGTTCCAGCGCTGCGGGCGAAGCATCATCTGGCAGGCCATGCACTTCTGGCCCAGCGCCTCGGCGATCCCCGTGCCCTTCGACTTGGCGATGCGATCATAGAGACTCAGCGCGGTCTCACCGATCGTCGACCGCTGCGCCTTGCGCCGTGTATCCAGCTGCACGATTGCCGCGTTGTTGCGGTCGATCACCCCGATCGCCCGCTCGCGCTCGCTCTGGTGCATGGACTCGGCTGCGTTCAGAGCCTGGTCCGCGACTTTCTTCTGAGCGTCCAGCCCTTCGGTCCGGATCATGGATTCGAGCTCTTCGTCCTCGAGCCGCAGGATCTCCTTTTGTGCGTAGGTCCTCTCGTGGTCCAGCGCCGTTACCTGCGCCGTCGAGGTCGCCATGTCGATCTTCTGCTTTCCCCGTGCCAGCTTCGCCTGCTGATCCTTGATGTCGGACTCCAGGCGCCGCCGAAGCGCGTCTTCCTTGGCGATAAGATCCAGCACCACCGCTCGCTGTTCTGCAGTGGTCTTTGCCTTTGTTTCCAGGGTGGCGACATGCCTGGGTAGCGCGGCTATCTCATCGCGCAACTTTTTCGCCTCCAGGTCGAGCACCTGCAAAGCCATCACACGTTCCATATCCGGATGCATACAGTCTCCTGCCCCCGGTTGCGGCGGCACTCCCGATGCTAGCGGAAAGCTCGTGCTCAGGGGAAGCGAAGTTGCAATGGGCGCTGTCCCAAAAAGAGAAGAGCCCAGCCGCTGGGACTGGACTCTCAAATACTGCGGGAGAGATCCGGCTAGCGCGGGCCGGGGCCACCCTGCATATGGTTCACCGCCGCGAAGTATCCCTTGCGGAAACCATCGCGGTAGTCGCGCCGCATCTCGCGCGGAACGTTCGGGTGGCGGAACTCATCACGATTGTTGGGGTTTGGCGGGCGATGATTCTCGAAGTCCCTGCGCGCACCCTCCACGCCGTCGTGAAAGCCCCGCTGTTGGAACTCGCGGAACTCGGCCGGCGGCGCATCCCAGCCGCCCGGACCCTGGCCATAGCCGGGAGGGGGTGGCGGCGGAGCTCCATAGCCCTGCGCAAACGCTGCGGAGCCGCTTATCAGTGCTACTGCAAGTGCTGGCGTGACCAACGCTTTAAGATTCATAAGTCCCTTTCTTGCTTCCAGTTATAGGAGTAGGAACCCGCATGCGGTGTTGCTTGTCGACACTCATCTTGAACCCCGCGCACCACTTTTGTTGCGCGCAGTTTCGGACTCGACCCGCAACCTGGGACCGGTCAGCCGCGCAGGTACGGCCCATGCGCCGCCTGCTCCGCCGCGACCGCCGCCCCGACCACGCGCGTCACCGGATCGTCCGCGACGATCTCCAGCATATAGCTCTGCAGCGGACTCATCTTCACCATCTGCTGGATGTAATCCTTCAGCATCTGCATATCCACAAACCGCGCGTTGAAGCCGGTCATAAAGAACTTGCCCGCGCCGTCCATGTGGATACGGTTTGCGATCCCCGCCGCCAGAGCCTTGTGCCAGAGACGCTTGAAGTCAAGGCAGCGCTTGTTGCCCGCCGCAGCCTCCGCGAAGACCTCCTCCGGCTCCATGTCGAGAAACCGCAGGCGCATCGCTCGATGTCCCATGATCCCTTCCATGTGCCCGCGGCCGCCGCATCCGCAGTAGTTCTCCTTGTCGTCCAGCGTGATGGTCGTGTGACCGCCCTCCCAGACACCCGGAGCCCAGGGATAGCGTCCGTAGCCGATGCCAACGCCCAGCGTCCAAACCCGGATGAACTGATCCAGCTTTCCGCTTGCCGCCGCCAGTCCCGCCGCCACGCCATCCGCGTCATTGAGGATGCAAACCGCGCCGTCCAGCCCGTGCTCCCGCAACTGCCGCGTCAGCAGCTCCTTAATCCGCGCGCCCTTAAGCTGCGGCAGGTTGGGCGAGTCATCCACGACTCCATCCTTGATCAGCCCCGGCATGGCCACACCGATCGCTGAGATGTCCTTGTGCTCCCCCCTCGCGCGCTTAACCTGGTCGCAGATCGTCTCCACCAGCGCGTCCGTGTGCATCTCCACCAGCGCCGATTCATTCTCGTCATCGTTCACGGGAAAGCTCAGGATGTCGCCGACCACCTTGTGATCGACTACTAAACCGGAGATCACTCGTTCCGACAACACCACGCCTATGGTCTTCGCCATCTTTGCCTGCCTCTCAATGCTTCGCCTTGCGTCCCACCCCCTTGATCCCAGGAGGGGCGCGTCGGTCTCTGCGATTCATGCTTCTGTTTCAGGTCGATTACTGCCGGACGACTACTCGAACTTGCTGACCCGGTTCAATCCGTTGAACGCAGCAACCTTATAACATTCAGCAAGAGTTGGATAGTTGAACACGGTCTCCACAAAGTAGTCCAGCCGTCCGCCCAGCGCCATCGCTGCCTGTCCGATGTGCACCAGCTCGCTCGCACCCTCGCCGATGATGTGTACTCCCAAAATGGCATGGGTCACGCGATGAAAGATCAGCTTCAACCGCCCGGTCGTATCGCCGCGAATCTGGCCGCGTGCAATCTCCCGGTAGTATGCCACCCCAACCTCGTACGGAACATCTTCTTCGGTCAGTTGTTCCTCGGTCTTGCCCAGGAAGCTGATCTCCGGAATCGTCCAGATGCCGTACGGATAAAAGCTTGGATTACTCAGCACCGATTCATCTCCAAAGGCACGCGCAGAAGCGATCCGCCCCTGTTCCATCGAGACGGATGCCAGCGAAGGAAAGCCGATGACATCGCCGCCCGCGAAGATCGTCGGAACCTTCGTCCTGAAGTCCTTATCGACCGGAATTCTTCCGCGGCTATCCGCCTCCAGCCCGACTGCACTTAGATTGAGCTCATCCACATTACCCTGCCGCCCAACCGCATACAGCAGTGCGTCTCCCTGCACCTTCTTCTTGCTGTTCAACGTGGCGACGACCGTGCCATCCGGCATCTCCTCCACGCTGTCCACTTCCTCGTTGAGCCGCATGGTCACGCGCGAGTCACGCAGGTGATAGCTCAGCGCCTCGATGATCTCCTGGTCGGCAAACTCCAGCAGGCGAGGCCGCCGCTCGATCAACGTCACCCGCACCCCAAGCGCTGAAAACATGCAGGTGTACTCCACCCCGATGACGCCGCCGCCAACGACGATCATCGTCTTGGGCAGATTCTTCAGCTCCAACACCAGATCGCTGTTCACGATCGAGGTCCCATTGATCGGAACCCGATCCGAGCTTGCCGGCTTTGTTCCCGTGGCGATCAACACATTGCGGCACTCGTACTCGGTCGAGCCACGGCTGTTGGTGACCTTTACCTTGGTCATCCCATCTTCCGTCCCTACAAAGCTCGCCACACCCACCAGCATCTCGATGTTGTTCCGCTGCAACTGCGCCTCGGTCACATCGATCTCGGTCTTGATCACATGCTGCACCCGGAACGCAAGGTCGGCCATCGTGATCCGTTCCTTCACCCGGTAGTTCATCCCATAGATCGACTTATAGTTATAGCCGGAGAGATGCAGCACCGCCTCGCGCATCGTCTTCGACGGAATCGTTCCTGTGCTGATGCACGCTCCGCCCACCACCTCGCGCATCTCCACCAGCGCTACCTTCTTGCCCATCTTCGAAGCGTAGATCGCGGCGCGCTGTCCTGCCGGACCGGAACCGATGACCAGGAGATCGTAAACAACTGTACCCATACTGAATGCGCTCTTCCGTGTAGCGGCATGCCGCCGAAGTGCATCGTCCTCATCGACGACCTTGCCTCACACTACTATAGTCGTGTCCACGATACGCCATCGCCTTTGGCCCAGAGTCACGACGTCACAAACCACCCCGGCCTTATTCCCTAGTCTGATACCTTCTCCAACTCCATGCTGCGTTACGCCATCACCGATCGAAGCCTTTTTCCGACCGATTTATCGGCCCAGCCCCACCAGGGCCTGGTCGACCGCTGCGCCGCTCTCGCCCGTGGCGGCATCGACGTGCTGCTTATCCGCGAGAAAGACCTGCCCGCCGGAGCTCTCGCGGAACTGTCCCGCGAGATCCTGGACGCCGTCCGCGCCGTCAATCCGCAGACCCGGCTCCTGCTCGCCTCCCGCGCCGACATCACCCTTGCCGTCCGTCTCGACGGCGTCCACCTCGCCTCGCATCCCTCAGAACTAACCCCCACCCAAGTCCGCACGCTCTACCAGGCCGCCAGCCTGCCTGCCCCGTCTGTCTCGGCCTCCTGCCATACCATCGCGGAGGTCCGCCGCGCCATTCTCCTGCAACCTTCGGCCATCCTGTTCGCCCCGGTCTTCGGCAAGACCATAGCCGGCTCCAAGGTCACTCCACCCACCGGCCTTGAAGCCCTGCACGAAGCCTGCAGGATCGCCGCCCCGATTCCCGTTTTGGCACTCGGCGGAGTCACCCCGGAGAATACCCAGGCGTGCCTCGACGCCGGAGCCGCAGGCATCGCCGGAATTCGCCTCTTCATGTCCCCATCAAGCGCTCTTTAGCTTCCCGCCCAGCGAGGGTCACTCAAACCGCGGCAGATGCTCGATATCCGCAGCCGGAACCGCCTCCATCTCGCCACCCGCCTTGATCCAAGCCTTGATCCCCCCATCGATCACATGCGTCTTGCAGTTCGCCTCCTCCAGCATGTAGGCCACCCGCTTGCTTGTCGTATCCCGTATGCATGAGCAGTACAGATAGACCTCGCACTCCGGAGCCATGAACTCCCTCAGTGCCACCAGCTCTTCCTTCAACCTGCTCGGCTCGACCCGGATCGAGTTCTTGATCCGCTGCATGCCGGGATCGTAGTACCCATGACTCCGCACATCCGCGATGATCACAATCCTGTTTGGATCGAGCGCAGTCAGCCGATCCTTGAGACTGATCGCGGTGATCTTGTCGATCTTGTCGTACTTGCGAGCCTTGATCGTGAACATCACGATGGAGAACACGTATCCCGCCACCAGCACGGCCCCCAGGAACAGGAACGCATGACCCACCCGCTGCACCCACTCGATGATCTGCTTGATGGCCCCGCTGAATGCGTACCCCGCCAGGATCCAGACGGACGTATACATGGCGACGCCGACAGCGTCCAGCCGCAGAAACCGGCTGAACCGCATGTTCAGACTTCCCGAGAGCGGAGCCGCCATCGACGCCAGTCCCGGAACCCACTTCGCGAACAGCAACGTCTTCGCCCCCCGCCGGTAGAAGTACGCCGACGACGAGAAGATACAGCCCTCGGGATTCATCGTCAGCCGGCACATAGCGGCCAGCAGCCACCACCCGGAGCTTCGCCCGCCGAAGTACAGCAGCGTATCTCCCACCAGCGCCGCCGCCCAGGCCAGCGACAACACCACCGGCAGGCTCAACGTCCCGCCATGCGCCGCCGCACCGCCCCCCACCAGCACGATCGAGGTCGGAAGTGGTAACCCCGCCGCTGCGAGAAACAGAATCAGGGCCACAACCAGATACCCATGGTGAGCGATGACAGCGATAAGGCCCATTCAGCACGTTCTCCGAATCTCCATTGAATGCCAATGCGCGGGCCTTTGTCGAATTCGCGGCGTTGCATCCGTCGTAACCGGTCAGAACTCGAGGTGCAGCGAGAGCTGCATCTGCCGCTCGCGTGCCAGCCCCGTGCTCGCCGCGGTTACCGTGCCGAACGGCTGCGAGTTCAGCCCCTCCCCCGCAATCGCCTTCGCGTCCTGGTAGACCAGCGGAACGATCCCGCCGCTCTCCGCCCCAACCAGAAACGCACGCTCTTCCACCGACGACACATTCCTGCGGTTGGTCACGTTAAAGACCTCCGCCGCCAATCGCATCGTCAGCGGCTCCCCCACGCGCCTCTTTGTCAGGGCAAACGCACGCCCCAGCCTCAGGTCTGCGTTTGCCGAGACCGGAAGCTGCAGCGTATTCCGGCCCACCGTCGGCAGATACAGCGCACCGCCGGAGCCATTGATGCTCGCGTGTCCACCATTCAACTCCGCCCCGCCATAGATCTGATACGAGTACGGCCGCCCGCTATGCACGAGCACAATCGGCGCCACCTCCCAGCCGCTCACCAGCCTGTGCACCAACGAATCGGCCTCACCCATCCGCGCGCTCCACACGCCGCTGAAGTGCAGAGCCTGCGGATAGTTCAGCGAAGACAGTCCCTTGTCGTATCCATTGATGAACGGGTCGAACTGCCCGTTGGTCCTCGGGGTGGCGGATGCATTTGCCCCGTAGTCGATCGCCTTCGACCAGCTATAGCTCACCCGGCCGGTGAGATTCCGGCCGTGTGCCGTTGCCGCAACTACGAGGCCGTTGTAGCTTGCGTTCACATGCGACGTAATCTCCGTCACCGGCCCAAACGCCGTGCTCACCCGCGCGGTATAGAACGGCACCAGGAACTCCTCGCCATCCTTCACCCCCACCGCGCCGCTTCCGCCCTGGATCTGAAACTACCGCAACGTCTTCGACGGGGCGATGTTGATGTCGGTCGAACTCGCAAGCTGGCGGTCGAGGTTCACCTCATACGTCGCGCTGAGATTCATCCCAAGCCCCACGCTGCGTTCAAAGCTGAAGCTCCCCTGCTGCACCTCCGGTAGCCGAAAACCTCGCGCAAAGACCATCGCCGAAGCCGTCGTCGCGACTACGCCGCCAGGCATAGCCAGAAACGAACACGGATACCCGAACCCCTGCCCGGCCACCTGCGGACAAAGCGTCTCCGCCGACGGCGTAATCCTAAGCCGTGTCGTTGATCCGGGCAGCGCGGTATCCGAGAGCGCGCTCCGGATCGTCGCTCCCGGAAGCCGTCCAAAGTACGCCCCATACCCAAGCCGCACCACGCCTGCCCGAGCCCCAAAGGGCTCAAACGCCACGCCCAACCTCGGCCCCAGGTTGTTCCGATCCTCCGGAAACACACTCGTCGCCCCCTGCGTTCCAAACACCGCATCCAGGGCCGAATTCGGAGCAGTTGGCTGCGGCAGCTTCGTGTACTCATATCGCAGCCCGGCATGGATTGTCAGACTATTCCGCGGCCGCCACGTATCCTCCACAAACTCGGCCCACTCCGCCGTCGAAAACGCCACTCGCTCTTCCCCGAAGCTCTGGCTAAAGCTGGTAAAGCAGAACAGGTGCGTGGCCGCGTTGATCGACGGACATCCGCCGTTCGGATAGGCATGCACGTTGTAGGTGTAGTCGGTCAGAAAGTCCACCAGCCCACCCGCATTTGCCGTCGCCCGCGTACTGTCGTAACGAAACGTGCCCGCCCCGTTTGCCAGCGTTGCCACCCGGTCACGCACCTCGGAGAACTGCACCCCGAACTCCAGCAACTGATGCCCATGCTGCACACTTACGGTGTCCCCGGCATCCACTCGCCGTTCATCCGGATAAGCCTCCTTCACCAGCCCTGCCGGCGTGCCGAAGATCAGCCCATCCGGCCCGATATCCACCTCCGGCGCCATCCCTCCCGGCCCGATCGCCGGCTCCTGCGGCAGGTTCGTCTGCGGCTTCTCGAACTGCACGTCCCGGGCCGCCTGTACCCGCACCTGGTTCACCCAACGCGGGCTCAAAGTCGTCGTCGCCCGCAGCATCACCGCATCCAGGCTTCCACCGGCATTCCCCAGGCTCGCTCGGCCTCGCGCTACCACGGGCGCATCCGTCAGCCCGGCAGGCGAGTCCCACCGGACCGCGTTGTACTGCAGACCAAGCTCCTGCCGCGCTCCAGGGGACCAATCAACCCGCCCAAACCCGATCTCCTGATCCGCTCGCCGCTCCGTCTTCCCTGTCAGCGACGAGACATAGTTCAGCCCATCGTTGACCTCCGCCCGCTTCACCCCTCGTGTGGCCAGCAGAGCCGTCTGCTCCGCCGTCAACTGAAAGAACTCGGGGTTCGCCGGAGAAGCGATCGCCGGAAACCCTCGCTTCTGCTGGTCATACGCAGCAAAGTAGTAGAGCGGCTTGGCTCCAAAGAATTTAGGAGCCACCGGCCCGCCAAGCGTCCCGCCGAAGTTCTCCTTCAGGTCATGCGGCTTCACCACGCCACTGGAAACGACACCATCCGCATAGCTCGTCGCAATCGAAAGCGGATTCGCCGCCGCAAACGCCTGCGACCGCAGCACGAAGAATCCCGAACCATGCACCTGGCTCGTCCCCGACTTCGAAACCGTCGTCACCACCCCGCCGCCCGCGTCGCTCGTCAGAGCCGAGTAGTTCTGCGTCGAGACCCGGAACTCCCGCACCGCCGCCTGCGAGAAGCTGTACGCAATCCCAGAGTGCCGGCTCCGCGACAACCCCTGTGCCGGCCCGGTATTCAGCTCCGCCGAATCCGAATCCTCCGCCGCATCCGGCCCCGGATCGCTCCCCGTCCCCATCGGCACCGACCCAAAACTCTGCACGCTCGACACCCCATCCACCAGCACATTGTTCTGCGTCGACGGCAGCCCATGCACGCTCAGCAGTCCATCCGCATCCTGGTCGGGCAGAACGCCATCCGCCGTCAGTGCGAAGTCCTGCCACCTGCGTCCCGGCGACGGCAGCAGCCCCAACTCCGCAGCCCCAACCGTCCTCCCGGACTCCACCGCATCGTCGCCCTCCCGCGCCTCCACCGTAATCGCCGTCCCGGTCGCCGCGACGAACAGCCGCGTCCGCAACTCCTCCGTCTCGCCCAGCCTTACATCCACCGTCAACACGGAAGACGACGCAAATCCCCTCGCGCTCAGCAACACCGTGTACCGCCCCGGGGCTAGATGAGCCAGCAAAAAACCTCCCCCGGCATCCGCCACGATCGTCCGTTCCCGCCCCGTATCCTCTCGCCGCACCCGCACCGCTGCCGCCGCAATCGCGTTCCCATCCCCATCCACGATCGTTCCGTGCAGCGCGCCATCCACCGGCCCCTGGGCCCGTGCCGCTGTCGCCGCCAGTGCCAACAGGCATACCAGTGCGGCAATGAAAACCATCAAGCATGCCGCATGAAGCTCTGGGCGGCGGAACGGAGACATCCATCCTCCCGGGTGGCCGGCCTAAACCTCAAGGCCGAACAAACCTGTCGCTGCAAGTGTCAGCGAAGACGAGCGGACGCGTTCCCGAATTCTCTTCTATCCATACATTTCCCGTAGAATCCCCGCGATTTTAGTCCCAAAAGAGGAAGGGCGACAGCCGAAGCCGCCGCCCTTGGTCCCGCACTGAAAGGCGCTAGAACGTAAACCGTGCCGAAATCTGCACCTCGCGCGGCGTATACAGGAATCCGCTCGAGTTCACACTCGCCGGCACACCAAACGTCGACGACTGGTACGCCGCATTGCTGCTCAGCGCTCCCGTGCTGGAAAAGATATAGCCGGTAGAGCTGACCGCCGACACATTCTGGTGGTTCGCAACGTTGAAGAAGTCCCCCCGCAGCTCCAGGTTGTACCGCTCCGTAAACGGAATCCCCTTCACCAGCCGGATGTCGTCCACGATATCCCGCTTCAGCTTGTACGTATTCCGCCCAAGACCCGGCAGGTTGATCACCGATTGCGGTATGAAGGTCTGGCCGCCCGCGCCGTTCAGCCCGGTCTGGATTGCATCCGTCGAGTTATAGCCGCTCAACGAAAGCGAGTACGGCAGTCCGTCCTGCAGCTGGAAGTCATCATTGAAGCTCCAGTTATTCGCCAGATACTTCAGATACCGCCCCTCATGCAGGTTGGGAAAGTCATACAGCACGAAACCGGTAATGCGATCCGGAACGTTGTAGTTGGAATTTCCGTAGTTCGCCCTCTGGTTTCCGTACGGATCGTAGAAGTTGTTCGTGCTGGCTGAAGTCGACGCGTTCTGCGCATAGTCCAGCGCATGCGACCACGTATAGCTCGCGTCCAGTTGCAACCCATGATACGACCGGTTCTTCACCTCGAATACCAGCGCGTTGTAGCTCGAATTGATGTTGCTCAGGATCTCCGTAATCGACTGGAATGAAGTCGCTCCCGGCCCAAACAAAGCCGTATTCCCATAGCCCGTATAGGTTGGCACCTGCACCTGCGTCCCCGCCGGAACCGGACCGCCGCCGGTAAACGTAACTGTTACAGGCTGAGTCACCGGATTCAGATTCAGGTTCAGGAAGTTCGGTAGCTCTCGGCCCTGCGACCCGATGTAGTTGATATTCAGCGTCGCGGTATGTCCGAGATCCTGCTGCAGGATCAGGTCATACTCCTGCACCAGCGGATTCTGGAAGTTGTTGGAAAAGAAGTAGCTGCTCGGAGCCGCCGGAGCCGCACCCCCCACCGTCAAATTGGGCAACAGCGGATGTCCCGCCGTTGTCGGCTTATACACGGTCGTGTACTGGCCCAGCGGACTGCCCGTATTCAGAAAAGCGTTCAGAATCGTTCCATTGGTCATGCGCCCGTAGTACATGCCGAAGCCGCCGCGCAGCACCGTCTTACCATCGCCATACACGTCATACGCAAAACCGATGCGCGGCCCGACGTTGTTCTTGTCGCTCGGCCGATTGCCAAGCCCCGCGTACGGAACGAAGCTCCCCGAAGCCTGGGTCAGCGTAGCGTTCGGATTCGGCAGTTGCTCATAGTCGTATCGAACTCCCAGCTCCAGCGTCAGCCGCGGCGAGATCTTCCAGTTATCCTGCGCGAAGAACCCATAATCCAGCGTGTCGTCATCGAACGCCGGATTCCCATACCCCCGCGTATACGACGAATAGCAAGGCGAAGTCCCCGTAGCCGAGTTCAACACATAAACCCCGCTCGAGTTCTTCGTCACCGTTGCCGTCGAAGAAGCGCCGGTATTGCACCCTGCGGCCGTCCGGCCCGCGCTCTTCGTCCCTTGATCCGAAAAGTAGTTCCCGATGTACGTGTAGTTGAAGTCGCCGTTGCTCTCATACGTGTTGTTGATCAAGTCGTAGTTGTGCAGAATATCCGCACCGAACTTGAACGTGTTGTTCCCCTTCACCAGATAGAGCGTGTCGAAAACCTGCCACTTCCGCTCATCCGGATACGCGGTCCGGTAGGAATAGTACGGCGAGCCCAGGTTGAACCCGCTCGACGTCGCCAGATTCACATAGGGAACATTGCCCGCCGAAGCTCCCGTCCCAAACAGATTCGCCTGCGTGTATGCCGAGTAAGGCTGCTGCGTCTCATAGTCCAGTTCACGGCTGTACTGATACCCCACCTCGTTGCTCACCGAGGGCAGCACCTGGCTCTCCAGCTTCGCCAGCCCATAGTCCAGCTTCACAAAGTCATTGCCAAACGTGTCCACGGCGTACGTCGCGGTGGCCGACGTCTGCACTCCACCAGGCGAATCCCAGCGCAGCCGGTGATAGAGCAGCGAGAGCCGCTCCTTCGGCGTGATCTGGAAGTCCAGCTTTGGCGTATTGATCTCCTGATCGCCCACCCGCGGCACCGATCCAAGATCGGGGATCAAACTCGCAATCCCCGCCGCATACGCGGCTGAACCCGCCGCGTAGGATCCCAGCTTCTGCCGCGCCGCCAGCACGCAAGCCTGGTTATCGATCGTGCTGCCCGCCGCCGTGGTGCTGGAAAGCGTCCCGAGATTGCCGCTGTACACGAGCCCGCTATTCAGGTCGCAGTTCTGTCCCGCCGGCAGAGCCGCGTCCGGCAGCGTAAGGAACGTGTTCGGATTGCTCGGCCGCCCAATTCCCGGAAAGATGTGACGATGTTCGTCAAACGTGTAGTACCAGAACAGCTTGTCTTTGAGGATTGCCCCGCCCGCGGCAAACCCGAAGATCTTGCGCAGATCCTTCGGCTTCAGCGGAACGCTCGTATACGTCCCGGCAGCGTTCTTGACCGAATTGGTTACCAGCGGCGTATAAGCTGCCCAGTTGCTCTCGCGATCGTACCCATACACCTCGCCATGAAACGCGTTTGTGCCGCTTTTGGTGACAGAATTGATCACGCCACCCGCCGCACGCCCATACTCCGCCGCGTAGACGCCCGTGTTCACCGTAAACTCCCGCACCGCGTCCTCGGAGGTCGAGTAAGCCTCACGCGTACGTCCACGCTCCTCGGAAAAATAGGCCTGGTTATCGTCCGCGCCGTCGATCTCCACATTATTCAGGATCGGGCTGATGCCGCGGATACTGACCAGTCCAAATCCACTTGAGTCGGAGACCACACCCGGAGTCAGCAGAGCCAGACTCGACCACCGCCGGTTGTTCTCCGGAATCGCCACGATCGCCTTATTGTCGATCACATCGCTGAAATCCGGCGACTCGAAGTTCAACGCGGGACTGGTCGCCTCGACCGCTACTGTCTCGCTCGTTCCAGCCAGGCTCAGGCTTGGCTTCAGCTCCGTGCTTTGGCCCACCTGCACCACCACGTGGTCCACCGTGTAGTTCGCAAAGCCACCGACTGTAATCGCAACCCGATAATCTCCGGGTTGCAGCAGCGGCGCGTTGAAGTAGCCGCTGCTATCCGCCTGCAGAGTCACCTCGGCGTTGGTTCCATTGTTGTGGATCACGACGGTTGCGCCCGGCACCACTGCATGCGTTAGATCTTCGATCGTTCCGGTGATCGCACCCTGCGTCGTGGACTGTGCGGAAGCAGCCACGGCAAAGCACGTGGAAAGCACGGCCGCGAGGGCCGGTCGTCTCATCATTCGGTTCATTGTGTCTCGGTCTCCTGAGGGTTAGGCTCTGGGTTGGATCAGGCAGGGACATTTGAACTTTGTCTCTCGTGCGCCTGGGGAGGTCATGGATAGCTCTACCTTGTCATGAAATAATGAACACTGGATGAACGGCGGTCCTTGCCCTGTACCCGCTCAAGGCAGCTCTCCGTGCCCGCTCCGGAGCGCACTCCGGGCTCCGCGCCCACAAGTAGAATGGAATCAGTCTCATGTTCATCGATGAAGCAAAAATTCGCGTCAAAGCCGGAGACGGCGGCAACGGCTGCATGGCCTTTCGCCGGGAAAAGTTTGTCCCCCGCGGCGGCCCCTCCGGCGGAGACGGCGGCCACGGCGGCGACATCCTGATGGAGTCGTCGCTCAGCCACAACACCCTCGTCCACTTCCGCTTCAACCCCGAGCACAAATCCCAGCGCGGGGGCCACGGTCTCGGCTCCAACTGCTCCGGCTACGCGGGCGAGCACACCGTCCTCAAAGTCCCCGTAGGCACCGTCCTCTACGACGAAGACACCGGCGAGCTCATCCACGACTTCACCCGCCCCGACGAGTCCATCGTCGTCGCGCGCGGCGGTCGCGGCGGTCGCGGCAACCAGCACTTCGCCACCAGCACCCACCAGGCCCCGCGCGAGCATGAACTCGGCCGCGCCGGCGAAGAACGCCACTTCCGCCTGGAACTCCGCCTTCTCGCCGACGCCGGCCTCGTCGGCTACCCCAACGTCGGCAAGTCCACGCTCATCTCGCGCCTCTCCGCCGCCCGTCCGAAGATCGCCAACTACGCCTTCACCACACTCGAGCCAAATCTCGGCGTCGTCTCCGTCGGCGACTTCCCCCACGAGCTCTCTTTCACCATCGCCGACCTCCCCGGCCTCATCGAAGGCGCCCACCTCGGCGCCGGCCTGGGCATCCAGTTCCTCAAACACATTGAACGCACCAGCGTCATCGTCCACCTCGTCGACGTCTCAGAAGGGTCCGGCCGTCCAGACCCCGTGGAAGACTTCAAGGTCATCACCGCCGAGCTCGAAAGCTTCGATCCTGCCCTCGCCGCCAAGCCCACCCTCCTCGTAGCCGCCAAGATGGACGTCGCCGACCCCGCCCGCCTCAAGAAGCTAAAGGCCATGGCCAAGCGCCGCAAGCTGCCTTACTACGAGATCTCCGCCGTCACCGGAGAAGGCATCGAGCCCCTCAAGTACGCCATCGCCGACCTCGTCCAAACCCACCGCCCCATTTCGGTCGACGAGCCCGCCGAAGCTCCGAAAAAACGCAAACCCCTTTACCCCCCGCCCGCCAGCTCCGCCCGCGGCCGCGCTTAGTCTACGTCTTGAGTCGCGATTGCTTCACCGTCGTCATTCTGAGCAGAGCTCAGAATCTCAGTATTTAGCTCTTGCACTTGCCGTTGCCCGTTCCGGGTGCGAGCAAAGCTCGACCGCTCTTGCTTTCGCGTTTGAACCAAAACCTTGGCGACACACTCCAATCCCATGTCTTCGCCCCCCGCCCCACGCATAGCCCTCTTCGGCGGCACCTTCGACCCCCCACACCGGGGCCACATCGCCATCGCCCGAGCCGCCAGCGACCGTTTCCATCTCGATCAAGTCCTCTTCGCCCCCGCCGCTCGCCAGCCCCACAAACTAGACTCCCCTTCAACCCCCTACGAAGACCGCCTTGCCTTGGTCACTCTCGCCTGCCAGCACGCCGCAGACCCCCGCTTCCGTCCCTCAGACCTCGACGCCCCCCATCCCGACGGCTCCCCCAACTACACTGTCGACACCCTCCAGCGCCTGGCCGCCCTCCACCCGGAAGCCACTCTCTTCGCCCTCATCGGCGCAGACAACTTCGCAAACCTCGCCACCTGGCGCGAGCCCGATCGCCTCCTCGCCCTCGCCGAGTGGATCGTCATCAGCCGCCCAGGCTTCGCCCTCCCCCACCCCGCATCCCTTAACCTCACGCCCGCCCAACAAGCCCGCGTCCACCTCCTTCACGACATCCACGAAGACGTCTCCGCCACCGGTCTCCGCCAACGCCTCCACGCCGGCCAGCCCTGCGAAGACCTCATTCCTCCCGCCGTCCTCACCTACATTCGCGACCACCACCTCTTCGCCCCCAACGAACAACGGAGAACGAACAACGGACAACCCGCTCCCCCAGCGTTACCATAGAGTTCTAGGAGCCTCCTTGCCCTCAACCGAAAGCTATCAACTTCTCCTCGCCGCAGCCGCCGCCTGCGAAGACAAAAAAGCCGAAGACATCCGCATCCTCGCCCTCGACCCCTCCGAGTCCGGCCTCACCGACTACTTCCTCATCTGCAACGGCACCAACGACCGCCAGAACGTCGCCATCACCGACGAGATCGAGATCCGCCTCAAGCGCGACTTCGGTGTCTACCCCACCTCCGTCGAGGGCCGCCGCCAGGGCGAGTGGATTCTCATGGACTACGTCGACTTTATCGTCCACGTCTTCTCCGCGGAAAAGCGCGCCTTCTATGGCCTCGAGCGTCTCCGCAAATCCGCAACCACCATCAGCGTCGCCGAACTCAGCTCCGAACTCAAAGCCCTCATCGCGAGCACCCGCGCCAAAACTAAACCCACAGCTGAGAAGCCCGCTAACAAAGCCGCAGCCAGAAAGACCCCTGCAACGAAGACCTCCGCAAAGAAGACATCAGCCAAAAAGGTGTCCGCAAAGAAAGCCCCGGCCAGGAAGAAGTCCTAGCCCTGGATATCGAGCGAAGCTCGACCGTCTCACCCTGCCTCTCGACCGTCCTCTCACTGCCTCACAACTGCCTTTTCACTGTCTCCATGACCTCCCTCACTCTAGCCACCATCCTCCCCAAACGAACCAAGGCCAAATCCGACGAGATCTCCACCCTCGTCACCCAATACCTCGCCCGAGCCGCCAAATACCTCCCCACAACCTCCGACACCTTCGACACCGAAGAGTCTTTCTTCGCCTACGCCGCCCGCCAGCCCAACCGCCCCGCCGCCCAAACCATCCTCTTCGACCCTCGCGGCCAGCTCGCCACCTCCGAAGACTTCGCCCGCCTCATCGGCCGCCTCCGCGACGACGGAGCCCAGCGCATCCTCCTCGCCATCGGCCCCGCCGACGGCTGGTCCGATGCCGCCCGCACCCGCGCCACCGCCCTGATCTCCTTCGGCCGCATCACCCTTCCCCACGACCTCGCCCGCCTCGTCGCCGCCGAGCAGATCTACCGCGCCCTCACCATCCTCGCCGGCCACCCCTATCACTCCGGCCACTAGGCCCTAGTAGAATGGTCGAGGCGCAAAAGAACAGGACGTACCGCACAATGAGTTGGTTTAAACGCGAAGACCACAAGATCGTCACTGAAGGCAAGAAGACCGTCCGCACCGAAGGCCTCTTCATCAAGTGCGGAGCCTGCGGCCAGGCCATCTTCAAACCCGACCTTGAGGCCAACCTCTACGTCTGCCCCAAGTGCGGCTATCACTTCCGCTTTGACGCCCGCTCTCGCGTCGCCAACCTCCTCGAGCCCGGCTACGAACTCGTCGACCTCGAACTCCGCTCCACCGATCCCCTCAAGTTCAATGACCTTAAACCCTACAAACGCCGCCTCGCCGAGGCCCAGAAGAAGACCGGCCTCAACGACGCTATCGTCAACGCCATCGGCCACATCGGCCCGCACAGTGTTGTCCTCTCCGTCATGGAGTACGCCTTCATCGGCGGCAGCATGGGAGCCGTCGTCGGCGAGACCATCGCCCGCGCCGTAGACCGTTCCCTCGCCACCGGCGACGCCCTCATCATCGTCTCCGCCTCCGGCGGCGCCCGCATGATGGAGGGCATCGCCTCCCTCATGCAGCTCGCCAAGGTCTCCGCCGGCCTCGCCCGCCTCGATTCCGCCGGCATCCCCTACATCTCCATCATGACCGACCCCACCACCGGAGGCGTCACCGCCAGCTTCGCCATGCTCGGCGACCTCAACATCGCAGAACCCGGCGCCCTCATCGGCTTCGCCGGCCCTCGCGTCATCGAGCAGACCATCCGCCAGAAGCTCCCCGAAGGCTTTCAGCGCTCCGAGTTCCTCCTCCAGCACGGCTTCCTCGACGCCATCGTCCACCGCAAAGACCTCAAGCAATACCTCGCCATCGCAATAGGCTGGATGAAAGCCGAACCCGCCGCCTAGAATCTCACCTGCTCAAGGGGGTCATTCTGACCCTGAGCAACGTGAAGGGGAAGAACCTCCGTAGCTGCTTTTGCCGTTGCTTGTTTTCTCCCTGCTTTCGTTGCCCGTTTCCTGCTTCCCAAGGAGCCTCAAATGCCCGGAACCCCACTCTTCACCCCTCGCGAAGCCGCCCGCCTCCTCGGCATCAGCTACCCCACCATCAAGCAGTGGATCCTCTCCGGCAAGCTCAAGACCCAGCCCACCCCCGGCGGCCACCACCGCATCGCCGAGCGCGCCCTCAAACCCTTCCTCGCCGCCGATACCGCCAAACCCGCCCCCGAATCCCGCGAGCGCTTCCGCCGCGTCTCCGGCCGCAATCAGATCGCCGGCAAGGTCGTCAGCATCCGCATCGAAGGCCTCATGGCCGAGGTCATCCTCGCCACCGACACCGCCCAGATCACCGCCATCATAACCGCCAGCGCCGTCAAGGAACTCGGCCTCAAAAAGGGCGACACCGCCGCCGCCCTCATCAAGTCCACCGATGTCATGATCGAGCGCATTACCGGCTAACTTTCTCCCCTTGCTTCTCAGCCCCGCCAGCGTATCCTTTGCAGAATCAGATCTTGGGCTCCTCTTGCGTCGAAGCAGAGCCAGGGCGCAAGCTCCACTCCTGCTCGGAGACCGTGTCCATTGCAAAGCCGTCGGCTCTGCCTCGCGTGGCTTCTCATAGGCCTTGCATGCTTCGCGGCTTCCGCGAGCGCCCAAACCAGCACTGTCATCTCGCAAGCAGATGGCTCCGTCACCATCGACGCCGCCCGCCTCACGACCATCGTCACTCTTGACGCCCCCTGGCGTTTCTCCCCAACCGACGCCCCACACTTCGCCGATCCCGACTTCGACGACTCTGCTTGGACTCTCATCAAGGCTGGCTCTACCCTGCTCGCCGCGAATGCGCCTGGAATCCTACATGGTGAAAGCTGGGCACGACTCCGTCTCCACCTCCTGAGCACAAACTCAAAGCTAGCCATCAGTCTTGAGGCGAGGGGAGACACCCAATTTGTCGTCTTTGTAGATGGCAAGGAAATTGCGACTTCACCAGGCTTTGCCACTCACACTTCTTACCTTAGCCGACCATTTGTCATCACACTCCCACTCAAGAGCAACTCGGTACTTGCCATCCATTTTCTTTCGCTCGGTTACGGACCCATCCAATATTTCCCGCTGAAGCAAATAAGCCTGGGCCAGGGTGAAGCGATTGGGGCAGCAACTGACCTCCAGCGTTTTCGCGACTTCGACAATCAGTGGCTGACGGATGTCCTAACGGCATTGATGTACTTAGCCTTAGTCCCAGTCGCGCTAACCCTGTTTTGGGCGCAACCTTCCCATCGCGAGTATCTGTGGCTTGCGCTGAGGTGGCTTTCCCACACGTTGGCAGCTTTGGCATTTTGGGGTACTTACTCAGGCATCCTCCCAGGCGGAGACTGGGTAATAGAGCTGGAGCGTTGCGTAGCCGCTCTAGGTGGAATTCTGTATTTCCAGTTCCTGGCGGCTCTAGCTGCATTCCGGTATACGTGGGTCCTACGCGTTGGACAGTTACTTCTTCTCGTACCCACAGTCGTCGGCCTCTTCGGTCTAAACGCTCCAGCCTATTTTCTCGCTTATCGGATTATTGACATTCCGACAGTGATCCTAATACTTGCGATTCTCATCGTTGGATATCGGAACGGGAAGAAGGAGTGTGGATTCTTACTAACCGCTTCCCTGGTCGGGACGATCCTCGACCAAGCGTCCTCCTTTGCAGGAATCACCGAATTACAATCTACTTGGAGTGTTGGCGGCGTGGGCCTTCACGTCTACGATGCAGAGAACATCTTCGCCTTATTCGGGCTAGTCGCCGTCGTTCTCTACCGTTTCATCCGCGTCAGCAAAGATGAAGAAGCTGCCGCTTCCGAGCTCGAAGCCGCCCGCACCGTCCAGCAACTCCTCATTCCCTCCCAGCAGCCCGCCACTCCCGGCTTCCTCATAGAAAGCGTCTACCTCCCCGCCCGCCAGGTTGGCGGAGATTTCTTCCTCATCCTTCCCGCCCAGGACCCCACCTCAGACCTATCCCTTCTCGCCGTCATCGGCGATGTCAGCGGCAAGGGCCTGCAAGCCGCCATGGTCGTCTCCACCATCATCGGCGGCCTCCGCATGCAGCTCTCCCGCCAGCCCGCCGAGGTCCTCGCCCATCTCAACCGCGCCCTCACCGGCCACGTCTCCGGCTTCGCCACCTGCTGCGCCGTCCTCATTCACCAGGACGGCCGAGCCCTCATCGCCAACGCCGGCAACCCATCCCCATACCTCCACGGCGAAGAACTCCCCACCTCACCTGGCCTTCCCCTCGGTCTCACCTCCAACATCGCTTACGATGAAACCGCCTTCACCCTCGCTCCCGGAGCCCGCCTCACCTTCGTCTCGGATGGTGTCGTGGAAGCCACCAGCTTTCCCCGCAAAGAACTCTTCGGCTTCGACCGTACCCGCGCCATCAGCACCCAGTCTGCCGCCGCCATAGCGGAAGCCGCCTGCGCCTTTGGCACCGGAGCCCCCCAGGCCGACGACATCACCGTTCTCACCATCGCCTTCACCGCCCCCTAACCGCATCGGAGCCTCACCATGAGTCCAGCCAGCACAACTCCCGCCAAAATAGATCCCACCGCACTCATCGACGACAAGATCAAGCAGCTCGCAGACTGGCGCGGCCAGACCCTCGCCCGCGTCCGCAAGCTCATCCACGAAGCCGACCCGGAGGTCGTTGAAGAGTGGAAGTGGCGCGGCGTACCCGTCTTCTCCCACGCCGGCATCCTCTGCACCGGCGAGACCTACAAAACGGTCGTCAAGCTCACCTTCGCCAAAGGCGCGTCGCTCCCCGACCCCTCGCATCTCTTCAACTCCAGCCTCGACGGAAACGTTCGTCGAGCCATTGACATTCACGAGCACGCCGCCATCGATGAGGCCGCCTTCAAAGACCTGATCCTCGCCGCCGTCACGTTGAACCTTCAGCCGAAAACCAAGGCCTCGCCCCGCGGCCTCGGAAAGAAGAATCTCGCTTAGACGCGTCCCGCCCCGCACTCCCTTCAGTCCGCGTGCGTTGACCCTATGATTTGACTCGTATAAAGTCGAACCACCGCGTTCGGCTCCTCCGTCCCTCGATTGCAAGCCTTCTCTTGGCCTGAACTACCGCCGCGGATACCTCTTGCATCATCGCCGTCCAGCTCACGCTGCGCCGGCAGGAGCCCTCCGCGTGAGACTGTCGCACCTTCCCCCTGCCCTCCTCGTCGCCTCCCTCATCGCCGCACCCTCCCTCTACGCCCAGGTCACCGCCGCCCTCACCGGCCGCATCGCCGACCCCTCCGGCGCTGCCATCCCGAACGCCCAGGTCACCCTCACCGACACCTCCACCAGTGTCCATCAGCAGACCATCAGCACCAGCGCCGGCGACTACACCTTCATCGCCCTCAACCCCGGTGTCTATCGCCTCGACGTCTCGGCTCCCGGCTTCGAACACCTCTCCCGCTCCGGCATCACCGCCACCGTCGGCCAGACCACCTCCGCCGATCTCACCCTCACCATCGGCTCCGACACCCAGACCGTCAACGTCACCGGCGACGCCCCGCTCCTGCAGGCCGCCCAGAGCGACATCGAAACCCACATCCCCGGCAACACCGTCATCGCCCTCCCGCTCAACAGCCGCAACTTCATCAACCTCGCCCAGCTTGCCCCTGGTGTCGAACTCCCTCCCGGAACCGTCCTCCCTCGCATCAACGGCGGCCGCCCCCGCACCAACGAGTACATCTTCGACGGCATCTCCGCCCTCCAGCCCGAGCCCGGCCAGGTCGCCTTCTTCCCCATCGTCGACGACATCCAGGAATTCACCATCGAGGCCGACAACGTCCCCGCCGAGTTCGGCCGCTTCAACGGCGGCGTCGTCAACGTAGCCACCCGCGCCGGAACCAACAACTTCCACGGCAGCCTCTACGAGTTCTTCCGCAACGAAGACCTCAACGCCCGCAACTACTTCGCCGCCGCAGCCCCGGCCCGCAAACCCGAGTACCGCCGCAACCTCTACGGCGGAACCATCGGCGGCCCCGTCTTGAAGAAAAATGGGAACGCCAAGCTCTTCTTCTTCGGCGACTACCAGGGCATCAAAGCCCTCATCGGCCGCACCGTCATCTCCACCGTCCCCACCCTCAACGAACGCAACGGCATCTTCACCGGCGTCTCCAGGATCTACAACCCCGCCACCACCACCGTCGTCGCCGGCAAGAACGTCCGCACCGAGTTCCCCAACGACGTCATCACTACCCCGCTCGACCCCACCGCCGTCGCCCTGCTGAACCGCTTCCCGCTCCCCACCAAGACCGGAGCCGCCAACAACTACTCCCGCACCGCCAACGACGCCGACCACCAGAACCAGTTCGACTTCCGCGTCGACGGAGCCCTCGGCCGCCGCGGCAGCAAAGAAAGTCCAGACCGGGCCTTCGGCCGCTACTCCTACTTCTCGGAAGTAGAGAATCCCGTCACCCCATTCCCCGACGGCTCCGGCGCCATCTCCGGCACTGCCATCGGCACCGGCGGCGTCCTCGGCTTGTCGAACGTCCTCGGCCAGCAGGCCGTCTTCAACGAGACCCACACCTTCTCCCCACACCTCGTCAACGACTACCGCCTCGGCTACACCCGGCGCGGCAACGGAATCGCCGGCCCCACCCTCGGCGACACCGCCTCCGCCGCCCTTGGCATCCCCGGCATCCCCACCAACGCCGCCTTCAACAACGCCCTCCCGCTCTTCACCTTTACCGGCTTCCAGCAGCTTGGTCCATCCGCCAGCACCTTCGCTCAGTACCAGACTGCCGTTTGGGAGACCACCGACACCCTCGTCTACACCCGCGGCCGCCACGCCATCAAAGCCGGCCTCGACTTTCGCTTCTACCAGCTCAACACCGTCTCCCCGCCCAACCCCACCGGCTCCTTCGCCTTCACCA
This sequence comes from uncultured Granulicella sp., assembly GCA_965198885.1. Lineage (GTDB taxonomy): Bacteria > Acidobacteriota > Terriglobia > Terriglobales > Acidobacteriaceae > Edaphobacter. The sequence goes on along the minus strand of OZ240677.1, from coordinate 1,520,249 downwards.
CCACCGGCACCAACCAGCAGGGCGTTACCGGCTCCGGCAACTCCATCGCCAGCTTCCTCCTCGGCCAGGTCGATACCTTCTCCATCGACCTCCAGACCTCAAAGCTCCGCCCCCGCGATCACATCCAGGAGTACTTCCTCCAGGATGACTTCCGCGCCAACGGCAAGCTCACCCTCAACATCGGCGCCCGCTATACCAATCACTTCCCCTCGACCGAGAAGAACAACCAGGGCGCCATCTTCAACCTCGCCACCCAGCAGCTTGACTACGCAGGTGTAGACGGCAACCCCAAGTCTGCCCGCGAAACCCACTGGGACAACGTCGCCCCCCGCGTCGGCTTCACCTACCTCCTGATTCCCAAGACCGTCGCCCGCTCCGGCTTCGGCATCGTCTTTATCGACCAGTCCGGCATCACCACCCCCTTCACCCTTCCCCAGTTCCCCTTCATCCAGAACGTCCAGCAGAAGACCCTCGACAGCGTCAACAAGGCCTTCCAGCTCTCCTCCGGCCCCTCGGTCGCCCCCATCCCACTCACGCCGAACGCCGGCCTCGGCCAGAGCGTCTACACCGCCAACCGAGCCGCCGGTTCAGGCTACGTCGAGCAGTGGAACCTCGGCTTTCAGCATGCCGTCACCAATAACCTCTCCGTGGACATCGCGTACGTCGGCTCCCACATCGTCCACGTCGGCATCCCTGACTCGAACCTCAACCAGCTCACCCAGGCCCAGCTAGCCCAGGGCGCGTCTTTGCTGACGCCGGTGGCCAACCCCAACTACGGCATCGTGCCCATCTCCAGCCCCATCGGCGGCAAGACCACCACCGAAGCCCAGCTCCTCAAGCCTTACCCCCGCTTCCAGAACGTCGCCACCTACCGCAACAACTCCGGAACCACCAACTACAACGCCCTTGAAGCCAAGGTCGAGCAGCGCCTCACCCACGGCCTCTACATCCTCGCCGCCTACACCCACTCCAAGCTCATCGACGACGCCTCCAGCGTCTTCTCCTCCACCGTCCTCTCCAGCCCCAACTCCAGCTCCCTCATCGCCGCCGACACCTTCAACCCCGGCCTCGAGCGCGACTCCTCCAACGGCGACATGCCCAACGTTGAAACCGGCGCCGTCACCTACGACCTTCCCGCCGGCCGCAACCACCGCTTCGCCTCGCACGGCATCGCCAACGCCGCCCTCGGCGGCTGGCAGTTGAACGCCATCGTCACCGCACAATCCGGCATGCCCGTCACGGTCACCCAGGCCACCAACAACAACGCCTTCGCCGGCTTCGCCCTCCAGCGCCCCAACCTCATCGCCAACCCCAAGCTCTCCCCCGACGCCCGCACCCCGGCCCATTACTTCAACACCGCCGCCTTCGCCACCGCCCCCCAGTTCGTCATCGGCGACGCCTCCCGCAACCCCGTCCGCGGCCCCGCCTATCGTGATCTCGACTTCGCCGCCGTCAAGCACACCCGCCTCACCGAAAACACAGACGTAGAGTTCCGCGGCGAGATCTTCAACCTCACCAACACTCCCGCCTTCTCTCAACCCAATGGCAGCTTCGGCGCCGCCGCCTTCGGCTCCATCACCAGCACTACCACCGAGCAGCGCGTCGTCCAATTCGCCATCCGCCTAAGCCGCTAAGCAGAGTGAAGGCAAGGACGCCACCTTGCCTTCACTCGCGCCCTCTGCCTCGAATTGTTGCTCGTTATCTCCGTGCGCCTTCGTGCCTCTCCGTGCTCTCCGTGGTCATTCGTTGCCTTCTCTCCCGCAACAAACGACCACCCCTCTGCTATCCTTCAGGTTCACCCCTTAGCTTCAAGGAGCCTGCTTTGATCCTCTCCCCCCGCACTCTGGCGCTCGCCGCCACCCTCACCGCCCTCACCCTCCCCGCCCTCGCCCAGAAGCACTCCGAAACCAAGGCCGAAAAGAAAGCCGAAGCCAAAATCCCCGCCTACTACGGCCCGCAGCCCGCCACCGAAGACCTCGACCTCACCATGTACGCCCGCATCCGCGAGGAGGGCCTCAAGCACTCCCACGTCATGGAGTTCGCCGGCGGCCTCTCGGATGACATCGGCCCCCGCCTCACCGGCTCCCCCAACATGGCCAAGGCCAACGCCTGGACCCGCGACACCCTCACCGCCATCGGCCTCTCGAACGCCCACCTCGAAGACTGGGGCGAGTTCGGCATGGGATGGCAGCAGATCAACACCTGGGCCCGCATGGTCTCGCCCGACCCCGAACCCCTCTGGATGCAAGCCGCACCCTGGTCTCCCGCCACCAAAGGCCCGGTGACCGGCGAGATCGTCTACGTCGACCCCAACTCCGCCACCGCGGAAAAGCTCAAAGGCACCTTAGCCGGCAAGATCGTCCTCCTCGGTGCCATGCGCCCGACGCCAGACATCACCGAGCCCCTCTTCAAGCGCTACACCGAAGCCGAACTCAAGGAGATGGAGTCCGCCGAACCCGCTGGCGGCCGCACCTACCCTAACGGCCAGACCCGCGAGCAGTTCATCGCCGACCGCATGCGCCAGCAGGCCCAGCGCACCGCCCTCGTTAAGATCATCATCGCCGAAAACCCCGCCGCCATCATCACACCATCCCGCGATGGCGGCAGCGGTGGCGGCACCGGCATCATCTTCGACGACAACGGCGCGAATCTCGCCCGCAACGCCCAGACCAAGGAGAACGCCGTCACCATCCCCAACGCGGTTATGATGATCGAGCACTACAACCGCCTCGCCCGCCTCGCCATCCACCACGTCCCCGTCACCCTCGAAGTCAACATCGACACCAAGTTCACCGGCGACCACGAGCACGGCTTCGACACCGTCGCCGAGATCCCCGGCACCGACCCCAAACTCAAGGACCAGGTCGTCATGGTCGGCGGCCATCTCGACTCCTGGATCTCCGGCACCGGAGCCACCGACAACGGAGCCGGCTCCATCGTCGCCATGGAAGCCATGCGCATCCTCAAGGCCCTCAACATCCAGCCCAAACGCACCATCCGCATCGCCCTCTGGTCCGGTGAGGAGGAAGGCCTCTTCGGCTCCCTCGGCTACGTCAAGCAGCACTTCGGCACCTTCCAGGACCCACCCGCCACCGATCCCAGCATCCCCGCCTTCATGCGCCAGCACGGCCCCCTGAAGACCACGCCTGAGTGGGAGACCCTCGACGCCTACTACAACCTGGACAACGGCACCGGCAAAGTCCGCGGCGTCTACACCCAGGAAAACTACGCCATCGGCCCCATCTTCAAGCAGTGGATCGCCCCGCTCTCAGACCTAGGCGTCTCCACCATCTCCTACCGCGACACCGGCGGCACCGACCACCTCTCCTTCGACGCCGTCGGCCTCCCAGGCTTCCAGTACATCCAGGACCCCATGGACTACGAGACCCGCACCCACCACTCCGACATGGACACCGTGGACCGCCTCCACCCCGCCGACCTCGCCCAGGCCGCCGTCGTCGAGGCCATCTTCCTCTACAACACCTCCGAGCGCGAGCAGATGATGCCCCGCAAACCCTTCCCCCACCCGGAGACCGACACGCAACGCTCCGCCCCACTCCCCGGCATCTACCCCGGAGCCATCGAAGAAAAACCCGAAGCCCCAGCCCCGAAGCCGTAGACACAGGCCTGTGCCGAACAACGTTCGGCCCAACCTGCTTACATCGTCAAGACAACAAGTACGAGTCACGAAGTGCCGCCCCATGCGCAGTGGGCCCGTCCGGCAGGACGCCCGCCCCTGCACCTAAAGGCAAAGTCGTCTGCGCCGCAACCGGGACTGCCGCTGCCATGGGGGATATTTTGCACAACAACGCCCGGGGGGGCCTAAGCCAGCAGCAGCACCTTCCCGATCCCACCCTTCTCCGCCGCCGCCTGTCCTTCCCCCGCCTTCGCCATGGAAATCATCCGGTCGATCGGGATGACTAGGTTTTTACTCACCACATCCTCGGCAATCTCCACCAGCCTCCCAGGATCGGGGACCGTGCTCACCGCCTCCACATGGAGGGTCGGATGCAGCCCCGCATTCGTCGGCGGCCCCAACACGGAAGCGAATACGCCCCCTTGCTTGACCTTCCCAAGCAGCATCTCCGCCGTCTTGCCCCCCACGGCATCCGCCACCGCATCCACGAACCCCAGCGACTCCATCGCACTCTCGTCATCCAGTGCGATCACCTCATCCGCCCCCAGCGTCTTCGCCGCCTCCAGCTGACTCTTCTTCACTCCCGCGATCACCCGTGCCCCACTCTTCTTCGCCACCCACACCGCCGCCCGCCCCACCGCCCCGGCAGCACCCGCTACCAGCACCGTCTGCCCCCCCTCAATCTTCGTCCCCAGCCGGATCAACTGCTCGCCCGTCTGCACCACCAGCGGCAGCGCCCCCGCCTCCACCACATCGAGCCCCTCCGGCACCTTCGCCAGGTCCGCCGCCTTCACCACGCACAGCTCGGCATAGGTATGGTTCGCCAGCGCAAACACCTTATCCCCTGGTTCGAAACCAGCCACACCCTCGCCCAAAGCCCGCACCACGCCCGCCACATCCCGACCAATGATCCCGGGAAACTCCACCGGAAACCGCCCCTTCGCCTCACCCGACCGCACCTTGTAGTCCACCGGGTTCACGCTGCTCGACGACACCCGAACTAGCACCTCACCCGCCCCCGCCACCGGATCCTGCACCTCTTCCCACTTCAACTCATCCGGACCACCATACTTGTGCAGCACCACAGCTCTCACGTTCAATCACCTCACCCCACGTGAGATGCAGCCCCAAGCACCTCCGTCCGACCCTCCCCGGACGCATCCCCCACATAGCCGCGCCAGTCATCACTCTCAGCGATCCGCTTCAGAAGTTCCATCCGCCTCAACATCAGCCGCAGCACATGCGGAACCACGATCCACCGTCCAATCAGCCGCCCAAGCGGCCCAAACGGCAGTGAAAACCGCACGATATCCCACATCACCGTCTGCCCATCGATCCACTCGAAGTGGTGGTCATGTTGAAACCGCTTGAACCTTCCTCGCCCCATCGTGTCCTGGAAGAACTTCGGCCGCTCGTATCCGGTAATCAACGTCTCATGCATCGCCGGCAGACCAAACTTCCATCCCCGCCACACCAGCCGATCGTCCCCAACGATCAGCCCGCTCGTCTTCCCACTGACCGGCTTCAACCCAATCGTCTTCTGCACAAGTGCGATGTTCGTCGAAAGCAGAAAGCATCGGTCAACCGGAGCATTCACATGAATACTCTCTTTCAAACGAAACATGCCAAGATCCTCGGCCTCAGTCTATCGCCGTCACCCGCCTCAGAACCGCACGCAATCTAATCCGCCTGCGCCACTTCAATATCGCTGGCAAAATGCCGTGTCAGCAACTCCCGCACCTTCGCTTCATCCCCTTCGTTCTCAATCTTCACGCCGAGCAGCGCCCCACCTGTACCTTCACCCTCAAACCCATCCCCGTCCAGCGTCTGCGGCTTACCCATCAACTTCAGCACCGCCTTGCCCACCTTCTCTTCGAGCCCCGCAAACCCCGGCTCCCCCTCGCTCCCAACCTCCAGCTGAGCATCTTCCGGCGGATTCGACCCCTCCGCCTCGCGGTTCACCATCACCACCAGGTCCCCCGCCTTGAACCCCGCCGCGATCAACGCGTCCTTCACTGAATCCGCCGCATCCCGGCTCTGAAACGTCCCCAAAATCTGCTTCGCCATGATTCACTCCTTACATCCTGTCCACTAAGATGCCGGAACCCGTTTCTAAAGAACCCTTATTAGTGATCTCCGTACGGGATGATCAAGCTTGCTGAGCCGATGTATTTTTTTGCGGTTGTTCTTGCTCCTGAGATAGGTCCGGACTTCAGTCCGGGCTCCCCGAACCCGCAAAACTCTGGGCTTCAAAGCCTCCGGACATGATCTCCGCCACCAAGCTACTGCCCACAAACATGCCGGCGAACGGTCCAGCACGCCCCGCTCAGGTTGCCTCAGCAAGCCTGATAATCCTTCTCCGTATTCTCGTTGCATTGGCAGCCCTGCTCTGAACCGGCCCTACTCCCGCTACAACTCCACGCCCTTCGCCGCCATCAGCCCCGCACACTTCTCGATAAAGCCTTCAACACCCATCGCCCCCTGATCCCCCTTTCCCCGCGTCCGCACACTCACCTCATCCGCCCCCGCTTCCTTATCCCCCATCACCAGGATGAATGGAACCTTCTGCATTCCGAACTCCCGGATCTTCGCGTTCATCTTCTCGTTCCGCTCATCCAGCTCGACCCTGACCCCGGCAGTCAGAAGCCGATCCTTCACTGTCCGCGCATACTCCAGGTGCTTCTCGGAGATGGGCACCAGCCCCACCTGCACCGGAGCCAGCCAGAACGGAAACGCCCCGGCATAGTGCTCGATCAGCACACCAAAAAACCGCTCCACACTCCCAAACAGCGCACGATGCACCATCACCGGCTGATGCAGCTCCCCATCCTCCCCTTTGTAGTGCAGATCGAACCGAGCAGGGAGATTCCAGTCAAACTGCACCGTACTCAGCTGCCACATACGCCCCAGCACATCCACCAGCTTGATATCGATCTTCGGCCCATAGAACGCAGCCTCACCCGGAATCGTTTTGTACGGAATCCCCTTCCGCTCCAGCGCCGCCTTCAGCGACCCCACCGCCCGGTTCCAATCCTCCGCTGACCCAATGAACTTCTTATCGCTCGGATCCCAGGTCGAAAGCTCGACCTTGAACTCCGCAAACCCAAACGTGTGCAGCACACTCTCCGCAAACTCGATACAAGCCGTAACCTCATCTTCAATCTGCTCCGGCGTGCAGAAGATATGCGCATCATCCTGCGTAAAGCCGCGCACCCGCAGCAGCCCATGCATCGTCCCGCTGCGTTCATACCGGTACACATTCCCCAGCTCCGCATACCGCACCGGAAGGTCGCGGTAGCTCTTGGGCGAGTTCTTATAGATCAAAATATGCCCGGGACAGTTCATCGGTTTCAGCCTGTACTCGGCGTCATCGAGCTCCATCGCCGGATACATATTCTCGCCATAGTTCTCCTCATGCCCGGAGATCTTCCAAAGCTCCCGCCGCATGATGTGCGGCGTAAACACCATCTCGTACCCGCGCCGGATGCACTCCTCGCGCATCCAGTCTTCCATCGCCTTGCGGACCAGCCCGCCCTTGGGATGCCAGAAGATCAACCCCGCCCCAGCCACCTCCTGGATCGAAAACAGATCCAGCTGCTTGCCCAGCACACGGTGATCCCGAGCCTTGATCTCCTCCAGCCGCTTGAAGTGCTGTTCCAGCTCCTTGTTATTGAAGAACGCCGTCCCATAGATCCGCTGCAGCTGCTGATTCTTCTCATCGCCCAGCCAGTACGCACCCGCCACGGACGTAATCCTGAACGCCTTCACCCGCCCCGTGCTCGGCACATGCGGCCCCCGGCAGAAGTCCACAAAGTCGCCATTCCGGTACAGCGACACCTCATCCCCCGGCTCCGTAAAGCGTTCGATGAAGTGGACCTTCATAAACTCGCCGTCCTCGGCATACTCGCTCAGCGCGACCTCCCGCGCCTCATGCTCACGCACGAACTTCTCATCCCGCGCGACCACCTCACCCATCTTCTTCTCGATCGCGGCAAGGTCCTCCTCGGTAAACGGCGTCGCGCGATACACGTCATAGAAGAACCCATTCTCCGTTGCCGGCCCATGCCCCAGCTTCGTCTCCGGAAACAGCTCCAGCAGCGCCGTCGCCATCACATGCGCCGCCGAGTGCCGCAGCACCTTCAGCGACGCCTCATCCTGCTCCTTCAGCAGCCAAAGCTCGACATCTTCCTCAAGCGGCATCGCCAGATCCACAATCCGCTCCGCCGCCGGATCCAGAGCCGCGTCATACATCGCCTCCGCCGTCCCCGCATCCGGCGCGTCTATCCTTTGCTGCTCCACCGAAGGCGGTGCATCATCCGTTCCGCCTTCACTCTGGTTGATATCAAGCCCCGCCAGCGGCCTCACCTTCGCCACCACCACCGCAGCAGCCAGCCGAGGCGAGATCGCCGTAGCAATCTCCAGCGGCGTCGTCCCCCGCGCCACCTCCCGTACACTGCCATCCGGCAACTGCACCCGGATCATCGCCTTCGCTGATCCCGCCCCCGCGCCTGCCGCGCCCGTCCCGCCGTCCAAAACCATCGCGTCGCTCATAACCCTGCCTGACCTACAAGCATATTCGCATCACCCCCACACACACGAATCAGAGCGAAGCCCACCGTCTTTGCCTCTGAAACGCCCGCTTTTGCCTCTGTGATAGGTCGGGGCTTCAGCCCCGACGCCGAACCGCCTCAACATCGGTTCAATCCTGAGCGGCCTCCCCGCAGCCCCATCGCAGGGAGGTCGACGAAGGACCCGCCCCTGGATTCACCCCACCTCACACGCACAAGGGACCCGTTCCCCACTCCCGACATCTAAAGCTAAGCGCCCAAGCCATGACCAACCCCACCCAAGCCAAGCCCCTCACCCTCCGCGAGACCCTCGCCATCTCCCGAGCCATCGCCGACCCCAGCCGTTTTGAAGTCCTGGGCATCATCGCCCGCGGCGACACCCGCTGCGCCGACCTCCGCACCTGCCTCACCATCACCGCCCCCACCCTCTCCCACCACCTCAAAGAACTCGAGGCCGCCGGCCTCATCGAAACCACCCGCACCGGCAAGTTCGTCACCGCAACCTTCAGCCAGGAGACCTGGAACTCCTACGTCGCCACCCTTCAATCTCTGGGAATCCGTGCTCTGCCTCAACAAGAAAGCTCCGCCGGCCCGAAGAGCCACTGCGTATCCTGAGAGATCGCCTTTCAAGATCGATGGCAGATCGGCGTCAAGCTTTCCCCCCGGTCAGCAACACTCTGCACAACGCAAAAAGAGACGCCCCGAAACCAGGGACGCCTCTTCGCAACTTCCGATCGAACTAAGCCGCCGAAACAACCTCATCCGGAGCATCGCTCTTGATCGTCACCTTCACATGCGCCGTAACCTCACGGTGCAGCTTCACCGGCACATGGAACTCGCCCAGCGTCTTCAACGGCTCTTCCAGCGAGATCTTCCGCCGGTCAATCGTGAAGCCCTTGCTCTCAAGCTGCTGTGCGATATCCCCCGACGTAACCGACCCGAACAATTGCTCGTTCTCGCCCGTCTTCCGCTCGAACGTCAGCTCCACATCGGAGATCTGCTTCGCCAGATCCTCTGACTGAACCTTCTCCTTCGCGGACTTGCGCACGGCAGACGCCTTCATCTGCTCGATCACCGCTTTGTTTGCCGTAGTTGCCTCAATCGCCAGCTTCCCCGGCAAAAGATAGTTGCGTCCATAGCCGTCCGCCACTTTGACCACATCACCACGGTGGCCCAGCTTGACGACATCTTCCTTGAGAATGACTTCCATATTGATTCTCCAAAATTCCGTTGCAGACAAAGAGGTAGAGCAAATGACCTGTGGATGCTAAGGGAGCCGCTGGTATCGATGTCATCTTCTCTCAAGGAAAATGACTCTGCACCATGCATCCACTTCACAGCAAACAGGGAATTTGCTTTAGAAGCGCGCCGCAAAGGCAAGCAAAGCAATGTTCCGCGACTGCTTGATCGCCAGCGAAAGCCTGCGCTGATGCCGGGTGCAAACGCCCGTCAGACGGCGCGGCACAATCTTCCCGCGCTCCGCCACAAAGCCCTGCAGCAGCCGCACATCGCGGTAACTGATCGCATCGATCTTCTCCGTGCAGAACTTGCAAACCTTCTTGCGCCGGAAGAACTTACGTCCTCCAGGACCGCCGCCGGGACCGCCCGCGGGACGTGGCCCCGCTCCCGGTCCGCCCGCGGGACGAGGCCCACGAGGCGCGCCCGAACCGCCGCCGCCCGAATAAGAAGAAGAGCCATGAGAAGGTGCCGAGGCCGCAGGCGCTGCTGCTTGCTCGGGAACGTTGCTGGTTTCGTCAGCCATTGTGGAATTCCTTTCCATCGTTATGCCCGCTCCACGCTCCAGACTCGCTGAGGAGTCTCTGATCGCCGGCCAAACCGCTCCGGCGGAAGCGCAGGTTGAGCGTTATCCTGCATCCCGCGACACACATACGTCGCGAATAAAAGAACTCTTAGGCAGTCGCAGTAGCCTCAACCTGCGCCTCAGCCTCAGCCGCGGGGGGCTCGGGCGGAGTGCTCGGCTCGGCGGCCGGAGTCTCGGCGGAAGCATCCGAAGCATCGACGGACGCAATCTGCGCCGGAGCCGGAGCCTGCTGCACCGGAATCGCGCTGCGCTTCACATGCGTATCGCGGTGCGCCTTGATCTTCGCCAGCCGCTTCTCTTCCTCGTCCATGCGCACCGTAATGAACTTGATCACCGGCTCGGACACACGCAGACGACGCTCGATCTCGGTGATCAGCTTGCCCTCAGCCGCAATCGTCAGCAGCACATAGAAGCCGTCGTTAAACTTGCGCACGGTATACGCCAGCCGCCGCCGGCCCATCTTCTCGGTCGTCTTGACCTCGCCGCCGCCGTCGGTGACGTTCTTCTGGAAGCCCTCGATCAGCTTGTCGAGGTCAGCCTCTTCCACATCCGGGCGGATGATGAACATAATTTCGTAAGTACGATTCATTCGATCTACTTCTTTCTGCGAAGTTCTGCTTCGCACCGTGCTCTGATCGAGCCATCGGTTTGGTAGTGTTGCGGTTGACCGGCCCTGCGTTAGTAGCAACGAACCGGCTTACTTCCCGCCAGGCCTCTCGGACGAAAGCCCCTCGGGCTCGCCCGTGACCTTGCGGTTGAACTCATTCATAGCCCTGCCCACACCGTGCGTGAGCACCATCTCAACAGCGCGTACCGCGTCGTCAAGCACCACATCCAACTCCTGCACCTGCATCTTCCGCAGCGGCGAAAGCAGGTAATCCGTGCCGCCTGCCTTCCGTTCGCGTCCGGTCTCGGTTGGCGGCTTCCCGACTCCGATCCGAATACGAATCCACTCCTCCGTTCCAAGCGCCCCGAGGATCGACTTCACCCCGTTATGTCCGCCCGCTGAACCTCGCTCCCGAATCCGAAGCTGTCCCAGCGGAATCGCCAGTTCGTCGTACAACACAATCAACTCGCTGGCCGGCTTGCTCAACTCGAGCTCACGAAGCAGCGCGGCCACGGAAAGCCCGCTCAGGTTCATGAACGTCTCAGGCTTCGCCAGCAGAACCTCTTCGCCCGCCAGCATCGCCTTCGCCGTCAACGCCCGGCCCCGGCGATTCGCCACCGTCACACCGCAAACCTCCGCGATCCGATCGACAGCCAGAAACCCTGCGTTATGCGGTGTAAGGTGATATTCGATTCCCGGATTTCCCAGACCGACGATCAGCTTCACACCACTCCTCGTTGTCCGCTGTACGTTGTCCGTTCTTACGAGCAACGAAGAACGGTCAACGGACAACCATCTTTCTTACTTCTTCTTCGGCGCTGCCTTCGCATCCGCGGCAGGAGCAGCCGCCGCAGCGGCATCGCCCTTACCCTTCTTCGCCACTTCCGGCTCGGCAACCACAGGCGCCGCAACTTCCGCAGCAGCCTCTTCCTTGATCTCGGTCACGTGCGCCACCAGCGTCGTCTCATCGCCCAGGTACCGGATCGAACCCGAGTGCGGCAGATCCGAGATATGGATCGCGCCATACATCTCCAGGCCACTCACATCGATGTCGATGTGATCCGGAATGTCAGCCGGAAGACACTCAATCTCCACCTCACGCATAATCTGGTCGAGCACGCCGCCCGCAGTCTTCACGCCCAAGGGAACTCCCGTAAGTTGCACTGGCACCGAGACACGCATCGCCTTATCCATCGCAATCCGCTTGAAATCAATGTGCAGCAGCTTGCCCTTGATCGGCTCGTTCTGCCAGTCGACGATCATCGCCTTCACCAGCGCCGCGCCTTCAACGTTCAGGTCGAAGATCGTGTTATGCCCGGACTCGGAGTGCAGAATCTTCGTCACCACACGCGGATCGACCGACACCGCCACCGCTTCCATTCCCGCGCCATACACAACGGCGGGAATCTTGCCTTCCACGCGCACCCGCCGTGCATGATTCTTGTTGAACTTACCCGTCCGGGGCGTTGCTACGACTGCGTCAAACTTCTGGGATGCCATGTTGTTTCCTTTCGGGCACGAGTTGCAGGGAAGAAGGAAGAGGATCAAGGGCAGAGAAAATACTCCGCACCGTCCTGCTTCTTTTGCCTCGCTCCGTTTGCGGCATGGGCCGCGGTTATCGCTTCGTTGGTGCCGGTAGTCCGGAGTCGAAATCAGAGGAGCGCTTGCTTGCTCTTCCCTAATCCCTCTTCCCTCTTCCCTGCCTTTAGTTGAACAGCGTTGAAACGCTGGTCTCCATGTGAATACTCTCGATCGCACGTCCAAGCAACCCGGCAATCGAAAGCACCTTGATCTTCTCCACCTTCAGCGCAGCCTCGCGCAGAGGGATCGTGTTCGTCACCACCAGCTGTTCCAGCCGTGATGCTGCAATCCGCTCGACTGCAGGTCCTGACAGCACCGCATGGGAGGCGCACGCATACACCTTGCTCGCTCCCTGGTCCAGCAACGCGTCGACCGTCTTGACCATCGTGCCTGCCGTGTCGATGATGTCGTCGAGGATCAGGCAGGTTCGCCCGCGTACATCCCCGATGACGTTCATCACCTCGGTGACGTTGATGTCGGTTCGTCGCTTGTCGACGATCGCCAACGGAACGTCCAGCTTCTTGGCGAAGAATCTCGCTCTCTCCACTCCCCCCGCATCCGGACTGACCACAGTCAGGTTCGGCAGGTTGAGCTCCCGGAAGTAACCCACCAGCACCGGGCTGGCAAACAGATGGTCCACCGGAATATTGAAGAAGCCTTGAATCTGTGCCGCATGCAGATCGACCAGCAACGCCCGATTCGCACCCGCAGTCTGCAGAACATCCGCGACCAGCTTCGAACTGATCGCCACGCGCGGCCGGTCTTTTCTATCCTGCCGCGCATAGCCGTAGTATGGAATCACAACCGTAATCCGCGCCGCGGACGCCCGCTTCAACGCATCGATCATGATCAGCAGCTCAAGAATGTGTTCATCCACCGGATAGCACGTCGGCTGAATCACAAACACGTCCGCGCCGCGAACGTTCTCGAGCAACTGAAAGTAAATCTCGCCGTCGGAGAACCGCTGCATCTTGGTTTCACCCAGCGGCACTCCTACAAACTTGCAGACCTCCTCGGCCAGCGACTTGTTCGCCATGCCGGAGAAGATCTTGAATCGTTTCGCCTCGCTTAGCCGCCCCGAGCGTTTTTTCTCCGGGGCGGCCTTCGCGTTGCCTCCCTGTCCGCTCGCCGTGAGCGTGAAAGGGGCTGTTGCAGGTGCTTGCAGAACGTCTGAGCTTTGATTCATCTCATCGTCCCGCGCTAAATCAGGGGGAAGAACCGCAGTCGTGTTTCTTTCACTCACGTTTGAAACGCCTCCAGGTTGGTTGACCTTGGTGTGTCTCTGCTGCTTTGTCTTACTCCGGCTGTTTGACCGGCACTTCTCATCTTCTTCAAGACTCTGAGGTGAAGACTTCGGTTCTTTTTGCTGCTCTGTTACCGTCGCGGTGTTCTCGCGAAAAATATCAACGCTCTTACTTCTACGGCCGAGTTGCGGCCAGAAATAACCCTGAAATCTTTGTCCTTCAGACCGGCTCTTGCACCAATCTTCAGGAACCCTGGACGAGAGCGACTCTCTCGGCGGCCCCAGCAATTCTGGCTGGGCGACTAGGATTCGAACCTAGACTAGATGCTCCAAAGGCACCTGACCTACCATTAGTCGATCGCCCAGTAAATCACCAGCTACTCCACTTTCTAGTATGCAGGAGTTGCCGGGTGAAATCACTCTGCGAACATCTCGCTCCAGTAGAGAGGGCGCGGCAGAGTCTTCGTGACAAGTGCCTCAACGCCATGCTGCTGGAGCCCCGGCTCAGCCGTTCTTAGCTGGGCCAGTCTTTGTTGAGCGGCATGCGCATCCGCCTCTGACCGGTAAAGGCCAAACAGCGCAGACCCGGAGCCCGAGAGAGCCGCATACAACGCAGCGTTCCCATCGTCAGAGAATCCCATCAATTGTCGCTTGATCTCACGCAGGGAGGGATACTGAGGAAAGACGACCGTTTCAAAGTCGTTTTCTATCCCGGTGCGGACAAGCGCGAGAAGGGAATCCTCGGCCAGATCATCCTCAAATCCGCCTCGTTTGCCCGTCTCTGACTCAATCAGTTGGGAGTGAAGTTGCTCACTGGAGGTTCCCTGCAGGTTCTCAGGGCTGCTCTGCTTGTTTTCACCCTTGGGCGAAGCTGCAGAACTCGGTTCGGGAAAGATACCGGAGGTGCCGGACTGCTTGTCCTGGTCGATTACCCCAAAGACAGAAGCATAGGTGCGGCTCAACTTCTCTATCGTACCGCGAACGGAACCATTGTGCAAATCCGGCCCGCCTTCCGCCGCCAGCCGCGCATCCCAGTCCCGAAATGCCTGCGGAGTCGAAACTCCATGCCCCGGCAGCGCCATCACGCACCAGATCTCCCCCTCGCCCGCCACCGTCACCGCCCGGGCCGCCGCCACCCGCTCCCCCCGGTTTGTCCCAATCACCGCCCCACCCACCAAAAACAGCGGCACATCCGACCCCACCTCTGCGGCAATCCTCAGCCGAACCTCCTCCGGCATCCGCAAACCCAGCTCTCGCTCAAGCCCGATCAGCGCCGCCGCCGCATTCGCCGACCCCGCCCCCATCCCCCCCTGAATCGGCAGCCGCTTATCGATATGGATCGTCACCTGCGCCGTGCGGCCCAGATGATCGAGCGTCCGCTCCACCATCTTCCATGCCGTATTCCGTCCATCGACCGGCACCCGTGGATCGTTGGCTTGAATCCGGATCTGCGTCTTCAAGGCCGGTCTCGCACTCACCGTAATCAGGTCATGCAGCGCCAGCGTCTGGTAAAGCGTCACCAGCGAGTGGAACCCATCCGCCCGCGGCGCCCCAATCGCCAGCCCCAGGTTGATCTTCGAGTAGGAACGAATGCGAGTCGGCACTCCTCGATTCTAACCGTCCACCCTCCAGGTAACTTTCAGGCAGGTACCAAGGTTGGTACAAGCCTAAAGCCTGTATTTTGAATATTTTACGCATTAAACCCCGGGGGGAGCTACTCGTACTTCAGCGTCTCCACCGGATCCAGCAGTGCAGCCTTGTTCGCCGGAACCGTCCCGGAAACAACGCCGACCAGCACAGACGTCAGCAACGCAATGACCGCCGACCATCCGCTCACCGGAATCTGCACCGGCGTCAAAAGAGACACACTCAGCGGAACTGCCAGTCCGGCCACCGTCCCCACAATCCCTCCGGAGAGCGAAAGCGAAACCGCCTCCACCAGGAATTGCATCCGGATCTCGCGTGACGTGGCCCCCAGCGCCTTGCGAATCCCAATCTCCCGAGTCCGCGCCTGCACATTCGCCAGCATCGAGTTCGCAATGCCCACGCCCGAAACGATAATCGTAATCAGTGCCGCAAACACAAGTACGTACGTCAACGCATCCGCAATCTTCGCCATCACCGCCAGAACCGTAGACAGCGTCATAGCCTTATACACACTGCTCGGACGATGCCGCGACTGGATCAGGGCGAGAATGCGGGACGCCGTAGGCTCGACATCGCTGGTGTTGGCCACGGTAAAAAAGATCTGCTTCAGGTTCTCGCTGCCGGTAAAATAACGCGCCACGGTATATGGAATCAGAATGGTCTGATCGGAGATCTCAGACTGATCGAACGTTTCCGTGCCTTCCTTGAACACCCCGATAATCGTGAACGGAATCCCACTCACCGTGATGCTCCGTCCCACCGCCGCGCTCGCGGAGCCGAACAAGGTATTCGCAAACGGCAGGACAATATCCGCCACCTTGGTGTGCTGCACCGAGTCCTCATCGTCGAAGAAACGCCCCGCCAGCACCTTCAGATTACGGACCTGCTTATATTGCGGTGAGACCCCGAGCAGCATCGTGTC
This sequence comes from uncultured Granulicella sp., assembly GCA_965198885.1. Taxonomy (GTDB): domain Bacteria; phylum Acidobacteriota; class Terriglobia; order Terriglobales; family Acidobacteriaceae; genus Edaphobacter. Next base: position 1,504,222 of record OZ240677.1, on the reverse strand, counting down.
CTTGGTGACGCCGCTCCCGACCGAGAGCCGGTCATGGAACTCCAGCATGGGCGACGAGTAGATGATCCCCGGAATCTGATCGACCACCGCGTTCATATCCTCGCGGGTCATCTGGTCCGGCGTAGTGGTGTTGTCCGGACCCGAGACGTTCCCGCCCACATACTGCATCTCGATCATGTTCGGGCCGATGCCCTGAATCTGGTTCAGCGCGTACTCGCGCCCGGTCAGCCCGACGGTTACCGTCAGCACAATCGATGCCGATCCGATCACCATTCCCAGCATGGTCAGCAGGAATCTGGCCTTGCTGGCGCGGAAGCTGTCCAGCGCAAGCGCAAGCGTCTCGCGGAACGCAATCGTGTACTTGGCGCTCGCAAGCGTCTTTTCGAAGCTGCTCGATTTACTTTGTGTCGCTGGAGCCATGCCGCCTTGATCCAATTATCCGTTTGATTCAGTTCAGCCGGTCAGTTGCTCTCTTTTTTCTCATGATCGTCTGCAAAGGTCTCTTTGCAGGGATCCCCCGCGGCGTTCTAGACTGACTCCAGGAAGAGTGGCCGAGTGGTTGATGGCTCCAGTCTTGAAAACTGGCGTACCCGGAAGGGTATCGGGGGTTCGAATCCCTCCTCTTCCGCCACTTAGGCGGGTCCGCTCCCCGGGAGTGGGAGATCCTAAGCTGCCTCTTCTGAGGACGTTTTGTACTTGGAAGTTTGCAGACCACTCAGCGATATGGCTTGGCAGAGACTACTTGGCGGTGACCCCGGCTTGAACGGAGACCTATGGCCTTACCTGCGGGAGTTCAAGTCGGCCCGTACGAGATCGTCGCTGCGCTGGGCTCTGGAGGCATGGGTGTCGTCTACAAAGGCTGGGACACCAGGCTCAATCGCTTCATCGCGCTCAAGACACTCTCCGGCGACGGAGTCGGACAGCCGGAGGACCGGAGGCGCTTTCTGCGCGAGGCGCAGGCCGCCTCGCAGCTGAACCATCCCAACATCATCACCATCCACGAGAGTCTCGAAGACAGGGGCGGATGCTTCCTCGTCATGGAATATGTGGATGGCCGCACCCTCGAGTCGGTGCTTGCAAACCGCACGCTCACCATAGCGGAGGCGTTGCACTACGCGGGTCAGATCGCGGATGGACTGGCCGCCGCACACTCCGCCGGCATCGTTCACCGGGATCTGAAGCCGGCCAACATCATGATCACGGAGGACAACCAGGTCAAGCTGCTGGACTTCGGGCTGGCGCGCTTCGTCGAGCATACGAACACGCTTGAGACCAATGGCGCCACGCAAACCACGCAGGGGACCATCCTTGGCACCGCGCCTTACATGTCTCCCGAGCAGGCGCAAGGCCGCGACCTGGATACCCGCTCGGACATCTTCTCCTTCGGCGCGGTCCTGTACGAGATGCTCTCCGGCAGACGAGCCTTCCACGGCGAGTCGTGGGTCGGAACGCTTGCCGCTATCCTGAAGACCGAGCCGGTTCCCCTGCGTGAACTGCGTCCGATGATCCCGGCTGCGCTGGAACGCCATGTCATGCTCTGCCTGCGCAAAGCTCCGAAGGAACGCTTCCAGAAGATGACCGAGGTCAGGGCCGCGCTCGCCGACATGCCGAGAGAGAGCGCAAAGACCGCTAAGCCTTCGATCGCGGTGCTGCCCTTTGCCAACCTGAGCGCGGACAAGGAGAACGAGTACTTCAGCGATGGACTGGCGGAAGAGGTGCTGAACGCCTTGACCAAGATTCCCGAACTCCGCGTCATCGCGCGGGCGTCCGCGTTTGCGTTCCGCGGCCAGGATCATGATCTGCGCACGATCGGACAGCGGTTGAAGGTCGAGACGATCCTTGAAGGCAGCGTCCGCCGCGCAGGGAACCGCATCCGCATCACCGCGCAGTTGATCAAGGTGGACGACGAGTCCCATCTCTGGGCCGAGCGCTACGACCGCGAGTTGACCGATGTATTCGCCATCCAGGACGACATCGCGCAGGAGATCGCCGCTGCCTTGGAGGTCAAGCTGACGCTCCGCGATACTCCCCCCACGAACATCGAGGCCTACCAAGGCTATCTGAAGGGGATCTACTGGTATCAACGCTATACCGCACAGAGCCTGGCGCTCGCGAAGGAATCGTTCGAGCAGGCGTTGGCGCTCGATCCTACCTATGCGCAGGCGCATGCGGGACTCGCGGTCTTCTACTCGAGTATCGGGGCCTTGAGCATCCAGCGGATGAGCGATGTTGGACCCCTCGCCAAGGCCGCGGCAGAGAAGGCGCTGGCTCTCGATGCGGACCTTAGCGAAGCCCATAGTGTGCTCGGCCTGCTGGCCGGGGTTGTCCAATATGACTGGAAGGCTGCCGGTGTGCACTTCCAGACCGCTATCGCCATCGAACCCGTGCCGGCGCTGGTCAGGTCTCGCTACGCACTGTATTTCCTCTTGCCGGTGGGAAGATATGAGGAAGCGGTCGCACAGTACTTCCGCGCGCTGGAGACAGATCCACTCTCCATGATGGTTCTGTTCGGGCTAAGCTTTGCGCTGTACTGCGGCCGCCGCTACAAGGAGGCCGTCGAACACGCTGCCGAAGCCGTCAATCTCTATCCCGACTACTGGCCGGTTCACTTCGCTCTGGGCGTCGCTCAGTCACAGCTAGGGGCCATTCCCGAGGCGATCGCAAGCCTGGAGACTTCGCTCCGGCTTTCGCCTACGTTCGCACTGGCCACCGGCTATCTCGCTGCCCTCTATGCGCGTTCAGGCGATGTGGACCGGGCTGAGCGCTTGATGCTGGAACTCGCGGAGCGCAGGCAAAGCTCGTATGTTGCGTCGTCGGCCTTCGCCATCTACTACGCCGCCATGAGGCAAGACGTGCAGATGTTCGAGGCGCTCAACGCAGCGCGTGAGGAACGGGAGCCGGTCCTCACTCGCATCAACGCCGAGCCTTACTTCTGGCCGTATCGCACCGATCCCCGCTATCGCACCTTGCTCGCAAGCATGCAGCTCGAAGCACGCGCTTGAGGCTGGCGCGCATCGCATTACTTGCCGGACTCAGTTCCCTTGACAAAGGCCGCAATGTCATCGTGGAACTTCTTGAGCACGCCTTCATTCACATACACCATGTGCCCGCTTTCGTAGTACTTGTACGTGATGTTCGACTGCAGGCTCTGCGGAATCTGCAGGTGATGCATCTCGTACATACCTTCAAAGAACGGCGTAGCCAGGTCATAGTAGCCGCCGGCTAGCATGACCCGCATCTTCGGATTGCCCTTCATGGTGTACGCCAGGTCAGGCATTACGTTCGGTCCGCCCTCGCCGAACCCGCCGGGACTCTGGTGCTTCATATCCCACTGAAAGTTTCCATCCATGTAAGCGCCGGGTTTATAAGTCTCGTTCCGGGCATACTTCAACTCGGTCCGCAGATACTGGTTGATGGCCGTCGTATAGGCCGAGGAGATGGCGTTCGACTGCGGATCATACTCCGCCGACTCGCTCATGCGATCGAAGTCCGGGCCTTTATAACGGGTGTCCAGGCGCCCCGTCGTAATGCCTTCGGAGTCCTGAAGTTCCTTCGAGAACATACCGCCGTCCACCCGTAGATCCGCCTTCAGGATGTACTCGACCGGCAGGCCGGTGTAGCCGTGCAGCTTCTCCGCAACCGCCTTCTTCTGGGCCTCGGGAAGCATCGACCCCTGCAGGAGCGCAGTCTCATACTCACCCAGCGCGAAGGCCTCAACCTCGGTCAGAAAGGGTTCAAGCGCGGCGGGCTGCGTCGGCAGTTTGTGGTGATAGTAAGCGCTTGCGGCAAAGGTCGGAAGCCCGAGCGCATAAGCCTGATCCACGCCCGGATTCGCGCGCGGCCCATCGATGGAGTTGTCGAAGCTCAGGATCGCGGAGAGCAGCACGATCCCGTTGAGATCCACGTTCTGCAACGCTGCGCTCAAGACCGCCGAGCGCGGCGTCCCGTACGATTCACCGAAGAGATATTTGGGCGAGTTCCAGCGATCGTACTTGGTCAGGAATCTGCGAATGAACCGCTCGAAAGCATGCGCATCGGGATCGATGCCCCAGAAGGCCTTCTCCTTGTCCTTGCCCATGATCCGGCTAAGCCCAGTCCCCGGCGCATCGATGAAGACCAGATCGGTCACATCGAGCAGGGTGGACTGGTTGTCGACCATCGTGTACGGAGCGGCCGTCTGATGTTCCGTATCCGGGGTAATGACACGACGGGGGCCAAAGGAGCCCATGTGCAGCCACATGGTCGCGGAGCCGGGACCGCCGTTGTACAGAAACATCACCGGCCGCGTCCCAGGAACCGAATCCTTCTTAAAGTAGGCGGTGTAGAACATACGCGCCGTCGCGGGAGCGTCGTCGGGCTTGGCCGGATCGGGAGGCGTAATCCCCGCATCCGGCAGAAGCTTGCCGTCCAGTCCCAGCATCGCGTCATAGGCATCGGACCAGCCCACCGTAATCGAGCCGGCGACCGCCTGGTAAGCCATCGGCTGGCCGTTGACGGTGATGGTATGGTCGGTGGCAGAGTCCGCCGGCTGGCCCGTGGCTTCTGCAACCGGCTTGCCCTCGACGACTACCTTCTGATCCTTCGAATCCTTCGCCGCTGCGTTTGCAGCGGGCTTCTGAGCCATGGCGGTTGAGGCAAGAGCCGCGCCAAGACAAAAAACGAACGCCTTCACTATTTGCATTCTCTCTCCTGAAAAAGTTCACGGACCGGTCCGCACGATGCCAAGGGGTATGGCGCAAGTATAGCCTCGTGCTCCAAATCTTCTGCCATCAGGCTCTACGGTCCATTCCCACACTTTGTTCCTGCAAATAGCTTTCGAGGAAAGCCTCAGGATGGAAGCGAGCTACTAGCCTTCTTCTGACCTGTAGGGCACATCCCCAGCGCCGGACACTCCCCGCATCGCGGCTCTGCAAACGTACACAGCGTCTGCGCATGCACCTTCACCAGCGAGTGATGCTCGTCCAGCTTCTCCGCGTTCCAATCCTCCGGGATCAGCCGCATCAACCTCTGCTCCGTCGTGCCCGCATCCGCACGCGGCGTCAGGCAGAGCCGCTGCACCACCCGCAGATGATTCGCGTCCACGCACAACGCACGCCGCCGCAACGTAGAAAAATTCACCACCGCCGCCGACACCTGCGGCCCCACACCCTCAAAGCTCTCCAGCCACTCCCGTATCTTGTCCGTCCTGTAATTCGCCAAAAAATCCAGCGTCAGCGTCCCATACCGGGCCGTAATCTGCAGTAACGCCAGCTTCAGCCGTGGAGCCTTGACTTCGGGAAACGTCACCACCGCAATGGCACGCTCGATCTCCTCCACCGCCGCGTCCCGCACCTCGTCCCACGTCCCAAACCGCGCCCGCAGATCCCGCAAAGCCTGGTGCGACTCCGGCGTCTTCGTTCGCGAAGAGATCATCGAATAAACAAACTGCGTCAGCGGATCCCACGGCAATCGCACTGCCGGAACCCCATACCGCTCCACCAGCAGCCGTTGTAGCTCAATCACCCTGACGTCAGGCTTATCCGGAAACAAGGCAAAAGGCTGCATCAACAAGGTCACTCACCGGCGGCAATTCCGCCCTCTACAAACTTTACCAAACAATTGCCCTTTTCCCCAATTCCCCCATAAACTCCCTATTCTCCCGCCCTCCGCCTCCGTCGCTTTTTCAAAACGGGAAATAGCAGCCTCGCGAAAACCTCTACGCGTTTTACCAAACAATTGCCTCTTTCCCCAATTCACTACTAAACTCCCAATCATGGACCCAGAGTCGAATCCCTTCTCGCCGGGCGCGGGCACCCAGCCTCCGGAGCTCGCCGGCAGGGAGGACATCCTTGCGGACGCAACCGTCACCCTACGCCGCGTCAGCCGAGGCTCCCCGACTCGCAGCTCCATCTTTGTCGGACTTCGCGGCGTCGGCAAGACAGTCCTGCTGAACCGTGTTCGCGAAATCGCTGATGATGCTGGTTTTCTCACTGTCTTCATCGAGGCCCATGAAGATAAGTCCCTCCCCGAGTTGCTTATTCCCCATCTTCGCCGAATCCTGCTCAAACTGAATGCAGCGGAGCGCGTGAATGAGCTCGCTCGCAAAGGGCTTCGCGTCCTCAAGAGTTTTGCCAGCAACTTCAAGGGAAAGCTCTCGCTCCCGCATCAGCTGGATGTAGAACTGGGCTTTGCTCTTGAAGCCGGCGCGGCGGATAGCGGAGACCTCGAACATGATCTCGCCGAGCTTCTCGTCGCCATCGCCGAAGCGGCCAAATCGCGCGGCATTCCCGTCTGCCTTCTCATCGATGAGCTGCAATATCTCAACGAAAAAGAGCTAAGCGCTCTCATCATGGGTCTGCATCAGGTCTCGCAAAGAAGATTGCCGTTGCTTCTCTATGCTGCCGGTCTCCCGCTCATCCTGGGTCTCGCCGGCCGTTCAAAATCCTACGCCGAACGGCTTTTTACCTTTCCCAAGATCGGTGTCCTTGAGCCGGAAGCAGCACGTCAGGCCATCGAGAGGCCCGCCGCCGCTCTCAACGTTTCGTTCCATCCCGATGCCATCGCCGCCATCCTTAAGAAGACCGGAAGATATCCCTACTTTCTGCAGCAATGGGGATATGAAACCTGGAACGTTGCACGCAGTTCCCCTGTGTCGGCCAGGGTGGTAACTGCCGCAACCGCGAATGCGATCCGTCAGTTGGATGACAGCTTCTTCCGCGTTCGTTTTGACCGGCTGACCAAGCGGGAAAAGGACTTCCTCTTCGCCATGGCCAGAATCGGAGGAGAAACGCAACGTTCCGGAGACATCGCGGAGGAGCTTCACGTCCGGGCTACCTCCATCGGCCCCCTGCGGAGTTCCCTTGTCAAAAAGGGGATGATCTACAGCCCCGCCCACGGCGATAACGCCTTCACGGTCCCATTGTTTGACGACTTCTTGCGTCGGCAGCTCAAGTCGCCACAATCAATCAGTTCCGAGTAACTCCGAGCCGCATCTCCGCCTCATCCGCCAGCCCCCAGGCCATCCGAGGCGTATTGTGGGCGATCCCCACCCGTCCATCGGGTCCCAGCAGGATCACCCCGCCATGTCCACCCAGCCGCCCATACAGATAGTCGATCGCCGCCCCCGCAGCCTCCTGCGGTGACGCTCCTCCCTGTACCTTATCCACCGCCCACTTACCGAGCACCAGCTTCATGATCGGCTCACCCCAACCCGTCAGCGACACCGCCGCCGACAGATTATCCGCATAGCACCCACACCCGATCAGCGACGAATCCCCGACCCGTCCCGGAGCCTTGTTCAATGTCCCACCCGTACTCGTCGCCGCCGCAAGATTTCCATACTCATCCAGCGCCACTGCCCCGACAGTGTCATGCGAGAGCAGCGGATCCGCCGACTCAGCCTCCGCATGGCCGGAGAACGTCGTATCCTTCAGCCCCTTCAACTCCGCCTCCTGCGCCGCATACAGCCGCCTCTGTTCGCGCGGGATCACCAGCTCCATGTTGTCGCACAGGCTCATTCCATGCTGCACCGCAAACCGCTCCGCCCCGATCCCCACAAAATACACATGCGGGCTCTCTTCGAGCACCAGCCGAGCCGCATTGATGGGATTCCGCAGCCGCTCCACGCAAGCCACACCGCCCGTCCGCAGGTTTTCGCCATTCATCAGCAGCGCATCCAGCTGCACCCGCCCGTCCCGCGTCAGAAACGATCCCCGCCCCGCGTCGAAGGTCTCGTCATCCTCCATCACCACGACCGCTGCCTCGACCGCCTCAACCGACGTCCCGCCCCGCTCCAGCACCGCATACCCCGCCGCCAGCGCGTTTGCGATGCCTGCCTCATGCGCGCCGATCTCGTCATCCGGCATAGCCCATGCCCCGCCATGCACCACCAGAACCGGACTTCTCTTCATAACCTCTTCAACTCTCTTACTACTACCTGCACAAAACTTATCCTGCGACCAACGGGAGCACCACGCGAAGCCCAACACAGGTCACGAAGTGACCGCGAAGCCCATTGTGAGTCACGAAGTGACCGAAGTGACCTTCTGCCGCTTCGTCTCCAGGTACGTATACCGAATCCTGTGCACCACCGTAGTCGTCGAGAAGAAGGCCAGCACCCAAAGCGCCGGAGCCATCACCCCCCAGCGATTGAAGAGCGCACCAAGGATCACGCAAACGATCCGCTCCGGCCGCTCCATAAAGCCGACCTTGCAGCTTCCGATCAGCGCTTCCGCCCTCGCGCGCGTATAGCTCACCATCAGCGACGCGGTCATCACAAACGCCGTCAGCCCCACATAAAACAGCCGATTCCCTCGCGCGTAGTAAACCAGCAGCCCGAAAAAGATGGCCACATCGGAGTAGCGATCCATCACCGAATCGAAAAACGCCCCAAACACCGAAACCTGGTTCGTCTGCCGAGCCACCCGCCCGTCCACCATATCGAACACGCCCGCCCCGATGATGATCAGTCCGGCATACAAGAAATACCGCACCGCGTGGTCACCGCGAGCGAACCCGAAGAAGAACGCAGCCACCACATTGATCAGCAAACCAATAAACGTCAGCGCATTCGGAGAGATCTTGCTGATCGCCAGTCCATTGACGATCTTCTGCAGCAGCCATCCGCTGCCCCGGCCAAACGCGCTCGTCCAGGTCATTCCCCAACTGCCTCTTCCACCACCGGAGCATGCCGCGATATCGAAAGCACATTCTTAAACGGATCGTTGAACCACGCCACCTCGCTCCCATCCGGCGCCGTCCACACTCCATCCTCATCCTGCTCGAACCCCGGATACTTCTTCGGCTCAATCCCCGCCGCCCGAAGCTCCTTCACTGTGGCATGGAGATTCGGAACCTCCCAGCCAAGAATCGTATGCTGTTGCGCCACCATCCCCGGCATCGTCACCAGTCGGATCATCATGCCGCACGCCCCGCGCAGCACCAGCGCAAAGCCGTCATTATGCTCGACTGTCAGCCCCAGCGCACCGCGATAAAACGTCTCCGCGGCAACAAGATCCTTCACCGGCACAAATCCAATTACAGGCGCCTGTCCCAGCATCCGCTTACTCCTTCGCGCTTCCAGCAGCGACCGCGGCCGCCTCCGTCTCGCTCGCAATATCGTGAATCGTCTTCAGTTTCAGTAGCTCCAGCTCGCGCTTGCCGTTCGGCGTGGTCACAACGGCAACATCGCCCACCACCTTACCCAGCAGCGCGCGCCCGATCGGCGACGTAGTCGAGATCAGCCCCTTCGATACATCCGACTCCTCGCTCGTCACCAGCTCATACACAAGTTCTTCATCCTTGGTCGAGTCGAACACCGTCACCCGCGATCCAAAGCCGGCCCGGTCATGCGGGATGTTCGCCAGGTTGACCATCGCCAGTTCGCCCATACGCTTCTTCAACTGGCCCAGACGGGCGTTCACAAACTCCTGCCGCTGCTTGGCGCTGTGATACTCCGCGTTTTCGCTCAAGTCTCCCAGTGCGACCGCCTTCTTGATCTCGGCCGGTAACTCGGTGGTCAGTTCATACTCAAGCGCCTTAATCTCTTCGGCAAGCTTGGCTTTGATGTGTTCGGGCATCGGAACCTTCTTAAAATACGCCGCCCAGCCGCAGGTCTCTTACGTCAGACCCCAGCACAGGCAAGTGGGATAGAACCTAAATTATACGGCCAACCCGCTCAGCTCCGCTCCACCGCCTCCAGCACCCGCTTCGCCGTCTCCCCCGCAACCAGGAACAGCATCTTCGTCTCGCCCGCAACCGGCACCTCCGCCTCAAGCTCCGTGAACCGCCGCCGCCGAGACTCCCGCTCCCGCACAAAGGCAAACACCCGATATCCCACTTCAGCGGCGATTCGAAACAGCGTCTCCCCTGGCTCTGCTTCGGTCAGCACCAGCGGTCTTTGCCCCGTCAGCGTTCCCAGCGCCCCTTCCAGCACCTCGGTATCGTGGCCTTCCGCATCGATCTTGATCGCCTCCACCCGGACCCCACGCTCCTTCACAAACGCGTCGATCGTCGTCACCTCCACCTCGATCGTTCCCGCACCACCCGCGTCTTCAGAAGCAAGATGCGACCTCTCCGCATTCTCATCCAGCACAAACGTCGCTCGCCCTGGCACCGCCCCCACCGCACATGCCACAATCTCTACCTTTCCGTTGCTCCCGACGTTCTTCTTCAATCCCTTCAGCGCCCGCGGATCGGGTTCAAAGCTATACACCGCTCGCACCCGCGGCAGCATGTACAAGCTGTAGTACCCAATATTTGCCCCCACATCCAGCATCACGCCGGTGCCACTCAGCAGGGACGCGAGCAGTCGTTCGCTCCCCCAGTCCACATCCGCCCCTGTCACAAAGGCTTCCGACGCAAACCGGCTCTCGAACGGCAGCGCCATCCACTCACCCGTAGGCAGCCGCATTCCGTGCTCATCCCGCAAAATCCGCTTATGCATCTGCCGGATCGCTGTCCGCCACGCCCAGCGCGCCGCCCCTACTTCGCGGATAAAAGCATAATTTGGCAACAGGACGTCCTGGCAAGATGGATGCGAAGCTTTGACTAAACTATCACCCGGCTCCCCGGCAAAAAGCTGAGACTCAAACCAGCCCGCCCCCTTGTCAGGGCTCAGCATACAGGCGGGGATGTCGATCCCCCACCGCTTTACTGCTTCGGTTGATCCTTGGTGCTCGCCGACTGCTCCGCCCACTGCGTCGCTTCCTCATAGATCAACGTCAGTTGGTTCTCGCTGATCTTCAGCAGCTCGCATTGCGCCAGACAGCTCACCCAGTCTCCCTCTTCAAAGCGCTCCAGCAGCCGCAGCGCCGCGGTCACGTTGTTCGCTTCGCCGCGCAGCCCTCGCTTGACCTCATCTCGCAGAGGCATCGCCTGAATCGCCTCTTCGAGCGGCATGCCCAGCATCACCCCCATCAACGTCAACAGGCCGAACATGTACTGCTCCTGCCGATTCTCGCCCGTGTAAGGACTCATCAGCTCTAGGAACCGAGCCCGGTGCAGCACCCGGATCAGCAGCGCGTCCGGATGCCGTTTGCACGTCTCCACCGCAATCGTGTTCAACACCAGCTTGCGGAACTGCTCCTCCCCCACAATCACCAGCGCATTATGGACAGAGGTCACCGTCAGGTTCAGCCCATAGGCCGCGGAGTTCACCAGCCGCAGCAATTGATAGCAGATCGTTACCTCAGCCTCGACCAGCTCGGTCAGATGACGGAAGTTCAGCTCCTTCTGGCTTACCGCGGAGAAGAGCTGCAGATAATTCCCCCCATTGCCCGGCGCGCGGGTTGAAGAAAACACCGTCGGATGACAGAAGAAGTAGCCTTGAAACAGGTCGAAACCTTCCTGCGTAGCGGTCCTGTACTCCTCTTCCGTCTCCACCTTCTCGGCGATCAGCGTGGCCTTGCTCCCCTTCACGAACGCCAGAATCTTCCGCCGCTCTTCCTTGTCCGACAACCGGAAGTCCACCTTGATGTAGTCCGCCAGCTCCACCAGCGCCTCGATGCCCGCAGCCATCCGGAAATCGTCCAGCGCAATCTGATATCCCATCTTCTTGAACCTTCGGCATGCCTCCACCACCTCAACATCCGGCTCGATCGTCTCCAGCACCTCCAGCACGGTTCCCGGCGGCAGCAGCGTCACCAGCCCCTCCACCAGCGACTCGCGGGTGCAGTTGATGAAGGCCGGCCGCCCGCCCGTCAGCCCCTGAAAGCCGTAAAGCGCCCCATCGAAGATCATCTTGCGCGTCGCTGCGTCCGAATCCCCGGAAAACCGGTTCTCCCACCCCGACCGCGCCAGCAGCTCGTAGCTGAAGACCTTCTTGCGCGCATCGAAGATCGGTTGCCGTGCAATAAACCGCCGATGCTCCGTAGACTCCGCCTTGCCCTCCGGCTTAGCCGGAACACAAAGTGCAGCGACCTCTTCCTGAGGCCTCTGCCTGAGCCATATTGAGCTTAGAAATCCCACACCCGTCCTCGTATCGTTCTCTTCTTCTGGGCCCAAGACGTCACACGCCTTCTCAAGTCGGATCGTCTACTTGCCACGCGGTGGGTTGCGTCGGCTTCTGCCTTATCGGCCATACCCCGCTCGCAGGTCAGGCCTGAACGCATCCCGGGAGTTGTAAACGTCTACGACCATTAGGGAGTTCACAGAATTCCCGCGCTCGCTCGTCGCCGAGCTCCCCGTGCGATACCTTGGTACGACCATGCGTCCGTATCTCTCCCGGCTACCCCTCTTCGCCCTCTTGCTCGCCCTCTTCGTTCCCCTCGGCTGCCGAGCCCAGCCGCCGGCACCCGTCTACGGCTACAAGATCGTCGCACGCTACCCGCACGCCACCTCCAGCTACACCGAAGGCCTCTTCTTCCTTAACGGCCTCTTCTATGAAGGCACCGGCCTGACCGGCCACTCCGCCCTGCTCGTCACCGAACCCGAAACCGGGAAAGTCGCCCACGAAATCGATCTCCCCTCCGAGTACTTCGGTGAAGGCATCATCGACTTCGGCCCCAGCCTCTATCAATGGACCTGGCAAACCCACATCTGCTTCCTCTACGACCGCGCCACCCTCAAACGCACCGGCCAGTTCTCTTACTCGGGCGAGGGCTGGGGCATGACCCGCACCGCCAAGGAGATCGTCACCTCCGACGGCACCGCCACCCTCCGTTTCCGCGATCCCGCCACCTTCACCCAGACCCGCTACATCGTCGTCCACGAAGGCCCGAAAGCCATCACCCAGCTCAACGAGCTCGAATACGTCAAAGGTGAGATCTACGCCAACGTCTGGCACTCAGACCGCATCGCCCGAATCGATCCCAAAGACGGCCATATCCTCGGCTGGATCGATCTCACCGGCATCCTGCCCGCCGGCCAGAAGATCGATGCCGAGTCCGTCCTCAACGGCATCGCCTACGACTCCGCCCGCGACCGCCTCTTCGTTACCGGCAAACAGTGGCCCACCATCTTCGAGATCAAGCTCACCAAACCCTAGACACTCACGCCGCGTAAGGGCCGGAACCTCATCGAGGCAAGCCGTCACAGGCTCAACTCGCCACTGACTCTGCACTCACATACGGCAGGAACAGCGAGAACACAGTTCCATGACGCCTGGGATCGATGCTCGAGCGGACCCTCAGCCGCCCATGGTTCTTCTCACTGAGCTGCTTGCTCACCCATAAGCCGAGCCCTGTGCCCCTCGCGCCTTTGGTGGTGAAGAAGGGTTCAAAGATGTGGTTCAATGTCTCCCGGCCCATGCCGGTTCCGGTGTCCGCGACGATAAGCCGAACGCCTTTCCCGCCATTCCTCTCATCGCTGACTCCACGCGCCCGGAGGGTGAGCTGGCCGCCGTGCTCACGCATCGCGTCGATGGCATTGCCCACGAGGTTGTTCAGGATCTGCCGCACCTCGCCCTCGCACAGCAGCCCGGACGCCTCGTCCCGGATCTCCAGCTTGACCTCGATCGCGGAGTTGGCCAGGCGTCCCCGGTACAGCGTGACGATCGAGTCGATCAACTCCGCCGGACGGATCACGCTCGGCAGCGTGGACTGTTTGAAGAAACGCAGCGTCTGGGTCACAATCTGACTCACCCGCGCCAGTTCATCCTGGGCCACATGTGCATACGTGCGCGTCTCCGTCTCCGTGGAGGAGCTTTCAATCAGGTAGAGCAGGTTGACCACAGACTCCAGCGGATTGTTGATCTCATGCGCGATGCTGGACGCAAGCCTGCCCACCGCGGCCAGCTTCTCCGTCTGCAGCAGAGCCTCTTCCCCTTGCTTGCGTGCCGTGATGTCGATCACGACTCCCGGAAACCGATGGCTGATCCCGTTCTCCGCCAACGTGCAGCGGCCGCGCGCGAAGACCCACCGGACCGTGCCATCCTCCATCAGCAGCCTGTACTCGGCCGCGAAATCGCCGCACGCCTCAACCGTCCGCGCGATGGCCTCGCCGACCCGCTCCGCATCCTCAGGATGGATGTTGCGAGTGAACGCGGCAATCGGCGCACCGATCGCCGCGCGACTCAACGGAACGCCATAGAGCCGGGCAAAGGTCGGATCGGCCCGCACCAGATCGGCGGTCACATCCCAGTCCCACGTCCCCACCCCATCCGCCGCGGACAGCGCGAGCCGCAGACGTTCTTCGCTCAGGCGAAGCTGCTCCTCCGCCAGAACCCGGTCGGTGACGTCATGCCCATGGATGATCACCCCACGAATCGCGCCGGTCTCGTCCCGGTCCGGGAGATGAACCACAAACAGCACACGATCCCCGGTAACGGTGCGCAGCCGCGCCTCAAACCTCTGCGTCTCGCCCTTCAGCGCAGCCTTCAGATGCTCTTGCACGTTGCGCAACGAGTCGCCCAGAACCTCGCCCACGGTGCGTCCCAGCATCTCGGATGCGGGCCGCCCGAACCACTCCTCATACGTGCGGTTCACCATCGTATAACGCAGTTCCGTATCGACATACGCGATGTACGCCGGCAGCGCGTCCACCATCGCGCGAAGCCGCGGCTCAACCGTACTCAGCGCACTCTCAGACGGGACAATGTTATTCAAGGGCAGGAACTCTTGCACCGATTCTACGTGCCGCATCCATGGAGCGGACTACGGATAGATCCGGTTCAGCGTCCGCGCAAACGGAATCGTCTCCCGCACGTGATCCAGCCCACAGATCCACGCCACCACCCGCTCGATCCCCATCCCGAATCCGCCATGCGGCACACTCCCATATCTCCGCAGATCGAGATACCACTGGAAAGCCGCCACCGGAAGCCCATGCTCGTTGATCCGCTTCAGCAACAAGTCATAGTCATCCACGCGCTGCGACCCGCCGATGATCTCCCCATATCCCTCCGGCGCCAACACATCCACGCACAACGCCTTCGTCGGATCCTCCGGATCAGGCTGCATATAAAACGCCTTGATCGCCACCGGATACCGATGCACCATCACCGGACGATCGAACTGATTCGAAAGATACGTCTCATCCGGCGACCCAAAGTCATCGCCATCTTTGTGCAGCGTCTCGACCAGCCCCTTCGCATGCGCCTCCACCAGCATTGCGTGCGCATCGTCATAGCTGAGCCGCGGAAACGGCGCCTGAATGTTTTCCAGCTTGGCGACCTGCGCGTCATCCCGCCCAATCACCTTCAGATCCCCGCGATGCTTCTTCAGCACCTCCGCCACGATAAAGCTCAGATACTTCTCCGCCAGTTCCAGCAACTCCGGCAGCCCCGCGTAAGCCATCTCCGGCTCGACCATCCAAAATTCAGTCAGGTGCCGCCGTGTCTTCGACTTCTCAGCCCGGAACGTAGGCCCGAACGAATACACCTTGCCCAGCGCCAGCGCCGTTGCCTCGATATACAGCTGCCCGCTCTGCGTCAGGTACGCCATATCGTCGTCGAAGTACTTCATCTCGAACAACTCGCTCGTCCCCTCGCACGCGTTCGGCGTCAGGATAGGCGGATCGGTCCGTACAAATCCGTGATCGTCGAAGTACTGCGCCGCCGCCCGCATGATCGTCGCACGCACCCGCAGGATCGCACTCTGCCGCGGCGTCCTCAGCCACAGATGCCTGTGCTCCATGAGGAAATCGACGCCATGCTCTTTCAGCGAAATCGGAAACGGCGTCTCATCCGGCACCCGCTGCACCACCCTCAACCCCTCGATATCCAGCTCAAACCCCGAAGGCGCCCGAACATCCGCCCGCACCTTACCCGTGACCTCCACGCTCGATTCCAGCGTAAGATTCTTCAACGTCTCGAACAGCTCTTCCGGCACCGCCGCCTTCGGCACAATCCCCTGGATGGTCCCCGTCCCATCGCGGAAGATGGGAAACAGCAGCTTGCCCGAAGCCCGCAGGTTATAGAGCCACCCCTGGATCGTTACCACCTGCCCCTCAAACCCCGCAAGCTCACTGATCCGAGCCGATTGTTGAGCCACCTGCCCCGCCACCTTCATGCCCGCATCCATCGCAGTATCCACGCTCGAGTCCATCCCTCTAGTCTCTCACTAAGCCCTGCCGCTGCGAACCGCTTGCCTCCTCCAAAACCCGTCGCCGTTCCCCCGCCACCTCCACCGCCCGCCGAGTCACATCCTCAGCGGTAGCCGCCGGATCATGCCCAATCTCCAGCACCCCCCGCACATCCTCCCGCAAACCCCCAAGCAACGGCCAAACCGTCCCCCACTCGATCGTCCCCGCCCCCGGCCAAAGATGCTCATCCGTCCCCCCATGATCCGGCCCATGATTGTCATGCACATGCACCTCCAGCACCCGATCCCGCAGCACCTCAACCGCCTCCGAGATACCGCCATCGCTCAGGTGGGCATGCCCCACATCCAGGCACACGCCCACTCGGTCAAAGTGTCCAATCCGCAAAATCTCCAGCAGATGTTCCGGCGTCGTCACCTCGTTCTGCAGGTTCTCGAGCAGCAGCGTCACACCCAACGGCGCGGCAAACGCCTTCAGATGATCCACCGCCGTCAAACAGTATTCCAGCGCCCGTTCATCCCACGTGTCACCCTTCATCCCCCCTGACATTCCCAGGTGCAGCACGCAGCTCTGAAACGGAATCTGCTCCGCCGACTCCAGCGCCCGCTTCACCTCTTCCATCGCCTCGATCCGCTTGCCCTTATCCCGCTCGATCAGGTTCAGCGAAGGCCCCGCATGCCGCGAGTACGTCTCGTCCGCCGTCAACGGCTGATGCAAACTCGCGGTTACACCCGAATCCCGAAACCACCCGGCAACCTCCCGCACCTGCCCTCGATCCGTGTAGTCGAAGTGATACCGCGCCGCAAACACCTCAATCGTCTGCGCCCCACCCTTGAGCAGCGCATCCAGCAATCCCGGATCGAGCCGCTGCGGCAGAAAGACATGCGTCGAAAGACCGTAAATCATCCTTCCAGCCTAATACGTGTCCTGCCGGACGGGCCGACTACGCGTCGCGCGGTCACTTCGTGACGTGTGATCTGGTCTCGGCAGAGTAACGGTACAGGTCCGGACGTTGTCCGGCACGTGCCGAGCAACGCTCGGACCCCCGAGCTTCCCCCTTCACGTCAACCAATACCTGTCACGAAGTGACCGCTCCGCGCGCAGCGGGCCCGTCCGGCAGGACAAGCCTTTCCATCTTCCAATCAGTAACGAGCAATCTTCCCAAAAGAGTGTCGATGATCCTGCCCGCCCTGCAGCTCCCCCGTCTTTGGGTCGACCTCAATCAACTCACTATCCCCCCACACCCCGGGATTCTTCTCATCCGCCTCATTCGCGCGATTGACCTTATACCCAACCCCCCGCAACTCCTCCACCGTCCCCATCGGAAACGCCTTCTCCACATCCAGCACATCCGGCAGGTACTGATGATGAAACCGCGGAGCATCCGCCGCCGCCTGCACTCCCAGCCCATTCACCAGGATGCTCAGCAGATCGTTCGTCACCGTCGTAATAATCGTCGACCCACCCGGCGATCCCAGCACCAGCCGCAACTTCCCGTTCTCAATCACCATCGTCGGCGTCATGCTGGAAAGCGGCCGATGCCCCGGCGCAATCGCATTCGCCGGCCCCTGCACCAGCCCAAACATATTCGGCGAGCCCGGCTTCGACGAAAAGTCATCCATCTCGTTGTTCAGCAGAAACCCCAACCCCTCCGCCGTAGCCCCACACCCAAACAGCCCGTTCAGCGTATACGTTGTAGCCACCGCATTCCCATCCCCATCCACCACCGAGAAATGCGTCGTCTGCGTCGACTCCTTCACCGCCGGTCCCATAGCCGGCGGCGGAGGCAGAAATCCCCTCGGCCGCACCAGCTCCGCACTCGCCGTAGGCTTCACCGGATCGATCCCCTTCCGCCACGCCGCCGCATACGCCGGCTCCTCCATCTGCTTGAGCGGCATCGTGCTGTAATCCGGATCCCCCAGATACTCCGCCCGATCCATGTACGCCCGCCGAAACGCCTCCGCGATCCAGTGCACCTGCGCCTCACTCCGGTCCCCGCCCAGCTTCGGCAGATCCACCCCGCTCAACATATTCAGCGTCTCCAGCAGCACAATCCCACCCGAACTTGGCGGCGGCGAAGTCACCACCTGATACGCATGCCCGCCCGCCGAGTAGCTCCCCACCAGCGGATTCCGATCCACCACCGCATACGCCGCCAAATCCGCTTCAGTCAGCAGTCCCCCATGCGAACTCACAGAGTCAGCCAGCTCCTTCGCCATCTTCCCGTGATAAAACTCGTCCGGATTCGCCGCCAGCCGCTCCAGCGTTCTCGCCAGCTCCGGCTGCTTGAACCTATCCCCCGCGTTATAGAACTTGCCCCCATTCTGAAAGATCCGCACCGACTCCGGAAACTTCGACAGATTCGCCGCATGCAGCCCCCGAGCCTCCTCCGCGCTCAGCACATACCCCTCCGTCGCCAGCCGGATCGCCGGAGCCATATCCTGCTTCAACGTCAGCTTGCCGAAGTGCTTCTGCGCATACGCAAATCCCGCCACAGACCCCGGCACCCCAATCGCCTTATACCCCAGCGTCGAAAGCCCCGGCACCACATGCTTCTCCGCGTCGAGATACATATCCGCCGTAGCCGCACCCGGCGCCCGCTCCCTGAAGTCTAGGAAATGCGCGGCCCCGGTGTGATCCCGCACCAGCATGAACCCGCCGCCCCCCAGGTTCCCCGCATTCGGCAGCACCACCGCCAGCGCAAACCCCACCGCCACCGCCGCATCCACGGCATTCCCGCCTTCCCTCAAAATCTCCAGCCCCGCATCCGCCGCATCATGGTGAATCGACACCACCATCGCATGCTTCCCCGGCGCCTCTGCCCGCGCACCCAGCCCCGCCGCCCCATCCAGCGCCAAGGTTGCGGCAAGTGAAAGGCCAAGAGACCGCCGCATCATCCCCAATCTTTGAAAGGGCGGGACTTCAGTCCCGCCATAAGCCACACCGTTGAAACGCGGCTTTAGCCGCTGAGGGAATGTCTCGGCCTTCCTCAGACGTT